>NZ_JBYMEM010000007.1:1422500-3173335 GCF_057766565.1 Streptomyces sp. MGP-P1 | reverse complement strand
GCCGCGCGGGGTCAGCGAGGGCGCCAGGTACGGATTTCGAGATGGACGATGTGTGCGTCGGGGTGGATCCGGCCGGTGTCGACCAGCCACCGGTGGATGGCCGTGGTGACATCGCCGCCCGCCGCATCGACACGGCGGGCGATGTCGGCTGCCGCGAAGCCACCCGTTGTGCGGCGGATGCGTCGGAGCGTTCCTCGGTGTGGTCGGCGCGCTCGGTGACGTCGCGGCGGATGCCGGGTCACGTGGTGCAGCTTCCTGACACGTGGACGTAGCCGGTTTTCGGCGAGGCGCACGGTGAAGGCCAGGCGCAGGTCCTGGCGGGCGGCTTCGGCGATGAACGGGCGGAGTCGGGCGGAGCCGGAGGCGATGGCCTGTGCTCCGGCTCGTCCGGTGCCGGTGCCGGTGGGGGTGATGAGGACGGCTTTGGTGCGGACGCGGGCTCGGTTGCGGCTGGCGGTGGTGCGGCGGGTGGTGGCGGCGATCGCGGCGAGTTCGGTGACGTCGCTGATGCCTGCGGTGTGGATGGCGGTGAGGACCTGGGTGAGGGCGGGGAACGAAGGATGCGCCCTTGTTCTTGTAGAACTGGGAGACGAGGGAGGCGCGCGGTTGATGATGCGGGCGATGTCGCGTTTGGTGTAGCCGGCTTGTTGGAGTTGGTGAGCAAGGCGGGCTGCTTCGTTGCGGTGCGGTGCCGAAAGGTGCCTGCGGCGCGGTGGCATCAGGCCTCTGTTCGCAGTGGGCGTGGCGTGGTGGGCAGCGCGGCCCTTGTAGCGGAGGGTCAGGAGTTCGTCTTCGGTGGTGGGGGCCGAGGATGGGGCCGGGGAGGTGGCCTTTGTTGAGGTAGTCAGCCCGGCTGGCCGTGGTGGGGCCGGGTTTGGGGCTGGGTGAGGTAGACGGCGTCGGTGCGGAAGGCGACGATTGTGCCGGGTGGGGCGTGGAGGGCTCCGGCGTAGGTGTTGTCGTCTCGGTGGCGCTGGGAGAGCAGGGCGGCACGGCGAGGACCGGTGGGAGGCCCATTCGGGGTGGGCGTTGGGGTCGCGGGTGAAGCCGGTGGCGTTGCCAGGTGATGGTCTGGTCGTCGAAGCCGATGATTTCGGCGTCCGGGGGCCGTCCACGTTGATCATGCGGGGGGTGGTGCCGGTGACGGTGCGGGGGCGTTGGGCGAAGGCGCCGATGCCGTAGAGGAGGAGGGCGCGGACGGCGCGGGCGGCGAGGTGGGCTGCGGTGCGCTGGTCGGGGTCGCCGTTCAGGTCGGCCTGGGCAGTGAGGGGGAGCCAGGCTTCCTTGAGTTCTTGGACCAGTCGTCGAGTGGTTTGCCGTGGTGGAAGAAGGATCCCGTCGAGGATCTCGATCTTCCCACGGGATGTGTGGGTTGTGGAGAGGGCGGTGTGGATTTCGGGGCCGGCCTGCCCAGGTGGTGAAGGTGGTGCCGGGGTGGCGGGGTAGTCCAGGGCGCGGTCGCCGGGGGCGGGTGCGGGGAGGATCCCGATGTAGGATCCATGTCGGGGACGGTGACGCGGACGTGCCAGTGGCCGCAGGCGAAGAGGGCTTTGGTCTGTTCCTTCTGGAGCCAGGAGGCGAAGGTGGACTAGCATGACGCGGCGGGGGGTGCCGACTCGCGGATTTCCAGGTGTGTTTGGCGTAGGCGAAGGTGCGGTCGTACTCGACCAGGGCGGGGAGCTGGGCGGGAACACGGGGCGGGGTGATGAGTTCGGTGCAGCCCTGGGTGCGTGGAAGAGGCCGCGGAGCTGTTCAGACGGACGGGTAGCCGTCCGCGTACTCACCTGGTGGGGATGGTGCGGGTCCACAGGTCACGGCCGGTCTGGGACGGTGAGCCCATCAGGACGGCGTCGGGCCACTGGCGGCGCAGGGCCTTCCAGCAGGACGAACGCGTCACGGATGACGGCGGGCTCAGTGCCCTCGGTGCTCGAACCACTCCCGCCGACCGGATCTCGACATGCTGGTCGCCCTGTTCGCGCTGGTATCGGCCGACGGGGTTGCGGGGGTGGACGAAGTGGCCGGCCATCTTGTCCTTGCCGCGGCCGGTGTCCGTGCGCCAGCCGGGTGTGGGGGCGTTCAGCCAGGCGGCGACGGTGTCCTTTGAGGAAAGGGTGCTGGTCGGCCTGCCGGTAAGAGGGCGCCTGCGGTGATGTAGATCCGCTCGACACCGCCGGGCAGGACGTGGAAGGAACAGGTGTTCAGGATTTCCGCGGCGCTGGCGGTCGGCAGGTCGATGCGGAACGTAGGTGCCGGGTCGACAGGCGCACGCCGGTGTGCGTGTCGAGGAAGACGGTGCTCCGGGCCTGCTGGGTGAAGTTGGGTGTGTGGAGGCGAGGTTGGTGGTGTGGGTGAACCAGCGGTCCCCGTGGGGCCTTGGGGGTGCCGGGAAGGGTGCGCTGTGCTGTCTGAGCCACGAGAGGGGCGGCGGTGGCCGGGGCGGGCTTCGAGGGGGCGCTAGGGCCGTTTGGTTCAGCTGCCGGTTCAGGGGCGGGGCGGGTCATCGCCGGGGCGACCGTGCCCGCCTGGGACGGGGTCTGTGGGTGTTCGGTGCTACTGGGCAGTGCTGTGTCCCCGGCGGGCTGCGGGGCTGGGACGGCTGTGGTGGGCGGAGTTCCGGTTCGGGCGACGGGGGCACGGAAGTAGATGGCTGTGCTGCGGTGGTGAGCCGGTCGGGGGCGAGGATGGGGGCGATCGCCACGATGTCAGCCAGGCTCACCCGGCCGCAGGAGCGATAGGCTCTGCCTTCGCCTTCTCGTCCCGCAGCGCGGTGATCTTGCGGGCGCGGTCGTCTCCAGTTTCTCCAGCGTGGCCTGCGTCTTCCTGATGCCGTCCGCAGGGGCGCGCAGCTCGGCCAGCTCCGCGTTGTAGGTGTTTGCGTCGTCGACGATTCCTTGTACCTGGGTCAGTTGGCGGAAGAGCTTTTGGTGGAGACGTAGGCGACAGCGCCAGCCAGAGTGGGAGGGCAGGCGGTACCAAAGAGGTCGGCGATGTCCCGGTCGGCCTGCCGCGGTGCGGTCAGGTGCACGACCGGGGTGGCCAGGTGGTGACCCCGGCCAGGACGGCGTCCGGGAAGACGTGCCGCCCGTCTTCCCTCTTCTCCAGTGTCCGGGCCTGCAGGACGGCCAGCACGTAACCGGACAGGGTCACCGGGAGCACTGCCCCGGCGGCCACACTGGCGGCATCGAGCAGAGCGCCACCCGCCCCGCAGGCTCTCCAGAAGATCCTCGGGGGCAAGCCTGGACGAAGCCGGCCCGCTGCCCCGTCAGGACCACCGCCCTGGTGGGCAGCGTCAACACGCAGCACACCGATCTCCTTCACCCAGGTGCTGCACGGGAGCGGAAGGGCGCTCCCGCAGAGCCTGTACGACCTGAAGGGGAGTCATGACCCGCACGCCTGCGGGCGAGACCGGGCAGGACCTCTGCAGTGATGAGGCGGCGGAAAGTAGTGATGGCGCAGCCGAGTTCCTCAGCAGCCTGCCCAGTCGTGAGCAGCATGGCCTGGCTCCTCGCCGATTGAAGCTCTGTTCTTGCGAACGTACCGCGAACCCTCTCCAGATACAAGCCAACTCAATTATCTGATCCGACTTGCACTTCGTTCGAGGACGCAGGGAAGACCGAGCGGCTTCGGACCGTGTCCCGGTCCGAAGGCCGCGAGCTGCTTGGTGCGCAGCTTCCGGTGAACGGGAGTTGGCGGGGGCGCAGGCCCGGTAGCGCACGGCCTCACGCACTGCAGCTTCACCCGGCTCGATCAAGGCTACTCCTCCTTCACTCCGAAGGGCGCACCGCCAGGAGGACTAAGAAGCCATCTCATTTGGGCGACTCGGTATTCTGTCGAGTCATGGTGGGGATCGTTGAGCGGTTGGTGCCGGACGAGTTGTGGGAGTTTGTTCCAGCGGGTGGTGCCGGAGGCGCCGTCGCGGCCGCAGGGCGGTGGCCGGCGCCGAGCACGGCGACCGGGAAGTGCTGGCGGCGATCGTCTTCGTGGCGACATCGGGTTGTACCTGGCAGCAGCTGCCTTCGGCGTCGTTCGGCCCGTCCGGCGCGACCGCCCACCGGCGGTTCTCGGAGTGGTCGAAGGCCAGGGTGTGGGCCAAGCTCCACCGCCTGGTCCTCGACGAACTGGGTGCCCGCGGCGAGCTGGACTGGTCGCGGTGCGCGATCGACTCGGTGAACATGCGAGCCCTGAAAAGGGGGACCTGACGGGTCCGAATCCTGTCGACCGGGGCAAGTACGGCTCGAAAATCCACCTGATCACGGAAAGGTCGGGTCTGCCCATATCCGTCGGCATCTCCGGCGCCAACCTGCACGACAGCCAGGCCCTGATCCCCCTCGTGAAGGGCATCCCGCCAATCCGCTCGCGCCGCGGCCGGCGACGGCGCAAGCCCGCCAAACTCCACGCCGACAAGGGCTACGACTACGCCCACCTGCGGCAATGGTTACGCGAACGCGGCATCACCCACCGCATCGCCCGCAAGGGAGTCGAGTCCTCGCAACGGCTGGGCCGCCATCGCTGGACCGTGGAGCGCACCATGGCCTGGCTCGCCGGCTGCCGCCGCCTCCACCGACGCTACGAACGCAAAGCCGACCACTTCCTAGCCTTCACCAGCATCGCCTGCACCCTCATCTGCTACCGCAGACTCACCAAATGAGATGGCGTCTAAGGGGAGCCGGAGAGCGGATCTCGTCCTGGGGGACGCGAAGAAGCCGCCATGCGGCCGAGGGAAAACGGCAGTTCGTGACAGCTCGTCGCCGAGGCGAGGGGGACAGCAAGCACGGGAGAGCCAGAGGCGCTCACACCTCTTCGAGGTGAAAGCGGCGCCGTCCCTTCGGCTTCGTCGGCCTCAGTGCAGCGGCGTTCACGCCGGTGAAGAAGTGCGCTCGCGCCGGGCCCAGTTGGCAGGCGAGAGGTGCCGCCGCCGAACGGCTTCACGCCGCCGGAAGGGCATGAGCAGGTGGCTCGGTGAACGAGCACTACCGGTCGCGGCTTGCCCGCCTACCGTACGAGCAGCCGGCAGACCGGCCGGGAGGAAGGAACAGGAGGCCACGGACGTTGACTGCCTGCAGGTTCTGCCGCCCTCACAACCCCTCCTGCCGCGCCCGGCGGTATGCCAGTTGGAGCAGCGTGAATGTTCCGGCGTCTCCCCCAGCGTCCGGGTGCCATTTCCGCGCCGCGGCCTTGTAGAGCTGCTGGGCTGTGCGTTCGTCCGAGGCCGTCGCTTGTGCGAGTTCCCTCAGCAGGGGAAGGATCCTTGGGGTGGGCAGGGGCTTTCTGCCCGAGAGGGCCGCCAGTTCGGCGTGGAATCGCTCGCGTTGCCCCTGTCGCGGCTGCGCAGACGCCCTCTCGGCGTGCCGATCCCGGGCCTGTCTGCGCCAGGAAGCCTGCTTGCAGGCATCCGAGCAGAACCGGGGTAGCCGGCCTGGCTTGGGAGGACGGTTCCAGGACATGCCGCAGTGGGGGCACTCCAGGCGCTGTACCGGCACGCCTTCGCCCGCGGGAACTGATCGCTCGCGTCTGGCCACGGTTTTCCCTCTCAACTTCCTCTGCACTCTGGAAGATCAAGAAATAGTTTCGAACACGGATAACATGTTCTATTCGATTGGATATCGTAACGGTACCTACACCAGAGCGGAACCGGCATCTTCCCGTCTGCCGTATTCAGTGACGGTTCCTGAGGGTGCCGGACAGCCGGATTTATCATAACGGGGCAGGCGTCACGCCGGTGCCGCAGCGGCTCACTCTGCTTGTTGCGAGGCCGATTCCAAACGGTAGGTCACGACCCGCTGGATACACCGCGAGTGCGGGCAGCACGGACCATCCGGCACCGTCGCAGGTATGCCGCGAGCTACCGTCGCGGCTGACGCAAAGAAGGCGTCAATCTTGACCCTTGGGGCATTCACCCACGAGGGTTACGGCATTAGGGAAGGTGTCCGACGGTAGGTGGGCCCAGGAATACGGGGTAGTTCAGTGCTGGCTGGATGGGAGAGTGTTTCCATCCAGCCAGGAAGGTGCTAGGTAGGTGGCGGGACCGCTATATGGTCTGCTGCGCAGGGAAGGCCTTTTACGACTATGCCGGAAGGAGATGCCCAGTGAACGTGACCAGGCGGAGGCTGTGGGCTACCCAGCTGGCGCGGCATGCTGCAGAAGACAGAGAACTGCTCCGCAGGGCGACGGCTGAGCGTCAGGCCGCCGAGGAAGCGCTGCGGTCGGCGAAGGAGCGGGAGGATTTGGTGGCCTTGATGGTCACGGCTTCCGGCAGTGCTCTGTCGAAGGCCGAGGCCTGGCTGTCGGCACTGGACGAGCCGCTGGCCGAGGGTGCGACCGGTGTTCCTGATCCCGTCGCGGAAGCGTCGCCGCGTTCACAGCCGCGGGTCTCCGTCGCTGCCGTCATCCAGGACTTGCTGCGGCTGCAAGTCGAGGCAACGTACGCGGAGATCAAGGATGAGGTCGGGAAGATGCGTCCCGATGTCAAGGCGGAGAACTGCGCCCGAGACCTGAACCGCATGGTGAAGCGCGGAATTCTGACGCGTCCCCGGACCGGTTCATACCGGCTTGCTGTCAAGGAGTCCGAGCCAGTGCGTTCCTGAAAGATCATGTCCTGGCGTGCGCACATAGGCACGGGATACCGCCGAAGTGAGGTTCGGCGGCCCCGGCTGCGCATGTTTAGACGCCATCTCATTTGGTGAGTCTGCGGTAGCAGATGAGGGTGCAGGCGATGCTGGTGAAGGCTAGGAAGTGGTCGGCTTTGCGTTCGTAGCGTCGGTGGAGGCGGCGGCAGCCGGCGAGCCAGGCCATGGTGCGCTCCACGGTCCAGCGATGGCGGCCCAGCCGTTGCGAGGACTCGACTCCCTTGCGGGCGATGCGGTGGGTGATGCCGCGTTCGCGTAACCATTGCCGCAGGTGGGCGTAGTCGTAGCCCTTGTCGGCGTGGAGTTTGGCGGGCTTGCGCCGTCGCCGGCCGCGGCGCGAGCGGATTGGCGGGATGCCCTTCACGAGGGGGATCAGGGCCTGGCTGTCGTGCAGGTTGGCGCCGGAGATGCCGACGGATATGGGCAGACCCGACCTTTCCGTGATCAGGTGGATTTTCGAGCCGTACTTGCCCCGGTCGACAGGATTCGGACCTGTCAGGTCCCCCTTTTCAGGGCTCGCATGTTCACCGAGTCGATCGCGCACCGCGACCAGTCCAGCTCGCCGCGGGCACCCAGTTCGTCGAGGACCAGGCGGTGGAGCTTGGCCCACACCCTGGCCTTCGACCACTCCGAGAACCGCCGGTGGGCGGTCGCGCCGGACGGGCCGAACGACGCCGAAGGCAGCTGCTGCCAGGTACAACCCGATGTCGCCACGAAGACGATCGCCGCCAGCACTTCCCGGTCGCCGTGCCGGCGCCGGCCACCGCCCTGCGGCCGCGACGGCGCCTCCGGCACCACCCGCTGGAACAACTCCCACAACTCGTCCGGCACCAACCGCTCAACGATCCCCACCATGACTCACAGAATACCGAGTCGCCCAAATGAGATGGCTTCTTAGGCCCCACGCGCACCGTCACTATAGCGAGACCTGGTGTCGGACGGTGCGGTGCGTCATACCAACGTGTCTGTACTTACGAAAGAGGCCCCACGTGATGAGCTCTATGACCGGTGACGGAATCGGCCGCTCCCTCTGCTTCGCCGGCCGTCAGGCTGTGCGGGAGGTAGAGCAGTGACTAGCACGCATCAGACCCGTCAGCTGTTTCCTACCAGCCGTGCGAGCACTCCGATTCAGTGGGCGGTCTCTCTCGATCTGGCAACGCTGAGCGGACCGGAAAGGCGTTCGGTCAGCTCCCTTGAACTCGCCGGCCGTTCGGGGCTGGGGCAGGACACAGTCGCGGAGATCATGGCGTTCCTGGGGACAGTCGGTCTTGTCGAAGGCACACGGCAAGAGTGCGCCGCAACGGTGGCGGGCTGGGAGATCGCGACAGCTTGCAGGAAGGACGAGACCCAGGGGCGCCTGCTGCTCCTGCCTCTCTTTCTGGAGCACTGGTCCGTGCCGCTCGTTTACGGCATGCTCCTTGACGCGCCGGTCGAGCAGACAGTGCTGGTGAGCCGCCTCCGGGAAGCCACAGGCATCGCCGCCCGCCGGGCTCAGTACCTCGTCGAGTGGTTGATGCTGGCGCTGGTTCTTCGCCAGGATCCAACGATGCGGATCTCGCCGTCGGCGGCGTGCACCGTCGCCCTGCCGTCCGCCCCACCCGCGGTTGAGGTGACTGCCGAGGAGTCGTCCGGTCTGCTGATGGGTCTGACCTTTGCGGAGTTGCGGAGCCTGCCGCCCGAGCACTACGTCGCCCTGCTCAAGCAGGTGCCCGCTCTGTACGATCTCGATCCCGCCTGACGCCGAGTGGGGCGAAGCTCCACGCCGCGCCGCTCGCTGAAGGCGCGACTGTTTCCTGCACCGCCGCTCCGCGTCACGGGACCCCCGTGACGCTCCACCGGCGTCAGTGCCGCGTACCCACGTCCCGAACGGTGTCTGCCCTCGGCCGCACGTCACGTGACGGCGGGTTTTTACCTCCTGTCGGCTACGAGGCTCTCTCGTGGCCGACAGGCTGCCTCCGCTGCGCCCCTCGGGCAATCAGCCGTGTACGCACCGGTGTGTCCTCTGTTCCCGGTGACTGTCAGCGGCACCATTCCCTCTTCCCGAAAGATGCCGCCCTGTATGCGAAATATCAGCACAATCTATGAAGAATTACAGCTAGGTGACCGCTCTGCGAGTGGTCGCGTACTTCGGTGCGTGGACCCGGATCTCGTCGAAGCACACTTCATCGGTGAGGCTGGTGAGGCCGTGCAGATGCCGTGGTTGCAGGCTGTGGGCGAGATGCGCCTGGAGGACTGCGCCCCGGTGTGGGAGTTCCCGATCCTCAAAGGCCGCCGGGTGGGTCCAGGTTGGTGGTGGACGGCAACGAACGGCGGCATGGTGCGCTACGGATTCGGGGCGATGCGCACGCAGTTGATGATGCTGGACTTCGATCCCCAGGTGGTTGCTGTGGCATGCCGTCCGGTGGAGCTGCGGTGGCGGGGCAGAGGCGGAAGGATCATTGGGCACGCGCCGCATCTGGTGGCGCGGCTGGCCGACGGCAGCGGACTGCTGATCGACTGTGCGGGCCGGCTGGGGGCAGGGCGGCGGCTGGTGCAGCGGGCGGCGCATGTCGACGCCGCTGCGACGGCCGCGGGCTGGCACTACCGGCTGGTCGGTCTGCCGTCGCAGGTGGTCGAGGCGAATGTCCGCTGGCTCGCCGGGTACCGTCACCCGCGGTACGCGCAGGACCTGATGCCCCGCCTCTCCCGGTCGTTCCGCACTGCCACGGCTCTGCTGGACGGCGTAGCCGCGGTGGGTGATCCCATCGCTGTGTGGCCTGCGGTGTTCCATGGCTTGTGGCGGGGGCTGTTGACCGCTCCTCTGGACACTCCGCTGCACGCGGGGACCCTGGCTGTCGCTTCCGCCCCCTCCGCGGCCGGAGTAGCGCAGTGAGCCGGCCGGTCTGGAGGATCGGGGATCCGGTGCGCGGTGACGGCCGGGAGTGGTCCGTGGCGGGGGTGGAAGCCCACGGAGCTGAGGGGCCACGGATCTGGCTGCTGGAACGGGGTCGTTCGGGTGGCCTGGCGGTGTTCGGTCTGGCTGCGCTGAGTGATCTCGGTTTCGAGTTGCTGAAGGGGCCTCCGCGGTTGCATGTGCCGCAGATGGGGCTGTTGTCGACGGTCTCAGAGGACCAGCAGGTCCGTGCCTTCGCTCTTGAGCAGCACGTCCGTGAGGTCGAGACGGGCTTTCCCACGCCTGACCTGGGCAGGGCGGGGCGGCCCAGGCCCCAGTACGACCCTGCGCTCACGACACTGGCGCAGCGGGAGCAGGCCAAAGCGGATGAGCTGGCCGAGCAGGGCTGGACCGCCGTGAGCCGCGCGACGGTCCGCAGGTGGCGCAAGCGCTACCACGAGGGGGGTGTGTGGGGCCTCGTTTCGAAGCGGGGCGGCTCGTCGCGGTTGCAGCGGGCCGACTCCCGGGTGGTCGAGGCGTTGCGGGCCCTGCTGGTTCAGGAGGCCCTGCGTTCCCGGTCACGTGGGTGGAAGAAGCGGATGCGCCGTGAGGCGCAGTGGTGGTTGGACATCGAGCACGGGCCCGGCGTGGTGGAAGTCCCGCCGCAGTCCACGTTCAACATCCTTCTCACCTGTGTGGAAGCGGTGCTCGGGCTGGAGGGCACCGTCGGCCAGCGGCGGGCCAGGGCGTCCCGGCCTGCGCCTCCGTTCGCGCCGACGGTGGTGTTGCGTCCGGGTGAGTTGGTGATGCTCGACAGCACGCCTCTGGATGTGCTGATCGTTTTCGATGACGGGGTGGTGGGGCGGCCGGAGCTGACCATTGCGCTGGATGTGGCGACTCGCAGTGTGTGGGCGATCGTGCGTGCGTCGGGCAGCAAGCTGACCGACGTGGCTGTGCTCCTGGCGCAGATGATGATCCCCATGATGATGCGTCCCGAGTGGCCGGATTCGTTGTCGATGGCCGCCTCGGTGATTCCCCATCAGCGTCTGCTGAGCGTGGACGAGCGGCTGAAGGATGCTGCGGCACGCCCGGTGATCGTGCCCGAGACGATCGTGGTCGACCAGGGCAAGGTGTTCGTCTCGCCCTCGACACGTGCCGCGTGCGAGAGCCTGGGGATTTCCCTGCAGCCCGTTCCGCCGGCCAATGGACCGGCCAAGGGTCATGTGGAGCGGCAGTTCGGCTCTGTGAACTCGCAGTTCTGCCAGTACTTGGCAGGCCACACGGGGGCGAGTGTGTCTGAACGCGGCTCGAAGGTCGAGCGGGAACCGCTGCGGACCATGCGTGAACTGCAGGGTCTTCTGGATGAGTTCTTGGTCCATTGGCACCATCGGCCCCATGCGGGCCTGCGCCATCCTCTGATGCCGAAGAAGGCCCTCACACCGAACCAGATGTGGGCGTCGCTTCTGCCTGTGGCGGGCTATGTGCCGGTTCCCCTCGGTTCGGACGACTACGTCGAACTGCTGCCGGTGAGATGGCAGGCCATCACCGACGCGGGCATCCGGTTCGACTACCGCACCTACGACCACGCGTGCCTGCACCAGGAGCACGTCCAGGACCCCGGGGTGCGGTCAAAGGACGGACTGTGGGAGGTGCACTACAACCCCTACGACCCGGTGCGGGTCTGGGTGCGGCTGGCGGAGGGCTTCGTCGAGGTGCCGTGGATTCACGCGACGTCGGTGAGCCTTCCCTTCACCCACCACGTCTGGGAGCACGTCTGCAAAGTCACCGAGCGGACAGGCTCGCGCGCCGAGCACGAGGCTCAGCTCGCCTTGGCGTTGGATGATGTCCTCAAAAGGGCAGCGGGAAAGGCGAAGCTGTCCCGCACGGAGCGGCGGGTCGTGGCCCGGTCACGTGCCTCAGGCGCGGATCTCATCCCGGTCCCCTCGGGCGGACTCGACGTCCTGGGCGTTCCGACACTGTCGTTCGGTCTGGCGGGCGTGTACGCGGCGCCGGAGATCGACGACGAGACCATCCCGGACGAGGACGACGGCTTCCCGGACGGGGCCTGTCAGCTGCCTGCTGAACCGGCCGATGGCTCTTCCATTCTCGACGACACCACCCCGGAGGGTGATCTGTGGCTGCCGTAACGCTGTGTCCCAGTGGCGACTTCTTCGAGGAGGAGCCTTCCCCCAGCCCGATGAGCGGGGCCGGTCTGTGGCAGGAGTATGTTGCGCGTCCTCGCGTGCCCGCACCGCCGGTAGGCAGCTCCTTCTGGAGCCGCAAGAGGCTGCTGGAGTACCACTCCGAGTTCGTGACGCTGAAGACCCGCAGCTTGGACGAGGCTTTGCGTCAGCTGCAGTTGACTCTGCTCGTCAATAACCGGCACCGGGGCACGGCCAGGCGCGGGCTGATCGTGTCAGGGCCGCCTGGGGCGGGAAAGTCCACGACGCTCATGGAGTTGGGCCGCGCCTTCGAGCGCAGCGAGAGGACCCGAAGGCCTGGGCACGCCGACTGCCTTCCGGTGGTGTTCGCGGCGATCCCGCCCACCTGCACTCCCAAGGGGCTGGTCAAGGAGTTCGCGCGTTTTCTGGGCATCCCCGTGCACGACCGGATGACGGAAACGGTCATCACCGATGCGGTCTGCGATGTCATGGTGGCGCGGCGGACCCGGCTGGTGTTTCTCGATGACGTGCATCTGCTCAACACCCGAACGCGCCCTGGCGCCGACAGCTCCGATCAGGTCAAGGCGCTCGCTGAGCGTGTACCGGCCACGTTCGTCCTGGCGGGCGTGAACGTGGAGACGTCCGCGCTCCTCACCGGTCCCCGCGGCGCGCAGCTCGCTGCCCGCTTCAAACTGCTGCGCACTCCCCCTCTGCTCAACGGCACCCCCGAGCAGAAGGCTCAGTGGCGCATCTTGCTGGGAGACATGGAGTCGGCACTGCGGCTGGTGAACCACCGGCCTCACACGCTGGTGCGTCACGCTGACTACATCCATCTGCGAACCGGCGGTGTGATGGCCAGCCTATTCGCCTTCATCCGGGAAGCGGCGATCTGCTCCATCGTGGAGGAGAGTCACGCGATCACCAAGAAGCTGCTCTCGCAGGTCGTTCTGGACACACAGGCCGTGAACGCCGCACGCGCCCGTCGCCGCCCCGACAGATCTGCTTGAAGCACTGCTGTCGCAGAGGCCGGCCGGACAAGGGGCACGCCTCCACCGGCAGGTCTCTCCCCTCCCGGTGGGGCCCTGCGTCTGCACTGCACTTTCCGTGTTCGCCTGGCTCCGGCCCGGAGCCGCCGTCTCCTTTCAGTTGCTGAGGACTGCGTCTGTGGAAGACCTTGTTGCCGCGCACGCTCTTGTGCGCGTACCTCCCGTGAGTCAGGAGCTGACCGGCTCCTGGGTCGGCCGGCTTGCGCAGGTCTACGGCCTGCCGGTGCAGGACCTGCTACGGGGCGCTTTCAGTGGTCCCCGCCCCGTCAAGCTCACCGGAGCATTTCGGACCGCCCCAGAGGTATTCCTCAACGAACCCGCCCGGGTGGCCCTTGGCCGCCTCACCCGCATGCCACCAGCCCGGTTGCACGAACTGCTTCCTTCCTTCGCGCCGACGCATGAGCGGCTCACCGATGACATCGGCCCGCAGGCAGGCTGGTTCTCCCCCCGCGGCGCGTGGGTCACAGCCTGCTTGCCGTGCACCAGGCGTTCCTGGTCGCCTCGGCAGCCGGTGCTGGTCTACCCGGGAGCGGCTGGTCATGTCTGTCGGAAGCACCGGCGCTGGCTGCTTGCCGACGCTCACACCTCGGTGTCCGCTCCGCTGCAGGCGCTGCCCGAGGTCCTGGCGGCTCACCGGCACCACACCTCTCTCCTGCGTGCCCGCCCGCAAGCCGCCGAGGTCGTGGCGCTGGCTTCGGCGGTGGTGTGGTCGTGGCAGGTTCAGGGATGGCACGGGGACCCGATCTGGCGGCAGCGGGCGGCCGCTCTGGCCTCGTTCACCGGCTGCTCGGCCGCGAGTGCAACGGCGCATGCGCTGGTGCCCTATCCCGAGACGATCGCCATCGCCCGTGTGATCGGTAACCGGCATTGGCACCAGCGTCTTCGCACAACCGCGGCCAGACAAGGATTCAGTGCCGCCCACAGCCTCCTCCTGGAGGAGTTCGGCCGCCGGACCGGCAGACCGTGGATCCCGGACTGGATGATCGCCCGCACCCGCACCCGGCGTGCCAGCGCAGCGGAGCACGACCCTCTCCGGTGGTGGCTCCAACGGCTCCTCGCGTCCGAGGGCGCTCCTGAGGAGGAGCTGTGGCGGATGCCTGCTTCGTTGGGCCGCCCCAGCCAGTTCGGCGACCGGGTTGCGCTGAGTGTCGGCTCCCCTGTCCGCCCGGTCATCGACGACGCCAGGGCCGCTTTCCTGACCGGAGGCTGGGAGCCCACGATCGTCACGGGCCCGGGTGAGGCGCCTTCGTGACGGTGCCACACACCCGCCGGGCCGGCATCTCGGCGCGGCCTCACGAAGGCGCTGGTCTCCGGTCACGGGCCCCGCCCGCCCACGTCCTCCGCAGCTGCCTCGCCCAGCCCGAGCCCAACCCTGCGCCGTCACACGCTGCGGCCCAGCTGATACCGCCCATCACCTACTCCCGCTCCGCCCCGGCCCTACTTCGTCGGCATCCGCAGGCCGCCACACACCCCCATCGCACACGAAAGAGAGACATACCCATGTCACCGATCAGTCCGGAGTACGCCAACCAGTTACTGGCGGAACTCACCGAAGGCTGCCCCGTCCCCGCGGCGCCCGCCTCGCTGTCCCGCTACACCTTCCAGATCAGCAACCACGTCCTCATCGGAGACACCGCCGTGCGCGGCTACAAGTACAAAGGCCGGTGGCGGCTGGACGATCGGGACATCCGCGCGGCCGCCGCCCGGCTCGCCTCGCTGCCCTTCGATCCCGACGACCTGGTCGACGCCCGTCTCTCGTCCGCCGAGCACAATCGGACGTGGCGCTCACAGATCCACCGCTGGTTCGACCACATCTCCTACCAGGTGCAGAGCGCGAACGGCTGCCGCTGCGAAGGACAGCAGCCGTGCAGCGGCATGAGGCCCAACCGCAACGGGCTGGGGTGCGGAGCGACCTTTGAGCAGGTCAAGGAACGCTACGGCCGCTGGCCCATCGCATGTACCAGCCCGTTACCGCTGCTGACGTGGTCCGGCTCCACCTGGATGGTCCCGCGCGCCTACGCGGCCCTCCTGGACCGAGCGGACCAGATCGCCGCCGAGTGCGTCGAACAGGCCACCCGATGCAGCCGCTGCAACGCCGCCGGTGACGTCTGGGCGTGGCGCACGTCCAGCAACAGCGGCTACACCACCCTGTGCCCCGCGTGCACCGCCTCCGTCGCCCGCCCTTACAAGGGCCACCTGCGCGGTCGGCTCTATGCGTCGCTGCTGAAGAACTCGCAGCCGGAGGCGTTCTTGTGCCGGTTGTGCCCCAGTCCTCGTCAGGCCATGTACTGGGACCACTGCCACGAGCACGGATTCGTGCGCGGGCCTGTGTGTGCCAGCTGCAACACCTATGAAGGCGGCGGCTACAGGTTCGTCCAACGGCCGGGTGCAGTCCGCCACCTCCTGCTATGCGACGGCTGCCGCCGCGACAGGACCGTGCCGCCGCGCCACCAGCCCGACATCGTGCTGGAGACGCTCGTGCCCGACCCTCACGGCCCGTGTGCGCCGCAGGGGCACTCCGCGTGGGGTGCGGTTCAGGAAGACGGATCGATCCGTTTCCGAATGCGCTGCTGGCAGCGCACATCTGCCCTCAAGTGGGAACAGGTCGTTCCGGCCGCACAGGTCAGGCAGCTGGTACGGGAGTTCGTCGACAAGGCCCTGGAGACGGATGCCGACGGCCCCGGCCAGGAATCCGCCTGAGGTCCCGTCGCCTCATCGCTTCTGTTTCTGAACCTTCTCCCCGAGACCGTCCATGGGCCGGGCGCCCGGCAGAGCGCAGCACAGACGCCGCCTTCTGCCGGGCATACAGGCCAGCCGTACAGGTCGTTCAGCAACTCGTGCCGGAGACAGTCAAAGCCTCATCCCGCTTGCGCGCCCCTGCAGTTGGGCGCTCTCATGGAGTCGGCCGTGTCTGGATCGCATCGGCGCGTCCGCCACTGTGGTCTGTTCAGCCGAGCCAGTCCAGAGGAATCAGGGCGGTGCGCCTGCCGTCGGCATCGGGCGCCAGTTGCCGATCACGGCGTCCTGGAACCAGCCTTCGGGCAGGTTCGCGTGATCGCAGACGATGATCTGGAAAGCTCCCTCGTTGAGCTGTACCACGTCGTTGAGAAGTTGGAAGTAAGCGGTGACGGTGGCCCAGTCGGCGTCCTGGATGGTGGACGCGTCGCGGGGCTTTTCCGGGAAGAAGGCCTGGGTGGGCTGGTCGAGCATCAGGAAGCCTGGGACGGGACGGCTGTTGCGTCGCAGGTAGGTGTGCAGGGCGAGGTGAGCGACCAAGTGGTAGCCGATGTGGTTCTTGGCACTGCCGATGCGGGTGAGGGGCAGGCGTCCTGAGGGTCGCCTGAGGACGACGTTGAGGAGCTTGAGGCTGATGGCTACCTCGGTGGCGTCGGCTGCTCCTCCGAGGTTGAGTCGCTTGGCCCAGGCCGTCATACCGATGGCGATGTCGGCGAGACGGCGCTCCGTCTCGGCCACGACGTCGTCCTCGTCGACGAGTTGTTCCAGTGTGGCTGCTTGGTCCTGAGCGAGGTCTAGGTTCTGGCGCAGCCGGGCAATGTCGCTGTCTGTGCCTGTGCGGGTGAGTGCTTCGGAGATCCGGCCCTGGATGTGGGCGACTCGTAGGTTCTGTTCTTGCAGGTTGCGCAGGCGCTCGTTGCTTGCGAGGAGTTCTTTGAGCTGGGCGCCGTTGAGCCTGAGGCGCTCGGTGACGTCGGTGCGTCCGGTCTGAAGGGCTCGTCGGTGTTCCTCGCGGACGGGCTGGAGTGTCTGTGCCTTGGCGAGTTCGCTTGCGAGGTGGCCGGTCAGTTCGGTGATGTCGTGTGCGTTGGGGTCCGGGTGTTCCAGGGGCTGGGTGCACATAGGGCACACGCTGGTGTCGTGCTGGCGCTCCGGGCCGAGGAGGTCGAGGGTTTTGAGGCGGTCGAGCTGGAGGTGGAGTTCGCCGGTGAAGGCTCGTCCCTGCTGCTGCCAGCGGTCGACCGCGGCCAGGGCGTCGTCGAACTCATGCAGTTGTTCGCGCAGGGCGCGGCGTTCGTCGTTGAGTTCCTGGCGCCTGTCACGCAGTTCGAGTGGTGCGGCGGTTTCCGGGGCTGCGGCCAGGGCCTGGTGGAGGAGGTCGAGGACCTGGGTGGTGTCGGGTGCTGCGGGCACCTCGGTCAGGAGGCCTTCGGCTTCCGCCAGGCGTACGAGGGCGAGACCGTTGGCATCCATGGCCTGCTGATGGCGCAGGGCGTCGTCGAGCTTGCGTTGTGCTGCGCGCTGGGCGCGCTGGGCTTCGCCGAGTCGGTGGCGGCGCAGCGCCTGTTCGGGGCCGGCGGCGCCGAGAAAGTACGGCAGGGTGTCCTTGAGTGCCTGGGCCATGCCGGATTCGGTTTGTCGGTGGAACAGGGCTGTCTGGTCGGCGATCTCGTTCTGGCTCTGGAAGCAGAGCAGGGCTGCCTGGCCGATGGAGACATCGAAGGCGTTGCGGGCAGCGCCGGTGGGTGGCTGGAAGTGGAAGTCCTCAATGCCGAGGCGGGCACTGAGCTCGCTGCGCAGCGCTGCGACGTTGGAGTTGTTGACGAGTTCGTCGGGTCGTGGGATGTCCAGGCCGGCGCCGCCGGTGCGGGTGTACGCGTGCTGGGTGGAGGCTCCTGTCGGCCGAGGCCGGGCCAGGACCATGCGTGAGTTGTCGGCGAAGGTGACCAGGAGGGCGTACCAGCCGACGGTCTGGTCGATCAGGTCGTCAGGCAGGTTGGGTGCGCGGCGCCCGAGGCAGTAGTCGACGATGGTGAGGACCTCGGACTTGCCGGTCTCTGACTCGCCGGTGAGGATGTTGAGCGCCCCGGGGCGAAACCGCAGGATCCTTGGGGGCTTCCTGCCGTCTCGGTGGTAGAGGGCCAGGGCGAGCAGTTGCATGACGGTTCTGGAACTCCTTGATGGGGGCGGATCAGGGCCGGACGCCGAGGGTGGTGAAGGCGCGGGTGGGGTCGGTCACGGCGAGCCAACGGCCGACCAGTGCTGCTGCGCGGGCGCAGTCGGCGACTTCTTCGCCGGGGGCGGCGGAGGCTGGCTTGGGGGTGCGGGGGCATACGAGGCCGTCGGGGGTGACGTCTATGGCCTGGTGGCGCATTGCGGTACGCAGGCTGCTGCGGGTGTAGTCGGTCAGTGCTGTGGCGCGTTCGGCGAATGCGGCCTGCAGGCGCGGGTGTTCGTGTGCCCAGGCTGTGAGCGTGACGGTGGACTTGCCGGGGAGAGAAGCGCGGGTATCTTCGGGCAGCACGAGAGGAAGGATCAGGAACGCACTGGGCCAGGGCAGCGGCCGGCCCGCCTTCTTCGTGGCCGTGTTGACGGCGCTGGCCAGGAGGTAGGCGCCGAAGGCTGGGTTGAACAACGCCTGTGCCTCCGACACGTTGCGGTGGGGGGCGGTCGTCACTGTTCCTGCGATTCGTCGGGGCTCTGACAGCGGTCTTTGTAGTCGGGGTGCCAGCCGAGTTGCCGGTCGGGCTCCGCCGTGTCGGCCTGGTCGGACAGGCCGTGGGCGCTTCCGGTGCCGATCCAGGGGGCGGTGACGCTGCCGGGTCGCAGTTGGGTGTCAGCAACACGGTCCATGGTGGCGTCCAGAATTTCCTGACCGATGTCCTGGCGTTGCTCTTCGCTCATGTCGTCTCGGATGCGGCGCGTGCGGCGGCGGAAGGCTGTCTCCCACTCGTAGTGGAGTTCACCTTCGTATTCGTCGAGCCGTTCCGGGGTGATCTTGAAGGTGCGCAGCCATTCGGAGCGCTGGGCCCGTGCGTAGTGGTAGTCACGCAGGTGCATCGCCACTTCGTCGTCGGGCAGGCCGATCCACCGCATCTGGGTGACGACCAGGCGGTCGTTGTAGCCGGCGATCTCTGCCTGGGTGAGGTGGCGCAGTGTCTCGGTGATCGGCAGGTTCTTGCCGATGTAGCGGCCGGTGACTTCGTCCCGTCGGCACATGAGTTGCTGGGCGCTGACGGAGGCTCGCATGTGCTGGGGGTTCTTGCGTTCCAGCAGTTTGATCGCCATGCCGTACCACCACCCCTTGATCTCGTCGAGGGCTGCCTGAGCGTGGTCGCTCGGCGTGATCCCCAGTTCCTTGGCGAGACTAGGGTCCGTCTTCAAAAGATCGTTCGATGGTGGATCATGGTGTCGTGATACGCCGACATGAACTCACCGATCGCGAGTGGGAGTTGCTCGCTCCGCTGATACCGCGGGCAGTCCGGGGGCGGCCCCGAGCGGAGGACCGGCGGATCATCAACGGGATGGTCTACAAGATCCGTACCGGGATTTCCTGGCGTGACCTGCCAGAACGTTATGGCTCCTGGCAGACGGTCTACACGCGGTTCCGTCGCTACGCGATCGACGGCGTGTTCACCAGAGCCCTGCGGCAGATCCAGACCCGCGCGGACGCGGCCGGCGACATCGACTGGCTGGTGCAGATCGACTCCACCATCGTCCGGGCACATCAGCACGCCGCTGCCACCGGACGAAAGGGGGAAGCACCGGCAGGACGAACCGGACGATCACGCCCTCGGCCGGTCCCGAGGAGGCCTGACCACCAAGATCCACCTCGCCGCCGACGGGCAGGGCCGTCCTCTGGCTCTCATGCTCACCGCCGGCCAACGACACGACAGCGTCATGGCACAGGCACTGCTCGAACGCATACGCGTGCCCCGCACCGGACCGGGCCGACCTCGCTCCACCCCCGACCATGTCGTGGCAGACAAGGCCTACAGCTCCCGGGCATTCCGCGCCTACCTGCGACGACGCGGCATCATCGCCACGATCCCCGAGAAGGACGACCAGAAGAAGCACCGCCGAAACCGCGGCAGTCACGGCGGCCGGCCACCAGGTTTCGACCGCGAGACCTACCGCCGACGCAACACCGTCGAACGCTGCTTCAACCACCTCAAGGGATTCCGAGGCATCGCCACCAGATACGACAAAACCGCCACCTCCTACGAAGCAGCGGTCAGCCTCGCCTCATTCCTACTCTGGGCAAGATCTTTTGAAGACGGACCCTAACACCGCAACCGCACTCCGAGGATTCGGCAGTTCTGAAGCCGGGCGGGTTTGTCGTGGCGACGGTGTGACCCGTCGTGCAGGCGAGACGATGCCTGCCCCGGACCCGGCTACTTCGAGTCGGCAGAGCCCCCGAGCTGTTCCGCCGTACGTAGCGCCAGCGAGGCCGCGAGCGTCACCCCGGGGTGCGCAGCCAGTGCGACGACCCCCGGAGCGCTCGCCAGCGGTGCGCAGAGCACGCCGTCGCCCGCCGGGATCGGGCGGAGGCCGATGGTCATGTCCTCCAGCACCGGTACCCGCGGCAGGCCGAACGCCTCCGTCACAGCACTCAGGGACGTACACACCCGCGCCCGTGTCGCCGACTCCGTCTCTCCCGGGACCACGTCCTCGGCGCCGACGAAGCCGTGCCGGGCGGACGGCCGGATCTCGAAGGCCGGAGTGGACACCACCCGGTCTGGGTCGAGACCAGGCGCAGGAGGGGCATGGCGGCATCTGCGGGGTCGGAGAGTTTCTTCAGGGCATCGATCCAGGACGCGACGGAACGCCAGAAGTCCTTGCCGGTCTCGCTCAGCGGGCCGGCCGCTTCACGGTGTTTGGCCTGCAGCAGTTCACGTGGCGTCTTGTCCGGGTCGAGGAACTCGATGTCGTCGAGAAGTTCCATGCGAACCTCGACGGTGGGGTCCTGCCAACTGCGACGGGCGAGCTCGAGCAAGGCAAGCTCGCACTGGTAGAGATATCCGGTCATCTGCCCTGCCGCCGAATGCGACCTTGCTCGCGCCACGTTCCCCACTACTGATCGTGCTTGCCTGAGCGGCGCAAGTCCCACCCCTGCGACCGGCCGCACCAGGAATACAGCTCTAGGCTGCTCGGTCTGGTGCGATGCGCTGTGCCACTCCCCTAGGGCCTGTCTTCAAAGCTTGTTGATGGGGCATCATGTTACGCATGGTGCGGCGACATGAGCTCTCGGACGAAGAGTGGGACGTCCTGTCGGGGCTGCTTCCGCGAACGGGCACGGGGCGGCCCCGGCGGGACGATCGGGTGGTCCTGAACGGGATCGTGTGGAAGCTTCGGACCGGTTCGGCCTGGCGTGATGTGCCGGAGAGATACGGGTCCTGGCGGACGTTGTACACACGTTTCCGCAGGTGGGCGCTCGATGGCACGTTCACGCGGATGCTTGAAGCCGTTCAGGCTCAAAAGGAAGCGGCTGGAGACGTCGACTGGCTGGTATCGGTGGACTCCACGATCACCCGCGCTCATCAGCACGCGGCCGGCGCCCGTAAAAAGCGGCAAGCCCTGCAGAAGCGGCACGCACTCACGCCCTCGGACGATCCCGTGGCGGACTGACGACCAAGATTCACCTCGCCTGCGACGGCCGCGGCCGTCCGCTCGGCTTCGTCGTCACAGGCGGCAACATCAACGACTGCACGCAGTTCGAGCAGATCCTCGCGCAGATCAGGGTTCGCCGTCCAGGCCCGGGCCGCCCACGCAACCGGCCCGACCATCTCCTGGGCGACAAGGGATACAGCAGCCGACGCATACGCAACTACCTGCGGAAACGCCGTATCCCGCACACGATCCCGGAACGCTCGGACCAGCAGGCGAACCGCCGCCGTCGTGGCAGCAACGGCGGCAGGCCGCCCGCTTTCGACAAGGAGCGCTACAAGCAGCGCAACGTCGTCGAACGCTGCTTCAACGCGTTGAAGCAGTACCGGGCCATCGCCACCCGCTACGACAAAACCCGAGAATCCTACGAAGCGGCACTCACCATCGCGTCACTCCTGATGTGGATATGACCCTTTGAAGACAGACCCTAGGCCACAACGTAGCACCCACCCAGCCATCACCGTCAGCCCCAAGAGAATCGCCGTCCGTGATCTGTGTGACCAGTTGGCGTGGCGTTCGCCTCACCGGTCGGCGGTGGGGGGCCAGGCCGTTGGGAGGGCATGCTCTTCGCCGCTTCCCGTCCAGCGGCCTGTGATGAGCCAGAGTTCGTAGTGCAGCAGCCACGCCGAGGTCCACGGCAGGATGGTTTGGGATAGGAACATGTGGTCGTCCCATTCGCCGGGCAGGTACAGGCACAGGTCGCCGCTGGCGTAGACGTGCGGAAGGCGTGTGGCGTCAGGGTGCAGTGCCAGTGGCGGATCGATGACGCTGACGCGGGGGTGGCTGCGGTGGCGGTGGGTGATCCTGACCGTGTAGCGCCTGCTGACGGGGGTGGGCTGCAGGGTGAGGACGCAGACGAGTTCACCGCTGCGCAAGGTCACTTCGGCTGTGGGGACAGCGGCTTTGACGGCGGCCATCTGCCGGGCGAGGTTAAGCGCGCGCGTCGGTGTGCTGGCCATGGAAGTTCTGGGGGCGCCTGCGCGGGCCGGCGGCGGTGGTGGAGAGCAGTCCCGTGGTGCTCATCCGCTGCTGGGTGGCTGTGTTGTTCATGCGGTTCGCGTAGCGGGTGAAGGAGCGCTGAAGAGGCACGGGGTCGAAGGACTTGACGAGTTGGGAGTAGACGGCGTCCAGCCCCTGGGAGTGCATCAGAGCCGGGTTGACCATCGTGTCCGTGAGCTCGCGGAACCAGGTCATGAAGGCCTGGCGCCGCTGAGGGTATTCGTTCCACTTGTCGGTGAAGTTCTCCTTCTCGTGGGCGGGGTTGGCGACCCACCATTGGCCGTTGCGCTGTTTGATGAAGCCGGGGATGGCGGCTAGCGCGTTGCGCAGGGCGGTGAACAGGTCGTCCTCGCCTTGGTAGGCGAGGCCGGCGAGGGTGGTGAGGAGGATGGACGGTGGACGGTTGTCGGTGTCGTCGCCGAAGTAGGTCATGCAGTGCCACTTCATTACCTGCACAAGGCGCTGAAGAGTGCTGCGGATGTGCCAGACGGGCACATCCGCGATGCTGGCACGCTTCTCGAGAAGGGCATGTGACAGTTCGGAGCGGGCGCTGAACCAGCCCGCGTAGCCGATCGGGTTGCCGTGCTGCCACTTGGACAGGTTCTTGTCCGTCAAGAGGATTCCGTGGGGCTGGTGTTCGTCGTCCGGGATGGCGGGAAGGATGTCGAGGTGGAATCTGGTGTATCCCAGTGTCCAGCACCGGCGGCGGGGCTCCAGGGTGACGGGGCCGTCCTCGTGGCCCTGCTGCTGCTTCCAGGACCGGTACGCGATGAGCTGGTCGCCCACTCGCTGTTTGAGATCGTCCTGTGTGGTGCTTGTCTTGTGCAGGGGGATGCGGCAGACGAGATCGATGTCGTACTCGCCGGTGGATGTCTGGGGGCGGAGGACGGTGCCGAGGAGGAAAGAGCCCTGCGAGTAGATCTCGTAGTCCGGGCTCTCGTTCAGCCCGAGATAGGTGGCGACGTCCTTGTAGCGGCGAACAGCGCTGTCGTAGACGTCCGGGGAGATGTCGAGGGTCTCCACGGCGCCGTCGAGCAGCATGGACAGCATCTGTTCGAGGGAGTCCGTGTCGGTCTCCCCTGCCGGGTGCAGCGTGGTCACGTCATTCCTCACGGGTGGGGTGGCAGGGTGTGTAGGCGGGGGCGTGGTGGTCGCAGAAGGTGCGGTGGACGGCCGGTGAGGCGTCGCGGCTTACGTGGCCTGCCAGTCCGGAGAGGGTCTGGATGTCGACGTTGTCGAGCGCGACGGCTCCGGTGGGGACGGTCGGGTTGAGGCGCAGGACGTTGTTCTTGCCTACGAAGTGGCGCACCTGTTTGGCCGCGCTTTCGCTCTGGGCCCGCATAAGCACCTCGACAGCGTCGCTGGCCCAGGGCAGCAGGCCGCCGCGGTCGAGGCGGCGGTGGCGGCTTCGGACGTCGGTGGTGGTACCGAGGCTGAAGACCTTGATGGCCTCGAGGGGGACGGACAGTGGTCCGACGGCCTCGGTGAGCGCGACCATGGTGGGGTTGTTCGCCCAGAGGCCGCCGTCGACAAGGCGAGCTCCGTCCAGGGGCATGCCGGGCAGGTAGGTGGGTGCGGCAGAGGTGGCGAGCGCGACGTTGACGGCCTTTTCCCGCCAGTCCCGTTTGAGGGTGGGCAGGTG
Organism: Streptomyces sp. MGP-P1; assembly: GCF_057766565.1. NCBI lineage: Bacteria > Bacillati > Actinomycetota > Actinomycetes > Kitasatosporales > Streptomycetaceae > Streptomyces > Streptomyces sp. MGP-P1. Next base: position 3,149,585 of record NZ_JBYMEM010000007.1, on the reverse strand, counting down.
CGGGGTCCGGAAGAGGTAGACGTCGTCGGCGGCGATGTTGTAAGAGGTGATCACCAGGCGTTTGGTGCTCTCTCCGAAGGTCCGCTCGCCGAAGACGTCGGTGAGCGCCGCCCGCAGGGGCTCCGTGCTGTACTTCGCGCGCAGAAGGTGGCGCAGGCCGCGCATCTTGGAGCGGTCGCGGAAGATCCTCGGGCCGTGCTCGGTGTAGAAGGTGAGGATCTCGCGGGGTGTCAGGCCCAGGCCGAGGCCGAGCGCGATGATGCCGCCGGTCGAGGTGCCGGCGATCAGGTCGAAGTGGTCGGCGATGCGGATGTCGAGGTCTTCCTCGAGGCGGGCGAGGACCGCAGCGGAGAACATGCCGCGGAAGCCGCCGCCGTCCAGGGCCAGGATCTGGAAACGCTCGATCAGTTGAACCGCCCCCATCGTGCTGTTCCTTGCAGGACCGGCCCGGCTGGGCACTGGCACCATACGCACAGCGCCTTCAATGAAGTTCATGAAACCGTAGCACGGTGCGGCAGACGGCTGCGGCACGGCCGAACGGGTGGCATGCTGGTGTGTCGTGTTACTTGAGCTGCCCGGCCGCCACCCCTTGCTGCGCGGCACGCTGCGCCTGCAGGAAACCGCCCAGCCCGGCTTGACCGTCGATGCCCGCAAGTTGGAGTTCGCCAGCCCGCTGGATCTCGCTGCCGTGGCCGCGCTCACCCACACTCACGCGGCCAGCGGCACGGAGATCGCCCTGCTCCTGCCCGAACGCCCTGGCGTGGCCTCGTATCTGCAGCGCATGGACCTGTTGAAGCACTTGCCGGACGGATCTCGCATCGTGGGCTCCCTCTCCGGAGGCGAGCGCAATGATCACTCGGCCAGTCTGCTGGAAGTCACCCGTCTTACGGGTGCGGCCGTCCGTGACGTGAACCAGCGGATCGGGTTCGTCGCAACCAATCACCTGGGAAGGCGCTTCGGAAGGCAGGCGTTCACTGGGCTGGGTGAGCTCATCGACAACGCGGTGAGTCACGGAACCAGCAAGCTGGGCGGCTTTATTACCGCGCAGGCCTACAGCGGCAGAACGACCGGCCGCAGGCGACTGGAGGTCTCGGTCTGTGACACCGGTGTCGGAGTACTCAATCATCTGCGCCGCAACCAGCAGCACTCGGACGTAACCGACAGCATCCACGCGCTGGAACGCGCGCTGAGTCCCCGTGCCAGCGGAACAGACGAGGACCGCGGCTACGGTCTTCCTGACGTCCTGGGCGGGGTCAGAGAGACGGCAATCACGAGCCTGATCCTGCGCAGCGGCCACGGCGCCGTGACGGCCAGCCACTACCGGGAGCACGCTTTTACCTCCTACCGGCGCATTCCCGAGCAGGTGGCGGGCACCTGGGCCTGGCTGAGAGTCTCGTTCCCCGGTTAACTGCACTGTGCTTCAATGCGTTCAATGAAGGCGAAAAAGCAAATGCTCACCTTCCCCGTCAGTAAACCGGGCACGTTCCTGTCCACCCGCGGCACGGGGGCGCACAAGCGTACCGAGCTGGAGGTTGCGCTCAAGTCGGCCGGTCCGTCCCCCGTGCTGGAAATCGACTTCACCGGCACCGAGGCCATGACCCACAGCTTCGTGGACGAGTTCCTCGGCAAGCTCTACGTGTCCCTGGCGGCTGGCGACGTGCAGGCTGCCGCCGTCCGGCTGATCGGGCTGAATGAGGAGACCCGTGAGTCTGTCGCCGTTTGCCTTGAGCGGCGCAAGCAGTTCGCCGTGCAGGGCGAGGATCACACGCTGCTGGGCGACACCTCTGTCATGCCGGACACCTACGCCCAAGCCCGCAGCCTGGGCACCTTCCGTGCTCAGGAGTTGGCCGAAGCACTCGGTATTTCCGTCACCAACGCCAACAACCGGCTTAAGCGCCTTGTCCACGCGGGAGCCTTGAGCCGGGTCCGCGCACCCGGCCCGGAGCGGGGAGGCAAGGAGTTCGTGTACACCCTGCCGTAGGAGCTCATCCGGCCATGCGGGAAGGCAGCGTACCGGCTCGGTTCGTCGCCACACGTGTGATCTGCCGGACGCAGGGGTTGCCGACGGGAAAATGCCATGCACGGTCGCGGGAAGTCTCCCTACTGTCGGTGCCATGACGACAGTTGCGCGGCAGAGTCTCCAGGAGGGACTGGAGCGGGCTCTGCGGCGGTTCCGCAGCATGACGCCACAAGACATCAAGAGGTTGTCCTGCCAGTTGGCCGGCACCGGGCGGGCAAGACGCTTCAATGCGCTCACCGAAGCCCTGGCACGCGGCCGGGTGCTCGATCACCTGCTGGAGACCGAGGTTCCTGATGCGGCCACTGCCGCGGAACCAGGTGACGAGGACAGGGCTCTGCAGCAGCCGCACGATCCACACTCCGGTACCAGGGGTAGAAGTGTGGCCTCGCAGGCCGCCCGCACCGCGCTGAGAGTCCTGGCGAGCAGTGACCGGTTCAGCATCGCCGAGGCCGTGGAACGGGCGGTCGGCCACGTGTACGGTCCACCGCTCCCTGAATGGGAGTACCTCTGCGTCAACCTCACCCTCGATGGCGCCCCGCCCGTCGACATCGGCGGGTGGCAGCTCGCCTCGTTCGCCTACGCGACCGATCCGCAACTGCCGTTGACGGGAGCGCCCGGGGTCCCGGGGGATCTGCTGGCGCCGCGCGCGCTGCACGAAATGCACGGCTTCGGTCTGCTCCGCCGCCCCCTGGGGGGTGTCCCGGTTCCCGTGGACGACGACCGGCCACGGGAACTCGTGTGGCCCTTGCTCGCGCTCAATCTCGCCCTTGAGGTCCCTGTCGTGGCCGGCCCGCGCTACCTGGTGGAACCCGGGCGCCGCGTCGTCCGCCCGCACCTGGGCTGGCCGCTTCCCTCGGAAGTGTCCCGCTGGGGCTACACCTTCGCACCGGGCCATCACCAACGGGCCTACATGATCAGTACCGGGCACGATGCGGACGTTGCCGCGTTCTGCCGTGCCTTCCTGACCCGCACCGCTGGTCTCGATGCTCGCCGCCAAGGCCAACTGGCGCGGGCCGCCGACCACTTCCTCTTCGTCAAGTGCCATGTACTCGGCGACGACGGCGGCGGCACCACCGCCGGGTCGTCCCTGCACCTGAGCGAAGCCGCGTTCCGGCTCACCGCGGCGATGGAGTCTCTGCTGGCCGGCGGGGACGGCGGGCATGCCGAGGTTGGCCGCAAAGTCCAGCAGCGTGCCGCCATGCTGGTCGGGACGGACGACGATGACCGTCTACAGGTCCGCAACACGGTAGGGGCGGGCTACGCGGCACGCTCTGCCTACGCCCACGGAGCCAAGGACAAGGAATCGGATCTACATGCCCTGCGATCCGTGGTGTGCCGCGTATTGACTCATTGGGTGGTCCAAGCCGCTTACTGCACACGCCTGTCGGGCCGTCACGGTGGCCGCGAGGGGCTGGTCAACCTCCTCGACGACGCTCTGCTCTCCCGCCTCCTGCACCAGGAGCACATCATCGGCCCGCGCGACACGTTCCATGCCGACGGCGGCACCCCTCCACTGCTACCCGTTGCGCTCTGGGACCCCAGCCAGTTCAGGCTCGCCGGCCCCAGCCGCTCACCCCTCGATCTGGCCTGACCCGCTGACACAGCCAATAGCTTTCCAGTCCAGAAGCGGCCTATCCGACCACGGCAGGAGCATCGGGCAGAACACATCGCGAATGACGGCTTCGGCCGCGCGGATACTACTGGCCCCGGGAACCTGGGGTCCTGCGCTAAGGGCGCGGCAAGTGGTCACAGACCATCGTAGGGGCGCCCACCACGGGTGGCCCGGCCGTGGTGAAAGCCCAGTACCCATCGCGTAGCGCAGGCTCGTCTACAAGGTGGCGGGGATGCCGCAGAGGGAGAATCACGACGACTTCCGCTCCTGGTCCCACCTCGGCGAGCCAGAGGAAACGGGGTTCGCTTCTCAGGAAAGGTGGATCGGGCATGCGCGTTCCCACGGCCAGCGGATGACGTTGCTGGGGCTCGTCGGGAGAGACCATGCCTTGCGGATGGCCTCGATCAGCGGGCGGCTGCTGTAGGGCGAGACTGCCAGTTCCTGGCGTGCGTGGGCCAGTCGCTCCGGGTTGCCGTCGGGGCCGCGCTGGGCTGCCTGCCGGGTCCGGCGTTCGAGGCCGTTCTCGGCGAAGATGTCGAGGAGTGTGAGGGAGAAGTAGGTGTATACCCCTTGCCGCGCCGGCCGACTGCGATGCGGCTTCGACCACTACACCGACGGCCCGGTAGAACTGCGCAGCATCCGCTCACTGTGAGCAACGCAGGCTGTACAAGCTCACAGGTCACAGAACGCAGGCCGAAGGCGCCACGGGCGAATCCATCAAAGGCCAGTCGAGGCCACCGCCAGCAACCACCACCTAGCCGTAGCGCTCACAAAAGTGACCAATGCCCAGCTCGGAGCCCCCCTCTCTGCTCACCTTCAACCGAGCCGCGACAGATGATGTCGTCCGGTTCGTTGGGCAACTATCCAGGTAAGAATCTGTGTTGATGGGCATTCAGGTGATCGCGGCCTACGTGTTGGCCGTGCCGGCGTACGCGATGGTGAGGACGGTCATCGTCGACGTGTCATGGCCGAGAAGGATCACCGCGGTAACGTGACCCTGGGCAACGGTGCGGATGATGCCGTCGTCCTGCCCGTACGGCTCCGAGTACGCGAGCGGATCCTGCTGGGCGTCGACCAGGGCGAACGCGAGGTCCCGCCGGGCGAGCTCGGGCAGCTGCTTGTACGTGTCGAAGACGTCGGTAGGGAAGTTGAGCCGGTAGGTCACGCCGCTCCCCGGCCGCGGTCGTCCCGGTTGTTCTGGCGCGGCTCGGCGTCCCTGAGCACGTCGGCGGTGACGTCCCTGGTTTCCAGGTCATCAGGGAGAACACCGCGCATTTTCATGTGGGCGCGGGCGGCCTCGATACGGGGCCGGGCCGATTCGAGCTGCTCGGCGGCCGAGGCCCATCCGTCCAGAACGGCGGGGAGGCCCTCGATCGGGGTGAGGTTGACGTCCTGGAGCAGCTGCTGCCGGGACGCCGAATGCGGCAGCGCGACGTGCAGCCGGTCCACTGTCCAGTCCTCGTGCGCCATATGCCCCTCCTGTGGTCGTGCCCCGGAAGGCCAGAGTAGCGTCAAGGGCAGGGGGGGCTGGCCGCAGCCACGGAGAACACACAGCGTCGGTAGCTGCTCCGCCGCATCCAGGAGAAGCACAACCGCACGAGCAGGGACACAGGGCACGACACAACGCGGGACATGCGGGAGGGATGCGGGCGGCAGTAGGGCCGGACGAGCCGGGACAGAGAATTCTCGGAACCTGGTTCCGGTGAAGGGGCGTTGAGAATCAGACCCTTCAGCGGGCATCATGAGCCCACTTTCCGTTGGTCGATTCCCCGTGAGGGCGCCATGCACAGTACGGATCCGGCGGCAGCGCCCTCCGCAGCTACGAGCAATACGCCCGCCGGGACCGCACCGTCTTCCGGGCCTCTATCAACCCCGCAGAGTGCGGGCGTCGCCCCGGCCACTTCACCCATGCCGGACCAGACGACTCCTGCCGCCGCGGCCGCAATACCGGACTTGAGTCCGGCCGGGCCACGTCGGCGCGAGCTGGTCGGCGAGGCTCTCGTGCCGGGCATACTGGAGAGTCCGCCGGGACAGAGACGACGAAAGGTCTTGTGGACTCTGGCGAGCGGTGCCGTCGTTGGTCTTCTCGCTTGGCTCGTCCCAGCCGCTCTAGACTACTTCGTAACCGAGCCGACGACACGCCACTCAAAACAGGTCGAGGAGAATCTCGATCGTGAGGGGCCGGCTTTCACAGCGTCCACGCGCGTGGACCCGGACCCGCTCTACATGGCATATGTGCTGGATCGCCCGCTGACCCGTTCCGAGGTCGCCACCTTCCTGGAGTCCGGCAGCGATGGCCCCAAATTCGAGGCGGTGGAAGAATTGGCCGCGACCCACGGTGGCCACGGTCTTGAGGACCCGGGCTGGGACAAGGCCGGTGGATACTCGTCCTCGTGGCTCATCGATCTCTTCAGCGACAGATCGGCGGGCCTGGCGATCACAGGCGTGAGGGCCAAGGATCTGAGATGCGGCCCCGCTGCCGCGAAGACGGTCATCCTGGTCCGCCCGGAGGGTGGGGGCGCCTACGACGGAATCCATTTCAATCTCTCCGAGTCGAAGACGCCGTACTCCCTCAGCCCCGACGACTACTTCGGCAAGCCGTACTTCTCGCACAAGAAGATCGATCTCGGCAACGGCGCCGAGCCGGGAGGACTGCGTGCGAGCTTTTCGTCCGGGGTGCAGGATTGCGACTTCCTGCTGGAAGCCGAGTATCGAGATTCCTTAGGGGTGCACCAGCAGGAAATCAAGAATGCTTCGAGACGCTTCGCGGTGCGCGGACTGCCCGCCAACCCATACCAGTTCTTCCTCTGGACGAACGGTGGCGTCCTCGACTGCGGCCCGCACCAGCTTCACCGGCCCCGGCAGTGCCCGGCCCTCCCCTTCTCGGTCACCAACTGGTCTTCCGTGGGCTGAATCGCGTACAGGCTTAGGGCCGACGTGGGCCCCCGCTGTAGGTGGCCGCGCGGAACCGGCCGGGAAGCGCTCGCCCACGCAGCAGAGACGGTTCCCGAGAGTCGACGGTCCCGCCCCGAGTTCGCCCGAGGATCGGGGCGGTCGACAACTCAACGCATCAGGGATCCAGAGAGGTGCGGAACCGGCGGAGGTCAGCCAGCGCACGCGGCTCCGGGACCAGCGAGCGCAGCGGGACGCGGCGAAGTCGTAGACCCATCCCCGTCTCCTGGCCAGTTCCTCGCCCGCTGGCGCACGGGGAGGCGGACCGAGCGCGGGCCGCCGCCGGGGCCGAGCCACAACCCGCCTCCTTGCCGGCCCGGGGCCGGTGAGGTCAGCTGGTCATCGATGTCGTCCGGGCAAGGTCCACCTCTCCTGCCTCCACCAGCGCTCGGCGCAGCTGCTCGGTGGTTGCCGGGTGTTCGGGGGCGGGTTGGGCATCGGCGGCCAGGAGCAGGGTGCGGGCGTGCGCGCGGACCTCGATGTCGTGCCAGGGGGCGAGGGCGGATCGGGTGAGCAGGTGCGCGGCCAGGAGCAGGGCGTCGTTGTCGCGCGGGTGGGCGGCGGCCCGTTCTGCGATGTCACCGGCGCGGGTCTGGGCCGGGGTGTGGGCGGCGCTGCGGCGGGCCAGCGGCAGCCACACCGTGTCGTCGAGGGCGGTGTCGGCGAAGTCGCCGGCGGCGGCGAGCGCGCCGGGCGGCAGGTCGGCGTCTAGCGCTGCGGTCCACCACCGTGCTGCCGCTGCCAGGGCGCGGTGGGCGGCCGGGTCCGGCGGAGTGTCGCCGGACCCGGTCCGGTGCGGTGTGTGTGCGGCGAGCGCGGCCAGGAGCCGGGATGCCGCAGGCGCGCCGTCAGGTGCGGCGGCCAGCTCCGTCCAGGCGGCCCGTGGGTCGCCCAGGACGTCGCCGGTGTCGCCCGTGCGGGTGAGTAGGGCATGGGCGAGGTGCCGGTCGGCGCCGGGCAGGTTCCCGCGTACGGCGTCAAGGAGTGGGCTGGGGCCCAGGGCTGTGAGCAGCAGCGGGTCGTACCCGCACCAGCGCAGCCATGCGGTCGCCGGGGTGGGCCGGTCCGGCGTGAGGACGTACAGGCTGGGATGGGCATCGGTGAACTCGGCGGCGCGGCGGTGCAGAAACGGCAGGGCCACCCCGATGGCGGTGGTGAGCGCCTCCTCGCCGCCGCGCGCGGCCAGGGCTCGGGCCACCAGGTCGAGGACGTCGTTGGGAACTGCGGCGCCGGTACGGACTTGGGCGGCGGCGTACTCCAGCAGGCAGCCCAGCGCGCGCACCGCCGGGTCCGAGCCGGGCAGGTCTCCGGTCGGCTCGGGCACCGCGCTCTCGTCGTCCGGCCCGGCAGCGTCGGCGAGCACGGTGCTGTCCGGGCCTGGGCCGGGCGCGGGTGGCGGGACGGCGGGAATGGTGAGCGGGGTGGCGAGGGCGTGCAGGTGGTCCAAGGCGGGGATGAGGTCCTCGGCGAGGTCGGTGCCGGTGCGCCACACCAGGGTCAGCAGGTCGAACAGCGCCTGGTCGGCGAACAGGAGGACGGTGGGGTTCGGTTGGCCTGGCGCGGGGGCGGGCAGGGTTCGGCGCAGGCCGAGGGCGGCCCGTGCGGCCGGGACCGGCCCGCCCGTGAGGGCTCCGGGACGGTGGCCGGCATTCGCGGTGGCCGCGAGGTAGAACGCGCCGAGCTCCGCCCGTTCCAGGGCAGTGAGCACGGCGGGGACGTCGGTGGTCCAGGCGGCCGGGTCGGCCCCGACGAGGCGGTGCAGCACGATCGCGTACCCGTCGGCGCCGGCGTCCTCGACGGCGGCCAGTGCGGCGGCGGCTTCGAGCGGGCCGTCCGCGGCGGCCAGCTCCAGCAACTCCTCCTCGACGAGGGTGACGGCGCGGCGCAGCGGCACCAGGTGATCGGCGGCGCGCGGGTCGGGCGGCCCGGCCGGGCGCAGGCGGCGCACCGCGGCAAGCAGCGGACCGAACCCTTCCAGCAACGGTGCGGTGAGCACCGGGGACCAGTCCCACACCCGCAGCCAGGACGCGAGCGGCTCCACCGTTCCGTCGACCCCGGTGGGTCCGGCGTGCAGGGCTTGCTCTACCTCGGCGGCTGCGGGTGTGGGGCCGAGCGCCTCCCGGGCCCGCCGCTGAAGGCTTTCGGCGCGCTCGGGCGGGCAGGTGGTGAGGACCAGGTCGGCCAGTCGGGCGCCCTCCGGAGTGGGGCGGCCGGTCAGCAGCCGCTCCGTGGTCTCCAGCGCCAGATCCCACCACTTCCCTGTTTTCCCTCCCGGCGCTTCGGCGAGGGCAAGGGCGGGGGCACCCGGGTCTGGAGCGGTGTGCGGGTCCGGGGTGTGGGGCGGGTGGGCGGCCAGGTGTGCGGCGAGGAGGCGGGCGTGTAGGTGCGCGTCGGCCTGTTCGATCCGGGACCACGCCCGCAGCCGCTCGGCAATCGGGAGGCCTGCCGCGGCGTCCGCCGCCGCGAGGTCGAGGACGGTGCGGGCCAACACCGGGCCGGTGAAGGCGGCCGAGTCGCCGAGGCGAACCTCGGCGAGGTCGACGTCGAAGACCAGCTGCCGGGCTGCGTATGAGGTCGCCTCGACGTCGCGGCGCAGCAGCCCCGCCACCGCGCCGCGTACAGCACGGGCCCACCGGAAGGGGCCTCCCCCGGCGGCGGGGTGGACAGTCGCCACCAACTGCTGCAGCAGGCCCGCGACGTCGTGGCCGGGCAAGCGGTCGGCGCTCTGCCGGGCGATCGCCTCCTCCATCTCCACATCAGCCTGGGCCGCGGCGCGCTCGGCACCGGCCCCCGGTGCGGGGCCGGTTGTCGCGGCGTCCTGGGCGGCGTGCGCGCGCTCCAGCACCGCCTGCAGGGCCAGGTGGCCGGTGTGCTCGGCGTCCACCGCGTCCGTCAGCAGCGTCTCGGCCACCACCACCCAGTCCCCGTCGCGGGCCGCCACCGGGAGGGTGCGTGCCCAGCGGGCCGCGAGCCGGAGCGCGAACCCGCCCTGTCCGGCCGGGGCCCCGGGCAGGGGCGGCGCGGTGATGTGCGGGAGCAGCGAGCGGACAGCGGCCGGGGTGAGCGCGCCGGCCAGGGCCAGGCGCAGCAGCGCGTCCAGTACGGCCGGGCCGCCGGCGGCGAGCTGCCCGGCGTGGGCGGCCAGCCACGGGCGGGCGGTGTCCGGGGCGGTGGCGTTCAGGTGCTCGAGGAACGGGGCGGCTGGCCACACGCCGTTCTCCTCGTCGGTGAGGAGCAGGTGCCCGGCGTGCTCGTCCAGTACGCCCAGCCAGGCCGGGGACGGGCCGGAGCGGAAGAAGAATGCCTCCGCCCTCGGGTCCGTCCACCGGGCCAGCTCCGCCGCGTCGTCCGGGCCGGGGTCGGTGAGGGCAGTGAGCTCCAGAACCCGGGCAGCGCGGCCGGGCAGCGGCACCAGCAACTCGCGTGCCGCGTACAGGAGTTCGGTGTACAGGCGAGCAGGCCGGGCCCCCTCGGCACCGGCGCCGTGCAGGGTGCCCGACGCCTTCGAGTACAGAGCCCCCCACGTGTCCAGGGCTTTGTCCTGCGCGGCCCCCAGCCGCAGACCCGTCAGCCGCTCGGCGATCCCCCGCGCCTGACGGCGCCTATGGCCGCCGGGGCTCTGGATCTCGCCGCGCAGCACCTCGGCCGCCTCCGCGACCGGCTCCCAGTCCGGGCTGCCCGCCGGGGCTTGGCGCCCAGGGGCCGTACTCCCGGCGTGCGGCGACCCGAAGACGTCCACCGCCGCCAGCAGGCCCGTCGCCGCCGACTGCAAGCCGGCCGGGTTCTTCGGGGCCCCGGGCAGTTTCAGCAAGGCGTCGGCCGCGCTGCGTACGCACGCCTCGACGATCTCCCCGGGGCTCTCCAAGCCGCTGTCGCTGGACAGGATCCGGTGCGCGTCCCGCAGCAGCCCCAGCGCCCGAACACCGCCCTCGCCCTGCGCCCGCAGCGCAGCGGCCAAGACCTCATCCAGCACTGGCAGTTCCCGTACGGACCGTGCTCCGCCACCCGGCAGCATCTCCATGTTCACCGGTGCACCGTAGGACAAACGACCCGGCGCCCGGAGGCGAACCTGGTGAACCGCCCGGCGCCCAGGCACGGGCGGCGGGGGCGGCCGCGGCAGGGCCGGGCGCGCGGCCGCTCACGCGTGCGGCGTAGGTGATAGAACCCCGAGCATGGATTTGATCGCTTCTGGTGTGGCCTCAGCAGGTATCAAGGCTGCTGGTGGTCCGCTCGGTGCCCTGATAGGCCGTTACCGGCCTACGGGTATCCCCCGGCTCGGCAGCAGGGAGGACCGGGCAGGCGCGTACCGGCGGATGCTGGACGCCTCGACCCGCTCCTTCGCCTACAGCTACCAGTTCGCCAACCTGCGCCGCGAAGCAGGACGGGCCTCGTACAAGCTGCTCACTGCGCAGATGCCCGCGATGTGGGAGATCAGCAGCGACCTGATCAGTGCGCTCAACGGTGTTCGCCTGTGCGGCAGCGTCCAGGTCATCGACGCCGCCGAGAACCTCGTCACGGCCGCCGGCGACCTGGACCTGAACGAGAGAAAGGCGGACCGCTTCCAGCTACAGGCCGAGGCCGTTGTTGCCGCCCAGAAGACGTTCCTGGACACCTGCCGAGAAGAGCTCTCCTACAACGCCCGCTGGTACCAAATACTGCGCAAGCGCAAGGAGAAGCGCTTCCTCCGGCAACTCACCGTCAGAGGCGTCTCTTAGGATCCTGGCGATGGGGGCCGGATCGGGGCCACCAGCACCGATGAGAAGCAGCCTCCCCGGTCTGCACGGGGTGGTTACGGCCCCACCGGCGTCCAGGCATGTTGAGGGCCAAGGGCGCAGCCCGCCAGCCGGCCCCATCACCACCGCGTACGGCCTGGCCGCCTCGGCGGGCCTCGCAAGTATCGGCCGAAGCGGTCCCCAGGCGAGGGGGGCAGCCCTACGAGCCGGGGTCCGTTTGAACGTGAACGAGGGAAGCGTCGGGCCGTCACCGAGACGGTGACGGCCGATGTGGGCCCCGCTCGACGGCTACCAGTTCTGGGTCGGCCGGGGGCGTTGGTGCAGTTCGGCCAGATCGGCTACGGCGAGGAGGCGGTCAGTGGTCTCCTGGCCGACTGCTTCGCTGAGCCGTTCGGTGCTTGAGGCGATCAGGAGCCAGGAGCGGCGCGGCAGTAGGCTCAGGCGGGCGATGGCGTCTGCCAGGGCGCCGGCCTCCAGTGCCATCATCGCCTGAACATCCGCAGGGTCGGATTGCAGTGGCCGTGCGGCCTCACGCACCAGGTCGACGGAGAGCGTCACGTCGTCGATGACCGTGACCGCTGTGGTGTTCTCGATCATGCCGGGCTCGTAGGTGCTCTTGAGGTCAAGGGCTCGGTGGACAGTGATGTCCGCCTCGCGGTATCCGGCAGCCGTCAGTCGGCGCAGCGCGGCGTAGGCGGTGTGTGTTTTGCCGGACCAGTGCGGTCCCAGGAGCAGGAGGCGGGCGGTGTCGCCGGCCAGGATGGTGGAGCACCACTGTGCGATGGCCGGGTGATCAGTCTCGGCTGCGCGGAAGAGGGCCGGTATGACGGACATGGGGGCAGCGCAGTCGGACAGGCCTTTTGGTCGCGGGCATGGGTGAGTTTCTTGGTCTGTGGGGTCAGGCGGCAGCGAGAGGGGCGTGGACATAAAAGTGACCTCACTGCGGCTGACCTGTGCTTGGCGACCGGGCGGGAAGGTACGCCTTGCGGGGGGCTTTGGTGAGCAGGTCGCGCGGTATCCGGGGGCGCTGGGACGATCGGTGGCACCGCCGGAGTGGTTCTCGCTCCGCACTGCGCATGCCCCGCTGACGATTTCGAGGTGCCTCCATGTCTTGTTCCTGTCCCCCGCTGTCCGGGCCGCCCTCCGTCACCGAGAGGGTGTGCGGGCGCGTCGGCACGGGTGAGGCGCTGGTCGTGGTCTCGGTGGTGGCCGCCGTGACGGTCCTCTCCGTGCTCCAGCGGCCGGTGCCCGCCGTCCTGTTCGCGCTCGCCGCGGCGGCCGGGGCGCTGCTGGTGCCCGGCCGGCTCGGCTGTCTGCTCGGCTCATGTACCGGCGGAAGCCGGTGAGCCGCTCGGCCCGTCCGGGCACGTGGGCCGAGCTGGACGCGTTGCGTGCGTGGATGCGTGAGGTCAAGGGGGAGTTGGCCTTCCCCCGTCTCGCCTTCTGGGCCGCGCAGTTCGGCCAGGCGGTGGCCGAGCGGACGCTGCGCCGGGCTTTGCAGGAGGGTCTGCCCACCGAGCAGACGGTCAGGGCCTACGCATGGGGCAGCAGAGCGGCAGCCGACAACCATGCCCGCGGGGCTCTGGAGAAGAGAGGTCTGAGGCTTCGTGAGGCGGCGCGGCGGGCTGCTCCGGTTCCGGCCATGACCTGGCCCGCGCCTGTCTACATCCCGGGGCGTGTCAGAACCTGGACCGGTTTGACGAAGGCCCTCAACCGCCTTCACCTGGAGGCCGGAAAGCCCTCGGTACGTGCGCTGGCCGCGTCCCCCGGAGCGGCCGGGCGGCTGTCGAAGAGCACGATCAACAACCTTCTCAACGGGCAGCACCCCACGGTCGAACAGTTCGCCGCGCTCGCTGCGGCCTTGGATGCCAGCCCGGCGACCACCGACGCCCTGCTCGCCGCGCACCGGAGGATCACTGCCGGGCCCCGGCCGCCCGCGGTCTACCCGTGCGACGTCGTCGAGCGGGCCGAGGAGGAACGTGAGGATCGCTGTGAGCAGGATGAGAAGCGGCGCCGGTTCAGAGGCATCACCGAGGAGGAGGAGAAGGAGAGGGAGGTAGAGCTCGACCCGTACGACCAGCAGTTGCGTGACGAGGAAGAGGCGGAGCAGCGGCGGTGGGTGGCGTGGGTGGATGGCCTCAGTGCGGACGAGCTCGTGGCCCTGCAGCGTCAGTCCGTGGCCGGGGCGGGCCGGGACCTGCGCGCCGAGCTGAACGGCTACGTGGCTCGGACTTGTCCGGAGAAGTGACGAAGGGTGGGGCGGGGCGGTAATGGGCAGGACAGCGCATATACGGGTGCGGGATCCTTGAGCGCATGACGTGGGCAGCAGGCAGTCGGGCGGTACGGGATCGGGATTATGTGGCGCGGGTTCGCAGGCATCGGCCCAGTGCCCTGTTGCCGCTGATCGCAAAGGCGTCGGCAACCTATGCGCTGCCGTCGTCGTGGCAGGAGAGCCCGTATCGCAAGTATCTGCCGTGGGCTCTGGCTGACGCTGCCCGGGTGTCGCTGGCGTGCGGGAACGAGTACCGCAAGGACGCGAGCGAAGCGGACCTCCTGCGGATCTTGGACATGCACTCGCAGCTGGAGGAGCCCTACCTCTACGACCACGACAACGACGGGGACGCTCTGGCCCGATTCATGCTGCGCGCCGCCGGGGAGCAGATGATCTACCAGGAGCCGGTGGGCCGGGAGCTGGCGCGTGCCGCGGCGATGCTCACGCAGACGACAGGCACGCGGGAGGCCCGGTGCCTGCGTCCGGGCTGGGAAGAGGAGTTGCTAGGCACCAGTCTGTCGCACTACGTCGGCATCGCCCAGCTGTTGTGGGCATCGGCGATCAACTGCGCCGGCCGGTTCGATCCGACGTCCTTGGAGGCATCCGGTGCCGAGCGGATCTGCGCGGAGATCCCTGCCACGACCATCCTGTCCGTGGCCGAGAAACACTTCGTGACCGATACAGCCGCCTTCCAGCAGGCCAACGAACGGGCCCAGGTGACCACCGATCCGCTCCTGCGGCGCTACGAGTACAACCCGCTGCGCACCACGCCCCTGGTCAAGGGCTACGGCCCGGGCATGCTCGCACCGGTCAGCCAGCTGGTCCCGGCCAAGGCGAGCCCGCTGGGCATCTACTACACCGGCGTCGCCCGGTTCGGTAATGCCTTCGCGCAGGACCTGGGCGACCTGTTCGAGGCCTACGTCGGCCGCCAGCTCGGGCTGCTGCCCGAAGCGACGGTCCTCCCTGAGATCACCTACGGCCAGAACCGGTCGCTCAGCGTCGACTGGATCGTCGTCACTGAGGAACTGGTGCTGCTGGTGGAGGTGAAGTCCGTGCGGCCCACCGCGCGTCTGCGGCTGGCCACCGAGAGCCGGGTCAAGGAGCTGCAGCGCATGCTCGGGCGCGCCTATGAGCAGATCGACAACACCGCCGTTCTGATCGCGAGCGGGCGCAAGGAGTTCGCCGGGGTGCCCACCGACCGGCCCGTGCACGGGTTGATCGTGACGATGGAGCCGTTCCACATCGTCAACGCCCCCATGCAGCGGCCGCTTCTGCCGGCCACCACGGTTCCCGTGACGGTGTGCAGCATCGGTGAACTGGAGGACATGGTCACCATCACCGACACCCCTGTCGGCCGGCTCCTGCTGGAGCGGGATGCCGACGCCCGGCGCTCCACCTACGCCCTGCGTGAGGCGTTGTCGGGGCACGACCATGCCCGCAATCCTGTCCTGGACGCCGGGTGGAGCAGCTACCCCTGGAGCTGCGGCGCAGCGGAACAGGTGCCGGCCGAGTTCGCCGGTGCGGCACGGTAGGGGGAGGGATGGGGGCGAACACTTCCCGGGAACACCACCTGGTGCCGAAGTACTGGCTGCGGGCCTTCGCTGAGGACGGACACGTACTGGGGCGGAGGCGCAGCGGCGCGGAGCATCGCACTCCCGTGAGGCGCGCGGCGGTGGCTCGGGACTTCAACACCGACCCCCTCGCGGAGGGCGAGCGGCGTGTGGCGTTGGAGACCTACCTGGACCACCATGTCGACGGCCCGTGCGCGCCGGTTCTGCGCGCCGTGCGTGAGGGACGGTGGCCGCTGGACGGGGCGCAGCATGCTCTCGTGCTGGACGCGCTGGCCTGGCAGGTGGTGCGCACGCAGGCGTTCAGGTCCTTCGACGAGCAGGTCGGCCGGCTGCTCTTCCCAGCTTTGTGGGCTTCGGAGGCAGTGGGTTTCTGCGAGGAGCGGCTGAGGCGGCCGCTGTCGGACGTGGAGCGGATGGAGGTGTTCTGGACGGCCGTACGGACGGCTCCCGGCCCTTCGGTGGTCGCTGACCCGCGCTCGGCGCTGCGCGCCATGATCCGCGCCTCCGAGCGCACCCGCGACCTCCTCACCGTCCCGGGCCGTCGCCTGGTGGTGCTGCGTTCGGCGGAGCCGTTGCTGGTCCTGGGCGACAGCGGCGTGGCCTTGCGCCGCAAGGACGGCACCTTTGACCTCACTCCCCCACTGCTGCCCGAGACGGCCGAGGTCTTCGCTCCGCTGTCACCGACGTGCCTGCTCATCTCCACACCCCGCGCGCACTACCGGCCCCAGCAGGGCCTCACCCGCAAGATCGCCGCCAAGGCCAACGCCGGGGCAGCAGCCTGGTGCCAGGACGCCGTCTACCGGCCCCCGTCCATGCCCTGGCCCGCCCGGCTGCAGCTTCCCGGCGCCCCGCTGGAAGTCCGGCCGCCACGGCTGACAGCAGTACCCACGCAGCAGCGGCCCGGCCCCGCACCAGCCCATCCCGAGATCCGCCGCAGCGAGCTGCGCGCCCTCCTGGACCAGTTCACCCACACCCCGCTGATCAGCCAAAGCCCCTTGGAGTGACGCGCGCCGAGGCTGAACTCATCAGAAAGATCCGAGCCAGGGCGACGCGTAGCAGCACCTACGTCACCCGGGCTGCAGGTGAATGAACGGCGCCCGGTGGGGGTGATGGTGGGCAGCGGCTGCTCACGTACGCGGATCACGACCATGTCCGTCAACCACGACCGGGCCCTGGGAAGAGCGCAGCCCGTCAGCCGGTCCCATCACCGGCCCGCACAGCCTTCGCACCCGGTCAGCGTCTCCCCTCTCCCGGATCTTCGCCGTCGTCGTGCGGCGCAGCTCCGCCTTTCGTGTACCGAAGGGCCTCTTGTCGCGTCCTCAGGCGGCTGTGGTGCCGACGGACGCGGCCAGTTCCCGTACTCCTGCTGCCTGGGCGTGCCGTGTGCGCAGTTCGGTGACGATGGTGCGGATGGCGGGGCGGTCGCGAACTTCGCCCGGTGATGCCCGCAGGGCGCTGAGCAGTTCGGCGGCTGTCTGTTCGGGTTTGCCCCACTGCCACCAGGCCCGGGCGAGGTCGGTGTGCATGCGGGCCTTGCGCTCCGGGGTGGTGAACTGGTCCTCGTGCAGGCCACGTCCGGCTTCGAGGGCGGCGCCGGCGTCGCCGAGGGCCCAGTGGACGCCGACGGCGTACAGGTCGACGGCGGCGGGGGTGAGGGGGAAGAGACGGCCCTGGGGCGGGTTGTGCGGGAGGTCGCGGGCGGCGCGGGTGGCATCGCGGATCATGGTGAGTGCCTGGTCCCGGTCGCCGGCGCGGGCTGCGGTGTAGGAGGTGGTGCACAGCATCTGGGCGTAGGCCGAGGCCTGGGCCGGTGTTCGGAGTCCGGTCTTTTCCACGCGGGTGACGGCGTCGAGGATGTGGCGTTGGGCGGCGGCCGGCTGGTTCTGGTGGCGGAGGACGATGCTCAGTTCCCTGGCCGCCGCGGCGGCGGCGAGGGAGGAGCCGGAGAGTTCGGCGTAGATGGTGGCGCGGTCGGCGCTGAGCCTGGACTGGTCGTATCTGCCGATTTTCGTCAGGACTTGGGCGGTGAGGCTGTAGCACGCGGAGAGGCGGGCGAAGTCGAGGTCCTGGCGGCTGCGGGCGGCTTCACGGGTGTCGGCCAGCAGGCCGGGCAGGGCCTTGAGGAGGTGGCTGTGCTGTCCGGCGTCGAAGTAGCCGCGGGCGGTGGTGATGCGTCTGTCCAGCGGGACGGGCGAGCCGGTGGGTGCCGGGGTGCTGGCGAGTGCGTCCTGGACGCCGGTCAGCAGGGCGGCGGGGACCGTGAGGCCGGCGGCAGCGAGCAGAGTACGGCGACGCATGGGGTCCTCCTCGTCACGGCGTGGCCCGTCCGCGACGACTGTAGCGGCTGGTGGCCCGGTTAACCCGAGTGACGCCGCGAGGACACCCGTCGGGACGCCCGCCTCGCGGGCGGCGTGCCGAAGGAGCGTCAGGTCGGCGTAGCCGTGGTGTGTTTCCAGCCGGGAGACGGTGGAGGTGGAGCAGCCGATGCGTGTGGCGAGGTCGGTCTGACGCCAGCCGCGGTGCTGGCGGGCGATCCGGATGAGGGCGCCGGGGTCCTGGCGGGCGACGGCGGTGGTGACCCTGCTGGACGTCCAGAGGGAATCGGTGCGCACAGGGGCCTCCCACTCGCCAGGAGCCGACAGGTCTGCCTGTCCACGGTAGGGGCCGTGGGGCGGGGTGCCTATGGTGTGTGCAGGGTCTGCAAACGGTGTGCACCGGGCGCATGTTGATCACCGTGCGGGGTGGGTGGTCGCTTTGCTGGGGGTGTGGCCCCGGCGTGAGGCGGGACCTCTCACACACGGGAGGACAGCATGGCGACAGCCGCCGAACCCAGGGTCCGTGACCCGCGGGACTACGTGGACCCCGAGGTCTGGGACCGGGAGGTCCAGCTCCTCATGCGCGACTACCCCTTCGACGAGGTGATGGCGACGCGTCTCTTCCACGCCGCCGTCTCCAACCTGATCACGGCCATCGACAAGTGGGGCCAGGGCCTGGAGATGTGCTGCGGCCGCACCGTCGACATCGCGGTGCACACCTTCATCCTGGACACCCGCAACTACCGCGAGTTCTGCCACCGGCACTTCGACGGCAGGTTCCTGGAGCACATCCCGGAGATCGACTTCAAGTACGACGGAAGCGTCGAGCGGACGGCGCAGATCATCGCCGACAACGGTTTCGAGGTCGACTGGAAGCTGTGGGAGGCGGACTACGGCAAGTGCGGCCCCTGCCGGCCCGGAGAAAACTGCCACTGAGCCAGCAACGGCCGGCCGGGGCCCGGGGACGCTCGCAGCGTCCCCGGGCCCCGGTGCGTATGGCCCCCTGAGGGTGAGCCGGAGGCGTTCGCCGGTGGGCAGTGGGGCGGCGCGGGTACGGTGGCCAGTTCGAAGGCCGCCCCCGCCCCCAGAGGAACGTCATGCCAGCCGAGCCCCGCACCCCGGCCCAGTACTGGGACACCTACAGGCCCTACCGGGGAGCGGGCGAGCAGCCCGCCCCGGTGGTGGACCGGTTCGAGTGGACTCAGTACCCCGGCCACGGGCCCGGAGCCGAGGTGCTGGGGCACCCGCGCCGTGCCCTGGACCTGGGCCCGGCGGAGGGGAGGGAAGCGGTGTTCCTGGCCCGCCAGGGTGTCGCCACGACCGGCGTGGACCTCTCCGCAGCTCAGGTCGAACGGGCTAGCCGGTGGTGGAAGGACACCCCCGGTCTGGAGTTCGTCCACGCCGAGGCCTGTGACTACCTCACCTCCAGCACGACGCCCTTCGACGCGGTCTACTCGGTGTGGGGCGCGGTGTGGTTCACCGACCCCGAGCTCCTCTTTCCGCTCGTCGCCAGGAACCTCACGCCCGGCGGGATCTTCGCCTTCAGTCAGGCAGAGCCCTCCCCCGGTGCCTACGGGCCGCAGCCGATGCACGGCAAGTGGCTCGAAGGCCGGGAGAGCGAACTGACCGTGCTGCGCTGGCAGTACACCCCCCAGGCATGGGCAGACCTCCTCAAGCGCCACGGCTTCATCGATGTCGACGCGTGTGTCCTGCCCGCACCGGGCGGGGAAGGCCTGGGCACGCTCCTCGTACGCGCCCACGGCCCGGCCTGACCCTGAGCGGGTTCGCTGCCGCGGTCCTCCGGTCTGGCCACGGCGGCGCCGACAGAGGCAGTACACGGCTGGCAGTTGCGCCCCCGGGGCGTCATGCTTCGTCGGGGGCGAGGCTGAGCTCGATCCGGGTGTCGTGGAAGTGGTTCCAGTCCATGATCAGGCGGAAGCGGTGGTGCGGTTCCAGGCGCTCGGGGTCGGCCGGATCCTGTCCGCGCAGGATCTTGGCGTCATCGCACTGGACGAGTTCCGCGACGGCCAGGCGCGCATCGTTGACGTCCTGGCCGGTGGCGCCGGCCAGGCGGTCCAGGGAGGTGAGAATCTCCTGCGGTTCACCCAGTGCGTCGATCAGGTGGTTGACGAGGACGTCGACGAGGGGGCCGGTGCGCATGACCCAGCGGATCTTGTCGAGGCACCGGGTAAGTTCGGTGTCCAAGGGCAGCAGGTCGCCGGGGAGCGGCAGGGCGGTCGGCATCGACCAGCGGGTTCCCTGGGGTGTTTCGTGGCGGCAGGCCAGGCCCCATGTCAGGTAGGGCTCGGCGAGGTCTCGCACCGTGGTGGGCACCGGATAACCGGCGGCGGTGAGCATGGCGCCGAACTCCTCCCACCGTTCCGCTTCGCACGCCTCCCGGCCTTCGGGGGCTTCCTCGTAGTCCCACTCCTCAGCGTGCCAGGTGAAGGTGAGGGCACCGTCGAGGTCGCCGCCGATCATGTCCCAGTGGCCGTCGAAGAGCTCCTGGAACAGGTCATCCAGGGAGCCGATGACACCGCGCTGGGAGGCGGTGCCCATCAGCATGGTCAGGGCGAGGGCCTGGCGGGGCAGGACGTGCTCCCATCCGGAGACGAACCAGTCGTTGTGCAGCGACAGGTCCCGGCACTGGCCGACAGAAGGGTTCTCCATCATCCGTATCTCTCTGTGAAAACGGGTGGACGCCCGCAGCGTACGCACGGAAACAAGGCCCGTCTGGTCATGGGCGGTCGACCCAGGCCCGGTGTTCGGGGGCGACGCGCAGGTGCTCGCGCAGGCGTCCGCGTAGCACCCCCACGCGTGTCCGGCCCTCCAGGACCTGCAGCCCGCCGACGTCCGGCTCCAGAAGACGCCGCTCGATCAGGAGCGGCGGGCGCAGCCACGTCCCGTGCTTCTCCCAGCATCGTGCGACCTGCGGGGGCCGGACGGTGACCCAGTGCACCGGGTTCTTGGCGTAGTTCTCGATGCAGCCCTCGTCGGAGGCTCCGGTGGGCATGCCGGTGAAGTGGGCGGCAGGGAGGGTCTCCAGCTGCCAGGTGATGGTGTGCAGGTCGATGGCGTTGTAGTCGTCGACGAAGGCGGTGTTGTCGCCGTGGTCGAAGAGGAACTGCTCCAGGACGTCGTCCGGCCACCGCAGGGCGGCCACCATCGGATCGGTACGGAAGCGGTCGAAGCTGAGCGCGCCGTCCCGGCGGCGGGCCATCAGCGGCCAAAGGTCGGTGAGCCTCATGTCACCGGACCGAGTCGGTGGCCCGTGGTGCCGGGTTTGTCGTCAGGGCCGGTCACCCAGTGCCCCTGCGAACAGGGCTTCCGAGCCCAGGGAGCGCAGCAGCGGCCACAGGAGCCGGCGGGTGACGGCGCCCGGTTGGTCGCGGAGTTCGGCCAGGGTGGTGCCGGTGGTCTCCTCGTAGGTGTCGTCGCTGTAGCGGTCGTTGGCGGGAAAACGTGACTGCCCGGCGTACCGTCGGCGGCCGTTCAGCTGCTTCGCGCCGACTCCGACCGCCCGGTTGCCGTGGTAGCCGACCTCCTCGGAGACCAGCCGGATCAGTTCCAGCACGCGCCAGGTGAGGCCAGGTCCCGGGCCAGTTCCTTGTTGTCGCTCTTGGTGCCCGGGGCCTTCTTGAGGTCGAGGTGGTGGTTCTCCTCGAACAGGCCACCGTCGATCGCGGCTTGGAGGTCGTCCTCGGTCCGCGGTACCCAGCAGGGGTTGCCGGAGGAGAGGTAGATCGAGGTCACGTGCGTCCCGCTCTCGTGCAGAGGCCCGGGCCCGGGCCGTAACGTCTCTTGGGCATCAAGGATAGTGAGGTACACGGACAGCGGGAGGGCGTATCCGCGCTCTGCCAGCCGGCCCACAGTCCTGGGCAAGTGCGCAGCATAAGGACATCCAGTGTCGGCCGCTGCGTCGCTGCCACCGCGAGACCGGCCCGCCGACCGAGGCCACGGCGACAGTGCGAGGCCTGGCGCGGACCCGGCCCAGAGCGCACGTGGACGGCGGGTTTGGGGATTTCCGGCAGCCGAATGCGTAACCCATGAGCCGCGGGCCGGGGATTCGCTCACACGATCGAAAGGACGGGGGCAAGCCCCCCTCCGCAGGAAGTCGCATTCAAATCAGCACGCGCACACCCCAATCCGCTTGACTATTCCAGGCCGCAGCAGCCTAATACCGCTTACCGCAAATACCAGAAAGGAAGGGCTGCACGAGCATGACCCGAAGCGAAGCAAATGAATCAGAGCCATCATGGGTCCCGGGCCAGAGAACACCGGGACTCATGTCCGGGACCTCACACCGAAAGCCGTGGGTCGCAGATCCCGCGCACCGGGGGCGGGGGCTGAGGGTTCTCTACCGCGGAGTCAAGATCTCGATCCGGCTGTGGCCGTACGTACAGGAGCACGTGGTTCTGCTGCTGCAGCAGTACCTCTAGGGGCCGCGGGGCCTGAACCACGGCAGACGGTCCAGGCCCTGCAGCGGTCTCGGAGAGCTCCGGGAGTCTGAGGTTTCGAAGGCCCGATGACTCCCGGCGCGTGAATCGCACCGAGATTGTGCTCATTCTAGGCGCTTCAGGGTGGATGAATCCACCCTGAAGCGCCGTTTTTTGGTTCTCAGAGATCCAAATTTTCTGCGAAATCTCGATCTGCCGTCCGGCAGAAAACGCCGAACTCGCATTTGCGCGAGTGTTCAGCTTCGCACATTCGCCATGCGGGCCAGGTTTTCGGTTTCATCGATTCCACTTTCTGTGAACTTTTGAAATTCTGGATTTTTCGTGTGTTCCATGGGCTGAAAAGTTGACCGTTCACCCTCCCTGGATTTTTTCAGGATCGGCGTTTTCGGGGGACCGGGCGAACGCAGTTCTTTGCCGGGCGGGCCGCTGCCTCGCGTGCATCGTGGAGCGGTGCGGCAGCGCCCTGCCTGTCCTGTGGATCGGTGGACTCTCCGCGCGGCGCGGTCGCACGCCGGCCTGGTCCCCGAACGGCAGGGAGGGTTCAGGCGGCCGGGGCGTAGCGGACGATGGTGTCCTCGCACGGCTCGTCCGCGTACACCTTCAGCGTCTCCAGCTCGCGGTCGTCCGCGGTGAGCTGCCTGCGGAGCTTGGTGGCCACCCACTCCCCCAGGTACCGGCACTGCGCCTCGGGGGACGGCGGCATCCAGTCCGTCGGATCCTGGTCCGCCTTCGACCGGTTGGTGCGTGCGGTCACCGCGACAAGGGAGGTGTGTGCCTCCTGGTCGTTGGCGTAGGCCTCGCGGCGGGCCTCGGTCCAGGCGGAGGCACCGGAGTCCCAGGCCTCCGCGAGCGGCACCATGTGGTCGATGTCCAGGGAGCTGGCGCTGGTGACTTCCTGGCCGTCGTAGTAGGAGATCCATGTGCCGCCGGTCAGCTTGCAGCCGCCCTCCACCGTCGGTGCGATGACCGCCTCGGAGATGAGCACCGCCGCGCGCGTGTTGCACCCGTCATCTGCCGAGATGCCCCGGTGGCGGGGGATGACCGGTGCCCGGCACACGCCGCGTACTGCAGGGCGGTCAAGCGCGACAAGAAGGTCTGCAACCGCCCCAACTGCACGGTCCCCAAGCGCCGGGAGGCAGCGGCGGGCCGGTAAGGGCTTCGTGTTGTGTCACCCGTGGGGGGACACAACACGGCGTGACGTCGGCCGTGCTGACATTTCTGTCGGCGAGGCCGACGTCTGCTGTCGTGTTCACGGCCGTGGGGCCACCGACCGCTTGGTGGGTTCCACCACTGCCACTGCGGGGCGGGCGGAACGGCTTGGGGTCGGGGCGTGTTACGCCAGGGCGGCCGGGACGGGGTCGGGGGCGCACCAGTCGCCGTCGAAGAGGGCGGCGATCAGGGCTGCTTGGTCGGCGGGGAGCTGGCTGTCGCGGTGCTTGGTGCGGGTCTTGGCGAACCAGGGGCCGATCTGGACGGTGTCGCCGTCGACGCGGAGGGTTTCGCGGGCGGTCGGGACGCGGCCGTGGCGGTGGAGGAAGAGTTCCAGGAGCTGCACGGTCTGAGCGCAGGTGCGGCGGGTACGGCGTGCGGGCGCCAGGGGGCCGGTGGTGGGGGTGAGGCCGAGTGCGGTGAGCAGGTCGCGCTGGCCTGGGTGCAGGGTGGTCCACCGGGTGAACTGGCGGGTGAGCCAGGAGGTGATGTTGACCCCCGCGATGCGGGTGTCTGCTGTGAGGGCTTTGGGGTCGTTGCCTGCTTGAAGGTGGGTGCGCAGGAGGTGGTATTTCCGGTGCCAGTCCGCCCCGTGAGGCAGGCGCCAGTCAGGGTCGATGGCGGTGAGGGCGTCGATCCGGGCGGGGGCGAAGTGGCCGGTGGTGGCGAGGTGGCGTTGTTCGGCGAGCCAGGCTCCGAGCGGGGTGGTGGCGGGGACGGCGAGGTGGCCGTGGGTGCGGTGATGGTCGGCGGCCGCGGTGAGGTGGGAGCGCCAGGCGGCTTCGTGCTTGTCCCAGATCATGTCCAGGGCGTCGAGTTCGGCGACCCAGTCGGCTTCGAGGCGGCCGGCTTTGCGGGCGTCGCGCATGGCGGTGATGAAGGTGCCCAGGGTGTGGCCGGTGGGGTCGGTGTAGTCGGCGGGGACGTCGAGGTGGCCGTACTGGTCGTGGTAGGCCTGGGCGGCGGCGAGTCCGAGGCGGCGGGAGCGGGATGTGGCCGGGTCTCGGGGGTCGAAGGAGACGAGGTCCATGGCCCGGGCGATGCGTTCGGGGTGGACGGTGAAGTCGAAGTGCCAGCGGCGTTCGATGACGTCGCTGGTCTCCTTGGGCAGGCGGTTGGCCTTGTCGGGCAGGCGTTCCAGGATGCGGTGGTCGTGGCTGGCCAGGGCGGAGGCGATCGCCCACACCGGCTCGTAGGCGGTGCCCAGGATGTCCTCGGGGCTCGCGTCGGGGGGCAGGCAGACGGGGACGATGAGGAGGCGGTCTTGCCGGATACGTCCAGGCGCAGGGCGCGGCCCAGGGCCTGGACGCAGCGGATGACGCTGCGGGTGGGGTCGGCGAAGACGATCGCGTCGACGCTGGGGATGTCGACGCCTTCGGCGACCAGGCGTGCGTTGGTCAGGATCGCGGTGGTGGCTTGGGCGAAGCGGGTGAAGGTCTTTTCGCGCTGCTGGGGGGTGTCCTCGCCGTGGACGAACAGCGTCTCCGGCTGGGTGGCGGGGACGAGGTGGGGGGCGGTGGCCGCGAGCTGGCGCAGGGTGTGGGGCAGTTCGCGGGCGAAGAGGCGGGCGTCGGAGGTCAGGTTGAAGTAGACGAGCACCTTCTTCAGGCCGTGGTCGGCCATGGCGCGTAGCACGGCCAGGTGCAGGGCGGTGGTGCGCAGGGCCTGGTCCGGTCCCTCGCCCTCGCCGTCGGGGTCGGGTGCGGGGAGGTTGATGCGTTGGCGCAGGTCGTCGTCGGTGAGGGTGGGTACCACGATGCGATAGTCCGGTGCCCGGCCGTCCTCGATCGCCTGGGCCAGCGGATATTCGAAGATCTTTTTGCCGTAGACCTGTTCGTTGTCCATGGAGTTGGCGAACAGCTCGACCGCCGGGCCGGCGGCGGCAGGGGTGCGGCGGCGGGGGCGGGTGGTGTCGGCGGACTCGGCCAGGTCCGGGGCGGCGAAGATACGCGGGGTGGCGGTCATGTAGAGGCGGCGGTCGGCCCGGATGCGCTGGTTGTCGTGGACGGCGGCCCACTTCTTGTCCGGACGGCCGGCGATGCGGTGCGCCTCGTCCATGATCGCCAGGCCGAACGGCGGCACCGCATATGCGGTGTTGCGGGTCTCCTGGATCTTGTCGAGTGAGTCGTAGGTGCAGATCAGCGTCAGGGCCGGGATCTGGTCTGCTCCCTCCCCCACCACCGACATCAGGGCGGCCAGGGTGATGGGGTCGTTGCTCGACATGACGCGGGGGGCCACCAGGTTGTCGCGGCCGGCGGCGTCCATGGAGGAGACGATCACCATGTGCTCGGTGTGGCCGTCGCGCCGCCAGGCCAGTGCGGTCTGGGCGGCCAGGTCAAGGGTGGGCACAACGAACAGCACCAGGCGCGCCTGGAGTTCGTCGGCCACCCGGATCGAGACGAGGGTCTTGCCCGTCCCGGTCGCCGAGACGAACAGCCCTCGCGTCCCCGGGCGGCGCAGATGCCGTGCCACCCGGGACACTGCTTCCGCCTGGTCGGAGAAGAGTGCCCGCTTACCGGGCGGGCCGGGGGCGGTGGCGGCATCCACGGTCATACAGCACTCCAGAGGGTGGCGCGGGCGGCGGCTGGTGGCCGCGCTCCGCTGAGGGGCGCGGCAGGTCTTTCTTGAGAGCCCTGGCCGGTTCACGCTAACACCACCACTCCCCCAAGTACGGCTAATGTGCGTTATTCGAACGCAAGTTGTACGGTTGATGTTCGTTTCAGAGATACAGTGGTGACGGAGGTTCACCATGTCCGAGTTGTTCGATGCTGTTGACGCGCTCGTCGCGTCCCGGTCGCCGCTGCCCCCGCCCCCCGAGCGAAAGCGCCTGCGGCAGGCCCACGGGCTCACCCTCGAAGAGGTGGCGACCGCCCTCGATGTTCGGCGGGCGACCGTCGGCGCGTGGGAGTCGGGCAGGACCGAACCCCGCCCGCCCCAGCGGGAGCCGTACGCACGCCTGCTGCAGCAGCTCGCGCAGCTCTACCCCGCCCCGGCGGCCACCTCATCCGTCGCGGGGAGCGGCCCGCTGGGGGCGGTACCGGCCGCGGTGGCACCCGCCGAACCTGCTGTGCCGGCCGGGTCTGCGCGCGACGATGCGGGCGAGGTGACGCCCGCGCCCGCCGCGGCAACGGTTGTTCCCGCGCAGTCCTCCGCAGCCGCTCCCCCGCCGGCCGCCGCACCGCGCCCGGCACGCGGTTCACGCCCTCCCGGTGCACCGAAGGCCGCCGCTGCCGGTACTCCCGCGCCCGCACGGTCCAGCCGGTTCGAGCACGGTCCGCTGCTCGTCCTGGACGCCGATGACGGGCGGCAGGTGACCGGCTACGGCACCGGCGGTCTGCTCCTGGACGTGCCCGCCAAGTCCCTTCCCGTCCTGGTGGAATGGGCCCTGGCCGAGGCGCGGGTGGGGGCGGAGAAGCTGCACCCGTCGGGCAAGGACGCCGACCCGCTGCTGGTCCTGACCGCAGCGGTGTGCGAGCGCTACGGCCTGCCCCCCGCCCTGTCGGACGCGGAAAGGTCGGCCGGGCGGCTCCCGGAGAGCCACAAGGTCATCAAGCTGCTGGAGCGGGCGGGGTGGCAGCTAACCCGGCGCGGGCTGGGGCCGTGGGCGCGGATCTACCGCCCCGTCTCCGGCGGGCGCCGCCAGTGTGTTCAGCTGTGTATCCCGTCCTGGAACGCCCTGGACGACCGCGCGTGGGGTCACGCCGCAAAGCTCGGCCCGGCGGAGCTGGCCCGGGTGCTAGGGGTGTACGCGCACCGGGTGATGACGCCGGTCGGATCGACCGCGGTGAGCGGGCTGGAGCTGATGACCGCGCTCAACCCGCCCACCCGCGCGAGCGAGCCGGACCAGGACGGCAAACGGCACTCCGAGCACCGGCCCGGCTCCCTGGGCACCCAGGGCCTCGATCCCGCACCGTGCGAGGCGATCGACGGGCACCCCGTCCTGGCCCACCTGCCCCGCTTCCACATCCGCGGGCCCCAGGAGCGGTTGTTCGAGGAGGCGTACGACTGGGCGCGGGACCTGACCGACGCGGAGTGCATGCAGCGCCACCTGGTCGGCGTCGATGTGAACCTGGCGTTCGGCGCGGCCGCCAACGGCGCCGTCGTCGGCCTGGACGCACCACCCGAGCACGTCACCCAGCCGGTCTTCGACCCGGCGGTGCCGGGCTCGTGGCTGGTGGACCTCTCCCACGTCGACCTGGACCGAGTGAAGGTCGCCAAGCAGTGGCGCGAGCTCAACAGTGATCTGCTGCCGAGCCCGTTCACCCCGACCGGCGCACGGCCTGAGGGTCCGGCCTGGTACGCGACGCCGACCGTGGCGTACGCCGTCGAGCTCGGCTACGACGTCACCCCGGTCGAGGCGTGGCTGCGACCTCGGAGCGGGCGGTTCCTTGACGGCTGGTACAAGCGGCTGCGCGACGCCTACGTTGCAACGATGGCCGACCTCAAGGTGGCGGAGAAGCTGACCCCCGGCGAGTTCCTGAAGGCGATGGACGGTCACAAGGCGCGGGATCCTGAGCTGGGGATCGTGCTGGACGCGGTGAAGATGACCGTCAAGGGCGGCATCGGCAAGCTGCAGGAGAAGGCCCGCGGCGGAAACTGGGTGCCGGGGCAGGCGTGGCCGGCACTGGCCCGGCCGACGTGGCGCCCCGACATCCGGGCCACCGTCATCTCCCGGGCCCGCGTCAACATGCACCGCAAGATGCTCGCCCTCGCCGCCGCCACCGGCCGCTACCCCGTCGCGGTCCTCTCCGACTGCGCCGTCTACACCGCCGACGGCCCCAGCCCCCTGGACGTCCTGCCCTACGACAAGGACGGCAAGACCGTGCCCGGGTCATTCCGCCTCGGCGTCTCCCCCGGCATGGTCAAGCACGAGGGCACCCAGGACGTGCTGTGGGGTGTTGGGGTGCTGGAGCAGCTCGGCGCGGAAGGCAAGGTCGCCAACCTCGCCCGGTACATCAAGACCGGCGAGGTCACCGCCCGGGACACCGGAGAATAGGGAGCGTGGCGGTAAATGGTCACCGTTGAGGAAGAACTCGGCCGGGCCGTACAAGGAGCGTTTACGCGCCCGGTGCCCAGGTCCGCCGGGGCGCAAATGCGTTACCTGGTGCGCCGGCACCGGGGCAGCACCCAGCAGGTAGCCGACCTGCTCGGCATCAGCCAGCGCACCGTGGAGCGGTATGTGAAAGACCAGATCAAACAGCCCCGCCCGCAGCTGGCCACCCGGCTGGAGGGAGAGGTCCGCATCCGGTGGCAGCCGCAGGTCAGGGCCGGGCCCGGCAGAAGGCAGCCAGCACCGACGGCATCATGATCGACGTCCAGGCCCGGTTCGGCTACACCGCCGCCGCGGGCTCCACCGACCAGTCCCGCATCCGCCACCTCACCCTCGCCCTCCCACCCCACCACGCCGCCCGCCTCCTCGACGCCCAAGCCGCCGGAATGACCGAGGACCAGCTGCTCCAACTCACCGCCGAAGCACTCGGCGAAACCTACTTCCGCGACAACGGACGCCGCGCCCACGGCCTCGAAGTCGAACTCACCGACCTCCTCGACCTCCAGTTCCGGCTGTAGCCCGGGGGGCTCCCCATGACCTTCACCTGCTCGCGCCAGTCACGGCTCCCCACACCGCGGCGGCAAGGCTGACAAGTAGCTCGCCTCCCTCGCGCTAACCAGCGGCAAGCGCAAGATTCACATCCAACGCCACGAGGGAGGACGGCCGGATCGTCAGAGTCGACGGCAAGGACGCCTCGCCCGTTGACGTTGCCGTCAACTACTGCCGTCACCTCATGCAGAAGCCCCGCCAGGAGGTCCCCTGTCGGAGCTTCTGTTTGCTCATCCCGGCGTGATCGTCGCTCTACCGCTGGCTCCAGACGATGCTTTGTGGCAGCACGCCGTCCTCCCATAGCCGGTCGAGCCTAGCGAAAAGCCGGGGCAGGCTCGTGTCGAACTGTTCCCACGCTGCCCGGTCCAATTCCCGCCATGGATCCGAGATGATCAGACCGGTCGGCAGAGGACCGGTTGAGCCAGCCATCTTCCGGCAAGCAGCACACCACGTGTAGCTGATCACAGCAGGACGACCCGCGTGTTTCGTGTTTCTGAGGTAGGTACGAACCGAAATTTCTCCGCACGAAGGGCAAAGCCACTCTGACTGATCCCGGAGAAAATTTCGCTCTCGCCCGAGAGCCTCGATTTCCGAGGGCGTGAAGCGTGTTACCTGAATCATGAACCCGTCCTTCGTCTGAAAACACCGAGCATAGCCTGCCCGAATGTCTCCGCAGCGGACTCTGTTCCACCCAATGAGTCTGGCCAAGTGGCGTACATCTGGTGATGATAGGTCTCGTGGAAAATCGTGGCCACGGCGGTATCCATATCAGCCAGGCCCATGTTGGAGATCTGAATTACCGGACGTCCTCGCGGGCCCAGGTTCGGCATTCCACTACCATCGTGAGGGCTGTTCCCGTAAGCAGGCAGGCCATCTCCGGCGGTGCGAATCTCCGGCTTGTGCACGATGTCGTATTGAGAAACGCTCATGCTAGCCCTGCCGAGCGCCATCTTCACCTGCTTGATGCTAACGGCAGCGCCATTCTTCCCTCCAGGAGCACTTTGGGGGTCTACATCGCAGTTGTGAACGAGGACCGGCGTGGCACCCGCCAGCACATAGTAGGTGTGGATGTCACGGATGGTGAGGTCGTGGGTGCGCTGGCGCTGTTCAAAGGTGCGGGTGGCGGCGACTGCGGCTATGTCTCCGTCGGCGGTGCGGAGGGTCATGCCGGGTGTGAGATCCCCGGCTTCAATCCACTTCCGCTCTGAGGGGGACCAGAAGGGATGGTTGATGGTGGAGGTGAGGGTAGCGTTCGAGGTGTTGCTGTTTGCCTCGTCTGTTACGCCTCCCTGCCTGGCCCCGGCATCCTTCTCTGCCTTGCGGTCCACCCCGACGGGCTTCGTGCCGATGGTGAGGTCGATGAAGTACTTGTCGTCTTCGGTAGTGATCGTGCGGACGACTTCACGGACAGTCGTTTTACCTGTTTTTGGGTCAGTGGCGATAATTTTTTCGCCGAGCTTGACGTTCTTGATCGGTTTGGTCTTGCCATTCGCGGCCAGAACCTTGGTATCGGGCAGGAAGCTGTGCTTCTCGCAGATCCCGGAAGCAGCTTCCGCTGAACGCTTCTGCGCTGCTTTCAGGGCTGATTCAGCCCGAGCCAACGACTCCTTCGCCTTGGTGACCTTCTTGGAGGCGCTGATCATTCCGGCGACCCCGCCGACAATGTCATCCACCAGGCCGACGACCCGCTTGAGGAGCTTTCCCCCTTTTTCCCATCCCCATGGGGCTCCATATTTCGCGAAGAGCTTTCCTGCTAGGCCGCCGGAGAAGCTCCCGGCGATGTTGAGGACAGTTTCGCCACAGGCTCCCAGGTCTCCGGTGGAGAGGCAGTCGAGGCCGGCTGTGATGCCGATCTCATCCATGAGGATCTTGACGATGGCCTTGGCGGCCCGAACGGTGCGCTGTCTGGCGGAGGAGAACTGCTGCTCGGCAGCCGCCTGGCCTGATGCGGCCTCGTCCCGCGTCTTCTCTGCCTTTTCCGTGTCTGCGTCAGCGCGGTTGGTGATCGGTGTGCGGGAGCAGCTGCGGGGGTCGTGGGAGCCGCAGTCCGCGTAGAGCCCGCTGGGGTCGGACAGTGTGACGGGGCTGTTGTCGGCGTAGGCGTAGCCGTTGATCTGTTGAGGGCGGGTGTAGTCGATGATCGGGTCGACGGAGATGAATTTGCCGAGTTGGGCGTCGTAGGAGCGAGCGCCGATGTGGGTGAGGCCGGTGGAGGCGTCGATGGTGCCCCCTACGAAGCCCTTCTCGCCGGGCCAGGTGCCGTTGGCCTCGCCGCGATCGACGCCGTAGGGGTCGGAGCGGCGCTGGGTGACGGTTCCGGTGGCGGCGTCGATGGCGAGTTCGCCGGTGCCGTGGTGGTCGGAGGCCAGGAAGGACAGCTTGTTGTCGCTGGTACGGATGGCGATGGTCTGGCCGGCATGGCTGTAGTAGCGGGTGGCTTTGACGGTGCTGGAGCCGGCTGCGAGGGAGAGTTCCATGCCGGGGAGGTAGACGGTGGTGGCGTTGCGGTCCTTGCGGACCAGGCGTGAGCCGTCGGGTCCGTAGATGTAGGTGGTGTCGCCCGCGGAGGTTTTGATCTTGGCGGGTTGGCCGGTGGCGTTCCATTCGAGGGTCTGCGTGTTGCCGCCGATGACGCGGGTCTTGGTGTTGCCGCCGTCGTCGTAGGTGTAGGTGGACTGGCTGTTGCCGGTCGGAGTGTTCTCCACGACTTTGGTGACCTGGTGCGGGCCGTCGCCGTCGGTGCCCGCTCCGCCGTAGCTGTAGGTGCGGGTGATGTCCTTGGCCGCGTCGCGGCCGACGTCGTGGAGGATTTCCTTGTTCCGGTTGCCGATCGCGTCGACGCTGTACGACTTCCAGTAGGGGGCCGGCCCGTTCAGCGCGGCCGCGCCGGGAGCGGCGTCGCAGGCGGAGGGCTTGGAGGCATCGAGGCCGCTGCTGCCGAGGGTGCCCGCGCCTTGGGCTGTGGCGGTACTCGCGGCGGGGGTCCACGCGTCCTTCAGGCGGGCGCCGGTGTCGTAGGCGAAGCACTGGACATCGGTGGTCGCCGTGGAGCTGGTGTTGGCGGTGTCGGCGATGGAGAGGACGTTGCCGGCCTGGTCGTAGGTGTACGAGGACTGTTTGACCGGGTTGGTGGCGCCGGCGACGTCGACGGTGGCGGTACGCAGGCGGCCGGTGCCGGCCTCGTATGCGAAGGTCTGGCCGACCTTCCTGCCGCTGCCGGTGTACAGCTCCAGGCCCAGGACCTGGCTGATACCGGAGTAGGTGGTGCCGGTGACGTAGGAGGTGGTGCCCGTCAGGGTGGTGGGGCGCTGGAGCTCGTCGTAGCCGTAGGTAAGGGCTTCGGCCGGAAGGCCTCCGGCAGCGGGCAGTCCGGTCCCGCGGACGGTGCCGTCACGGTTGTAGGCCGTTGTGAACTCATACGTTCCGCCGAGTTCGCCCTCGGTGTTGGGTACGGCGTAGAGGCTCTTCAGCGGT
Source organism: Streptomyces sp. MGP-P1 (assembly GCF_057766565.1). Taxonomy (NCBI): domain Bacteria; kingdom Bacillati; phylum Actinomycetota; class Actinomycetes; order Kitasatosporales; family Streptomycetaceae; genus Streptomyces; species Streptomyces sp. MGP-P1. The sequence goes on along the minus strand of NZ_JBYMEM010000007.1, from coordinate 3,117,371 downwards.
CGGTAGAGGTCGTCCATCTCGGTGACCGAGGAGCCGATGTACTGGGTTGCGTTCACGTAGCGCATGGACGCCCATGCGTGGCCGAGCCAGCCGGCCTTGTCGTACCGGGTCTCGGTGAGTTTGGTGCCGGTCGTCGGCTCGCCTTCCCACGTGAACGTGGGTCGGGACAGGGAGTCGTACTGGGTGGAGACCTTCTTGCCGTTGCCGTCGATTGCCCATTGCACTCGGTCTAGTTCGTCGTACTGCGTGGTGGTAGTGCCGGCGTCGGGATCGATGGATTTGACCTTGCGGCCGAGCTGGTCGTATTCGTAGGTCCAGACGTTGTTCTTGGCGTCGGTTACGGTCTTGAGCTGGCCGTTGAGAGTGTAGGTGTACTTGGTGTCGTCGTAGCCGAGCAGCGCGTCGGGGCGGTCCCCGCGGTAGTGGCGCAGCGTGGTGGTACGGCCGTCGGCGTCGGTGGTGGCGGTGGAGGCGACGCCGCCGGCGGGCGGGTCGGTGTGAATCAGTTCGCCGTCGTAGCGGGTGGTGGTGCGCCACTGCTCAGTGCCTGCGTGGAGGCTGATTTCGGCGGTGGGGCGGCCGAGGCCGTCGTACTCGGTGCGTGTCTGTGCGCCGACCGCACCGTTGCCCGCGGGCAGGAGCTCGTCGCTGGGGGCTCCGGCGGCCCGGTACGTCGAGTTGGTCTTGACGATCTTGCCGACTCCGTCGTACCAGGCATCGGCGACCATGCGGGTGCCGCCGGGGCCTTCGGTCTGTTTCTGGCGGCCGCGCAGGAGGCTGTCGTAGAGCTCGTACTCGGTGCCGTACGTTCCGTCGCTCTCGACCTTTTCGGTCTTGATGGCCGTGGGCAGGTTGGTGCGGACCAAGTAGGAGTACTTGATGCTGGGGGTCTGGGACTTGGCGCGGTCGGGAAGCCAGACTGAGGTGAGGCGGCCGATCGCGTCGTGAGCGAGATCGGTGCGCTTGCCGTTCGGGTCACTCTGGCCGGTGGCGGCGCCGCGCGCGGGGTTGTAGTCGGTGGTGGTGGTGTGGCTGGCGGCGTTGGTGGCGGTGGTCCGGGTCAGCAGGCCGTTGGTCTCGGTGTACTGGGTCTTTGTTTCGTTGTTCTTGGCGTCCTTCTGCCACAACGGGCGTCCGAAGCCGTCGTACCCGGTGGTGCCGGTGGTCTGGTAGGTGGCGGTGGTGCCGTTGTGGGCGGTCATTCTCTCGGTCTTGGTGGCATCACCCTTGGTGGGGGGCGTGCCGAACGCACCGTTGTCGTAGGAGGTGCGCTCGTCGGCCAGGATCTGCTGGGAACGGTCCGGTGTGGTGGCGCACGTGACTGTCGCCACTTCGCTGCGGGATGGCAGCGAAAGGATGTTCTTGCCCGCGTTGTCCGCGTAGTACGTGCGGGTGCAGGTGTCATCGGTGGCGGTGGAGACGTCACCGAGGTCCTCGACGTGGGTGACCCGGCCGGTGCGCGTGGCGGTGTCGTAGGTGGTGGTGCTTTTGGTCTCGCGCCAGCCGCCGGCCGATAGCGGGGTGAAGCCCCGTTCGACGCGGGGCTTGGAGATCACGGCGTGTCGTGTTCCCCAACTGCGTGTCTGTGTTGCGGTGTTGTGTTTCCACGGCTGGCTGATCGTCCGGGAGGCGATGGCGCTGCCGTTGTAGGTGACTGCTTCCAGCTCGTGGCCGGTGTACTCCTCGGCATCCGTGTGCTCGGTACCCTGGGAGTCCTTGACCTTGACGTTGCGTGTGGCACCGTCGGCGCCCTTGTCGCCGTCCATGCCCTGGAGATAGGTGTAGTCGATGCGGGTGGACTGCTTGTCCGCGGTGCCGCTGGTGACCGAGACCTTGCCGTAGCCCTGCCAGTTGCCCCAGGTCAGAAACTTGTCTTCGGTGATGCCGTCGGGCTTGGCTTTCCGCCATGCCGCGTCGCCCTGGTAGTTGTAGCGGGTGACGCTGCTTTCGCCGCCGCCGGTGCGGTCGGTCTCGATGATCTCGGCGACGACGTACTTGTGGAACCAGTCCGTAGTGGGTTCCAGATAGCCTGGAGGCGCCCATTTCACCGGGTAGCAGCGTTTGGTCGACTCGCCGGGCTTGGGCAGGGTGGACGCGGTGCAGTTGGTGGCGGCGTAGTTGACGGTCAGCTGGGAGCCGGTCTCGCTCAGTACGGTGGCCAGGCGGTAGCGATGGAAGGGGGCTATGTTGTCACCGACCGTGTCCACCCGGTTGACCAGTTGCTCGCCGAACAGCTCGATGGCCGGCATCTTTACGGCTGTGCCGTCCCGGCCCTCGTGCTGGATCTTGTCAAGCCAGAGGGCCTTGGAGTCGTCGCCGTTGTCGTGAAACCTGTGGGTGAGCGACCAGTGGTCGACATCCCGGTACGTGGTGGCGCCTGTGCGGATCTGGGAGGTGATTCCGGTCAGCCTCTTGGTGGTGAAGAAGGTCTGGCCCACCGTGCACTTGGTACTCGCGGCACACTCCTGGTCGACCGGGACGTCGGGCCAGTTCGCCGCGTTGGCTTTGGTCCGCTTGGACGGGGCGCAGTCGAACGTGTCGGTGGGCAGGCAGCGCTCGGTGACCTTGAAGTCGATGCGGGCCGGGGCCTTGGCAGCGTAGGCCTGGCCGTCGCGCTGACCGTAGTCGATGCGCTTGAGGTAACCGCCACGGTGGTAGGCGGTGCCATTGACATCCGTCTTGCCGTTCAGGGCGTAGTAGTTGGTCTCCGGCTCGTAGAAGTAGGACATCACGTTGCCGTGCGTGTCCTTGACGTAGTCCAGGCTCCAACGCCAGGCCTGCTTGCAGTGGGCGGAGGCGAACGTTGCGTTGTAGCAGTGCTCACCCTTGTCGTCACCGAAGACCGGCGCGGTCCAGGTGGACTTGGTCTCTTCGTTGCCTGCCGCCCATCCGGGCAGCTGGTTGAGGCCGAAGGAGTACTCGGTGCCGTCGGTAGTGGTGACGACCCAGTGCTCTCCGTCATTGTCGCCGTTCGTCGCGCCAGTGCGCTGCTCGACCTTGGCACCGTCGTCACTGGACAGGTGCCACTTCTTGGTGGTGTCGTCCTGGACCAGCTCGCTGGACTGCCCGTTCAGCAGGATGGTGGCGTTCTCGAACGCCCAGCACTGCTCACCGGATGAGGGGTGCCCGTCCTCCGAGCACGGCTTGTAGCGGCGCTCGATGTACCCGGGGTCGTAGGAGAAGCCATCGCCCGCCCAGGAGCCCTGGTTGTTGGTGGCTGCGGTACGGCCGTCAGCTGCCTGAGAGGAGTAGCCCAGGCCGACCGTCGGCACCAGACCACCGGGCGTGGGCACCGCTTTGAGCGGATAGTTCCATGAGAAACCGCCCGAAGAAGCCGCCACGCTCCAACTCGACGACGGGGCGAGCCCGGTTGCCTTGTAGGTACCCTGCGCCGAGGACGGCCCCGCTGCCAACGCGAACAGACCGGGTGCACCGGCCTTGCTGCCGGTGGTTTGAGGAGAGGCGGTCACCTCGGCGGACAGGGTCTGGGTCTGCGGGTCATTGGTCGTCGCCAGGACCTTGGGGATTGCCGGGCAGGCCTTGCTGCCTGGGGTGGCCACGGCCGCGCACGCGGGCAGCTCGACCATGCGCAGACGTGAGCCGTAGGAACCGCCGTAGCCCTCGGCGAAGGAGGAGTAGTCGATGTCGAGGCGTACGGGTGCAGAGCGTTCCGCGTCGTCGGCGCGCTCCACCTTGAGTACGGCGCTCGCGCCCAGGCGCTTGGCGTCGGCCGCGCCCAACACCTCGACCGCGATCTTGTCCGGGGCGGTGGTCGTCCGCCTGCCCTGGACGGAGGCGGCTGCGACGGGGAGGGATCCGACCATTACGCCGCGGGAGGTCTTTGCGCCCGGGGCCGCGACAGTGATCTCCGCGTCAGCCCTGCCGGGCCAGAACGGCTTGTCCAGACGAGGGTCGACGGTCTTGCTCATGGTGTTTGCCGGCCGCTTGGCCGCCTTGGCCGTGGCCCCCTCGACCACCGGGACCGGGTCCTTCGCCCGCTCCAGTTCTGTCGGCCTGTCCGCGGCTGACGCCACCGGTTGCAGCAATGCGCCGCCGAGCGCGAGAGAGAGGGCGAGCGCGAGAGATCCCCCCACGCGTCTGGGTATGAGCTGGTCGACCAACCGGCCACGGAACGGCATCTGGACTCCACACATCGGTAGCGGCACAACAGGCGCGCGGGCATGTTGGCCGGGCGCATGCATCATGCGAGAGGAATGAAGGACGCGAGAGCGGTGAGGGGCAGGGCGTTCTTGTCCCGCCCCTCACCCCGGGCTACATGTCGGGTATGGCGGTCTGGACCGACATCTGCTTCACCACGGTGAGATCGAGTGCCCCGTCGTACGCGCGGACCTCGTCGATCGCTCCGGCGAAGTGCTCAGCCGAGCCGAGCGCCGATCGCCCGACCTGGAGTCCCTTGGTGGTGGACCACAGCGTGTTGTCCGTACCGCGTGCTGTGCTGGCGAGCTCGCCTTCCACATAGAGACGGATCTCGTTCGCGAAGGCGTCATAGACCACCGCCAGATGCTGGCCGGAGCCGCCGGTGTCGGGCAGTTCCTGGTCATCCTGAAAGACCTTGACCGCCGCCGACGCGGAGTCCGTGTCGGCCACCGCCAGCTCCCAGCGCGATGCGGTGCCGCCGTTCGGATCAGGACGGAAGCGCACCTGCACACGGTTGGCGGCCGCGCCCGGCAGGGAGAACACCGTCTGCGGGACCGTGCCGTCGATGGCAGTGAGCTGGGCGCGAGCGGTGACCGTGAAGCTGCTTGCCCCGTTGGACGGAGCGGCTGCGGTGGCCGCGTAGTCGCCTGCCCCGTCCAGCACCAGGTGCCCTGCGCCGACCAGGGCCGGCGGATCGGGTGAGGCGAACGGGTCATCTGGATCGGCCGGCGCGGGCCTGTAGACCCGCGCGTCACCGGCCAGGGTCAGGGCCTGCCCACCACCGGTCTCCGCCGACGTGGTGCCGCTGGCGGAGTCGAGCTGCCAGTAACCCTTGCGTGTCGGCTTGATCGTCATCAGCTCCGCGACCTGCCCGGCCGGCAGGACGCGGTCGAACACCCGCACCTCGGCGAGGTCGCCCTTGAAATGGTTGCGGTATCCGCTCTTTGCCAGGGCTCGGCCGATCTGGAGTGAACCGTAGGTCTTCCAGACCGAGCGGCGCTGCGCTGTACCGACGGAGGTCTTGTTCACGTACAGGCGCAGCTGCGGACCGCCGGGCGCCTGCGCGTCGTACACGCCGGTCAGAAGCACCCACGCGTCCTTGACCGGGACGAGGGGATTGCCGTCTGTTCCCCTGGCCACAGCCCTCCACTCCCCGAGGGTGTCCACGTCGGTCAGTGGCGTTCCAAACGCCCACGTGCCTACCGTGGTGTCGTAGCCGAGGGTGAAGCCGGGCACTCCCGTGCCGTCCTGGCTGACCACCGTCATGTCACGGCTCAGATCCGTGGGCCGCACCCAGGCGCTGACGCTGAAGCTCCGGCCGGTGTCCAACACCGTGTTGACCGAGTCGAGATAGGAGTTCTCCGTGCCGTCGAAAGAGGCTGCGGCATCCGCCTTGCCGCCCGGGCCGACTGCCCCGAAGGCGACTCCGGAACCCTTGTCGGCGGCGAACTCACCACGCTCGTCGTGCGCAGAGGTGCTGCCCGCCGCATCGGCAAGGTTCCACTGCGCGGTGGCAGGCCTGCCCTCGGTCACCAGGAACTCGTAGCGGGCCTTGGTGCCGGCGTTCCCCGCCTTGTCGACGGAGATCACCTCGACCCAGTTCCGGCCCCACCTCGAAGGTGTCCACGTGACCGAGACCGACCCGCCGGCCTTGGAGGGCTTGGCAGCCGTAGTGGGGTCCGCGTCGCTGTTGAAGCCGTACCGGTAGGACTCCACGTCGGTGTCCGGGACGGAGTCGTTGGGGTTGGGAGCGAAGGTGAAGGTTCCCGCTGTGCCCACGCCGTCGTGTTCGACGGAATTCGACGGATACTCCAGCGAGTTCACCAGTGGCTTACCTGGCTTGGTCTTGTCGAGAATGAACTCACAGCGCTGCGGAGCACCGTCCGTGCTCCACGGCCCCCAGCCGTCACCGTCGTAGGCCCGCGCGCTCCAGTAGACGACCACGCCTTCCGGGATGACCGTTTTCACCCGGTGCCTGTATGGAGTGGTGGAGGTCGGGGATAGATACGAGGTGTCGTATGTGTACGAGGTCTCGGTAGCTGCGCCCTTGGGCGTCCACGCCACCTTGAACTGCACCTTCACCTTGTCCGTCTTGCCGTCGCCGTGGTCGGGGTCGGAAGCGTAGGTAGTCAGCATCGGAGGCTCTTCCGCATACGGGCGCGAGCTGCCCCACTTGCAGGAACCGCCGGGGTCCGACGACATCTTGGCAGTCGACATCTGTCGGGGCAGGTTGTTGTAGCTGACCGACAGGTAGGCGTTGCCACAGATCCGCTTCCACTCCGCGAACCGCGACTCGTCTGCGGCACGCAGCCCCAGAGTCATCGACGACCAGCCGTCCGTCGCGGCTGCCTTGAGCGCACCGGTCAGCTCCCCGGACGCGCCGCTCTCGAAGTGCAGGTTGGCCTCACCGCCGCATGAGGTCGGCGAGATCGCCTTGTCCACGGTCTCCAGGTGATCGACCCACTCGTCCTTGGTGTTGTTCCAGTCACTGGAGGACGACAGTGCGCGGTTTTTGCCACCGACCCTGTACAGCCGGATCGGTTCAGCCTTCGGGGTCGCGCTGTAGATGTGGGCGACGCGGGCAGAGAACGAAGCGCCCAGGACCTGCTTGCCCTTGTAGAACGAGATCGGCATGGTGAACAGCACCCGGCGTACGCCGACGCCGTTGCAGGAGACCGGGTTGTAGTCGGTGGGGCACTTACCCACCCCTGCGGAGTCGGAGTACTTCCAGTCCTGCTCTGACGGCATCCCCGACATTACGCCGGTCCAGGACGTGCGCGGGGTGGTCCGCTGGGTCGGGTCGATCACCACCGGCCACACTGTGTCGGTGCCCTTCAGCAGCGCCTGGTCGGGCATGAGAGTCAGCTTGCCCTTGCTGACTTCTATGTCCAGGGGTGCCCTGAGGCCGCCTCCGCCCGGCCCCTCCAGGGCGGGATCGAGCTGGGCTTCTCCGTTCTGTGCAGCCGTCCGCGACCGCTTTATTCCCGACAGTCCGGCCTGGGGCGTTCCGCTCTCGGCGGTCGCGGCCGAATCCCACATGGTGGGCCGGCCTGCTTCGAAGACCGTGCCGTCGACCTCAGCATCCTTCGCCACGATCGCGCCGGACGGGTCCTCGACGACCTTCAGCCCTGACGTCTTCAGCCCAATGTCGATCTTCGCCATCTCGGGGTCGGCCGCTGCCTGAGGCGTCTTGACCACGAGCAGATGTCCGAAGCCGTCGGCCTCGGCCCGCACCACGAGGTCGACTCCGGGGTGGACCTCCGAGTAGGTCGCGGTGGCCCCCTCGACGCTCGGTGCAGGAAGCACACCTTTCGGCCAGGTCAGCGACATCTCCCTGCCTGCGCGGCGCAGCGTCACGAACGGCTCGTTCGTTGCCCCCCCTGCGAAAGACAGATCGACGGTCGCGGCCTTGGGACCCCACCGGCCGTCCTTTCGCTTCACGAGCGTCTCGTCGACCTTCACCCACGTGCCGGACCGGATCGTGCGGATCGGTTCGGTGTACTCCCTCGCCTCGAACGTGCCGTCCGGCTGGGCGAACACCTCCCGGCGCTCCGAACGCAGGCCGACCACCTCGACCGGCGCGCCGCTCCTGTCCGCTGCGGCCGACGCCGCCGCTTCTGTCTGCGCCGGCCCCGATGCCGCCACCGGCGCCGGCGTCAGCGCCGGATCGGTGGTCTTCAGGTCCGGCTCGGAGTCGAAGGCCAGGGCAGTGGCCATCACGGCCCCTGCAAGCGTGGCTGCCAAGGCGGCGCGCAGCGCGAGGCCGCTCCCGATTCGTCTGGACACTCGTCCGCTCTCCATGTCATTCATCGCGGTCAGCGAACGGTTGCGCCGAAGGCGGCAACGTCGGTCGGGATCCCGCCTTCACCGGGCCTGAAGGTCTGGGTGGGGGCACCGCCCGGGGCGACGTTCCATGGGAAGCCGTAGACAGCCCGGTCTTGGGCCGGGCCATAGGGCATACCCACGAACAGAAGCGAGGGACTACTGCCCAGGCTCATGCCGAGGAACTGGCGGGGTGCGGGTTCCCCGGGGATGCCGTGGCCGGGCTCGATCCAGCTGTCCGCCGCGCCGGGCGCACCCAGCATTGAGAACAGGGCGACGCCACCGCTCTCCGTGCGCTCGGCTCCGTACTCCTCACCCGGCACGCCGACGGCAAGACGCATGGTCGCAGCCGTACTGACCGAGTTGGGGGCGGTGTTGACGGCGGCGACTTTCTGCCCGAAGAAGTCGCCTGGCTCAGCCTCTCCCTCGACGGCAGTCGCATTCTGATCGATCCACTGGGTGTGTACGACGGACTGGTCGGCCTTGATGTGGTAGACCTGCACCGCTCCGGCATCGACCGTGGTGGAGAGGTCCTCACCGGGTGCTCCCACGACTAGCATCGAGTCGGTGGCGGTAGCTGACCCGCTGGGCCGGTAGGGCGCCATCGCCAGCGAGGTCCCGTAGCCGTCACTGCCTTGCGCGGCGCTGTCGGGGCCCTCGACTCTGCCCTGTCCCATGCCGAACATCGGATCCGGTATGCCACTGGTGTTGAGTGAGGGCCGGAACGCGAGGACGGCACCGGCGAACTGCACGGTACCGATCGACTCTCCGGGCGCACCGACGACGAAGTGTCGGTCGGTGGATGCGATCGAGGAACCGAAGCGGTCGTAGGGTTCGGTGTCCTCCCAGACGCCTGCGCTGTCCTGGCCGAACGGCGCGGACTCCAGGTTTATACCGTAGACGTAGTGCGCTATCCCGATATCCGCACCGCGGGGCCCGTCCTCACCCGGCACGCCGACGACGAGGAAGGGAACGTTGGTCGCCGACGTGCCTGCGGCCAGGGCGTATCCAACCCAGTCCTCAGCCTCGTAGCCGTCGGCCAGTTTTCCATCGGATCCCTGTCGCAGCCCCACCGAGGCAACAGTTCCCTGTCCGAGGCCGTTAGGCGATCCATAGATCAGATGCACCAGACCGGCGTCTTTCACGGTGCCGACGTCCTCATAGGGAATGCCGACCGCGATATCGGAGCATCCGTCCAGGTTCGCGTCATACACAGCGATGGAGAACCCGAACTCGTCGCCACGCTCGGCCCCGTCGGAAATGTTGGGCGTCTCCTGACTCAGCTCGAGAGTGCCCTTGCCGCCGCCGTAGACGATGTGGACGAGTCCTGCCCGCTCGATTCCGGAAACGGTTGCTTCCGGGTCCGCTATGGCCACATCGCGTATGCCGTCTCCGTTGAAGTCGGAGTCCGATCCGGAACAGGCAGCGGCTGCCACCGGGCTCTGGACGACCGTCCCCGGCGCCGGTGCAGCGTTGAAGGCCAGTGCGGTGGCCACTACAGCCCCGGCAAGGCCGGCCGCCAGGGCTGCGCGCAGCGCGAGTCGGCGTCCCGCCCTTCTGGTTGAGATCTCGCTGTGGCTCGACTGCCAGAAACCAGCGGGGATTTCAGGGGGGACACGCCGGGACTCCGTCACTTCACCACCGCGCCGAGGGGCTTGCTGCCGAGGCTCGAAGACATTCCTACCGCGGGAGAGCGACTGAACCGGCCGTCGTCGTCAGGGCCGCCACGGAAGCGCTCCGGCTCCTGCGAGAACCGCAGGCTGCCTTTGCCACCGGCGCACGCCATGTAAACCACGTCGGCATCAGCAGGATCGACGGCCGTCGCGCCGGGAGAGGCAGTGAGCCGGTCCCGCTGCCCGTTCTTGTTGAGATCCGGCTCTGCACCGGACGGAAATGCCGTTGCGGCCCTAGCCGGTGCAGCCGCGCTCTCTCTGAAACGCGCTGCGCCCAAAGCAAGCGAGCGCGTATGTGTGCGCCTCATCCCCACCCCCATGTGCGATCTGTGAAAAAACTGTGACTATGCAGCAGTGGAGACTACTTTTCCGGATCATGCTCTTGTCAAGGTTCTACTCACGCAGAGACGCCAAGACTCGCTAAATTGGCCATTCTTGACTGGTTCTCACCGAGCTCAGGCGGGTTGGTCTGCTCAGGAGGCTCGGGTAGCGAGGAGTGCCCCCGATCGCCGTCGCGGGCATCCGCAGCGAGGGCGGCCGTCCTGAGAAGATCTTCGGCTCCGTCCTGCAGGCTCGAAGCCGCTACGTCGTGGGGGTTCCATCGGGCCTGTCATGGATCCACGACAGGCCGCCCAGGTCAAGCTGGTGGCGGGCGCGGGTGACAGAAACGTAAGCGAGCCGCGCTTCTGCTTCCTCAATAGGGCCCGGGACGGGCCGCCCGTTGTCGTCTTTCTGGTCGGTGTCACGAGGCGGGGTGAAGCCATCGGCGATCTTGACACTCGCCCATTCGCGGCCCTTGGATTTGTGAGTGGTGGACACCGTGACCTGGGCGTTGTTCTCGTTGTCGAGGCGGTCGACGGCGTTGAGGATGGCGTCGGCTCCGCGGGTGTCGACGAGGTCCACGAGGGGTTCGGGGTCTCCTTCTGCAGAGTCGTTGGACGCGTAGTCCTGGAGGTCGCCCCAGGTAGGGAAGAGGAGCAGTTCCGAGTGGGATGTGGGCCTGCCAGCCCTGAGGTCTTCTGCAGCGTGAGCGAGTGCTCGCAGGGCCGCCCTCCCCCTGTCAGGGCTACGCGGTGGCCGGTGTCGAGGAGTTGCATGACTTGGCGCAGGGCTCCGACGTTGGTGCGGCACAGAATGGCGTCGGGATGCTCGACGAGGCTGAGGGTGGTGGGGACCGAGTCGGTGCCCGCGAGGCGCAGGGGTGCGGCGGCGATGGAGAGCCAGCGGTTGGCTTCGGTGGCGAGGTGAGGGCCGAAGCGGAAGGACTGGGACAGGGTGAGAGGCCGGTACCGCGGAATGTGGTCATGACATCGCGGGCTCCGCGCCAGTGGTAGATGGCTTGCGCGGAGTCTCCGACCATGACGAGTTGGGCATGGTCGCGTTGGGCGTTGAAGACCTGCTCGACGACGGGGTTGGTGTCCTGGGCTTCGTCCAGGAGAAGGAAGTCCGCGGAGATTCTGGGGTTGGTCAGTGCCCAGATCATGAGGTAGTGAGCCTTTTCCAACCTCAAGTTGAGGCGTGGTGAAGGACGAGGACGGCCTTCACAATGTCGGTGATCCGGTTGGTGCTGCAGCGGAGCTTCCGCAGTAGGCGCCAGCCTTTCAGGACGGCCATGGCCTGCTCGCCGACGCACCGGATTTTGGCGTGGTTGCTGTTGTGTCGTCGCTTCCATCGCTTGAGCCGGCGGCCACGGAAGGGACGCGGATCTGTCGGCCGGCGCCTTGGTACGCCTTGTCCGCACAGCATTTCAGTCCCACAGCGGCGAGCGCGTCGACGATCTCGTGCGTCCGTGCGGCCGTCAGGTCGTGGGTGGAGCCGGGCAGGGCCGGGGATGCCCAGAGCAGGCGACCGAACGGGTCGGTGAGGACCTGCACGTTCATGCTGTGCCGTTTGTGTTTGCCCGAGTAGTACGGGCCGTCGGCGGCAATCCGGTCGTCGATCGGCAGCAGGGTGCCGTCCATAATCACGAATGCCTTCGTCCGGGCGGTCTCCATCGCCTCGGCCAGGGTCGGCGCGAGAGCAGCCAGGACTTCGATGGCCTCGCGAATGTACCGGTAGACAGTCGCGATGCCGATTCCGAAGTCGGCGGCAAGCTGGGCGTAGGTGTCTCCGCACCGCAGGTGGGCCAGGGCGAGCAGGGCTTGACGGCTGGCAGGCAGTCGCCGCCACCGCGTACCGATCTCCCGTTGCCGTACTGCGAGCTGCTCGGTCAGGTACCGCCGGGTGCTGCTGGACAGATCGATCGAGGATGGGTAGACGAGCACGAGAAGCTCCTTGGGCGAACACTGGTGATCTTGGTCGAGACCCGTCTACCAGGAGCTTCATCGTTACGTACAGCCCGTTGACCCCCAACAGCGCGGCATCGCGGGCGGGTTGAAAGGCTCACTATCCGGCAGAGCCTCCTGCGCCCCACTGCACGCTTCGACCCCTATCGAACCCCCCTGCCCTGGGTCTATCTGTGCTCGGCTTCGACTCCGCCGGGACCCAGCGTGCATGGAATGTCCGGGTATCTGGCGGCACTTTCGGCGCTGCGCCGGGAGTTCGCGATCCACACGTCTCCATGGAAACAACTCTGGGAGAACAACTTCTACTCCTGTCGCTGGACGACAAATCCGGCATCGCACGTGAGCCCGCGAACGTAGCTGCGGCTATCGCGGGGCGTCCCTGGTGGAGCTCGCAATCGCAGGCCGAATCGCCGTGGACGGCGACATCGTTTCGGTGACTGACTCCATGCCGGTCGGCCTCCCGATCCTGGACGACGCACTCAGCGCCATAGCGGACTGCAAGAAGCCTGGCAAGATCGCTGACTGGATTGAGTACCTGAAGAAGGACGCGGTCGCCGCAGCGAGCAAGGGCCTGGTGGACAAGGGCCTGGTCCGCGAGGAGACCAAGAAGGTCTTGGGGCTCTTCCCGGTGCACCGCTACCCCGAGGCCGACAGCTCAGGCGAGGTGGCCGTCCTGGAGCGACTTGAACCTGCTGTGCTGCACGGCGAAGAACCGCAGGAGCAGACGGTGGGCCTGATCGCTCTCCTGCATGGCGCAGGACTGGCCAAGCTGGCCTTCCCTGCCGCTGACAAGCCCCTCGTCGAAGCCAGAATGGCAGTGATCGCGCAGGGGCAGTGGGCGGCGCCCGCTGTTCGGCAGGTCATTCAAGCCGCTCAGCAGGCGCTGACAGCGATTGTCACCACTACCGTGATCACATCAGCCATCGTCGGCAGCTGACCGCCCGGCGCCGGGCGCACTACGGGCAGGGGCCACACGGTCGGCTGTGGCCTGCCGATCCGGGCAGGCTGCACCCGCACGGGCATCAGCAGCCTCGTTGTCGCAAAGGACCGGCTGCCCAAGGGATCAACCAATGAGGGTTTTCCAACCTCACGCTGTCGCGTGGTGAAGGACGAGAACGGCCTTCACCACGTCGGTGATCCGGTTTGTGCTGCAGCGGAGCTTCCGTAGCAGTCGCCAGCCCTCCAGGGGGGCCATGGCCTGCTCGCCGAGGCGGCGGATCTTGGCGTGCGTGCTGTTGTGCCGGCGCTGCCGCTGCTTGAGGCGACGGCCGTCGAAGGGCACCCGGACCGGGGAGCCGGCGCCTTGGTATGCCTTGTCCGCTCAGCACTTGAGTTCGGCAGCGGCGAGAGCTTCGACGATCCCGTGAGTGCGGGCCGCAGTCAGGTCGTGGGTGGAGCCGGGCAGCGCGGGCGAAGCCCACAGCAGGCGGCCGAACGGGTCGGTGAGAACCTGGACGTTCATGCCGTGACGTTTGTGTTTGCCGGAGTAGTACGGGGTGTCGGCGGCGATTCGGTTGATCGGCAGCAGGGTGCCGTCGAGGAGCACAAAAGCCAGGCGGTTCGCGGTCCGCATGGCCTGGGCCAGGCTGGGAGCGAGCGTGGCCAGGACTTCTAACGCCTCGCGGACATAGCGGTAGACCGTCGCGACCCCGATGCCGAACCCGGTGGCGCGCTGGGCGTAGGTGTCACGGCAGCGCAGATGCGCCAGAACCAGGAGGGCCTGGCGGCCCGGCGTGATGTGCCGCCACCGGGTGCCGATCTCACGACGGCGCGCAGCCAGGTGCCCGGCGAGGTGGCGCAGATGGCCACTGGACAGATCGATCGCCGATGGGTAGACAAGCACGTGAAGCTCTTGGTCGGCACGGGTGATCTTGGTCGTGAACCCGTCTACCAGGAGCTTCACCACTTCGCCTAACCCGCCAACCAACGGCGCACAGCGTCAGGTTGGAAAGGGCTCATTGCTGACCGCCTGGGGCAACGGTTTCGCTGAACTCTCTGCGACGGAGCCCAGCGGCCCCACCAGAAACGGTGAGAGCTGGCTCCGCCAAGCGTTCGAGTGCCGGGCCGGTGGGCGGCCCGCGCACACACGCCCAGCCAGCGAGAAGAGGCCGTCAGGGGCCGGGGTGACATTCGGTGACGTCCGCGATCGCGGACTCGTCCAGGAGCATCGCCCCGAGCACGGACATCTCCGCGTCCAGGAGCTCCTAGATCATCCCCCCACCCGAGCTGGCCGAAGCGGCGCAGCACGCCGCAGAGGCCGCGTACGGCATCCGGGCCGCCGACAAGCCCCGCCGCCGCGCTCCAAGAGGCGCGGGGGCAGGCGCTCCAGGCCTCTGACGATCTGGTCGCCGCCGGGGCCGCACTCGCCGGATGAGCTTCTGAAGGCTGCCATGCCTTGCGCCACGCTCCCCAGTGCGTCGCCCGGAGCAATGGGTCCTGTGCGGGGCTTATACCCCCGACTGCCGGGCCGCGCTGGCTCATGCTGCCGTCCGCACGGCAGTGAAGCAATCGGTATGAGCGTGTTTGCCGCGCGGGTGCCCCCTGCTGCCGCGGCGCGCGGGTGCCCGAGTCATTCGGGTCGGGCACCCGCGCGCGCCTCTTTTTCAGATGGCTATCCAGAACGCTTCCATCCAGCGGTTCTCACCGATGCTCCCGATCCACTGGTCGTACGACCATAGGTCTGTGCCCTTCCAGCCCACGTCCTGCACGTGCGCGGCGGCTTTTATGGACTCGTTGGTGCTCCTGAAGCGCAGCGCCTGGATCGGCTGACCGCCGGCGTGTGAGAATTCGAAGCTGTTGCCGGGCGCTATGTGGCGCTCGGGGCCGGTGCCAGTTTCCGCCCAGTGCGCCTGCACGTTGAAGTTCATGGCGCCGGTCGTCCCGACGTAGAACTTGATCCTGTCGATCGGCTTGTTCTGGCCCACGGTGCCGGTGTAGCCCGGACTGCCGTCTGTGCAGAGCGTGGCCGACCACCCCTGGTTCCGGACATGCGCCTGGAAGCACACGGCCCGGCCCTCGGCTGCTTCGCTTCGCTGCGCGCCCGCTGCGTTCGCCTGCTGCAATTGCTCCGGGGTCAGCTTGGCCACCTTGACCACTTCCCGCGTCAGCGGTGCGGGCGTGTCGGCCGCCTGCGCTGCCGAAGACATCCCGAAGAGCGTCAGTGCGGCAAGTGTCGGAACGGAAAATCTTGAGAGAACTCGCACGATTGACTCCAAATAATTGAAGTGGCGATCCCGTGTGCATAATCCAACCGCCATAAGGTCATCCGGGTCCACACTAGAAGTGGACAAGTAACCCGCCACTCATGCCCTCCTCCAACGAGCGGCAGTGTGCCCCACTCGCGGGCGGAGCGCCTGGACCGTGCCACCACCGCCCCGCCCGCGCCCCGGTCCGCCGGGCGGCGTCCTCTTGGTACAGGCCCCCTACCGCACGGGGCGCAGACATCCGGCCTGATCGGGTGCGGGGGTCACCGCGTCCTTGATGCGGCGCGCATGCGGAGAACCATGCGACGCGATCCGCGGCGACAGCTTCACTCCTACGAGTACGTCTCCTGCTGCCCGAGCTGGCGCAGTGCGCCGTACAGACGGCGTACGACATGCGGGCGGTCAACAGACCCGCCGCGCTCCAGGAAGCCCAGGAAGGGGCGATCGCCGCCGCCGGGACCGAGCTCGCCCCGTAGGAACCCGCCAGCCACACCTCACCCGACCACCACCCCCGCCCGCGCGGGGACCACACGGTCAGCACGATCATGAACGCCGCATTCGCGGGACCAGCCCCGCAAGCGCGGGAAGCACCACCTGCTGCTCGTGTGCGCCGAGTGCAACGGCTGGGGACCACCCCCGCACGCGCCGGGAGCACCCTTCATGACCTGCGACGCTACCGCCCTCACCCACCAGTTTTCATCCACTTCCACCTCACCGCGCCCATTCGCCCGGCGGGCGCGGTGAGGTGGAAGGGTGGCGAGGCCGGGGCGGGCGGCCGACGTGTGGCGCCGGATACCGAACGCCCGCCCCGGGCCCGTCGTCGAGGGCGCCCCGACATTGGTCATCCGCAGTTGGAGGCGGGTGTTATCACGAATTCACCTGGCCAATAAGTCCAGGTTAGATTCCTCTTGGGCGCATCAACGCGCACCAGTTTAGGTTGCGCACGTCCGTACACTGAAATACCGGCGTCACGGAACCACGCCACACCGTTCGCGTCGGAAAAACGCACGGTAAGACCGTCAAGCTGCCAAATCGGTTTGCCACCGCTAGCGCTATCCTTTTCAAACTTCGCCATATCGAGCGCAAGTCGCGAGCATGGAGAAATCGTTCCCCAAAGGAACTTCCGGACCCTTGGTCCGGGATCTTTGCCGATTAGATATTGCGTGGCAGTGACGTTGACGTTGTAGATAGGTTCACTGGACGTATTCTCTACAACTACTATTATTGGATCTGTTGATGTGCCCGGAATCGGAGTAGACATCCAGGCATTGAGTCTCACCGCCTGGGAACGATCTTTTGTTTCTGAATCTGCAAGCTGTTGCTGCGTTTGGGAATGGATAGTCCACGCCGAGAACAGCAGACCTATTGCGGCGGCAATTCCGGCAAAAAATGTTCCCAACGCTGACAGCTTCAGCATCCTGTGCTCGATGCTTCTGCTCTGGCCTCCTGCGCTCCCCTGAGAGGTGACGCGGCCAGGCTCCTGAGCCTGGGATTCCCCCACTGCAGCCAGCTCTGAGACAAATTCAGTTTCACTCTCCTGCCGCGTCGCCGAGCCCGGGGCGACTTCTCTTTCCGCCCCCTGAACGCCTGCGCCCGCATCTTCGTTGGCTGGCCGTTGCACTTCACCACTCTGTTCCACGTACGGTCGTCCCTCCCTTAGCTTGTTGTTCAACCGGTTCCTCGGGTTCGGTACCGGTTGTGGTCGATCGGTCGCTGGTCTACCTCGCCGGCGTCACAGGACAGCACCCGCACTACGTCCAAAATCGGTTTGCCATCACCGGGCACCGGCCCGACAATCCCGGGGTGAACACCTCGCAGGGCGCCACGCGCCGACTCCGCACCGCTGTCACGGCCGTGAACCCCCGTGAGGACCACCACAATGACCCACAAGATCCGCGAGTTCACCGCTGCCGATGAGCGCTCCTGGCTCCGCTGCCGTGTGCTCTCCTTCCTGACCACCCCCTACTTCGACAACGTCCTACCCGCCAAGCCGGTCGCCGCCGCGCCGCGCCCCGGGCTCGACCTGGTCGCCGTCACCCCGGACGGCACCGTTGTCGGCATCATGGACACCACCATCGAGGGCGATCTGGCCACCATCGACACCGTCGCAGTCCACCCGGATCACCAGCGCCATGGACTCGGCAGCCGTCTGCTGAACCACACCCGTGCCCGCGTCCGCGCCCTGGGCCTGTCCACCCTCGACGCCTGGACCCGCGACGACCCCGGCGCCCTCGCCTGGTACCGGGCCGTCGGCTTCGCCGAAAGCGACCACTACCTGCACGTGCACGCCGACTATCGCGATGACCGTGACGAGCCCGACCGGGCCATCGGCTCCCGCCGCCCCGGCATGCGCCCCATGAGTTCCTTCTCGCACGCCACCCTGGACCAGCAGGACGCGCTCCAAGCCGAGTTCACCCGCATCCATGTCTGCCGACGCTTCTCCATGAACCCGTGAGCTGCTGGTTGAACGCCCTTCTCAGAAGAGCCAGTTGAGTGTCGGACGACCGCTGACGCCGGTGTGACAGGGGTGCGGCCTTGGTGTGATCACGTGCGTTGTCGAGACGCTGTTGATCATGCCAAGGCCGCGAGGGTGAGTCTGCTGCACGACGCTGTTCGCGTCGAGTCCCTGATCGTGTTATCCCGGTTCCGGACCGACTTCTACGACTGCCTGACCGCCCGCGCGGACGCGTTGTTCGAGCTGACGGACGCGGTGCTGTGCACGGACGGGCCGGTGCGGTCGCTCGTCGATCTGGCGCTGGCGCCCGAGCACCGACGGGGCCGCGGCGCCCTTTATGCCGGTCTCAACCGCGGACGGGTGAACGTCGCCCGGCTGCGGCGGGCCCTGGCCGGAGTGCCGCTGCCGAGGGCCGCTGACGGCTGGCTGGTGTTGGCGGTGAACGTTTCTCCGTGGCTTCGGCCGGATGCGGGGACCGTGCCGGACCCCTCGTTCTGCCACACTTATGGTCGCGGCAACGCGAAGCACCAGATGATACCCGGCTGGCCGTACTCGGTCGTCGTCGCGCTGGAGAGCAGCCGCACCTCCTGGTCCGCGTTCCTAGGCGGTGGCGGGTGGCGAGGCGCTGGGCGATGCGGGGGCTGTTGACCGCCGTGGTCTCGACCGCCGTGGCGGTCGCCTTGGCGCTGGTGGTGTCGCCCTGGGCCAGCTGGAGCTGGGCGAGCTGGACGCTGTAGTAGGCGCGGTTGCGGTGCATGGAGGGGCCGAGCAGGCGCAGGGCCTGGGCGGTGGCCCTCTCCGCGTCGGGTCGAAGGCCGATGGACGGCCGCCGCGGGACATGACCTGGGTGAACGCGGGTGCGTCGCCGGCCTGGCCGGGTGTGAGCACGAAGGCGAGCAAGCCCTGTTCAGTTGCCTCCCCGGGCAGGGAAGTCTGCCCCCGCGACCCTCGTACCCGGTGTCGGGGTCCTGGTAGACAGGGTTCTGATCCCCTGGAAAAGGAGGAGTCAGCGTGCGGTCACACAGCAGCCGGGACACCGAGCGGGAATCCGCTGCCTCGCCGGCCTCAGCCCCGCGGCGTGCCGAGCGAGGCGGGCCCCCGGCCGGGCTGCTCGGCCTGCAGCGGGCCGTCGGCAATGACGCCGTGGTGTATCTGCTGCGCAGGGCCGGGCATCCCGGGGCGCAGGAGGAGGACGAGGCCCCGGTGCAGCGGTCGAAGGTGCGCAGCGTGCTCAGCGGCAACGGCCGGCCGCTGGACGCCACGACCCGCTCCGACATGGAGGGCCGGCTCGGCGCCGACTTCTCCGGCGTACGGCTGCACACCGGCAGCCAGGCACGCCGCTCGGCCGCCGAGATCGGTGCCCGCGCCTACACCTCCGGCAACCACGTCGTCCTTGGCGACGGAGGTGGCGACCGACACACCCTCGCCCATGAGCTCACCCACGTCATCCAGCAGCGCAAGGGCCCCGTCGCGGGCACCGACAACGGTGCCGGCCTGTCCATCTCCGACCCCGGTGACCGCTTCGAACGGGCGGCCGAGGCCAATGCCCGGCGCGCGCTGCGCGGTCCGGCCCCGGCTCATAACGGCCACGCCGGACACGGCGCCCACGAGCACGGCGAGGCGTCCGGCGGCGACGGTGCAGCCGCCGTGCAGCGGATGAAGCGCAACCGTGACGAGAGTGCCGAGGGCGACATCTCCGATGCGGTCAACTACATCGCCGAGCCTTCCGGGTGGGGGCCGTACAAGGAAGAGGACGGCGGCGGGAGGGGCCTGGAGATTCCCAAGTCGGATGAGGGCATCGCCTGCTGGGAATGGGCGGTGCGGGCCGCCGAGCAGTCCGGGGGCCTCGACCGGGGCCAGTACTGGGACTACCTGATCGGCATGCGTGAGAGCGGGGACGTAGAGGAGATCGATCAACTGGAGCCCGCGGTCAGGAGCGACCTCGACGGACTGCGCGACAGAATCGCTGCCGCGGGCATGGTGTTCGATCTCACCGATATCGACAAGAAGCACGACCAGGCGACGGTCGATGGCTTCGTCGAAGAAGGGGTCCGGACGTTCGTCCAGGCCCATGGCCTGGAGATCGCCGACGACAACCCGGCCGGGTGGATCATCTGTCAGTACACGACCGACGGCACCATGGCCGTCCCGGAGCACTTCTGGATCGAACTGCCCGTCCCGAACAAGCCGGGTTCCCGCGTCCTTCTCCAGACGGTTCCCGGCAAGAAGCACATCGAGGCCGGTCCGCAGAACCTGCGCTGGCACGACGAGATGAGCATCCCGGAGCGAAGCTCCAACGCCGAGAACTACCGGAAGGTCGTCGTCCCGGTCGCCGCCCTCAAGGGCCGCCACACCCAAATCATCAACAGCATCATGGAGCGAAGCCGCCGCACCCGGCGCAAGTAGGCCGGGGCTATGGGCCGCCGGGGAGCCGTCACATCGCCCGGCTGCCCGTCAGGTGGGCGAAGACCACCACGTTGCCCTGGTAGCCGGTGGACTTGGAGTAGCCGCCCCCGCAGGTGATGACCCGGAGTTCGGGGCGGGGGGCGGCGGCAACCGGTCGCTTGGTCCATGGGGTAGTGGTCCCCTCCTTCGCGCACGTCGCCTACCGTGCGGCGGACTGGGATGGGGAACGCTCCTGGCTGCTGGAGCAGGGGCTGTTCGTCGTCGCGACCGATCCCACCGAACTCCAGGCAGGCCTGGAACCGGCGGAGTTGAGGGCATGAGGGGCACTGTGGTGTACGACCCTTCGGGTGCGGTGACATGCGGGCTGCCGCTGGACCGTGAACCCCACCTCGCGCTCGCCGCCGCCGTTCTGGCTTGGGGTCCGAACCCGGTCGGTGTGCGGGCGGCGGACTGTGCGCAGATCGGCCTCCAGCTCACCGGCCACACACGGTGCGTGGCCGCCGACCTCCGCCAGCGGTTCGAAGCACTCCCAACGGACAGCGAACTGTCAGCCAGGACGAACAGGCGCACCCAGAAAATCTGTACCCGACCAGGTTCACGTCGAGAGCGTCAGCACTTCTCCTTCCGCGCCTGCTGAATCAGCGGCTCGGCCTCGTCCAGCGTGAAGGTGACCTGCCAGGTCTCGGCCGCCCGGTGCAGGGTATCGGCGAACTTCTGGTAGCCGTGGTCTTGTTGGGCCGCGTCAGCGGCGCGGTTGGTCGCCGTGTTCAGGTACTGCTCGGCGGTCTGGTAGTAGGGGTCGGTCAGATTCGACGGCCGGGGACGGGCGAGTTGGTCGGTCAGCTGCTGCAGGGAGGCGCAAGCGGACTTGGCAAACTCGCGCGCCGCCACCGTGGCCTTGGAGGGCGTCGAGCTGCAGGCCGCCACGGAGAGCGTGGACGCCAACAGCAGGGGTAGGGGCAGTGCCAGGCGAAGTATCAGCTGACGGCGACTAGTCATGGGTCAATCCTAGTTAGCATGACGGCCTGACCGCCCGGAAATCCAGTGGGCCCGCAGTCCTGCCCGGCCCGCATCTGGGCCTTGTCCGCTCCGGCCTGCAACGCGGCCATCAACGACGGCACCGCTTCCGCCCACTCTTGTTTCAACGCCCGCGCACCTCGGCGGGCTCGTCACCCGCGACGGTAGAAGCCAGCGGCCACACGATCCCATACCAAAACCCCACGAAATACCCCAGCGAGGCACCCGCACCGTATGTACCAACCCTAATCGGTCCAACTTTCGCGTCGCTAAACAGCGTTGGTTCAACTTCGGTGGCAATCCGTCCAACTTCGCTGTCACAGGTCAGCCGCGCGCTGCGCCAGGGGTTCCCGGTGTCCCGTCTCAAACGATCTGGTCCCTGTCTCAGATGATCTGGTCCGATTCGCTCGTCGTCTCAGATGATCTGGTCCGTTGGTGCTGGTGTCTGTCCGGTCTCACCGGACGCGTGCGCTTTCCGATGACGCCCCGCTGGAGGTGGCGGGCTTCGCTGTGACCTGGGTGGAGGATGGGGTCGAGGTCCGGCGGCCGTTGAGGGACACGATGGGTATCGCAATGTCAGTGGTGATCGCCACCATTGCGAGATGAGCAACCCGAATCGGGCCACCGGCAGTGTCTGGCGGCTCTACCGCGGCGACCATGAGGTTGCCCGGCTGGCGGTGACCGGTGCCGATTGGCCCTGGATGCACGCCGGCGTCGAGACACTTCCCGGCTTCGAAGAGTTCCGTCCGCTGTTCGCGGAGCAGGAGCGGGCCGTCGACGAAGAGGCATGGGAACAGATCGACGAGTGCTACTTCCGGATCCGCAGTGCGCTCACCCTGACGTTTCCTGACGGGAATCCCGTCGCCGAGTTCATGCTGAACATCCACGACGACGGCACCGCCGGCCGGCACTGGCACAACGATCCCATCGACATGGAGAACCAGTGACGCGCCGGCTTCGCTGCTTCTGGGACGAGGAGGCCGTCTGCTTCTACTTCGAGCTGGACACCGATGGGCACGTGATCCGGCAAGTCGAGTTGCAGGAGCCCGGCTGCTGATTCTCGTGTTGCTGTGCTGGGCATTCTCACGAGGCGCCGACCGTCGTCTCGCCAGGTGCTGAGGCAGCGCTGCGCAGAACCCGTTCCCTCAGCCACCAGAGCGAGAACACGACCCGGCGCGGCAGTGAGGGTCAGCAGCCGGCACCGGGGGGCGGCACCAGGCCGGTTTCAGCTCCGGCCGTACTCCGGGAGACTGGGGCCTGCCCCTGTGCGCTCCACACCTGCACGGGCGTGAGGGGAGCGTACCGTCGGAAGCCCGGGAGCACTTCTGACGGGATGTCAGGGTTGGTACGTCGTAATAGCGTGCGAGCGGGTCTACCGTCCGTGTCTTTGGCGTTGCGTGGGGGCAGTGCGCTGCTGGTCAGGTGGTGCCGTCGGGGTTGAGAAGGTGATCCGGTGCGGGGTATCCAGGCGGGACGAAGCAGGCGGTCACGGTCTTGCCGTCTCGTTGTGGATGGTGTTCCCAGCTGTCGGACAGTGCCGCGACGATCGTGAGACCCCGGCCGCCGGTCGCGTGAAGGCCCCGGTCGGCCGGGGCCGGCGGGTTCGGGCTGGCGTCGTGAACGCTGACGTGGAGGCAGGTACTGTCCCAGGTCAGGACGAGCTGGGCATCGCTACGAGCGTGCTTGTGCGCGTTCGTAATGAGCTCGGTCACGGTCAGAAGCACCGAGTCCACCAAGTCGGGTGCGTTCTGCGCCCATTCCAGCGAGTCGATATGCTCCCGCGTCCAGCGGCGCCCGGCCCGCGCCCCTTGGGACATGGGGAAAGACTGCGCCCAGCCCACCGCTCTCATCTCCGAATCAGCCACGCCGGTGCCTCTCATTCGTTCATCAAGGGAGCCAGAGTCGTTCGTCGTCTTCCGCCACCTCTCCTACCCGCCCACGGGAAGATGACGTCCGACCTGCTCCAAGCCGCGTTCAGGCGCGGTGCCCCGGACCCGGTCGCCATGGGAACGCCGACATGCTCAACCAAGCCCCACGAGGTTGAGCATGTCGGCGGGGCTGTTGACGAAGAGGCGGGCCCGCTCGTCCGGGACCGCGTCGTGGCGCGGGGGTGGTGACAGGCGCGGCAAATCCGGCGGGGGCGGGCTGCTTCGGCGGCGCGGTGTCCGAGTGGTGGTGGAGCGGGAGCGGGCTGCGGTGGTGAAGACGCGGGGGCGGAGGCCGTCACGGCACGCCCTCCGGAACCCCTGCCCGGGAACCGGGAGACCACCACCGACGGAGAAGGGTCTAGACCTCAGGGTGGCGGGTAAGCGGGGGAAGAGCCCCAGGGCGCCCCACAGGGTTCCGCCGGACGGCCCTCCGGCAGGGCACCAGCCCGGGGCTCACCACCGCAATCGTCTCCACAGCCCCGAACACCCGGCCGGCCGGAGCGGTGCAGGTGAACGCCCACAGGGCCGCTGCCCGCGGCCGTCGGTCGGCGGTGCGCATGATTCCGGCAGGTGCGCTTCGCGTGCGGTGCGGAGATCGGTTGCTGGGCTTCGTGGTGCGCACAGTGCGGTGAATCGTCTACCGGTAGGCCCTGTGTGATGCCGCCGGAGCGCGCTGGGTTACCAGGCGGTCGCTTCCTCGATCGTCTGGCGGATCTCCAGGACGCTGTCGACGCCGGAGATCCCGAAAAGGCGCCGTACCTGTTGTGAGGGTGCGACGATGCGCAGCGATGCCGTCTGGTGGGTGAGGATCAGCAGGTTCAGGAACGCCGAGTCGGCGAAGGTGACGGCGGAGGCATCGAGGACGACCTTCGGGTACTTCCTCGCCGCGGCCTGCAGCGCCTCCCGGAGCGGCGCGATCGAGCCCAGGTCGTACTCGCCGGACGCGTCGATCACCCGGACCCCGCGGTACTCGTACTGCCGAGGTGCGCAACCGTACGAAGCGTCCACGGTGTTCAGCTCCGGAGCCAGCGTCCCGCTGGCGCTGCTCGTGCGCGTCGATGCGGCGGCCTCGTTCCAGAACACCTCGGGCTCCTTCCGGCTTCTCCCGTAGGGGAACACGGGAACACGTCATCGGTTACCGGAAAAATATGTCATGCAACATGCTTCCGGCAACCCACGTCCCCTAAAATGGTCTCCATGGCCGCTGTACCTGAGTCCCACACCGGATGGACGTTCATCACCAGCCACGCCCGCGTGCTGGCAGCCATCGCCGACAACCCCAACATCCGCATCCGCGAGATCGCCGCCCACTGCCGACTCACCGAGCGCGCCGTGTCGCGCATCATCTCCGACCTGGAACAGGACGGATACCTCTCACACACCCGTGAAGGACGCACCAACACCTACCGCATCGGCCCGGACAAAGTGCTGCGTCATCCCGCCGAAGCCGGCCTGCCCGTAGCCTCCCTGCTCTCCCTGCTCGTCCAGGACGAGACCGAACGCACCGGCACACCGAGCACCCACGAGCAGCACCCGGTGGACATCACCGCCGCGAGGTAGCGCAGGACCGCCCGGGCCAAGTTTCCCCCGGCCCGTTGAGCGACGCGGAGCTGGGCAGCGCGGATTGCTGGGCAGAGCGGAGCTGGGACAAACAGATCTGCGCATGACGTAACTGCGCAACACGAACCTGAGCGGCGCGGACCTGCGTGACGCGCAGACGGATGAGGGCCAGGTCGACTGCGCTTCTGTGCGCTGACGGATCGTCGGCTCCTGAAGGACACCACCGGGCCACACTCGCCGCAATCCCTCCATGGCGAAGGGCCGCTGCTCGGCCTGCGCAGCGGCATCATCCTGATGCTCGGCATCCTCGTCCCGGCGACGGCCCGACCCGCTCTGAGCCCCGTCAGAAAGAGACCGGTGCGGGGCTCACGGCCTGACGACCTGTGACCGACGCCTCCTGGCTCCCGCCCGACCTTGTTCACCACAGGGGCGGGGCCGCGGCGCCCGCCTCCTACCTGCCGCGTCCTTGTTGGGCGGGGGCGGGCTGCTTCGGCGGTGCTGTGTCTCCGACTGCGGTAGTGGAAACGCGGGAGCCTGTGGGCGGGGCCTGGTCGAGTTTATTCGGCGTCGCGCCGGCGTCCGCGCTCGAACTCGGCCAGGTCCGATATCCAGGGGCCGTGCTCTTCGAGTGCGGCGCAGCCGCCCCGGACGAAGGCGGCCACCAGCTTCCGGTACTCGCTGATCCCGTCGGCCCGGCCGTACTCGACCAGGTACTCCGGCTCCGATACGTCTTCGGTCTCGCGCGCGGTCGTTATCCGGGCGATGGAGTCGGTGCGGAACTGGAGCTGGATCCCCTCGCCCATCTCCTCGTCCTCGATGGTGAACACCTGGTTGTTCCCGGCGGAACAGTCGCCGACGAACTCCCAGAACTCCGCGGTGGCAGTGCGGGGATGGTCGTGGAGCCACTTCTTCTCGGCACCCTTGTCGTCGGTGAACGACAGGGCTGTCTTCCTGGCACTCCCACCGAAGCCGGCGTGGGTGCCGGCGGTCTCCTCGTCGTCCTGCATGGGGGTGTTCCTGGCGCGGTCCGCGGCCTCCGAGCACATCAGAAAGCTCACGGTAGCCACCGCGTCATCGACGAGCTCGGGGTGTGCACGGCGCACGGCCGCCTCGACTGCCGCCGCCATCCTCTTCCAGTCGCGTTTGTCCGTGGCGCGCTTTCCCCCTCGCGGGTCACGGCTTATCCGCATCCCGGCGCACGCCTGCTCCGCGGTGGCGATCACACGCATGACCTTCCCCAGCAGTGCGGGATCGACGGCATCGGGTATCCGCTTGGGAACCGTCGCACCGTAGAGGTACTGGCCCGTGTAGGTGAGTATCGCGGCGTCGAGCGGACCCAGCACTATTCCGCGCTCGGCGCGACGGCGGTCCGCGTGGTGCTTCTGCGCTCGTTTCCCGTCGGACGTCTCCGTCACCGCGCGCACCGCCGCGCAGACCTGACCGCGTTCGAGCAGATCGATGTCGGCTCCATGGGCGATGAGCCGGCCCCTGTCCCACTGGATACGCTGGAAGAGCGCCTCCACATCCACCGGCGCGCCGAGCAGGACCGGGTCCAGGAGCGCGACCGCGGCGTCCTCGTCGAGCGGGCCCCCGGTTCCTGCGGCGTCGCACAGGGGAAGGACCGTACTCCACAACAGCAGGTGTCTGCCCAGGTCCTCCCGGATCACCGCAAGATGGGCTTCACCGATCGGGAACGTGAACGTACGAGGGTCATGGTTGGCATCGGCCCCGGCACCGAGCATCAGCTTCAGCTCGCCGCCCTCGCGGATCACCTTCGGGATCCAGCCGCTCCAGCGCGTGAAAACGATATCTGTCATGGACTCAGTCTTCCCCACCGGACAGCCCCGGACTTGATCTCCGACGTGCGCCGTCGAACGGTCGTCGTACTTGCGGTGCGTCGTACTTGATCACTCGGGTCGCTAGCCGCCGTACGCGAAAGCGGCCTTCACTCAAAACTCCACGGAGGTACCGGGCGGTTACTCCGGGCCACTTAGCTCCAGTCGTAGATCGTGATCTTGCGGCTGAGGGCAGCGCATAGTTCCCTCTCTGGTAGTAGCTCTGCAGAGTCGCAGCGAAGCCCAGTCAGCCCTTCCTGCCGGAGAGGGCGGGGCCGCGTAGGTGTTTGCGTAGCGCGGTTCTCAGGTTCGGGAGTGTGGTGCGGGCGCCGAGCGCGTTGTGGAAGTCCGGGACGTTCCAGCGGACCAGGGAGCCTTGCCGGGCGAGGTAGAAGCCGATGTCGTCGATGCCGTAGTGGTCGTCGTAGTCGAGGAGGAGGTAGCCGGCGAGTTGCTGTACTTCTTCTCTGCCGAGGCGGCGGGGTCGGGTGACGGCTTTGCAGTCGATGAGGAAGCCGCCGGTGATGAAGTCTGCGTCAGCCTTGACGTCGGTGCTGCCGGTGAACGTCGGCCCGCAGACCCGTTGGTGGGCGGGGAGGTCTCGCAGGGGTGCGAATGGCTTCCCGGCGAGGTTCATCTGCTCGTCGATGTCTTCGATGACGTAGGCCGGTACGGCATCAGTCAGACCTTTGATGGTGGTGTGGGCGTCGACCAGGGTGAGGAAGTTACGTTTGCGGGGGAAGGTGCCGTTTCGGTAGATGGCTTCGAAGTAGCTGGTGATGAAACAGAGCCTGGTGAGATCCTCGTCGCCGAGGAGGCGATCGGGGTCTGTCAGGTGGGCGCGGAGGCGGCCCAGGATGTTGCTGCCGATCGTGTAGAGGTTGGTGCGCACCGCGGTGCTGGGTGCTCCTTCGACCGGGGGGGGTTGCTGCCGATGAGGTCGATGCCGGACTGCGCGGCGGGGCCGGGTCGGAGCCGAGGCTCAGGCGTAGCCGGTAGTCGATGGTGTGGCCGAGGGCGGCGAAGTCGGGGCGGCGTTCGTTCAGGGGCTGTACGGGGTGCGGGAGGGCTTGGATGTGCTGGATGTAGGAGGCGATGACGCGTTCGGGGGATGGCAGGTGCCGGGCCATGAACGTGGACATCGGGGAGCGTGAATACTTGAGCTGGCCGGTCAGGGGAAGCCGGGCCAACGAGATCCCCTCGGGGGTGATGTGGGCGGTCGCGGTGGTGAAGCGCGTCTGGAGCCGTTTGATGCCGACGGTGTCGAGTTGGGTGCGTGCCCGGGTGACCGCGACGTAGACAAGTCGCGCGAGGGCGGGGTGTACGGCGCCGGTGTCCTCGGGCGGGCTGAAGCCGGGGCCGATGCGGACGCGGTTCCATTCGCGGCCCTTGGCCTTGTGCACGGTGGAGACGACGACGCGGGCTTGTTGTTCGTCGCTCATCTGCTGGACCGTGCGGATGATCTGGTGGGGTCCGTAGGTGTCGACGATGTCGACGATCGCTTTGAGGTCTGCGGCGGCGGAGTCCTGTTCCGCGTACTCCTGGACCTCGCCCCAGGAGGAGAAGAGGGCGAGGTCGTGGTGCGAGGTGCGGCGGCCGGCCTGCAGGTCGATGGCCGCCTTCGCGATGCTCAGCAGGGGCTTACCTCCGCCGACCAGGGCGACAGGCGCCTTCCGGTCCAGGAAGCGCAGGACTTCGGCGGGGGCGTCGGCGTTGCCCCGGCACAGAACCGCGTCGGGGACGTCCACGTCGGTCAGCTCGGACGGTTCTGCGGCGAGGCCGGTGAGTTGCATGCTCGATGTGGCCGCGCGTAACCAGTGGTTGGCGACCTCCGCGATGGGAGGGCCGAAGCGGAAGGACTGGGTGAGCTCCATCCTCGTGCCGGGGAAGCCGCTCATGATGTCCTTGGCGTGACGCCATTCGTAGATCTGCTGGGAGGGGTCTCCGACGCAGACACGCTGGGCCTGTTGCGCGAGGAAGATCTCTTCAAGGACCGGGTTGGTGTCCTGCGCCTCGTCCAGGAGGATGTAGTCGGCGCGCAGGCGGGGGCGGGTGAGCGCCCACATCTTCAGGTAGTGGTCGTGCTTGAAGGGAAGGGTGCCGTTCTCGGAGCAGATGTCGTCCCATGCCCACCGGGCCCGGGGCAGCAGTCCTTGCACGACGTACTGCTGAGCTGCGTCGTCGAGCCCGTTGACCGTGCCCAGGTGGCGCGCCATGACCTGTTCGTCGGTGGAGTAGCAGAAGTGCTTGACCATTTCCATCACGAGGTGAGCCAGGGTCGTAGCCTTAAGACGGCGGGGACCGACGGCCAGGTCCCGGTCCAGGTTGAGGAGCTGCGCGGTGCGCCACAGCGGCATGTGCCGTGTGGCTTCCAGGCGGGCCTGGTAGCCGGTTCCCACTGCGCGGTAGGCCAGTCCGTGCGAGGTGCTGCAGTGCACGTTGGTACCGAACCGGGCCTTGGCTTCCAGCGCGATGGGCTTTTGAACGCGATGTACATGGCGCGGCGGCGGGACGCGGCACCCATCATCACCAGCGTTGATGTTTTCCCCGTACCGGCGCCTGTGCCACTAATGCCAGGTCGCGGCCGGCGGTGAAGGCATCTCGTGCTGCTGCCTGCTCCTCGGTCGCCTTCACTTCCACTGCGTGGTCCCCTTCGCGCGTTTGCTGCCTGTTCGTTCTGCTGGTGGGCACCAGCAGAACGAACAGACGCTGGTCAGGTGCAGCATGACGCGGCGCACTGACAATCCGCAGTTACATGGGGAATGACTGTTTGGAATAGCAAACAGGTATCCAAAAGAGTGGCCGGTCGAGGACTGGCGTCGGGTCCTAAGACGCCATCTCATTTGGTGAGTCTGCGGTAGCAGATGAGGGTGCAGGCGATGCTGGTGAAGGCTAGGAAGTGGTCGGCTTTGCGTTCGTAGCGTCGGTGGAGGCGGCGGCAGCCGGCGAGCCAGGCCATGGTGCGCTCCACGGTCCAGCGATGGCGGCCCAGCCGTTGCGAGGACTCGACTCCCTTGCGGGCGATGCGGTGGGTGATGCCGCGTTCGCGTAACCATTGCCGCAGGTGGGCGTAGTCGTAGCCCTTGTCGGCGTGGAGTTTGGCGGGCTTGCGCCGTCGCCGGCCGCGGCGCGAGCGGATTGGCGGGATGCCCTTCACGAGGGGGATCAGGGCCTGGCTGTCGTGCAGGTTGGCGCCGGAGATGCCGACGGATATGGGCAGACCCGACCTTTCCGTGATCAGGTGGATTTTCGAGCCGTACTTGCCCCGGTCGACAGGATTCGGACCTGTCAGGTCCCCCTTTTCAGGGCTCGCATGTTCACCGAGTCGATCGCGCACCGCGACCAGTCCAGCTCGCCGCGGGCACCCAGTTCGTCGAGGACCAGGCGGTGGAGCTTGGCCCACACCCTGGCCTTCGACCACTCCGAGAACCGCCGGTGGGCGGTCGCGCCGGACGGGCCGAACGACGCCGAAGGCAGCTGCTGCCAGGTACAACCCGATGTCGCCACGAAGACGATCGCCGCCAGCACTTCCCGGTCGCCGTGCCGGCGCCGGCCACCGCCCTGCGGCCGCGACGGCGCCTCCGGCACCACCCGCTGGAACAACTCCCACAACTCGTCCGGCACCAACCGCTCAACGATCCCCACCATGACTCACAGAATACCGAGTCGCCCAAATGAGATGGCTTCTAAGACGCGGCCCCGCTCATTCAGAACTCCAGCGGGGGTAGGTACGGGGGTTGAGCGACGTCGTCGTTCCTCGCCTCACTGGCCATGCACCATGATCCGGCGGCGCGCCGGAACGCAGCGCGTGCGTGGGAGATCCTGACGCCGGGCGAGCGCTCGGCTCTGCTGGCCGACCCCGACTCCGAGGTGCGGCGGGCCGCCGCGCTGTGGGAGTGCCGACGGGACGCACGCGTCACCGCGGAGCTCCTCCGCGATCCGGCCTACGCCGCCGAGGTGGTGCGCCGAGGGCTTCTGCACCGTGCCGACGCCGAGCAGTGCTTCTCCGAACGGGCACATCTGACCGCCCTCGCGGAGAACCCGTCGTTCCCCGCCGACCTCGTGGAGCGGCTCGCTGTCGACCCCGACGAGGCCGTACGGCTCGCGGTCTCCCTCAGGCCGGAACTGGACGAGGCACGGCGCATGGCGATCGACTTCACGGTCGGGGACCTGGACAGGGGGGACGCCGTGCGGTGGGTACGAGACGGGCTCGCCGACCCCGAGGTGCTGCGCAGGGCCGCGACCTCCGCCCACCCGCTGCTCCAGCGTGCCGCCGCTCGGAGCCCCCATCTGTCGCCCGATCTTCTGCGGCTGCTCGCACGCACAGAGGACCCGGTGGTGGAGAACCGCCTGGGCATTCACCACCCCGATACCCCGGAGGAAGTCCTGATGAGGGTGTACGCGCGACTCGGTGGCACGTTCTCCGCCTGGATGGCGGAGACCCATCCCCGCTTCCCCCACAAGGGCCTCGCCGTCCGCTACGCACACCACCCCGATGGAAAATACCGCCGCCTGGCCGTCCGGGACCCGGCCGCCACACCCGCGCTGATCGAACAGTTGAGCCACGACCCCGAGGTCTGGACGCGCCAGGCGGCGGTCGGCGACCCACGCCTCCCGCTCCATCGGCTCCGCCAGGCACTTCACGTCCCCGAACTGGCCTCCAGCGCGGGCGCCAACCCGGCGCTCCCCGAGGAAGAGATGGCCGCCGTCCTGGACAGAGCCTGCATTTCCGCCTGACCGCCGAGCACGACCACCCAGCCCGGCGCCGCCTTCCAACGGCTCATCCGGGCAGACCACAAGGCCGAAGACCATGATCGCTCTTCCGGCCGACGTCGATCGCGACCAATCACAGGCAGCCGTTTCCTCGATTCGACTTCAGCGACAAACGGTCCAGCTTCGATGTCAGAGGACACCGGTGTCCTCTCCAGTGAACCTGGACCGTTTGCCATCGAAGCTGGACGAATTCCTGGGGTACGCGTTGACAGGGCACCGGATTGCCCGGCCACGGTCAGTTACCGCAAGGATGGGACGGGAAGCGGCATGTCGTACTTACAGCACTTGGCCAAAGGAGCGGGGCAAGGCTCCCCGCCCTTCTGGGCCATCGCCGTTGGTTTGATCGTCATCGTTGGAGTGGCGTTTCTGCGGAGCAGGGCGCGCAGGAGATAGAACGCGGGCCCAGGCCGTCCAGCTTCGATGTCAGCCGATCCGACTGCGACGTCAGAGGACGGCCGGACGAGGCACGGCGGTCGCCGGACAGGGCGTAGCGGCGGGCGGCGAGGCCGTTTGGCGAGGGCCTAGCCGATCTGGTCGCACAGCGGGGCCAGGATGTTGGCGGCCGCGGTGTCGGAGAGGTGGGCCGGGGCGACTTTGAGCATCAGCTCCCCGAGCTGGTGGGTGGTGGCGAGGTCGTTGACGACGCGTCGCAGTTCGGCGAGCGCGGGATCTCCGCCGGCGGACCGGCGGGCGGCGGGATCGGCGCGGAGCGGACGTCGCGGACTGCTTGGCGGACCAGGCGCGCATGGTCGGCATATCGAGGGTCTGCAGGCCGCTGTGGGCGTCACGGAGCCGGGTGGTGAGGACAGAGTCCGCGTACGTAGGCCGGACGGGGAGGACACGGACAGAGCCCGCGGACAAGGAAGCGCTCGGCCGGGAAATCCGGCCGAGCGCTTATTCGCCTGCGCTCACCATCTGTCGTTGAGCGGTGATCATCTGGCGCCACGTTCCGTCGGACGCGTGTTCCGGGGGCTCATGACCCTCCGTCTTTCGGCTCGTGAGAGGGCCGGGGCACGGGCTTGAGGCCTCGCCCGGTGCCGTGCTCAGCAGGGGAGAGTGGTGTTCCCTGCGGCGCCGGTGACACCAGCGGTGCCGTTCGCCGTGGTCGTGGCCGCAGTGCCGTTCCCCCCGGGCTTGCCCGGACACACCGAACTCGCTGCCCCGCCGGCCCCACCGGCCCCACCGGCGAAGCCGCCGCCGACCGTGGAGGCGCCGCCCTTGCCGCCCTTGCCGCCGAGGATGCCAGCACCGGCGTTACCGGCCCCGCCGACGCCGCCCTTGCCGCCCTTGCCGCCGAGAGCGGCGGCGCCGCCCGCGCCTCCGCCTCCGCCGTTGCCGTTGGCGCCGCCCGCGCCGCCCGCGCCCCCGGCGCCACCGATGCTCGCGCTGCCGTCGCCGTTGCCGCCTGCGCCTCCGTTGCCTCCGTTGCCGTTGGCCCCGGCAGCGCCACCGGGGCCGCCGAGGCCACCGACGCCGCCGTTGGTTCCGACACCGTTGGTGCCGTTGAGGCCCGGCAGGCCGAGGATGCTGAGACTGGCCTGGGTTCGGGCGCTGCCCGCTTCGGTATGGGCGGGCGCGGAAGCGAGAGCGGGGGTCGCGGCGAGGCCGAGAACGGCGACCGCGGAGATCAGGAGGGTCCGGGGGACGAAGGTGCTGCGCGTAACACGCATGATGTACGCCTTTCGGTGTGCGCAGTCGAGGATGTTCCTTAACTAGCGCTTCATCAACCTACGTCCAAAAAAATACTTCACATTCAAAAATGCGATTCAATGTCTGAAAGTATATATATTGAAGAAATTTTGGCTAGAAAGTCCATATTTTAGGCTCGTTGGAGCTGGTGGAAGCAACCCATCCTGCTGGTGACAGGCCGCCAGGTCCCGGTTGCCAGACGACGATGACTTCAGCCCCCTTGACTTGACTTTCGCCGGATAGTGACCTGCGACAGAAGATCTTGACCGTTTGCCAGATGAGTTTGACCGCCTATCTCCGATCACCTTTTGCGACGAGGCCGAGGGCTCCCAGGATCGTCACGAGCCTGGACGGCAGGTGCACCCCGCTGACGGCGACTGAGGCGCGTCGACGACCGTGACAGGGCTGTCACAAGGTTCCAAGATCGCTTGACCTTGTCCCTGGGGGAACGCCAACAGTGTCTGCATAGATCACGTAAGCGGGCGGTGTGCGCTCATCAGTCAGACAGAACGAAGAGGAAGTTCGCGTGATGGCGAACTGCGTCATTCTCGATATCGGCGGCGTTCTGGAGATCACGCCGGAAACAGGGTGGGTGCAACAGTGGGAAGAGCGACTGGAGCTGCCGTCGGGCACTGTGCACGGGCGGATGCACGACGTCTGGCAGGCAGGGAGCGTCGGAAGCGTTAGTGAACAAGTGGTGCAGGAACAGGTGGCGGAACGCTTGGGGCTGGATGCGCCCCACGTCGAAGCCTTCATGGCTGATCTCTGGACGGAGTATCTGGGGACGCCCAATGAGGAGTTCATCGCCTATGTGCGAGGGCTGCGGGGAAGCTGCAGGCTGGGCATCCTGAGCAACAGCTTTGTCGGCGCCCGGGAGCGGGAGACAGAGCTGTACCGCTTCGACGAACTGGTCGAGCAGATCGTCTACTCCCACGAGATCGGCATCGAGAGGCCGGACCCACGTGCCTTCGAGGCCGCATGCGCCAGCCTGGAAGCGCGTCCGGAAAACTGTCTCTTCATCGATGACGTCGCGGCCAACGTAGAGGCTGCTCAGGCGGTGGGCATGCAGGCGCATCTGTACGAGGACAACGCCCGGACGATCACGCGCGTCGCGGCTCATCTGGCCACTGGTCCTCGCGCTGGAGGGCATGTCCTGCTCGGATGACGTCGCCCTGACCCGCCTTCAACGGGTGCTGGCCAGGCACCCGCCCGAGTCATCCTGGTTCGTCATTGGCTGCGTCGCAATTCTCGTAGAGGGCCAGTTCGGCCTGTTGTGTGCGGGTGTTCCTGGCGTGGCAACGGACCGAAACCCAAGGCGACCAGGCGCGACCGCCGGGTCGCCGCCCGGATCACCGGGCGGGCCGCGGCGTGCTCCAGGCGCTCGTCCAGGCTCAGCAGTCGGCAGTGCGGCAGCACCGAGCGGGACATCCTCAGCACGTCCGCCCAGCCGGGCCGCATCAGCTCGGGAGTGACGGTGCGGGCCAACAGCACGCTCGCGTCGACCGCCTTCGTGGTGGGCCGCAGCACCGCCGCGGTGAGTGGCTGTGTGGCCACGTCGATCATGGCCGTGAGCTCGACCCGGCCCGGGACGCCGTCGTCCAGCAGGACCATCACGTCCAGCGGGGTCGAGTCGATCTGCATGACCTCGCCCGGGGCGAACGCCGGGAGCTCGCCGAACGGGGCCTTCGCCCCGTGGGCCTTGGAGTGGCGGGTGCTCGCCGCGCTGAAGGTGTGGGTGCCGCCGGTCGGCTTCGCCAGCAGCCGGTAGAGGGTGCGTTCCGAGGGCACCTCGAGATCCTGGGTCCCGGAGGTCTCGCGCAGGATTTCCCCGGTCCGCCAGAGGATGAACGATCCCGTCCTGGTGGAGGCGTCGACTGATGGCCGTGCGCATCGCCGTCACCACCCGCTCGTCCACCGAGCCGAATGCGGGCCGCTTCGCGGCCTGGCGGTGGTCGACCAGGCCGAGCACGCCCTAGGCCTGGTAACGGCGCCGCAGGTTGGCGACCGCGCTGGCCGACACCTTGTCGCCGGCCGCCGTCAGCTCAGCGGCCTTGGCCCGCTGGCGGGCCGTCAGCGAGCGGTCCGGACCGTACTCCGGCCGCGGCGTGGTGTCCGGACCGGCCTCCGGCTGCCGCCCGTGCAGCACCTCGAGGATGTGCCCCCTCCCACCACAACGCCTTCTCGACCGCCTTGGCCGGGAACGTCTCCAGCCGTGACGAGGCCGGAAGCGGCATCCGGACCGGGATGTCGATGATGGCGCAGTCCGCCTCGCCTGTGAGGTCCTCCACCGCCATGACGCGCTGGCCGGCCTCCGTGTCCGTCAGCGTCACCGTCCTGGCCGTGACGCCCACAACGGCACGGACCTGCCCGGCGAAGCGCACCCATGCGCCGACCTGGATTCCGACCGGCCGCTGCAGCCCGTTCATCGTTCTCCCCTCGTCGTCACGACGAGGCTGTCGGATGACAGCAGCTCGCCCTCAAGATCGGCACTCAGCACGCCGGACCCACAGCAGGTGGAACAGAACCGGCAGCACCAGGCACTGTTTCTCGGATCATGTTCTGAGCCAGATGACGAGGGCTGCAAGGGTGACGGTTCCGAGGTAGATGTAGGCGCGTTTCTCGTAGCGGGTGGCGACGGCCCGGAAGCCCTTGAGGCGGTTGATGGTGCGTTCGGCGGTGTTGCGTTTCTTGTAGCGCTCGCTGTCGAAGCCGGTGGGGCGACCGCCTCGGGAGCCTCGGTTCTTGGGGTGTCCTTGCTGGTCGAGGCGTTCGGGGATCGTGTGCGGGATTCCGCGTCGTCGCAGGTAGCGGCGCTTTCTACGCGACGTGTACGCCTTGTCCGCCAGGACACGGTCAGGCCGGGTTCGAGGTCGGCCGACTCCAGTTCGGGGCACCGATACCTGCTCCAGGACCCGCTCGAG
Organism: Streptomyces sp. MGP-P1; assembly: GCF_057766565.1. Lineage (NCBI taxonomy): Bacteria > Bacillati > Actinomycetota > Actinomycetes > Kitasatosporales > Streptomycetaceae > Streptomyces > Streptomyces sp. MGP-P1. The sequence goes on along the minus strand of NZ_JBYMEM010000007.1, from coordinate 3,081,646 downwards.
CCGGGGTCCGTCACCGTAGTGTCCGGGTGTCAGGACGAACGTGAGGGGCTGGCATCGCCCCTCGGCGGCAAGGTGGATCTTGGTGGTGAATCCGCCGCGGGAACGGCCCAGGCATTCGCCGATCTGACCACCTACTCCAAGCGGGCGGCCAGTTTCCGCAGGGTCGGATCGACCTGGTTCGCCCCTCGACCGGTCCCCTTTTGAGGAACAGTGGCCGGAGGAGCCTTCCTTGCGCCGGCGACGTGCTGGTGGGCTCGTACTGCTGTCGAGTCCACCGACACATCCCAGTCGATCCCGCCCGCCGCATCCTCGGCTGCCTGAATGCGGGACAGCAGCATCTGCCAGGTCCCATCAGCTGACCAGCGACGATGTCGTTTGTAGACCGTCTCCCACGGCCCGAACCGCTCGGGCAGATCCCGCCACTGCACGCCGGTCCGCACCCGGTAGAGCACCCCGTCGATCACCCGACGGTGGTCACTCCACCGACCACTACGCGCACCACCACGAGGCAAGAACGACTCCAGCCGATCCCACTCCGCATTCGTCGGATCGCCACGGCCCCTGCAGCCAGCTTGGCCTCAACACCCCACCCACGTCAGGAGATCCGAGAAACAGTGCCTAGGACTCGGACGGGGCCGAGGTAGCGGAGGCGGGGCTGTAGAAGACCGAACGCCCCTGCTTGGAACGCTCCAGCAGCCCCTGCGCCACACCCTGTTCCAGTGTGTTACGCACCACCGGCACCTGAACCGAACGTTCCGGATGCGCCTCGGTGAGCGCCGCTGCGATTTCTGCTGCTGACCTGGGTTCGTTCTGATCTCCCAGGTAGGCAGTGGTCAGCTCCAGCCACGTCGGCTCTCCTGCCTTCTTGGGCGTGGCCGCCTTCTTGGAACTCTTGTGCTTGGGGGCAGTCGGCTTCCCTGTTGCTGTCTTGCTGTTGGAACGCCGGGCCGCGGGGACCACGGTTCCCTTGGGGCTCTTCTTCTGCTTGGTCGTCTGCTTGGGCGTGCCGCCGAGCACATCCTGCATCTTCGTCAGGACCTGTTCGCTGTCCTCCAGGCGGACGAGCTCATCCTGCAGTCGTGCGAGTTCGGTGCGCACACGCTCCTGCTCGCTCCGGGTCGCCGACAGGTCGTCGGCGACCCGCTGGGCATAGTCTGCCGTGAGGCTCGGAGCGGGAAGGTTTCCAGACATGTAGTCCTCGGCTTTCGACGTGGGTGTAGCGACGATGGTACCCACACGAATCAAGCCAAGCCGCCCGTGCGCCTGGTGACATGAACAGCCGTCTGGGTTGCTCTCCCGCCGGTCGTGGAGGGGGTATGCACCAGTCACATGCGTTCGCTCCTTCTGCTGATGGCCAAAAGTTTGGTCTGCAAGTTCTGGACCGAGCACATCCGGCCGAGGCCCGGCACCGGCGGCGGCAAGCCGGCGTCGCCGGGTCGTGGTCCGTCCGCCGGCCGTGTCTATCAGCCGCTCGAAGCGCTCGCGCATCTGCTGGACCGGGACTGTCCCGATACATCCCGGCCGTGCAGCGCACCCTGCTCAGCCAGCACGCGGAGGCACGGTGGCCGTACGAGGAGACAGTCGAGTCCATGCGCTCACGGAGTGCCGCCGGGCGACGCGCCTCGGATGGGTCTCGTGACCACCGCTTACCAAGCCGGGCTGGGCCGGGCTGGGCTGTGGGGGGTGTTCCTGCGGACGCGGCGTAGGTGTCGGGGCGGCACTAAGCCGTGGTCCGTCAGCTTGCAGGCACTGTCGTAGGCGATGCCCATGCCCCGATGCGGCGTTGCCGCCTGCCGGCTCGGCCGAGGAGGTGAGGTAGGAGGTGAAGGGGCGCCTGCCCGGCCGGTACCCTGCCGGAGTGACGGAGCAGATCCAGCAGGACGGGCGGCGGCCGGCGAACGACGGGCCGAAGGCCGCCGCCCGTAACCGGGCCGCTCTGGTCATCGCCGCGCGGGAGGTCTTCGCCGAGCATGGTCTGGAGGCGCCGCTCTCCGCGATCGCGCGCAGGGCCGGGGTGGGGCAGGGCGTTCTCTACCGGCACTTTCCCGACCGGAGTGCCGCGGTGGCGGCTGTCCTGGAGGAAAACGTGCGGCAGGTCGAACAGGCCGCCGCGGACGAGGACGCCACCTTCGACGCCGTGCTCGGTGTGCTGACGTGGCATCTTGCCGAATCGGCGGCTTTCATCGGTCTTCTGCACGCCGACCGGGCGGGCGGGCGCTCGGGCATCCGCGCGCACGCCCTTGCCCTGTCGGAGCGGGTGGAGTGGGCTCTGCGCAAGCACCTCCCCCGCGGTCATCGGCTGAGTGCGGGGGACGACCTCGTGCTCTCGGTCGCCATGGTCTCCGCCGCCGTCATCGGCCCCACCCGCGAGGAGCGCGAGCAACGGGCGCTGGCCGCCTGGCGGTTGCTCGGCGTCGAGGTGGGGCCGGTGCGGGCCTTCGGCGGCTGAGCCGAGGTCCGGGTCAGCCGCCGTTGGACTGCCGAGTGCCTTCCGCCAGCGCGTCGAAGGCGTACAGGTAGCCTCCGGCGGGACCGCTGACGGTCATGTACGCCCTGGTCCCGTCGGGAGTGATGGCCACGTTGGTCGCCGACTCCAGGCCTTCGGCCCGCGCGGGAAGTTCCACCGTCGCCAGCCGCTCACCGTGCCGGTCGTACACGGCCATGGCCGCCCGGCCGTGCAGCCCCTGGTAGAGGTTGCCGTCCGCGTCCACGGCGATCGAGTCGGTCTGGGCGAGTCCGCCGTCCACGCGGATGGCGGTGTGCCGGGACGTCACCCCACCCCTCTCGTCGAGGTGCAGATAGGAGATCCGGTTCTCGGTGAGCTCGCTGAACCACAGCCCTCGGTAGTCCGCGTCGAAGGAGACCCCGTTCGGGGCGGCCAGGTCCTCGGCCAGAACGATGGCCCGGCCGTTCTCCCGGTCGATCCGCACCACACGCCCGTGTGCTTTGCCCTCGGACAGCCCGCGTGAGTCGCTGACGTACAGGTTTCCCTCCTGGTCGAAGGCGATGTCGTCGGGGTTCATCCGCGCTCCGTCGACCTCGCCTGAGAAGAAGGTCCGCGGGTCGCCGCCGTCGGGGGCCAGGCTCACGACCTCGCCGTGCGCGAAGTCGCTGAGGTAGAGCCGTCCGTCGTACGGGCTGAACTGTGCCGAGGTATAGGCCCCTTTGCCGTCGGTGTGGAGCGTCCGGGACGTCTTCTTCGCGACGTCCACGCGTATGACTTTGGGCCTGCCCTCGGGCGCCGTGACGTCGACAACGATCAGGCCGCCGTCGTCTCCGAACACAGGACCCTCCAGCAAGGTCATCCCGGTCTCGCTGTGCACCTGGGTCAGCCGCATGACCTTCTGCGCCCGGATGGTCCTGTCCGCGGAGACCGAGGCCGTCTCGCCCTCGGGGTCGCCGTTCTCCGTACCGCATCCGGTGAGGATCAGCGCGCCCGCGGTGGCGAGCGCGGAAAGGGACCGGGCTGAAAGTCGCTGCATGGGGGGATCACACTTCCTGTCCAGTGGGGCGGGTTACGGGGGGGGAAGGGAGTAAGCGGCCTGCGGGGAGGGGGATGCCTGGCCGAATGTCGCCGTCCCGCGTCGACTTCAACCGGACAGTGTTGTCCGGTAGTTGCTACCGTAGCGGACGGCCGCCCGACCGGGGCCGCCCCACCATCCGGATCGAGGACCCCCACATGACGACTCCTCAAGCACCGGCTCCCTACGAGCTCGCCGCACTGAGGCGGCGCTACCGCCTCGAACGCGAACGACGTGTGCGTCCCGACGGCGCCGCCCAGTACCGCGACGCCGACGCCGAGTTCGGCTACTACGCGGCAGACCCGTACACGGAGGGCCCGGTCGTGCGCGACCCTCTCCACGACACCATCCAGGTCGCCGTGATCGGCGGCGGATTCGGCGGCGTCCTCACCGGGGCGCACCTGCGGCAGCAAGGCGTCGAGCGCGTCCGGATTCTTGAGAAGGGCGGTGATTTTGGCGGCACTTGGTACTGGAACCGGTATCCGGGAGTCCACTGCGACATCGAGTCCCACGTCTACCTGCCGATGCTCGACGAGACCGGCTATGTCTCGGAGTGGAAGTACGCCCCCGGTGACGAGATCCGCCGCCACGCGATGCGGATCGCTCGGAAGTTCGACCTGTACGCAGATGCGTTGTTCTCCACCGCGGTCACCTCACTGAGCTGGGACGAGGCGTCCGAGACATGGGTCGTGGCCACGGATCGCGGCGACACCTTCCGGGCCACGTACGTCGTCAACGCCACCGGCACCCTCACCGACCCGAAGCTTCCCGGGATCCCCGGCATCGAGGACTTCGCCGGCCACACGTTCCACACCTCACGGTGGGACTACGCCTACACCGGCGGCACCCCCCAGGGCGGCATGGCCGAACTCGCCGACAAGCGGGTGGGTATCGTCGGCACCGGTGCCACCGGCGTCCAGGTCATCCCGATGCTGGCCGAGGACGCCGCCCACCTCCACGTCTTCCAGCGCACCCCCTCCACCGTGGACGTACGCGGCAACCGCCGCACTACCGCCAGGGACGTGGGCGCCGACCGTGAGGGCTGGGCGCGGGAGCGACGGGAGAACTACCTCCGCATCGTCTCCGGCGAGAGCGCCGACCAGGACCTGGTGGCGGACCGGTGGACCGCGTCGGCGGGCCTGTTGGAGAAACTCCTTCCGAGCTTCCGGCGGCAGGGCGACCGGCAGGCCTTTGAAGCCGCCTACGAGGCCGCCGACGCCGCCAGGATGAACGAGCTCCGCGCCCGCGTCGAACAGACGGTCACGGACCCGCGGACGGCGGAGAAGCTCAAACCCTGGTACCGCTACGCCTGCAAACGCCCCACCTTCTCCGACCTGTACTACCCGACGTTCAACCGCGACAACGTCACTCTCGTCGACACCGCGGACACCCACGGCATCGAACGCGTCACCGAGCAGGGCGTCACGGTCGCCGGCACCACGTACGAACTCGACTGCCTGATCTTCGCCACCGGGTTCAACGTCGGGACCTCCGGCATCCACTCCGGCAAGCTCCCCGTCCACGGCCGGGGCGGCGTCCAACTGCTGCACAGGTGGGCGCTGCAGGGCCCGCGCACGCTCCACGGCTTCATGAGCCACGGCTTCCCCAACCTGCTGCAGATGGGGCCCCTCCAGAACGCCAGCAGCGTCAACTTCACCCACATCCTGGACGAGCAGGCCATCCACGCCGCCGCCCTCGTCGCAGCCGCGGAAGCCGGCGGCGACCTCATCGAACCCTCCCCCGAGACCGAGGACGCCTGGATCGGCGTACTGGCCGAGGGCGCGCCCGACCACGAGTGGTTCCACGCCGAGTGCACTCCCGGCTACTACAACCGTGAAGGGCGGGGCCGGCCCAACGGTCCCCTCGCCTATCCGCACGGGGCCGTCGCCTTCCACGAGCTTCTGGAACGCTGGCGCGACGAGTCCATGACGGAAGTCCTCCGCAGCAGGACCGTCCGACCCGCCTGACGCGGCTCGGTCGGCCCGCCCCTCGACCTCGAACTCTCAGCCCGCAGCCCTGGCAATGCCGGAAGGACCGAGCCGTGAACACACCCGTTCCCGTACCGGACATCGCCTCTCGCGCCCTGCGGAGCGTGGTCGTCACCGGGGCCGCGTCCGGCATCGGCCGGGCCGCCGCTCTGGCCTTCGCCGCGCAGGGCGACCGGGTCCTCGCGGCCGACCTCGACGCGGCGGGCGTCGAGGAGACCGTACGGAGGGTCACGGCCGCCGGGGGCATCGCCCTGGCGGCCGTCGGGGACCTGGCCGAGCAGCGGGTGGTGGACTCCGTGGTGGCCCGCGCGGTGGCGGAGTTCGGCGGCGTCGATGTCCTGGTCAACAACGCGGGAATCATGGACCGTATGTCGGCGGCGCACGAGACCGACGACGCCGAGTGGGACCGGGTGTTGCGCATCGACCTCACGGCTCCCTTCCTCCTCACCCGCGCCGTACTCCCCCACATGCTGACCGCCTGCGCCGGCTGCCTGGTCTTCACCGGCTCGGAGGCCGGCCTGCGCGGAGCCGCCGCCGGGGCCGCCTACACAGTCGCCAAGCACGGGATCACCGGGCTGGTGAAGAACCTGGCGGTGATGTACCGCGGGCAGGGCATCCGAGCCAATATGATCGCGCCCGGACCCACGGCGACCGGCATCGGTGTCGACAGCCGCCCCGACGCGCACGGTCCCGCCGTCCTCAGGAGCCTCATCGACGCCAACATCGGCCGCATCGGCTCGGCGGACGAACAGGCCGCCGCCATCGTCTGGCTCGCGTCCGATGCGGCTTCTTTCGTCAACGGCGCCGTCCTGGCCGTGGACGATGGCTGGTCGGCCGTCTGACACGGCCGGGCCGAGGTGCGCGCGGCGCGTCACGGGTGGGCCGCGGCGGAGACCGGGGCCTCGGTGCGGGCGGTCAGGGCAGGAGCTCCACGTACCCGTCCGTTGCGTGGACGCGGATCCGCTGCCCGTCCCGGATCAGCCGGGTGGCCCGCTCCACACCCACGACGGCCGGGAGGCCGTACTCCCGGGCGATCACCGCGCCGTGGGTCATCAGACCGCCGACCTCCGTCACCAGGCCCGCGATCCCGACGAACAGCGGCGACCAGCTGGGGTCCGTGAAGGTCGTGACCAGGATGTCGCCCGCTTCGAGGTCGGCCTGCGCCATGTCGAGGATGACGCGGGCTCTTCCCTCGACGGTCCCGGCGGACACCGGCAGGCCGGTCAGCGCGTCGGCCGGCACGTCGTCGCGCCAGTACGCGCCGGTGACGGCCTCGCCGTCCGACGTGAGGACCCGGGGCGGGGTGAGCGCGTGGTACGACCGGAACGCCTCCTTGCGCCGCTGGATGAGCCGTGCGTCCGCCCGGTGGGACCGTACGGCCTCGTGAAGTTCCTGGAACGTCAGGTAGAAGGCGTCCTCCTTCTGGTTGAGCACCTTGTCCCGCACGAGTCGCTCGGCCTCCGCCAGCAGGGCGCGCTTGTAGACGAAGTAGCGGCTGACGATGCCGTACTTCGGGTACTCCCGGTATCCGATGAAGGTCCTGACCCGCTCGATCATCCGCTGGGTCTCGCCGGCCTTCCGGTCCCCGTCCGGCAGGGCCCGCAGCCGTGACAGCACGTCCTGTTCCTTCTGCCGGGCCTTGCGCCGGCCCTGTTCGAAGCGCTGCTCGGCAGCGCCCGGCCCGAAGTTCCGCACATGGTCGAGGATCACGGGAACGAGCGTGGTGGGGCGCTCGCGCCATCGCGGCCTGGTGATGTCGATCTCGCCGACGCAGCGCATGCCGTACCGGTCGAGGTACGCCTCGATGGCCTCCCGTGCCTCGCCTCCGCCCTCGGTCTTCACCAGGTCGTCCAGGAAGGTGGCGTCCTCAAGGTGCTCGGCGTCCCGCAGGAAAGCGAGCACCTCCGGCAGCGGGCGGATCACGTCCGCGACGTCGAGCAGTGCCAGTCCCATTTCCGACGTGATGTTGTCGGGGGCCGACAGCGTCAGCGTGTCCGCGGCGTTCTTCTCGCCCAGCCACTCCCGCAGCCTGTCGTTGAGCCACCAGGTGGCGTCCATCCCCGCCATGAGCGCCCGCATGCTCAGCGGGTCGGCCAGCACCCGCTTGTGCTCCTCGAAAGCCTCCAGCAGGAAGTCGAACAGCGCCGGACCCTGCTTCCTACGGATGTCACGTTCCAGGGCTGCGATGGACGTCCGGCTGCGTTCGATCAGTTCGGTGACGACGGCCGGATCGGTCTCGATCGGGGCGGCCGGATCGGTCTCGATCGGGGCTGGCGCGCCGGTGGACGGCTGCCCGACGGGAGCCGCGTCCGGGAGCGAGGGGACGAAGCCGTCGCGTTCCAGGATGGTCTCCAGCGCGTCCCTGACCAGCGGGTCCCCCTTCCCCATGGCGTCCAGGAGGCTGTCGCGGCTCCTGGGCGATGTCAGGCGCGGGGTGACGTCGACGAACAGCCGCCCGCCGGCCTCGACCATCGGCACCATGGCCGTCAGCTGCCACATCGAGTACCCGAGGGGTTTCATGGGGTCGGTCATCATCTGCTGGTGGCCGACGGAGACGTAGACGCGGTTCCTCCCGTCATTCCCGTCGGTGTTCTTCCCGTCATCATTTCCCTCGTCGCCGTTCCCGATGGCGGGGAGAGGGAAGAGGGTGGTGATCGGCCTGCTCTGCACGATCTGGAAGCCGTCGTCGACCAGGCACCATTCGATGTCCTGCGGGCGGCCGAGGTGCGCTTCGATCCGGCGGCCCAAACCAACGAGGCGGACAGCCTGCTCTTCTGTCAGCGACGGCCGCTCCCGCTGTCGTGCGTCGAGCGCCACTTCCCTCGTACCGCCGGCGGGCAGGGCGTGTACGGCGCGCTCCTTGGCGGCGATGGTCCTGGTGACGACTTCGCCGTCCCTGACCGTGAAGACGTCCGGGTTCACCAGGCCGGAGACCAGTGCCTCGCCCAGGCCGAAGCCGGCGTCCACGGTGGCGACCTTCCGGTTGCCGGTGACGGGGTCGGCCGTGAACAGGATCCCGGACGCGTCCGCGAAGACCATCCGCTGCACGACCACGGCCATGTGGACCGTACGGTGGTCGATGCCGTTCCGCTGTCGGTAGACGACGGCCCGCTCGGTGAACATCGAGGCCCAGCACCGGCTGATGTGGTGGAGGACCGCGATCGGCCCCAGGACGTTGAGATAGGTGTCCTGCTGGCCGGCGAAGGAAGCCGTCGGCAGGTCCTCCGCCGTCGCGCTGGACCGGACGGCGTACGCGGCTTGCTCGCCGAACCGGGCGATCGAGCCGGTGATCGCCGCCGCGATGTCGCCCGGGACGACGATCTCCTCGATGATGCGGCGGATTCGTGCGCTGAGCGTGCGGATCGCCTCCCGGTCCTCCGGGTTCAGCCGCGACAGCTCATCGAGCCGTTCGTCGATCGACGGGGCTTCCGCGAGGGTGCGCCGGAAGGCGTCCGTCGTCACGCAGAAGCCGTCCGGCACGCGGATGCCTTCGATCCGCGACAGTCCGCCCAGGTGTGCGCCCTTGCCGCCGACGGCCGCGACACGCGTCTGGTCGACCTCGCTGAGGTCCAACACGTACGGGTTCGTCATCGCGACACCTCCGGAGCGGTCGTATTACATTGCACTGCGGCGGCCGGTCGGATCACCGGCGCCTCGCCCTCTGTCGAGCCTCTTGTCGGGCACGTACTCATTCCTGGTCGTCTTCCCTCCGACGAATGGACCGGCGGATCCTCTCGGCCGGTCGGCGCACGTCGTGCCACCCCTCCCGCTGTGGTGGCATCGACCCGAGGATCTGCGCCGCCACCGGGGTCTTGCCGCAAGCCCCCCGGTGAGCTATAAGTTGAGAGTGGCAAGGAGAGGTCTCTCTCCTTGCCTTTGTTGTTGGGCTTCCCCGGGCGCCGGGGCGCTCCTCCGCGTTCATTGAGTCTCTGCCGTCTTCGAACACGCAGGTCGGAAGCTCTGGCGTGGCACTCGATCGGGATAGTCACGCCGATCTCGGGCGGACTTCTGCGGTCTTGATCACCCGTCATGTCATCGGTCGAGGCTGAACCGCTCGCGGCGACGCGGCCCGAAGGGCACTTCAGGCCCCGGAGTCATTTCCCGGTGCGGTACGCCTCGCGGCCCTCGGCCGGCGACGGCGTCCGTGGGCTCAGCCAGGCCTCCGCTGTAGGTAATGTGCGGAAATGACAAGAAGCGAGCGACTCGCGGACCAGTTGGACTGGTACTGGAGCAGGAACCTGCGGCCACGGCTGGAGGGTCTTACCGACGAGGATTACTTCTGGGAGCCGGTGCGCGGTTGCTGGAGCATCCGCCCCCGTGGCACGTCGACCGCACCGATGTCGGAAGGTCCGGGGGAATGGACGATGGACTTCGCGTCCCCTGCTCCGGTACCTGCGCCGGTGACCACGATTGCCTGGCGGCTGGCGCACATCATCGTCTCCTGCCTGGGATATCGGGTCGGGTGGTACTTCGGCGGCCAGGACCTCGAGTCCCGGGCGATCGCCTACGCGGGGACCGCTGACGAGGCGCTGGAACAGCTCGATGAGATGTACGGGAGATGGAACGCGGGGGTCCGCTCGCTCTCGGACGCTGACCTGGACGAGCCGCCCGCGGTGGGTCCCGAGCGGTTTCCCATGGAGAACAGGGTCCTGCACGTCAACAGGGAGCTGATCCATCACGGCGCCGAGATCTCCCTGCTGCGCGACCTCTACCGCCGGCAGGACGGAGCCGTACCGCGCCGAATCTGACTGATCCGTCTGGCAACGTGAGAACTCGAGGTTCGAGAGGACCAGGAGAGCGTCTTTTTGCATGCGCGGTCCAAGCGAGGTGCGCGGGCGGCGAGCAGAAGTATCAGCTCGTCGCGCCAGTGGCGCAGGGTGGCTGCCGGCGTCTCCCCCGCGCCCGCGAACCTGCAACACCTTTTGACCGCGCGCCAAGACGCGATCACCAGTGACTCGCGTCGGCCGGGGACGGTTCGGGAGGATCAGCGCGACGTCTCTGCCGACCGGTTGAGGTATCCGATGCTCGGGCATCCACGGCGGGGATCGGAGCGTGTGCGTTCTGGCCGACTGAACGGGTCGAGCCGCCGGTGCGGATCGGTGCGAGTGCGGCGGGCGCGGTGGGGGCGGTGGGGGCGGTCCCGTCGGCGGGCCGGCGGACGGACGGCAGAGAGGCTCGCAGGGCGTCCGGGGCGTCGGGTGAACGGCGGATCGCCCGCGTGCCCGCCGGCGTCGGGGCGGCAACACGGAAGCGGGCCCGCCCGGAGGGAGGTGGTCGCGTCGGGAACACTTCGGCGAACTTTCTCGTTCGACCTCCGGCCCCTACCGTGAACCGTGAACCCGAGGAACCGCCTTGCCCGATACTTCCGCCACCGACGCCGTGCGCCCGCTCCCGTCGCCCTCCGCCCAGGCGGAGCGCCTGATCGAGCTCGGGGTGCACGAGATCGCGGGGATTCCCGCCGAGGCCGTCCGCGCGTTCGCCCAGACGGCCGGGCGGGGCCGTGACGTTCTGCTCGCCGTCCATCCGGAGCGCGCCCCCGCCTCGGCCCTCGCGCCCCTGCTCCTGCGCGACGGCAAGCCCGGCTTCGTCGTCGTCGACATGCCCGACGTCGACCGGTTCGCCCCCGACGCGGTCGAACTTCCCGACGCGCCTCTCTATTTCGTCGCCGGACCCGACCGCGGGGACCACATGGCCAACTGGAGCCCCGAAGAGGCGTTGCCCGCCCTCACCGAGGAGGGCCGCACCCCCTTGGTGCTCACCGAGGGCATCCACTGGGTCCTGCAGCAGCCGGCGGTGCTTGAGCGCAACCTCTGCTTCATGACCATCGGGTCCCGGCTGCGCAAGGCGAACGGCGTCCTGGACGCGCGTACCCCTGCGCTCTGGATCAGCAACGGCACCGGACGGGACGGCAAGGAGCGGCGTAACGCCCCCAAGGTCGGCTGGTGTTGGTGGGGCAACCGCCATACGTGGCTGGGATTCGCCTCCGCCACGGGTCGCGAGGCCCAGTAGCGCCCGCCCGGCCTGCTGTTGACCCATCTGCGTCGACTCACCTCCGATGAAGCGGGCCGCGCGGGCCCGCTTCATCGGCGCGCGAGAACACTGCCCCGGAGTGCGCGGCCCCCAGCTCCGACTGTTGCCGACGACAGTGCGTACGCCTTCCGCCTGACCAGCGACGACGGTTCGCGGGCTGCGGATCGACGGCTCCACCGTCATCGATCACGACGGGCTGCACGGCGCCCAGCCCAAGGACGGGGCAGCCGAACTGACGGCCGATCATGACGCCCTGCGGGTCGACCACTTCGATCGCACCGGTGACCAGCAGGTCACCCTTGAGTGGAAGCCGCCCGGCGCGGGTGATTCCGCCGTCGTGCCGAACTCCGTGCTGAGCACCAACACGGACGTCGTACGGGTGACGGCGCCGGGCCGCAAGGAGTGCGAGGGTGCCCTCGACTCCCCCGGCGACGGGCTGCCGCTGACCGGGACGCACCCGGACCACGCGCTCACCGATCTACGGCCCGCGGCTTCGAACCGCAGGTCACCGCGGTGGACTGACTGCCCGACGGCCGACTCGCCGTGACCACCTGGGTCGGCACAGACAAGGTGGCCGAGGGTCTCAAGGAACCGATGGGCATCGAGGCCGTCGACGGCAAGCTGTACGTGTCCCAGAAGCACGAGCTCACCGCGCGCTGGCCGACACCGACGGCGACGACGTGACCGATGAACGCCGGACGGTGGCGACCTGGCCGTACGGCGGGAACTCCCACGAGTTCGCCTTCGGCCTGCTCCACCGGGACGGCTTCTTCTACCTGACGGTTCCGGGGTGGCAGCGGTCGGCTGTCACCTCGGAGCCGGCCGCATCGGCGCTCCCACCGCCCGCCGCACCGGTCGTGGCCCTGACGCCCGTCCCGTGCCCGGTGGGGTCACCGCCCTCGTCCTCCTGTGACTCGCACCGCGCAGCGTCCGATGCTGTTCCTCGACGTCGGCGGTCGCTCGTCCCACGTGCTCGACCTGGGGCGATGCGGCGCGGTCGGGTCAGGGATGGCCTGCTTCCTTCTCGGATGTCGGGCCGCGGGCAGGCACCCTGAGCCTCGTGGCCGCTCGGCGTCACGGCATGCTCGCACCGTGACGCACCGTGACGCCCCGGCTGCACACGGCGGACGGGCTACGTCATCAACTCGATGTGCGGATGCTCGGGCTCCGCCGTGCAGACGAACAGGTGCTGCCGGTAGCCACTGCCTATCTGGACCCCGGTCGCGTTGAAGCCGCGGTGGCCGGGGTACGGTCCAGCACCTGGATGGGGGTGCGGGGACCAGCTGTTCCCGGCGTCGTCCCCTTCCTCGAACGTGGCGACGGTCATCAGGACCTCCATGCCGGTGCCGCACTCGGAGCAGAGCCGCGAGCTGGGGTCGGTGGAGCTCCAAGCGGGCCAGCCGCCGACCTTCCAGCCGGGTGCGTTGGACAGCACACAGTCGTAATACGTGTCCGGGTCCATGTCTTCCTCTGCTGCCTGCGGCACACTCCATTGTTGGAGCTGCTCCCGAAGTTCTTCGCTCAGCTCCAAATGGTCGGGGTACTCGGTGATCTGCTCCGGTTCGAGCACGCACGGTTCCGGTAGATAGCCGTCGAACTGCACTGCGGGCGGCTCGGGGGGCGTGTCGAGGACATCGGTGACGGCGGCTGCCGAACGCCAGAAGAGCAGGGTCCTGGGCATGATCGGATGATCGAAGGGGCACCACAGAACCTGCAGCAGGTCCTTGCCCTCCGGCGGGCTCAGATCGGGGACATCCCGTGCGTACAGCTGCGCCACGGGCAACATCGCCATGGGGCCGTCGTACGCCTGGACCGCCGCCCTCACCGGACGCGTCCGAGGAGGCCGGATCCGCTCGAGAGTCTCCCGTTCCTCCAAAGTCAGGTCCCGACCGTGCGAGGCGGCGAAGATCCGTCGTTCCAGCCGCAGATCCGCCAGGGGCCGGGCCCGGTTGACGCCATCCGCCCCATGCGGTCCCTCGCAGTGGGGCCACGGCTCCTCGGCGGGCCACAGCAGCGGCCCGCCGATCGAGCTGTCGTGCCACGTCGGCCCCCCGGGGCGCGGGTGCAGGCGGGTCGCCGTGCGGGCCTGCGGGGCCAGTTGGGGAAAGACCGCGGCGACGTCGATGGGCCGGGGCGGAGTGACAGGAGTGGCATTCATGGGCTCAATCCTGCCCACCGCCTCTGACAACGGCCTTCATGACCGCCCCAGGAAGAGTTCCGGCACGGGCGCCAACCAGGAGAGCGCTACCGCCGATCCGTCCGGTGGATGGCCCGCAAGCAGGTCCACGATCGCCGCGTGGATGTCCGTCCACGCGCGCGATTCGTCGCCATGCACCCCGGCCCGGCCCTGCTCCACCGGGTGGCCCCCGGCGCGGCCTGGCGGACCGCGACTGCCCGGCTCTCGACGCCTGGCCGCGGCGTGGGGCCAACAGCGCGTAGGCGCGTTTCCTCCGCGTCTTCGAGGCTTCGGTTCCGTCAGGCCGCGCTCCTACGGCAGGAGACGACCACCAGGAAGGGCCACAGGGCCTGGACGAACGTCACAACACGCTCGGCCACGCCGGCCGCCCCCGCACTCTGCAGCTCGGCCAGGAACCACAGGGCGCTCGCGCCCATCAGCGCGCTCGCGGCGAGCGACACATCGAGCCTCAGCCCCCACGGCACCGGTCTCCGGTCCCGGACGGCGGCCAGGGGAGGCCACACCGCCAGCAGCACGAGGCCCATGGTGGACACGGCGCCGTGCTCCAAAGCCCCGCCGCTGTTCGGGGCGGGCACCAACGTCAGGGCCAGTGCGCACAGTCCGCCGCCGGCCAGGGCCACCCGGCCGGCGGGCGCCGCCTGGCGGAGCGCGTGCGCGGTCGCCACGTAGCACGTCCCCAGTACCAGCAGCATCCCCGTCATCAGCCAGTAGCTGGCAGCACCGTAGGAGGCCAGCACGCTCAGGGTCTGCCCCGCGGGGTCGTACTCCGGCCCCTGGCGCAGCTGCGCGATCATCCAGGAGCCCACCAGAAGGACGGGGGCGCATCCGGAGGAGACCAAGGCCCACCAGGGAGCAGATCGCATCGAAGCAGCATAGATACGATTATCTCGATCATTGCTGACATCCGCTCGATTCGATCGACCCGTGCCCCCGTCCACGCACCGGAGCCGGCAGCGGTCGGGGCGCTCAGGCCGACAGCACGCGCAGGACCAGTGCGGCGGCGGCCAGCAGGGCGAGCACCACGGGCGGCGCGATCTCGTAGTCCTTGGCACGCAGGTGGGTGACGACGGCCCCGATGAAGTAGAGGACGACGCCGACGGCTGCGGCGGATCCGATCAGCGGCACGCCGAGGCCGATCAGGAGGCCGAGGGCACCGGCCGCCTTGAGCGAGGCCAGCCAGGGGAACCAGGCGCCGGGGACGCCCACCTTGGCCATCGAGGCCGTGATGGCCTCGTTGCGCGTGAACGTCAGCACGGCGGAGGCGCCGAGCGCGAAGGCGAGAAGGACGCCGACCACGGCGTAGGCGATGAACATGGCCACCTCGGGATCATCAATGATGCGAACGGTTAGATCGTTGATGACTATAAACGATTTTAGATGTTCCACAATATGTGCCCTGATACCGTGGTGGAATGCCAGCTCAGGACAGGGCCGCCCAGCCATCGGCGGGGCCTTCGACGTCTCCCGGTGATCCGGGCTACCGCCTCGAGTTCCTGCTCGCCTACCACGGCAACGCGACGCAGACCCTCATCCACAAGGCGCTCGCGGCCATCGGACTCACCCCGCGGCACATGATGACGCTCCTGCAGCTGGCCGACGGGCCGGTCACCCAGAAGGCGCTCATCGAGAGGCTCGACGTCGACCCCAGCATCCTCGTGGCCCTCCTCAACGATCTCGAGGGCGACGATCTCGTACACCGTCGTCGCGACACCGCCGACCGGCGGCGCCACATCGTCGAGATCACTCCACGGGGTGCCTCGCAGCTCCGAACCTCGGACACGGCACTCGACACCGTGGAGGACGAACTCTTCGCGGACCTGTCAGAGCGCGACCGGGCCACGCTGCGCCGACTGCTGGGCAAGCTGCGGACCTCCCCACAGGACTTCAGCTGCACGGAGGAATGAGCCCCGCTGTCCTTGGCGCCGTCGGCAGGGACCGTGCTGCCCTCCGGGGCAGCCCCGGGCCGTGTGCTCCAAGGGCGTCAGCGCCGTTCCGGCAGGTGAACGCGGTGGGGTCCGTGCAGTCCGCGTGGCGGTCCCGTGGGCCGTCACGCGGGGCCTGTGCGGTTACGTCCGTGGGGCCCGCGCGAGCGGGGATCGCGGGCTCGTGCCCGGCCCGCCGAAAAGATTTCGCGAGGTTTTCGGGCGACGATGTCGAGAACCCGCATCCGGCTCCGTCCCTGGAGTGAAAGCGGCCGCAATGAGCCGCACAGCACCGAGGAGTGACACCATGGCCAAGTACCTTCTGCTCAAGCACTACCGCGGAGCCCCGGCCTCGGTCAACGACGTACCGATGGACCGGTGGACGCCCGAGGAGATCTCGGCGCACATGCAGTACATGCAGGACTTCGCGGACCGGCTGGAGAAGACCGGGGAGTTCGTCGAGGGCTCGGCACTCGCCCCCGAGGGCGCGTGGGTCCGGTACGACGGCGAGGGCCGCCCGCCGGTCACCGACGGGCCGTTCGCCGAGACCAAGGACCTCATCGCCGGCTGGATGATCATCGACGTCGACGGCTACGACCGCGCCGTCGAACTGGCCGGGGAGCTGTCCGCCGCTCCGGGGGCGGGCGGGAAGCCCATCCACGAGTGGCTGGAGGTCCGCCCGTTCCTGTCCGCGCCGCCCACCGTCACGGAGTGACGCCACGATGAACGAGGCCCTCCTGCGGAGCCTCACACCGAGCGTCCTCGGAATCCTCGTCCGCCGCGGAGCAGATTTCGCGGCGGCCGAGGACGCCGTGCAGGACGCCCTGGTCGAGGCGGTGCGTGTATGGCCGGACGAGCGACCGCGGGACCCGAAGGGCTGGCTGGTCACCGTGGCCTGGCGGCGGTTCCTCGACGCGACCCGGGCGGAGGCCGCCCGGCGTCGGCGGGAGGACCTCGTCGACGAGGAGCCCGCGCCCGGCCCCGTGCCGACGGTGGACGACACGCTCCAGCTCTATTTCCTGTGCGCCCACCCGTCGCTGACGGCGTCGTCCGCCGTCGCACTCACCCTGCGCGCCGTCGGCGGGCTCACGACCCGCCAGATCGCCCGGGCCTACCTGGTGCCCGAGGCGACGATGGCACAGCGCATCAGCCGGGCCAAGCGCACCGTCTCCGGCGTGCCGTTCGATCAGCCCGGCGACGTCGCCACTGTGCTGCGCGTCCTCTATCTGGTCTTCAACGAGGGCTATTCCGGAGACGTCGACCTCGCCGCCGAGGCGATCCGGCTCACCCGGCAGCTCGCGGCGGCGATCGACCACCCGGAGGTGGCGGGGCTGCTCGCCCTCATGCTGCTCCACCATGCCCGCCGCGCCAGCCGGACCGCGCCCGACGGGAGCCTGGTGCCGCTCGCCGAGCAGGAGCGGGGCCGCTGGGACACCGGAGCGATCACCGAGGGCGTCGAGATCCTGCAAGGGGCCCTCGCCCGCGACCGGCTGGGCGAGTTCCAGGCGCAGGCCGCCATCGCGGCGCTCCACGCCGACGCGCCGGCCGCCGGGGAGACCGACTGGGTGCAGATCGTCGAGTGGTACGACGAACTGGCCGCCCTGACGGACAGCCCGGTCGTCCGGCTCAACCGTGCGGTGGCCGTCGGCGAGGCCGACGGACCGCGCGCCGGGCTGGCCGAACTCGCCGCGCTGAGCGACACGTTGCCCCGCCACACTGCGGTGGCGGCGTATCTCCACGAGCGCGACGGCGATCTGCCGAAGGCGGCCCGGCTGTACGCGGAGGCCGCCCACCGGGCCCCCACACTCGCCGAGCGCGACCACCTCACGCGCCAGGCCGCGCGGCTGAACGCCGGTCTTCGGCCCTGACGGATCGACAGCGCCCACAGCGTCCGGAGGTGCGCGGCCGGTAGGTCATACGCCTCCGGCGCGGCAACGCCACACGGCTCCGGCGGACAGTCTCGCGTGCCCCCGGCGCACCGCCGTACTGGCGGAAACCACAAGACCGCGGCCTCCTCCCCGTGTCACGACGGGTCGGTGACCTCCCCCGCGACTGCGGCAGCAGCAGCGGCGAACCGTACGGTCGAGCGAATAGATCACTCGATCGTGACTTCCGCCCCTTCGACACCCGGTGCGTCGCAATGCTGTGGGGCGGGCGCGCGACCCGCGCCGTCGGCAGTTGTGGGGTGGGGAGTGGCATGACGCGAGAAGCGGGACGCGACGGGGACCTGGACGAGCGGGTGGTCCTGCTCGTGGCGGGGGCGGCCGATCTGGCGGTGAGCGCGGTGGGTTCGGCCCTGGGAGCGGTGCGCGGGCTGCTGCGCCGCTCGGACGCCGCGGAGCTGGCGGCGGACGCCGAGCACGAGCTGATGGCGCGCGGGCGCCTGGTGCTGGGGCGGTACGCCGCCCCACCGCCGGCCCATCTGGAGCTGCTCGCCCGGCAGGCCGTCGCCCGGCGGGCCGCCGATGACGCCTGACCGCTGGGACGCGACCGCGTTCAAGCTCCGGGTCGACGAGGTGCTGCACCCGTTCGTCGCCCGGGAGGCCGAGCTGTTCGCGGCGATCGACCCGGCCCTGACCCCGGTGGCCGAGCAGGTGGAGGCGGTCGTCGCGGACGGCAAACGGTTGCGGGCGGCGTTCTGTTACTGGGGCTGGCGGGCGGCGGGGCAGTCGGACAGCGACGCGCTGGTGCGGGCCGCGGCCTCCCTGGAGCTGATCCACGCCGCCGCTGTCGTGCACGACGATCTGATCGACGACAGCGCTCTGCGGCACGGCCGCCCCACCGCGCACATCGCGCTGCGCGGCGCCGTGCGCCGTCGGCCGCGTTCCGTCGCCGCCGCCAGGTCGCTGGCGATGCTGGTGGGCGATCTGCTGATGGGGATGGCCGGGCAGTTGTTCACAGCCAGCGGTCTGCCCGTCGCCTATCTGGGCCGGGCCCGCCCGTTGTGGACGGTGCTGGGCCGGGAGCTGATCGCGGGCGAGTGCCTGGAGATCCTGCGCACCGGGGCGGAGCCGGACACCGCCGCCTCGCTGAAGGTGATCCGGTACAAGACCGCCAAGTACACCGTCGAGCAGCCTCTGTTGATCGGCGGTGCGCTGGCCGGGGCCGGCGGTCGGCTGCGGGCGGGCTACTCCGCCTACGGGCTGCCGCTGGGCGAGGCCTTCCAGCTGAGGGACGATCTGCTCGGGCTGTTCGGAGACCCGGGACGGACCGGCAAGGCCAATGCCGACGACGTGTGCGGCCACCGGCCCACGGCCCTGCTGGCGGAGACCTGGCGGGTCGCCGGTGACGACGACCGTGACCGGCTACGGGCCCTTCTGGGCCGGCGCGACCTGGACGAGGACGGGCTCAACGCGGTGCGCGCGGTCATGCGCGGGCTGAAGGCCCCCGGCCTTGTCGAAGGCATGATCACGGCGCGCGTCGAGGAAGCCCTCGACGCCCTCCATGACCTGGACGTGCCGTCACACGCGGCCGACGCCCTGACGGCGCTGGCGAACTCGGCGACCGTCCGGCTGTCCTGACTCCCCGCCCGCCCGCCGAAGACACCCGCACCGCGCCGCGCCGGACCACGTCGCACCGCACCGCACCGAGAACAAGGAAGTCCGTCTTGACCTACACCGAGGCTTCGATGAACGCCCTGCGGCTGGGCGGTGACGAATTGGCCGACGCCACCGTCGCCGCGCTCTTCGAACGGGGGGAGGTGGGCACGTTCAACACGCTGATGCGCTACGTCTCCACCGCCGGCGCTCCCCTGCCGGACGGGTTGCCCGATGTCGCCCGGGACTACCTCCAGGCCACGAGCGCCCCGCCGGCCTGGGTCGACTGGGAGGAGATGGAGAGGGCCCGGCTGTTCTTCATCGACAACAACGTGCATATCTCCACCGCGCTGTCGTTCGCCTCCATGCCGACCTGCTATGTGGTCCCGCACGTGGCGAAGCTCCTCTCCGCCACCCACGGGTTGAAGTACCCCTCCAAACGGATGGCGGAGACCGGCCAGTTCACCGTCTATCTGATGCGGCCCGACGCCTTCGAGGCCGGGGGCCGCTTCCTCCCCGCCGCCCAGAAGGTCCGGCTTCTGCACGCGTCGATCCGCCATCACCTCCTGCGCGAGGAGCGGTGGGACACCGACGCGCTCGGGACGCCGATCTGCCAGGAGGACCTGATCGGCGGGCAGATGTTCTTCTCGCTGCTCGTGCTCGACAGCCTCCACCGCCTCGGCATCCATATGTCGGAGGAGGGCGCGGCGGCCTACTACTACGCCTGGCGCGTGGTCGGCGCGATGCTGGGCGTCAGCCAGGAGGCCGTCCCCCGGACCCTGGACGAGGCACGCCGGTTCCTCGATCTCTACATGATCCGGCACATGGGGCCCTCCGAGGAGGGCGCGCTGCTGACCCGGCAGCTCATCGACCTCTACGAGGAGGTCGTACCCGGGACCCTCTTCGACCCGATCGTCTCCGCGCTCATCCGGCACCTGGTCGGCTCCACCTGCGCCGACTGGCTCCAGGTGCCCCGTACCTCCTGGGACACCGTCGTCAAGGCCGTACCCCACCTCCTCGGCGTCCTGGAGACCGTCGAGGACCGGTCCCCCCTCGGCGCCTGGGCCCTGGACCGCCTCGGTCACCTCACCACCGTCCTCGAACTGTCCTCCCTCACCCGTGGACGCGTGATGCACTACGCCATCCCCGAACAGCTCAAGGAGGAGTACGGCGTCTCCCCCGGGCCGTCCCGCGCCCGCCGCTGGAGTCCGCCCGCCGTCACCGTTCCCGGCCACACCCCGTCGTGACAATTAGGTAAGCCTCACCTAATATGCGATGTGTCGTCTTCGGGTCCCCACACGCCGAGAAGCCGGTCTCCCCCCTTCTTTCGTTCGCCTCCCGGGAACGGCTCCGTCCAGACGTG
This sequence comes from Streptomyces sp. MGP-P1, assembly GCF_057766565.1. Classification (NCBI taxonomy): domain Bacteria; kingdom Bacillati; phylum Actinomycetota; class Actinomycetes; order Kitasatosporales; family Streptomycetaceae; genus Streptomyces; species Streptomyces sp. MGP-P1. The sequence goes on along the minus strand of NZ_JBYMEM010000007.1, from coordinate 3,061,089 downwards.
CGCCGTGCCCCTCCCCCGAAGGAGACATGCAGCGCATGTCCATGCCTCGCCGCGGCCGCCTGGCCGCTCTTGCCGCCCTGACCGTCGTATCCGTGGGCGCCGGCGTCCTCGCCGTTCCCGCCTCCGCCGCCACTCCGGGCATCCACGCGGCCGAGCGGGCCGAGGCCGGCGGTACCACGTCCGCGGCCTCCCCGATCCTGGTGTCCGGCCGGTCAACCTGGGGCTTCAAGGACTCCTGGGTCCGCTACGTCACCGGCGCGGGCGGCTCGGTGAACGTGTCCGGCGGCGCGACCGCGGACGCGACCGGACGGGTCGGCTATCCCGTCAAGCACGGATCGGTGGACCCTGCCAAGCGCTCCGCCGATGTGCGCTTCGGCGGCTCGGTCACCTACGCGGTCCCGAGTCACGGAATAACCGCCATCACGCTCGCCAACCCTCGTGTCGTCCTCAAGGACGGCAAGGGCACGCTCCACATGGACGTGACGACCGACATCGCCGCCGGCAAGGCCCCGGTGACCACGACCGGCGTGCCGCTCGCCGCGCTCACCGCCTCCGCCGACGCGCTCGACGGAGCCGTCCTGGACTGGACGGGCATCACGGCCACGCTCACCGACGATGGCGCGGCCATCTTCGCCTACCAGGGTCGGCCCATGTACGCGGTCGGCACGGCGCTGGACCACCTCGCGATCAGCGGCGGTGTCAGCGTCCCCACCCTGACGGTCAGCCAGGTCACCGGCCTGGGCGCCGAGAACGAGGTCACCGTCAGCGGCAAGGGCTACCAGCCCGGGCGCGGCGTGTATCTGGCCCAGTCCATCGCCCTGCCCGGCACCACCTACCCCAGCGTTTTCGGCAACGCGGCGTACGTCCGTCAGGTCGGCGCGGACGGCACCTTCGGCGTCACGCTGAAGCTCACCGAGACCTTCGCCCCCTCCGGGCGCCCGTCGTCGACTGCCGCGCCACCGCCTGCTTCGTGACGAGCTTCAACTCGCACGACGGCAGCGACTCCACCTGGATGCCCTCCCGGGCCCAGGACGTCGCCCAGCCGCTCAAGTTCGGTGTCGAGGTCCCTGCCGCCACCGTGACCCGGCACCCCGCTTCGCGTACCGTCCGCTCCGGCGCGACCGGCACGTTCACCGCCGCCGCGACCGGCGCGGACTCGGTCCGCTGGGAGCGCAGCACCGACCGTGGCGCGACGTGGAGCACCGTGGCCGGAGCCGCCACGACCACCCTGTCGGTCAAGGCGTCGGCCGAGCTCAACGGCCACCGCTACCGTGCCGTCTTCGTCAACGCGTCCGGTGCGACGGCCACTTCGGCCGCCGCTCTCACGGTGTCCGCGGTGCCCGCCCGGATCGTCTCCTTCAATGCCTCTCCCGAGCCGGTCGGCAAGGGCGGCAAGCTGAAGGTGGTCGCCACGCTCCAGACCGCCGGCGCCACGGACGACGTCTGGCGGCCGCTGGCCAAGGCGCCCGTCGTGGTCGAGTTCCGGGCGAAGGGCGGCAAGACCTGGAGCCGGGCCACCACGGTCAGCACCACGGGCAAGGGCGTCGCCTCGGCATCGGTCACCGCCGTCAAGGACGGCACCTGGCGCGCCCGTTACGCGGGGACCCCGGACCGCGCCGCGGCCGTCAGCACCTCCGACAACGTGGACGTCAAGCTGCGGACCGCCGTCTCCGGCTTCAACGCCTCCCCCGAGCCGGTCCGCAAGGGACGCACCATCACCGTCAAGGGCACCCTGCGCAGCCTGGACGGCACTTGGAAGAACGCCTCCGGCCAGTCGGTGATCATCCTGTTCAAGGCCGACGGCTCCAGCAAGTGGAGCAAGTCGGCGACCGTACGCACGAACGGCAAGGGCGTTTTCTCGAAGGGGTTCACCGCCAAGAAGGACGGCACCTGGAAGGCACAGTTCAAGGCCACGTCGTCCCGTCTGGGCACGATCGGCTCCGGCGACCGGGTCGACGTGCGCTGACCCGGTTCCTGACCGTCCCGGCCTCCGCGCCGCTGCCCCCCTCCCGTCGTCCGGGGAGAGGGGCAGCGGCAGTGCCGGGGCCTTGCCGGTGGTGGAGCGGGTCAGGGGGCGGTGCCCCAGGCGAGCGTGGAGCCGGTGAAGACGCCGATCCTCGGGGCGTCGGCGAAGGCGGTGTTGGTGGAGCGGCTGTAGTCGTCGCTCTCCTGGAACGCCGACCAGTCGCTCTTGTTGAGCCGCAGTTGGATCTCGCCGGTCGTGGCGCCCGCCGCGAGGCTGCCGGCGCCGAAGCCGACCTCCAGGTAGTGGCCGGCGCCGGTGGCCGGTGTGCTCACCGGCCGGACGCCGTGCGTCACGCTGCCGCAGCCCAGCACCGCGTAGTCGCAGGCGGTGGCGAAGGTGCTCGCGCCGCCTTCGGAGGTGAACCAGTAGCGGGCGGTGACCGTGGACAGGTCGATGGCGGCCGAACCGGTGTTGACCAGGCGGAGGGACATCCGGATCTGGTTGTCGGTCGGAGAGCCGTCGGTGTTGCGGTATTCGGCCTTGAGCGCGCCCGTTCCGGTGCCGCCGCCCGGCTCGGTGGTGACCTGTGCGGCGGGGGTCCCGGCCGAGAGGTTCCCTGCGGCGTCCTTGGCCCTGACCGAGTAGCGGTAGGCGGTCGAAGCGCTCACGCCGGTGTCCGTGTAGGTCGTCGTGGCCGTCGTCCCCACCCGGGTGCCGTCGCGTAGGACGTCGTATCCCGTGACGCCGGTGTCGTCCGTGGACGCCGTCCAGGCGAGGGTGACGCTGCTGCTGGACTTGGCCGTCACCCGCAGGTTCGTGGGCACGGTCGGCGCCTGTGTGTCGTCCTCGCCCCCGCTGCCGCCGCCCAGCGGAGGATGGGCGTTGCGGAGCAGTTCCTGGAACTGTCCGGAGAACCAGTGCCCGGCCACCGGGGAGTCGGGCAGCGCGCCCGTGAGGTTGAAGCCGTTGCGGCCGTTGCCGGTGTACGTCGGGTCGCACATCCGGTCGAAGCCCTTGCCCTCGTCGTTGTCCCTGGGCTCGCTGCTGCCGTCGGACTCACCCGGGGGCTTGGCCCAGACGTAGGCGTCGATCCCCGGCTCGGGGGCGGTCGTGGGGCGCTCGCCGATGCCCGCGCCGCTCTGGTTGCACCAATTGCCCGCGTGGATGCGGCGGTCGGTCCGGCCACCGTCGACAAAGGCGTCGGCGCTGGTCAGCGGTCCGGGGCCGGCGGGCCGGGAGGAGCCGCCCCAGCCGTTGCGGGCGGTGTCGATGAGCATGCCGATGTCGGAGGCGAAGCCCTGCCGGACCAGTTCCGTGCGCAGGGCCTTGGCGAACGAGAGCTCGTCCACGTAGTAGTTCCAGTCCACCCAGCGCGACTGGCGCACCGTGGTCCCGTTCACGGAGTCGGTCACCGCGAAGTGCGGCTCCCGGAGCGCCGAGTAGTTGGCCGTGTTCACGATGAAGCCGTGCACGTCGGAGACGGTGGCGCCCTCCGTCGTCGCGGCCTTCTTGAACTGCTGTGCCGCGGGGACGAAGTTGGAGTCCCAGCCGAGCCAGCCGTGGTGGGCGGCGTCGACGTAGTTGTAGACGTTGGGCAGCGCGCCCAGGGTGTGCAGGGCGTATCCGATGCCCTTCTCGTAGTTGCCGTTGGCCTTCATCGTGGCGCACTCGGGGGTGGAGCCGGCGGTCCCTCCGGCGTTGGTGACCAGGTTGGGCAGCGAGTCCGGTTCGATGAGCGTGACGATGCGCAGGCTCGCGTAGGCGGGGTCGCCGAGGATGTCGGCGATGGGGTCGATGTAGTCGTCCTTGTAGCGGCTCAGCTCGGTGGGGCCGAGCTCACCGTTGGAGGCGAGGGCGGCGCAGTCCCGGCCGGGGAGGTTGTAGATGACGACCTGGAAGAGGTCGGCTCCCTGACTCACGGCCGTGTCGAGGTGCGCGCGCAGGCCTCGTGCGCCGGGTGTGCCGCCGATCGCGGCGATGCGGTCCATCCAGACGAAGGACGGCTCGTCCGCGATGACGTCGCCGCCGGGCTCGGCGGCGGCCCTGGCGGACCAGTCGGGGTTCACGTACGCGGTGGCGCCCGTGTAGGGGTTGTCGACGCGGTCGGCGGCCGACGCCTGTCCGGGGACGGCCACCGCGAGTGCGGCGCCCATGACCAGTGCGGACAGTGCGGCGGCCGCTCTTCTGCGGAGTGCGTGCGGGGTGGTGCCTCTGCTTCTCATTGCGGCTCCGTGCTCCTCTCGTACGTCCGTCGAGGGTGGCGACGGACGGGTTCAGGGGTCCGTGACGCTCAGGAGGTAGGGGATTCAAGTGGGGAAGCGTGTGTGTGGGAGCGCTCCCAAACTGGCGCGGCATTCGATGACTGTCAAGCGATGCAGCGCAATTACGTTGCACGAACGTGTAGTTGAAGGAAATTGGAGCGCTCCCATCAACGGCGCAGCAGGCGGCACGTAGAGATCCCCGGTCATGTTCGCGTCGACGATTGGCCGACTACCGACTTGCGGAGTACGCGAACGACGCGGCGGGAGAAGACGCCGCAACGCTGGTCTAGGCCAGACCACGTCCGTCCCCCTATCCTCGCCTGTAGCCGGTGACACACCCACTCCCCCACCCAGGTTGCCTGCCGGCTCGTGCCCCCCACTCAACTCCGCTCGAGCAGCCGGGTGACCTCCCCCCTTCGCCGCCTCCAGGAGGCCACGGTGAAATTTCGCACCAGAAGCTCGGCGATCATCGGCACGCTCTGCCTCGTCACGTCACTGGCGTTGGCCACGGCGTCGGCCGACGAGCCCGCCGCCCCGGTCCAGCCGGTGAACGCGTCCCTGACCGAGGTGGCCAGGGCCCAGAGCCCGTCCGCCGGGGCGGCCGGACCCGATGACACCCTGTGGATCGCCGAACGCGCGGGCACGGTAAGGGTGCTGGACGATCAAGGCCTCGGCGCGCCCGTGCTCGACATCTCCGACGAGACCACCACGGACGGCGAACGCGGCCTGCTGGGCGTCGCGTTCGACAAGACGTTCGCCCACTTCTACATCTCGTTCACGGACCTCGAAGGCACCAGCACGGTGGACGAGTTCGCCGTGGAGGACGGCCGACTCCAGCCGGAGAGCCGGCGCACCGTCCTCACCCAGACGCAGCCGTACGCGAACCACAACGGCGGGGACATCAAGTTCGGCCCCGACGGCTATCTGTACATCGCCTTCGGTGACGGCGGATCGGGCGGCGACCCGCACGGCAACGGGCAGAAGCTCGACACGCTGCTCGGCAAGCTGCTGCGGATCGACCCGAGCGGAGGCGAACCGTACGCGATCCCGGCGGACAACCCGTTCGTGGGCGACGCGAACACGAAGGACGAGATCTGGTCCTACGGGCTGCGCAATCCGTGGCGGTTCTCCTTCGACGCGGGCACGGGCGACCTGCTGATCGGCGATGTCGGCCAGAGCGACTGGGAGGAGATCGACTGGGCCCCGGCGGACAGCGAGGGCGGCGAGAACTTCGGCTGGTCCTCCATGGAGGGCACCCACCCCTTCCGGGGCGGCACGGAGCCGGCGAACCACGTCCCGCCGGTCCACGAGTACGACCGTACGGGCCTCGGCTGCTCGGTGACCGGAGGATTCGTCTACCGCGGCGAGGCGCTCCCGGAGCTTCGGGGGAGCTATGTCTTCAGCGACTACTGCGACGGCACGCTGCGTACGCTCCAGCTGGAGAACGGCGAGGTGACCGGCGTGGGCGACCTCGGAGTCAGCGGCGGCGAGGTCATCTCGTTCGTCGAGGGCGGTGACGGCGAGCTGTACGTCCTCGGCAGCGCCGGCGCCGTCTCACGCGTCGACCCCGCGTGAGTCGCTGAAACGCACGGGCCGTCAGCTGCGCGGACCGGTGCCGGGGCCCGCCGATCGTCGTGGTCGGCGGGCCCCTGCCCCCTGCTCCGGCCGTACGTCAGGGGGCTCGGGCCCGGCCGTACGGCAGGCGCTCGGACGCGCCGCCCCGCACGTGTCACGAAAGGCTCCGCCCGGGCGGGGCCGGGCGGTTCGTCCTCTCCACGCCTTCGCCGCGCTGATGGCCACGGCGGGCGTCCCGGTCGAAGATGCCCAGCAGCTCGCACGGCCCGCCCTCGGCGCCGATCGCGTGCGGGAGCATCGTCGGGAACTCCGCCGCCTGGTTCGTCTCGATCCGCAGGCGCCGGTTGCCCAGGAGCAGGATCGCGGTGCCGGAGAGGACGACGAGCCACTCGCGCCCCGGATGGGCGCGCAGCCGGGAGGGGTTGTCGGGCGGTGGCTCGGTCACGCGCTGACGGATGACGGTCATGCCGGGTTCCGCTTTGATGGGCCACCGCAGCTGACCGTGGGCCCCGTCGATCATCGGGTTGGAGACGATGTCGTCGGAGGCCGTCTCGACCAGCTGGTCGAGGGAGGTGTCCAGGGCACGGGCGAGCGTGACCAGCTGGTCCAGGGCCAGCCGGCGCCTGCCGTTCTCGATGCGGCTGAGCGTGGACTGGCTGACCTTCGCACGGGCGGCGAGCTCTTCCAGGGACCAGCCCTGGGCCACGCGCAGGGCGCGGATACGTTTGCGCACCAGACTGTCCAGCTCACCATCTTCTTGCGTCATGTGCATGAGTTTATGCCGTTAGGGCAAGGCACACCTGTGGTCGGGGAGCCACAACCAACGGTTGTGGGCACCTAGGCTTCAGGGTGTGGACATCGAAGCCGTGCGCACGTTCGTCACCGTCGCGGAGACCGGGCAGTTCCGGGAAGCCGCCGTGGACCTGCGCATCAGTCAGCAGGCCGTCTCCAAGCGCGTGGCGGGCCTGGAACGTGTGCTCGGGGTGACGTTGTTCGTCCGCGGCGCCCGGGGAGCGCGCCCCACTCCGGACGGGCAGGCCTTCCTGCCCCACGCCCGTGAGGTGCTGCGGGCCGTGGAGCGGGCCGTCGCCTCGGTACGCCCCGGGGACCGGGTGCTGCGTGTGGACGTGCTCCACCGGCGCATCGCCCCGGCGCTGGCCGTACGGAGCTTCTACCAGGCCCACCCCGGCACGGACCTCGACGTGGTGACGCTCGCGGACGCGAACGCGACCGGGGCGGCCGAGGCGGTGCGGGCCGGCGAGATCGACGCGACCTTCCGCGCCGTGCCCGCGGGCGCGCCGCCCGACGGGATCAGCGCCGAGCGTGTCCTGGACGATCCGTTGCAGCTCCTCGTCGGACCGCGCCACCCGCTGGCCTCCGCCCGGTCATTGGCGCCGGCGGTCCTGGCCGGGCACCGGATCTGGATCCCGGGCATCAAGCAGGGCACCGAGTGGGCCGCCTACTACGACCGGCTCGCGGAGGACTTCGGTCTGCGCATCGACGCCGTGGGGCCCGACTTCGGGACCGAGGCTCTGATGGACTCGATCGCCGACTCCGACGCGCTGGCCACCCTCGTCGGCTCCCGGGACCGATACGTGTGGCCGGCCTCGCACGACCTGCGGCGGATCCCGGTCGTGGGTCCGACTCCGGTCTATCCGCACGTTTTCCTGTACCGGACGGGCAATCCGCACCCGGTTCTGGCGGCGCTGCGCAGGTACCTCGCGCAGGTACGGCCGACGCCGCCGGCCGACGCCTGGACACCGGGCTGGGCCCGCTGACGCCGCACGGCGAACCGGCTCGGTCAGGGGCGTCGCGCGGGACGGGCCGGAGCCCCGGCCAGCGGGCGAGCATCCGCCGGCGCATGTCCGTACAGAGGGCGCCCAGTCCGCTGGGACCATCGCGGCCGGCGGTCATGCCGCCGACGACACCGAGCCGGTGGACGAGGCGTTGACGGGCCGTCACCGTTCCCCACTTCCAGTCGCGGACCGGGATCCGGGCCAGGTGATCGGCGCCTTCGCGGTGGGCCCGCTGGACCAGTGCGTCACCCCGGATCAGCCAGCCGGCGCAGAAGTCGGTGAGGTCGCCGTGGAGTTGGTCGCCGGTCTCGGTGCGCCATGCCGTGCGGTAGGCGGTCTCCGCCCGTTCCAGTAGCGGGGCCGGGGCCGCGGTGACACACCAGCAGGTCGGGAAGCCGATGCGCAGGTAGGCGAGTTCCACCAGCCCGCTGCCCAGTGAGGCCTGTTCGAAGTCGATGAACCGGGTCCCGCCGGTGGTGTGCAGGTCGTTGCCGGGGCACGGGTCGCCGTGGAGCAGGGCGTGCCCGGGAGCCCGGGCGAGCCGGTGCACGAGGTCGTCGAGCTCGCCGGGCACGCCTGGAGGGACGGGGGCGTCGAGAGCGGCGGCCAGCCGGAGGAAGGAGGCGGCGTCGGCGGCGTCCGGGCCCTGCCAACGGGGCAGCACTCCGGCGTGCTCGGGACGGGCGACGGCATGCAGCCGGGCCAGTGCCGCCGCGTAGTCCGCGATCCAGTCGCCGGAGGGTCGTCGGTGGTCCAGGTGTTCCAGGACCAGCACCCGGTCGTCGGGGGCGGCGCCCAGGAGTGCGGGGACCACGGCCGGGTCGGCTCCGGCGGCGAGACGCAACGCGGCCAGTTCACGGGCGTACCGCTCATCGGAGTCGGGGCCGTCGACGACCTGCTTCACCACCACCGGCGCCCCGGCCGTCTCTACCCGCCACACCCGTGAGCGCGGGCTGCTGCTCAGCCGCCGGGAACGTCCGGGCGCGCCCAGTCCGGTCCGTAACTCGTCCCCCCAGGGCAGTCGCCGCCTCATGCGCTCATCCTCGCACGGGGGTCCTGTTCTGACCGGGGGATGCCCGGCCGCCGACCCCGTGGAGCGCCCTGGGTCGAGACGCTCTTCTGCGTGCCGCCCGCGCGGGTTCAGGCGCTCCTCCGGGGCGCATCGCGGCGTTCCGTACGACGTCGGCCCGCGCCCGGGTCCGGCATCGGGCCCCGCGTTGCGGCGGGGGCATGGCCGGCACGTACGGTACGGCAGGTGAACGAACCGCTCGAAGCCGTGACCGGTCCCCCTGTGGACGAACGCGTCCGGGCTGCGACGACCCGCGTGTTCCTGGCTCTCGCCCCGCCCGACGACGCGAAGAACGAGCTGGCGCAGGCGCTGCGCCCCGCCTACGACGCCCATCCCCGCATGCGGTGGAACCGCGTCGACGACTGGCACATCACCCTGGCGTTCCTCGGTGAGCTGCCGGTCTGGGCCGTCCCGCCTCTGATGCCTCCGCTCGCCGGGCTCGCGGCGCGGCGACGTCCCCTGCGGCTGGCGCTGCACGGCGGTGGGCACTTCGACGAGCGGGTCCTGTGGGCCGGGGTCACGGGAGACCTCGCGGGGCTGCACCACCTCGCCACCGACGTACGCGCCCTCGTCAGGGAGTGCGGTGTCTCCTTCCCCGAGCGGCCCCTGCGGCCCCATCTGACGTTGGCCCGGTCCCGCCGGGGTGACCACAGGGCCACGGTGGAGGCCGCGGCGGGGCTCACCGCGTTCACCGGCCGGAGTTGGGATGCGGTCCGGCTCCACCTGGTCGGCAGCAACATCGGCCGAGGCCCGGGGCCGATCCACTACCGCGACATCGACGCCTGGGACTTCCACCACGGTGCGGACGGAACCTGAGCGTCCGCCGCACTCCCACGGCGGACGCACGGTCACGGTCCCGTGGCACGCGGTTCCGAGTTACGCACGCCGCTCGCGCTGCCCCGTCTCACGCGGACCGGTCGTGCGACAGCAGGAACTCGGTGGCCCGCGCGATGGCCTCGGCGGATGTGCCGTGGACGGCCTCCGACTCGTCCTCCTGCAAGTCCGCGCCCGTGGCGGTGTACCACCAGGCGTCGGCGCCCGGATCGTGGTGAATCACGGCGTCGCCGCCCGCGTAGTGAAGGGGAATGGACTCGCTGGCGGACTTCTTGGGCACCGCGTGCGGCCACTTGACCCGCGCCGACTGACGCTTGATGCCACCCCAGGCCGCGCCGAGCTGCGCGTAGCTGGATCCACCGCGTCCGGCGACGGTGGCCGCGCTCTCGGCCAGCCGGTCGACGGACCGCTTGGCCTCGTAGAGCGACCGCACCATCGCCAGCTGCACATCGGGCGCGGCCATGAGGGCGGCGTCGAAGGGTTTGCCGGCCGCGCGGTAGGCGAGCGCGCGCGTCGAGATCCGTTCCGCCAGTGACCGGACCGCTTCGAGCACCTGCTCGTCCATGGCGAACGTGTCGTCGTCGCGGGGCTCGATCCATGCCGGGTCCACCGGGGTCAGGACCGTGGCCCAGAAGTTCTCATCGCTTTGATCAGGGGTCGGGATCGTCTTCGCATCGTCCATGTGACAATTTTAGCTGTCACTGAACATGTGGGCAATTATATTTGTCGCCTCAATTTATGACAGATTCACCTGTCATTCGCGCCCCATAACTATACTTTTCATAAGGTACAGTTATGAAGATCGGGGCGGTTCTCACAGTGAGGCTCATCAGGGATGACCATCAGCACGAAGCGGCGCTGGCTGCTCCTGGCCGTGGTGAGCGCGGGGCTCCTGCTGATCACGCTGGACAACTCCATCCTTTACGCGGCGCTGCCGACGCTGGTGGAGGATCTCGGCGCGAGCAGCTCCGAGGGGCTCTGGATCATCAACGCCTATCCGGTCGTGATGGCCGGCCTGCTCCTGGGCAGCGGCACGCTCGGTGACCGGGTGGGACACCGGCGGATGTTCCTGATCGGTCTCGTGGTCTTCGGTGCGGCCTCGCTCGTCGCGGCGTTCTCCACCAGCCCGGAGGCCCTGATCGCCGCGCGGGCCTTCCTCGCCGTCGGCGCGGCCGCGATGATGCCCGCCACCCTCGCCCTGATCCGCGTCACCTTCGACGACGAGCGCGAGCGCAACATGGCCATCGCGGTCTGGGGCACCATGGCGGTCGTGGGCAGCGCGCTGGGGCCGATCATCAGCGGGATCCTGCTGCAGCACTTCTGGTGGGGATCGGTCTTCATCATCAACATCCCGGTCGTCCTCGCGGCGGTCGTGGCCACGCTGTTCGTCGCCCCGCCGAACGATCCGGACCCCTCCAAGCGCTGGGACCTTCTCTCCTCGCTCCTGGCGCTCGTCGCCCTGGTCGGCCTCGTCATCGCGATCAAGGAGACGGCGAGGACCGACCCCGCTCCGGCCCTCATCGCCGCCGCCGTCCTCGCGGCCGCGGTCGGCGGATGGACGTTCGCCCGACGTCAGCACCGACTGCCCTACCCGCTGCTGGACTTCGCGATCTTCCGCAACCGGGCCTTCCTCGCGGGGGTGCTGGCCGCCGGATTCGCCCTCTTCGCCATCGCCGGCATCCAGCTCGTCACCACCCAGCGTTTCCAGCTCGTGGAGGGCTTCACCCCGCTGCGGGCCGGATTCCTCGTCGCGGCCGTCGCCGTGGGCGCGTTCCCCACCGCGATGCTCGGGGGCGCGATCCTCCACCGGGTGGGGCTGCTGCCCCTCATTACCGGGGGGCTCGCACTGGGCGCCGTCGGCACCGTGCTGGTGCTCACGAACTTCGCCACCAGCATGGGACTCCTCGTCACCGGGCTGATCATCACCGGCAGCGGCCTCGGCGCGGCCATGTCCGTCGCCTCCAGCGCGATCATGGGCAATGTCCCGGCCCGCAGGGCGGGCATGGCCTCGTCCGTCGAGGAGGTCTCCTACGAGTTCGGCAGCCTGGTCGCGGTCGCCCTCCTCGGCAGCCTGCTGACCGCCGTGTACTCCGCGACCATCAACCTCCCCGCCGGGGTGCCCGACCGGGCGCGCGACAGCCTCGACAGCGCGCTCGCCCTGGCCGGCGAGGGGGCGGGGGCCAACGACGCGCTGGTCACCGCGGCGTCCGAGGCGTTCGACGGCGCGTACCTCGCCGTGATGATCGTGGTCGCCGCCGTTCTCGCCGTCGGCGCCCTCGCGACCGGCGTGCTGCTGCGCCGCCACGGCCCCGGCTCGGCGCTGTCCGGCCCCGCACACCACTGAAGCGCCGTACCCCGCTCAGCTCCGTACGCCCCTGGGCTCGGCACACCACCGAGTCCGGGACACCATCGACCCGACGGCACCGGGAGCCACCCATGCGCACCAGCAAACGGATCCAGATCCTCGAAGCCGCCACCCGTGTCGTACAACGTGAAGGCGTCAAGAGCGTCACCTTCGACTCCGTCGCCGCGGAGGCGGGCCTGACGAAGGGCGGCCTCCTCTACCACTTCGCCTCGCGCGACGACCTCGTCCGGGCGATCCACCAGCATCTGGCCGACCGGTGGGAAGCCGACCTGGTCGCGGCGGCCGGGAAGTCCGCGGCCGAGGCCACCCGGGAGGAACGACTCGCCGCATACACCCGGGTCGCCATCCAGAGCGCCACACGGGCCGAGCTCCTGCTGATGCTCGAAGGCTCGACGAACCCCGCGCACGCGGCCGTGTGGGAAGCCGTGACGGAACGGTGGGCGCCGCCCCCGGCGTCGGCGGCCGAGGATCCGGCCGCGCTCGACCGGTTCATCGTCCGCCTCGCGGCCGACGGATTGTGGCTGTACGAATCCCTGACCTCGGAGCGGCTGGACCCCGAGATGCGGCGGGCCGTCGCCGACCGCATAGCCGACGCCCTGCCCCACCGCGACAGCTGATCACCGGCCACGCCGGCCCTTGGCCGCTCAGTAGGCGTCGGCCGCCTCGCCCAGAGCGGCGGTGAGGCGGCCCAGGACTTCCTGCAGCCCGAGAACCTCGTCCAGGGACAGGCCGGTGGCGTCCAGCACGCCGCGGGGGACGGACAGCGCGCGCTCACGCAGGCGCGCGCCCTCGTCGGTCAGGTCGATCAGTACGGACCGCTCGTCCTCGCGGCTGCGTTCGCGCCGGACCAGTCCGGCCGTCTCCAGCCGTTTCAGCAGCGGCGAGAGGGTTCCGGAGTCCAGCTGGAGGCGGTCCCCGATGCCCTTGACCGGCTGGGGGCCGTGCTCCCACAGGACCAGCATGACCAGGTACTGCGAGTACGTGAGGCCCAGGTCCTTGAGAGCCCGCCGGTAGAAGCCGCCGAACGCGCGCGACGCGGAGTGCAGCGAGAAGCAGACCTGGTGGTCCAGTCGCAGCAGCTCCGCGTCGGGGACGCCGGAGAGATCGGGCGAGGCGCCCGGAGCAGTGGTCATGGAACCAGCGTACCGCCGACCACGCCATTCAGTTGTGCACAACTTAGTTGTGTGCGATCTTTATTTCGTCGCCGCGACCATCCCGGTCGGGGCTCCAGTGGAGGGTCACCACCCATGGACGCGTTGTACACCGCCGCCGCCACCGCCAACGGCCGCGAGGGCCGTGCCGTGAGCTCGGACGGTCAGATCGACCTGCCCCTCGCCCTGCCTCCGGCTCTCGGCGGCAACGGCCGGGGCACCAACCCCGAGCAGCTCTTCGCCGCCGGCTACGCCGCCTGTTTCGCCGGCGCGATGGCCGCGGTCGGTCGTGAGATGAAGGTCGACACCAAGGACGCGTCCGTGACCGCCGAGGTCACCATCGGCAAGGACGGCGACGGCTTCGGGCTCTCGGTGGTCATGCGCGTGGAACTCCCGGACGCCCTCGCGGGCGAGGCCGGGCGCAAGCTGGTCGAGGCCACCCACGCCTACTGCCCGTACTCCAAGGCCACTCGGGGAAACATCGACGTCGAGCTGGTCATCGAGTAGTCGCCCCGCCCCTGGCCACCCACTCCCTTTCGTCCTCATCCAGACGTCACCCCTTCAAGCGGGCCAGCACCGCGCCCACCGCGCGGTGCACGGCCTCGCGCGCCCCGTCGGTCGGGTCCAGGGTCTCGAAGCCGTGACGCCCCTCCGGTACGTCGATGACCTCGACGTTCGCTCCGCAGCGGGTGGCCTCGGTCAGGAACTCCTCGACGGTGGCGGCGATCTCGGCACTCTCGCGTTCCGCCCGGACCAGCACGACGGGAAGGCGACCGGCCCGGGAGACCGCCCGGACCGGGTGGAAACGGGTGTCGCCCAGCCCCCACCACGGCAGCGGCGAGAGGATCGGATAGTTCGCGGCCACGCAGCGCAGCCACGGCGGCGGGTCCGTCAGCCAGTCCGCCACGATCGGGCCTCCGCCCGAGAAGAACCACAGGACGATCCGGTCCGCGTCCACCCGCGGATCGGCGCGCACCCGCTCCACCGCGTCGGCCACGTCCCCGGCGGCCACCTCGTAGTCGGTCAGGGCGTGCAGCCGGTGGTCGAGCGTCACGCCCACGACTCCCTGCCCGGCGACGTGGCGTGCGTATCCCGCCAGGGTCGGCCAGTCCCGGGGCGTGGGCCGTGCGTCGGCGGGCACCGGGCCGCCGTGCACGAAGACCACGGCCGGGTGCGGGCCCGGGCCGTCCGGCAGGTACAGGTCGGTGTTCCCGGTCCGTTCGCGGGGCCTTTCCGGCACGTCGAGCAGGAACGGCCGCAGATGGGCGGGCGTACGGGAGGCGTCGGCGGCGGCCAGCCGCTGCCCCCCGCCGGACGCGGCCTCCATCAGGGTCTCGGCCAGCGCGGCGGGGCAGGACAGCATCGGCCAGTGCCCGGTGGGCAGTTCGAGGAAGGGCACCCGGGTCTCGGCCAGCGACCGGAGCGCCGGGTCGCCGACGTCCACCAGGATCTGGAGCATCTCGACGCCCGGTCCGTTGCCGGTGCAGAGCACCCCGGTCACGGGCACGTCGGTCACGGCTCCGGTGAGCCGCAACGGCTGGAGCAGCGTGCCCAGCGGCTGCGGTGCCGCGAGGGCGGTGAGTCCGTCGAGCGCCGCCCCGGAGAGACCGGCGGTGCTCCCCCAACGGGACCACCCGTCCCGGGCCGGGGGCGGCAGCTCACCGCCGGCCCCCGGCTCCCCGCCCTCGGCGGCACGCTCCACCACTTCCTCACGCACACGCTGGTCGGGCACGGCGGCCAGGGCCGGGACTCCGTCCCGCGGCATCCCGGCGTCCAGGTAGACGATTCGGGCGATCGCCCCTGCCCTCCGGTCGGCCGCGCCGAGCACCGGGTGGATGCCGTAGTCATGGCCGACGAGCACGATCTCCGGGTCGGCGGCCTCCGCCGCCACCGCGTCGATCACCGCGAGCACGTCCGCGACATGGGTCTCCAGGTCGACGGCCTCGCCGGGAGCTGCGGGGCGTCCGCCGAGCGCGGTGAGCGCCACCGTTCGCACCTCGGCGCCGTCGGCGGTCAGCCGAGCGGCGGTGTCCCGCCACACGTGGGGTCCGGTGAACGCCCCGGCCACCAGGATGAATACAGTCATGGTCCCTCCTCGTCACGGTGTCTTCCGCGCCCCGGCCCGATCTCCCGGCAGCGCTCGCCGTTACCGTAGGAACTCCCCCTGGTGGAGGTTCAAGTGTTCTCGTCGTACGACGGTCTGTGCACCATCGGCGAACTGGCCGAGCAGACGGGCGTGAGCGTCAAGACCGTCCGCTTCTATTCGGATCGAGGGCTGCTTCCGGAGGCGTCCCGCAGCGCCGGCGGGCACCGCAGGTACGCCCCGGAGGCGGTGGAGCGGTTGCGCATGATCCGCTCCCTGCGCGGCCTCGACCTGCCGGTTCCCGAGGTCCGCCGCATCCTCGACGAGCAGGACGAGCAGGGCGAGCGCAGCGACGGGGCCGGGGAGGGTGGCGCGTTGGAGGAGGCCGTGGCCGGCCGGCTGCGCTCCCTGGGCTCCGAGCTCGCCGCGCTGCGCTGGCGGGAGGCCGCGCTCAGGCTGGTACAGGAGAGCCCGCCGGCCGAACGGCCCGACCGGCTGCGGCTGGTCGGTGCGGTCGCCGCCCCGCCGAGTACCGCCTCGCTGGCCCGATTCTGGCGTGCGTGGCTGCCGCCCCGCATGCCCGGTCGGTCGGTCACCGCGTTCCTGGAGGCGGCGGTGCCGGACCTGCCCGACGCCCCGCGACCGGACCAGGTCCTCGCCTTCGCACGGCTGCACGCCTACGTGACCCGTCCGTGCGGGGGCGGTGGTGGCGGTGGCTCCTGCCAACCCCGGGCGCACGGCGTCACGGGGGCCCGCGCGTCGGCCGTGCTGTACGCGGGTCTCGCCGAGGCCTACGACCTGGCGGGCGGGGAGCTGCGCCGCGATGCGGAGCCCTGTCCCGGCGAGGCGCTGGACGGTTTCGTGGACGCGTACGCGAGCACGTACGGCGCCCCCGACACGGCGGCCTTCCGCCGCGTGCTGGCCGGCCGGCTCGCGGACGATCCGCGCATCGACCGCTACTGGGACCTGACGGCCGAGGTGATCAGTGCTCCCGGCGGCCGCCCCGAGCCGACTCCGGGCTCCGCGCACGACTGGCTCCTGGCCTCCCTGGACGCGCAGTTGGGGGCGATGGACGGCGTCGACGTGCGGGAGCGGCGCGGTTCTGTCGCACCCTCGCCCGGAACGGGCGTACGGGACGGGGCACGGGCCGTTTCACCCCGGTGAGCGGAGCCGTTCCTGGTCCGCGACCGCCCCGATCAGACACTCCCGCGGGGCCAGGGCCGCCGGGAGCGGCGTGTCGGGCAGTGCCACGTGCACGGTCCGGCGCATGGCGGGGTCGGTGAGGGGTCGCAGGACGAGTTCGCCCGGCACCGCCGGCGCCGCCGGCGAGGGGACCAGGGCCACGCCGAGCCCGGCGACCGCGTAGCCGAACTCGCCCGCCCACCCGGCAATCCGCATCACTTTCCCCGGGGTGAAGCCCGCTCGGGCGCAGGCGCCGGCGAGCATCGTGGTTCGGTCGGCGTAGGCGCTCTGGATCCAGGTCTCGTCACGGAGTTCGTACAGGTCGACGGCTTCGGCCGCCGCCAGGGGTGTCGGCGCGGGAGGGCGACGAGCAGTTCGTCCTCGCACAGCACGGTGGTGGTGGTGGTGGTCCCGTCGGCCGGGGGAAGGCCGTAGGGGTAGTCGCTCACGACGGCGAGGTCCAGCGTTCCGTCCGCCAGTCGCCGCATCAGCGTGCCGGTCGGGTTCTCGGAGGCCACCACGTCGATCCCCGGCCGGGCGTCCTCGAGGGCGCGCGGCACGGTCGGCAGGAGTGCGATGTCGGCGGTGGCGAACGCGCCGGTGTGCAGGGGCCCGCCGCCTCCGGCGTGCAGCACGGTCAGGTCCCGCTCGGCCCGGGCCAGGCGGTCGAGCACGTCCACGGCGTGCCGGTGCAGTACCCGCCCCGCGGGGGTGAGCCGTACGCCTCGCGGGAGGCGTACGAGCAGCGGACCGCGCGGGACGCGGTGGTGCGGCGGGAGGTGACCGGTCCCCGCAGGACGAGCAGCGCCTCCCTCCTCCTGGCCTTCCACCGCGTCGAGATCGAACGGCGGGGCGCGCCGCCGCTCACCTTCACGGCTCTCGGGTTCGAACCCGCCCTGGTCGGGGTCCTGTTGAGGCTCGCCGCACGCAACGGTCCGGAGTAGGCGACCGGCCCGGCCGGGATGGGTCAGCCTGCCGGGTGCGGGCCGAAGCGCCCGGGATCGAGGGTGGCCAGCAGCGAAGTGACCACGAGATCGGTCGATGCGGCCATGTCCACGGATTCCGGTGACAGGAGCCACTGGACCTGCAGGCCGTCCATGACCGCGATGATGGCGTTGGCCGCGTTGGCGGTCAACTCCGCCCGTTCTGCGGCCGGTTCGCAGGCCTCGCGCAGGGCGTCGGCGACGAAGGCGCGCAGCCCGTGGTAGCGGTCGCGGAAGTAGTCCTGGGCCGGATGGTCGTCGGTGACGGACTCCGCCGAGAGCACCGCGTACAGCCGGACGATGCCCTCGCGCTCCGCGTTGCGCAGTGCGGTGTCCACCAGGTGACGCAGGAAGTCCAGCCCTTGCGGGCGGTCGGGGCCGAGGTGCTCAATGTCTCTCCGGTCGCGCAGTTCGAGGACGCTGGTGAGGAGAAGGGCCTTGGAACGGAAGTAGTGCAGCACCCCCGCCTGCGTGAGGCCGACCCGGTCCGCGATCTCGGCGAGCGAGGCGTTGTTGTACCCACGGGCGGCGAAGGTGTCCATGGCGATGGCCAGGATGTCCTGCTGTCGCTGCCGGGCTTCCGGGCTGCGCGGCGTGCGGGGCTTGGCCGGACCGCGCGTCGGCCTGCCCACTGACTGGTTGCTCACCGGTTCACCTTAAGCCTGCCGAGGCCCCGGCGAAGATCCTCCGGGCAACGGGAAAGAACACGCGAGCAGACTACTTACTAACCACTTAGTAGCTGTGCTTTCATGCCGTTGTCCCGCCTTCTTGTGACCGGCCCGCCCGGAGCGCGGCGTCCGCCACGCCCTCCGCCGGCCGGGGAGCAACCTGTCAGCAGGAACGAACCCAAGGAGAGCCGCAACCATGCCAAGCTCCGCTCCCCCACGTTCCCTAGCGCGCGCGGCAGCCGCCGCACTCGTCCTCGCCGTGGCCGCCCTCGGCGTCGACGGCGCCGTCGGTACCGCCCGGGCGGCCGACCCGGCCGCACAGGTGTGGGTCACCACTCCCGACGGCTCCAAGAAGCTCACCCCGGAAGGGAGCATCCCCTTCACCGGGACCCCGCAGGCGGTCGACATCCGTATCGACGCCGCGGAGAAGGGCCAGAGGTTCACCGGTGCGGGGGCATCGGTGACGGGCGCGTCGGCCCATCTCCTCCAGAGCCTCCCCCAGACGCAGCGCACAGCGGTGCTCAGGTCGCTGTTCTCCACGGAGGGCGACGGCATCGGGCTCAACTACCTTCGCCAGCCCCTGGGAAGCACCGACTTCGACGCGAACGGCAACGCTTACACGTACGAGGACACCCGGGGCGCCTTCTCCATCGACCGGGACCGGAGCCAGATCATCCCGGTCCTGAAGCAGGCCACGGCCATCAACCCGGCCATCCGCTTCATGGGCTCCCCGTGGTCGCCGCCGGCCTGGATGAAGACCGACGACTCGCTCAACGGCGGCAGTCTGCGGCCCGAGCACTATCAGGCGTACGCCGACTACCTCGTCAAGGCGATCAGGGCGTACGGCCAGGAGGGCATCACCCTCACCGACCTCACGGCACAGAACGAGCCGGAGTTCGCGACCAGCTATCCGTCCATGAGCATGACCTCGGCCCAACAGGCGGAATTCCTGCGGGTGCTGGACGGGGCGCTCACCGCGGCGAACCTGCCGACGAACATCCTGGCCTACGACCACAACTGGGATCATCCGAACTACCCGCTCGACGTGTTCGCGCGGACGGGTGGCATCCAGCGGATCATCGGCGCCGCGTTCCACTGCTACGGCGGAGCGCCGGCGGCGCAGAAGCAGATCGCCGACGCCGGGAAGCGGGTCTTCTTCACGGAGTGCTCGGGCACCGACAGCGCGAACCCGGCGACGACGTTCGGCGACACGCTCACGTGGCACGCCGAGAACCTCGTGGTGCAGAACATGCGCAACGGCGGCGAGACGGTCATCAACTGGAACCTCGCCCTCGATCAAGACGGCGGCCCCCACCAGGGTCACTGCACCGACCGCTGCAACGGCATCGTCGAGATCAACGGCGGTCAGGTCACCCGTAACGCCGAGTTCTACGTCCTGGGCCATGTCTCCAAGTTCGTCGAGGCGGGCGCGACACGGATCGGCTCCACCAGTCAGGGCGCCGGAGGGGTGCGGAACATCGCCTTCCAGAACACCGACGGCAGCCGCGCGGCCGTGGTCGTCAACACTGCTTCCGGAGCGCAGCGCTTCTCCCTGACCGACCACGGGAAGTCACTCGCGTACACCCTGCCCGCCGGGGCCGTCGCCACCTTCACCTGGGACGGGACCGGCGGGACGACGGACCCGCCCGCGGGCTCCATCGACCCCGCGGCCTGGTACCAGGTGCGGAACGGCAACAGCGGGGCCTGCCTCGACGCGGCCGACTGGGGTACGGGCGACGGCACCGCGCTGCAGCAGTGGGCCTGTGGGGCCGGGGCCAACCAGGGCTGGCAGTTCCGGCCGACGGACGGCGGCCACTACCAGGTGGTGAACCGGCACAACGCGAAGGCCTGGGACGTCGACGGCGGTTCCGGGGCGACCGCCGACGGCACCAAGGTGCACCTGTGGTCCTACGAGGGCGGCCTCAACCAGCAGTGGCGACCGGAGGCCCTGGGCGCCGGCGGGCAGTACCGCTTCGTCGCCCGCCACAGCGGCAAGTGCCTCGGTGTCGTCAACTCCTCGACAGCCAATGGGGCCGGGCTCTCGCAGCAGCCGTGCTCCGGCTCCCCGGCCCAGGCGTTCGCCCTGACCCGCTGACGCGGGCGTCCGGACCGCAGCGGCTCTCCGGACGGGGGGGCCGCTGCGGTGCCGACACCGACCGGGTCGGGCGCGCCGTACACCGCCCACGGCCGACGCGTCCTCATATGCTTCGCCTTCTGCCAGTTCGCCCGCTTCAGGAGGCCCCGTGCCGGCCCGCGCCATGTACTGCTACACGTGCGATTCCGACGAGCAGCACCGTTCCCTCACCACCGACGAGAAGACCTGGCTCCGCGGTCGGACGGGCCGTCGGAGCGTCGACGAGTTCTTCATGTGCCAGGCGCCGGGCTGTCGCAACGTGCGCAGCGGTTTCAACAAGCACCCGTTCGACCCCGTCATCCGCGTCCCCCTGCCGGACTGAGGCCGGCCTCTGGCCGTCCCCCTCAGGCCCGGTAACGCGACCCTTGCCAGTATCCAGAATCCTGTTTACTGTTTGATCCGTGAACGACCTCGACGACCGACTCCTCACGCGCAACGGCCTCGCCGCCCGGCAGCTGGCCGTCCTGCTCCTGCATCACGAGCCGGACACCCGGCTGCCCCGCGTGCGCGACTTCGCCGAGGAGCTGGGCTGCGGCAACGGAACCGTCCAGGCGGCCCTCCAGCTGCTGGAAGAGGCAGGGGCGATCTCCACGACCGCGCGCGGCCACCTGGGGACCTTCCTGGTCCGCTCGGACCGCACCGTCCTGTGGCGGCTGTCCGGCCTCGGCACCCTGCTCGCCGCCATGCCGCTCCCCTACTCCCGTAGGTACGAGGGGCTGGCGACCGGACTGCGCAGCGCCTTCGAGGAGGCGGGCGCGCCGTTCGCGATCACGTTCATGCGGGGCGCCGGAGCCCGCACCGCCGCCCTGCTGGAGGGCAAGGTCGATCTGGTGGTGCTGTCGCGCTTCGCCGCCGACCAGCTGATCGCCGAGCATCCGGTGGAGCTGGTGGCCGACCTCGGCCCCGCCACCTACGTCGGCGCACACGGCATGCTCGTACGGCACGGGGTCGACCTGGCCGCGCCGGGGCTCCGGGTGGCCATCGACCACGCCTCGGAGGATCTGCGCATGCTCGTGGAGCGCGTGTTCGCCGGCCGGGAGGACATCGAGTGGCGGGAGGCCTCCTACATGCAGCTGCACGATCTGTTCGCCCGGAACGAGGTGGACGCGACCGTCTGGAACCTCGACGAGGCGCAGGACCGGCTCGGGCTCGGCGTCGACGTGCTGCCGCTCGGCGACGAGGTCACCCGGGAGCTGGCCCTGCGCAACTCCACCGCCGCCGTGATCGGCCGGACCGAGGGAGCCAAGGCTCTCGCCGCCGTCCGCGAGTCGCTCGACCTGTCGACGGTGACACGGCTACAGAGTGAGGTACTGCGGGGGGAACGCGTCCCCTCGTACTGACCCGCCGGCCCGGCCCCCGCGAGGTGGATGCTCCGGAGCGCCGCACACCTCGAAAATACAGAATCCTGGTTATTGTTGATTGAGGAGGATCGTCATGGACGCCCAGCTCGCACTGCGGATCCAGCTGTTCCGCGAAGGCGGTCAGGTCAAACCCGAGGTGGCCGACTTCGTCGCCGCCGAACTCGCCGCCCTGGAAGCCGAGGGGCTCCTCGTCACCGAGGAGACAGCCTCCATGCTGACCAGCCATCTCATGATGGCCATCGGCCGACTGCTGAACGGTGAGCCGATCGAGCAGTTCCTCACCGACGACCAGGTCGCCGCCGAACTGGCGGACCATCCGGAAGCGGTCGCCCGCGCCCGGGCGGTCGCCGCACGGGCCGAGCGGGAGCTCGGGGCCGCTCTCCCCGAGTCCGAGATCAACTTCCTCGGCATGCACCTGGCCGTGCTGGCCCGGAACGCCCCGCCCGCCCCCGCGGCCTGACCGGTCGCCTCTCCCCGTACGTCGCCTCTCCCCGTACGCCCCGCAGGAACACGTAGAAAGCAGAACAGCCATGACGAAGATCCTCACCGGTGGAGTCGGCAAGGTCGAGGTCACCCAGACCATCGGCAAGCTCGGCATCGACTCCCTCGATGTCGTCCCCTCCAGCGACATGGACGCCGCGATGAAGCTGCGGGTCGGCCAGGCCGACTACTACCTGGGCACCTGCCACACCGGCGCGGGCGCGTCGCTGGGCGTGCTCGTCGGCCTCCTGGGCAGCGCCTCCTGCCACACCTTCGGCCGGAGCGTCCCCACCGAGGACGCGATCGCCGCCCTCCTCGCCGACGGCAAGAAGGCCTTCGGCTTCTCGATGGACCAGATCGACGTCATCGCCCCGCTGATGGCCCGCGCCATCGCGGCCCGCGGCTGATCACAGCCTCCTTCACCATCATCCCGGGCACCAAGGAGTGACTCGTGAGCACCACCCTCGCCGCCGGCGCGGAACTCGACTTCTCGCTGGCCCAGCAACTGACCGTGATAGCCCTCTGCGCGCTCACGGCGTTCATCGCGCACATGGCGCTGGCCGTCTTCAACGACGGCGTGCGCCCCTTCCTGCTGGACTTCATCCAGGGGCGCACCACCCGCAGCGCGACGACCGCCGTCTCGTTCGGGCTCTCCGCCGGATTCATCTTCGGGCTCGGCGCGCCGATGGCCCTGTCCACCGGCGTGCTGAACCCGTGGCTGCTCTTCCTGCCGACGGACATCCTCGGGATGCTGTCACCGAAGAAGTGGCTGGCCCCGATCCTCGGCGGCGCGTGGGGCGCGGTGGTGGTCTTCGGGCTGAACGGCGCCAACAACATCGCCCATGACCTCCCGGTCGACTTCCTGACCGCGATGCAGCAGATGTCGACGCCGATCCTGTTCCTTTTCACGCTCTTCCCGGTGCTCGCCATCACCAAGCAGTTCGGCCGCAAGTGGGGCGGCGTCGCGGGCGTCCTCGAACTGGCCCTCGTCGTCATGACGATGAAGTTGTGGCCCGACATGTTCGCCGGTGCGCTGGCCATGGCGGTGGGCGTGCTGATGCTCATCGGCCTCGCCGTCTCCAAGGACCTGCGGCAGCGCCGGGCCGACCGAGCGGCGGGCGTCGTGGAGGAGGTGACCGGGGACGACCCGATGGCGTCCCTCTTCAGCGCCAGCGCGGCCCGGCTGCGGAAGTACCTCCCCCTGTTCATGGTGCTGGGCGCCGGCGTGTGCGTGCTCGCCCAGATGCATGTGTTCGGCGGCGGGGAGGCGACCAGCTTCCTGATCGCGAAGGGGCAGTACGCCGAGGCGGCGCAGGTCGACTTCTACCGGGTCTTCGGCTTCATTCCGCTGATCGCGACCACCGCCCTGGCGTCCGGCGCGTACGGCATCGCGGGCTTCACCCTGGTGTACCCGATCGGGTACCTCATGCCGAACCCCTTCCTGGCCGCCGTCGTCGGTGCGCTCGTGTTCGCCGTCGAGGTGCTGGCCCTCTCCTGGATCGGCAAGGTGCTCGGCAAGCTGCCGAGCGTCCGGGACTCCTCGGAGCATCTGCGCAGCGCCATCGGGGACGCGCTCCAGCTCGCGATCCTGTTCGGTTCCCTGATGGCCGCCAACGCCATGGGAGGCGGGCTCGGCATCCTGGTCGTCGGCGGGCTCTACCTGCTGAACGAGTCGATGGGCCGGCCGGTCGTGCGGATGGCCGCGGCCCCGGCGGCCGTGATCGTCGGCGGTGTCCTCCTCAACGTCCTGTACTGGCTCGACCTGTTCACCCCGGTCAAGGGCTGAGCCTTGAGCGGATCCGCCCGTGCCGTACGCGGAGAAGGAAGCCCCACGATGAACCACCCCGCCTCGCACTCCCTGCGCACCGTCACCGGAGAGCTCCGGGCCGCTTCGGTACGCGGTCCCGCCCTCGCCCACGAGCACCTCGTCCTCGATCTGGACCGGGTGGGCGACGGGGCGGCCGTCCTCGGACCGGAACGCCACGCGGGGGCCGTGGCCGCCGAGCTCGCCGCACTGCGCGAGGCGTACGGCCTCGCCCTGGTCGTCGAGCTCACCTGCCGGGGCATGGGGCGCGACGTGCGGACCCTGGCCCGGATCGCCCGGGAGACCGGTGTCGCCGTCGTCGCCGCGACCGGCTGGTACTACGAGCCGTTCCACACGCCCGAGATCGACGCCCTGGACGTGGCGGCGCTCACCGGCATCCTCGTCCGGGAGATCGAGGACGGCATCGACGGGAGCGGGGTCCGGCCCGGCGTCCTCGGGGAGATCGGCAGCCACGGCGACGCACCCACCGCCGCCGAGGCCAAGGTACTGCGGGCCGGCGCACGCGCCGCGCTCGCCACCGGACTCTCCGTCGCCACCCACGCCCAGCTCGGCCGGGGCGGCCTCGCCCAGCTGGAGCTGCTCACCGGTGAGGGCCTGCCCGCCCACCGCGTGAGCATCGGGCACCAGGACCTGCTGGACGACCCCGGCGTCCACCGGGAGCTGGCGGCGCGCGGGGCGTACGTCGCGTTCGACACCGTGGGCAAGAGCGCGTACCAGAGCGACGGGACCCGGCTGCGGCTGCTGCTCGCGCTGCTGGAGGCGGGCCACGCCGACCGGGCCCTGCTCAGCTGCGACATCTCCCGCCACGGCTATCTGCGCGGCGAGGGCGGCCAGGGGTACGGGCACCTCTTCGCGGACTTCCTGCCCCGGCTGCGGGCGGCCGGGGCCGACGACGACCTGATCGACCTGCTGACCCGTCGCAATCCGGTGCGCTTCCTGACCGGCGCGACCGTGGAGGAGAACTGACATGAGCCCCGCACCCCCACCCGCGCTCCCCGTGACGTTTCCGCTGCCGACGGTGGCCCTGGAGGACGCCGTGACCCGGCAGTTCCGGCTGCTGGAGGCCACCGCCGCGCACTTCGAGGGCGAGCAGTTGTTCGCCGCCGACGCGGGAGTCGTCCCCGGACTCGGCCGGCCCCGGACCACCGCCCGCGTCGAGGAGGTCCTCGCCGACTTCTTCGGCGCCGAGGACGCCGCCCTCGTACAGGGCGCGGGCACCGGGGCGATCCGGGCCGCGCTTAACGCCGTCGTCCGGGCGGGCGACGATCTGCTCATCCACCGGGCCCCGGTCTACCGCACCACCGAGGTCACCTTCCGAGGCATCGGCGTACGCACCACGGAGGCCGACTTCAACGACCGGGCGGCGCTCGACGCCGCTCTGGCGTCCGGGCGGTTCCGGTGGGCGTACGTCCAGCACACCCGGCAGCGGCTGGCCGACTCCTACGATCCGGCCGAGGTCATCGCCGCCTGCCGGGCGGCCGGGGTCCGCACGATCGTGGACGACAACTACGCCGTCATGCGCACCCCGGCCGCCGGTGTCGAACTGGGCGCCGACGCCTCCTGCTTCTCGCTGTTCAAACTCCACGGGCCCGAGGGCGTCGGCTTGGTCGTGGGCGCCCGCGACCTGGTCGAGGGCGTCCGCCGCGACAACTACTCCGGCGGCGGGCAGGTCCAGGGCCACCAGGCGCTGGACGCGCTGCGCGCCCTCACCCACGTACCGATCCTGTGGGCCGTGCAGTCCCGGGTGGGGACCGAGGTCGCCCAACGACTCGCGGCCGGTGAGGTGGCCGGGGTGGCGGAGGTGCGTGTCGCCAATGCCCAGGACCGCTGCCTGCTGATCCGCCTGGACCGGCCCATCGCCGCTGAACTGCCGTCCGTCGCGGCACGGTACGGCGCCGCGCCCTACCCCGTCGGCTCCAACTCGCGCTACGAGATCGCGCCGCTCTTCTACCGGATGTCCAGCTCCGCCCTGGACGACGCCCCGGAGCTGGCCGACTGGACCGTGCGCGTCAACCCGATGCGGGCCGGCGCGGACCTCGTCATCGACATCCTGCGCCGCTCGCTCGCCGCGATGGCCGACCCGAAGGACCACTGACCGTGTTTCTCGACACCCTGCTCACCCGCAACCCCGAGCTCGTCGACGCCGCGGCCACCCTGCACCGGCGTGGCGAGATCCCGCCCGACACGTATGTGATGGATCTCGACGCCGTCGAGTCCAACGCCGCGGCTCTGGCGGCCGAGGCCGAACACCTCGGCATCGGTCTGTGGTTCGTCGTCAAACAGATCGGCCGCAACCCCGAACTGATCCGGGCCGTCGCCCGGCACATCCCCCGCTCCGCCGCCATCGACCCGGCCGAGGCCCGGACCCTGCACGCGGCCGGGGCGAGGCCGGGCAACCTCGGCCACCTCGTCCAGATCCCCCGGCGGGAGCTGCCCGGCATGCTGGCGTGGCGACCGGAGAACGTCACGGTCTTCGACCTGGCCAACGCCCGTGCCGTCTCGGAGGCGGCCCGGGAGCTGGGCTTCGTCCAGGACGTCCTCATCCGGCTCGAAGGCGCCGGGGGCGTCGTCTACCCGGGGCAGGAGGGCGGTGTTCCGGTGGAGCGGCTGGACGCCTTCGCCGAGGCGGCCGAGGCGCTGCCGGGCATCCGGATCGCCGGCGTCACCGCCTTCCCGTGCGTGCTGTGCGACCCCGCGACGGGTCTGCCCACCGCGACGGCCACCTTCGACCTGGCGCTCAAGGCCCGCGACCTGCTGGCGGCGCGCGGGCACCAGGACCTGAGGCTGAGCGCGCCCAGCGCCACCTCGATGGCGTCCCTCCCGCTGCTCGCCGAGCGCGGGGCGACGCACGGGGAGCCGGGCCACGCCCTCACCGGCACCACTCCGCTGCACGCCCTGGACCCGTCCCAGCCCGAGAAGCCGGCGTACGTGTACGTCAGCGAGGTCGCCCACACCCTCGACGACGGCCGACCGGCCCTGTTCGGCGGCGGGTTCTACGCGCGCTCCCACATCCGCAGCGCCCTCCTGCCGCGCACCGGCGTGCGGCTGGGCGTGCAGGACGCGCCCGCCGAGAACATCGACTACTACCGGCTGCTCGACGCGCCCCCGCCCGGCTCGGACGTCCGGCTGGGCGACACCGCGCTGCTCGCCTTCCGCACCCAGATCTTCGTCACCCGCTCGACCGTCGCCGTCGTCTCCGGACTCGCCTCCGGCAGGCCTCGGCTGAACGGGCTCTACGACGCCCACGGCCGAGCCCTGTAAGGAGTGATCCCATGGCCAGGACCGTCATCGTCGTCATCGACGGATTCGGCGTCGGCGCCATGCCCGACGCGGGCGCCCTGCGCCCCGGCGACCTCGCCGCCGACACCTGCGGGCACGTTCTCGACCACGCCCGCGCCGCGTTCGGGCGGCCGCTGCGGCTCCCGGTGCTCGGGGCGCTGGGCCTCGGTCTGGTCCACCCGCACCGGGACCTGGCGCGCAGCACCCGGCTACCCGTGGCGGCCGGCCGGGCCGCCCTCGGCTACCCGGGCGCGGACACCTTCGCGGGCCACCAGACCATGATGGGCGCGGACTTCAGCCGGGTGACCGTGGCCCGGCTCGCCGACCACCTCGACGAGGTGACCGAGGCGCTCACGACGGCCGGTCACCGGGTGGAGCGGCTGGACGGGAAGCCGCTGCTGCTGGTCGACGGGGCGGTGCTGGTCCACGACAACCTGGAGGCCGATCCCGGGATCAACTGGAACGCCTCGGGGCGCCTGGAGGATCTGCCGTTCGACGGCCCGGGCGGGATTCTCGCCGTCGCCCGTACGGTGCGGGCGGTCGCCCCGGTCGCCCGGGTCATCGCCGTGGGCGGGCACGCGGACGGTCCTCTCGGTTCCTACGTACGGGGCGGGGACGGGGGCACCGTCGGGCTGGACACCCCGGCCACCGGCTTCTACCGCAACGGCGGCCTGGAGGTCCAGCACCTCGGCGCCCCGCTCGACCACACCCGTCAGCTCCCCTCTCTCGCGGCGCGGGCCGGCATCCCGGTCACCCTGGTGGGGAAGGCCGCCGACATCCTGGTGTGCGAACAGGCGGACCGGCGGCCTGCCGTGGGCACCGCCGATGTCCTTGCGCACACCCTGGACGCGGTACGCGCCGGGGGCGACGCCCTGGTGGTCGCGAACGTCCAGGAGACGGATCTGGCGGGGCACCAGCAGGACACCGGGCGCTACGGGCAGGTGCTGGAGCAGGTGGACTCGGGGCTCGCCGGGCTCCTGGCACTGCTCACGGACTCCGGGGACCGGCTGATCGTCACCGGCGACCACGGCAACGACCCCTCGATCGGGCACGCCCACCACACCCGGGAGTACGTGCCGGTGCTGATCCACCGCCCCGACGGGGCCGGGGTGGAGCTGCTGCCGGACGCGCGGAGTCTCGCCGACGTGGGCGCGACGGCCGCCCGGTCGCTGGCCCTGTCGCCGCGGGACCTGGCGGCGGGAACGCCGATCGGCACGGACGGGGAGGCGCGGGCCGCCGCACTCCGGACGTAGTCGCCGGGCACGAACAATCCCCGGGCCGTCATTGCGGTCCGGGGATTATCGCGGGTATATTGAATTCTTCTGCGCTCATGCAGAAAGGCCCCACTCGGGGACCTTATGAGTACGAATATATCTGGCGGGGAGCCGTTTTGTCAAACCGGGAAAGCGACGAATTGCGGGAAGAGCAGGAATTCATCGACCGGCTCCATGCCCGGGTCGACGCCCTGCGCGGGGTGGCCGCCGATGGCGTCGAGCACGCGCTGACACCGGTCGGGACGGGTCAGCAGGCGCGGCTGGAGCGCGACATCCTCGTCGCGGAGCGCTCGGGTCTGCTCGCCGCGCTCGACGCGGTGGACGGCTCGCTGTGTTTCGGGCGCATCGACCGCTCCGACGGGCTCGCGCACCATATCGGCCGTATCGGGATCCGTGAGGACAACGCCGAGCACACCCCTGTTCTGATCGACTGGCGTGCGCCGGTGGCGCGTCCTTTCTATCTCGCCACGGGACACACGCCGATGGGACTGCGCCGGCGCCGGCACATCACCACCGAGGGCCGCACGGTCACCGAGCTCCATGACGAGATCCTCGATCTCGGGGACCGCGACCGCACCGGCTTCGAGGATCCGAACGGCGACGCCGTACTGCTCGCGGCGCTCGACTCCGCGCGCACGGGACGCATGGGCGACATCGTGCGGACCATCCAGGCCGAGCAGGACACCATCATCCGGGCGCCGCACCGGGGCGTCCTCGTCGTCGAGGGCGGACCCGGCACCGGCAAGACGGCCGTCGCGCTGCACCGGGCCGCCTTCCTGCTGTACGAGCACCGCGAGCTGCTCGCCAAGCGGGCGGTGCTCATCGTGGGGCCCAACCCCGCGTTCCTGCGCTACATCGCGGAGGTGCTTCCCGCACTGGGCGAGACCGGGGTGCTGCTGGCGACGCAGGCGGAGCTGTTCCCCGGGGTGCACGCCACCGGTACGGACTCCGCGCGCGCCGCGGCCGTCAAGGGCGGCGAACCGATGGCCGAGGCGCTCGCCCTGGCCGTACGCGACCGGCAGCAACTGCCCGAGCCCGGCGCGGCGATGATCATCCCGCACGAGGACGGCGGGGACCTGGTCCTGGACTGGGAGATCGCCTACGAGGCGCGGCAGGCGGCCAGGGACACCCGTCTGCCGCACAATCTCGCCCGCCCCCACTTCGTCTTCCGCGTCATCGACGCGCTCACCGCGCAGCTCGTGGAGCGCATCGGCGCGGACCCCTACGGCGGGCCCAACTTCCTCGGCCCCGACGACGTGGCCCAGCTCGGCCGGGACGTCGCGCTGAGCAAGGAGGTGCACGCGGCGGTGGACGAGCTGTGGCCGCCGCTGACCCCCGAGGCGTTCCTCGACGACTATCTGGCCGACCCGGTGTACGTACCGGACGAGGACGCCGACGCGATCCGCCGTCCGGCCGCCGCCGGGGCGTGGACGCCCGCCGACGTACCGCTGCTCGACGAGGCCGCCGAGCTGCTCGGCGTCGACGACAGTGCGGAGCAGGCGGCCGCCGAGGCCGCCCGTCAGGAGCGGGTCGGCTACGCGCAGGGTGTGCTGGAGCTGTCGCGCGGCTCGGAGAGCTACGAGTTCGAGGACGAGGAGTCCGAGGTCCTCGCCGCCCACGACATCATCGACGCCGAGCGGATGGCGGAGCGGCACGAGGAGGCCGACCACC
Source organism: Streptomyces sp. MGP-P1 (assembly GCF_057766565.1). NCBI lineage: Bacteria > Bacillati > Actinomycetota > Actinomycetes > Kitasatosporales > Streptomycetaceae > Streptomyces > Streptomyces sp. MGP-P1. The sequence goes on along the minus strand of NZ_JBYMEM010000007.1, from coordinate 3,031,132 downwards.
GCACCGCCGCCGAGCGGGCCGCCGCCGACCGCACCTGGGCCTTCGGGCACATCATCGTCGACGAGGCGCAGGAGCTGTCGCCGATGGCGTGGCGGCTGCTGATGCGCCGGGCGCCGAGCCGCTCGCTGACGCTGGTCGGCGACCCGGCCCAGACCTCGGAGGAGGCCGGCGTCGGGTCGTGGGAGAAGATTCTCGGGCCGTATGTCGGCGACCGCTTCGAGCACGTCACGCTGGAGGTCAACTACCGTACGCCCGCGGAGATCATGGAGCTGGCGGCCGGGGTCCTGCGGGAGAGGGACCCCTCCTTCACCGCCCCCGTCTCGGTGCGGTCGACCGGCGAGAAGCCGTGGACGCGGGATGCCGGAGAGGACCTGGCGGGCGAGGTGGCCCGGGCGGTCGTGGAGTTGACGCCCCGGGAGGGGCGCCTCGCGGTGATCGCGCCGCGTGAGCTGCACGAGGAGATCGCCGCCCCGCTGGAGGGCGTCGTGGCGGGCGAGGCCCCCGATCTCACGCGCCCGGTGGTGCTGCTGGATCCGCGCCAGGCCAAGGGGCTGGAATTTGACCATGTGCTGGTCGTGGAGCCCGGCCGGTTCGGCACGAGCGATCTGTATGTGGCGCTCACCCGTGCCACCCAGCGCCTGGGCATCGTCCATCGGGAGGAACTGCCCCCGGCCCTGCGCTGACGGGTCCTGGCGGCCCGCCCTCATGGTGATCGGCGTCGGCGGGCCGCGGGCGTGGCCGGAACACCCCTGGCGAAGCCATAGGGTAACGCCATGTCTTCGCCATTGAGTTCGACAAAGACCGCGGCCGCTCTCCGCACGTCGGCACGGGTATCCGCAGAGGCGCTGCTGGTCCTCGTGGCGGCGGCGGTCGCGCTGTGGGTGCTGGGCCGGATGTGGTCGGTCGTATGGCCGCTGATAGTCGGTCTGTTCCTCACCACGCTGACCTGGCCGCTCGCCCGCTTCCTGCGCCGGCTCGGCTGGTGGCCCGCGCTCGCCGCGTCGGTGGTCACGGTGTTCGCCCTGCTCGTGGGGGCGGGCATCGTGGCGCTGATCGCGGTGCCGGTGGCGGGTGAGTCCGGGGAGCTGGCCGACGGGGTGGTCGAGGGCATCGACAAGCTCCGCGAGTGGGCGGCCGGTCCGCCGCTGAACATCGGCGACGACCAGATCACCGGCGCCCTCGACACGGCGACCGCCCAGCTCCAGGACAGTGTCGGCAGTGTGGTCACCACCGCCGTCACCGGGGTGAGCACCGTGGTCGACGGGCTGGTCACCGCGGTTCTGGCGATCTTCCTGATGTTCTTCTTCCTCAAGGACGGCCCGCGCTTCCTGCCGTGGCTCACCCGTCAGCTTCCCGGCCGGCTCGCCACCGACATCCCCGAGGTGGCCACCCGCAGTTGGGACACCCTGGGCGCGTTCGTGCGGTCGCAGGCGTTCGTCGGTCTGCTGGACGCGGTCTTCATCGGGCTCGGCCTGTGGATCCTGGGCGTGCCGCTGGTGCTGCCGCTGGCGGTGCTGACCTTCGTCTGCGCGTTCGTGCCGATCGTGGGGGCGCTGTTCGCCGGATTCGTGGCGGTGGTCATCGCGTTGGTCTCGAACGGGCCGATGGACGCCCTGCTCGTACTGGCGATCATCGTCGTGGTGCAGCAGTTGGAGGGCAATGTGTTCCAGCCCATGATCCAGAGCCGTGGGCTGGGGCTGCACGCGGCCACGGTCCTGCTCGCCGTGACCCTGGGCGGCAGCCTGGCCGGCGTGGTGGGGTCCTTGCTCGCCGTGCCGGTGGCGGCGCTGCTCGGCGTGGTGTGGAACTACCTCCGCGAGCAGCTCATGGAGGATTCCCCCCAGGCCGAGGCCCCGGCCGACGGGGACGGCTCACCGGTCCCGTCGGCGTAGGGCCCGGCCCCCTCACCGCCCGAGGCCGCGCAGCAGCCCCGGCAGCGCCCCGCGCAACTCGCGCTCCCAGTAGGGCGGGGAGTGGGTGCCCCGGTAGAAGTGCGTGGTGACCGCCACCCCGTGGGCTCGCAGCCGGGAGGCCATCGCCCGGTTCTCCGCCCCCATGATGGCCTCGGTCGGGGACAGGACGTCCTCGGGGAAGGGGGCGTCGGGGTCCTCCAGGCCGGGGACGTGCGGGTCCGGCTCCGTGCCGGGCGGGTCGAGCGCGCCCGCCCGGCCGTCGCCGCTGGAGAGGTGGACCTGGACGCCGCGCAGTCGCTCCGGCCGGTAGTACGGATCATGGTCCTGCCAGATCCGCCGCTGGGCCACCGGGTCGCCCCACAGCGCGGACCGGTCCAGGCCCAGATAGTCGAGTCCGGCCCCGACCGCCCGGGGGTGCTGGAGCGGATGGACGTAGCCGCTGAGGCCCGCCACCGCGCGGAACAGGCCGGGGCGGCGTGCCGCGTAGGTCAGCGCGCCGAAGCCGCCCTGCGACTCCCCCGCCGCGACCCGCCGGTCCCCCGCGCCGTAGAGGCGCTCCAGCAGCGGGCGCACCTCGTCGAGGTGGAAGGTCTCCACGCGCGGCGCGCCGCCGGCGCCGCCGTTCCACCAGTCGCTGTAGAACCCGAAGAGCGGCATCGACGGCATGACCACGAGCACGTCGCGCAGGTGCGGGAGCCGCTGAACCGCGTAGTCCTCGGTCCAGGCCTCGGGGTCGCCGTGGCCGCCCGCCAGCAGATAGAGGACCGGCCACCGCTCGCCGCGCCGGCGATCCTCCCAGCCGTCCGGGGTGAGCAGACGGACCGTGCCGACGCCCTCCAACGCCGCCGACCGCACGGTCAGTTCGAGGAGCCGGTCGCCGATCCACCGCTCCCCCGTCACCCGTATCCCCGGGGGCAGGTCCTCGGGCGGGGGCGCTGCCGCCGCTGTTCCGGGCACGAGCAGCAGCAGGGCAGCGCCCCATGCGATCACCTTGCGCACCATGCTCATCACCGCGACCTCCCGACACCGTCGGCCGGACTTCGCCCGACGCCTCGGACGGTACGGAGCGGGACGGGCGCCGGCATCCTCCGACGGGAGTCCGCCCGTACACCGACGGGAGGCGGTCTTCCGCCCCGGGTCACTTCACGCAGGTCTCGTCCCTCTTCGGGAGCCGGCCCGTCGCGAGGTAGCGGTTGACCTCGGCGTCCACGCAGGCGTTCCCGTACTCCCCGTACAGGGCGTGGCGGTTGGCGTTCTCCAGGGTGAGGAGCCTGGAGCCGGGAAGCCTGCTGTGCAGGGTGGTGGTGCTCCGGTAGGTGGTGCGGGGGTCGCCCGTGGCCGCGACCAGGAGGACGGGGGCGTCGTGGCTGATACGGGTGGGGGCTTCCCGTGGCGCGTCCCAGAAGGCGCAGGGGCCGATGTTCTCGGTGAGGGGGCCGAACAGGGGGTGTGCGCCACGGCTCCGTTGGATGTCGCGCCAGTAGCGCTCGGTCTCGCGCGGGGCCGGTACGTCACCGCAGATGATCGCCGTCTGGGAGCTGCCGAAGGAGGAGCTCGCGCCGGAGAACAGGAGACGCAGCGTCTCGGCGAACCCCGGGGGCAACGGAGCCTCACGGTCCTTCGACGCCCGGGACAGTGCCGCCACCTGCTGGGCCAGGAGGTCCCGCGAGCCGTCGCCGTCGTCGGCCACGCCCATGAAGAGCAGCGTCGGTATGTGAGTGTCGTCGACCCGGAAGACGTCGGGGTCGGTGCCGAGCGTCAGCGGGGCGCGGGCCGCCTTCGCCATGACGTGGTCGATGGTGGAGAGCACCGCGGTACGGGAGCGGCCCAGGCCGTACGTCGCGTGGCGGGTGGCCGCCCAGGCGGCCCAGTCGGAGAGCGCCTGCTCGTTCTCGCGCACGGTGTGCTTCAGCAGCCGCGGGTTGTAGTCGTCCGGACCCACCGCTCCGTCCAGGACCATCCGGTCGTAGCGGCCGGGGAACATCTGGGTGTAGACCGTGCCCAGGTAGGTGCCGTACGAATAGCCCAGGTAGGAGATCTTCCGCTCGCCCAGTGCGCCCCGGATCACGTCCATGTCCCTGGCAGTGTTGCGGGTGGTGATGTGCGGGAGCACCGAGGCGTTCGTGGCGCGGCACTTGTCGGCCAGGCTCTTGCTCAGCGCCACCTGGCGGTCGAAGCCCGCCCGGCTCGCACCGGCCGAGAACCAGGTGAAGCTGACGGGCCAGCCGCAGTCCAGCGGGGTGCTCCGGCCGACGAAGCGTGGGTCGAAGCCGACGATGTCGTAGCGCGGGCCGACCTCCTTCATCGCCGTGCGGACGATCGGCGGGGAGTCCACGGCCGGGCCGCCGGGTCCGCCGTTGTTGAGGAGGATCGCGCCGATGCGGCGGCGGGTGTCGGTGGCCTTCAGACGGGATATCGCGACCGTGATCGTCCGGCCTCCGGGGGCTGTGTAGTCCAGCGGGACCGTGACGTCGGCACACTGCACGCCCGCCCTGTCCAGGTCTCTGCCCGTCTCGTCCTGGGGGGAGCTCATACAGGTGCCCCAGTCCAGGGGTTGGTGGTGATAGCGGTCGAGCGCTCCGGCGGTCGTCGGCGGTGCGACCGTACGGGGTTCGGGGCCGGGCCGCGCGGTGGCCAGGGCCGGTGAGGCCGTGATGCCCGCCGCGAGGGCCAGGGCAAGGCCCGCGGCGGCGGCCCTGGCGGTCGTCCGGGCGGCCGTGGTGGTGCGGGCGGCCGCCAGGGGTCGGATGGTCTTCTCTGCGTCCTGTGCGTAACTCACATCAAGAGACGCTAGGAGAAGGACCGTTGGGGATCACTGGGGCTGGCACCCCAGCGCGGCGGGGGTCACCTCCCCCTTTCGTCGGGTTCCCGGGTCCAGGACCGCCGGTCCACTCCCGTAGGGGGAGGGTGCCGGTGCGGGAGTCAGCGAGGCTTCGACGCGGGTGAGTTGCCGGGCGAGGCCCGTCATTTCGGCGCGGTACCGCGCGGAGCCGCCCCGGCGAGGCGCAGCCGGAGAATGGCCCGGGGGCGGCCGGGAGAGGAGCGCGGGTCGCCCGGTCCGGCCGGGCGACCCGGTGGGCGGTCAGACCTGCGCGGGGCGGCGCGCCAGGGCGTAGCCGTACTGGTCGGGCCAGCGGGGCCCGGCCGCCAGGGCCTCGGCCGCGTGATGGGCCCAGTGCGGATCACGGAGCATCTCGCGGCCGATCATGACCGCGTCCGCCCGCCCCGCCGCGACGATCTCCTCGGCCTGGCCGGCGTCGAGGATCAGGCCCACGGCGGAGGTGGGGATGCCGGCCGTCCGCCGGACCTGTTCGGCGAAGGGGACCTGGTAGCCGGGGTGTGCGGAGATCGCGGCGTCCTGGACGATGCCGCCGGTGGAGACGTCGAGCAGATCGACGCCGTGTGCGGCCAGCTCCTGGGCGAGGCGGGCGGTGTCGTCGCCGGTCCAGCCCTCGCGCGGGTCCTCGGGGTTCTCGGTCAGCCAGTCGGTGGCCGAGGTGCGGAAGAGGACCGGCAGGTCGTCCGGCCATACCGCGCGGACGGCGTCGACCACCTGGAGCGGAAAGCGCAGCCGGTTCTCCCAGCTTCCGCCGTAGGCGTCGGTGCGACGGTTGGTGGCCGGGGACAGGAAGGAGTTGATCAGGTAGCCGTGTGCGCCGTGGATGTCGACGACCCGGAAGCCGGCGGCGAGGGCCCGCTCGGCGGCTGCGGCGAAGTCACGCACCAGCTGCCGGATCTCGTCCTCGGTCAGCTCATGCGGCACGGGCAGGCCCGTGAACGCGACGGCGCTGGGGGCGACGGACGCCCAGCCGCCCTCCTCCTCGGGCACGTAGCGGTCCGCGATCCAGGGCCGGTCGGTCGAGGCCTTGCGCCCGGCGTGGGCGAGCTGGATCGCGGGCACCGATCCGTGCGAGGTGATCGCGGCGGCGATCCGGGCGAAGCCCTCCTGCTGGCGGTCGTTCCACAGGCCCAGGTCCCAGGGGCTGATCCGGCCGTCCGGGCGCACACCGGTGGCCTCCGTCATCACGAGGCCGGCGCCTCCGGCTGCCCGACCCGCGAGATGGGCGAGGTGGAAGTCCGTGGGAGCGCCCGCCTCCGGCCCGTCGGGGGCCGCGGAGTACATGCACATCGGCGACATCCACACACGGTTGGGGATCTCCAGGGACCGCAGAGTCAGGGGCGTGAACAGGGCGCTCACAGGTTGTCTCCTCGCGTGGGGGGCGGTCGCCGGGCGGCGACTCCAAGGTAAGTACGATAGACCTCGTAGTACGTCGATTGTCAAACTACGATAATTCTCGTACTTTGATGGAGACCCCGAGGAGGCCTGCCACCCATGTCCACCACAGCCCGTGGAGCCGCGTCCGGGCGGCAGCCCGCCCACCCGCTCCGGACGGAGATCCGTCTGGAAGCGGTCCTGCACGCCCTGGCCGACCCCGTCAGGCTGCGCATCGCCCGTGAGCTGGCGGACGGGCACATCGACATGGCCTGTATCGCGTTCGACCTCCCGGTGAGCAAGTCCACCAGCACATACCACTTCAAGGTGCTGCGCGAGGCGGGCGTCATCCGCCAGCACTACGAGGGGACCTCCCGCCTGAGCCGGCTGCGCGAGGACGACCTGGAGTCGCTCTTCCCGGGGCTGCTGCCGGCCGTCCTGGAAGGCGCGCGCCGCTCGGCGGGAGCACCGGACCAGGCATGAGCACGGGTCCGCCCCGATCACCTCGGGCGCTCGGGGCGGACGTTCGCGTGGTGGGGGCGGCGGGGCGGCCGACGCCTCAGATCGTCGCCGTGTCGATCACGAAGCGGTAGCGGACGTCACTGGCGAGAACCCGCTCGTACGCCTCGTTGACCTGGTCCGCGCCGATCACCTCGATCTCTGCGCCGAGCCCGTGCACGGCGCAGAAGTCCAGCATCTCCTGGGTCTCCTTGATCCCGCCGATCATCGAACCCGCGATCGACTTGTTGCCCAGGATCAGCGAGAACAGGTTCAGCGAGATCGGCGCCTCGGGGGCGCCCACGTTGACCAGGGTGCCGTCGGTCCGCAGCAGCGCGAGGTAGGAGCCGAAGTCCAGCGGGGCCGAGACCGTGGAGAGGATGACGTCGAACGTGCCGGCCAGTTCCTCGAAGGTCCGCGGATCGCTGGTCGCGTAGTAGTGGTCGGCGCCCAGCTCGAGCCCGTCGTCCTTCTTCCGCAGCGACTGGGAGAGGACGGTGACCTCGGCGCCGAGCGCGTGCGCGATCTTGACGGCCATGTGGCCGAGACCGCCGAGGCCGACGACGGCGACCTTCTTGCCCGGGCCCGCTCCCCAGCGCTTGAGCGGGGAGTAGGTGGTGATGCCCGCGCACAGGAGCGGCGCGGCCTCGTCCAGGGCGATGCCCTCGGGGATGGAGAGGGCGAACGTCTCGGCCACGACGATGTGCGTCGAGTAGCCGCCGTACGTGGGCTCGCCGCCGCGGTCGAGGGCGTTGTACGTCTGGGTGTTCCCCTCGGCGCAGTGCTGCTCGCGGCCCATCAGGCACGCGTCGCACTTTCCGCAGGAGTCGACCATGCAGCCGACGCCGACGCGGTCGCCGACCTTGAACCGGGTGACCCCGGGGCCGGTCTCGGCGACGATCCCGGCGATCTCGTGGCCGGGCACCATGGGGAAGATGCCCTCTCCCCAGCCGTCGCGGGCCTGGTGGATGTCGGAGTGGCAGATCCCGGCGAACTTGATGTCGATCAGGACGTCGAACTCTCCCACCGGGCGGCGTTCGATCGTGGTGCGCTCCAGCGGGGCCTTGGCACGGGGAGCGGCATAGGCGGCAACGGTGGTCATGCCGGAGGTTCTCCTCTGGGTGATGCGGTAGGAACGTCTCCCAGCATCACGCCGGGACGGCTGTTTACCCAGGTCACCGCTTTGCCTACGTCCAGCGGTCCTACTACTGACGGGGACAGGCTCAGGCTCGTAACCCCAGGAATCACAGGAATAATGGAAACCATGGACGATCGACCAGAGGCCGCCGCCGCCCCCGAGCCGCTGGACGGACGCGCCGAGCTCAGTGAGTTCCTGCGCACCCGGAGGGCCAAGCTCCAGCCGGGGGACGTGGGCCTGCCGGAGTTCGGCCGGCACCGCCGGGTGCCGGGCCTGCGCCGGGAGGAGCTGGCGCAGCTGGCCGGGGTGTCCGTGGCGTACTACACGCGTCTGGAGCAGGGCAACGGGCGCAATGTGTCGGCCGAGGTGCTCGACGCGATCGCGCGTGCGCTGCGGCTCACGGACGCCGAGAGCGCACACCTGACCCACCTGGCCAAGCCCGCGCAGCAGAGGAAGAAGCGTCGCCCGGCCAGGGTGCAGCGGGTGCGGAAGGGCCTGCTGTACCTGCTCGACAGCATGGACGGCATCCCCGCGTACGTGACCGGGGCGCGGTCCGACGTCCTTGCCTGGAATCCGATGGCGGCGGCGGTGTTCGGCGACTGGGGCGCGCTGCCGCCGGCTGAGCGCAACTGGGCGCGGCTGGTGTTCCTCTCCCCCGCCTATCGGGACCTGTTCGTGAACTGGGATTCCAAGGCCTCGGACATGGTCAGCTATCTGCGGCTGTACGCGGGCTGCCACCCCGACGATCCGGAGCTGTCGGCGCTGGTGGGCGAACTCTCGGTCAAGAGCGACGAGTTCCGGCGGTTGTGGGCCACGCACAACGTCAAGGAGAAGGGCCACGGCGTCAAGCTGCTGCGGCATCCGCTCGTCGGGGAGCTGACCCTGTCGTACGAGACGCTGAACCTCCCGGACGACGAGGAGCAGCATCTGGTGACGTACCACGCGGAGCCGGGCTCGGAGTCCGCCCAGGCCCTGCGCCTGCTGGCGAGCTGGGGAGCGGACGCGGGGCGGGTCGATGTCATCGGCGACGCGAGGCGGGGCCGGGCCGACGAGCGATGAGGACGAACGCGCGGAGCCGGGCCCGCCCGACTCAAAGATCTGGAGTCGCCGAATTCACCTCGCCGGTCTTCCTTTCGGAGCACGGATAAATACGGCAGTGACTCCCGGGCCCTTTTCGGGGCCCGCGCCCACCGCACGTCGTGAAAGCGGACGGGAAAAGGGAATACATGCGCAGTCGCGCTTGTCTGCCGCCCCCAAGGAACAAAGGCTCTCCGCTCGCCCGCGAAGCGGTCCTATTCCGGTGCGAAAGCCTCCGCGTGATCGGCCGCCCAGATACGGAACGGTCTCGCCGGACGGCCCGTCAGTTCCCCGATGGTGGGCGCCACGGCCGCCTTCGCGCCCAGCCGTTGCCGCTCGGCGCTCTCCAGGAACGCTTCCGCGACGGGCCGCGGATACTTTGCCAGCAGGGCCGTGCGGGCGGCGTCCGCGCCCAGTTCCTCGAAGCGCAACGGCCGTCCCAGCAGCCGGGAGAGCTGGGCCGTCTGCTCCCGTGCGGTGATCGCCTCCGGGCCGGACACGGCGTACGCCCTGCCCTCGTGCCCCGTGCCGGTGAGAACGGCGACGGCCGCCGCGGCGACGTCGCGCGGGTCGACGCACGCTACGGGAGCGTCGCCGTACAGGGCGCGCACCACTCCCGACGACCGGATGCCGGGGGCCCAGGAAAGGGTGTTGGACATGAACGTCCTGGGGCGCACGAACGTCCACGGGACTCCCGAATCCCTGATCGCCTGTTCGTTCTCCCGCTGACGCCGGGTGATGAAGTCGTCGGCGCCCGGCTCCTCCACCGCCATCATGGACAGCTTGACCAGGTGGCGTACGCCCGCCGCGGCCGCCGCCGCGGCGACCCGCTCGTCGTCGGGCTCCGTCGGGCTGTTCGTCACCAGGAACACCGAGGCGACGCCCCGCAGGGCCCGGTCGAGAGCGGCGCGGTCCCCGTACTCCCCCCCGACGACCTCGACCCCTGCTCCCCGCGCCGTGAGCCGCTCGGGGCGGCGCGCGAGAATCCGCACGGGGCCGGCCTCCGCGAGCTGTCCGGCGACCTCACGGCCCACCGCTCCGGTCGCACCCGTCACGAGAATCACTCGAGCAACCTCTCAGCCGCCGGCCCGGGGGCCGGACAGGACCGTGGAGAAGACCGTCTCGTCGTCCTGACGCCCTGTCACCTGGACCGTCACCGTATCCTCGTCCTCCCCCGGCAGGACCACCGCCCCTATCCAGCACGGGCTGCCGAACTCGGAGTACCGGTGGAACCGGGTGCTCGCCTCCAGCGGAACGATTCCGGCGGGCCCTGCCACCAGGCACGCCGCCTGGCGGGCCGCCTCCAGCAGCAACATGCCCGGGACATGGTCGTTGGGGCGCTGGAAGAGGGTGGGATGCCGGGTGTCCACGCGTAGTTCCCAGACTCCGTCCTGCCCCGTCTCCGAGAGCACCACGTCCTCGACGCGGGCGCGGCCCGCGAGGACGGCCGGAACCGGCACGCTCTCCGGTATGGATATTCCCTCTACCGGGGCGTGGCCGCGTATTCGCCTGTACGCCTGGGGGGTGCTGAACCGGGTCGCCCCCATCCCCGTCGCGGCGAGCTGACCGTCCCGGTGCACCGCCCAGCCGACCCGCCCCTGGGCCGGGAGCCCGCCCCGCCACTTCAGGTCGGAACAGAACACCTCCACGTCGATCTCGGTGGGCGTGCCCCCCACCGCCAGCTGTTCTTGATGGCAGACGTAGTCCAGTCCCGTCATCAGGAACTGGTAGCCGAGCGGGATCCCGTACCCGGCGTGGAAGGCGAGCATGGCCGCCTGCCGCATCGCCTCCGCGACCAGCAGTGGATCGTGCCGGTCGTCACCCACCGGGGCGAAGAAGGGATGGTCGTGCGGAAGAACCGCCTCCACCGCGAAACGGTCGCGTCCCAGGCGTACCCAGTTCCGCGGAAAGGCGTCCTCCGGCCTGGTCCGGTGCACCATGTCGATCCCCACGGGATGCACCACCTCGGCCTCCACGTCCATAGTCGGCACCGGATCGATCAAGACTGCTGCTTCGGGCATAACTCCCCCCAGGGGTCATGTAGTGGCGAGCCGTTCCTGCGATGCGCGTACTGGTAGGACAAGATACAGAATAGTCGGTTATTTTCTCCATGCCGGAACGAGACCCCGCACCCCGCGGGCAACCGAGAAATACATCTGCCGGGCCGCGACGAATACCGGAATTTCCGGGGCGCCGACCGCGCGAAAGGTCGCACCCGCCCCCTTTTCCCGCATGGCACCGATCCTGTCGAAAGATGGCGATCATGGCATGGTACGCCGGGCGAGCGCCCTCGACCCTGGCCGCGTGGAGCGTCCAGGGAGGCCGCTGAGCACGGGAGGCGCTCAGGCGCTCAGGCGCTCAGCGCCAGCTTCGCGCCGAGGCCGATCATCGTCACGGCGACCAGACCGTCCAGCACTCGCCACGCGGAGGGCCGTGCGAGGACTCCGCTCAGCAGCCGGGCGCCGAACCCGAGCGCCGCGAACCAGCACACGCTGGCGAGGATCGCGCCGAGGCCGAAGGTCCAGCGCAACGGCCCCCGGTCGGCGGCGACGGACCCGAGAAGGAACACGGTGTCGAGGTACACGTGCGGGTTCAGCCAGGTCATCGCCAGGCAGGTCAGCACCACGCCCCGGCGCGAGGCGGCCGGAGCGTCCCCCGCGCGCAGGGCCGACGGCCGCAGGACCCGGCGCGCGGCGAGCAGGCCGTAGCCGATCAGGAACACCCCGCCGAGCAGCCCCACCACCGTCAGCGCCGACGGCCAGGCCACGACGAGAGCGCCGACGCCGGCGACTCCCAGCGCGATGAGCACCGCGTCGGACAGGGCGCAGATCGCGACCACCGCGAGCACGCCGTCGCGGCGGACGCCCTGGCGCAGCACCAGGGCGTTCTGGGCTCCGATGGCGACGATGAGCGAGAGGCCGGTGCCGAAACCGGCGGCTGCGGTGGTCAGGGCGTTCGTCATACAACGACGCTACGGAGCGAGGAATCCTGGTGTCCAGCTAAAGATTCTTACGTATCATTAACAGTCATGATGTCCGAGCTTCCTCTCGATCAGGTGCGGACCCTGCTGGCCGTGGTCGACGAGGGCACCTTCGACGCGGCGGCGAACGCCCTGCGCCTGACGCCGTCGGCGGTCAGCCAGCGGGTGAAGGCGCTGGAGCAGCGCACGGGCCGGGTCCTGCTGATGCGGACGAAGCCGGTGCGGCCCACCGAGTCCGGTGAGGTGGTGGTGCGCTTCGCCCGCCAGCTCGCCAGGCTGGAGCACGACGCACAGGCGGCGCTCGGGATGTCCGGGCCGGGCGAGCCGACGCTCCTGCCGATCGCGGTGAACTCCGATTCGCTGGCGACCTGGTTCCTGCCCGCCCTGCGGCGCGTGCCGGAGGAACTGGGACTCAGTTACGAGCTGCGCCGGGAGGACCAGGACCATACGGCCGCCCTGCTGCGGGAGGGGCTGGCGATGGCCGCGGTGACCTCGTCGCCGGAGGCGGTGACGGGTTGCTCGGTGCGCCGGCTGGGCCGCATGCGGTATCTGCCGGTGGCCAGTCCCCCTTTCGCCGACCGGTGGCTGGGGCGGCGGGAGGGCGCCGCGCTGCGCGAGCTGATCGGCGACGCCCCGGTGATCGGCTTCGACCGGCGCGACGATCTTCAGGACGCCTTCGTGCGCCGACTCGGCCCCGGCCCCCGGCCGAGCGCCCGGCGCCACCTGGTGCCCACGTCGGAGGGGTTCGCGGACGCCGTGGCATCGGGGATGGGCTGGGGCATGCTGCCCGAGGTCCAGGCGGAGCCGTTGCTGAGCGACGGTCGGCTGGTGCGGCTCGCCCCGGACCACACCGTGGACGTCCCGCTGTACTGGCAGCAGTGGAAGCTGTCATCACCTGCCCTGGCGGCCGTGGCCGAGGCGGTGGTGGCGGAGGCCGCCGAGGCACTCGACGGCGACTGGCCGGCCTGACGGCCGCCCGAGCGCTGGGCACGCGGACCGGCTGGGCGGTTTCGCACTCCGGAGCGTGGGCGGCCGCCGGGGCTCCGGGCGGCTCGAGGCGCAGCTGCCCCGGATCCGGCGCGTCCCGGCGGCGGCGCGGAGTTCGTCCTGCGGCTCGCGCCCGCCCGGTCGTGGAGCGGAGCCGGGCGGGCGCTGACGATTCGTTCATGATCGGCCGTCCATGATGGAGGGGCAGGTTCGAAAGCCCACGCACGGGAGTCACGTATGTCTCAGCCCGCCAACCGTCCGTTCCTCCGCCGCGGAAGTACGCTCGCCGGTCTGGCCTGCGGTGTCGCGATCGCGACGGGAGCGGGACTGCTCCTGTCCAACGGCTTCGCCTCGGGGTCGGGGCCCCAGGTCGTGCCGCCCGAGGCCGACGTGACCTTCGACTACCAGATCGGCGGCGCGTACGCCCCGCCCGCCGGGGTCGGGGCGGTCTCCCGCGACCGTGGCGACGAGCCGGCCGAGGGCCTGTACAACGTCTGTTACGTGAACGCCTTCCAGGCCCAGCCCGACGCGCTGGACCGATGGGAGAAGGACAACCCCGATCTGCTGCTGCGCGACGGCGACGGCGACCTGGTCAATGACGAGGAGTGGGGCGAGGCGCTGCTGGACACCTCGACCGCGGACAAGCGCACCCGGCTGGCGGACATCGTCGGGGGCTGGGTCGACGGCTGTGCGCAGTCCCGTTTCCAGGCGGTGGAGCCGGACAACCTGGACTCCTACGAGCGGTCGAAAGGCCTGCTGACCCGGGCGCACAACGCGGCGTTCGCGAAGCTCCTGGCCGACCGGGCGCACGCCGCCGGGCTGGCGATCGGCCAGAAGAACACCACCGGTCTGCTGGAGCGGCGGGAGACGATCGGGTTCGACTTCGCCGTCGCCGAGGAGTGCGGCCGCTACGACGAGTGCGACGCCTACGCCGCCGCGTACGACGACCGGGTGTTCGTCGTCGAGTACACCGAAGACGACTACGCGAAGGCGTGTGCGTCCGTGGGGGCGGAGGTCTCGGTGGTGCGCCGGGATCTCGACGTCCGGCCGGCCGGACAGCCGGGGTACGTGTTCCGCACCTGCTGAAGGGCGCTTCGGGGAACGGGAGGGCTCAGGGGGCGTCCGGCGGGTGGGCGCAGACGGTGAAAATGCCGCCGTGGGGGTCCCTGATCACCGCTTCGGTTCCGTCGGCGGGCGAGTCCACCAGCGGTCCCACCGCACCGCCGGCCGCGCGGGCCGCCTCGGTCGCCGCTTCCGGGTCCGCGACCGGGAAACGGACGTGCCAGCGCGGGCGCAGCCGGGGGTCGGGGGAAGAGGCGTCGCCGCCTCCGCGCAGCGTGGCCACGGTGCGGCCGCCCTGCCGTACGACGACGGCGTCCTGTTCGTACGCGTAGCCGACCTCGCAGCCGCCGGGTTCCTCGGAGGCCCAGCCGAACACCTCGGCATAGAAGATCGCGCAGTCGAAGGCGTGGCTCGTCCGCAGTTCGATGGAGGCGGGCGGATCATCGCGGCCGAACGACCAGGGCGGGGTCCGGCCTTCCCAGAAGCCGAATCCGGCCCCTTCCCGGTCTGCGGCCACGGCCCCCCTCCCGGGGCCCAGCCGGATCGGGCCGACGGCGATGGTGCCACCCCGTTCCCGGACCCGGGCCGCTGTCGCGTCCGCGTCATCGACGGCGAAGTACGGGGTCCAGGAGACGGCGGTGGGCAGACCGGGGGCGATCCTGGCGATCCCCGCGACCGGCAGGGCGTCGAGGTGGGCGACGCTGAAGCCCTCGCCGAGGGTGCCGGAGCGGAAGGTCCACCCGAGGACGGTCCCGTAGAAGTCCTGGGTGGCCCGCACGTCCGGGGTCATGAGACTGACCCAGCACGGAACCCCGTGCACCGGGGTGCTCTGCTCTGCCGCGGTCATCGGGATCGTCTCCTCGTCCCCGGTGGTGAGCCGCCGGACGCGGACGCCGGTCCGGCGGGTGAGCCTGCTGGTCACCGGCCGTCGCGGGCCGGTGCGCTCCGTGGCGTCGGGCGTCCCTGGAACGGCACGCCTCCATACCTACGCCGCCGGGGTCGCCGCCGCCACCCGGCCGCGTCCCGGAACGGTGCGGGGCGCACACCCCGACCGCTCCGGGCGGGGATCGCGTGTCAGTGCCCGGTGGCAGACTGCCCCCATGACCGACTCGCGGCCGAAGGCTGACCTCCAGCACTATCTGCATTCCGCTCGTGACGCCCTGCTCTGGAAGCTCGAAGGGCTCTGCGAGTACGACGTCCGGCGCCCTTTGACGCCGACCGGCACCAATCTCCTCGGGCTGGTCAAGCACGCCGCCGGGGTGGAGCTGGGCTACTTCGGCGAGACGTTCCGTCGGCCGTTCGACGAGACGCCGCCCGCCTTCGGTGACGACGCCGAGGCGAACCAGGACATGTGGGCGACCGCCGACGAGTCGCGCGAGGACATCCTCGCCTTCTACCGCCGGGTGGCGGAGCACGCGGACGCCACGATCGCCGAACTGCCGCTCGACGCGGTCGGGCACGTCCGGTGGTGGCCCGGCGAGCGGGGCCGCGTGACGCTGCACCAGATCCTCATCCATGTGATCGCCGACCTCCAGCGGCACGCCGGGCACGCCGACATCGTCCGGGAGCTCGTCGACGGGACGGTCGGACTGCGGTCCGGCACCGACAACATGCCGCCGGGCGACCGCGCGTGGTGGGAGGAGTACCGGCAGCGTCTGGAGCAGGTGGCGCGGGAGGCCGGGTAGCCGCTCCTCCCCCGGTTCCCTCCCCGTTTCAGCGTCCGGCGAGCGCAGCGGGTTCGCCGAGGTGGTGGGCGGCGGTGCGCCAGGCCGCGGTGACGGCTTCGCGGGCCGTGGCGGTCGCCGCCTCGACATCCGGCGGGAGACACAGCGGGGCGCCGACGTGGACGTGGAGCCGGGGGCGGCGGGCCGGAGCGGTGAGGAGCCCGGAGATCTGCTTGACGCGGGGGCCCGAGGTCACCCGGCGGGCTCCCGCCTGGCCGAGCGGGACGACGGGCGCGCCGGACGCGTGCGCGAGACGGGCGAGGCCGCTGCGGAAGCTCTCCGGCGGAGCCTCCGCCACGTCCGTGCGGCGGGGCAGCCGTCCCTCGCCGTAGATGAGCAGCTGACGGCCGTCCCCGAGCGCGACGGCCGCCGCGTCGAGGGCGGCCGCGGCCCGGTCGGTGTTCCGGTGCACGGGCACGTGGCCGCCGCGTTCCAGGAGCCGGCCGAGGACCGGTATGCGCCACAGCCCCGCGGTGGCCATGACGACGGGTTCGACGCCGAGGCGCAGCAGTGCGGCGAGGACGATGCCCGGGTCGGCCAGGGAGGTGTGGTTGGCGACGATGATGCTGCCGGCGGCCGGGGCCGTGGCGTGGTCGGACGTGACGGTGAGTCGTCCGAGCGAGGGGACGACGGCGGCGGCGATGCGGCTGAGCACGGTTCTCCTGGGGTTCGGCGTGCGGGGGCCGTCGTGGTGACGGCGGTGCGGGGTCCGCCTCTGCCGGCTTCGCCCGCCACACCCTCATCGTCGCGGGGGCCGGGGCGTGGGGCCTGAGTGCGGGTACTCAGGCCCTCTGGTCGATCGGCATTGCGCAAATCGTTGACATCCCGTTGCCTGCTACGAGCCCCGCGGACGGACGAAACCGTGGAGAACCCGGCGCGGGCCCCGGTACGAGAGGTCACCCGTGGGCCGCGGGCGGTGTGCCCGAACCAGGACAGTGCCGGGCTGCCGCCCCCACGGAAGTGGACGGACGGCGGGAGCCTCGGGGCAGGGGGGGTGCGGCGGTCTCCGGCGGGTGACGTATCGCTGGGCGGGCGACGCCCGCGAGAAATGCCTACGAGCGCGGGCATCGGGGCCGGGGTCTCCGGGGCGGCCTGCGAGGGCGCGCAGGGCGCAGGTCACCATGGAAAACGAGCGAGAAGGCGCCCGGTGGGCGGAGGCCCGGCCGACGACGCGCGCGGGGTCGGCCCTGCTGCCCGTCGCCTCTCGACGACTGGCTGGGAGCGCTCTCCACGCGGCTGCGTGGACCGCTCACCGAAGCACGGCCGCCGGGCGGTCGCGACGGGGTGGCCGGGGGCCGCGGTGGCATCGGGCGTGATGTCGGAGACCCGGCCTACCGCAGCCTCACCCGCTTTCACTGACGATGACTGTTCAGCAAACCATCGCGTCACGAACGCAAGAATATGGCAATAGTTGCAGGACGTTTATCGTCCTGTGGCGGACATGGCCGCCGCGAGGCGGCTGCGGCCGAGGGTGCCGGTCTGCGGAACCCGAGCGCCCCTCAGCGTGCTGCGGCGGCTGTCCGTACCGTGCCGAAGTCGATGGCGCGGTCGGCCTCGCGCAGGACCTCCTCGGCCACTCTGCGTACTTCGGCGGGCACATCGCCGTGCTCCTCCACTAGGCCGGCGTAGATCGGTGCTTCGGTGCTGTCTGCGGAACTCATACGATTTTTTTCCCGGTGGTCTGGTGCGTAAAACCCTCGCCGGTCGGCGGAGGCGGGGGCGAGTGTACGTGGTGGGCGGCGGCGGTCGCGATTCCATTCCGGCGCACGGACCCTGCCCCACCTGATGGAACAGCGCCCTGCCCGCGCCCCCGGGGCGCGGGCGGAGTCTTGTCACCGCCTGCGACGGTCGGCGCCGAGGTGCCGCACGGGAAAGCCCGCGCGGGCGGCGAGCTGGGTCAGCTCGCCGGCACGGGCCGCCCGCAGGCCCACCACCGGATAGCAGTCGGACTCGATGTCGAGGACGGCCAGCGCCGTACCGATCTCCCGGTAGCGGCGTCCGCAGGCGTGCAGGAACTCCTCGGTCGGCAGGAGCGCCTCCTCGGGCTCGAAGAGCGCCCACGGATCCACGGAGGGCCTCGATTCCAGCTTGCGCAGCCGGGCCCGGATCTCCTGCGTGTCCTCCTTCCAGTCGAACTCCGCGAGCAGACCGTGTGCGTCGAGCGCGTCGATGAGCGCGATCCAGGCGAGGTCGTCCACCGGCTCGTCGATGCCCCGGCCCTCCAGGCGGTCCCCGAAGGCGCTGACGTAGTCGTGCGGGCTGTCGTGGGCGCGCAGCACCTCCTCGGCCACGGTGGGGCGCGCGGGGGCGAGCAGTGAGGCGATCTCGGCCAGGGCCGTGCGGATCGCTTGGGCGTCGTGCGGGTCGGACATGTCGTGCACTCCTCGAAGGGCGGGCGAGAGCGCCGCACGGCGCGGGGCGGGGACCGGCGGGCGGGGTGGGGACCGGCAAGCGGTGCGCGGGGCCGGGCCGGACGCCGGCGCGCGGGGCCGGGGCGTTCCGGGCGTGCTCTAGGCCGTCTCCGCCGAGCGCCGCCGCCGGGCCTCGGGCAGGGGCCGGTGGCCCTCGGTCCACTCGTTGACCCAGCCGCAGCCCGAACAGGCGTACCGCCCGTCGAGGCCCGCGATCAGGGTGCCGCAACGCGCGCATCCGATGTAGGTGATCTCCGGGTGCTCCGTGGCCGCTTCGTCCGGGGAGCGCCGCTCCGGGCGGGGTGAGGCCGTCATCGTCCAGCGTCCGTTCCCACGGAGTCCAGCAGGACGCGGGCGAGCTCGGCCGGCTGCGAGAACATGGGCCAGTGGCCGGTGTCCATCGTGACCAGCCGCCACCGCGCGCCCGCCAGCAGTTCGGTCACCTCGGGGCTCGGCTCGGGCCCGTCGAGCAGGCACTTGATGTACGTCGCGGGCAGCAGGCCCAGGGGGCGGGCCAGAACGGCGGGATCGGTGAGCGTGGCGCCGGGGTGGGGTGTCGAGCCGTCGAGGAACCGGGCGAGCTGTTCCTCGGTGAGGCCCTGGTCCGCGCAGTCGGCGGCGGCCGGCGGCGGCCAGAAGCCCCCGTTGGCGGCGATGGCGGCCTCGACTCCGGCCCGGCCGTCCGGCCAGCCGGAGACGAAGGACTCGCCGTCGGCCGGAACGTTGGAGTCGACGAACACGACGCGGGCCAGCCGGTCGCCGATCCGCTCGGCGGCCTGCCCGACCGGAATGCCCGCGTAGCTGTGGCCGACCAGCACCACGTCGCGCAGGTCCAGACGCTCGACCGCCTCGACGATGTCCTGGACGTGGGTCTGCTGACCGGCCGCCGCTTCCTGTCTGTCGGCGAGGCCGGAAAGGGTCAGCGGGTGGACCCCGTGACCGGCCGCGCGCAGGCCGGGCTCCACGTCGCGCCACGCCCACGAGCCGAGCCAGGCCCCTGCCACCAGTACGAATTGCGTCATGCCAGCAACGTAGCGCAGGGGTACGACAGAGCCTCCCGGCCGCCGTTCCGTCCGCCGCCGTTCCGTCATCCGTCGTTCCGTCATCCGCCGGCGCTCAGCCGTCTTCGCAGCACCGGATGTCTTCACAGCACCGGAACGGGGCGTCGAAGCTTCGGCACACCCATCCTGAATTCGATGTAGGCGACTTACCGATCGAACAGGATGGATTGTCGGCCGTTTCTGACTGCTTTTCGCTATGAACGGAGGCGGTGGGCCGCGGCGAGGCAGGATGTCCCCGTGATGGGCAACCTCCCCGTCGTGACGACCAGCTTCGTCGGACGCGACAACGAACTGGTCAGCGTCGAACGGGCACTTCGAGAGCACCGGCTGGTCACGCTGACCGGCCCCGGCGGGGTCGGCAAGAGTCGGCTCGCCCTGCGCACCGCCGAGCGCGCCCGGGACCGCTACGCCGACGGCGTCTGGTGGGCCGGCCTCTCCCATCTGCATGACGACCAACTGCTCGCCACCACGGTCTGCGACGGCGTCGGGCTGCTGGACCACAGCCCCCGCCGGCCCGTGACCGCGCTCGGTGAGTGGCTGTCCGGTCGGCGGCTGCTCCTTGTTCTCGACTGCTGTGAGCGGGTCGTCGGATCCTGCGCGCGCCTCGTGACCGAACTGCTCGCCTCGGCGCCGGGGCTGACGGTCCTGACCACCAGCAGGGAGCCGTTGGGCGCCGCGGACGAGAAGTGCGTCGAGGTGCCCCCGCTCTCCACGGGCGACGACGGTGACGAGGCCGTCCGGCTCTTCCACGAGCGCGCGGCCGCCGTCGCCCCGGCCCTCGCGCTCGACGCTCCCGGGAACGCGGCCGCCGTCGCCGAGATCTGTGGGCGGCTCGACGGCATACCGCTCGCCGTCGAACTCGCCTGCGCCCAGCTCCGCCAGAGCAGCGCGCAGGAGCTCACCGGACGGCTGGCCTCCCGTATGGACGAGCTCACCGACGACACCGTCTGGCCCCGCCGTCACCGCGCCCTGCGCACCACCATCGGCTGGAGCCATGAGCTCTGCGCACCTCTGGAGCGGCTGTTGTGGGCCCGGCTCTCCGTCTTCCGCGACGTCATCACCACCCCGGACGCGGAGGCGGTGTGCGCGGGCGGGCCGCTGGACGCCGGGGCCATCGCCCCGGCCCTGGAACGTCTGGCCGACCAGTCCGTGCTCCGGCGCACCGGGGACGGATACCGCATGCTGGACACGCTGCGTGAGTACGGGGCGATGTGGCTGGCCGAACTGGCGGAGGACGCGCTCCTCGCGGACCGGCATGCCCGGCACTTCGCCCATGTCGCCGTCCAGGCGTACGCGGGCTGGCTCGGGCCGTCGCAGGTCCTCTGGTACCACCGGATCGCCGCCACCCACGCGGACCTGTGCGCGGCCCTGGACCATCTGCTGGCCGAGGACCCGGAGATGGCGATGGAGATGGCCGGGTGCGCGGGTCTCTTCTGGAGCTGCTGCGGCCATCTGCACCAGGCCCGTACGTATCTGGAGCGGGTACTCGCCCTGCCGCTCTCCGCCGGCCCTCACCGGACCCGGGCGCTGTGGGCCCTGGGCATCACGCTGACCCTGCAGGGCGACCACGAGGCGGCGCGCCGCACCGGCGAGGAGTGCCGGCACGCCGCACACCGCGACGAGGACCCGGAGGCGGTGCTGCTCGCGGCCCACTCCGAGAGCTTCACGTATCTGATGATGGGTCAACCGCTCACCGCGTACGCCGTCAGCGACCGCGCGCTGAGCCACCACGACGGCGACCCCGCCGACGCCCCCTCCCAGCTGCGTTGCCGGGTGATACGGCTGTTCGCCCTGTCCGCGCTCGGCCGGCTCGACGAGGCGTACGAGGAGGCCATGCGGCTCCAGCGGATCAGCCTGCGGTTCGGCGAGCACTGGGCACGGGCGTACGCCGATCACCAACTCGCCCTCATCCACCTTCTCCAGGGCCGCCCCCGTCATGCCGAGAGCCACGCGCGCGCGATGCTCGCGAGCAAGCACGAGCTCCACGACAGCCTCGGCATAGCGCTCGGCCTCGATCTGCTCGCCGGGTCCATCGCCGCGCAGGGGAACGGAGTGGCCGCGGCCCGTGCCTCCGGTACCGGACACGCGTACTGGCGCATGATCGGCCACCCGCACCGGGGCACCCCGGAGCTCGGGGCGATCCGCGAGCAGTGGGAACTCCGGGCGCGGCAGGTCGCGGGCGACTCGGCGTACGAGCGGGCCTACCGGCGTGCCTCGACCGACGACGCCGAACGCGGTCTGGCCCACGCCCTGGAGCGCGGACGTCCCGGATAGCCGGAGCCGCCCGGACACGGGACGCGGCTGCTGGGCACCGAACACCCCGACGGGACACCACTTAGCATCCCCGTATGACGTCCATCAACAGGCTCCGTCCCGACCACGCCGAGGCTCTGCTCGCCTTCGAGCGGGAGAACCGGGCCTACTTCGCCGCGTCCATTCCCGACCGTGGCGACGACTACTTCGCCGCGTTCGCCGAACGGCACCGTGAGCTGCTCGCCGAGCAGGACGCGGGGCTGCTCCACTTCCACGTCATCGAGGACGACGACGGCGGCGTCCTGGGCCGGATCAATCTCGTCGAGGTGCGGGAGGGTTCGGCCGAGCTGGGCTACCGGATAGCGGAGAAGGCCGCGGGGCGCGGGCTGGCCACCTGGGCGGTCCAGCAGGTCTGCGTCCTGGCGGTCCGGGAGTACGGGCTGACCGCACTGCGCGCGGAGACGACGCTGGACAACACGGGATCGCGCGCGGTGCTGGCGCGCTCGGGGTTCGAGCCGCTGGAGGACGTCATGTTCGGCGACCGTCCCGGGCGGCGGTACGTCCTGGACCTGAGCGGGGGCGCTCCCCCGGCCCACTGAGCGGCACCGCTGAAGGAAACGGGGCCGGTAGCGGTCGGGTGAGCGGTTCGTTGCCCGGCGCCGGCGGTGTGGCGGGGATCGGCCGGATGGTCCACCTCGGGGGCAAGCCCCGCCCGGCCGCCCGATGCTGGGGCTCGCGGGAGCGGACGCCACCGCTCCGCCCGACGCCCACCGCCTTCAGGAGGCCCCCGTGTCCCTACCTTCTCGCCCTGACGCCCCGCTCCCCCGCCCCCGTGGTCGGTCCCGGCGGCGGAGGGCCGTCGTCGCGGCCCTGGCGGCCGCATCGCTCGCCGGCCTGATGTCGGGCCCGGCCCACGCGGGCGGGGGCGGCGACGACGGACCGCACGGGCCGGTCGACCCCGAGCTGCGGCGGGGGCTCGAGGCGCTCGTGGACACTCCGGGAGGGCCGCCCGGTGCCATCGCCGTCCTCACGGCGGGCGGCCGGAGCGAGGTGTACCGGGCGGGTACGTCGCAGCTCGGCACCGGGCGTCCGCCCAGGACCACCGACCACATGCGGATCGCCAGCACGGCGAAGGCCTTCAGCGGCTCGGTCGCCCTGCAGCTGGCCGAGCGGGGTGCGCTCGGCCTGGACGACACGCTCGGCCGACGGCTGCCTCGCCTCCCCGCCGCCTGGCACCGGGTGACGCTCCGGCAGCTCCTCAACCACACCAGCGGGTTGCCCGACTACACCGAGGCCCCGGCCTTCATCGCCGAGCTGACGGCCGACCCACGCCGGCGCTTCGACTCGCGCCGCCTGCTGGACTACGTCGCCGGGGACCCGCTGCGGTTCGAGCCGGGCTCGGCGTACCACTACTCCAACTCCGACAACATCGCCGTGGCGCTGATGGCCGAGGCGGTCACGGGACAGCGGTACGAGAAGCTCCTCGCCGAGCTCGTGTACCGGCCGCTCGGTCTGCGCGACACCAGCCTCCCGCAGGGCTACCGGCTTCCCGAGCCCTATCTGCACGGCTACGCGGTGGACCCGCCGAACGCGCCCGAGGACGTCAGCACGGTGCTCGGCGCGTCGGGCGTGTGGGCGTCGGGCGGCATCGTCTCCACACCCCGGGACCTGGGAGCCTTCATCCGCGGCTACACCGGAGGGCTGGGCCTCGGCCCCGAGGTCCGCCGGCAGCAGCTGTCCTTCGTGGAAGGCAGCTCCGAACCGGCCGGCCCCGGGCGCAACAGGGCCGGTCTCGCGGTGTTCTCGTACACGACGCGCTGCGGCACCGTGTACGGCCATACCGGCAATTTCCCCGGCTACACGCAGTTCGCCGCGGGGACCAAGGACGGCAAGCGGTCGCTGACCGTCTCCCTCGCCTCCCAGGTGAACAGTTCGACGAACCCCCGGCTGCTGGCCAGGCTCCGCGAGCTCCAGGAGGACTTCGTCTGCCGGCTGCTCGACCGCCGGAAGCCGGCCGTAGCAGAGCTTGCCGATGCCCTTGATGCCGGGCGAACCCCAGCGGGGGATGACGGGCAGGATCCGTCGCTCGCGTAGCGCGTCTCGCTTCGGGTGGGAGTCGTAGCCCTTGTCGCCGAGCAGGGCGTCGGGCCGGCGGGGACGGCCTGGACGGCCTGCGACGGGCGGGGATCCAGGAGTTGCCAGGCTATGTCGTGGTGGAGGACGAACAGGACGCCCTGGAGACAGAGCCGGTCCGACACCGGCCGCGGACCCGGCGAGCGCTCCGGCCATGGCGGCAGCAACAGTTCGACCAGCGCCCACAATTCGCCGTCCGGGATCCACGGTCGAGTACTCACACCATCACGGACGGCCGAATCCTTGGCCGAAATTACCTATCGGTCACAGCCAATCAGCACACTTCAACAAGATCGCGTTACGAGCTCTCAGGTCATACCCCGCCTCACCTGCGAATACGAGATCAACTAAATTTGCCACAGCCCTGCCACCCAGACCGACATCGCCGGCATCGAACACGCTCTCGCGTCGAAATGAGAAAGTCTTCACGCATTCGAGAAACCCGTTCCCCATTGACGCACCCGAACGCTCGTGGCAGTATCTTCCAAGAGAATTTCCGCGGGATGGACGGGATGGAGAGGATCGGACTCATGTCCGAACACAGTGTCCGGAAGTTACTTGACCCGACTGTTTTAGCTGACCCGTTTCCGATCTATCGGGAATGGAATCAGGAGGGGGCAGTAATATGGGACGCTGACATCGATGCCTGGTTAGTGACCGGCTACGATGAGAGCTTCCGAGCGTTACGGGATGTCGAGAATTTTTGTCAAGACTGGCGTCGTATCGGAGAGCCTACACCCCGCTCACTTCTGAGCCTTCAGACGCTTGATCCGCCGGAACACACGGAGATTCGCCACCTCGTGCTCGAGGGGTTCAAGTCGGCAGATTCTCAAAAACTGGGGCAGGTTGTCAGTAGCACGGTCGATGACTTGCTCGCTGCCGTTGAGCACCGGGACTCATTCGACTTCGTATCCCTGTTTGCCGAGCCCTTGACCCTGCGGGCAGTAACGCAGTTGCTCGGTGTGCCCGAGCCCGCCAGGGATTGGTTCGTCCCTCTCTCGAATACCATTGTCGACAGCATGGATGCCAGCCTCCGACCAGAGTGCTACGAGCCCGGCGTCGGCGCGAGAGCAGAACTGACAGGTCTGGTCAACACATGGCTGGAGGGTCCGTCCCCGGATGGATTCGTAGGCCATGTCGCTATGCGAGCCAAGACCATGAACATCGATCGTGACGTGCTGACAAATTCCCTGCGCGTCGTACTACAGGCCGGCTTTCAGACCGCGAGTCGCTTTCTGGCGATCGGACTGCTCACGCTCTTGCGCATCCCACCCGCTCAGCGTCCGGTAATCGACCAAGAAGCCGCAGTGAATGAGCTGGTTCGATTCGCCGGCCCTGTCCATGTCGAAAGTCGCGCCTGTGTCAACGACACAGTGTTGGGTAGTCGGAAGATCCGTAAAGGCCAAGTCGTGTCAATGTTCCTCGGTGCCGCCAACCGAGATCTGAAAGCATTTGATGCGCCTGAGGTTCTGCATTGGGATCGCTACCCGAACCGCCACCTCGGTTTCGGGCGAGGGCCGCATGCTTGTCTCGGTGCGCAAGTCGCCGTGCAGGTAGCGCTGGCGGCGTTCGGGGCCATCACCCGCCGCTACCCCAATGCTCGACTCATCAGCGAGCCGACTCCCAGGCCCAACGTGACCGAGCACGGGCTTTTTCAACTCGAGGTTTCGCTTTCCTGAAGGTCACGCGCATGTGCGAAACCATTTGGAAAGCGATTGTAGGTCAGTCGAGCCCGGGAAGGGGTGAAGATAATGCGTCACACCCACTGATCGCACGAATAGCGTCGGGTGTCTGTTGTGTCCGCAAGTCTGGATCCAACAGCCACCCGACTTTCGGCGACACATCGCGATACAATCATCGCCATTCCGATTCCGACTGGCCTTACCCTTTTCCTATTTTACGCCCAATATTCGTCCATAAATGCAGGTTTGGTACTCCAGCCGGTTTAAGGTACCGAAGTAATTACAAAGAGGCCACGGCAGCGTGAAAAAGTCAAAGAAGCAGCAGTTCATCGCGAAGCCAGATGGCGACCGCGACGGGGACCTAACGATGGGCAAGGATTCCCGGGTCTCCGGAGTCCGGTTGGTGCTACGCGTTCCCGGAATGCCTGCTGTGCTCCTGGCGCACATGCTGTCGATGGTCGGCACGCTGGCTGCCGAGGTCGCTCTGTCGATTCTCATCTTCCAGCGTACGAACTCTGCATTGCTGTCCTCGCTTGTCCTCGTCTGTTCGTTCCTGCCGTACGCCTTGGGCGGAACTATCCTGTCGGCTATTGCCGACCGCTTTCCGGCACGCCCCGTACTAGTTTGTTGCGATCTGATCAGCGCAAGTTGCATTGCGGCCATGCTCATCCCTGGCATGCCCGTTTCGGCTTTGCTGGGACTTCTGCTCGCAACCGGTATCGTTGCCCCCATTTTCCAAGGGGCCCGGGCCGCCAGTCTGGCCCATCTGCTTGACTCGGATACCTTTCCAGTGGGCCGATCTTTGTTGCGAACCATCGGCCAGACCGCAGTAGTGTCTGGATTCGCCATCGGCGGCATCCTCACCGCCGCGGTGGGCCCCATGTGGCTACTCGCTGCGGACGCCGCCAGCTTCCTGGTCTCTGCAGCCCTCATCAGACTGGGCACACAAGCAACCCCGGCCAATGCGCCAAAAGGCGGCCGATCCCTCAAAGCGGTCGTTCGCGAATCGACGACCGGTTTGCGCTACGTATTCGGGAACAAGCGCCTGCGTCGCCTGATTCTGTTGTCCTGGTCGATCCCGGCATTCTCGTCGGTGGGTGACGGCCTCGCCGTCGCCTACACTGCCCAAACGGGCACTGCCACCACGGCAGCCGGTGCACTTTTCACCGGGTACGCGGCGGGGACGGTGACCGGCGAACTCGTCGTGACCCGGCTGCAGCCAGAAATTCGGAGACGACTTGTATTGCCGCTCACTCTCATAAGTCAACTCCCACTCATTGCCTTCATTGCCACCCCATCCGTAATGGTCGCTACCTTCCTCCTGGCCTTGTCGGGTGCCGGCTTCGCATTCAATCAAGGTATCGATCCCCTCATCCTAGAAGCAGCCGACCCCGCCTACCATGGTCGGATTTTCACAGTCCAGGGCAGCGGTCTCATGACTGGGCAAGGCATCGGTATCGCACTGTTCGGTGTCGCGGGGACGTTTATCCGCCCTAGTTTCGTCATTTGTGCGGTCGGCTTGATCGGAACACTGGTGGTCTTCCTCCTCACCCGCCGCGCTCTACGCGATGATGCTGGCAGCCGGCTGAACTCGTGATGTCGTGCTGCTGATCAAGCAGGTCGGATGGTCAAGCCAGTCTCGGTGAGACAGCCGTTTATGAGGTGGCTGCGGTACCGGCTGTGCCGCAGGCCGCGCCGGACGGTCTGAACGAGGTGTTCCGGGGTGCTGTGAGCGACGTTCGAAAGCCACCTGCGCCGTAAAGGGTTGTCCCGCGGTTGGACGACAAAAGGGGTACGCCGGGTGTCCGGCGTACCCCTTCGCGGGTCAGGTGGGGCGGCGGTCAGTCGTTGTCGGTCTCCTCGCGGACGATGGTGTCGTTCTTGGCGTCCACGTCGAAGGTCGTCTTCTTCCAGTCCGAGCCGACCACGTCGACCTGCCAGACGACCCTGTTGCCCTCGCTCTCGTCGAGGCCGACGGAGGTGACCGTCCCCTTCTTCTTCTCGGTGGCGACCTTGGCGGCCTGCTGCGGGGTCTGGGTGGCCTGGGCGAGCCGGTCGGCCGTCTGCTTCTTGTCGTCCGCGTCCTGATCGGCGTCGACCCGGGCCTCGATCACCTTGCCGTCGACCGCGTTGATCCGGACGGTGTGGACCGTGCCGTCCTTCTCCGCGACCTCCGCGACCCAGACCGGGCCCTCGGAGCCCGGACTCGCGCTCGGGCTGGACGTGCCGGTTCCGCTCGGGCTCGCGGAACCGGTCGGGCTCGCGGAACCCGTCGGGCTGGCGGAACCGGTCGGGCTCGCGGAACCCGTCGGGCTGGCGGAACCCGTGGGGCTGCCGGAACCCGTCGGGCTGGGGCTCTGGTCCTTGTCGTCGTCGTCCACACCCTCCAGGTCCAGATCGACCAGCTTGCCTCCGGCCACCTCGCCGGCGGCGGTGGTGGCGGCGTCGTCGAAGGTGACCTTCGTGGCGTCGAGCACCTTCTTCCGCTCCTGCTGGTCCTCGGTCAGCTGGGCACTGGCCGAGGGCGACGTCGTCTGGTTCTGCGGAACGACCTTCGCGGCTTCGGAGGTGGCCGCGCTCGTCGCGCTGTCCGAGCTCTGACCGCATCCGGTCATCAGAACGGCCGCGGCGGCGGCCATGCCGAGGGCGCCGACCGTCTTGAGGGTGCGGGAACGGGAGGAGGCACTGTTCATTCGTCGAGGCTCAAGTCTCATGCACGCATGCCTAGCCCTTCGGGCCATCGGTCATGTTGTCCGACCGGGGAGTCACCCGATCGACCGGGCGGGTCCGCCCGTTGGCCGTCGCTCCCCGGGCGGTGGACGCCGGGGTGCGAAACAATGGCGGCAGGGCCGTATTCTCCGCGCCCGGCCCGGAGGTCGTCATGGATCACATGGTGCACACCGAGCGTTACGAGCTCATCTTCCAGCTGTCCGGAGCCGCGGACGACGTGGTCCGCGTGCGGCTCACCGACCGGCTGGGAGCCGGCGGATTCCCGATCTACGAGGACGAGACGGGGATCGTGCGCGCCGAGATCAGCGACCGGGGCGAAGTCCGCATGCTCGCCAGCGGTGGCCACCAGGTCCCCGGCACCCCCCTGCTGGCCCGCCCTCTGAGCGAGGACGCCCCCCGAACGCCGTGACCGAACCCGCGGGGCGGGGCGGGCCGTGCACGGCCCGCCCCGCCCTGCGGTGCGCGCACGTCCGCGCGACTTGCCCCTCCGTTCATGCCCGCCCATCGCCCGATTGTGTTTACATTCCCGCACCTCGGACGTAACCTGAGCGCGAAACCACAGACTCGGGCATGAAACGGAAACAAAACCACATGTACGCACCGGAGCGTCAGCAGGAGATCTTCCGCCTCGCCCAGGAGAGCGGACGGGTCGACGTGCTGTCCCTGGCCGAGGAGTTCCAGGTGACGGCCGAGACCGTCCGGCGCGACCTGAAGACCCTGGACCGGGCGGGGCTGCTGCGCCGGGTGCACGGTGGGGCGATCCCCGTCGGGCGGCTCGGCTTCGAGCCCGACCTCGCCGAACGCGACGTCGTCGCCGCCGACGAGAAGGACCGCATCGCCCGGGCCGCCCTCGCCGAACTGCCCGCCGACGGCAATGTGATCGTGGACGCCGGGACGACGACCGCACGGCTCGCCGCCGCCGTACCGGTCGACGCGACGCTGACCGTGGTGACGCATGCTCTGCCGGTGGCCGCCCGTCTCGCCGACCACCCTGGCATCGCGCTGCATCTGGTGGGCGGCCGGGTCCGACACCGCACCCGCGCGGCGGTCGACGCCTGGGCGCTGGGTTCGTACGCCGAGATCAACGCCGACGTGGTCTTCCTCGCCACCAACGGCTTCGCCCTTGACAGCGGCCTGACGACGCCCGATCTCGCCGAGGCCGCGGTGAAGCGGGCCGTGATCAAGGCGGCCCGCCGGGTCGTCCTGCTCGCCGACTCCGGCAAGTTCGGGCAGGAGCACTTCGCCCGCTTCGGGGATCTCACCGATGTGGACCTGCTCATCACCGACACGGGCCTCAGCCCCGACGACGCCCGCTCCATCGAGAGCCGGGGCACGGAAGTAGTACGCGCATGATCCTCACCGTCACCTGCAACCCCAGCCTGGACCGCACCTACGAGCTGCCCGTGCTGACCCGCGGCAGCGTGCTGCGGGCCACGGCCGACCGCGTCGATCCGGGCGGCAAGGGTGTCAACGTCTCCCGCGCGGTCGCGGCGGCCGGACACCGCACCCTCGCCGTCGCCCCGATGGGCGGCCCGGAAGGCGCTCTGCTCACCCGGCTGCTCGGCGACCTGGGCATCGAGGCGGTCGGCGTGCCGATCGCCGGGAACACCCGGATCAACGTCACGCTCGTCGAACCCGACGGCACCCTCACCAAGGTCAACGCGGCGGGCCCCGAGCTGAGTCCGGCCGAGGCTGAGGACGTCCTGGAAGCGGTACGGGCCCACTCGGCCGCCGCCGACTGGGTCGCCTGTTGCGGAAGTCTGCCGCGCGGACTGCCGCCGCAGTGGTATGCGGAGCTGGTCGAGCGGAGCCACCGGGCCGGAGCGCGCATCGCGCTGGACACCTCCGGAGCGGCGCTGACCGCGGCCCTGGACCGGGGGCCGGACGTGATCAAGCCCAATGCCCAGGAGCTCGCCGAGGCCGTCGGCCGGCCGCTCGCCACGGTGGGCGACGTGCTGAAGGCAGCCGAGGAGCTGCGGGAGCGCGGGGCCGGGTCGGTGCTGGCGAGTCTGGGCGCCGACGGGCAGTTGCTGGTCGAGGCGTCGGGCGCGTACTTCGCCACCGCGCCGGTCGCCGCTGTGCGCAGCAATGTCGGCGCCGGGGACGCCTCGCTGGCCGGCTTCCTGGCAGCGGGCGGGCAGGGCCCGGAAGCTCTCACCTCGGCCGTCGCCCACGGTGCCGCGGCCGTACAGCTGGCCGGAAGCCTCATGCCCACTCCGGCCGACCTCGATCTGCCGTCGGTCGTGACGACCTCCGACGTGCCGCTGGACCGCGCGCTGACGGAGCCCGCCCCATGACCCCCGTACCGCCCTCACCGACCCCCGTACCGCCGGCGCCGCCGCGATTCCCGCAACTCCCGTACGGACCCCACCCGTACGAGCCCTCCGCCCCGTCCCCCCGAGCCGCCGCACGGCGGCCCCCGAGCAAGGAGCACCGCGATGAGTGAGCTGATCACCGCGGCACTGGTCGACCTCGATCTGTCCGCCACGACGAAGGACGCCGCCGCGAGGTCGCTCGCCGAGCGGATGGTGGCCGCCCACCGCGTCACCGATCTCGAAGGCTTCCTGGTCGACGTCGCCGCCCGCGAGGCGCGGATGCCGACCGGCCTCGACGGCGGCATCGGCATCCCGCACTGCCGCAGCGAACACGTGAGCGCCCCGACGCTGGCCTTCGGGCGCAGCGGGGCGGGCATCGACTTCGGGGCGGCCGACGGTCCGGCCGACCTGATCTTCCTCATCGCGGCCCCGGCCGGGGCCGACGACGATCACCTCACCATCCTGTCGGGCCTGGCCCGGAGGCTGATGGACGCGGAGTTCACCGCCGCCCTGCGCGCCGGAGCGGATCCGCGGGCGGTGGCCGCGCTGATCCGGGGCGAGGAGCGGCCGGAGGAGAGCCAGGAACAGGGACGGGAACAGGGACGGGAACAGGCGAAGACGGAGACGGAGACGGGAGCCGCCGTAGCCGCCGCGAGCGCCCCCTTCCGGATCGTCGCCGTCACCTCCTGCCCCACCGGCATCGCCCACACCTACATGGCGGCCGAGTCCCTGGCCGCGGCGGGCCGCGCCGAGGGGGTCGAGGTGACCGTGGAGACCCAGGGTTCGGCCGGCTTCGAGAAGCTGGACCCCGCCGTCGTCGCGGCGGCGGACGCCGTGATCTGGGCGCACGACGTGGAGGTCCGGGAGAAGTCCCGCTTCCGCGGCAAGCCGCTGGTCGACGTCGGGGTCAAGGCAGGCATCAACCGGCCCGCCGACCTGATCGCCGAGGCCCGCCGCAAGGCGGAACGCGGGGAGATCGCCGCCGTGTCCGAGGACGGCGGAGGCGCGGGCACCGGGGACGGGAACGGATCCTCCGCGGATCACGCGCACTTCGGCGTCCGGCTCCGTACGTATCTGATGTCCGGCGTGAGCTACATGGTGCCGTTCGTCGCGGCAGGCGGTCTTCTGATCGCCATGTCGTTCGCCATCGGCGGCTACGGGATAGCGAGCGCCACGTCGGTCGCCGACCACTTCGTCTGGGGCGAGGCGGACAGCTGGGCCGCGCTGCTCAACCAGATCGGCTCGGCGGCCTTCGGGTTCCTGGTCCCGGTGCTGGCCGGGTACATCGCGTACGGGATGGCGGACCGGCCGGCGCTGGTGCCCGGGTTCGTCGGCGGGGCCATCGCGCTCACGGTGAACGCCGGATTCCTCGGAGGTCTGGTCGCCGGTCTGCTGGCCGGTGCGGTGGTGATGGCCATCCAGCGGGTCCCGGTCCACGCGACCCTGCGCGGCATCATGCCGGTCCTGGTGATCCCCCTGATCGCTTCGGCGGTCGTGGGGTTCCTCATGTTCATCGTGGTCGGCAAGCCCATCGCCTCGCTGCAGAACGCGCTCACGGACTGGCTGAACGGACTGTCGGGCTCCAACGCGGTGATCCTCGGCGTCGTCCTCGGGCTGATGATGTGCTTCGACATGGGCGGCCCGCTGAACAAGGTGGCGTACGCCTTCGCGGTCGGCGGCCTCGCCGACCCGACGCCGGGCAGCCTCAAGGTGATGGCCGCGGTCATGGCGGCCGGGATGGTGCCGCCGCTGGCGATGGCTCTGGCCACCACCGTACGCAAGCGGCTGTTCACGAAGACCGAGCGGGAGAACGGCCGGGCGGCCTGGGTGCTGGGCGCCTCGTTCATCACGGAGGGCGCGATCCCGTTCGCCGCCGCCGATCCGCTGCGCGTCATTCCGTCGGTGATGGCGGGCGGCGCGGTCACCGGCGCCCTGTCGATGGCCTTCGGCGCGACCCTGCGCGCTCCGCACGGCGGCGTCTTCGTCGTCCCGCTGATCGGCGAGCCGTTCCTCTACCTGCTCGCCATCGCCGCCGGGACGCTGGTGGCGACCGCGCTCGTCGTCCTGCTCAAGAGTGCGCGCAGGGCGGCGCCGGAGGCTGCCGGGGACGCGGGGCCCGCGAGCCCCGACGGCTCCCGGGTCACCGTCGCCGCCTGAACTCCGCACACCCCTGCCGAACATCCCTTCCCCCAGGAGTGATCCATGCACCGGCGGACCGTCGCCATAGCCTCCCGCAGCGGGCTCCACGCCCGTCCGGCGTCCCTGTTCGTCAAGGCCGCCGCCCGTCAGCCGGTCAAGGTGACCATCGCCCGTGAGGGCCGCGACCCGGTCGATGCCCGCAGCATGCTGGCGGTGCTGGCCCTGGCCGCCCCGCACGGGGAGACCGTGGTGCTCAGCGCCGAGGGCGACGGGGCGCGGGCGGCGGTCGAGGAGCTGGCCGA
Organism: Streptomyces sp. MGP-P1; assembly: GCF_057766565.1. Taxonomy (NCBI): domain Bacteria; kingdom Bacillati; phylum Actinomycetota; class Actinomycetes; order Kitasatosporales; family Streptomycetaceae; genus Streptomyces; species Streptomyces sp. MGP-P1. Next base: position 2,998,514 of record NZ_JBYMEM010000007.1, on the reverse strand, counting down.
GCTGCTCGCGCGGGATCTCGACGCCACCTGAGCTCCGGCCGACCGGTGCGATACGTACCGCCGACGACGGCCGGGTCGCTAGATTGGGACACGTGATCGAGACGTGGAACGCCGCCGACCCGGCCGTCCTGGCCCTCCCCTCGGGGCGGCTCGTACGCGGCCGGGGTCTGCGCAAGCCCTTGCCGGCAGGCCCCGAACCGGACTTCGCCGTATACCTCCTCGGGCGTACCCCGCCTCCGGTCGCCTGGGAGTCCCGGTGGCTGCGGTGGCCGGACTTCCGGCTCCCGGCGGACCGGGCGGCGGCCCGGGAGCTCCTCCACGAGGTGTGGGACCGGTCCGCCGGGACGCGGGTCGAGGTGGCGTGCGACGGCGGAATGGGCCGCACCGGCACGGCGCTGGCCTGCCTCGCCGTTCTGGACGGGGTCCCCGCGGACGAGGCGGTGGCGTTCGTGCGCGAGGGCTATCACCCGCGGGCGGTGGAGACGCCCTGGCAGCGCCGGTACGTACGGAACTTCGCGCGCTAGCGAGCGGCGGGGCCCCGGGGCTCGTCGGGCACGTCGTCGAAGGTTCCCGGCACCGGCAGGGTGCTCCAGCGGCCGACCGGCCAGGCGATGACGACAGCCCTGCCGACGACCTCGTCGACCGGGACCATCCCCTGGTTCGGATCGTCCTGGTGGTAGCGGGAGTCCGCGGAGGCCTGACGGTGGTCGCCCATCACCCAGACCTTGCCTTCGGGCACGGTGACCTTGAATCGGCCGCCGTCCTCGTCGTCGCTGCAAGGGGTGTTGCCCGGGAAGACGTACGGCTCGTCCAGGGCGGCGCCGTTGACCTCCACCGGCCCGTCGCCCACGCACTCCACGGTGTCGCCTCCGACGCCGATGACCCGCTTGATGAGGTCCTTCTCCTCGGCGGAGGGCATCACGCCGACGAAGCCCAGGACCTTCTGCACGGTGTTGGGCGGGTCCACGGGCACGCCCGCGAGCCAGTTGGACGGGTCGTGGAAGACGATCACCTCACCGCGCTCGGGCTCCGATCCGAACCAGGGCGTCAGCTTGTCCACGAGGACCCGGTCGCCCCGCTGGAGGGTGTTCTGCATGGAGTCCGAGGGAATGGAGAAGGCCTGCACCAGAAACGTCTTGATGAGCAGCGCCAGCACCAGGGCGACACCGACGAGGAGCGGCAGCTCCACCCAGAACGGCCGGTTCTTCCGTGTCCTCGACCGCCGTGTGCCCGCCCGCCCCATGTGCACCGCTCCTCGCCCGTGTACCGCGCGCCCGTCCCTGGGGGAACGGATCCGGTGATCCACTCTATGGGGCGCGGTGAGCGGTGGGCGACGTCAGACGGGTCCCGCGCCGACCGGAGGGACCGTCGCGCCCTCGCCGGCGCGGACGGCTTCGACCACGCTCTGGTGGAAGGTGCGGCTCTCCTCCTCGGAGGGGCACGGCACGGGGCTGCCGGTGAGCGTGAACCAGTCCGAGGACCCGCTGTACTGCACGGCCACCGACGCCTGTCCGTCGGACCAGGTCGTATGCACCGTGAGGTCGCCGCTCAGGATGCCCGCTTCCTCGGTGCGCACCCCGCCGGTTCCCGCGAAGACACCGCTGGTCGTCCAAGATGCCCAGCTCATGACGGTCACCTTTCGGACGATGGCAAGCCTGTCCAGCCGACTTCTTCCGAGTATGGCACCGCCGATGGGAGTACGCACGGGTGTCTACGGGCCCCGTCCCGCCGTTGCTCCGGTCACCGGTTCTCAGGCGCGTTCCAGCATCCCTCGGACGAAGGCGGCCTGGCCCGCGTGCTGGAGATCCTCGGCGATGACGCTGATCAGCCGGACACCTAGCGTCACCGGGGGCGACCAGCCCTCGTCGACGATCCGGTCGAGCGCGTGGCCCTCCAGCCCCGCCACGAAGTCCAGGGTCCGCTCGTGCACAGCGTCGAAGTAGCCGAGGAGAGGCTCGGCGGAGTCCACGCGGACTGCGGCGACCTCGTCGGTGCTGTGCCCGTAGCCGGTGGCCGCCTCGTCGAACGGCAGTCCGAAGGTGTCCGCCCAGCCTTCGGTGATCCAGATCTGTCCGGTTCCGGCGGCGTCGGCGATGTGGTCGTCCTGGACGCGGGTGAGATGCCAGACCAGCCAGGAGATGGAGTTCGCCCCCGCGTCGACGCGGGTGTTGAGGTCGTCGGGCGTGAGCCCTTCGACCGCCGCGTGGACCGCTTCCGCGACCCGGTCGAACGCTTCGGCCAGCATGCCTGCGGTGTTCATACGTCCACCTTCGCCGGAGGAGCCCGTTGCTCCCGGGTGCGACACACCGCCGGGCCCGCGGGGTGTCGCCGTACGATCTGCTCATGGTCCGCAGCACGGCGCAGAGCGTCGACCAGTACCTCGCCGAAGCCCCGGAGGCCCGCCGGGCGGCGCTCACGGCGCTGCGCGCGCTGTGCAGGGAGGAGCTGACGGGATTCCGCGAGGTGATGGCGTACGGAATGCCCGCATACGAGCGGGACGGGACGGGCGAGGTCGCCTTCGCCGACCAGAAGCGGTACATCTCGTTCTACCTGATGCGCGGGGACGTCCGCGACGCGTTCACGGACCGGCTGGCCTCCCACGACATGGGCAAGGGCTGCCTGCGCCTCCGCGATCCGCACAGGATCGACTTCACGCTCGTCCGCGACCTGCTCCGGGCGACGGCGGCGACCCGCGGCACGGCCTGCTGACCCGGGGGCACCGCGAGCCGGGTGTCGCTCAGCGCAGGCCGTGCAGCCAGTCGGTCAGCAGGCGGTTGACCTCGTCGGGGCGCTCCTGCTGGATCCAGTGGCCGCAGCCTTCGAGGATGTGGGCGGCGGACAGGCCGGGGAGGGTCCGCGGGTAGGCGTCGATGGCGTCGGACATCCAGGTGGTGGAGGCGTCCAGGGCGCCGCCGATGAAGATCGACGGCTGGGTGAGGGGTGTTCCGTCCCAGGCGGCGAGGTCCTCCCAGTCCCGGTCGACGTTGCGGTAGCGGTTGAGGGCGCCGGTCGGACCGGTGCGTTCGAACTCCTCGGCGTAGACGTCGAGGTCCCGTTCGTCGAGCCAGCCGGGGAGCGGGCCGGAGGGGAAGCGGTCGGCCATGCGCGCGCCCGGGGGTACGAAGAAGAGGCCGGGGTGGTCCGCGGGGGCGGAGGTGTCTCCGGAGAGACCCGCGTAGAAGCCGGCGAGCCAGCCGCGTACGTCCGGTTCGATCTCCGCCTCGGCGCGACCGGGGGTCTGGAAGTAGCTGACGTAGAACTCCTCCTCGCCTCCGATGCCCGCGAAGCCGTCGGTGGGGCGGGGGCCTCCCCGGGGCGTGTACGGGACGCTCAGCAGCGCGACCGCCGTGAAGACGTCCGGCCGGAGCAGGGCGCTGTTCGCGGCGATGGGCGAGCCCCAGTCGTGTCCGACGACCGTGGCGGTCTCCTCGCCAAGGGCGTGGACGAGGGCGGTGTTGTCGGCGACATGGGCGAGCATGCGGTAGGCGTCGGTGGCGGCGGGTGCGGACGAACGCCCGTAGCCGCGTACGTCGATGGCGACGGCCCGGTGCCCCGCTGCGGCCAGGGCGGGGAGCTGGTGACGCCAGGAGTACCAGGACTCGGGGAAGCCGTGGACGAGGAGCACGAGGGGGCCCGTGCCCTGTTCGACGCAGTGGATCCGGCCGCCGGGGACGGCGACCGTCCGGTGCGTCGCGCCGGGCAGGAGGGCGGAGGGTCGGGCGGCACGGTCTGCGGAACGCGCGGACGGCGTGGGTACGGGGGTGGGCTCCGGCATGACTCCTCCTCGGGCGCCCCGTGCGCGCGGGGCCGTCGCGTCGCTTCGGCGGGCGGCCGGGCCGGGGCCCGGCCGCCTGGTCACGATCATTCGGCCGGTACGCCGCACGGACAAGGTTGTTTGCCGTTCCGGCAAAAAGCGGCTGCGGGACCGGCTTCAGACGAGCAGGCTCAGCAGGTGCGCGCAGGCGGTGGCCTCGTCCGGGTGGCGGGCGACGACCTCGTATGCTCCCCGCTCGAAGGCCCCGGTCTCCCAGACTCCGCCCCCGCCCCGCCGGACGAAGAGGAAGTCCGGCGGGGTGGGAACGGGCTCGTGGACGCCTTCGATCCGGTAGTAGCCGCCGGGGATGCGTGCCTCGACGAGTGCGGACTGCAAAGCCCGGCGGTCCATGGCGGGTTACGCGCCCGCGGGCGTCAGGTAGGCGTTGTCCAGCAGCCACTTCACATTGAGCCGCCGGCCCTCGCCCGGGTCGAGGAACACGGCGTCGAGCTTGATCTGCTGGCCGCCGCCGGGCTGCTCGAACCACGGGGCGATGCCGCCCTGCCAGACCCAGAAGGGCTTGGCGACCTTGTAGACCCGGTAGTCGCAAGGGCTGTCCGCGTCACGGGTGTTCAGGTTCTGCGGGGGCAGGGCACGCTCGGCGTAGGCGTCACCCGCCGGGGCGAGGTAGCCGCCGTACTCCGAGCCGAAGCGGTCCAGGCGCTGGCCGGTGCGGAGCTTCACGGGCTCCTTGTCGATCTCGCCGTTCACCTCGGCGAAGCCGTCGTTGGGCGGGTACTTCCAGCTGCCGGTGTCCGCGGGCCCTTCCCAGTACTTCTTGAGGAAGTCCTTCGGCGTGAGGTCGCCGGTGCGCTGCCAGCCCTTCAGGAGCGGGCCGACCGGGGCGAGCCGCTTGTTCGGCAGCCACTTGGGACCGAGGCGGGCGTCGCCGCGGAACTCTCCGGTGCAGGGTTCGTGACGCTCGGCGGCGGGCGCGGGCCGGGCGGGCCCCGGTGCGGCGCTCGCCGCCGGGGCGGAGATCAGTCCGGCGGTGATGCCGAGCGCGGCGAGTACGGTACGGATGCGGTTCATGCAGGGGTCCCCTCGGGCACTGATGATCAATCAGGACAGCTGACGTAGGGTAACCGCTCAACTACCCGAGACTTCCCGCAACATGCCGCTTTCCGGCCACCGCGCACAGCACCGCGCCCCGGCCGCGACGATGCGCGACCGGGGCGTGGGGGACGGGGGGGCGTGGAGCCCGACCGATACGACGTACCTAGCCGACCTTGACGTCGATGCAGGCGTAGAAGGCGTTCGGGGTGTCCGCGATGTTCCAGACGGCGAGCACCTTCTGCTGGCCGGTCTTGTTGCCGAAGTCGACCTGGTGGCTCACGGTCGCGCCGGGCTGCGCGCCGCCGTCGTTGAATTCGGCGATCTTCTCGCCGCCCACGAAGTACTGCCAGGTACTGGTCGAGTGGCGCGCGGTGAGCTTCCACTGGAACTGCTGGGAGCGGTTCACCGGGGTGACCGACCAGCCCTTGGAGTTGTCGTCCAGCTCGGCGAAGCCGCTGTTTCCGCCGCTGCAGCTGGTGAGCCCCTTGGGGCCCTCGACGCTCTGCGGCTCGTACTTGATCGCACCGCAGCTGACCGTGCCGGCGGCACACTGCGCCTGCCTGCTGGGCGGGTTGGAGATGTAACCGTGGGCACTGGCGGAGCTCGCCGGAAGGCTCAGGGCGAGGACCGGGGCGAGCATGGCGCCGACGGCGAGTGCGGTCTTCCTTTTGGCGTGCATGTTTCTCCTTCACAGGAGACCGCACCGCGCGGTGGCGGGCCGTGGGGGGCCCGGCTTCGGCGGCGAGGCCTCGCGAGTGTGGGGCCAAGAGGCGCGAAGGGCTGCAAGTCCCTTGTCGGACAGGCCTGATGAAGGTGTCCGGAAAGGCCTTGCACTTGGACTAGACCATACCCATCGACGCGTCCACGTCAAGGGCGATGCGCGGTGGGCGACCCGCCGTTCCGAGCCGCGCGGGTGGCCGCGCCCATCCCGCGCGGCCACCCGTGTGACGCGATCACTCCTGGTCGTCGACGTACCGGACCGTGACGCGCTCGAAGCCGAGGGAGCCGAGCAGCCCCTTCAGCATGTCGGCGGTGTTCTTCTCCGCGCGGGCGGTCAGTTCGCTCTCCTTCGCCGCTTCCGAGATGTGGTGGACGGCGAGCTTGTTGACCGCCTGCTCACTGCCGGGGTTGTCGGAGAAGAGGTCGCCCAGCCGGTCGAGGAGACCGCGCTGTTTGGAGACCGCGTAGGAACGGTCGGGATCGAGGGCCGGTCTGCCCAGCACCGCGTGCGGCAGCCGGAGTTCGGCGGTGGTGCGCTCCTCGTTCACCACGACGCCGCTCCCGGTGACCTTGCCCAGGTCGACGGAGGCGCCGACCGTGCCCGCACCGACGAACAGGGTGCGGGTGCCGCGCAGGGCGTCGGGGACGAACTTCGCGTCCTTCTCCAGGTCGACGACGACCTGGAAGTTGCCCGAGGCTGCCTCGTACGCGCTCATGTCCTGGATCGACTTGAGCACGGCGGGGCCCGACCGGTCGTGGGTCTCCTCGCCGAAGAGGTCGTCGAGACTCGGCAGCAGGCTGATCCTGCTGCCCGCGAACAGCAGGACCAGCACGGCCGCGGCGACGCCGAGGACCATCGGCCACCTACGGGAGCGGCCAGTGTCGCGCTTTCTGTCGCCGTGCGGCGAGGGCTCTGTGGTTACGTCGCTGGACGTCATGTTCACCGTGTGACCCACGGCCGGTGCTTTCAGTCCGGCTGCTCCCGAATCCCGAGAGAACCACCGTACAAAATAGGCCTGTTCCGGTACGGCCGGGCAGACACGAGGGCGCCTGCCCGGCGGCCGGACACGCTCAGCCCGGCGCGGGGGCCACCCGTACGCGATCGCTCCCGCCGTCGGTCAGGAACGACGCCAGCTCCCTCCCCTGGTCGGCCACGGCATCGCGGTCGGCCCGGGAGAACGCGTGCAGGGGTTCCACCGCGACCACCCCGTCGGTGACACGCCAGGTGGCCGCCACGCGGCCGTCGACCAGCACGACACGCTCGCCGGCGACCGAGAGGCCGCGGTGGGCGTCGTCGATGATCCGGCCGCGGTCCTGATAGCCGAGAATCGCGTTGTCGAAGGCCGGCAGGAACCGCACCGGAGCGGGCGTGTCCGGGTCCGGGCGCGGCGCGTCGGGGAGGTCGAGCAGCTCCCGTCCCCGCTCGTCGCGGAAACGGACCAGCTCGTCGCGTAGGGCGGCCACCGCGCCGGGCAGTCCGGCCAGGCCCGACCAGGCGCGCAGGTCGGCCGTGGCGGCGGGTCCGTGGGCGGCCAGATAACGCCGGACCAGTACCTGGCCGACCGGGTCGGCGCCGTCGGGGGCGGGCGGATCGACCGGACGGCCCAGCCAGGAGGAGAGGGCGACGTTGCGCACCCCGCCCTTCGCCCGCCACAGCCCCCGGGGCGGCGCCTGCGCCATCGGGACGAGAGCGGCGACCACCATCTCGCCCAGGGGGCGGGGCCCCGGACCGGGCCAGCGCCCGGCGAGCGCGGCCACGATCTCGGCCGCTGCACGGGGTTCCCCGTCGGCCATCAGCTCCCGGGCGTCAGCCGCGAGTGCGTCGAGGTCGACCCCTTTCAGCTCGTCGCGGTAGACCCCGAGCACGCGTTGGCGCAGCATCGCGTCGTGGCGGGCCCGCCAGGCGAGGACGTCGTCGGCGGCGACGAGGTGGACCGTGCGTCGCATCAGATGCGTGCGCACCACGCTCCGCCGGGTCAGCAGGTCCGAGAGAACCGCCGGATCGAAGGCGGTCAGCCGGGACCAGAGCCCGACGAAGGGCTCCTGCGGTTCCTGCGCCTGGAGGCCGCAGAGGTGGGCCACGGCGTCCACGACCGGTAGATCGGCCCGGTCGAGCAGCAACTGGCGGGCCAGCATGGCGCGGTTGAGCGCCCGGTCGTCGAGGACGGTCACCGTGTGGTCTCTCCTTCTCGATCGCCCGACGGCTGTCTCCGCGCGCCCCCGCGCGGTGCGCCGGTGGTCAGGTCGCCTGCCGCCCGTCGAGCGTCTCCCGCAGGATATCGGCGTGCCCGGCGTGCTGGGCGGTCTCGGTGAGGACGTGGGCTAGCACGCGCCGTACGCTCCACTCGCCGCCGGGTTCGTTCCAGGGCGCCTCAGGAAGCGGGTGCGTCGCCGAGAGGTCGGGGACCGCGAGGATGATCTTCTCGCTGCGGGCGGCGACCCGCTCGTAGGCGCCGAGGACCCCGGCCGTCGTCTCGCCGGGCAGCATCCGGAACTCCTTCTCCCGCTCGGTCGCCCACGCCGGGAACGCGGTGGCGGTGCCGGCCGCCAGGTCGTCCCAGGTGACTCCTTCGGGGAGGGCGAAGGACATCGCCGACGGGCCCTCGGTCACGAAGTTCAACCAGCTCTCCTCCATGGCCGTGACGTGCTTGACGAGGCCGCCCAGGCACAGCGCGCTGACGGTCGGGCGTTCCCCGGCCTGCTCGTCGCCGAGGCCTTCGAGCGAGTGGATCAAGGCGGTCCGCGCGTCTGCGAGGGCGGCGAGCAGGTCGGTGCGCTCGGCGTCGTGGGAGGTGGAGGCCGTGGTCATGGTGGTCGGGTCCCTTCCGGTGTTCCTGTCGTGCGGTACGGGTCAACCCTCGCAAGGGAAGAGGCCAGGTTGTGGCCTCTTCCCGGGTCATACTGGCGTCATGCCGAAGACTTCAGCGCGACTGCTGGCGCTGCTCTCCCTGCTCCAGGCGCGCCGGGACTGGCCGGGCCCGTTGCTGGCCGAGCGGCTGGAGGTCAGCCCGCGCACGGTGCGGCGTGACGTCGACCGGCTGCGGGAGCTGGGCTATCCCATCGCGGCGTTCAAGGGGCCAGAGGGCGGATACCGGCTGGACGCGGGCGTGCGGTTGCCGCCGTTGCTGTTCGACGACGACCAGGCCGTCGCGCTCGCCGTCGCGCTGCGGACGGCCGCCGCGACCGGCGCCGGGATCGGGGAGGCCGCGGCGCGCGCGCTCACCACCGTCCGGCAGGTCATGCCCGACCGGCTGCGCCACCGCGTCGACGCCCTGCGGGTCACCGCCGTCGAACGCACGGGAGGCCCACCCCGGCCGCAGGCCGATCCGCGGGTCCTCGTGGCGCTGAGCACCGCCGTGCACGCCCGCGAGGTGCTGCGCTTCGACCACTCCCCCGCGTACGCGCCGGCCGCCGCCGATGCCCCGACCGCGGTGCGGCGGGTGGAGCCGCACCGCCTGGTCACCTGGGGCGGGCGCTGGTATCTCGTCGCCTGGGACCTGGAGCGCGAGGACTGGCGGACCTTCCGCGCGGACCGGATCACCCCGCGCACTCCCACGGGTCCCCGGTTCGCGCCGCGCGAGGTGCCCGGAGGCGATGTGGCCGCCTTCGTCGCCGCCCGGTTCCAGGGCTCCGCCGCCGCGGACGCGTGGCCCTGCCGCGGCGAGGTGATCCTCGACGCGCGGGCCTCCGCGGTAGCCGGGCACGTCCACGACGGGATCGTCGAGGAGCACGGCCCGGACCGCTGTCGTGTGGTCCTGGGCGCCTGGTCGTGGGCGGGCCTCGCCGCCGAACTCGGCCGGTTCGACGTGGACATCGAGGTCGTCGGGCCCGACGCGCTCAGGGACGCCTTCGCTCGATTGGCCCGCCGCTGCGCCGACGCGGCGGGGGCCGGGGCGGGGGCCGGCGGCCCTCAGGAACCGACGAGACGCGTGTCGTAGGTGTCGTCGGTCGTCGAGGCGGTCACGGACGAGGCGATGTGACCCGCCAGGCCCAGCACCAGGAACAGCACCACGAGCCATTTCGCGGCGCTGCTCAGGACCAGCGGGCGGGTGGCGGAGCGCGACCGCTCCGGGGCCACCGCGAGGTCGTCGTCGCCGAACAGCCCCTTGGGGTAGGCGGGGGTGAGCATCATGACGTACGCGGAGAACCGCATCCGGTAGCGCAGGGTGGCCGCCGTCGCCTCGAACAGCGGCCGGGGCATGCGGCCCAGACACAGCGTGATCAGCCACCAGACGAAGGCCGGCGCCCACCACCCGTAGACGGCGAGGCTCTGCACGATCGCCGCCGGGATCATCAGGAAGAGACGGAACAGCACCGCGAGGCGGTTGAGCGAGGTGGGCCGCACCTCGATGCGCACCGGATAGTCGGCCGGCGGGGTCAGGGCGAAGGGCGGGTAGCGGTCGATGAGCAGCATGCCGCTGGCCGAGACGCGCATGTCGTAGCCGAGGACGCCGGTCAGGAAGCGAAAGACGGGGTCGGGCAGCCGTCCCAGCACCAGTGCCGCGAACCAGCCCACGATGACGGTGAAGAAGGCCGCGATGTGCAGGACGGACAGCACGATGAAGTGCGGGACGAGCAGCAGCAGCCGCAGGAGGACGGTCAGCCGCCGCTGGCGGGCCGGTTCGACGATGTCCAGGACGGGCCGGAACTCGTCCGCGTCCGTTTCCTTGCGGCCCGGGCTCCACTGGCCTTCGGCCATGTCGCTCCTCCTCGGCAGGGAATCCGTACGGCATCCGCGCGCAGGACGTGTCCCCACCGTGCGTCCGCGGCGGGCCGCCCGCAAACGGCCCGGCCCGAACGGGTGTCCGGGCTCAGCGGCCGCGGAGGCGGTCCAGCAGGGAGCGGACGGAGCGGGGCCCGGGGGCGCCGCGGCCTGCGCCCGCCGGGCCGTCGGCCCTTCCGGCGCGGGAGCCGCGCTTCTTCGTGGCCGCGGTCTTCGTGGCCGCGGTCTTCGTGGCCGCGGTCTTCGTGGCCGCGGTCTTCGTGGCCGCGGTCTTCGTACGACCCGCCCCGATGCGGCGCGCGGTGGGGCTCGGCGCGCGCACCGGCTCGGCGTCGGGCTTCTTTGCCGACGGGCCGCCGGGGGAGCCTCGGTCCTCGGTATAGGTGTAGTAGCGGTGGCTGATCCGGCGGCCCAGCACGAAGTAGCCCAGCAGCGCGCCCGCCGTGTTGAGGATGACGTCGTCGATGTCGAAGGCGCGCCCCGCGACCAGGGCTCCCTGGATCAGTTCGACGAGGGCCATGGCGACGGCGGTCACCAGCGTCGTCCGGATCATGCGCAGGCGGCGTGGCACGAAGAACGGCAGCAGGAGCCCGAACGGCACGCCGAGCAGCAGGTTTCCGCCCGCCTGTTTGACCGCGGCGAGGAAGGTGTAGTCCTCGGCGTACTGGCGCAGGGAGCGCCCGGGGCGGAGATTCGAGGTGACGAGATCCTCGGAGGCCGGTGAGGGCGTGAGCGTCACCTTGGCCAGGAGGACGGAGAACGCCACCAGGCCCAGCAGCACCACCGTCAGGACCACCCCGCGCACCAGCACACGTACCCATGTCCCCTGGCGTGTACGGGGATTCGCCTCTGCTGTCATGGCCGACGGATGCCCCCGACCCGCCGGAACACACGCCGGGCGGCCCCGTGGAGCCAAAATCTCACGCGGCTGTCCATGCCCGCCTGCGACGATGTGCGCATGAACGCACGCAAGAAGAGGGACCTGCTGGAAGAGACCGACCGGTTGCGTACGGAGGGCCGGCCCGAGGAGGCGCGCGAACGGCTCCTCGCCCTGACCGCCGAGTACCCCGACGACGCGGACGTGGCCTGCCGGACGGCGTGGATCCACGACGTACTGGGGCTGGAGTCGGAGGCGGTGCCCTATTACGAGCGCGCTCTGGCCCATCCGGAGCTGGCCGCGGAGGATCGGAGGGGGGCGCTCCTGGGACTGGGCAGTACGTACCGGATCCTCGGGCGGTACGGGCAGGCGGTGGAGACGCTGCGCCGGGGCGTCGAGGAGTTCCCGGACGACGGCTCGTTCCGGGCCTTCCTGGCGATGGCCCTGTACAACACCGACGAGCACCACGAGGCGATGCGGCTGTTGCTGGAGCTGACGGCCACGACCAGTAACGACCCGTACGTCCAGCAGTACCGGCGGGCGATCGAGCACTATGCGAAGGACCTCGACGAGACCGTGTGACCCTGCCTCGGCCGGGCAAGGGGAAGCCCCGGCCGGATCGGGGGAATCCAGCCGGGGCGGCTTGGGTGCGGGCGTGAAGGGCGCGGTCGCCTCTCGGCGGAGCGCTCCATGGGGCTTCGGCGGGGCGATGTTCCCCATGGGCTACAGGTGAGGCCCGGGGACACGGTCCCCCTCACTCCCACATATAGATGAACAATAAACCATCCTGGGCCGTTCCCGGGAACCCGCCCCCGCGGATGTGATCCACGGCACGGATTTCCGGGCCTCTCCCCTGGCCAGGCCCGGCTCGGTCAACTCGTGGACGTCGCGCCGGTGCCGTAGCGGCGCCGGAACTGTTCGACGCGGCCCGCCGTGTCGAGCACCTGGCGGCCCCCGGTGTAGAACGGGTGGCTCGCCGACGAGGTCTCCACGTCGATGACGGGGTAGGTGTTGCCGTCCTCCCATGCCACGCGCTCGCCGGAGTCGGCGGTGGAGCGGGTCAGGAAGGCGACGTCGGCCGCGCGGTCACGGAAGACCACCGGGCGGGACACGGGGTGGATGCGGGACTTCATGGATGCGTTCCTTCCTCACCGCGGACAGCGGTGACGTACAGAGGGACGGACTTCTTGGACGGACTTCTCGGACGGACGCCTTCCGGACGGTCAGCGGACCTCGCGGAACAGAACGTGCCGGCCGGCGGCGGAGTCGAACTTGCGGAGCTCCAGCCGGTCGGGGTTGTTACGGCGGTTCTTGCGCGTCACATAACTCCGACCCGTTCCCACGGTGGACCGGAGGGTGACGACCGGCCTGGTCTCACTGCGCGCCATGGGCGCCTCCCTGTGTCTCTGCCGACCCCACACCCATATCGGGAATGGGATTCGTTTTCGTTCTGGTGAGGTAACGCGGGCCGCCCGCTCAGCATTCCCGACCCGCCACGCACCGCATTCCCGAGGGTTGTCCGCGCCGCTCTGCCGACGGCAGAACACCGGACGGACCGGGCCCGACGATCACTACAGTCCGGTCTCATGGAGACGGTTACGACGCGTACGGTCGAGTATCCGGCCGACGGTTTGACGATGATCGGGCACCTCGCGCTCCCGGCCGGTGGCGACCGCCGGCCCGCGGTGCTGCTCGGACCGGAGGGCATGGGGCTCAGCGACGTCGAGCGCCGCCGGGCCGACGCTCTCGCCGAGCTGGGATACGTAGCGCTGGCCTTCGACCTTCACGGTGGGCGCTACCTGGGCGAGCCCGAGGAGATGCTGGCCCGTTGCCTGCCGCTGCTCGCCGACCCCGACCGGATGCGGGACATCGGCCACGCGGCGCTCGACGTGTTGCGCACCGAACCGCGGACCGACCCCGACCGGATCGCCGCCGTCGGCTACGGCACCGGGGGCGCCGTAGGACTGGAACTCGGACGCGGTGGCGTCAACCTGCGTGCGATCGGGACGGTCAACGCCACCACCACGGGCCGACCGGGCGAGTCGGCGCGCATTCGCTGCCCGGTGTGGGCCGGGGTCGGGTCGGAAGACCCCATCATGCCGCCCGCGCAACGGAACGCGTTCACCACCGAGATGCAGGCCGCGGGCGTCGACTGGCGCCTCACGGTCTACGGCGGCGCCCTGCACGCGTTCCACCACCCGCCGGTCGACCACCCCGTGGTCCCCGGCGTCGGCTTCCACCCGCAGCACGCGCGGCGAGCCTGGCGCGACGTCGTCGACCTGCTCGCCGAGTGCCTGCCCGTGAGCTCTGGAGACACCCGCGAGAGGGGCGATCGTTCAGCTCGGATGGATCGGTGATCGCTGATCACTGATCACTGATCACTGATCGTTGGTCCTGTTGCCCTTGGCGCGCACTTCGACCTCACCCGCCCTGACGTTCAACTCGCTTCAAACGCAAGCCTGTTCGGATAGCCGCCGCCTCCGAGAGCCGCTGGCATATGCCAGAAGCAACGCCCCATCGAGTGTTGCCAAAGCTCTTACGGGCCGCCGCGGCCTGTGCGACAGTCGGTAGCGATCCCCCCTTCAGAACCGGCTAGGCCGCGCCTGTATCGGAGTACGAGATGCCGTCCCCCCTCTCCGCGGACCGCCCCGCGCCACAGCTTCCCGCGCCTGACGCCGTCGAGGCCCTGATCCACCGCACGCGTCGGTTGCGCGGGGACGTGGACGCGGTACGGCGGGACGCCGTCCTGTTCGACGAGGACGACCCCCAGCTGCGCTGGCAGCGCGCCCTGTGCGAGCTTGCCGTGCAGCACCTGGACGATCTCGACGAGCATCTGGGGCAGCTCCGGGCGGGCCTTCCGGACCGGAGCCCCGACGACGCCCCCTGGACGGTCGCGGTCCCGGGCGGCCCGAGGGCCGGTTCCCTGCTGAACCGGGTGGGCAGCGCCGAGTGGAACCTCCTCACCGACGAGTCCTGCTGGTCCAAGGAGCTGTACGAGATCTTCGGCAGGCCGCCCGGGTCCCCCCCCTCTCCCTCGACGACCTGCCGTCCGTACTGCTGCCCGAGGACCAGCCGGTGCTGACCGCCATGGTGACGGGCTGTCTCGTCGACGGCCGGCCGATGGACGGCGAGTTCCGCATCGTGCGTCCCGACGGCCGCACGCGCACCCTCCATATGACGGGCGAACCGGTCCTGGACGCCGAGGGCTGCACCGCCTCCATGTGGGCGGTCCTGCGGGACGTCAGCGAGCTGCGGCGCAGCGAACAGGCCGTGAGCAGAAACAGCGCGTCGGTGCGGCACGAGGAGCACGTCGAGCGCGTCGAGCACCGCATGGCCGTGGAGCTCCAGGAAGCCGTCCTCCCTCCGTGGCGCGGATCGCCGCGGCTCCCGACGCGGGGCCCCGGAGCCCTGGACGTCGCCGCGCACTACCTCCCTTCCGAGTCGAGCGACCTCATCGGCGGCGACTGGTACGACGCCATGGAGCTGCCGGACGGGCGCACCCTCCTCACCGTCGGCGACCTCATCGGGCACGGCATCCCCGCCACCTCGGCGATGGCGATGATGCTGGGAGCGCTGCGCGGCATGGCCGTGGCCGGCATCGAGCCGGGCGCGCTGATGGGGCACCTCAACCAGGTGCTCGAAACGTCGATGCAGCCCGCGCTGGGCAGCGCCCTGTGCTGCCGCTACGACCCCGACACCTCCGTTCTGTCCTGGGCGCAGGCCGGACACCCCGCACCGCTGCTCTTCCGCCACGGTTCGGGACGGCTCCTGCCCCCGCCGGACGGCATGCTGCTCGGCGCCGCGTCCAACGTCGTCTTCGAGCAGGACGAGGTGCGGCTGTACCCCGGTGACGTGCTCGTACTGCACACCGACGGCCTGCCGCGACGCGGCGACCGGGGTGCGGGCCCGGAGGCGTTGCTCACCCTCGCCCCCCGGTTCGCGGATGCCCGTACGGCACAGGAGTGCGTACGGAGCGTCGTCGAGGAGTTCGGCGGGACCGAGCGCCGGGACGACGCGTGCGTGCTGGTCGCCCGCATCGGGGCATGAGGAGGCGCGGGCGTATCAGGGCGTGAAGGGGCGCGGAGTGGCGCCGTCGGCTCAGATCCGCGTGTCCTTGGCCTTCTTCTGGCTCGGCGGCATCGACAGCTCGATCTGCTCACGCAGATCCTGGATCCCCGCGTATCCGGCGAACCGCCCGGTGAGCCGATACATTTCGCGGAGCCGGTCCCAGGTGCGGTGCGAGGAGGTCTCCCCCATCGACACCAGCGCGAGCCGGGCGTACCGGTCGGCCTGTTCGGGGTCGTTGGCGATGAAACAGGCCGAGGCCAACGAGATGTAGTCGAAGATCTTCGACCTCTGGCGCCCGTTGACCCGCAGCTCCAGCGCCTGCTTGGCATGGCGCTGGGCGACGACCGCGGCCCCCCGGTCGTGCTCGGCCAGGGTACGGAAGGCGAGCGCCTGCATGCCGTGCATATCGGCCTCGTCGAACATCTGCATCCAACTGGGCGGCGGCACATCGCTCTTGTCCGAGACGAAGAGCTCCTCGGCCTCACCGAGGGTGCGCCGCATGGCCTGCCCGCGGCCCATCGACGCCTGTGCCCAGGCCTCGATGGTGCGCAGCATCGCCTGCGTACGGGGCAGGGTCTCGTCGCCGGAGCCCGACTTGGCGAGCTTCATCAGGTCGAGTGCGTCGTCGGGGCGGCCCACGTGCACCATCTGGCGTGCCGCCCGGGAGAGCGCCTCTCCGGCGCGCGGCCGGTCGCCGCCCTCGCGAGCCGCGTGGGCGGCGATGACGAAGTACTTCTGGGCGGTGGGTTCGAGGCCGACGTCGTGGGACATCCAGCCCGCCAGGACGGCGAGGTTGGCGGCGACGCCCCACAGCCGGCGCTGGAGATGGTCGGGGTGGCGGTAGGCGAGCATGCCGCCCACCTCGTTGAGCTGGCCCACGACCGCTTTGCGTTGGAGTCCGCCGCCCCGGGACGCGTCCCAGGCGCGGAACACCTCGACGGAATGCTCCAGGGCCTCGATCTCCTCGGAGCCGACCGGGGCGGCCTCGTACCGGTCGAAACCGGCGGGATCGGCGTGCAGGGGGTCGTTGGCGCGTGGAGCGTCGGCCGCCGGAGCGGGGGCGCTGTTCAGCCAGTCACGCATGGGGCCGGCGATGGTTGAGCCGGCGGTGAGCGCGGCACCCGCACCCGCACCCACCACCAAGCCACGTCGGTTGAGCATGAGGTCCATTCCCGTGAATTCGGTGAGGACCGCTGCCGTCCGTTCGGGCGCCCACGGCAATTGATCGGGATCGTGTTCCGTCCCGGAGTCACGCCGCTTCCCCACACGCCCGCGTCGGCCGAACCCGAGGTCCTCGATGGTCACGACACGGCCGAGCCGCTCGGTGAACAGAGCTGCCAGCACTTCGGGCACGGGATCACGGGGGGACTCCCCCGTGTCGATCCAGCGCCTGACGCGCGAGGTGTCGGTGGCCAGCTGCGGGTGGCCCATGGCCGCCGCCTGCCGGTTCACCATTCTCGCGAGTTCGCCCTTGGACCAGCCAGCCAGGCCGAACAGGTCAGAAAGGCGGGTGTTGGGTTCTCCGGTCACTTCAAGCCCCCAGGTTCTCGGCTGACTTGACACTAACCCCCTGTCAGATGCGCTGTGACTATTCGCCAGGGTTCGCCAGGGTCCGCCAGATGGTCTGCCACCCGCGCTCCGGTGTCAGGTAGGAAAGCGCCACCCCGCCCGGCAGCCCTAGGTACTCCCCAGGGTGCCGAACGGCCGTCGGCCGGGTTGGCGCACGTACCTTGTCGGCGCACGAAGGGATCTGTCTCGCCCATGTACACAGCATCGTCCTCCGTGTCCGCCCCGCCCCGTCCGCTCCGCCCGATGGGCGCGGGTGGCGGGCCCTATCTCGCTCCTCACGCCGGCGCACCGGCGCAGGGTCCGGGCCGGGCCCGACGGGCCGCGGGGCCGGGCACCGGACCGCTCAGCGGAAGGATCGACCTGTCCGGGCCCCAGGGCGCGCAGGTAAGGATGGCGATCGCCTCCGTGCAGCGCATCTGCCCCGAGTTCAACCCGGTCCAGGTGCTGCGCCGCAGCGGCCGTTCGGTCCTGATCGTCGGAACGACCGGGCGGGCCACCGCCGTCGCGAAGTGTTTACTGGACCACTCGCCGGCGTGGACCGAGCGGTTCCGGCACGAAATAGCGGCATACCGCGCGTTCGTCCGGCACCGCCCCCCGGTTCGGGTGCCCCGGCTGATCGCGGCGGATCCGGAGAACTGCACGCTGGTGATCGAGCGGATGCCCGGCCGGGTCGCCGCCCTCACCCGGCACCCGGCGGAGGCGCCGCCGAGGGCCGACATCCGGGCCGCGCTCGGCGCGATCGCCCGGGTGAACGCCTGGCGGCCGCCGCCCGGACTGTTCGAGGCGCCGCTCGACTACGCGTCGCGGATCGCGCGCTACCACGAGCTCGGCCTGTTCACCGACCGTGACCTCGGCGATCTGCAGAAGCTGCTGCACGGTCTGGCCCACGCGGGCGGCAAGCAGGGCATGGGGCAGTTCTGCCACGGGGACGCCCTGCTCTCCAACATCCTGCTGTCGCCGACCGGGCCGGTGCTCGTCGACTGGGAGCACGCCGGCTGGTATCTCCCGGGATACGACCTGGCGACGCTGTGGGCGGTGCTGGGCGACGCCCCGGTGGCTCGACGTCAGATCAGCCAGCTGGCCCAGGCCAGGGGGCCGGCCGCGCGGGACGCGTTCCTGGTGAACCTGATGCTGGTGCTGACCCGCGAGATCCGCAACTACGAGACGGCGGTTCAGCGCACCATGCGCGAGGCTCCCGCGGCGGGGGCGGGGGCTGACCGACCCGGCGCGCTCTCCTCGGGCGAGGAGCAGCGGCTGCTGCTGCGCAGGCTGCACGACGACTGCGCCCTGGCGCGGCGGGCGGTGCGGGCCGCGGTCGGCACACGCTGAGGAGCAGGAAGGCGACGCGGGGATACGGCCCGCCTCGCCGAGAACCGCAGTGACCTGACCACTGTGAAGAAGCGCGCTGCGGGACCGGTGCCGACACACCGCTCCCGCAGCGCGCTGTCGTGCGTTCCCGGGCCTTTCCGCCGTCGCCCGGTCGAGCTGACGCCGACGCTCCCGGGCCGACATCGCCCGAGGCTCCGTACGGCGACGCGACCCCTTCCGTGCCGTATCTCCCCGTGACCGGGCGTTGACCCTGTGCCGCCCCGAGGGCCCTCCCGGGTGAGGCCCGCCACGAGACCCACGTCACCTACGGCCTCCGGTAGTAGGCGCGAGCCCTTCCGGACAGCGTAATGAACCGCCCATATGGCTCATAAATTGGCATCTCACGATGAAGAGTAGTAAAGGCGGTCATTGCTTCCTATGTCGGCGAGCGCTAACCATGGATCCCGGCAAGCACCGAGTTCGAGCCCGCGTCGATCGCCCTCCGGCGAACGCGGCCCGGACATCCCGGTCCCTGCCGACGCGGCGCGAAGGCCGCGAAGCCCGTCCCCCATAGGAAGAGCTCACGCATGCCCCGCATCTCCACCCTGCGCGTCACCCGCTCGCACAAGATCGCCACCGCCGTGCTCGTCGCGGCCGGTTCCGTCAGCGCCATAGCCGCCACCGGCGGTCCGAGCGAAGCGCAGCCCACGGCGACCAGGTCCTCCATCTCCGTGGAGCCGGTCGCCGCCGCAGGCATCCCCACGGCGAAGGACGCGGCAGCCAAGAAGGCCGCTCAGGAGACCGCCGCCAAGGAAGCCGCCGCGAAGAAGGCCGCGGCAGCCCGCAAGGCGACCGCGGAGAAGGACGCCGCGGAGGCGCGCTCCGAGAAGCAGGCCGCCAACCGTTCCACCGAGCGCAAGGCCCCCGCGCCCAAGAAGTTCGCGAACAACCTCGACGGCTGGATCCGCGAGTCGCTCGACATCATGAAGAAGAAGAACATCCCCGGCTCCTACGAGGGGCTGCACCGCAACATCATGCGCGAGTCCAGCGGCAACCCGAACGCCGTCAACGACTGGGACATCAACGCGCGGAACGGCATTCCCTCCAAGGGTCTCCTCCAGGTGATCCAGCCCACCTTCGACACCTACCACGTCAAGGGCACCCCGAAGAAGCTCACCGACCCGGTCGCCAACATCACCGCCGCCGCCAACTACGCGGCGGACCGGTACGGCTCGATCGACAACGTCGACTCCGCCTACTGAGCGACCGACTTCCGAACGAGCGACTGACGAACGACCGCCTTCCGAGCACGCACCAACACTGCGATTATGTGACTATTCGCGGTCGTGCGTGCTCCGTATGGCCGAAGGGTAGTGCTGCGCGGACACCACCGGTCCGCGCGTTTCCCCGCGCGGAGGCTTCTGGAAAGGCCTGACGCACATGGCACAGCCCTTCTCACTGCCGGACTTCTATGTTCCGTATCCGGCGCGGCTCAACCCTCACGTGGAGGCGGCACGCACGCACACCCGGGCGTGGGCCCGCTCCATGGGGATGCTGGAGGGATCCGGCATCTGGGAGGAGAAGGACCTGGAGGCGCACGACTACGCCCTCCTGTGCGCCTACACCCACCCCGACTGCTCGGCCGACGCGCTCTCCCTGGTCACCGACTGGTACGTGTGGGTCTTCTTCTTCGACGACCACTTCCTGGAACTTTTCAAGCGCACGCCCGACCGGGAGGGCGGCAAGCGGTATCTGGACCGCCTGCCCGCCTTCATGCCGATGGAGCGCGGCGCCCCGACGCCGGAACCGGAGAATCCCGTCGAGGCGGGGCTGGCGGATCTGTGGGCTCGTACGGTCCCCTCGATGTCGGACGCCTGGCGGGCCCGGTTCGCGGAGGCGACGGAGAACCTCCTCAACGAGTCCCTGTGGGAGCTCGCCAACATCCACGAGGGCCGCATCGCGAACCCCGTCGAGTACATCGAGATGCGCCGCAAAGTGGGCGGCGCGCCCTGGTCGGCGGGTCTGGTGGAGTACGCGGCCGACGCCGAGGTGCCCGCTCCGGTCGCCGACGCCCGCCCGCTGCGGGTGCTGCGGGACGCGTTCTCCGACGGGGTGCACCTGCGCAACGACCTCTTCTCCTACCAGCGTGAGGTGGAGGACGAGGGGGAGAACAGCAACGGCGTGCTGGTGCTGGAGAAGTTCCTCGGGTGCTCCACGCAGGAGGCCGCCGAGGCGGTCAACGACCTGCTGACCTCACGGCTCCAGCAGTTCGAGAACACCGCACTGACCGAACTCGGCCCGCTCTGCGCCGAGAAGGGCCTGGACCCGGCGCAGACCGCGGCCGTGCTGGCGTACGTCAAGGGGCTCCAGGACTGGCAGTCCGGCGGCCACGAGTGGCACATGCGCTCCAGCCGCTACATGAACGGCGGCGGCGCGGGCGAGGCCGTGGCCGGCTTCGGCATGTCCGCCGCCTCCATCAGGTTCACGCTCCGCTCGGAGACCGCGCGGGCCCGCAGCCAGAGCCATGTGCCGTACCAACACGTGGGTCCCTCGCTGCTGCCGGACTTCGACCTGCCGTTCGGGACGACGCTGAGCCCGCATCTGGAGGGGGCCCGGGTCCGGATCGTCGACTGGGCGCGGCGCATGGGCATCCTGGAGGCCCAGCCGGGCGTGCCGGGTTCCCACATCTGGGACGAGCGGCGGCTCGTCGCGATCGACCTGCCGCTGTGCGCGGCGGGGCTGGATCCGGACGCGACCCCGGACGAACTGGACCTGTCCTCGGGGTGGCTGGCCTGGGGTACGTACGGCGACGACTGGTTCCCGGTCGTGCACGGGCGGGCCCGGGACCTGGCGGGGGCGCGGCTGGCCAACGAGCGGCTGTCGCTGTTCATGCCGCTGGACGGCGGGGGGACGCCGGAGCCGGTGAACGCCTTGGAGCGGAGTCTGGGCGACCTGTGGCGCCGCACGGCCGCCCCGATGGACCTGAGCGGGCGGCGCACCTTCCGGACGGCGATCGAGTCGATGACCGAGAGCTGGCTGTGGGAGCTGGCGAACCAGGCGCAGAACCGTATCCCCGATCCGGTGGACTACATCGAGATGCGGCGAGCCACGTTCGGCTCGGACCTGACGATGAGCCTGTGCAGGCTCGGGCACGGCAGGAAGGTCCCGGAAGAGGTCTACCGCAGTGGTCCGATGCGTTCCCTGGAGAACGCGGCGGCGGACTACGCGTGCCTGATGAACGACCTGTTCTCGTACCAGAAGGAGATCGAGTACGAGGGCGAGGTGCACAACGGCGTCCTGGTCGTGCAGAACTTCTTCGGCGTGGACTATCCGACGGGCGTGGCGATCGTGCACGACCTGATGAACTCGCGGCTGCGGCAGTTCCTGCATGTCGCCGAGGTCGAACTCCCGGTGCTGTATGACGACTTCTCCCTCGACGCCGAGGCCCGGGAGATCCTCGCGGGCTATGTGCAGGAGCTCAAGCACTGGATCGCGGGGATCCTGATCTGGCACCGGGGCTGCCGCCGCTACCGCGAGGAGGACCTGCGGCAGGGCAACGACACCCCCTGGCATCTGAGCGGCCCGACGGGTCTGGGCACCTCGGCAGCGCAGGTGACCCGGATGATGGCCCAACTCGCGGGCAGCACGGTGTAGTTCACCGGTTCGTGGCCCGTCGTACGGAGGAACGGACGGCGGGCCGCGACCGGGGGCGGATGTGGACGGGGCGGGGGCTCAGAGCAGGACGTGCCGGAGCACCTCCTCGAACTCCGCCGCCGTCGGCGGGGTGTCGGTCAGCAGCCCCTGGAGCAGCAGGCCGTCGATGACGCCCTTGAGCGCCCGTACCCGGACCGGGTCGTCGGTGTAGCGGCGGCCGTACGCGGCGATGGCCGCCAGCCAGTGCCGGGTGGGGCCGCGGAGCTCCGGGCGGCGGGCCGCGAGCAGGTACAGCTCGTACTCCGCCAGGAGCCGCCCGGGGCCGTTGACGACCTGTGCCAGCAGCTCCGCGAGCGCGGTGATGCCCGCGGGGCCGCCGTCGGTCTCCTCGGCCAGCCGGAGCATGCGGTCCGCGTCCTGGTCCATGCAGCGGGTGAGCGCGCCGGTGAGCAGGTCGTCGATGCTCGCGAAGTGGTAGGCCGCGGCGGTGGCGGGCAGGCCCGCCTCGCGCGCGACCGCCCGGTGGCTGACGCCCGCGACCCCTTCCCGGGCGACCACCTGGAGCGTGGCCTCGATGAGCTCCTCCTTCCGTCGCTCGCCTTTCAGCAGGCGTCCGTCGGTCTGCGGTGCGTGCACGGTGCCTCCGGGCGTCGTGGTGGATGGGACGGCGGGTGTGCGGCGGCACGGGCCCGTCAGTGCGCGGGCCCGCCGGGAGCCCCGGCCGGTTCCCCGGCGTCGCGGTCGTGACGCTCCTGAAGACTTCGCTCCAGCGGACGCCGGGCGCACAACGCCGTCAGCAGGGCGGCCGCGCCCGCTGCGACGGCGACGACGAAGCCGCCGCCGGGACCGAAGCGGTCGACGATCGCTCCCGACACCGCGGCGCCGGACGCGACGCCCACACTGAGCCCGGTGATGGCCCAGGTCATGCCCTCGGTGAGTGCGGCGGGCGGCACCGTCCTCTCCACCAGCCCCATCACCACGATCATGGTAGGCGCGAAGAAGAGACCCGGGAGGAAGACGGCGGCGGACAGCGAGACGATGTCTCCGACGAGCAGCAGGGGGAGGGTCGTGAGCGCCGTCCCGGCGGTGCCGATGACGAGCAGCCGCGGCAGCGGCGTCGTGAGCTTGAGCGTCCCGAAGACCAGCCCGGCGACGGCGGATCCCGCCGCGTAGACCGAGAGGACGATTCCCGCGCCGGCGGGTGAGCCCTGCTGTTCGGCGAACGAGACGCTCACGACGTCGACGGTGCCGACGATGGCTCCGCCGGCCGCGAGTGTGAGGGCCAGCAGGCGGAGCGCTCCGCCACGGATCGCCGAGCCGCTTCGCGGGTGACCGCCGGCCGGCCGGACCACCGGGGGCTCGGTGCGCTTCTGCGGGACGAACATGAGGACGCCGAGTACCAGCAGCACCCCGGCGACCAGCGGCCCGGCCTCGGGGAACAGTGCGGTGCACAGCGCCACCGAGAGCGCGGGGCCCACGACGAAGGTGAGTTCGTCGACGACCGATTCGAGCGAGTAGGCGGTGTGCAGCCGGTCGGAGCCCTTGAGGGCGTGGGTCCAGCGGGCACGCACCATCGCCGCCATGTTGGGCATCGCGCCGGCCACCGCCGCGCAGCCGAACAGGGTCCAGGCGGGGGCGTCGTACCGGGCGCAGAGCAGCAGCGCGCCGAGCGCGATCACGCTGAGTCCGGCGACGGGCGGCAGCACCCGGCTCTGGCCCCGCCGGTCGACCGCCCGGGAGATCCGTGGACCGCACAGGGCCATGGACAGGGTGAAGGTGGCGGAGACGGCTCCGGCGAGGCCGTAGTCACCGCGCATCTGCGACACCATCGCGATGATGCCGATGCCCGCCATGGACAGGGGCATACGGGCGACGAACCCGGCGGCGGAGAAGGCCCTCGATCCGGGCGTGCGGAACAGAACGCCGTAGGGGTTGGCCATGCGCGGACCTCCGTGGGCAGACGTGGGGCGACCCTTCGCGGTGAACGACCCATCAATTTGAACGATCGCTACAATTTGAACAGTCGTTTCGTTTTCTACCCTAGCCCCCTCCCGGGCTGCCGCCCACCTGGGCGCGCGGAATGGCCGGATACCCGCCCGGACAACGGAAAAGGCCGCCCGGACGAATCCGGGCGGCCTTTCGCAGGGACGTTTCAGCCCTGCTGGAACAGCTCTGCGGGCAGGGGCTTGAGCAGGGTGTACAGATCGTCGGTGATCGGCCGGTCCCAGCTGGCGATGGTCACGAGGACACCGTCGCTGCGGTCGAACTGGACGCAGGCGATACGGCTCTCGGAGAGCTTGACGCGGCGGACGATCAGCAGGTTGTCGCCCTGCATGACGGGGACGTCCTCGGAGCTGACGACTTCGATCGGCTCGTCGTTCTCCAGGGCGAGGAGCAGTTGGGCTACCTCGAAGGGGACCTGGCCCTCCTCGGTCTCGCGGGCGGGCGAGCCTTCCGGGAGATTGCCGATGATCATCGCCGGGCCCCGGCCGCCGTACAGGTCGTAGCGGAGGAAGACGCCCTGACAGCTGCCGTCGGGGGCGGGGAGCAGACCGGCGCCGAGGTTGCCGGGCCAGTCCCCGGGGTCCATGGCCAGGACGTCGAAGTCCGGGCCCGCGGGTGTTGCGGCGCTACGGCGGCGGAGGAAGGACATGCTGCCATGTTACGTGTCCCGGCTCACGTTGCGGAGCCGGGCCCGGGCCGCGCGGGACCGGGTCCGCCGCTCCCCCTCAGCCGGGCGGGGACTCCGCTCCGACCAGCCAGACGGCGAAGAACTGCGCCCCTCCGCCGTAGGCGTGGCCGAGCGCCCTGACGGCCCCGTCGATCCGGTGCTCCCCGGCCCTCCCCCGCACCTGGAGGGCCGCCTCGGCGAAGCGGATCATGCCGGACCCGCCGATGGGATTGGTGGACAGCACACCACCCGAAGGGTTGACCGGGAGGTCGCCGTCGAGTCCGGTGACTCCCGCCTCGGTGAGCTTCCACCCCTCGCCCTCCTCGGCGCAGCCCAGGTTCTCCAGCCGCATCGGCTCGTACCAGGAGAACGGCACGTACATCTCGACGGCGTCGATTCCCGGCGCGGGTCGGTGATCCGGGCCTGCCGGTAGACGTCGGCGGCACAGTCCTTGCCGGCCTGCGGGGAGACGAAGTCCTTGCCCGCGAAGAGGGTCGGTTCGCTCCGCCGTGGATCCAGGCGGGCGGGTGGGGCGAGCGGGCCGCGCCGTCCCGGTCGGTGAGGACCAGGGCGCAGGCTCCGCCGGAGGAGGGGCAGGTCTCGGAGTAGCGGATGGGGTCCCGGAGCATGGGGGCGGCCCGGACCTTCTCCCTGCTCCGCCAGTACTTCCCCAAAGCCACCGGCCTCAGCCTCCACAGCCCCGAAGACCTCGAACACGTCGCCCAGGAACTCAACGGCCGCCCACGCAAGACGCTCGACTGGGATACCCCAGCCGAGCGTCTACGTGATCTACTCACCACCTAAAACCAAGTGGTGGTGCGATGACCCCTGGAACCCAAGCACGGGGGCGGGCCCTCACCCGTGCCGGAACAGCCGCGGCCGGGTACGCCCGGCCGTCGGGTCAGCGGACGAAGTAGCCGCGCTCGGCGTCGAAGTAGGCCTTCTGGCCCTTGACGTAGGTGATCCCGTACGGGCCGCCGAGGTTGCGGTACTCGCCGCTGGCCCAGCCACCCTCGATCTCCTCGTGACCGCCGCCGGACGGGCCCTCCCAGCCGTTCGTTCCCTGCGCGGCAGCCGGTCCCACGGCGACGAACCCGGCCGCGGCGACGGCCGCCAGCGTGATCGCGATACGACGGATCATGGCACTCTCCTTCATGTCATCGGTAGGTGCGGTGCGACCAACCTGGCCGAAGAAACGGCCGTTGGCATATGCGGCACGCGGCGTCCCGACAAGGAGAACCTGTTCGGCCCCATCCGCATGTCCCCCGTCGTGGGCGTTCTCCTCCCCGGCGCACAGGACACGCGCCCGCACCGTCGAGCGCCGAGGTCGAACCACGAACCGGGGGATTCTTGCCGGTGTGCGCCCGTCCACGTGGGCCATACGGGCGTGGTGGCCGCCGTCATGACGTGTCCGGGGTGTTTCTCCGCCAGGAGTGCGTGGCCGGCGTGATCGTCTCTTGATCAGTGCCTGCCTTCGCGCGGCGCGAACCTTCGATCGGCGTGCACGAAGGCATGCGATCGGGGTACGCGCTCGGGCGGAGTAGTCGAGTCGTTCGTCATCACCACTGATCTCGGAAGGGCGTGAGATGGGCCGCCGCCAGCCTGGGAAACACACGTTCGGCGATTCTTCGCGCCCGGCCCACGAGGTGGGCGGGGGCCGCCACGACGCCCCGTCGTGCGTGGACGCCGGGGTCGTGGACGCGGACGTGGTCGGTGCGGTCCTGCGCACCGCACGGGCAGTGCTGGCGGACCGGATCGACGAGGCGGCGGGGAGCGACGCCTCCTTCGGCGAGGAGCTGGCACGGCGGGTCGCCGACTTCACACTGGAGGGCGGCAAGCGGATGCGGCCCCGCCTTCTGTGGTGGGGGATGCGCTCCTGCGGTGCGGCGGAGACCACGGCCGCGCTGCGGCTCGGGGTGGCGCTGGAGCTGATCCAGAGCTGCGCGCTGATCCATGACGACGTGATGGACCGCTCGCGGCTCCGCCGGGGAAAACCTGCCGTGCACATCGCTCTGGCGGAGCGCGCGGGTCTTACGCCGGACTCCGGGCGGGGTTCCGTCTTCGGCACCTCGGCCGCCGTGCTGGCCGGTGATCTCGCCCTGGTCTGGGCCGACGACACGGTGGCGGAGACCGTGCTGTCCGCCGCCCAGCGGCGTCGGATCGGCGCCCTGTGGCGGGCCATGCGGACCGAGATGGTCGCCGGGCAGTACCTGGATCTGCGGGGCCAGCTCAGCGGTGGGTCATCGGTGGCGCAGGCCTTGCGGACCGCCCGGCTCAAGAGTGCTTCGTACTCCGTCGAGCGGCCTCTGGCGATCGGCGCCGCCCTGGCGGGCGCCGATGACCGGACCACCGACGCTCTGCGCTCCGCCGGCCGGTGTGCCGGTATCGCCTTCCAGCTGCGGGACGATCTGCTCGGGGTCTTCGGCGACCCGGCACTGACCGGCAAGCCGTCCGGCGACGACATCCGCGAGGGCAAGTCGACCTACCTGCTGGCCGTGGGCCGGAGATGGGCCGAAGCGGCGGGCGACGAACACGCGCTGGCGGTACTCGGCCGCGCCACCGGCAACGCCGGCCTCACCGAGGAGGATCTCGCGGACGTACGCGGCGTGCTCGAGACGACGGGGGCGCGCGCCCATGTGGAGCGGAAGGCGGAACGCCTCCGCGACCACGCCGTACGCCGCCTGGGACAGGCCGTCGACGTGGACGCGCACGGCGGCCGCCAACTGCTCGGCCTGCTCCGCACGGTCTCCGGGGAGCGGACCGCCCCCTCCCCCGCCACCGCCGGTGGGACGCACGGTAGCGGCACCGGGGCGGCAGGGGCCTCACCGGTCCTGATGACGACCGAAGGAGGCAATGCCGGATGATCACGGTCAAGGGGCCCGTCGACCATGTGGTGGTGGTCGGCGCCGGGCTGGCAGGACTGTCCGCCGCGCTGCACCTGCTCGGCGCGGGCCGCCGCGTGACGGTCGTCGAGCGGGAGGGCGTGCCCGGAGGCCGGACCGGGCTGCTGGAGTCGGGAGGCTTCCGTATCGACACCGGGCCGACCGTGCTGACGATGCCGGATCTGGTGGAGGAGGCCTTCGCAGCGGTCGGGGAGCGGATGGCCGACCGGCTGGAGCTGATCAGGCTGGTCCCCGCCTACCGGGCCCGGTTCGCCGACGGGTCCCGGCTCGACGTGCACACCGACGGCGCCGCGATGGAGGCCGCCGTCGAGGAGTTCGCGGGGGCCCGGCAGGCGGTCGGCTACCGGCGTCTGCGGATCTGGCTCGAGCGCCTCTACCAGGTGCAGATGCGCCGTTTCATCGACACCAACTTCGACTCACCGCTCCAGCTCGCCCATCCCGACCTGGCCCGCCTCGCGGCGCTCGGCGGTTTCGGCCGGCTCGACGCGCGCATCCGGCACTTCGTCTCGGACGAACGGCTGCGCCGGGTCTTCTCCTTCCAGGCGCTGTACGCGGGCGTGCCGCCGGCACGGGCGCTGGCCGCGTACGCGGTGATCGCCTACATGGACACGGTGGCCGGTGTGTACTTCCCCCGGGGCGGCATGCACGCGTTGCCCCGGGCGATGGCGGACGCGGCCGCCGACGCTGGAGCCTCCCTCCGCTACGGGCAGAGGGTGACCCGGCTGGAGCGCTCGGGCGACCGGGTCACCGCTGTCGTCACCGACCAGGAGCGCATTCCGTGCGACGCGGTCGTCCTGACCCCTGATCTCCCGATCAGCTACCGACTGCTCGGCCGCAGCCCGCACCGCCCCCTGCCCCTGCGGCATTCGCCCTCCGCGGTGATCCTGCACGCGGGCACGGACCGCACCTGGCCGGACCTGGCGCACCACACCATCTCCTTCGGCGCGGCCTGGAAGAGCACCTTCCACGAACTCACCCGCACCGGGAAGCTGATGTCGGACCCCTCGCTCCTCATCACCCGGCCCACCGCGACCGACCCCTCTCTCGCACCGCCGGGCAAGCACCTCCACTACGTGCTGGCTCCCTGCCCGAACACCGAGGTCGGGCCCGGCGTACGGGAATGGCGGGAGCTGGGACCCCGCTACCGGGACGAGCTGCTGGCCGAGCTGGAGCGCCGCGAGATGCCCGGTCTCGGCGCGGCGATCGAGGAGGAGGGCCTGGTCACGCCCGTCGACTGGACCGCGCAGGGGCATGCGGCGGGCACCCCCTTCTCCGTGGCCCACACCTTCCCCCAGACCGGCCCCTTCCGGCCGCGCAACCTGGTGCGGGGCACGGTCAACGCCGTCCTCGCCGGCTGCGGCACCACGCCCGGTGTCGGCGTGCCGACCGTCCTGATCTCCGGGAAGCTGGCGGCGGAGAGGATCACCGGCCCCCGTATCGCCCGAACCCCGCGCTCCGCCCCGGGAGGTTCCAGCGCATGACCGACCACGAACTCGACGCAGCGGGCATCCATGATCCCGCGCTCAGGGCCGCGTACACCCGCTGCCGCGGCCTCAACGCACGGCACGGCAAGACCTACTTCCTGGCGACGCGGCTCCTTCCCATCGGCCGGAGGCCGGCCGTCCACGCCCTGTACGGCTTCGCCCGCCGCGCCGACGACATAGTCGATGATCTCGACACCACAGCCACGCCCGGGGAGCGCGCCCGCGCCCTGCTCGCCCTGGAAACCCAGCTGGAGGCGGGGTTGCGGGGGGCCCGGGCCGCCGAGCCGGTGATCCGTGCCCTGGCCGACACGGCGGGCCGGTACGGCATCGACCCTCGGCACTTCACCGACTTCCTGTCCTCCATGCGCAGCGACCTGACGGTCGGCGGGTACGCCTCGTACGAGGAACTCGGCCGGTACATGCACGGTTCGGCCGCGGTGATCGGCCTTCAGATGCTGCCGGTGCTCGGGACGGTGGTGGCGCGCGAGGAAGCGGCACCGCACGCGGCAGCGCTCGGTGTCGCCTTCCAGCTGACCAACTTCCTGCGGGACGTGGGCGAGGACCTGGACCGGGGACGGCTCTATCTGCCGACCGAGCTGCTGGACGCGCACGGGGTGGACCGGGACCGCTTCGAGTGGAGCCGGAGCACGGGGATTCCCGACAGCCGGATCACCGACGTACTGCGGGCCGCCGCAGCCCACAACCGAGCCGTCTACCGGGCCGCCCTGCCCGGCATCGCGATGCTCGCCCCGGTGTCGCGGCCCTGCATCCGTACGGCGTTCGTGCTGTACAGCGGCATCCTCGACGCGATCGAGGCGGACGGGTACGCGGTCCTGCACCGCCGGGCGGTCGTCCCGCGCCGACGGCGGGCCGTCGTGGCGCTGGACGGACTGGTGCGGGCGGTCGCCGTACGCACGGTGCGCCGGCGCCGGGCGGACGCGGTCGAGGCGGGCCGGTCCGACGGGGTGTCACGGCTGCGGACGGCCGGCGCCCCGGCCCCGGTGCGGGAGGAGGCCGTATGAGCCCGGCGGCGGGACGCCCACGATCCGGCCGTGTTCCCTTGCGGGTACGGCGCGCGCCCGTCCCGTGGGAGCGTCAGGCGCCCACGTGGCGCGAGGCGAAACCCTGGCTCATCACGGAGGCCCTGAAGCGTGCGCGGAGCAGGCCTTCCGGCAATTGGTACGTCATCGGCGCCTCGCGCGACCTCCCTCCCGGGAAGGTCCTCGGGATCACGGTCGGCTCCACCGAAGTGGTGGCGTGGCGCGACGGCGAGGGAAGGCTGCGCACCGGCCCGGGCGCCTGCCCGCATCTGGGTGCACCGCTGCGCGACAGCCCTGTCCGCTGCGGCACACTGGTCTGCCACTGGCACGGACTCGCCCTGGACGGCCAACCGTTCGCCGGATGGGAGCCCTATCCCGCCTTCGACGACGGTGTCCTTCTCTGGGTGCGGCTCGACCGCATGGGGGGCGAGCCCCCCTCGGAACGTCCGTACCTACCCGCCCGGCCGAGGGCGCGGGACGCCGTGGAGGCGGTCTACTCGGGGGTAGGCCGCTGCGAGCCGGAAGACGTGGTGGCCAACCGCCTGGACCCGTGGCACGGCGCTTGGTTCCACCCGTACTCCTTCGTGGACCTGACGGTGACGGGAACGCCCGCCGACAGCCCGGCAGAGGACGACGGGTTCACCGTCGACGTCTCCTTCAAGGTGGCCGGGCGACTGGTGGTGCCGGTCCGCGCCCGGTTCACGGCGCCCGGGCCCCGTACCGTTGTCATGCACATCATCGAGGGCGAGGGCGCGGGGTCCGTCGTGGAGACCCACGCCACACCCCTCGCTCCGGACGAGCGGGGCAAGCCCCGCACCGCCGTGACGGAGGCACTGGTCGCGGCGTCGGACCGTCGCGGATTCGCCGTGGCACGGGCGGCCGCTCCGCTGCTGCGCCCCCTGATGCGTGCCTCGGCGGGCCGGTTGTGGCGGGATGACCTGGCGTACGCGGAGAGGCGCTGGGAACTCCGCGACAACGGAACGTTCCCGGGCTGACGAGCCCCCTTCATGAAGCTCCGCGCTGCCCTCCGTCAGTCGGCCAGCGCGGCGAGCCGGCGCAGGACGGCCGACCGTCCCGCGCGCGGGACCGTCCACAGCGTCTGCCCCCGCACGCCCCAGCGTTCCAGCAGGGCGTTCGCGGCGAGGAATCCGCTGGTGGCCGCGCGTTCCATCAGGGCCACGGGCAGCCCGGTGCGGACCATGTCCCCGGCGACGGTGACGGTGGGGTCGGGGCTGCGCACGCCGGGCCGGTCCCGGTAGCCGCCCACGGGGAACATGGGGCAGTCCGCCCGCCATTCATGGCGCTCGTCCAGGAGGCGGGCGCTCCGGGTCTCCGGGTAGATGCGGTGCAGTTGTCCCAGCGCCTCGTCCTGTACGGCGGAGCGGTCGGCGTCCGGTGCGACGGCGTACGCGTGCAGCTCGACGACCGAGCCCCTCGTGCGCCGGGCCCATCGGGCGGACTCTCCCTCCCAGCGGTCGAGGACGCTCACGTTGTCCAGCGGACCGTAGCCGCTGGTGCCCAGGAACCCGGGCCGGTCGTGTGCCACGGGCCGGTCGAGCCAGAGCCGTGAGACCAGGAACGGCGGGGCGGTGCGCAACCGTGCGATCCGTGCGCGCCAGTCGCTGTCGCCCAACTCGGGGGAGGCTGCGACGAGACGGCGCAGCCCGCCGCTGTCCAGCGCGAGGACGAGGGCGTCGTAGCGAGTGGTGCGGTCGTCCGTGGTGAGGTCCAGCCCGCCGTCGGGCACGGGGCGAACCTGCCGGACCGGTGCCCGTGTCCGTACGTCGACGCCGTGCGCCTCCAGGTAGCGGTGCAGCGGCTCCCACAGGGCTGCGGGGAACGGTTCGCCGGGCACGTCGAAGAGCAGGCCCTCGCTGGAGCCGAGGAAGTAGATGTGGAACATGAGAGCCAGTTCGGCCGCCGACAGTTCACGCGGGTCGGCGAAGAAGCTGCGGGAGAAGACCTCGAACGCCAGGTGGTGGGCGGCTTCCGGGAAGCGGATGCGGTGGAGGAAGTCGGTGGCGCTGATCCCGTCGAGCCGTTCGTAGACCTCGGGCACCCGCACGTCCAGCAGCCCGACAGCCGCCCTCGGGTTCATCCGGATCAGGTCCCGCGGACCGAAGGTGGGGCTGAGAGCGACGAACCCCATCGCGCTGAGCGGAGGCGTGCGCGGGACCCGGGCGAAGCTGTCCCGCAGGCCGGAGCTGTGCCACAGCGGATAGTCGGGCAGCCGGGTCAGGGAGCCGAGGTCCGGATCGACCCGACGCAGAAGTCCGCGCAGGTTGTAGTACTGCCGGAAGAACGCGTGGAACCCACGGCTCATCGTCACCGTGGTGCCGTCGGTGAGCTCGGTGGGCCACCCCGACAACCTCCCGCCCAGGCCTGGTTCACGCTCGTAGAGGGTGACGCGTACGCCGCGTTCCGCCAGGAGGGTGGCCGCCGCGATCCCCGCGATGCCGCCGCCGACGACCGCCACGACGGGAGCCTGACCGGTGAATCGGGGGCGGCCGGGCGGTGCCGGCACGACGGCCGCCTGCCGGTCCCGGCCGCGCCGGTGTCCCCTGCCGCTGTCCCTCGGGAGCATCACGCCCGTACCCCCGGGGCGACTGAGGTGCGACCGACGAAGGTGTGCGTGATGCCGGTCTGCCAGCCGGGCAACGGGAGGACGCGTACGTCGGCGAAGCCGGCCCGGCGCACCCGCTGGGCGAAAGCGGGGGCCGTGTCGAACCGGGTGACACTGTCCCGGAGGTGTCGGTACAGGTCGGCGTCCCCGGCGAGCCGGCCGGCGGGCTGGATGATCAGCGAGCAGACCGCGCTCCACACCCCACGGTCGACGGGGGATCCGCCGAGCGTGTACTCGTGGACGGCGAGGCGGCCGCCCGGTACGAGCAGGCCGCGCACCATGGCAAGGGCCGCGTCGGGGTCGGTGAGGTTGCGGAAGAGGTAACCGGCGAACACCGCGTCGAAGGAGCCGGCTGCCAGCCGTCCGGCCAGCTCCTCGACCGGGAGATGCGCGAAGTCGACGCCCTGCGGCCAGCTCTTGGCCGCCGCGCGGTCCAGCATGCCCGCGGACGCGTCGACCCCGGTGATCCGGGCGCGCGGGGCGGCAGCGAGGAGCGCGGCCGTGGAAGCACCCGTTCCGCATCCCAGGTCGAGCACGCGCAGCCCGCTTCCCTCCTCCGGCAGGCCCAGTCGGCGTGCGGAGCGGCGCAGGTGCGCGTGGTAGCCGGGGCTGGCCGTAACGAGGCGGTCGTAGGCGGTGGAGCCGCGGTCGAAGGCCTCGGACAGCGCGTCACCGCGCAACAGGGTCATGGGGCGCTCCCTTCGTGGGCGGTCGGTGCGGGGGAAACGTCGTGCGCCGGGCGTTCCCGCCGGGTTCTGAAGGGGAGTTCGAGGACGGTCCGCAGCATGGGGACCATCGGTGTCCGCAGGCCGATGAGCAGGTCCTCGTGCACCCGTGAGCGGCCGTCCATGAAGCTCAGCAGCCGCTCGCCGGGAACTCCGCGGAAGAGGCGGGTGAAGAAGTCCACGCCGTCCACCCTGCCGCTGTCCAGGGCCCTCAGCAGCACGGCGTCCATCAGCCGTGCCCGACGGCCGTACGGGGCGGGCATACGCAGCGGGCGTCCGGAGCGCAACTGATCGGCGACGGCCCGGCTCTGTCGCTGCACGGCCGCGAAGGTGTAGCCGGTAGACGGGCGGGTCGCGCCTCCGGCGGTGCCGATGCGATACACCGAACGCCCCGGCCGGGGCGGGAAGCGGCCGTCCGTCATGGGGATGACACCGTGCTCCTCCGCCGTGACCCGGAGCGGCCCGAGCCTCAACACGTCGTGGGTGTAGTGGCGCAGGGCTCGCCGGTAGCCGTCGGTGTCCAGCGGGGCGGGTGAGAACTCGGTGTACTCGACCAGCGCGGTGTGCGGGTCCAGCGGCAGGACGTAGCCGAACGAGAGCCCGCGAGCGGGCTGCGGCGTGCGGAAGTCCATCAGGTCCGCGGTTCCCGGATCGAACGCGGGACGCTCGGTGCGGACGAACCAGCCGGTGAAATGCTGGAGCAGCGTCGTGCGAGCGGGGGGCCGGCGGTGGGGCGGCCGGGAGTCGAAGACGAGACGGCCACGCACGAGGACCCGTTCACCGCGCGCGCCCCGGGTCAGAACCTCCCCGCCGACGCCGGACGGGTCGTCGCGTACGGCACTCGCGGTCGCCTCCATCCGGCACAGGTCCGGTGCACGGGACAACCGTTGCTCGACCAGTGCCTCGAAGGCGTCCGAGCGCAGCATCTTGTAGCGCAGCCGCGGGAGCCGGGCCACGGTGGGGGCCCCGTCGGCCGCCCGGACCCGCAGCCGGGGCCAGGAAGCGGCCAGGACCCGATCGTAGGGCCCGCCCGGCGGCTCCCAGAAGCACCAGGTCCGCGGGGGTGCTCGCAGAGGCCCCGGCGGGGCGTCGACGAGGGCGACCGACAGAGGTACGCCGCTGCCCGGGGCGCAGAGGTGGTACGCCAGGCTCATCCCGGCCGCACCCGCGCCCACGATCACGACGTCGAAGTCAGCGGGCACGGCATTCCTCTCGGTCGAACAGGTACGAACCCTCATGGGGCGAGCGAAGCCGGCGTCCTTCCCGTCGAGACGCCGGGCGGGCCGGGTGCCAGGCGACCGTATCCCGCTGTGCCCTCCCCCAGTCGGCATGCCCGGCCGCTCCCACCTGAG
This sequence comes from Streptomyces sp. MGP-P1, assembly GCF_057766565.1. NCBI lineage: Bacteria > Bacillati > Actinomycetota > Actinomycetes > Kitasatosporales > Streptomycetaceae > Streptomyces > Streptomyces sp. MGP-P1. The sequence continues at coordinate 2,963,927 of NZ_JBYMEM010000007.1, read as the reverse complement.
TGGCGGTAGGGCCTGGCCGGGACGGCGGGCTTCCTTCACCCGCCGCGACCTTCCACGGGCGGTCGCGAGCACCTTGCCGGGCTGTCCCCGACACCCCGGCCCCGCTCTGCCCGCCTGACCGCCGACGCCCTGCTCAAACCTGACGCGCTGCTCAAACCTGCCGTCGCCGGGCGCCCCGGTCCCCCGCGTGGTCAGGTGGAGTGGGGGCCGCTCCACACCGGAACGGCCCCCCGGACGACCCCGATCAGCTGTAGACGCCGAACTCGTGCAGTGAGTAGCCCCAGCCCGTGCCGCGGGCGGTGAGCTGGATCCGCACGTGGCGCGCCGTCTCGGTCAGGGCGATGGTGTCGATGTCACCGTTGCCGGACGTCGTGGTGTGGACCGTGCGCCAGTCGTTGCCGTTGTCCGAGACCTGGACCGCGTAGGACTTGGCGTAGGCCGGGTCCCACACCAGTTGCAGGGTGCGGACGGGCACCCGTGCGCCGAGGTCGACCGCTATCCACTGCGGGTCGCTCCAGTCGCTGGCCCAGCGGGTGTCGGCCCTGCCGTCCGTGGCGCGCTCCGGCGGGCAGGGGCAGTCCCCGTACGAGGCCTGCGAGCTGGAGGCCGTGGTGGCCTTGCCCAGGGCGACATTGGTGCCGGTCACCGGCGGGGCGACGACCTTGACCGACTTCGTCTCGATGCCCGCGTTGCCCTTTCCGTCCTCGGACTGGATGTAGACCTTCCACACGCCGAGCTTCTCGGGAGCGGTGACCGCGAAGGTACCGTCGCCGGTGGACCTGAACTGCGCCGGCACGAGCCGCTTGTCGCCGTTGGCGTAGTTGCCGCTGAGGAAGATCTTGTTGGTGAGCCGGTCGCCCTCGGGGTCGCGGATGTCCGCGCGGACGGTGAACTCCTTGCCCGCAGGGGCGGACCCGGCCGGCGTCACCGTCATGTCGGTGATGACCGGCGGCAGGTTGTCACCGGTGTTGGAGCCCGTGTACGCCTTCTTCACCGAGTAGTACGACAGCCGCTTGAGACCGTCGGGGATCAGGTTGAACCACACCCCGCCGAAGTCGTGCTCCAGGCCGTAGTGGAAGAGGGTCGCGCCCAGGGCCACGCCCCGGTGGCCGGTGACGCAGTCCCAGGACTTGGTGTAGCCGTCCCGCTTCTGCACGTCGGTAGGCTCGTCGGGAACACCGTTGGCGTCGTCGGGCACCTCCCACTCCCCCGCGGGGCCGCTCTCGGTGATGATGTAGGGCTTGGTGTAGCCCCCCTCCTCCCAGTCCTGCTGGACCCCGCACGTGTCGCCGTAGGCGTTCATCGAGTACAGGTCGAGGTCGGGGGCGTTGCGCTTGTAGTACGGCCAGGCGCCGGTCCACGCGTCGGTGGAGGTCACCGGGTGGTCGGCGTCGATGGAGTGGATCTTCTTGGCCGCGTCGTTGACGAACGTCGTGTAGGCGTTGCGCTGAGCTTCCAGCTCCGCGCCGCTGTAGCAGTTCTGGAGGCCGAGGACGGACTCGTTGCCGACGTTCCACATGAGGGTCGCGGGGTGGTTCTTGTAGGTCTCGACCCACTTGGCGATCTCGGTGAGCATGGTCGACTTGTACGCGGTGTCGGTGACGTAGTTGGCGCAGCCGCCGCTGCCGGGGCCGCCGCCGGGCTGGAGCCAGAAGCCGTTCATGACCCGCAGGCCGTTCGCGGCGGCCGCGTCGAGAAGCGGCTTGGTACTGGCGTCCGTGCCCCAGGTGCGGACGGTGTTGGCGCCCATCGACTTCAGGTCGGGCATGTACGTCGGAGCGTCCGCCATGGACGGGCCCCAGGTGAGGCCCTTGACGGTGTACGGCTGTCCGCCGACGGTGAGCTGCCACGCGCCCTGACCGCCGGTGACCTTGACGGCCCCGCCGGGCGGGGGGTCGGTGGTGCCCTGGGAGCCGTAGACCTGGAACTCCCAGAGGGAGTAGCCGTATCCACCGGGGCGCGCGGTGCCGAGCATCCGGACGTAGCGGCCGGAGCCGGCGAGGGCGAGGTCGTCGGTGCCGCCGTCGCCGTCGGTGACCTTCTTCAGGGTGGTCCAGTCGGTGCCGTTGTCGCTGGCCTGGATCTCGTAGGCCTTGCCGTAGGCGCCCTCCCAGGTCAGTACGGCCCGGCTCAGGTTCGACCTCTTGCCGAGGTCGATCTGGATCCACTGGGGGTCGGACCACTGGCTGGACCAGCGGGTGCCGGTGAGGTCGCCGTCGACGGCCTGTGCGGCGGAGAGGCCGGCGCCCTCGTTCGAGGAGGCGGTGGCGGTCTTGCCCTGGGAGATCAGGGGATCGGCGGCGCGCGCCTCGGTCGGCGCGGCGATGAGCGTGAGGGAGGAGGCGAACAGCGCGCCGAGGGTCAGGGTGAGAGCGGGTCTGCGCAGGGACAGCATGGCGGCTCCTGAGGAGGATGGGGGGCCACGGACGGCCGCCGTCGGGGAGGACGGCGGCCGTCCGTGGGAGAGAGGTTCGGCGGGTGAGCCCTCACCGCGGGGGTCCCCCGGGCCGATGGTCAGGATCGGCCCGGGGGTCGTCCACCGTGGGTGGTTTCACCGCGGGGGACGGATCAGGGGAAGGAGACCAGGGTGGACGGCACGGTCGTGGTGCCGGCCGGGACCGTGGAGGCTCCGGTGTTGTTGATGACGTGGTTGTAGTGGCCCATTCCGCCGAGCGACACCACCAGCAGGCTGTGGAACTTCACGCCCGGCTTCACCGGGGCCTTGAAGCCGTGGTCCTGGCGGATGGTCGAATCGACGTTGTAGTTGCAGTAGCTGCCCATCCCCCAGCCCTCGTGGACGTCGACGGAGTCGTCGACGCGGTAGGCGGCGTAGCCCTTCGTGTCGCCGTTCTGGATGGCTGCCTGATTGGGTGCGTCGTACGCCTTCTCGTTCTGGTAGAAGATCGTCCGGCCGCGCTCCCCGTACCACTCGACGTCGTACTTGTTGAAGTGTTCGACGAACAGGCCGGTGGCCAGCACGTCGTCGCCGTACACCCGGACCCCGTAGTCGGCGCGGTTGGTCTCCCAGCCGACGCCCTCGCCGTGGTCGGCGCGCCACACCCAGGTGTGGTCGATGATCACGTCGTCGCTGTGGACGGCGATGGAGGTGGTGGCCTTGCCGGCGCCCGCGCCGCCGATGCGGACGTAGACGTCCTGGACGGAGGTGGGGTTGGCGGCGTGGTCCGCGGAGGAGTTCTGCGCGCCGACCTCGAGCAGGGTCGGGGAGTTGACCGGACCGGCGTCGATCAGGAAGCCGGCGAGCTTGACTCCGTCGACGTCGGCGACCTTCATCGCGGTGACGCCGCCGTCGGGGATGATCGTCGCGAGACCGAGGCCGAGGACGACCGTGTCCGCGCGGTTGACGTTGATGGTCTGGTCGACGTGGTAGATGCCGGGGGTGAAGAGCAGGTTGAGGCCCTGCGACAGCGCCTGGTTGATGGTGGCAGCGGTCGCACCGGCCTTGACGACGTAGAACTTGTCCAGGCCGATCGAGGTGCCCTGCGGGGTGCCGTTCCAGGAGACGCCACGGGCGTTGGTGCGCTTCTCGGGAACGAAGACCTTGTACGTGTTGCCGTCCAGGTACAGGAACGGCTTCTCACGGGAGATCGGAGTGGTCTGCAGTGTGGTGTAGCGGGGCTCGGGGAACGAGTTGGCGGGTGCGCCTTCGACGCCCGAGAACGTCTGGTTCCAGACGGAGTTGGACCAGCCGCCGATCGAGCTGTCGCGGGTGTACCACTGCTGCTGGGAGTAGTTGCCGACCTGGCCGTCCACCTTGGAGTCGGCGATGTAACCGCCGCTGGCCCAGCCGTAGCCGTTCGGGGCCAGGTTGAGCCCGCCCTTGACGTGCATGCGGCGGAAGGAGGCGGCCTGCGAGACGGCCCAGCGGTTGGTGCCGTTGACCGGGTTCACCGCCAGGTTCTCGGCCGAGCGCCAGAAGTTCTGCGTCGCGTTGCCGTTGAACCAGCCCGCGTCCACGGTCACGTCACCGTTGATGGTGGTGTCGTCGGGCTTGAGGCCGAGGCCGGAGATCGAGGTGTAGAAGCCGATCTCGGCGTTCAGGTTGTTGTAGGTGCCGGGCTTGAAGAGGAACTGGTGCCGGCCGTTGCCGAAGTGCGCCGCCTCCTGCTCGTCGAAGACCTGGTCCAGTTTGGCCTGGATGTTGGGCGTGGAGGGGTCGAAGACGTGCACGTTCGGGCCGAGGTCGCCGCCGCCGGGCAGCTGCGGGCCGCCGGTGCCGCCGGACTCGCCGTAGACCTTGAACTCCCAGAGGGAGAACCCGTACTGGGTGCCGCGTTCGGTACCGTTCACTCGGACGTAGCGGGCTTCGCCGCTGACGTTCAGGGTGTCGGTGCCGCCGTCGCCGTTGGTGGTCTGGTAGGCGGTCGACCAGTCGGAGCCGTTGGCCGACAGCTCGACGCGGTAGCTCTTGCCGTAGGCCGCTTCCCAGTCCAGGACGACCTGGCTCAGCTGCGTTCTCGCGCCGAGGTCGACGCGTATCCACTGCGGGTCGGAGGCGGCGCTGGACCACCGGGTGGTGGCGTTCCCGTCGACGGCCGCAGTGGCCGGGGTGCCGTAGTTCTCCTCGCTGGAGGCGGTGACCGGCTTGCCCTGGGACAGCAGGACGGGTGCGGCCTCGGCCCGCGCGGCGGGAACGAAGGCGAGAAGAGTGGCGGCCAGGGCGGTGGCCATCGCGGCGACCATGCCGCGGGAGGCCGGTCTTGGGGTACGACGGCTGCCGGGGCCGTGGGGCACCGGGACCGCTGGGGATATGCCAACTGCGGGCATGCGGGGGCTCCTAGAGATCGAACCGAGACGAGAGAGCGCTCTCCCGGAACCTTGCCCGTCGCTTCAATCGCGGTCAAGAATCCTGACGCGACTTTTCTTTCGACTTGTATTAAGTCATCGTCTCCGTAGCGGCCCTGACGTCGGAACAGGCCGCGCACCAAGAAGGCGACCGGCCTCCCGCGGAGTCGGGCCGACGGAGAGCCGCCTGCCGAGACCGGCCGGCGGCTCGTCGTAGGGATCGAGGGGCCGATGCCCCTGCGGCAAGGCGGCGGGCCGTGCCGGATTCGGGGCCGGGTGGCGGTCGGGCCACAGGATGGCGTCCCCGATTCCGCTTCGGTCAGCGCGCGCCGCCCCTTCCTTGGTTCCGCGCAGCCTCTTCCCCTACCGCCGTGCTCCTCGGGTCATTCATCGCAAGCCGCTCGACGACCGCCGTCGCCGGTGGGCTTGGCCGCGGCCGGCCGGATCAGGCGAGCCCGAATGACCGGATCGCCGCGAGGAACTCCTCGGGCCGTTCCGTGTGGATCAGGTGCCCGGCGTCGATGGTGACCAGCTCGGCGTCCGGTATCTCCCCGGCCAACCGCGCGAGATGCCCCTGGTCGATGTGGCTGGTGGGGCCGCCTCCGATGACGAGGGTGGGCGCGGTGATCTCCGGGAACCGCCTCCGGACGGCCGGGTCGGGGTCGTTCAGCTGGACGTCGATGTCGGGGACGACGGGCCAGTCGAAGTCGAGCGCGCCCTCCGGGCGGACGGAGGGCGGCCGGGGCGGGTCGAGCGGGTGGAGGGGCGGCGCGTCCTCGATGACCAGCCGTCCGATCAGGCCCGGTTCCCGCTGGGCCAGGAGGTAGGCGGCCACCCCGCCCATGGAGTGCCCGACGACGGTCGCGCCGGCCAGGTTGCGGGCCTCCAGGAAGGCGTGCAGGTCGTCGCGGAACATCTCGAAGGAGTAGCCGCCGGGCCAGTCGCTCAGCCCGTGGCCCCGGAAATCGGGGGCGTACACACGGTGGTCGGCGGCCAGGTCCTCCGCGATCCGGTTCCAGGTCCCACTGGAGCCCGCCCGCCCGTGCAGGAGGACGACGGGCGGCGACGCCTCCTCGCCCCACACCCGGTATGTAAGCCGGACCCCGCCCGCCTGCACCGTACGGATGTCGGGGTCGAGGAAGGCCTCCACCGTACGGGCGAAGGCGCCTGGGTCGTCCAGCCACGGGAAGTGCCCGGCGCCCCGCTGGACGACGAACGAGGCACCCGGGAAGAGCGCGGCGAGCTCCGTGGCCCGGTCCGGGCTCGGGTGGCCGTCGTACTCCCCGGCGAGGACGAGGACCGGCACCGTCAGGGCGCGCAGGGCCCCCGCGGTGGCGGCGGGATCGAAGGCCCCCTCCCCGGCGTAGAGGCCGCGCGCCGCCGCGTTGGTCTGCCCGGCGGAGGCCTCGGCGTGTGCGCGGGCCGTCGCGTCCCAGCGGCCGTAGGTGAGGGGCCGGACGGCGGGCCACAGCTCGGCGAAAGGTCCCCCGGCGAGCAGCGCCTCCTGGGCTGCCCTCGCCTCGGGGTACCAGGGCTCGTCGCGCCGCAGCTCGGCGGCCTCGCGCAGGTCCTGGTCGCCGATCTCGATGCCCACGGCCCGGGTGCTGGGCGTGACGAGGGTCAGGGTGCGCAGCCGGTCCGGGTGGCGGGCCGCGTACAGCAGGGCCAGGTCGGCCCCGGCGGAATGCGCCAGTACGTCGATCCGGTCGAGGCCCAGGTGTTCGCGCAGCGCCTCCACGTCGTCCACGAGGCGGTCGCAGCGGTACGTCGAGGGGGCATCGGGCACACCGGAGTCGCCGCTGCCGCGGAGGTCCAGCAGTACGAGCTGCCGCCGGGCGCCGAGCCCTCCGAGGTCACCGAGATACGCGCTCGCCCGCATCGGCCCGCCGGGCAGGCAGATCAGCGGCTCCCCCTCCCCCACCAGGTGATAGGCGAGCGGGGTCGTGTCGTACGCGGAGAAGATCGGCATGCTCCCCATCCAAACAGGAAGCCGCGGGCGGGGGCACCGGACTTCGCCGCGGGCTGATCCGCCGCGAACGCCGCGCGCCTCTTGCCAGCACCCCCGGCCGCCTGAATTACTGCTCCCAGGAAGATCGACCGAATGATCGGTCGCCCCCTTGCGGCCTGTCCGTGACTTCTCGGTCGCCTGTTTCGGAGGGAAGGGGCCTGATGACGGCCATGCTGGACGCGGCGGAACGGCTCGGCCGGGGCGAACTGGAGGCCCTGCAACTGGAGCGGCTCCGGTCCACGCTGCGCCACGCGTACGACAACGTCCCCTTCTACCGGAACGCCTTCGAGAGCGCGGGGCTTCGGCCCGACGACTGCCGGGCGCTCGCCGATCTGGCCCGGTTCCCGTTCACCGTGAAGGCGGATCTGCGGGACAACTACCCGTTCGGGATGTTCGCGGTGCCGGAGCACGAGGTGCGCAGGATCCACGCCTCCAGCGGCACGACGGGGCGTCCGACGGTCGTCGGTTACACCGAACGGGACCTGGACACCTGGGCGGACGTGGTGGCCCGTTCGATCCGGGCGGCGGGCGGGCGGCCCGGTCACAAGGTTCATGTGGCCTATGGATACGGGCTGTTCACCGGCGGGCTCGGGGCGCACTACGGGGCGGAGCGGCTCGGCTGCACGGTGATCCCCGCGTCCGGGGGCATGACCGCGCGCCAGGTCCGGTTGATCCAGGACTTCCGGCCCGAGATCATCATGATCACCCCGTCGTACATGCTGACGCTGCTGGACGAGTTCGAGCGACAGGGCGTCGATCCGCGTTCGACGTCCCTGAGGGTCGGGATCTTCGGCGCGGAGCCGTGGACCGAGGGGATGCGGCGGGAGATCGAGGACCGGTTCGCCATCGACGCGGTCGACATATACGGGCTCTCCGAGGTGATGGGCCCGGGGGTCGCTCAGGAGTGCGTGGAGACGAAGGACGGGCTGCACATCTGGGAGGACCACTTCTATCCGGAGGTCGTGGACCCGTTCACCGGTGAGCTGTTGCCGGACGGCGAGGAGGGGGAGCTGGTCTTCACCTCGCTGACCAAGGAGGCGATGCCGGTGATCCGCTATCGCACCCGGGATCTGACGCGACTGCTGCCGGGGACGGCGCGGACGTTCCGCCGGATGGAGAAGGTCACCGGCCGCAGCGACGACATGGTGATCCTGCGCGGGGTGAACCTCTTCCCCACGCAGATCGAGGAGATCGTGCTGCGTACGCCGGCCGTCGCCCCGCACTTCCAGCTGCGGCTGACCCGGCACGGGCGGCTGGACGCGCTGACGGTCTTCGCGGAGGCGCGGGCGGACGCGACGACCGAGGAACGGGAGAAGGCGGCGCGGGCCATCGCGGCGGCGGTGAAGGACGGCATCGGGGTGTCGGTGAGCGTCGAGATCGTGGATCCGCAGACGCTCGAACGCTCGGTGGGCAAGATTCGGCGGATCGTGGATCTGCGGCAGTCCGGCACGGGCTGAGACAGCCCCGGTGACGGGCGTGTTCACACCACCGCAACACCCGTTCCCACGATGCGGACAGCGGCCGGGAAGTCTCGACAGGGAGGGCCGGGCACTGCCAGTCTCCCGCTATGCATCTCGCCAACCGGTCCCTGGTCACCGCCGTCTGCTCCGCCGTCGCCCTCTTGGCCGCCCTCACGGGGTGTGCCCCGCAAGCGGAGGAGGAGGCACCCGACCGGGCCGCCGGTGCGACGGCGTCCTGCGCTCCCGGCAAGCTCGCCACCCAGGTGTCCGGCAAGCTGACCGTGGGCACCGACAAGCCCGCGTACGCCCCCTGGTTCTCCGACGACGAGCCGTCCAACGGGAAGGGCTTCGAGTCGGCGGTGGCGTACGCCGTGGCGCAGCGGCTCGGCTACGGCCGCGACGCGGTGGTCTGGCAGCACACCCCGTTCAACAGCGCGTTCGCGCCCGGCGCGAAGAAGTTCGACTTCGACATCAACCAGGTCTCCGTCAGTGAGGAGCGGAAGAAGGCCGTCGCCTTCTCCTCCGGCTACTACGACGTGCGCCAGGCCGTCGTCGCGCTGAAGTCGTCGAAGGCCGCGAAGGCGACGCGGGTGGCCGACCTCAAGGACGTGAAGCTCGGCGCGCAGGTGGGCACCACCAGCCTCGACTTCATCACCGACCTGGTGAAGCCGAGCGAGAAGCCGGCCGTCTACCAGCGCAACGACTTCGCCAAATCGGCGCTGAAGACCGGTCAGGTGGACGCCATCGTCGTGGACCTGCCGACCGCCTTCTACATCACCGGGGCAGAGGTGCCCGAGGCCGAGGTGGTGGGCCAGTTCGCCGCCCCCTCGGGTGATCCCGAGCAGTTCGGTCTGGTCCTGGACCGGGAGAGCACGATCACCTCCTGTGTCAGCGGTGCGGTGGACGCCCTGCGGGAGGACGGCACGCTCGCGGCCCTGGAGACGAAGTGGCTCTCCGAGGCCGTCGACGCGCCGGTGCTCAAGTGACCCTGTACAAGACGCCGGCCGTCCACGAGGACGGCTACGTCCCCTCCGAGCGCCGGATCGCCCGCGAGCGGTACCGGCGGGCCCGCACCCGGCGGGCCACCGCGATCGCCGCGACCAGCACCCTGGTGACGGGCGCGGTGTTGTTCCTGCTGATCACGGGCTCACCCGGCTGGACCCGTACCAAGGAGACGTTCTTCAGCGCCCATTACGCGCGCGTCGCCTTCCCGCAGGTCATGGAGGGGCTGTGGCTGAACCTCCGGCTGCTCGCCGTGTGCGGTGCGGCCGTCCTGGTGTTCGGCCTGCTGCTGGCGGTGGCGCGCACCCTGCGCGGGCCGGTGTTCTTCCCCGTGCGGGCCCTGGCCACCGCGTACACCGACTTCTTCCGGGGGCTGCCGCTCATCATCTGCCTGCTGATGGTGGTGTTCGGGGTGCCCGCCCTGCGGCTGGAGGGGGTGACCACCGATCCGGTGCTGCTGGGCGGCGGCGCGCTGGTGCTGACCTATTCGGCGTACGTCGCCGAGGTCTTCCGGGCCGGCATCGAATCCGTGCATCCCTCGCAGCGGGCCGCGGCGCGTTCCTTGGGGCTGAGCGGCGGGCAGGCGCTCCGCTTCGTGGTGCTGCCGCAGGCGGTGCGGCGGGTGGTGCCGCCGCTGCTGAACGACCTGGTGTCGCTCCAGAAGGACACCGGGCTCGTCTCCATCGCCGGGGCGGTGGACGCCGTGTACGCGGCGCAGATCATCGCGAGCAAGGACTTCAACTACACCCCGTACGTCGTCGCGGGTCTGGTCTTCGTGGCGTTGACCATCCCGATGACCCGGCTCACCGACTGGGTGACGGCGCGGATGGACCGGCGGCGGGCCCAGGGAGGGATCGTATGAGCGTGACACCGGCCCCGGAAGCAGCCTCTCCGGTACTGCGGATGGAGGCGGTCCGCAAGTCGTTCGGGGCGTCGCCGGTGCTGCGGGACGTCGACCTGGAGGTCGCCCCGCACACGGTGACCGCCCTGATCGGCGCTTCGGGGTCCGGGAAGTCGACCCTGTTGCGCTGCGCCAATCTCCTGGAGGAGATCGACGACGGGGCGATCTGGCTGGAGGGCGAGGAGATCACGGACCCCCGGGCCGACGCGGACGCGGTGCGCCGACGGATCGGCGTGGTGTTCCAGGCGTACAATCTCTTCCCCCATCTGACCGTGCTGCAGAACATCACCCTGGCCCCGCGCCGCGTCCACGGGCTCTCCCGGCCCCGGGCCGAGGCGGAGGCCCGGGAGCTGCTGGAGCGGCTGGGGCTCGGGGCGAAGGCGGACGAGTACCCGGACCGGCTCAGCGGCGGTCAGCAGCAGCGGGCCGCGATCGTCCGGGCGCTGGCGGTACGCCCCCGGCTGCTCCTCCTGGACGAGGTCACGGCCGCCCTGGATCCGGAACTGGTGGGCGAGGTGCTGGGTCTCGTACGGGAGGTGAAGGAGGACGGCATGACGATGGTCATCGCCACCCACGAGATGGCGTTCGCGCGCGAGGTCGCCGACCAGGTGTGCTTCCTGGACGCCGGAGTGGTGCTGGAACGCGGCACGCCGGAGGAGGTTTTCGGCGCGCCCCGCCAGGAGCGCACCCGGCGGTTCCTGCGGCGGATCGTGGAGGCGGGGCGGTTGTAACGGCCGGTCCTGGAGTTCAGAACGCCGGCTTCAGGGAGCGGCCGGTCTCAGGGCAAAGCCGGTCTCGGGGCACGGCCGGTCTCGGGCAAGGCCGGTCTCAGGAAGGTCAGTTCGAGCCCAGCTCGTCCCGCAGTTGCCTCTTGAGGATCTTTCCGCTGGCGTTACGCGGGAGCGACTCCACGAACACGACGCGCTTGGGCGCCTTGAAGGCGGTGAGCTTCTCGCAGGCGTGGGCGATGAGTTCGCTCTCGTCCGCCTCGCCCCGCAGGACGACGACGGCGGTGACGGCCTCGATCCAGCGGTCGTCGGGGAGGCCGATGACCGCGGTCTCGGCGACGGCGGGGTGGGTGTAGAGGGCGTCCTCGACCTGGCGGGAGGCGACCAGGACGCCGCCGGAGTTGATGACGTCCTTGACCCGGTCGACGACGGTGAGGAAGCCCTCGGCGTCGCGGACGGCGAGGTCGCCGGAGTGGAACCAGCCGTCGCGGAAGGCGTCCGCCGTCTCCTCGGGCTTGTCCCAGTAGCCGGAGCACAGTTGGGGCGAGCGGTAGACGACCTCGCCCGCGGTGCCGTCGGGGACGTCCTCGCCCTTCTCGTCGACGACCCGGGCCTCCACGAAGAGGACCGGCCGGCCGCAGGACTCCATCCGGCCCTCGTGCTCGTCGGGGCCCAGCACGGTGGCCAGGGGGCCGATCTCGCTCTGGCCGAAGCAGTTGAAGAAGGCCAGGTGCGGGAGGCGTCTGCGCAGTCGCTCGAGGACGGGCACGGGCATGATCGAGGCCCCGTAGAACGCCTTGCGCAGACCGGCGAGGTCGCGGGTGGCGAACTCCGGGTGATGGGCGAGGCCGATCCAGACCGTGGGCGGGGCGAACAGGCTGTCGGCCCGCCCCGCTTCCACGAGGTCGAAGATCGTGGCGGCGTCCGGCGCGTCCAGGATGGTGTTCTCCGCGCCGACCGCCAGATACGGCAGCAGGAACACGTGCATCTGGGCCGAGTGGTAGAGCGGCAGGGAGTGCACGGGCCGGTCTGCGGCGTCGAGGCCGAGCGCGGTGATCGCACTGACGTACTCGTGGACCAGGGCCCCGTGCGTCATCATCGCGCCCTTGGGCAGGGCGGTGGTCCCGGAGGTGTACAGCAGCTGCACCAGGTCGTCGGAGGCGGGCGGGCGCTGCGGGGCGAAGACCCGTTCCGTCTCCAGGGCGTCGAGCAGCGAGCCGGGGGCGTCGCGCAGCGCGCGCACCGGGAGTCCGGCGGGGAGCCGCGCGGCGAGGTCCGGGTCGGTCAGGACGAGGGAGGAGCCGGACTGGTCGAGGAGGTAGGTCAGGTCGTCGCCGGTGAGGTTCTGGTTGACCGGTACGTGGACGAGACCGGCCCGTGCGCAGGCGAGGAAGCCGATCAGATAGGCGTCGGAGTTGTGCGCGTAGGCGGCCACCCGGTCGCCGGGGGCGAGAGCGTGCTCCTCGGTGAGGACGGCGGCGGCCGTGGAGACGGCGGCGTCCAGGGAGCGGTAGGTCCAGGCCCGGCCGGCGTACCGCACGGCGGTCCGGTCGGGGGTGCGCCGGGCGCTGCGGGTGAGGACGCCGTCGACTGTGCTGCTGCGTACACCTGTCATGGCGTGATCCTGTGCGGCCCGGCCCCCGGGGGTCAAGAGGCCGGATACCGACCAGACGGTTGACAGCTTGCGGGGCTCCTGGCTGAGTGACGCTTGGCCGCCCCGGCGTTCCGGACCGGCCGCGCCCGTGCCACCCGCACCGCTGGGAGGAAACGCCTTGACGTTACGCAACCGTCTGAGACTGCTCGGGGTCGCCGGTCTCGCCCTGTTCACCGTGTCGGCGTCGCTGCCGCCGGCCGCCGCGTCCGGGACCCACGAGACACGGCACCCGTCCGGGGGCGGACTCTCCGCCGTCATCCGGTACACGGAGTACGGCATTCCGCACATCGTGGCGAAGGACTACGCGCGGCTGGGGTTCGGCACCGGCTGGGCGCAGGCCGCCGACCAGGTGTGCACGCTGGCGGACGGCTTCCTCACGGTGCGCGGGGAGCGGTCGAGGTTCTTCGGCCCGGACGCCGCCACGGACTACTCCCTCTCCTCGGCGGCGACGAACCTCTCCAGCGACCTGTACTTCCGGGGCGTCCGGGACAGCGGCACGGTGGAGAAGCTCCTCGAGGAGCCCCCGCCCGCCGGTCCGAGCCGGGACGTCAAGGAGACGATGCGTGGGTTCGCCGCCGGGTACAACGCGTGGATCGCGCAGAACCGGATCACCGACCCTGCCTGTCGGGGCGCGTCCTGGGTACGCCCGGTGACGGCGCTGGACGTGGCGGCGCGCGGCTACGCGCTGGCGGTGCTCGGCGGCCAGGGGCGCGGCATCGACGGCATCACGGCGGCGCGGCCGCCGACCGCCGCTCCCCCGGCGACCGGGGTCACGCCCGAGGAGGCGGCGAGGGCGGCGCAGCGGCTGCTGTCGACGCAGAACGCGGACATGGGGTCCAACGCGGTGGCCTTCGACGGCTCCACCACGGTGAACGGGCGTGGGCTGCTGCTCGGCAATCCGCACTACCCGTGGAAGGGCGGACGCCGGTTCTGGCAGGCGCAGCAGACGATCCCCGGCGAGCTGAACGTGTCGGGCGCGTCCCTGCTGGGCTCGACGACGATCTCGATCGGGCACAACGCCGATGTGGCGTGGAGCCATACGGTCGCCACGGGCGTCACGCTGAACCTGCATCAGCTCGACCTCGATCCGGCCGACCCGACCGCCTATCTGGTGGACGGCAAGCGGGAGCGGATGACGAAGCGGACGGTGAGCGTCCCGGTGAAGGGCGGCGCGGCCGATGTAACCCGCACCCAGTGGTGGACCCGCTACGGGCCGGTGGTCACCTCGTTGGACGGGGAGCTGCCGCTGCCGTGGACGGCGAGCACGGCGTACGCGTTGAACGATCCGAACGCGACGAATCTGCGGATGGCGGACACCGGGCTGGGTTTCGGCAAGGCCCGTTCCACGGGTGACGTCGAGCGTGCGCTGCACCGGTCGCAGGGTCTGCCTTGGGTGAACACGATCGCGGCGGATCGGGCGGGTCACTCGTTCTTCGCCCAGTCGCAGGTGCTCCCGAGGATCACGGACGAGTTGGCGGAGCGCTGCTCCACCCCGCTGGGCCGGGCCACCTACCCCGCTTCCGGTCTCGCGGTGCTGGACGGCTCGAGGGCGGACTGCGCGCTGGGCAGCGACCCGGACGCGGTGCGGCCGGGGATCTTCGGCCCGGGCCGGATGCCGGTGCTGAAGGACCAGCCGTACGTGGAGAACTCCAACGACAGCGCGTGGCTGACCAACCTGGATCGGCCGCTGACCGGGTACGAGCGGGTCTTCGGCACGATCGCCAGGCCCCGGTCGATGCGGACGCGCGGCGCGGTCGAGGACGTCGCGTCGATGGCGGACCGGGGCCGGCTCCGGGTCGGGGACCTTCAGCGGCAGCAGTTCGCCAACCGTGCGCCTGCCGGGGATCTGGCGGCCTCCGAGGCGGCCGAGTGGTGTGCGGCGCTGCCGGGCGGCACGGCGGTGGGCACGGACGGGACGCCGGTCGACGTGTCGGCGGCCTGCCGGGTGTTGCGGCGCTGGGACCGGAGTGTGGACAGCGACAGCCGGGGCGCGCTGCTCTTCGACCGTTTCTGGCGGAAGGCGTCGTCGGCGCGCGCCGCCGAGCTGTGGAGGACGCCGTTCGATCCGGCCGACCCGGTGCGCACTCCGCGCGACCTGAACACGGCCGCGCCCGTTCTGGGCAGGGCCCTGGCGGACGCCGTGGCGGAGCTGCGGGCGGCGGGCATCGCGCTGGACGCGCCGCTGGGTGAGCACCAGTTCGTCGTACGGAACGGCAAGCGGCTCCCGATCGGCGGCGGGACGGAGTCGCTGGGCGTCTGGAATAAGACCGAGCCGCGGTGGAACGCGGCGGGAGGCGGCTATACGGAGGTGTCGTCGGGCTCCAGCTACATCCAGGCGGTCGGCTGGGACGACAGTCGCTGCCCGGTGGCCCGGACGCTGCTGACGTACTCCCAGTCGGAGAACCCGAAGTCCCCGCACTTCAGCGACCAGACCCGGCTGTACGCGGGTGAGCGCTGGGTGACGTCCCGCTTCTGCGAGAAGGACATCGCCCGCTCGCCGGCTCTGCGGGTGGTGCGGGTGAACGAGCGGCGGTAGCGCGGTGGGTGCGCCCGTGCGCCGTGCGAGGGGCGTCCGCCTCGGCGCACGGGCGCCCCTTCTCACTGACGTGTCGTGAACATGCGCGCGACGCGTCACGCTCCGCTGAGCCGTCTGCCGCGAGGGCGGCGGGGGGCGGGTGGCGGTCACGTCATGCCGAAGAACCGTGCCGGGATCATCGCCTCGACGTCCGCCTCGGTGACGCCCTCGACCTTCTTGGCAGGCATGACGACGTCGAGGCCGTAGGGCTTGCCGTCGGCGAGGTCGTGCAGGCGGTCCAGGTCGCGCGCGAGATCCTCGGGAGCGGTGTAGCGCACCGCTCCGAGCACACCGAAGCCGCCGGCTCTGGTGATGGCCGCGGCGACCTCGGGGAACGGCGTGAAGCCGAAGACGGTGTGCTCGATTCCCGGTTGGCGGCTCAGTTCCGTCTCCCTGGGCGGCAGGATGCCGCAGCGGGGCGGCCGAGAGAAGACCTTCACTGATGCAGCGTCAGATTCTTTGCGGGCCGGGACGCACCCGGGAGCGCGGGGGTGACAGTAATCTCTGCGGCGGCAGGAACTTTCACTGCTCGGCGAGATTTCGGAAATTACTTTCGCGGGGGCTCCGGCGCGGCGGGCACGGCCCGCTGACCGGACGTCGGACGCGGGAAGGAGTTGCGGATGACCGGGGACATGCGGGGCGAGGGACGGGCGGCGAACGGCCGGGACGCGCGAGGAGGCCCGGAGCCGGCCGGAGGCCACGGCTCCACGACCGGCCCGCGTCCGGCCGGGGGTCGGGCCGCCGGCGCCCGCGCGGCCGGCCGTGGCATCGCCCGGCGGTGGCTGGGCGGCGGGATACTGGCGCTGGGCGGCGCCCTCGCGCTGACGCCGATTCCGCTCGCGGGCGCGGCCGACCGGGGCGGGCCGCGCGCGGGGACGGCGGACAGAGCGGCGGGCAGGGGAGCGGGCATGGAGTCAGGGGCGCACCGGCCCACGTTGCGGCGCGGGAGCGCGGCGCGCGCCGGGCTGCTCCAGGAGCCGCTGGACCAGCTCGTCCGGGACGCCGAGGCCTACCTCGCCGACTCCCCCGCGCACCCCTGGTACGCGGGCGCGGTCCTGCTCGCCGGGCGGGGCGGGACGGTGGCGCTGCACCGGCCGATCGGGAAGGCGGTGCGCTATGCCGCGTACGACGAGAAGACCGACACCGGGGTGGAGTTCCCCGCGGACCAGCAGATCGCGATGGCCGAGGACACCGTCTTCGACCTGGCCTCCATCTCCAAGCTGTTCACCTCGCTCCTGGCGGTCCAGCAGATCGAGCGCGGGGCGCTGGAGCTGGAGGCCACGGTCGCCTCGTACCTCCCGGACTTCGCGGGCGGCGGCAAGCAGGACATCACCGTCCGCCACCTGCTGACGCACACCTCGGGTTTCCGTTCGTGGATCCCGCTGTACGAGGAGCCGACCCGGGAAGGGAAACTCCGGAGGCTGTGGGACGAGGTCCCGGCGAGCACCCCGGGCAGCGCGTACCTCTACTCCGACCTCAACCTGATCTCGCTGCAACTGATCCTGGAGAAGATCACCGGCCGCCCGCTGGACGCCCTGCTCCGCGAGGAGATCACCGCCCCGCTCGGGATGCACCGCACCCGCTACAACCCGCCCGCCTCCTGGAAGCCGAAGATCGCGGCGACCGAGGACGCCCGGCCGCCCTGGTCCGGCATCGATCGCGGGCTGGTCTGGGGCGAGGTGCACGACGAGAACGCCTACAGCCTGGACGGGGTGGCGGGCCACGCCGGGGTGTTCTCCTGCGCCTGGGACCTCGCGATCCTCGCCCGGACCCTCCTCAACGGCGGGGTGTACGGCCGCTCCCGCGTCCTGTCCGAGGAGTCGGTCGACCTGCTGTTCACCGACTTCAACACCGCGTTCCCGGGTGACGAGCACGGCCTCGGCTTCGAGCTCTACCAGCACTGGTACATGGGGGCGATGGCGACCCCGCGCAGTGCGGGGCACACCGGATTCACCGGGACCAGCCTGGTGCTCGACCCGTCGACCGACACCTTCCTCATCGTGCTGGGCAACTCCGTCCACCCGGTGCGGAGTTGGCGCTCGGGCAGTGCACCCCGGGTGGCGGCCGCCAACCAGTTGGCGCGGGCCGTCCCGGTGCGACCCGAACGGGGGCGTACGGCGTGGTTCTCCGGGATGGCGAGCGCGTCCACCGCCACCCTCACCCTGCCCGCCCTGCGTCTGGACTCCGCACGGGCCCGCCTGGAGTGCGCCCTGTGGTGGGACACCGAACGGGCCGCCGACGGCCTCTTCCTGGAAGCCTCGACGGGGCAGGACTGGCAGCCGGTGCCGTTCACCACCTTCGCGCCGGCCTCCGGCCACCGGCCGGTTCCGCAGCCGCACCCGGCCGGTTCGGTGACCGGCTGGTCGGGGCGCGTGTGGCACCGTCTCGAGGCGGACCTGACGGCCTGGCGCGGCCGGGACGTACGCCTGCGCTGGCGCTACGCCACCGACCGGCTGTACGTGGGACGCGGCGCGTACGTGGACGGGCTGCGGATCCACGACGGCGTCCGCACGGTCTTCGACGCGGAACGGCCCCGGGACGCCGGCCGGATCGAGGCGACCGGCTGGGTTCCCTCGGCGGACTGAGCCAGGCCCGAACGGGGAGGGGCGCGTCGGCGGCCGGCGCCCCGCGCACCGCCCTCGGTCCACCGGGCGGCGTCGACTCTCCGCCGTCCCGCTCTCCCCCGTCGTACCGCTGGGGCCACTGCTGCTCGGCCCGAGTGTTCCGGTCCTGCTCGCCCTGTCCTTCGCCGATTCCAGGAGGCGCGCCTGATGACCCGACTTCCGCGCACCGCCCCGACCGCCGCGCTCGTCGCCGGCCTCGCCCCGCTCGTCGTGACCACGCCGTCGGCCGCGGCCGAGGCGGCGCGCGCGTACTACGTGTCGCCGTCCGGGAGCGACGCGAACTCCGGTACGTGGGCGGGCGCCCGACCGGCCGCGATCCAGACGGGGGCGGCGGCCTGCACGTCATCGGCATGACCCTCAAGAACGCGGTTGACGCGTGCCTGCGGCTGCGCTACCTCGTCACGGGGGCAGAGGTGAACGACCACACCATCACCGGCAACGTGGGCGGGGGCATCAGGTTCACGCGCACCCCGCAGGGCCCCGTCTGCTCCAACACCATGAGCGGCACCGCGGGCGGCGACGCCGTGGGCACCTACGGCAGCTCCTACGACCCGACCGGTGTGGGCCCGCGGTGAGCGGCCGGGGGCCCGCGAGACGCGGGGTTCTGTACGCGGCGGCAGCCGGGGCCGCCGCGGTCGCCGCCACGGCGGCGGACGCGCGCGCGGCGGGGCCCACCGGCCCCGCGCGTTCGCGCTGGACGACGTCCTGGGCCACGGCCCAGACCGCGCCGACCGCCACCGATCCGGTGGCGTACGCCGGGCTGACCGACGGCGACTGCACGGCCGTGCTGCGGCTGTCGGCCGGAGGCGCGGTCCGGCTGCGGTACGCGAACGCCTTCGGGACCGCGCCCGTGCTGGTCGGCCCGGTGACCGCGGACGGCCGGCCGGTGACCTTCGCAGGGCGGAGCCAGGAGTGGCTGGCGGCGGGCGCGAGTCTGACCAGTGACCCCGTCGCGGGGCTGCGGGTGGCAGACGGGGCGCGGCTGGAGGTGCGGACGCGGGTCCCCGGCCCGACCGGCCCGCTCTCCTTCCACCGCAACACCCATGCCTGGCACACCGTCGACGGGGTGCGCACCCGGTCGGTCCTCCTGCTGACCGGGGTGGAGACCACCGGGGCGCGCGGCCCGGTGCTCGCGGTGTTCGGCGACTCCATCGCGGAGGGCGTCGGCACCCCCGACGACGCCGATCTGCGGTGGCCCGACCAGCTGGCGCGGCGGCTGCCCGGGGCGGCCGTCGCCAACCTCGGGATCAGCGGCAACCGGCTGCTGCTCGACGACGTCCGCTTCGGGCCCGGCGGCCAGGCCCGCTTCGACCGTGACGTGCTCGGGCTGCCGGGACTGCGGACGGTGCTCGTCCACCTGGGCGTCAACGACCTCCAGCAGCCGCCGGGCCAGAGCGGTCCGGACCAGGTCCTGGCCGGCTACCGGCAGGTGGCGCTGCGCGCCCGGGGCGCCGGGCTGCGGGTCGTGGGCGCCACCATCACCCCGTTCGAGGGGTGGACCCGCTGGTCGCCCGAGGTGGACGCGGTGCGCGAGCAGATCAACCGGGCCGTGCGCACCGGGCGGATCTTCGACGGCGTGGCCGACTTCGACGCCGCACTGCGCGACCCGGACCGACCGTCCCGGATGCTCCCCGCCCACGACAGCGGCGACGGTCTGCATCCGGGCCCTTCCGGTCACGCGGCGCTCGCCGCCGCCGTCGACCGCCGTGACCTTTTGTGAGCCGTCGTGAGCCGAGATCTCCCCAGGGCGGCGCCGCGTACGCCCTGCCGCGCAAGCTCGGTGCGCTGCGGGGGGGGTGTTCGGGGCCTGAGGAACCGGCGTCACCGGCCAGGCGCGGCCGTCACCGCGCTGTGGCCGGGCCCCGTTGACGCCGGGAGGCGTCGTCGCCGGCGTCCCGGCCGGTCTTGGGCGGGCGTGCGGGTCAGGTGCGGTGCGGTCCGGCGGCCTCCGCCGACCGTCCGAGCCGCTCCAGGCAGTGCGCCTCGTCGTCGCGGGCCGCCAGCGTCTGGGGGTGGTCGGGGCCCAGCACCCGGGCGCGCGCCGCGGCGACCTCCCGGTACGCCGTCAGCGCCTCGCTCCACCGGCCGAGCCAGCCGAGCCCCGCGGCGACCTCCCGGCGGCTGATCACGGTGTCCGGGTGATCGGGTCCGAGGGTGCGTTCCCGGAGCGCGCAGACCTCGCGCGCCTCGGCGAGCGCCTCCTCCCAGCGGCCCGTCCGCCCCAGGTTGACCCCGAGCCCGTGCCGGGCGCGCAGCGTCTCGGGGTCGGCGGCGCCCGCGGTCCGGGTGCGGTCGGCGACCAGGGAGCGGTACAGCTCCAGGGCCTCCGCGTCGCGGCCGAGCCGGCCGAGGCTGATGCCGGCCTCGTAGCGGGCGGCGAACGTGTCGGGGTGATCGGGGCCGAGGGTGCTCGCGCGGGCCCTGGCGACGTCCTGGAAGGTGTCCAGCGCCTCGGCCCAGCGGCCCAGCCTGCCCAGCGTGTACGCCACTTCGTAGCGGGTGGTGAGGGTGTCGGGGTGCGTCGGGCCGAGCAGCCGGGCGCGGGCGTCGGCGACCTCCCGGGCCAGCTGCCAGGACTCCTCGGGCCGCCCCAGCCTGCTGAGGTTGAACGCCATGTTGTGGCGGCAGCGCAGGGTGTCGGGGTGGTCGGGGCCCATGACGCGTTCGCGGACGGCGAGGACCGCCCCGTACACCTGGTGGGCCTCGGCGTGCCGGCCGAGCCGGCCCAGGGCGTGGGCGGTCGCCTGGCGGGCGGCGAGCGTCTGCGGGTGGTCGGCGCCCAGGGCGCGTTCGCGGCCCTCGGCGACCCGGGCGAACTCGTGCAGCCCGTCCTCGGCCCGGCCCGTGCGGCTGAGGGTGAGGCCGAGTTCGTAACGGCTGGCGAGGGTGTCGGGGTGGTCGGGGCCGAGAACGCGGCCACGCTGGGCGGCGACCTCCCGGTGCACCTCGCCCGCCTCCTCCCAGCGGCCCAGGCGGCCGAGGTCGATGCCCGCGCCGTGACGGCCGTCGAGCGTGGCGAGGAGATCGGGAACGGGGGGCCCGGCCGGCCCGGGGACGGCGGGGCCGGAGTGCGGGGCGGTGGCGGAGTGCGGGGCGGTGGTGGTCCACCGGCCCGTCAGCCCCGCGGCCGGGTCGGGCCGTTGCACGCCGGGGCCCGTCGCCCCGGTCGCCCGGTGTCCGGCGGTCATGGAGCGGGTCCAGGCGGGCAGGGCCCTGATGCGCGGGGCCGGCAGCCGCTCGGCGCCGGGCAGGGCGAGGGGTCCCGGCCCGAGCGCGGGCTGTTCCCCGGTCCGGCCGAGGACGATGCGGCGGCGCAGGTCGCCCGCGTCGACGGGCCGCTCCTCGGGGGCCTTGGCGAGCAGGTCGAGGACGACGCGGTCGAGGAAGCCGGGCAGGTCGGCACGGTGCGTGCGCAGCGGTTCCGGCGGGGTGTCGCGGTGGCCGACGAGCACGGCCCAGGCGTCGTCCTGGTCGAACGGCGGTACGCCGGTGGCGATTTCGTACAGGACGCAGCCCAGTGAGTAGAGGTCGCTGCGGTGGTCGACCTCCTTGCCGCTGATCTGCTCGGGCGACATGTAGTGCGGGGTGCCCATGGCGACGCCGGTGGTGGTGAGGCGGGACGTCATGCCGATGTCGTGGCCGAGGCGCGCTATGCCGAAGTCGCAGATCTTCACCGTGCCGTCGGTCAGCCGCATGATGTTGGCCGGCTTGAGGTCGCGGTGGACGATGCCCTGCCGGTGGGTGTAGCCGAGGGCGTCGGCGACCTGTTCCGCGATGTCGACGACGTGGTCGACGGGCAGCGGGTGCTGCTGGTTCTCCTCCAGCAGCTGGCTCAGGTTGTGCCCGTCGAGCAGCTCCATGACGAGGTAGAGCACGCCCTCGTGCTCGCCGAAGTCGTGCACGACGGTGACGCCCCGGTGCTGGAGGGAGGCGGCCACCCGGGCCTCGCGCCGGAAGCGTTCGCGCAGGATACGGGTGAACGCCCGGTCGTGCTGGGGGCCCATGGGTTTGAGGCATTTGACGGCGACCTGACGGCCCAGCGACTCGTCGCGGGCGCGCCACACCTCGCCCATGCCGCCGCGCCCGATCAGTTCGAGCAGTCGGTACCGGCTCTGGATCAGCCTGGTGTCCGCCATCTGCCGCTTCCCGCCCCCGTAGTTCCCCGCTGCTGGCGCTGTGCCCTCCCCGGCCCGTCCAGTATGGCGGCCGGCCCGCGGAGTTTGTGCGCGGCGGGGCGGCTGTCGGGCCCCAGCCGTGCCATCGCACCGAGGATATGACCGGGCGGCAGCTGCCAGCGCACCCGGTCCGGGATCGCCCGCAGGACGGCGCCGGTGGCGCGCAGCCGCCGGTCGACGGTGGCCGGCGGCGGGGCGGGGCGGCCGTACAGCTCGTGGGCGTACGGGGGCAGGGACTGGTAGGCCAGCGCCGCCACCCGCCGCCACACCAGGGCGCGCGCCGGAACGAGCCAGGGGCGCACGGGCGGGCTGCGGAGGAAGTCGTCGACGTCGGCGGCCTCGGCTCCGGCGGCGAGTTCGGGGCGTACGCGGTCGAAGTAGGCGGCGAGTGCGGCGGTGGTGGCGGGCACCCGGTCCGGGTCGAGGCCGACGAGGCGGGCACCGGTGCGGTGTTCGTCGATGTACCGGTCTGCCTGGGCGTCGGTGTGGGGGTAGCCGGAGCGGCGCTGGACCTGGAGGTAGGAGTCGGCCTCGGCGCAGTGCACCCAGAGCAGCAGTTCCGGTTCGTCGACGCCGTACGTCTCCCCGGTGTCCGGGTCGGTGGCCTCGATCGCCCGGTGGATCCGGCGGACCCGGGCGCCCGCCTCTTCGGCGGCGTCGGTGGTGCCGTAGGTGATGGTGCCGACGAAGGACGCCGTACGCATGAGCCGGCCCCAGGCATCCCGGCGGAAGTCGGAGTTCTGGGTGACTCCGCGCACGGCGCGCGGGTGGAGTGCCTGGAGGTAGAGGGCACGGATGCCCGCGATCCACATCATCGGGTCGCCGTGCAGCTGCCAGGTGACCGACCGGGGCCCGAAGAGGCCGGGGTCGGGTCGCGGCGGGGAGACGTCGTTCATCCGCGGGTACCTCCGGTTCGGCGGTGCACGGGGGCGGCGCCGGTACGCGCACGGACCGGGACCGGGACCGATGGTACGTCGGGGAGGGGCGTCCCCGGCAGGGCGGCGCGGGCGGCGGCTCGGCCCCGTGCTGGGCGGCCGAGCGGTTCACGGCCCGTGCGAGGCCGCGTTCGGCACACCCCTGGAATACCCCTGGGGGGTATGTTGTTATGGCGGGTGTCCCCAGGACGGAAAAGAAGACCCGAAGGCACATCACACACGTGGAGTCACGATGAACAACCATTCCGGCCACGACATGACCGCCCACGGCGGGGCCCGTCCCGGTGGGCTGTCGGTCTCCGAGAACGGGTACACCCTCGAACTCGACTCGACGGTCTCTCCGCCCGGGGTACGGACGGTCACCTTCCGGGTGACCGGTCCCGACGGACGCCCGGTGACCGCGTTCACGCCCGAGCACGAGAAGAAGCTGCACTTCATCGCCGTCCGGCGCGACACGACCGGCTTCCAGCACGTGCACCCGGTGATGGACGGGAAGGGCACCTGGAGCGTCGACCTGACGCTGGAGCCTGGGGACTGGAGGTTCTTCGCCGACATCCACCCGGACGGCCACGACGGAACCCTGACGCTGGGCATCGACGCCTCGGTCGCCGGGCCGTACGACCCGCAGCCGATTCCCGGCGGTGCGCGCAGCGCCCACGTCGGCGAGTACACCGTCACCCTCGACGGCGAGCTCCTGCCCGGCACGGCGAGCGACCTGACGCTCACCGTCAGCCGGAACGGGCGGCCGGTCACCGATCTGCAGCCCTACCTGGGCGCGTACGGGCACCTGGTGGCGCTGCGGGTCGGCGACCTGGGCTATCTCCACGTCCACCCGGACGGCGAGCCCGGCGACGGCGTCACCGAGCCGGGGCCCGGGATCACCTTCATGGCCGCGGCGCCGTCGGGCGGCGTCTACCGCCTCTACCTGGATTTCCAGCACGAGGACGTCGTCCGGACCGCCGAGTTCACGGTACGGACCACCGCGACCGCACCCGGCCCGGACGCGGCGCCCCGGGCGGCGTCCGAGCACGCGGGCCACCACGGCGGCCACGCCCACCACTGACCGGCCGCGGGAACTCACCGGCCGGCCCGGCCCGGCCGCGCACGGCCCCGTCGTGGGGCGCTCGATCCGTCGAGCGCCCCACCACCCTCCAGCACAGCCTCCCCGTCGGAAGGACCGCCATGCCCCGCCTGACCCGACTCACACCCGATACAGCGGTCGGCGCCTCGCGCGACCTCCTGGCCGAGCTGGTCTCCCGGCACGGCGAGGTCGGGGACATGGTCTCCACAATGGCGCACTCGCCCGCCGTCCTGGGCGGCTATCTGCAACTCAGCCGGGCCATGGGCCGAGCCAAGCTCGACCGCGGGACCAGCGAACGGATCTCGATCGCCGTCCAGACCCTGCAGGGCTGCCGGCTCTGTCTGGACGCCCATGTCGGCGCCGCTCGCAGGCTGGGAGTGGACGAGGGCGAGATCGAGCGTGCCCGCGCGGGCACCTCGGACGACCCCGGGATCGCGGCGATCATCGCCCTCGCCCTCCAGGTCCACCGCGAGCCGACCTCGATCACCGACGCCCAGCTCCTCGCGCTCCGCGAGCACGGCTACAGCGACCGCGCGATAGCCGACGTCGTCGGGGTCGTCGCACTCAACGTCCTCACCGGCGCCTTCAACCTGCTGGCCGGACTCACTCCGGAGAGCGACGCCGATGCGTAGGGACTCCCCCGCCTCCCCGCGCGGGGCGCGGCCTCCGGCGCGAGGCCGCGCCCCGCCGCACGGACCCGGAAGGAACACGCCATGCGCCTGTTCGCCAACCGCGACTACCGCCGCCTGTTCGGCGCGCAGATCATCGCCCTCTTCGGCACCGGCCTGGCCACCGTGGCCCTCGGGCTGCTCGCCTACGACCTCGCCGGTCCGAGCGCCGGGGCCGTCCTCGGCACCGCCCTGACCATCAAGATGGTCATGTACGTGGTCATCGCCCCGGTCGCCGCCGCGTACGTCGACCGTCTTCCCAGAAGAACCCTCCTGACCCTCCTCGACGCGGTGCGCGCCGTGGTGGTCCTGGCGCTGCCGTTCGTCACGGAGATCTGGCACATCTACCTCCTGGTCGGCCTGCTCCAGGCCGCTTCCGCGGCGTTCACCCCGACGTTCCAGGCCGTCATCCCCGACATCGTCACCGAGGAGTCCGACTACGTACGCGCCCTGTCCGCCTCGCAGGTCGCCTCCACGATGGAGAGCCTCCTCTCCCCCGTCCTGGCAGCGGTCGCCCTGGCGTTCCTGAGCTTCGACCGGCTGTTCCTCGGCACCTCCGCCGGATTCCTCCTCTCCGGCCTGCTCGTGCTGTCGACGCGCATCCCCGAGGCCCGTCCCAGCTCCCACACCCGGGCGTGGGACAGGGCGACGGCGGGGATCAGGACCTTCCTCGGGACACCGCGGCTGCGCGGCATCATGGCGCTCAATCTCGCGGTCGCGGCGGCGGGCTCGATCGTCGTCGTCAACACCGTCAACTACGTCCGTGACGAGCTCGGGGGCTCGCAGTCGGCCGTCGCGTGGATGCTCGCCGCCTCCGGCGGCGGGACCCTGCTGGCCGCCCTAGTCCTGCCGCGGGTACTCGACCGGGTCGCCGCCCGGACGGTCATGGTGACCGGCGCGGGAGTCCTCGTCGGCGGCACGGCCGCCGCGGTGACGCTCGCCACGGCCGGACCGACCGCCTGGATCGGTACGGCGATCGTCTGGGCCCTGATCGGCATCGGCATGGCGCTCGTCATCACCCCGACCGGCAAGGTCCTGCGCGCCTCGGTCGAACCGAACGCGATCCCCGGGGTCTTCGCCGCCCAGTTCTCCCTCTCGCACCTCGCCTGGCTGATCACCTACCCCGTCGCCGGATGGCTCGGCACGAACACCGGCTTCGCCGCCGCCTGGTCCGCCCTCGCGGCGCTCGCCGCCGCGGGCGCGATCGGCGCCCTCCTCCTGTGGCCGCGCCACGACGGACGAGGAGCCGCGCCCGGGGCCCTGACCCCCGTCCCGGCCGGACGCCCGTCGGACCGGTCCGCCCTCTCCAGGGCCGCGTAGAACGCGCTGTCGGTCGCCGACGTCGCACGGGCCCGGACGGAGCCCGGTTACGGGGGCCTCAGCCTCCGACAGCCGCATTCGATCGACCCAACAGCAGCTCGCCATACCCCTGGGGGGTATCTGCCCAAGCGAAGCCAGATACCCCCCTCCCGTATTGGAGAAAGTCATGTCAACCTCGTCCGCCCCGCCCAGCCCACGCCGCTGGACGGCACTCGTCCTCATAGCCCTGGCCCAGTTCACGGTCATCATGGACACGTCCATCATTGGCGTGGCGCTCCCCAAGATGCAGGTGGACCTGGGCTTCTCCCCCGAGGGCCTCTCCTGGGTGTTCAACGCCTACGTCGTGGCCTTCGGCGGGCTCCTCCTGCTCGGCGGGCGGCTCTCCGACCTGTTCGGCGCCAAGCGGATCTTCGTCGCCGGGTGGATCGTGATGGCCGGGGGATCCCTGGTCGCCGGCCTCGCCTCCGAGATCTGGATCGAACTGGCCGGACGCGCCCTGCAAGGCGTCGGCGCCGCGCTGATCGCCCCGGCCGCCCTGACCCTGCTGATGATGCTCTTCGGCTCCCGCCCCAAGGAACTGACCAAGGCGCTGGCGCTGTACGGCGCGGCGGCCCCGGCGGGCGGCACCGCCGGCGTCTTCCTCGGCGGTGTGATCACCGAGTACGCCAGCTGGCCCTGGGTGTTCTACATCAACATCCCGATCGCCCTGATCGTGCTGGCCTTCACCCCGGGGGTCATGCCCTCCTCCGCCGTCCGCCGCGGATCCGTCGACTTCGGCGGAGCGGCCACCGTCACCGTGGGACTGGCCACCGCCGTCTACGCCATCGTCCGCGCCCCGGAAACCGGCTGGGGCTCGGCCGAGACCTGGCTCGTCCTGCTGGCCGGCCTGGCGCTCATCGCCGCGTTCGTCGCCATCCAGTCGAAGCGCCGTGAGCCGCTGATGCGGCTGGGCATCTGGAAGGCCCCCAACCTCGCAGGCGCGAACATCGCACAGCTGCTGATGGCCGCCGCGTGGATCCCCATGTGGTTTTTCCTCAACCTGTACCTCCAGCAGGTCCTGGGGCTGGGAGCGTTCGCCTCGGGCGCGGCCCTGCTGCCCATGACGGTCGCCATCATGATCATGATGATCGTCCTGGCACCCCGCCTGATGGCCCGTTTCGGAAGCAGGCCGCTGATCGTCACCGGGCTGCTGGCCCTCGCCGCAGGCATGCTGTGGCTGTCCTTCGCCCGGGCGGACGGCACCTTCTGGGTCGACGTCCTGCCCGCGTCCCTGCTGGCCGCGGCCGGCATGTCGCTGGCCTTCATTCCCTCCCTCGGCACCGCGCTGTCCAGCGCGCGCCCCGAGGAGGGCGGCCTGGCCTCCGGCATCGTCAACACCAGCTACCAGGTCGGCTCCGCCCTCGGACTGGCCGCGATGACGGCCGTGTCCGCGGCGTACGGCGCCCGTGAACTCGGCAACCCCGAAGCACTCACCGACGGGTTCTCCGCCGCCTTCGTCGGAGCGGCGGCCCTCGCCGCCGTCGGCGCGGTCGCGTCACTGCTCACCCTGCGCGGGGCCCCCGCCCAGGACTCCGCCCCCGGCGAGAAGCAGTCCGTCTAGGCGGGCGGCGCTCGAACCCGCAGGGGCCGGTCCGGTGGGCCGGCCCCTGCGGGGCGGTCGGGTTCGGGCGGTCGGATCAGGCGCGCAGGAACGTCTCGACGCTGGTCGCCAGAGCCAGCGGAGTCTCGTACATCGGGTAATGGCCGCTGTTCGGGATCTCCTCCAGTTCGGCGTTCGGATAGTGGCTGAGCCACGTGGCGCGCATGGCGTCGGCCGTCAGGGCGAGATCGTGCTCGCCGACGACGACCTTGACCGGTACGGGGTTGCCGGTGATCCGCTCCGTGAGGTCGGCGGCGACCCAGTCCTTCACGTAGCCGCCGAACGCCTCGCGGGTCGACCCCTCCAGGGAGCGGTCGACCATCAGGTCGAGCCATACCCGGGGCGCGCGTCGACCGGTGACCAGGTCCACGATGGCCCGTCGCTTGTCGCGGTCGTGCGCCGCCCCGTAGAACAGTGCCTCCCCGTCGCGGTCCAGCGGATAGACGCCGGCGGGGACGGGCGCCAGGCCGACCAGCTTGCGCACCCTCCCCGGAGCCTGTGCCAGCACCTGCTGGGCCGCCTTGCCACCCATGGAGTGGCCGATGAGGGAGAAGCTCTCCCAGCCGAGTTCACCGGCCAGGGCGAGGGCGTCGTCGGCGATCTCGGCGAGCGTGTACGCGCCACCGACGGCTTTGCGATCGCCGTAGCCCCGGTAGTCGAGGAAGGCGTATCCGAAGGTGTCGCCGTCCAGGTAGTCCAGGAAGGAGCCCCAGCCGGAGCTGGTCCCGAACCAGTCGTGAAGCACCAGCACCTTGTGGTCGCCGGAACCGATCAGACGGTGCGGCATGCTCATTCGGGGTTCCTCCCGGGTCGTGGACGATCGGGCGCGCGGGGCGAGGCGCGCACCGGATCCCTTCCCCCGGCCGGGACCGCGAACCGGATCCACGGGGAGTGCCACCGTCCGTGCGGCGGAGTCCCATCCGGCCGCCGCGCGCTCCCCGAAAACCGGCTCCCCCGGGGGCGTCCGCTCAGTGGCCGCCGGCCAGTTCTCCGGTGAGCCTGTCGTGGAGGCGCGCGCTCGGATCGTCGAGGCCGGTGATCTCGACGGTCTTGCCGCGCTGGGCGTACTTGGTCTCGATGGCGTCGAGAGCGGCGACGGAGGAGGCGTCCCAGATGTGGGCCGAGCTCAGGTCGATGACGACCCGGTCGGGGTCGTTGGCGTAGTCGAACCGCCCGACGATGTCGTTGGAGGAGGCGAAGAAGAGTTCGCCGGTGACCCGGTAGACGACGGTGGTGCGGTCGGGGTCGGTGACGGCGGTGACATCGGCGACGTGGGCGACGCGCTTGGCGAAGATGACCATGGCGGTGACGGAGCCGACGACCACGCCGACGGCGAGATTGTGCGTGATGACGACACAGGCGACGGTGATCACCATGACGGCGATCTCGCCGGCGGGCATCCGCCGGAGGGTCCTGGGCGCGATGGAGTGCCAGTCGAAGGTCGCGAAGGAGACCATGACCATGACGGCCACCAGCGCGGCCATGGGGATGTCGGAGACGACCGGGCCGAAGACGATGCACAGCACCATCAGGAACGCGCCCGCCAGGAACGTGGAGAGGCGGGTGCGGGCGCCGGACACCTTTACGTTGATCATGGTCTGGCCGATCATGGCGCAGCCACCCATGCCGCCGAAGAAGCCGGTGACGATGTTCGCGACGCCCTGCCCGAGGGATTCACGGGTCTTGTTCGAGTGGGTGTCGGTGATGTCGTCGACCAGCTTGGCGGTCATCAGCGATTCCATCAGGCCGACCAGCGCCATCGCGAACGCGTAGGGGGCGATCGTCGTGAGCGTGTCGAGGGTGAACGGCACGTCGGGCAGGCCCGGCACCGGCAGGGAGGACGGCAGGGCCCCCTGGTCGCCGACGGTCGGCACCGCGATGGCGGCGCCGACGGTGATCACGGTGAGGATGGCGATGGAGACGAGCGGGGCCGGGACCACCGTAGTGATCCTCGGGAAGAGCACCATCAGTGCGAGGCCGCCGATGATCAGGGGGTAGACGGGCCAGGGCACGTCGGTCATCTGGGGAATCTGGGCCATGAAGACCAGGATGGCCAGGGAGTTGACGAAGCCGACCATCACCGACCGCGGAATGAACCGCATCAGCTTCGCTACGCCCAGCGCGCCCAGGACGATCTGGAAGACGCCCGCGAGGATGACGGCCGCGATGAGGTGGCCGAGACCGTGGTCACGGTTCAACGGTGCGATCACCAGGGCGACGGCGCCGGTGGCGGCGGAGATCATGGCCCGCCGCCCGCCGACGACGGAGATCACCACGGCCATGGTGAAGGAGGCGAACAGACCGATCGCGGGATCGACTCCGGCGATGATCGAGAACGAGATCGCTTCGGGGATCAGCGCCAGCGCGACGACCAGTCCCGCCAGCACCTCGGTACGCCACACCTTCGGATCGGACAGCCAGTCGGGCTTCAGGTCGCGCAGGCGGGCGGCCGGGGACACAGCGGATGCGGCGGAAGACAAGGGAGAGGTACCTGTCCTGGTCGGGCGCGCCCGGTCGACGGGCGAGTGCGTCGACGGGCGAGTGCGCGGGGATGTCGGGGCGCCGGGCGGCCCCCGCGGGCGGCTCCGTGAGCGCGGAGCCGGAAGACCGGGGTGGAGACGGACGCGGATCAGCGCTTCGGTGCGGCCGCGGTCACGTCCGGGGCCGGAGCGTCACGGCGGGCAGAGCGCGGCACCGGAAGTCATGGGCTCGCGCACGCTCTTCTCCTGAGACAACCTGAGACAATCGGACCTTCGTCGGAGGCTTCATCGGCCCCGATACGGCGGTACGGGCAGCGGAACGCGGCCTCACCTCCGGCAACTCTACCCTGACGTTAGGGTAGAGATCGGCTGAGGAGGGCCCGACCGGACGGAGGGGCGCCCCCTGTGCCCAGGGGCGGCATCGGTGGGGACGATCCGGGAACGTACCGGGAACGAGAGAGGCCAGAGGCACCGGCGTGGACGGCAAGCACATGCAGATCGGCGAGGTCGCCGCACGGACCGAGCTCTCCCTGCGCACCATCCGTCATTACGAGGAGACCGGCCTCGTCGTCCCCTCCGCCCGGTCCCAGGGCGGATTCCGCCTCTACACCGAGACCGACGTCGCCCGTCTCATGGTCATCCGGAGGATGAAGCCGCTCGGCTTCACCCTGGACCAGATGCGTGAACTGCTCGATGCCACCGACCGGCTCGACGGGGACGACCGGCTCGACGCCGGCCGGCGCGAGGAGCTGCTGGCCCGGGTGCGCGCCTATCAGCAGGCCGCCGCCGAGCAGGTCGAGAAGCTGCGCGTCCAGCTCGCCCGGGCCGAGGACTTCGAAGCCACCCTCCGCGCCCGCTGGGACGGCGACCCCGCACCGTAGGAGGAGGCGGACCGTTGCCAGGTCTCCCGCTTCGAGGAGACCATCGAGTCCCGCGAAGAGGACAGGTACCGGTTGATGCACACGCCAGAGCTGACGGAAGCCCACATCGAGGACGCGAGCAACCTCCTGGTCGCCCCTTCGGTGTTGCACGACGACGACGCGATCAGGGACTTCTTCGGTTCCGTCATCACGCCCGAGGATCTCGCCGCGGGCGCGACCGACCTCACCGGGAGGACCGTCTACCTGTGCGGTGACATATCCGCGCTCAGCGGCCGCCGCCTGCACTCCGCCGCCCGGGTGTTCGTCGTCCGGGAGCTGTCCCACGGGTACCACCAGGACATCGACGGCCCCTGGACCCTCATCGACCTCGGTCGGGTCCCCATTCGCGTACACGGGGTCGGCGTGTACTACCGCCGCTTCTTCGGGCTCGACGCCGGTCATTTCGAACGGATCAGCGCGGAGCACGCGTTCCAGTCCCTGACGGAGTCCACCAAGCCCGGCACAGCGCATCGCAGCGGAATCTATCTGACGCCCGTCACACGGAACGGCGACGCTCTGCGTTTCCGCCTGCTCCGATGCTCCACGAACCTCTCGGGGCCGACGGAGGGTTTCCGCCCGACCGACACACACATCGTCGAGGCGCTGAACCGCGAGGCGGCCTCCGTCTTCCGGGGCCAGGCTCCGCTGAATCACGTCCTCGCCCAGATCTACCACAACACCCTTGCCACGGCGGAGCGCAAGCAGTCCAAGGCCAAGATCTCGGCCCATGCCGACAAGACCAAGGACATGCCCGTCAACGGCATCATGGCGTTCTGCACTTTCTACGACCGGCTCGACGGCCTGCGCCCCCTGACCGGTGACGCCTTCGACCACGGCGTGAAAGGCGTCAGCGGGCTGACCCGACTCCGCTTCCGTCTCAAGGAGACGGCCGAGGAACGCGACGGGACCCCGCTCCCCCCGCAGTTCAGCGTGACCCTCTATCCCGGCTCCGTGTTCTTCATGCCGCTGTCCACCAACCGCCTGTACACGCACGAGATCCGGCCCCCGGCCCTGGACGCGGAGTTGCTCCCGACCCGCCTGGGGTACGTGGTGCGCTGTTCGAGCACCGAAGCCGTGCACAGGGACGGCCACACGTTCCTCGCAGTGGCCGGGGGCCTGGTGAGGATGGAACCGCCCACACCGGCCGGGCTGGACGATCTGCGCAAGCTGTACGCCGAGGAGAACCGGACCTCGTCCTTCATCGACTACGGCGACGCATTCCTCTTCAGCATGAACTCGGGAGACTACGTTGCCCCCAGGATCTAGGTTCTCGGACGAGATCCTCGTGTGCGCCATGCCGACCGGGGAGGACCTCTTCACGGAGCTGTCCACTTCGGCCCGGCTGGAAGAACTGGGCAAGGGGCGGCGAGGCGCCGTGCTCACCAGGACGGACGAGACGGACGGAGTGCCCCTCGTACGCACGACCACGCGGTACAGCAGCCCCGCACAGCGCTTCCGGGCCGTGCACGAGCGGCTGGCGCGACGCGTCCAGGAACGTGCGGCGCTGCCGGTCGGCTTCAACAACGCTCTCATCGAGACCTACACGAACGCCTACACGAGAATGGGCGGCCACTCCGACCAGGCCCTCGATCTGGCCGACGAATCGTTCATCGCCGTCCTCTCCTGCTACCGGTCTCCCGAAGCGGGCCCGCCGAGGAAGCTGATCTTCGAACCGAAGGAGTCCGGTGACGAGAGGTTCGAGGTCCCCCTGACCCACAACGGTGTCGTCGTGTTCTCCGTCGACGCGAACAGGCGCCTCAGGCACAGAATCGTGCTGGAGGATCCTTCCCGGACAGCGGACAACCTGTGGCTGGGCGTGACCTTCCGTACGTCGAAGACCTTCGTCCGGTATCGCGACGGGCAGGCGCACCTCTCGCGGGGTGCTCGCCTCACCTCGGCCGACGAGGAGCAGAGGAGTGAGTTCTACCGGCTGCGACGCCGCGAGAACAAGGAGACGGACTTCAGCTACCCGCCACTGACGTACACCGTCAGCGAGAGCGATCTGATGCCGCCCGTCTGACCTTCGGGCCCTCGACCACGTGGCGGGGCCGCACTCCGCCGCGAAGGCCGCCTGCTCCTCACCTCCGCACGCGCGGCATCCCCAGCCCGATCCACGAGATGATCCCCGGGAGCCGTAGACCTTGACCGCCGAGGCGTCCTGGGGGGTGAGGGCGCCGTCCTTGAGGGCCGCGACCATCTGCCAGTTGAGCAGTTTCATCGCGTCGAGGCGGGTGTGGGTACGGGCGAGCAGGGCGCGGACCGCCATCGTGCCGTGGGCGCCGAGCCTGCGGACGACCGTGTCGCGGTAGAAGCGCTTCTGGGCGGCGGGCTCCGCGTAGCGGGCGTAGGCGTGGTGGGGCACCAGGGTCGTGAAGCAGGTGCGCGGTTCGGTACGCAGCCGCTGCTGCTCAGGCGTGTATGCGAGGTGCACGGCCCCTCCGGAGTCTCGCTTCGGCGTCGTCCGTGTGCGGCGGCGCACACAGGAGAACGTGTTGCAAGAATCCGGAAGGGCCGGCGGGCGTCCGGCGGACGAAAGGCCCAGCGGTCAGCGCTTGACGGCGCGCAGCACCACGAATTTCGGATCGCCCGCGACCGTGGTGCAGTTCCCGAAGATCCGGCGCAGATGGGTGTGGTACGAGAGGTGCCGGTTGCCCACGACCCAGAGCTCACCGCCCTGGCGCAGGGCGGTGCGGGCCCCGGCGAACATCGTGCGGGCCGTCGCGTCGGTCGTAGCCATGTGCGAGTGGAAGGGCGGGTTGTTCAGCACCAGGTCCACGCTGCCCGGGTCGAGGTCGCCGAGACCGTCACCGACCAGGAAGTCGGCCTTGGCGCCGTCGGGCGCACCGGCCCGGAAGGTCTCCTCGGCGGAGGCGACCGCCCCGTAGGACTCGTCGACGAAGGTGAGGTGCGCGTCGGGGTTGGCGAGGGCGGCGGAGAGCCCGAGGACCCCGTTGCCGCAGCCCAGGTCGACGACCCGGACCGCCCCGGACCGGGTGGGCAGGTGCTTCAGGAAGAAGCGGGTGCCGATGTCGAGGCGCTCCGCGCAGAAGATCCCCGCGTGGTTGACGGCGGTCAGGCCCGCGACCGGGCCCACGTCGGCGGGCAGCTCGTAGCGGTGCGGCCACGGGCTCGGCGTGCGCGGCAGAGCGGGGTCCGGGGTGCAGAAGATGAGCCGTGCCTTGCGCACCGCGAGGGAGGTACGGGTCGGGCCGATGATCCGCTCGAAGAGCTTGAGCGTGGAGGTGTGGATCTCCTTGACCATGCCGGTGCCGATGATCACGGTGCCGGAGTGGACGGAGGGGGCGATCCGGTGGAGCTGGTCCTCCAGGAACGCCAGGGACTTGGGCACCCGGACGATCAGGACGTCGATCCGGTCCGGCGGGGTGTCGCGCGAGGACAGCAGCCGGACCGCGTCCTGGTCGATGCCGTTCCTGGCGAGGTTGGCGAGGGTCGCGCGCCGGGCCAGGTAGGAGTCGCTGATCTGTACCGGCCGGTGCCCGGCCAGCGCGGTGGCGAGCGCCCCCCACCGGTCCCCCACGACCGCGACCGTCCCCGAGAGGTCGACCGGGCCCGTCTCGGGGTCCGTCAGCTGCCGGAGCAGGTATTCGTCGGCGGCGTCCCACGCGCGGAAGGGGTCGCGCGGGTACTCGGGGAAGCGGGCGAGCTCGAAAGCGCCCTGTGAGGTCGTCAAACGGTTCATATGTCACTCAGGCTAGCCGAGGGACCGGGGCGCGCCCCACACGCTCCCCGGCTCCCCGGCGGCATCCACCTCGACGTACGGCTCCGCGCGCCCGCCCGCCGGGTGCGTCCGCGGGCCCGCCGGGCCGTCAGGGCAGTTGTTTGTCGATGGCCGAACGTCCCTCGGCGGCCAGCTTGCGCCGCGCCCATTCCAAGGTCTCCGGCGTCAGGTCCCGCCCGGAGGCGAGCACCAGGTCCTCCGCGCTCGGCCGGTCGCTCGCGCCCGTGTGCAGGAGCCGGTCGGGCGTGATGCCGTCCGGCCCGGACACGGCCGCGGATACGGTTTCGGACTCTTCGCTCATGCCGCCTCCTCGTCCTTGCGGCAATTCTCGCCCCCCGCCGACCCGGCCGCATCCGAGAAGCGAGCGCCCGTTACCCGGGAGGGTGAATCAGCCCTTGGGGGGCCCGGGGAGTGGGCAGGAGAAGGAGGTCGTTGCCCCATTCTCCGAGGCGGTGCCCATGCTCCACGGTGTCGACGTCAGCGCCTATCAGCCCTCCTACGACACGGACGGACTCGACTTCGTCATCATCAAGTCCACCGAAGGCCGCACCTACGTCAATCCGCGTCTGAACGCGCAGGTGAAGCGGGCCAGGGACGCCGAGTGCGTCGTCGGCTTCTACCACTTCCTCTGGCCGGGGGACGTGGCGGACCAGGTGGCGTACTTCCTGAGCAAGACCCCGGAGAAGGCGGGCGATCTGCTCGCGGTCGACTGGGAACAGACCGGCGGCGGGACGCGGGCGAGCAACGCGGACAAGGACCGGTTCATCCGCGCGGTGAAACGGGAACGGCCCGACCACCGGGTCCTGTTGTACTGCAACCGCTCCTTCTGGCTCAACCACGACACCACCGGCTACGCGGGCGACGGGCTGTGGATCGCCGACTACGGCACCGCGGGCAAGCCCCGCGTCGAGGCGGAGTGGCGCATTCACCAGTACACCGACGACCCCCTCGACCGGAACGTGGCCGACTTCGGCTCGGTCCGCGCCCTGCGCGACTGGGCGGCCGGCCGGTAGGGCCCCGGCCGGGGAGGGCGGACACCCCGCACGCCCCGCGCACCCCGTACGCCCCCGGCGGCCCTGGGCCACCAGGGGCGTACGGCACTCCAACGGCTTCCTACGGGCCCATTCTTGACCTGCACATGATAGGTACACACTGTTCACACGTGGGGCACGGTGCGTGTGGAAGGCTCCCGCCTGACCACCTACCGCACGGCCGTCGCGCGGGCACCCCACCCCGGGTCCTCCTCGCGACGCCCGCGTTCCGGAGAGGACACCCCACATGTCCCGTCGTCACTCGTTCTACGCGCGTCCACTGCTCGCCGCGGTGGCGGTCGTCACCGTGCTCGCCGGCACCGCCGCGGCGGCCCCGTCGGACGCCTCGCCCGGCCGTTCCACCGCCACCGCGGCAGCCCTCGACGACACCTACTACCAGGACGCGCTCGGCAAGACCGGAGCCGAGCTGAAGTCCGCCCTGCACACGATCATCAGCGACCAGACCAAACTCTCCTACAGCCAGGTGTGGGACGCCCTCAAGGCCACCGACGAGGATCCCGCCGACTCCTCCAACGTCGTCCTGCTGTACACCGGGCGCTCCCAGTCCGAGAACGACAACGGCGGCAACGTGGGCCAGTGGAACCGGGAGCACGTCTGGGCCAAGTCGCACGGCGACTTCGGCACCGCGACGGGCCCGGGCACCGACGTCCACCACCTGCGGCCCACCGACGTCAAGGTCAACTCCACGCGCGGGAACAAGGACTTCGACAACGGCGGGAGCGAACTGGGCGACGCACCGGGCAACTTCACCGACAGCGACTCCTTTGAACCGCGCGACGAGGTCAAGGGCGACGTCGCCCGCATGATCCTCTACATGGCGGTGCGCTACGAGGGCGACGACGCCTTCGCCGACCTCGAACCCAACGACCGGGTGAACAACGGGTCCGCACCGAAGATGGGCAAGCTGTCGGTCCTGAAGCAGTGGAGCCAGGAAGACCCGCCGGACACCTTCGAGAAACGCCGCAACGACGTCATATTCGACCGGTTCCAGCACAACCGGAACCCGTTCATAGACCACCCGGAGTGGGTCGGCGCCATCTGGTAGTCCGTCCCGCCCGGCGGGTACGACTCAGTCCTCCCCGGCCAGGGCCCGCGCGCAGCCTTCGACGGCGTCCTCACGGGTGGCGTAGCGCGGCAGGTCCTGGCCGGTCCGTTCCCGCACGAGGTCGGGCGGGCCCAGCAGATCGTTCGGGTCGACGACCGCCGCGCGCCGCCCGTCGCCGGCGAGCCGGGCGAGCCCGGTGTGCAGCATCGCCAGGGCCACGGAGTCGACGGACGTGACGTCGTGCAGGTCCAGGACGACCGAGCCCCCGTCCGGCCCGGACTCGTCCAGGGCGTACAGCACACGCTCCGCGGCCGTGAAGTCGATGGACCCCTGGGCGACGACGACGCCGACCTGTTGGTGGAGGACCCGTTCGCGCCCGGCCGAGGGCGCGGACGGCAGGTCGTCCGCGGTGGTGACGAGGGTGACGGTGGAGCCGGGGAGTGCGGGGTTGAGCATGAGGTGGAGCCCGTAGCGGTCCGACATCGCCTCCAGTGCGGCGTGGCCGCGCACCGATCCGCCGGTGGCGTCCAGCGGCGGGCTGTAGGTCGCCACGCCGAAGCGGGCGGGTCCCACGGCGATGAGGCCGCCGGACACCCCGCTCTTGGCGGGAAGGCCGACGCGCAGCAGCCATTCGCCCGAGCCGTCGTACATGCCGCAGGTCGCCATGACGGCGAGGACCCGGGCGGCGACCTCGGCGGGGACGACCCGCTCGCGGGTCACCGGGTTCACGCCGCCGTAGGCGAGGGTCGCGGCCATCGTGGCCAGGTCGACGGCGGTGACCCGGATCGCGCACTGACGGAAGTAGCGGTCGACCGCCAGGACCGGGTCGACGGGCATGGTGCCGGTGGAACGGATCAGGTACGCCAGCGCCCGGTTGCGGTCCCCGGTCACCGACTCGGAGCTGAACACCTCTTCGTCGACGTCCAGTTCGCGCCCGGCGAAGCGGCCGAGGCAGTGCAGGATCCGGTCGAAGGCGGGTTCGTCCCGGGTGTCGGGGATCAGCGCCGTGGTGACGATCGCACCGGCGTTGACCATGGCGTTGGCGGGCCTGCCCGTACCGGGTTCGAGGCTGATGGCGTTGAACGCCTCGCCGCTCGGCTCGGCGCCGACCCAGCGGCTCACCTCGTCGAGGCCGAGCAGGGAGAGCGCGAGGGCGTAGACGAAGGGTTTGGAGACCGACTGGAGGGTGAAGGGGACCTCGGCCTCGCCCGCGACATAGCGGTGTCCGTCCATGCTCACCAGCGAGAGACCGAAGGCGTCCGGATCGGCCAGGGCCAGCTGGGGAATGTAGTCGGCCGGCTTCCCCTCCCGTACGCCGACGAACCGGTCGCGCAGGTTCTGGAGGGAGTCGGTCACCGCGTCGGCGGCGCTCATGGCCCGCCCTTCCTCAGCCGCGCTCGGCCTGGGCGACCCGGGGGAAGGTCTTCACCCCGGCGGCCTTGCGGCTGTTGGCCTGGAGGGAGACCGTACGGTCCGGCGGCGCGTCCTCGACGCCGACGACGACGGTGTCGAGGACCTTGTCCTCGGCGTCGACGAACTCCACCTTCACGGCGAAGAACGCCGCCTTGTCCGTGGGGTTGGTGACCCGGACGAGGGCGCTGCGGACCTCCTCGGACGCGTCGAGCGGCAGTCCGTTGACCGAGACGTCGCCGACGGCGTTGCCCCGGCCCTCGACCTCCTCCAGCCGCTTCGTCGCCTCCTGCCGTACGCGTTCGGACTCGGCGGAGACCGAGGCGGCGAAGCTCTCCTGGGTGCGGGGGCTCGGCGCCTCGGAAGGCGACTCCTCCGGTTCGGGCGTGAGGGTGTGGACGCCCTGATCGGTCCCTTCGCCGCTGGTGTCGGAGTCACAGGCCGCCGTGGAGGCGAACAGCAGGCCCGCGACGGCTACGGGGGCCAGGGCGCGTACGGCTCGGCGCACGGGGAGTTTCGGCTTCACGGACGGTCCGTCCAATCCAGGAGAGGAGGTGCGGGAGGGGGGAAGGGCTGTGGGCCGGTCACACCGTCTCGTCGCCGAAGATGTCGCGGAGCTTCGCCTCGCGCTCGGTGTCGAGGTTGCTGTGGAGGAGTTCGGCGCCGTCGCCGGGCAGTTGTGCGCCGATCCGCTCGGGCACCTCGTTCATGGTCAGCAGGAACAGCGCCGAGGTTCCGGGCGTCACCTTCTCCTTGACCTCGGCGATGAAGTCGTCGTCGATGCCGACGTCCGCGAGCCTCCCGCCGAGCGCCCCGGCGGCCGCCCCGATGGCCGCGCCCAGCAGCGGCATGAGGAAGATCAGGCCGAAGAGCATGCCCCAGAAGGTCCCGCTGAGGGCCCCGGCGCCGACGAGGTTCAGCAGCTGTTTCGTGCGCGGCTTGGCCCGGTCGGCGGGCCAGCTGACGACCGCCGCGTCGAGGATCTTGATCAGCCCTTCCTTCTGAAGGGATTTCAGCGCCTCCTCGACACTCTCCGCGCCTTCGGCCGTCCCGAACTTCCACACCGTGAGCGTGGACATCGCGCAACCTCCCGTACTCCAAGGGCAACAACTCGCTCATATTAGGATCAAAAGGTATGAATTGACTCGTCGAAGCATCCGCTTCATACGGGAGCGGGTTCGAGCCCTGGGAGGGAACGATGGATACGGACGCCCTGACCGCCGACCTGTTGCGGGAGCTGCGGGCGACCCGGCCCTATCCGGCCCTGTCCCTGACCATGCCGACCCACCGCAAGGCCCCGGACAACGCCCAGGACCCGGTCCGCCTGCGGAACCTGGTGGCGGATGCAGGACACCGTCTCGAAGCCGATCCACAGGTCAGCCGCGAGGTCCGGGCCGCCCTCGTGCACCAGCTGGAGCGGGCGGCGGGCGAGGTCGACCCCCGTGCGGCCATGGACTCCCTGGTACTCCTCGCCACCACCGAGGAGTACTGGATCTGGCAGTTGCCGCGCACCGCACCCGAACGGGTGGTGCTCAGCGACACCTACCTCACCCGCAACCTCGTCGCCGCCAAGGCCCAGACCCGGCCCTTCCGGGCGCTGACGGTCGCCGCCGACCACGCGACGCTGTGGATCGGCACGGGCGACGGCATCCGCCGGGAGGAGGTCGGCGGCTTCCCTCTGACCGCGCCGAAGGAGCCGCCGAACCCGCAGCGCGAGGAGCGGATCGGGGACACCCCGAGCCTCTTCACCGACGAGGAGACGCGGAACTTCTTCCGCGATGTCGACGAGAAGCTGCGCGCGGTGCTCGCCGATGACCCGCGCCCGCTGTATCTGGTGGGCCTCGCCCCCGCCCTCGCCCTGCTGGACGAGGTCGGCGAGAGCTCCGGGTCCGCCGTCGGCCGGGTCACCAAGGGCGCACCGGCCGACCTGTCGCCCGCCGAGGTCCTCGAGGAGTTGCGGCCCGCTCTCGACGAGGGCGCTCGCCGGGCGGCGGAGGAGGTGGAGACCCGGCTCGACAA
Source organism: Streptomyces sp. MGP-P1 (assembly GCF_057766565.1). NCBI lineage: Bacteria > Bacillati > Actinomycetota > Actinomycetes > Kitasatosporales > Streptomycetaceae > Streptomyces > Streptomyces sp. MGP-P1. Next base: position 2,923,689 of record NZ_JBYMEM010000007.1, on the reverse strand, counting down.
CGCCCGCAGCGCCCACTCCTTCGCCGGCGGGCTCGACGAGGTGTGGGCGGCCGTCCGTGAGGGCCGGGCGGGGCTGGTCGCGGTGGAGGAGCACTTCCAGGCGGCCGTCCAGGTGACCGCCGAACACCTGGAGCCGGTGCCCGAGGGGAGCACGCAGAGCGCGGACGGCACGATCCGCGAGGACATCGTCGACGAACTGGTCGAGGCCGCGCTCGACAGCGGCGCCGATGTGGTCTTCGTCGAGGACGGTTCGCTGGCGGACCACGGCCGGATCGCGGCGGCGCTCCGCTACTGACCGAGGCCTCTGAGAGGGCCCCGTGCCGTCAGCCCAGGCGGCGGAGCGGCTGCCCGTCGAGGAAGGCCCTGATGTTCTCCACGGCCTGGCCGTAGTAGGTCTCGTAGTTGGCGCGCGACACATAGCCCAGGTGGGGGGTGGCCAGCAGCCGCGGAGCCGTGCGGACCGGGTGACCGGCCGGGAGCGGCTCGGTGTCGAACACATCGGTCGCGGCGCCGGCGATGACACCGGCGTGCAGGGCGGCGAGCAGGGCGTCCGTGTCGACGACGGCCGCCCTGGAGGTGTTGACCAGATACGCGGTCGGGCGCATCAGGGCGAGTTCGGCCGCGCCGATCAGGCCCCGGGTCCGGTCGCCGAGCGCCAGGTGGACGGAGACGAAGTCGCTGGAGGCCAGCAGTTCCTCCTTGGAGGCCGCCAGCTGTGCTCCGACCTCGTCGGCCCGTTCCTCCGTGAGGTTCTGACTCCACGCCAGGACGTCCATGCCGAACGCCAGGCCCACGCGCGCGACCCGGCCGCCGATCTTTCCGAGTCCCAGCAGCCCGAGCCTCCGCCCGTGCAGATCGGCGCCGAGGGTGGACTGCCAGGGGCCGCCCGAGCGCAGCGACTCGGCCTCGGGGACGATCCCGCGCGCCAGGCCGAGGAGCAGCGCCCAGGTCAGCTCGACGGGCGGGGTGGAGGAGCTGGCGGTGCCGCAGACGACGACCCCGTGCCGCTTCGCCGCGTCGAGGTCGATGACGGAGTTGCGCATCCCGGAGGCGACGAGCAGCCGTAGCCGGGGCAGCCGGGCGAACAGCTCCGCCGGGAAGGGCACCCGCTCGCGCAGGGTGACCACGAGGTCGAAGTCGGCGAGGGCCGCGGCGGCTTCGTCCTCGGTGGCGAGGTGCTCGGTGAAGGTCACGACCTCGACGTCCGCGGTCACGGGCGACCAGTCGACGACGGTGGTGGCGACGGACTGGAAGTCCTCGATCACGGCACAGCGCAGCTTCATGGCGGCCTCTCCGGGGTGGGTCTCGGGTCGCCGCCCATGATCGCTCATCGCCCCGACGGCGAGAACGCCGGTGGGTGGGAACGCCGGTCGGGGGGGAACAGATCCGGTGACCGACGCCGTCAGCCGCCCCACGTCCAGTCGACGACCTCCGGCAGGTCCGTGCCGTGCTCGCGGATCCAGGCGTGGTGGCGGGTGCGGACGTCCGCCATCTCCTGGCGTACGGCGACGGCCCGGACGCCGAGCCCGGGCACCCGGTCGATGACGTCCATGACCAGCCGGTAGCGGTCGAGGTCGTTGCGGACGACCATGTCGAACGGCGTGGTCGTGGTGCCTTCCTCCTTGTAGCCGCGCACATGGAGGTGGGCGTGGCCGTTGCGGCGGTAGGCCAGCCGGTGGATCAGCCACGGGTAGCCGTGGTAGGCGAAGATCACCGGCTTGTCGCGGGTGAACAGGGCGTCGTACTCGGAGTCCGGCATGCCGTGCGGGTGCTCCGCTTCGGGCATCATGCGGGCGATGTCGACGACGTTGACCACGCGCACGGCCAGCTCCGGCAGATGGCGGCGGATCAGGCCGGCGGCGGCCAGCGTCTCCTGGGTGGGCACGTCCCCGGCGCAGGCGAGGACCACGTCCGGCTCCCGGCTCCCGTCCTCGGTCCCGGCCCACTCCCAGGCTCCGGCCCCGCGCGCGCAGTGGGCGCGGGCCTCGTCCGGGGTGAGCCAGTCGAAGGTCGGCTGCTTCCCGGCGACGATCACGTTCACGTAGTCGCGGCTGCGCAGCGCGTGGTCGGCGACGGAGAGCAGGGTGTTGGTGTCCGGTGGGAGGTAGACGCGCACGACCTCGGGGCTCTTGTTGAGGATGTGGTCGACGAAGCCGGGGTCCTGGTGCGAGAAGCCGTTGTGGTCCTGGCGCCAGACGTGCGAGGTGAGCAGGTAGTTGAGGGAGGCGATGGGCCGCCGCCAGGGCAGCCGGCGCGAGGTGCGCAGCCACTTGATGTGCTGGTTGACCATCGAGTCGACGATGTGGGCGAAGGCCTCGTAACTGGAGAAGAGCCCGTGCCGTCCGGTCAGGAGGTAGCCCTCCAGCCAGCCCTGGCAGAGGTGTTCGGAGAGCACCTCCATCACGCGGCCGTCGTGGGCGAGGTGTTCGTCGGTGGGCAGGGTGCCGGCCTGCCAGGCCTTGCCGGTGGCCCGGTAGAGGGCGTCCAGCCGGTTGGAGGCGGTCTCGTCGGGGCCGACGACGCGGAAGTCCCTGCGGTCCTCGGTCGCGGCCATCAGGCTCTCCAGGAGGCCGCCGAGCACCTTGGTCGGCTCGTGGAGGGCGGTGCCGGGACTGTCGACCCGTACGGCGTGGTCCGCCGGGTCGGGCAGCGGGAGGTCGCGCAGGAGCAGCCCGCCGTTGGCGTACGGGGTGGAGCCGAGCCGGGCAGCTCCCTCGGGCACACAGGCGAGGACCTGTTCGGTGGGGCGGCCGTCGGCGTCGAAGAGTTCGGCCGGCCGGTAGGAGCGCAGCCAGGCTTCCAGCTGCCGCAGGTGTTCCGGGTGGTCGCGGACGCCGGAGAGCGGGACCTGGTGGGAGCGCCAGGTGTTCTCTACGGGCAGTCCGTCGACCTCTTCGGGTCCGGTCCAGCCCTTCGGGGTGCGCAGCACGATCATGGGCCAGCGGGGGCGCTCGGTGGCGCCGTCCTCGCGGGCGGCCCGCTGGTACGCGCCGATGCGGTCCAGAGCGGTGTCCATGGCGGCGGCCAGGGCCCGGTGGACGGCTGCCGGGTCGTCGCCGCTGACGAACAGGGGGTCGTGCCCGTAGCCGCGCAGCAGTTGGCCGAGCTCCTCCTCGGGGACGCGGGCGAGGACCGTCGGGTTGGCGATCTTGTAGCCGTTGAGGTGGAGGATGGGCAGGACGGCCCCGTCGTGGACCGGGTCGAGGAACTTGTTGGCGTGCCAGGAGGCGGCGAGCGGGCCCGTCTCGGCCTCGCCGTCGCCGATCACGCAGGCCACCGTGAGGTCCGGGTGGTCGAAGGCGGCTCCGTAGGCGTGGGCGAGGGCGTAGCCGAGTTCGCCGCCCTCGTGGATGGAGCCGGGCGTCTCGGGGGCGACGTGGCTGGGCACGCCGCCGGGGAACGAGAACTGCCGGAAGAGCCGCCCCATGCCCTCGGCGTCCCGGCCGACGTCCGGGTAGGTCTCGGAGTAACTGCCTTCCAGCCAGCAGTTGGCGAGGACGGCCGGCCCCCCGTGTCCGGGCCCCCACACGCACAGGGCGCTCAGGTCCCGGGACCTGATCACCCGGTTGAGGTGGGTGTGGACGAGGTTGAGCCCCGGCGAGGTGCCCCAGTGGCCGAGCAGCCGCGGCTTGATGTCCTCGGGGACGAGCGGGCGGGTCAGCAACGGGTTGGCCATCAGGTAGATCTGGCCGACGGCGAGGTAGTTGGCCGCGCGCCAGTGCGCGTCGAGCGCGGCGAGTTCGTCGTCGGAGAGGGTCGAGGGCGCGGAGGGCGTACGGGGGTCGCTCACGGAGCAGGTCTCCTCGTCGGGTGACGGCGCACGGGCGGGGGTGTCAGGACGCCTCGGGTCCGTACCAGAGTGTGGTGGCGTTGCAGAACTCGCGGATGCCGTGTCCGGCCAGCTCACGGCCGTAACCGGAGCGCTTGATCCCGCCGAAGGGCAGGGCCGGGTGCGAGGCGGTCATCCCGTTGAAGAAGACCCCGCCGGCCTCCAGGTCGCGGGCGCAGCGCTCCTGCTCGCCGGGGTCGCGGGTCCAGACGTTGGAGCTGAGGCCGAAGGGGGTGTCGTTGGCCAGGTGGATCGCCTCGTCGAGGTCGGCGACCCGGTAGAGGGTGGCGACGGGGCCGAAGGTCTCCTCGCGGTGGACGCGCATGGCGGTGGTGATGGAGGCGAGCACGGTGGGCTCGTAGAACCAGCCGTTCTCCAGGCCGCCGCCGAGCTTGTCGGGACGCCGTCCGCCGCACAACACCTCCGCGCCCCGCTCGACGGCGTCGTCGACGAGTTCCTCCAGGTCGGTGCGGCCCTGTTCGGTGGAGAGCGGTCCGATGTCGGTGCCCTCCTCCAGCGGGTCTCCGACGGTCAGGGCGCGCATGCCCGCGGTGAACCGCTCGGCGAACGCGTCGTAGACGTCGGCGTGCACGATGAAGCGCTTGGCGGCGATGCAGGACTGGCCGTTGTTCTGGACGCGGGCGGTGACGGCGGTAGCGGCGGCCTTCTCCACGTCCGCCGAGGGCAGGACCAGGTAGGGGTCGCTGCCGCCGAGTTCCAGCACGGTCTTCTTCACCTCGTCACCGGCGGTGGCGGCGACGGCGCGGCCGGCCGGTTCGCTGCCGGTGAGGGTGGCGGCGGCGACGCGCGGGTCGCGCAGGATCGCCTCGACGGCGCCCGAGCCGATCAGGAGCGTACGGAAGCAGCCGGCGGGGAAGCCCGCCCGGTGGAAGAGGTCTTCCAGGTAGAGGGCGGTCTGGGGCACGTTCGACGCGTGCTTGAGAAGTCCGACGTTGCCCGCCATCAGTGCGGGGGCGGCGAAGCGCACCACCTGCCAGAGCGGGAAGTTCCACGGCATCACGGCGAGGACCACGCCGAGGGGGCGGTAGCGGACCAGCGCGCCGGTGGCGCCGGAGTCCTTCACGTCGTCGGGGTCCGGGTGTTCGTCGGCGAGCAGCCCCTCGGCACGGTCGGCGTACCAGCGCATCGCCTTCGCGCACTTGGCCGCCTCCGCGCGGGCCGCCGTGACGGGCTTGCCCATCTCGACGGTCATCGTGCGGGCGATGGTGTCGCGGTCCTCGTCGAGGAGGTCGGCGGCCCGGTTCAGCCAGCCGGCCCGCTGCTCGAAGGGGGTGGCGCGGTACTGGCGGAAGGTCTCGGCGGCGGCGGCGATCCTGCGTTCGGTCTCCTCCTCGCCGAGGGCGTCGAATGACCTGATCAGTTCGCCGTTCGCGGGGTTGACCGTCGCGATGGGCATGGCAGTGGCCTCCTTTGCATCGGTACTCCGACCGTGCCGCGCCGCACCGGTCCGCGCAACGCGGCCCTCCCCTCCCCCGCACATACCCGGCCGACGCGGATCATGCGTGCCGGGGCAGCGCGTTCCGCGTCGGCCGGGTGAGGGGGCCGCTCCTCCGGGCGGTCACACGAGCGCCGCCAGGGGAACGAGGCGGGCGGTGCGAACGCCGGGCAGCGGGGTGTACGGGAGCAGACCCGCGGGCCGCGGCGCCTCGGCGTAGCGGGTGAACCAGACCACTTTGCCGTCCGTGGTCCGGCAGGTGCCCCAACTGTCGCTCAGGGCCATGACCCGGCTCAGCCCGCCGCCGGCCGGCAGCAGTCGCGGCATCCGGGCACTGTCGTCCGCGACGGACACGGTCACGTGCCGCCCGGTCCAGCGGAGTTCGACGACGCAGGTGCTGCCGTCGCCGACGTGCCGGTGGACGTTGGTCAGGAGCTCGTCCAGGGCCCGGCACACCGGGCGGACGTGCAGGTCGAGACTCCAGTGACGAAGGTGTGCGGCGACGATCCGCCGCACCTGGGAAACGCGCTCTGCCGACACCTGCAGTTCGACCGAGTAGTGCCGGTCGAGTGGAACGGTCATCGTCGAGGCTCCTCACCACGAGGCCCACGTCTGTCACCCCGTCGTACTTCACCCCGCCGTACGAACGAACCCCGAACACGAAACGTGAGCGCACATCACTTCTGGGTCACTCATCAGGGTGCGTCGCGTAGGCCGGACGCGCAACAGCTGAGCCGTCCGTGCTGGTGGGAGCCGATGTCCGGTCGCAAGGCGGTCAGAGCAGGTAGGGCAGCAAGGTGTCCGGGGTGAGGGGCAGTTCGCGCAGCCGGGCGCCGGTGGCGTGGCGGACCGCGTTGCCGATGGCGGCGGCGGTGCCGACGATCCCGATCTCGCCGATGCCCTTGGAGCCCATCGGGTTGAGGTGGCGGTCGTCCTCCTCGATCCAGTGCGCCTGGATGTCGGCCGTGTCGGCGCAGACGGGCACGTGGTAGGCGGCGAGGTCCTTGGCGGTGAAGTCGCCGAAGTCCGGGTCGATGCCGCAGCCCTCGGTGAGGGCCATGCCGATGCCCATCACCATGGCGCCGGTGAACTGGGAGCGTGCGGTGCGCGCGTTGAGGATCCGCCCGGCGGCGAACACGCCGAGGAGGCGGCGTACGCGGACCTCGCCGGTCACGGCGTCGACGGCCGTCTCGGCGAAGTGCGCGCCGAAGGCGTGCCGGGCGTACGGGGACTCCTCGCCGGTCTCCTGTTCGGTGTCGGCGGTGACGGTGATCCCCTCGGCGGGCAGCGGGCCCCGGTGCTCCGCCAGGCGGGCGGCGAGGCCGGTCGCCGCCTTGTGCACGGCCCAGCCCCAGGAGGCGGTGCCGGAGGAGCCGCCGGCCAGTGGGGCGGCGGGCAGGCCGGTGGAGCCGATGTCGACGCGTACGGCCTCCGGGGCGACGCCGAGCACGTCGGCGGCGATCTGGGCCAGGACGGTGCGGGCCCCGGTGCCGATGTCGGTGGCGTTGACCTCGACGCGCAGGGCGCCGTCCGGCGCCGCGTGGGCGGTCGCGGAGGACCGGGAGACGAGGACGGGGTACGTCGCGGAGGCCACGCCCGTACCGATGAGCCAGCGGCCTTCCTGGCGGGCGGCGGGCCGGGGGTCGCGGTCGTGCCAGCCGAACCGGGCCGCACCGTCGCGCAGGCAGGCGGCGAGACCGCGGCTGCTGAAGGGGCGGCCGCTGTCCGGTTCCGTCTCCGGCTCGTTGCGCAGCCGCAGCTCCACGGGGTCCAGGCCGAGGGCGGAGGCCAGCTCGTCCATGGCGGACTCCAGGGCGTACATCCCCGAGGCCTCCCCCGGGGCGCGCATCCAGGAGGGACTGGGGACGTCGAGGGCGGTCACCCGGTGCGCGGTCCGGCTGTGCGGCGAGGCGTACATGACACGGGCGGGCACGGCGGCCTGCTCGACGAACTCCTTCACGGTGGAGGTCTGGGTGACGACCTCGTGGCTGACGGCGGTGAGCACCCCGTCCAGCTCCGCGCCGAGCCGGACCCGCTGGATCGTGGGGGCCCGGTGACCGACGACCTCGGGGAGCTGGGACCGGGGGAAGGCGAGTTTGACCGGACGTCCGGTGTGCCGGGCGGCCATCGCGGCCAGGACCCCCTGCGGGCGGGTGGTGCCCTTCGAGCCGAAGCCGCCGCCGACGTGCTCGGAGACCACGGTGATCCGGTCGGGGTCCAGGCCGAACGCCTGGGCCAGGCTCTCGCGGACCTTGGTGGAGCCCTGGCTGGAGTCGTGGACGGTGAGGTGTCCGTCGGCCCACACGGCGGTGGCGGCGTGCGGCTCCATGGGGTGGTTGTGCAACGCGACCATCCGGTAGGTGGCGTCGACCTGGACGGGCGAGGCTGCCAGGGCCCGTTCCACGTCACCGCGCACCCGGACGGCGGGTTCACCGCCGTTGGCCTCGTCGGGCGTGTAGAGGCCGGAGTGGTCCTCGGTGAGGGTGACGTCGTGCGGATCGCGTTCGTACTCGACGAGGAGTTCCCCGGCACCTGTCCGGGCGGCCTCCAGGGACTCCGCGATCACGAGGGCGATCGGCCAGCCGTGGTGCGGGACCCGGTCGTTCTGGAGCACGGCGAGGATCGGGTCGTCGGGCTCCTGGAGCTCGGGCGCGTTGTCGTGGGTGAGAACGGAGTGGACGCCGGGTACGGCGAGGGCGTCGACGGCCCGCACGGCGGTGACGCGCCCGGCCGCGACGGTGGCCGGGACGGTCCAGGCGTACAGGCAGCCGGCGGGCGTGCGGTCCAGCGCGTAGCGGGCGGTACCGGTGACCTTGTCCCGGGCCTCTCTGCGGACGACGGGCGCACCGGGGAACTGCGGGGCTTGCGTGGTCATGGCGGTGGGTCCTCGGGGGTCGGTGGTGCGGGCGGGCGGTGGGCGCGTGGGCAGAGGCCCCGGGCGGTTCAGCCGGTCCGCGCGGGCTGCCGGGCGGTGAGTTCGCCGAGCACGTCGAGGGCGAGCCGGCGGGCCAGATCCACCTTGAACGCGTTGTCGCGCAGCGGCCGCGCCTCGGCCAGTTCGGCGATCAGGGCGTGCTGGAACACGGCGGGCGTGGCCGGAGCCCCGCGCAGCTCGGCCTCGGCCCTGTGGGCCCGCCACGGCCGGTGGGCGACGCCTCCGAACGCGAGCGTGGCGTGTTCCACGCGGCCGGCGTCCACCCGGAGCGTGGCGGCGACGGAGACGAGCGCGAAGGCGAAGCTGGCGCGGTCGCGGGCCTTGCGGTACCGGGAGGCCGCCCCGGGCGCCGGCGGCGGGAGCACGACCTCGGTGATCAGCTCGCCGGGCCTGATCACGGTGTCCTGGTCGGGGTTGTCCCCCGGCAGGCGGTGGAACTCGGTGAGGGGGACGGTCCGTTGGCCCTCGGGCCCCAGGAGCACCACGGTCGCGTCGAGCGCGGCGAGGGCCACGGCCATGTCGGACGGGTTGGTGGCCACGCACTCCGGCGAGTGCCCGAGGATCGCGAGGTCGCGGTGGGTGCCCTCGCGTGCGGGGCAGCCGGAGCCGGGGAGCCGTTTGTTGCAGGGCTTGGCGACGTCCTGGAAGTAGCGGCAGCGGGTGCGCTGGAGCAGGTTGCCGCCGGTGGTGGCGGAGTTGCGGAGCTGGCCGGAGGCCCCGGCCAGCAGCGCCTGGGACAGCACGGGGTAGCCCTCGGTGACGTCGGGGTGGGCGGCGAGGTCGCTGTTGCGCACGGTGGCGCCGATGCTCAGGCCGCCGTCGTCCGTCCGGGCCACCCGGTCCAGTGGCAGCCCGGCGACGTCGATGAGGACCCGGGGCGTCTCCACGCCGAGTTTCATCAGGTCCACCAGATTGGTGCCGCCGCCGAGAAAGCGAGCGCCGGTGCCTTCCGCGCAGAGCCGGACGGCCTCGTCGGTGGAGGCGGGGCGCACATAGCCGAACGGTTTCACTCGATCACGTCCTCGATGGCTTCGACGATCCGGGGGTAGGCCCCGCACCGGCACAGGTTGCCGCTCATCCGTTCCCGGATCTCGTCGGCGTCGAGTGCGACGGGTCCGGCCGGTCCGGTGGCGGTGTCCGGTTCGGTGACGTGCGAGGGGTGGCCGTCCGCGGCCTCGCGGAGCATGCCCACGGCCGAGCAGATCTGGCCCGGGGTGCAGAAGCCGCACTGGAGGGCGTCCCGCTCGACGAACGCCCGCTGCACCGGATGCAGGCTCTCGCCGTCGGCGAGCCCCTCCACGGTGGTGATCGCGGCACCGTCCTGGGCGACGGCGAGCAGCAGGCAGCTGTTGACCCGCCGCCCGTCGACGAGGACCGTGCAGGCCCCGCACTGGCCGTGGTCGCAGCCCTTCTTGGCCCCGGTGAGCCCGAGGCTCTCCCGCAGCGTCTCCAGGACCGTGGTGCGGTGGTCGACGGTCAGCGTCGTCGGGTCACCGTTGACGTGCAGAGTCACGGTGGAGTGTTCGTCGACGACCGGTTCCGGTTCGAGGTCGGCCCCCAGAGCGAGGGAATCCATGCGCGCGCCTTTCGCTTCGCCGCGGGGCTGGGTCACCCCGGTCGTGTTCTCCTACCGGTCGTCAGCGGCTCTCCAGCCGCAGCCTGACCTCCTGCTCCTGGTCGCCCGCCGCCGTGCCGACGACGCTCACCGCGAAGGCGCCGGTGAGGTGCGTACGCAGCCGGTCGACGGCCCAGTAGCCGCCCTGGGCGTCCACCGTGACCGGTTCGGTGAGGCGGGCGGGAGTGGCGTCCGCCCTCGGTTCGGACACGTCCACGGTGGTGACCCAGACGGTCGGGCGGGGGCCCGAGGCCGACGTGGGGGTCTCGCCCATCGGGTGGTCGGACGCGAAGGCGGTGGCGAGCACGTCGAACACGGTCCGCGCGTCCTGCGTGTCACAGCGGCTGAGCGAGACCACCACCTCCCGGTCCGCCGGGTGATCCTCGCCGCTCTGCTGGGGGGTGCTGTTCACCGTGATTCCTTCCACTGGGGGTGCCGGCCGTCGGGTCCACTCCAGGCTGACCCCGCATCCGGCCGACGGCGACACGGGGAGCGTCCGGAAGAGGGCTTGAGCTCCCGGAGAGCGGGCAGGAGGGCGGTCCTGGCCCACGGTCTTGAAACGCGTTTCCCCTGAGATACCCATAAAACATGAATTGCTGTGAATAGCTGACTGCCGCCCTTCTCCCGGGGTATGCGCAGTACATGGACGTTCTGAATACAGTCAATGCGGTCGAGGCGTCGGCCGAGGTCCCGCTCGCGGCGAGCGCGGGGGCCCTCGGGGTCGTCCTGCCCATCGTGGGGCTGGCCGTCGTCGCCCTGCTGATCGGCGGCTTCATCCTCACCAAGCGCAAGCACGACGCCGAGCCGCCGCCACCCCAGCCCCATGAGCAGCCGGAGAAGCCGGATCAGCGCACCCACATCGACCAGCACGACCCGCACTCCTCCGACCGGTTCCCCGCGGACGGCCACGCCCTGTCCCCGTACGAGCTGAAGGACCACGGCAACGGTCCGCTGCCGCCCGACGAGGAGCGGCCGCGCGGCTGACGGCCCGACCCGCGAGGACAGCACGGCCATTCTCGGCGTGCTGTCCTTTGCTGCGCCGGGGCGAGCGACCAGGTCCTTCTCGACATCACGAATACCCCGCCGCGCGCCGGACGGTGACCCGGGCCCGCGTTGCGGGACCGGGCGGGCCGGTCGAGGCTGGTTGCTGGACCGCAGCGGCAGGGCAGGGCGCCGCTCCCCGACGAAGGCAGTGGACCATGACCGGAAGCGATCCCCGTACGGCCTCGGCAGCACCCCTCACGGGGCCGGCCGCACCGTGCTGGGTCACTCTCATGACCCGGAACCTGGAGACCGCCGAGCGGTTCTACGCTCAGGTCCTGGGCTGGTCGTTCCGCCCCGGGCGGCTCGGGGCGGACTACTCCGTGGCCTACCGCGGCGAGGTGCCGGTGGCCGGCGTCTTCGCCGTCTCCTCGGCGTACCAGGTCGCGGTGGCCTGGACGCCGTACTTCGCGGTGGAGGACGCGGACGTGGCCGCCGCCCGGGTCCGCGAACGCAGCGGGACCGTGGCGGTGGGACCCCTGACGCTCGGCAAGGGGCGCGGGGCGCTGGCGTCGGACCGGGAGGGTGCGTCCTTCGGCCTCTGGGAGCGCACCGAGGACTCGGCCTCGCCGCCGGCCCCGGCCGACCACGCGCACGCATGGCTGCGGCTGCGGACCCGTAACGCCTTCGACGCGGCGATCTTCTACGGCGAGGTGCTCGACTGGGCGAGCGGGCGGCCCGGGTGCTGCGACGTCGCCTACGAGGGCGACGAGGTCATCGTGCGGTGCGAGGGGCATCCGCTCGCCCGGATCAGCTCCGGGGCCGTGGAGGCGGACGTCGACCCGGTGGTGCGCCCGCACTGGCAGGTCCAGTTCCCGGTGGCGGACCTCGCGGCGACGGTCTCCGCGGCCGAGCGGCACGGCGGCGCCCTCGTCGAGGAGCGCACCGGCTTCGGGGGCACCGAGGTCACCCTGCGGGATCCGGACGGCGCGCTGTTCGCGGTGACCGACGTGCGCAGCCCGGCCTGACCCGCCTCAGGTGGTGTCGCTCCCCCGGTCGGACCTCTCGTCCTCGCCCCCGCCCTTCTCCTCGTCCTCGTCCTCGGGACCCCGTCGGCCGGAGCGCCCCCGGGCCAGGGCCCATATCGGGAAGACGAACCAGCAGGCGACGAACCAGAGGGCCATCGCTCCCACGAGCCACAGGGCCAGCTGGTTGTGCAGGGCGACGCGCAGGATCAGCAGGAGCACCGAACACATCGTGCAGAACAGCAGCACCAGGCCGAGCACGGTCATCCGGGAGGCCCAGATGACCGTCTCGGGCTTCATCCGGCGGCCGGTGAGGAGCCGGTGGTACGACACGGGGCCGATGAGCGCCGCCGCGGTCGCCGAGCCGAGCATCACCGTGACGACGTAGATGTTCCGGTCGGTGTCGCCCAGCTCCTCGAACCGCGACTGGAAGACCACCGCGAGCAGGAAACCGAAAAGGATCTGCACCCCGGTCTGGGCGACACGCAGCTCCTGGAGCAGTTCGGACCACTGCCGGTCCGCCCGCTCCTCCTGGGTCTCCTGACGGCCTCTGGTGGATGTCACGTGGGATCCCTTTCTCCTTGAGGGCCCGGCAGGGACGGCGGCGTGCCGATGGCCGGATCTCACAGGTTCCCCAAGAGCACGGGCGCAACCCCGTGGACCGGTGTGCGCGGCCCGCCTATGATCACGGCAGGGCATCGCGCGTCGGTCACCGGCCGGGTGAGGCGTGGAGGTAGCCCGTGAGATGCCCGTTGGAGGCATTCCACCGTGTCAGTCGAGTTGAACCACACCATCGTCCATTGCCGGGACAACCGCGAGTCCGCCGCATTCCTGGCGGACCTGCTGGGCCTGACGGTCGGAGAAGAGTGGGGTCCGTTCGTTCCGGTCGTTCTCGCGAACAGCGTCACGCTGGATTTCGCGACGGTTCCCGCCGCTTCGATCACCCCGCAGCACTACGCCTTCCTCATTTCGGAGGCGGAGTTCGACAGCGCGTTCGCGAAGATCCAGGCGCAGGGGATCGATTTCTTCGCCGATCCCCATCAGAGGATTCCCGGCGAGATCAACCGCAACGACGGCGGACGGGGCGTGTACTTCCCCGATCCGAGCGGTCATGGCATGGAGTTGATCACCCGCCCGTACGGCGGCTGATCGGCTTCTGAAGCGCCACGTCCCGGAGCCCGGCCCGCGCACTGCGGCCGGGCTCCGGTCGTTCCCGGCGGGACGCGCCTCAGCCGACGTGGAGCAGGAGTTCGGGGCGGTCCCACATGACCGCCGGCGGGTCGGCCCGCACCGTGCCGACGGGCTCGGCGCCGATGCTCCGGTAGAAGCCCTCGGCGGGCGGGTGGGAGACGATCCGGAGGCCCGTGAGCCCGGCGCTCCGCGCCTCCTCGCGCAGATGGGCAGCGAGCTGTCGGCCGACGCCGAGCCCCTGGGCGGAGTCGGCGACGAACATCAGGTCCAGTTCCGGCGGGTCGAGGAGCAGCGCGTAGAAGCCGAGGATCCGGCCCGTACCGTCCTCCGCGGCGACGAAGACCCGGTGCGCCTCGATGTAGTCCGGCCCGACCCGGTAGCCCTCGATCATCGGGGCGTACGGGCCCTCGTAGGCTCCCGAGGTGCGGACGAGCCGGGTCAGCCGGCCGGCGTCGCCCGCCGAGGCCCGGCGGACCGTCACGTCGGCACGCCGCGGTGCGCGTCCGCGCCGCCGTCCTGCCCTGCCCGATTCCATACGGCGAGTATGCGGCACCGTGGTGGCGGCTTCAGGCCGGGTCGCGTTCCTCGCGCCAGCGGCGGACGGTGCCGTCCACGTCGAAGGGGACCAGCCGCAGCGGCGGCCCCTCGGGAGGCATCCGGATCGCCCGCTCGATCTTCTCGTTCACCTCGGTCAGGATGCGCCGCACCTCGGCCTCGGTGCGGGCCGCGGCCACCGCGCGGGGTACGTCCTCCGCCTCTTTGCGCAGGGCCAGCGCGGGCGGCAGCATCGACACGCCTTCCCGCTGCATCTTCTGCTTGATCCACCAGGCCTCGTCGTACGGGCGTTCCAGGCCGGCGATCGGCTTCCCGAAGCCCGGGAGCGCGGAGAAGTCGCCGCGTTGCTCCGCCTCGTGGATCTGCCGGTCGACCCAGGACTCGAAACTGACTCCCGGTGGTTTGCGCTCCGTCATCGCGTGCCCTCCGACCCTCCGCCGATCCGACGCTTTCACCCTACACAGAGCGTGCGCGGAGCCCTCCCGGCACAGGGCCCTGCCTCGAACGGGGATCCGGGGGTACACGAACCCCTGCACCTCGTCCGGCGGTCGCCGCCGGGCTCGGACCGAAAGGGGTTGACCACTGTGCGACAGCAGAGCTACGTACCGGCCGATGAACGTCGGGGGCGGTAGCCATGACGACAGCGATCATCATCATCGCCGTGGTCGCCGTGGCGGCCATCGCCGCCTTCTTCCTTCTCCGTGGACGTCCGGTCGGCGGCAGGGGGCTGCGTGGCCGCTTCGGGCCGGAGTACGACCGTGTGGTCGCGCGGCACGGCGGGGACACCGCGGCGGCCGAGCAGGAGCTCGACGACCGGGTGAGTCGGCACGGACACCTCGAACACCGCCCGCTGACCGAGGAGGCGCGCGCACGGTACGCCGCCCGCTGGGCGAGCGCCCAGGAGCTGTTCGTGGAATCCCCGGAGCGGTCGCTCACCGAAGCCGACGCGCTGCTGGCCGATCTGTCGCGCGAGCGCGGCTTCCCGGACGGCGACGACTTCGAGGACCGTACGGACGCGCTCTCCGTCCACCACGCCGCGCACGTCGACGGCTACCGCCGGGTGCACGCCGCTCGTCGCGGGGAGGTGAGCACCGAGGAGATGCGTGAGGCCCTGATCGAGGCCCGCGGGCTCTTCGAGGTCCTGCTCGCGGACGGTCCGTCGGGGCGTGAACACGGCAACAGCAATCTGGTGAAGGGACGCAATACATCATGACGCGGACACCGAACGGCAAGACGGGTCTGCCCGAGGGCGCGGGCCCCATCGACACGGGTACGCCCGTGAGGAGTCCGGTCACGCCCGTGACGGCTCCGAGGACGGTCACGGGCGAGGAGCCGCTCGGCGGTACCGGGGCGGACCCCCGTACCGCCCCCGGCCCCACGGTCCCCGAAACCCCGGGCCACCCGGTCCCCCAAGCCGGACCGGACGCCGCCGGGGGACATGCCGAGGGCGGCCCCCACCCCGGCAGGCCGTTGTTCGCCCCCGAGGAACGGGAGGCGTACGCCGCCCGGATCCAGCAGGCGGTGACGGGCTTCGTGGAGGACCCGCACCGGGCGGTGCGGGAGGCCGACGCCGCCTTCGACGAGGTCGTCGCGAGCCTCGGGGCCGCCCTGGAGGAGCGCGGGCGGCGCCTGCGCGCGGGGCGGGACGGGAGCGACCCTGCCACCGGGGCGGAGACCGAGGACCTGCGGATCGCCCTCCAGCACTACCGCGACCTGACGGAACGCCTCGTGCGTCTGTAGCCGGAACCGCTTCAACACGTCGAAAGGTGGCCGGTCCGGCCGGGGAGCTCCCGGCCGGACCGGCCACCTTTCCGCGCCCCCGTCCTTGCGCCGGCGGCACACCGCGGCCGGTTCAGCCCCGGATCACCAGGCCGTCGCGCAGCCGCTCCAGTGCGGCGTCGGGTACGCGCAGCCCGTTGCGCACGTAACCGTCGAGGCCGCCCCAGCGTTCGTCCATGGCGTCGAGCGCCACATCCAGATAGCGGGGGCGGACCTCGATGATCGCCGCGGCGACGGCGGGGTCACCGCCACCGTCCAGGAACTTCGCCACGTACGGGGCGTAGGCAGCACGTACGGCGGGATTGACCGCGAGGAAGTCCGACCGCACCGTCGCGCGGGCCGCCCCCAGGAGCATCAGCAGGACGGCTGCCGCCCAGCCGGTGCGGTCCTTGCCCGCCGTGCAGTGGAAGAGCACCGGGCGCGCCCCGGGGTCGGCGGCCGTCTCCAGAAAGGCCCGGTAGGCGGCCGCGGCACCCGGCGAGAGGACCATCTTCCGGTAGGTCTCGGCGAACAGTTCCTCCGCCCTGCCGCCCCCCAGCGTCCGCTCCGCCTCCACCGGGTCGGCGAGCAGGGACCGCAGCCGGGCGGGCGCCACACCCGGGTGGTCGCCCAGCACATCGGCGACGAAGAGCCTGGCCCGGTCCGGCAGCCGGTCCGGGGCCCACTGGCGTTCGTCGGCGGTGCGCAGGTCCACGACGGTGCGGATGCCGAGCGCGGACACCGCCCGGTCGCTCGCAGGGTCGAGCTCGCTCAGCTGACCCGAGCGGAACAGGACGCCCTGCCGCACCCGGCGGTCACGGCCCAGGGCGATACCGCCCAGGTCGCGCAGATTGACAACGGTGGCGGCCGGAACGGTCCGGGCGGTCTGCACGATGAACTGCCTCTTTCCCCGATGAATTCCAGGAGTTCCACATATCAGGATCAACGTCGTGTGCAGCGAGGAAAGCGCCACCGGAGAACTCCGGGCGGCCCCCGGGGCGTCGGCCCGACATCAGTCCGACAGGAGCTTCGTCTTCTGCTCCACGAACTCCGCGTCGGTGAGGACGTCCCGCCTCCACAGTTCGGCGAGCCGCTCCAGCCGGGTGATGATGTCGTCCCCCGCGACCTCCTGGTCACCGGAATCAGCGGAATCACCGGTGCCGAGTCGCTCGTGCGCGACGAACGCGCCCCCGGCCTCGCGGGCCGCACGGGCGAGCGGCGTGGTCCACAGGTCCTCCCGGACGACGATCGCCACCACATCGCCCGCGGGCACCCCCCGGTCGAGCCTTTCGACGTCCTCCGCGCCCAGGACCGCCGCCCCGCCCTCCGCCGTATCGGCGGGAACCACTCCCTCGGGGTCAAGCTCCCGCAGTTCCACCGGGGCCAGCGCGCCGCCCTCGACCCTGCGTACGAAGGCCAGGTCGCCCGCCCGTACGGCTCCGGACGACACGGCGTCGGCGAGCGCGGGGGCGACCGCCCCGGTGAAACGACTGCCGGGGAAGGCGATGACGAGGTACTCCACAGGTCCGACGGCCACGGTCGCGTCCTCTCCGTGTCCCGGCGGCCACAGGGGCGCCGGGGTGGATACGGCATTCCAGGGATGGCATAAAATCAGGAAACTTCGCACATAATATGCATCTTCAACCCGATTCATCCCGATGTCGATGACCGTCGTGTTGCCGTCGTCCGTCCGCCCGCCCGGTTACGCGACCGTATGTAAAGGATCAAGTGCATCTCCGCGAGGGCAAGGTCACAGCCTGTGCCCCTGCTCCTCATTCGGCGCACTGGCCTAGCATCTGAGCATGACGGTCCAGCCTGCTGACGGGCTCTCTCCGGCCGCCGCGTTCCCCGACCCCTCCCATGACCAGTGGCAGAGCCTCGTAGAGGGCGTACTGCGCAAGTCGGGCAAGGAAGTCTCGGGCTCGGCCGCCGAGGAAGCGCTGTCCACCACACTGGAGGACGGGCTCACCACCCGCCCCCTCTACACCGCGCACGACGAGTCGCCGGACACCGGCTTTCCCGGCTTCGCCCCCTTCACCCGGGGCGGCAGGGCCGAGGGGAACGCGGCAGGCGGCTGGGGCGTGCGCCAACGTCATACCCTGACCGACCCCGTCCGGCTCAACGAGGCCGTGCTCGGCGATCTGGAGAACGGCGTCACCTCCCTCTGGCTCACCGTGGGCGGCCCGGTGGGCGTCCCCGTCGACGGGCTCGCCCGGGCGCTGGAAGGCGTGTACCTCGACCTCGCGCCCATCGCCCTAGACGCCCCCACCGACCTGGACGCCGCGGCGACGGAGCTGCTGCGGCTGTACGGGGAACGCGGCGTCGCGAAGAGCGAGGCGCGCGGCACGCTGGGGGCCGACCCGCTCGGCCACGAGGCCCGGACGGGCGCCGGGGCGGACCTCACCTCCGCCGTGCGCTGGGCGCGGGTGTGCGACGCGGAGTACCCGGGAATCCGGGCCATCACCGTGGACGCGCTCCCCTACCACGGGGCCGGCGGTTCGGCCGGCGAGGAGCTGGGGCTCTCCCTGGCCGCCGGCGTCGCGTACCTGCGGGCCCTGACCGGTGCCGGGATGAGCGTGGAAGCGGCCTGCGGGCAGCTGGAGTTCCGCTACGCGGCCACCGCCGACCAGTTCCTGACCATCGCCAAGCTGCGTGCGGCACGCCGGCTGTGGGCGCGGGTCGCCGAGGCCTCCGGAGCCCCTGGCGCCGGATCCCAGCGGCAGCACGCCGTCAGCTCGCCGGTGATGATGACGCGCCGCGATCCGTGGGTGAACATGCTGCGCACCACGCTGGCCACGCTGGGCGCGGGGGTGGGCGGCGCGGACTCCGTGACCGTGCTGCCGTTCGACCACGCACTGGGCCTGCCCGACGCGTTCGCGCGGCGGATCGCCCGTAACACCTCGACGATCCTCATGGAGGAGTCGCACCTGGCACGGGTCATCGACCCGGCGGGCGGCTCCTGGTACGTGGAGCGGCTGACCGACGAACTCGCCTCGGCCGCCTGGGCGTTCTTCCAGGAGACCGAGCGGGCGGGCGGCCTCCCCGCCGCCCTGCGCTCCGGGACGGTCGCGGAGCGGCTCGCCGCCACCTGGGCGGCGCGCAGTGCGAAGCTGGCCCGCCGCAAGGAGCCGATCACCGGGGTGAGCGAGTTCCCGCAGCCGGGCGAGCGCCCGGTGGAGCGGGAGCCCGCGCCCGACGCGTACGCGTGCACTCCGGGCGGGTTGCCCCGGGTCCGGCGCGACGAGGCGTTCGAGGCGCTGCGCGCCCGCTCCGACGCCCACCTCGCGGCGACCGGGAGCCGCCCGAAGGTGTTCGTCGCCGCGCTCGGCCCGACCGCCGCGCACACCGCGCGGGTCTCCTTCGCCGTCAACCTGTTCGGGGCGGGCGGGATCGAGGCGGTCCACGATCCGGTGTCGGTGGACGCGGACGCCGCCGCCGGCGCGCTGAGCGCCTCCGGGGCGACGGTCGCCGTTCTGTGTTCGTCGGACGCGCTGTACGCCGAGCAGGCGGAGCAGGTGGCCGGTGCGCTGAAGTCGGCGGGAGCGGTAGGGGTGTTCCTCGCAGGGCGCCCCGGCGAGTACGCCGATGTCGACGCCCATGTCTTCGCCGGCTGCGACGCGGTCGCCGTTCTCACCTCCGTACTCGACCGCATGGGAGTGGCGTGATGCCGACATCGCCCGCGGATCGGAAATCCTCCGTTCCCGACTTCTCCGAGGTGCCGCTCACGGCGGCCGCGCCGCCCGCCGGTTCCGCCGAGGAGTGGCGGGCGGCCGTGACGAAGGCCGCCGACGGTTCCGAGGCCCCGGTCTGGGAGACGCCCGAGGGCATCACGGTCAAGCCGCTCTACACCGGTGAGGACCTGGAGGGCCTGGACGCGCTGCACTCGTATCCGGGCATCGCCCCGTATCTGCGCGGGCCCTACCCGACGATGTACGTCAACCAGCCCTGGACGATCCGTCAGTACGCCGGTTTCTCCACCGCCGAGGAGTCCAACGCCTTCTACCGGCGCAACCTCGCGGCCGGCCAGAAGGGCCTGTCGGTCGCCTTCGATCTGCCCACCCACCGGGGCTACGACAGCGACCACCCGCGGGTCACCGGCGACGTCGGCATGGCCGGGGTGGCGATCGACTCGATCTACGACATGCGCCAGTTGTTCGACGGCATTCCGCTGGACCGGATGTCGGTGTCGATGACGATGAACGGCGCGGTGCTCCCCGTGCTGGCGCTGTACATCGTGGCCGCCGAGGAACAGGGCGTGCCGCCCGAGAAGCTGGCCGGGACCATTCAGAACGACATTCTGAAGGAGTTCATGGTCCGCAACACCTACATCTATCCGCCGTCGCCCTCGATGCGGATCATCTCCGACATCTTCGCGTTCACCTCACGGAAGATGCCGCGCTACAACTCCATCTCGATCTCCGGCTATCACATCCAGGAGGCCGGGGCGACCGCCGATCTGGAGCTGGCGTACACGCTGGCCGACGGGGTGGAGTATCTGCGGGCCGGACGTGAGGCCGGGCTGGACGTCGACGCGTTCGCGCCGCGGCTGTCGTTCTTCTGGGCGATCGGCATGAACTTCTTCATGGAGGTCGCGAAGCTGCGGGCGGCCCGGCTCCTGTGGGCGCGTCTGGTGCGGCAGTTCGACCCGAAGAACCCCAAGTCCCTCTCCCTGCGCACCCATTCGCAGACGTCCGGCTGGTCGCTGACCGCGCAGGACGTGTTCAACAATGTGACGCGTACGTGCGTGGAGGCGATGGCCGCGACGCAGGGGCACACCCAGTCGCTGCACACCAACGCGCTGGACGAGGCGTTGGCGCTGCCCACCGACTTCTCCGCCCGCATCGCCCGCAACACGCAGCTCCTGCTCCAGCAGGAGTCCGGCACCTGCCGGGTCATCGACCCGTGGGGCGGCAGCGCGTACGTGGAGAAGCTGACGCGGGACCTGGCGGACCGGGCCTGGAGCCACATCGAGGAGGTCGAGGCGGCCGGCGGCATGGCGAAGGCCATCGACTCGGGCATCCCCAAGCTCCGGGTGGAGGAGGCCGCCGCGCGCACGCAGGCGCGGATCGACTCCGGGCGACAGCCGGTGATCGGGGTGAACAAGTACCGGGTGGAGACCGACGAGAAGATCGACGTCCTCAAGGTCGACAACTCCTCGGTGCGCACCCAGCAGATCGAGAAGCTGCGCCGACTGCGCGAGGAGCGCGACGAGGCGGCGTGCCAGGAGGCGCTGCGCGCGCTGACAACTGCCGCCGAGCGTGACCCGGGCCCGGGCCTGGAGGGCAATCTGCTGGCGCTGGCGGTCGACGCGGCGCGGGCCATGGCCACGGTCGGGGAGATCTCGGACGCGCTGGAGAAGGTGTACGGACGGCACGCCGGGCAGATCCGTACGATCTCCGGTGTGTACCGCAAAGAGGCAGGAGAGTCCCCTTCGGTGGACCGCACCCGCGCACTGGTCGAGGCCTTCGAGGAGGCCGAGGGCCGCCGTCCGCGCATCCTCGTCGCCAAGATGGGGCAGGACGGGCACGACCGGGGCCAGAAGGTGATCGCCACGGCCTTCGCCGACCTGGGCTTCGACGTGGACGTCGGCCCGCTGTTCCAGACGCCGGGCGAGGTGGCGCGGCAGGCCGTCGAGGCCGACGTGCACATCGTGGGCGTCTCCTCGCTGGCGGCCGGGCACCTCACGCTCGTGCCCGCGCTGCGCGAGGAGCTGGCCGCCGAGGGCCGTGAGGACATCATGATCGTGGTGGGCGGGGTGATTCCGCCGCAGGACATCGAGGCGCTGCACGAGGCGGGCGCCGCCTCCGTCTTCCCGCCGGGGACGGTGATCCCGGACGCGGCCCACGACCTGGTCACGCGGCTCGGCGCCGCGCTCGGCCACGAGCTGTGAGCCGCTGACCGGATGGCTGCGAAGATCGACATCGACGGTTATGTGCGGGGAGTCCTCGACGGTAAGCGGGCGTTCGTGGCGCGCGCCATCACGCTCGTCGAGTCGACACGGGCCGAACACCGGGTGCTGGCCCAGCAGTTGCTGAGCCGGCTGCTGCCGCACGCGGGGGCGGCCCGGCGGATCGGGATCAGCGGGGTGCCGGGCGTGGGCAAGTCCACGTTCATCGACGCGCTCGGCACGATGCTCACGGGGCTCGGGCACCGGGTGGCGGTCCTGGCGGTCGACCCGTCCTCCAGCCGTACGGGCGGCTCCATCATGGGCGACAAGACCCGGATGGAACGCCTCGCGGTGGATCCGGCCGCCTTCGTCCGCCCCTCCCCCACGGCGGGCACGCTGGGCGGGGTGGCCAAGGCGACCCGGGAGTCCATCGTGGTGATGGAGGCGGCGGGTTACGACGTGGTGCTGGTGGAGACGGTGGGCGTCGGACAGTCGGAGACGGCGGTGGCCAACATGGTCGACACCTTCCTGCTGTTGACGCTGGCCCGTACCGGCGACCAGTTGCAGGGCATCAAGAAGGGCGTCCTGGAGCTGGCGGACGCCATCGCGGTCAACAAGGCCGACGGCCCGCACGAGCGTGACGCCCGCTCGGCCGCGCGCGAACTGGCGGGCGCGCTGAGGCTGATGCATCCGGTGGACGCGGCCTGGACACCTCCGGTGCTCACGTGCAGCGCCCGTGAGTCGAGCGGTCTCGACACCCTGTGGGAGCGGCTGGAGCAGCACCGGACCCTCCTGGAGACGAGCGGCCGGCTGGCGGCCAAGCGCCGCGACCAACAGGTGGACTGGACGTGGACGATGGTCCGCGACGCGCTGCTGGACGGTCTGCACAGCCACCCGGCGGTGCGGAAGCTCGCGCCGGAGCTGGAACAGCGGGTCCGGGAGGGCGCGTTGACGGCGACGCTGGCCGCCGAGGAGATCCTCGCGGTGTTCCGCGGGGGCGAGTTCCGTGAGACAGGAGCGCACCGCGAGGGCGGCGCGGGAGAGTCCGGCTGAAGGCGTCGCCGTCGCCCGCCGGGGCGGGTGGGGACGCGACCGTGACGACCCGGGCGCGATCGCTCCCGGCCGCTGGACAGGAGAGCGCGAATATTGTCGCAGCGCTGTTATATTAGCGCTGTGACACCTTCCGATCCCACCGCGCGCCCCGACCCCTGGCACTCTCTCCACGAACTTCTGGCGGCCATGGATGCCGAGATCGAGCAGGTCTACGTCGAGCGGGGCATCGAGGGCGTACGGCCCCGATTCGTCTATCCGCTGATCCGGCTCGCGCACACCGGACCGTTGACCATCCGCGAGCTCGCGAAGTCCCTGGGGCGCTCGCACTCCGCGATCAGCCAGACCGTCGCCGCCATGCGCGACGCGGGGCTCGTCACCTCCGAGCCCGGGCCCGACGCCCGCACCCGGCGCATCGACCTCACCGACCGCGGCCGGTCGCTGGTGCCGTTCCTGGAGGCGGAGTGGCGTGCCACCCACAGCACGGTCGCCGAGCTGGACGGCGAGGTCCCGTACGCGATGACCGCCGTCGTCGAGGAGGTGCGGCAGGCCTTGGAGCGCAGGTCGATGCGGCAGCGGATCCTCCACCACCTGACCGAGCCACCCCGTTGAAACGGCGTGTCGGCGGCCCGTTCCTCGACACCCGACCGCTCCGGGGAAATCAGCCGTTCCGCGACCTGTGGATCGGCACCTCCGCCTCTCAACTCGGCGGCCAGACAGCCAACGTGGCGGTGCTGGCCCAGGTCTGGGAGTTGACGGGCAGCCCGGTGGGCACGGGTGCCATCGGGCTCGCCACCGGTCTGCCGATGGTGCTGTTCGGCCTGGTCGGCGGGTCCCTCGCCGACGCCTGCGACCGCCGTACGGTGGTACGCGCCGCCACCGCGGGACAGGTACTGGCCGCCGCGGGGCTCTGCGCCCAGGCCCTGGCGGACAACCGCAGCGTGCTGCTGCTGCTCGCCCTGGTCGCCGTGGGAACGAGTTGCGGCGCTCTCGGAGCACCCGCCCGGCGCACCTTCCCGGTCCGGCTCCTGCCGAGCGACCAGGTGGCGGCCGGGCTCGCGTTGACCAACGTCTCCTTCCAGACGGCGATGCTGACCGGCCCCGCGCTGGCGGGGCTGATCATCGCCGGCTGGGGCTTCTCCGCCGCGTACGCGGCCCAGGCGGTGGCCATGACGGTCGCGTTGCTCGCGGTGGTCCGCCTCCCCGCCATGCGCCCCGAAGGCACCGACGCGTCAGACGGCGCGCCCCGGACCGAGCGTGGCGGCCTGCTGACCGTGCTGCGCCGCCCGACGCTGTGGGGCTCGATGGCCACCGACCTGTCCGCGACGCTGCTGGCCATGCCCATCGCGCTCTTCCCCCTGGTCAACGAGATCCGCTTCGGCGGAGACCCCCGGACCCTCGGCCTGTTCCTCTCCGCCGTCGCGGTCGGAGGGATCACGGCCGGCCTGCTCTCCGGCACGGTGACGCGTCGGCGCCGCGCCGGTCTCGTGCAGCTGTACGCGGCAGGGATCTGGGGGCTGGCGCTGGCCTGTTTCGGTCTGGCGGGGCCTCTGTGGCCGGCGCTCGGCTGCCTGGCGGTGGCGGGGGCCGCCGACACCGTCTCCGTCGTCACCCGCAGTGCGCTGGTCCAGTTGGAGACCCCGGACGCCTACCGGGGGCGGGTCTCCTCGGTGGAGCACGTCATCGGCGTCGCGGGCCCCGAACTCGGCAACTTCCGCGGCGGTCTGGTGGCGTCGGCCACCTCGGCCTCCTTCTCGCTGATCTCCGGAGGGCTGTCCGCCGTCCTCGCGATCGCGGTCGTGTACGCGACCAACAAGCCCCTTCGCGCCTACCGCACACCGGCCGCCCCCGAGAAGCCGTCCGCCCCCACGGCTCTCGCCCCGGCGCAGCTGCCAGACGTCGGCGTCGCCGACGAACACCCGGCCCGAGCGTGGCTCGTGGAGCCGGGCCATGGAGCGCAGGAGGGTTGATTTGCCACAGCCGTCGGGGCCGACGATCGCCCTGACCCGCCCGGAGGGCACCGTCAGGTCGACCTCGTCCACGGCCGTCTGACGCTGCGGCCCTGCCGCCGCCACCGAGGGTGGTGGGAACCCGAACGTCGGAGTTCCCACCGCCCTCGACGCGTGCCGGGCTCCCGCACGACGCGCGTCCATCCGACGGACGATCCGGCCGATGTACCGACGGTGTACCGACGGACGATCCGGCCGATGTGCCGACGGTGTACCGACGGATGTTCCGTCACGCTCCCGACGCACAGTGGTACAGTGCGGTGAGCACATGTGTTTGCCCCGTCTCATCGGGCACCGGTGCTGATTCCTCTCCATCGCTGTCGCGCCCGTCCTTTCCGACCGGCGATCCAGCTTCTTCCCAGCGTTTTCGCTGTCTCTCCGGCCCGGGGCTTCCGTCCCCCGGTGCGTGGCGTGATTCCTGCCGCCCCTCCGTACGCCGGTCCCCTCATTCGCCTGTCCGCGAAAGGACCCCCTCCCATGACCACCACACTCGAACGCCCCGTGACCGGGAAGCAGCGCCCCGTCCGGGTCGTCGGCCTCCTCGACACCGCCGACGACGGCCACGGCATGCTCCGTGTCCACGGCGGCCACCCCTCCCCCGACGACATTCAGGTGTCGTCCGCCCTGATCCGCCGCCTCGGACTGCGCAAGGGCGACGCCGTCGAGGGCGGCTGCGACCGGCCCCGTGTCCTGTCCTCGGTGGACCGTGTGAACGGGCTCGCCCCAGAGGACCTGCAAGGTCGGGCCCGCTTCCGCGACCTGACGCCGGTCCACCCCCGTGAGCGGCTGCGCCTGGAAACGCCGCACGGCGGGCCCGCACCGCGCATCGTCGATCTCGTCTCCCCCGTCGGCAAGGGCCAGCGCGGCCTCGTCGTCGCACCGCCCCGGACGGGGAAAACGGTGCTGTTGCAGCAGATGGCCGCCGCCGTCGCCACCAATCACCCGGAGGCGCACCTGATGGTGGTGCTGCTGGACGAGCGGCCCGAGGAGGTCACGGACATGCGCCGCTCCGTACGCGGCGAGGTGTACGCGTCGACCTTCGACCGGCCCGCGCGGGAGCACATCGCCCTGGCCGAACTCGCCGTCGAGCGCGGTCGGCGCCTCGTCGAGCAGGGCCGGGACGTGGTGATCCTGCTCGACTCCCTCACCCGACTGTGCCGGGCCCACAACAACGCGGCCCGCGCGGGCGGTCGGACCCTCAGCGGTGGCGTCGACGCGGCGGCCCTGACCGGCCCCAAGAAACTGTTCGGCGCGGCCCGTTGTGCCGAGGAGGGCGGTTCGCTGACCATCCTGGCGACGGCCCTCGTGGAGACGGGTTCACGGGCCGACGACTTCTTCTTCGAGGAGCTGAAGGGCACCGGCAACATGGAGCTGCGCCTGGACCGCGCCGCCGCCGAAGCGCGGATCTTCCCGGCGGTCGACGTCACCCGCTCCGGCACCCGCCGTGAGGAACTTCTCTTCGGTCAGGGCGAGTTGGCTGCCGTGAGGGCCCTGCGCCGCGCCCTGAGCACGCGGGACGGCCAGGGCGCCCTTCAGGTGCTGCTCGACAGGGTCCGGCGCACCCCGGACAACGCGGCCTTCCTGCGGCAGGTGCAGCCGACGGTGCCGGGCGCCTGAGCGCGCCCGGCACCGGCCGGCGTGCGGATTCCGAACGAAGGGATCAGGCCTCGCCCAGCGCCTCGGAGACCAGCGCCCGGGCCTCCTCCTGGACCTGGGCGAGGTGGCCGGGGCCCTGGAAGCTCTCCGCGTACACCTTGTAGACGTCCTCGGTGCCCGAGGGGCGGGCGGCGAACCAGGCGCTGTCCGTGCAGACCTTCAGGCCGCCGATCGGCGCTCCGTTGCCGGGTGCCTCGGTGAGCACCGCGGTGACGGGTTCTCCGGCCAGGGTGTCGGCCTTGACCTGCTGCGGGGAGAGCCGGGCCAGGACGGCCTTCTCCTCGCGGGTGGCGGGTGCGTCGACGCGGGCGTACGCCGGGTCGCCGAAGCGGTCGGTGAGCCGCGCGTAGTGCTCGGAGGGGGTGGAGCCGGTGACGGCGGTGATCTCGGAGGCGAGGAGGGCCAGCAGGATGCCGTCCTTGTCCGTGGTCCAGACCCGGCCGTCGCGGCGCAGGAAGGAAGCCCCGGCGGACTCCTCGCCGCCGAAGCCGAGGCTGCCGTCGTAGAGGCCGTCGACGAACCACTTGAAGCCGACCGGGACCTCCACCAGGGTGCGGCCGAGGTCGTGGGCGACCCGGTCGATCATGGACGAGGAGACCAGGGTCTTGCCGATGCCGGTCCCGGCGGCCCAGCCGTCGCGGTGGGTGTAGAGGTAGTCGATGGCGACGGCCAGGTAGTGGTTGGGGTTCATCAGGCCGCCGTCGGGGGTGACGATGCCGTGCCGGTCGGCGTCGGCGTCGTTCCCGGTGGCGATGGTGTACGCGTCACGCTGGGCGATCAGCGAGGCCATGGCGTGCGGGGACGAGCAGTCCATGCGGATCCTGCCGTCCCAGTCAAGCGTCATGAACCGCCAGGTGGGGTCGGCGAGCGGGTTGACGACGGTGAGGTCGATCCGGTGGCGTTCCGCGATCCGCCCCCAGTAGGCGACGGACGCGCCGCCGAGGGGGTCCGCGCCGATGCGGATGCCCGCGTCCCGTACGGCGTCCAGGTCGAGGGCGGAGGGCAGGTCGTCGACGTACGCGGTCAGGAAGTCGTACCGGTGGGTGGTGTCGGCGGCCAGGGCCTGGGCGTACGGCATCCGGCGGACCACCCCGAGTCCCGCCTCGATCAGGGCGTTGGCCCGGTCCTGGATCCAGGAGGTGGCGTCGGAGGCGGCAGGCCCCCCGTTCGGCGGGTTGTACTTGAAGCCGCCGTCGGCGGGCGGGTTGTGCGAGGGGGTGACCACGATGCCGTCGGCCAGGTGCTCGGTGCGGCCGTGGTTGTGCGTGAGGATGGCGTGCGAGACGGCGGGGGTCGGGGTGTAGCCGTCCTCGCTGTCGATGAGGACGGTCACCCCGTTGGCGGCGAGCACCTCCACGGCGGTGACCCGGGCGGGTTCGGACAGCGCGTGGGTGTCCGCGCCGAGGAACAGGGGGCCGTCGGTGCCCTGGCGGGCGCGGTAGTCGCAGATCGCCTGGGTGGTCGCGGCGATGTGGTCCTCGTTGAACGCGGCGGCGAACGCCGAGCCGCGGTGGCCGGAGGTCCCGAAGGCCACCCGCTGGGCGGGCTCTGCGGGATCGGGGTGGAGGGCGTAATAGGCCGTCACCAGCCGTGCCACGTCGACCAGGTCTGCGGACTGCGCCGGGTGACCGGCCCGTTCGTGCACCATCGGGGCTCCTCGTACGTCTTCGTCGTCGGCCGGCCCGTGGGGAGACGGGCCCGGCGCACCGGGGAAACGATCACCCCGGTCCGTACCCGATTCTGCTCTCCCGGCCGCCCCGGTGCGCGACCGGTTCACGCCTTCCTCGTGTCGCTCCCCGGCCGGAGCGGCGTCGCGCCCCCGGTCCGGAGCGGGCCGGGGGCGCGACGACGTACGGGTGGGGGCTCAACGGCCCTGGAGCGACCTCACGTTGTCTCCGAAGGTCCAGCCCCTGGAACCGTCCCAGTTCAGGGACCAGGTCATCAGCCCCTTGAGGGAGCCGTTGTAGTGGTTCCAGGCCTGCGAGACGAGCCCGGTGGACATGTGGCCGCCGCCGGCGCCGGGCTGAGCGGGCAGGCCGGGGACCTGCTTGTCGTAGGGCACCTTGATGGTGGTGCCCTGGATGACCAGCCCCTTGTTGAGGCAGTCGGTCTGGGCGGTGAAGCCCGCGACGGTGCCGGCGGAGTAGGAATCGCCGGAGCAGCCGTACATGCTGCCGTTGTAGTACTGCATGTTCAGCCACCACAGGCGGCCGTTGTCGGCGTACTTCTTGATGATGGGCAGGTACGAGCCCCAGATCGAGCCGTAGGCGACGCTGCCGCCGGTGACGTACGCCGTCTCGGGGGCCATGGTGAGACCGAAGTTCGGCGGCATCGCGGCGAGGACGCCGTCGATGATGCGGATGAGGTTGGACTGCGACGCGGACAGCTGGTTGATGTTGCCGCTGCCGACGAGGCCGGTCTCGATGTCGATGTCGATGCCGTCGAAGTTGTACTTCTTCAGGATCGGGACGATCGTCTGGACGAACCGGTCGGCCACCTTGCTGGAGCTGAGGTCGATCCCTGCCGCGGCTCCGCCGATCGACATGAGGGTGGTGAGGCCGGAGGCCTTGGCCTGACACATCTCGGCGGGGGTGGCGACCTTGACGGTGTTGTCCATGCCGTCCTCCCAGAGGACGGTGCCGTCGGAGCGGATGACGGGGAAGGCCGCGTTGATGACGTTGTAGCCGTGCTGGGTGATGCGGGAGTCGGTGATGGGGATCCAGCCGAGCGGCGGGTGCACGCCGTTGGCCGCCCCGTCCCAGTTCTCCCAGTACCCCTGGAGCACCTTGCCCGTGGGCTTCGACTTGACCGCGCAGGTCTCGGCGGCCGCGCTGTTCGTCTCCGCGGCCCTCGGCGGCGCGGCTCCGACCAGCATCGGTACGACGAGTGCCGCTGCCAGGCCGAGGCCCAGCAGTCGTGAGGTACGCCCCATGATCCGTACGTCCCTTCCAGCCCGGGTCCGCCGCCGACGGGGCGAAAGGTTCGCCCCGCCCCGCCCTGTGTCGTGACCCTGCCAAACCGTAGAATGGTCCAGACCTTCGGTCAAGAGGTCTGGACCAGACCCTCCTCGCGATCCGGCTGAAGGACCGGACGTTCTCGGGCGCGTCCTTCCAGTGGGACGCCTGGGAACGGTGTCCGGTGTGCCGGGAGGAGCTCACCGAGCGTGACCCGGTGCCGTTACCTGGCGTCCGGTTCCTGGCGGGGCGCCGTGCGCACGCCGTCGTGGATCGAATGGGCCATGATCACGGTTCCGTTGTAGGTGCCGTCGTTGATGGTGTTGTGGTTGATCGACACGGTGGTTCCGGCGGACTGCCGGGGCGCCAGCTCGTCGAGCAGGTCCCGTAGCTCCGCCGCGGCCCCGGGGTTGTCGCGCAGGGCCCGACGGAGCCTGATCCGCCACTCGGCGGCGACGTCCGCGGCACCGTCCTCGTCGCCGTTCCGGCGTGCCGCGATCAGCTCCTCACGGGATTCCTCCAGTTCCGCGTCGATCACCTCGACGTCCTCGCCCCGCGCCAGGAACCGGGCCACCCGCCCGCGCGCCTGCGTCCAGGCCTCCGTCACCATCAGGCCCACGAAGGCCGTCGCCCCCGATGCCGCCAGTGCCGTCAACTCGGCTTCCACCGAACCCCCTCCGCCTCGCCTGTCGTGCCGGTACGGGTGCGCGACCCGTCGCTGGTGCAACCGTAGAGAGCGATCCGCCCCCACGGAAGCGGAATCGGAGGCGCGGCGCAGAGCAGTTCCGGCCACGTCGGCCGACCGTGCGGGCGGGCCTGTGCGCCGCGCCGCCGTTCGGGGCCGTTCGGGCCCATTCCGGTCGGGAACGGCGGTCGCGCAACCATGCACGCGCCCGATGCGTGATGATGGGTGAGGGGCCGCGACACGACGGCGTTGCGCCGACGCCGCCGGCCGACGCCCCGGAAGGGCGGTCGCCATGTCCGCAGCCGGAATCAGGACCTCGGCCGCAGTGCTGTTCACCGCACTCGTGCTGCTCGTCGCGGCCGCGTGCACGGGCGGCGACGGTTCGTCGCCCTCGCCCCGCAGCAGCTCTCCTTCCGGCACGGGCCGGGCCGACGTACTCGCCGTAAAGATCGACAATGTGGCGCCCGCACGTCCCCACACCGGTCTGGAGCGGGCCGACATCGTCTACGTCGAGCAGGTGGAGGCCGGCCTGAGTCGGGTCCTCGCCGTGTACTCCTCCGCTCTGCCGCCGGTCATCGGGCCGGTGCGCAGTGCGCGGGAGACCGATCTGGAGCTGCTGCGACAGTTCGACCGGCCGACGCTGGCCTTCTCGGGCGCCCAGAGCAGGCTGCTGCCGGTCATCGACCGTGCGCCGCTGGACCCCGTGCCGCCCTCGAAGGCCCCGGGAGCGTACTTCCGGGGCCCGGACCGGCCCGCGCCGCACAATCTCTATCTGCGGCCGGAGCGGATCCCGTTCGAGGCCTCCGGTGTGAACGCCGTCGAGGAGCTGGGGCTCGAGGTCGGCGCGCCGCCTCCCGGCGGGGAGCCGGAGGACCGCCGCACGGTTCGCTATCCGTCCGCGTCCGTGACCTTCACCTGGTCCGCCGAACGCGAGCGGTGGCTCGTCTCCCTGGACGGCTCCCCCGCCCGCACCGCCGAGGGCGGACGGCTCGGGCCGGCACGGTCGTCGTCCAGGACGTGACCGTCAGGCCGTCGGACTTCCGCGACCGGTCCGGGAACACCAGCCCGTTCACCGAGACCATGGGTTCGGGGAGCGCGGTCGTCCTGCGGGACGGCCGGGCGTACGAGGCCCGGTGGGCACGGAGCGCGGCCGACGCGGACACGGTGTACACCACCCCCGACGGACAGCGCGTCGATCTCGCCGAAGGGCCGCTGTGGATCCTGTACGCGCCGCGCGGGGGCGCCTGAGCGACTGCCCGCCGAAGCGCCCCGGCGGACACAACGGTCCGCCGGGGACGCCCGTTCCGCGCGCAAGGGGCCGGTGCCGGGGCCCCCGCCCGGTTAACGGGAGCGGGACAGCAGCGCCCCGCCCGCGTACTGCGCCGACTCGCCCAACTCCTCCTCGATCCGGATCAGCTGGTTGTACTTGGCCGTGCGGTCGGAGCGGGACAGCGAGCCGGTCTTGATCTGACCGCAGCCCGTCGCGACCGCCAGGTCCGCGATCGTGGTGTCCTCCGTCTCGCCGGAGCGGTGGGACATCACGGCGCTCCAGCCCGCACGACGCGCGGTGGCGACCGTGGCGAGGGCTTCGGTCAGGGTCCCGATCTGGTTGACCTTCACCAAAACCGAGTTGCCGACGCCTGTGCGGATCCCCTCGCGCACCTGCGCCTCGTCCGTGCAGAACACGTCGTCGCCGGTGAGCTGGCAGCGGTCGCCGACGCGGGTGGTCAGCTCGCGCCAGCCGTCCATGTCGTCCTCGGCCATCGGGTCCTCGATGGAGACGATCGGGTAGGAGTCGATCAGCCTGACCAGGTAGTCGACCTGTTCGGAGGGCGTGCGGCGCACGCCCTCGCCCGCGTACACGTACGAACCGTCGCGGAAGAACTCCGACGAGGCCGGGTCCATGATGAGGCCGATGTCCTCGCCGGGACGGTACCCAGTGCGTTCGACGGCGCTCATGACGAAGTCGAGCGCCTCCTCGGCCGTGCGCAGCGCGGGCGCGAAGCCTCCTTCGTCGCCGACGCCGGTGGCGTGTCCGGCGGCGAGCAGGTCACGTCGCAGGGTGTGGAAGATCTCGGAGCCCATGCGGACGGCTTCCGCGAAGGTCTTCGCGCCCACCGGCGCGATCATGAACTCCTGGAAGTCCAGCGGATTGTCCGCGTGCGCGCCGCCGTTGATGATGTTCATCATCGGCAGCGGGAGAAGGCGGGCGTCGGCGCCACCGAGATAGCGGTAGAGCGGCTGGCGGTGGGCCGCCGCGGCGGCTTTCGCGGCGGCGAGGGAGACCCCGAGGATCGCGTTCGCACCGAGCCGGGACTTGCCGGGCGTCCCGTCGAGCGCGACGAGCGCGGCGTCCAGGCCGGCCTGGTCGTCCGCGTCGCGGCCCACGGCCGCGGCGGCGATCTCGTCGTTGACGTGGGCGACCGCACGGTCGACGCCCTTGCCGTGCCACCGCCCGGCGTCGCCGTCGCGCAGTTCCAGGGCCTCCCGCGCGCCGGTGGACGCGCCGGAGGGGACCGCGGCGCGGCCGAGGGAGCCGTCGGCGAGGCGGACGTCGGCCTCGACGGTGGGGTTGCCTCGGCTGTCGATGATCCGGCGAGCGGTGACGGACTGGATGACGGTGGGCTCAACTGCCTTGGGGGCCATGCGAGGTCCTTCCGAAGTCACACGTCGCGGCACTCTTGCGACAACGCCGGCGCGAGCCGCGACGACGCAACTCTACAGCAAAGCTGTTCACCTGTGCTGTTCAGAATGGCTGCTTAGCATTGCTGTTCAGTTGTGCTGCCCAGTTACGCTGCTCAGTCGCGCTCCGCGGGCCATCCCCGCGGACCCGCTGCCGATCACGGGTTAAAGTGCCCTATGCCCACCCCGGAACCCGCCACCGTCGCCGCCGATCTGCGCGTCGCCATGGGCAAACTCGCGCGGCGCGTGAAGCAGGAGGACCGGATCCCGCACGGTCAGGTCGCCGTTCTGGGCGTCCTCGACCGGGACGGGGCCATGACCACCAGCGACCTCGCGGCGGACCAGCGCGTGCGCCCCCAGTCGATGGCCCGCGCGGTCGGGCTCCTCATGGACCAGGGCCTCGTGGTCCGCCGGGCGCACCCGACGGACGGCCGCAAGTCCCTCGTCGACCTCTCCGAGGTGGGGCGGGCGGCGCTGGAGGCGGAGCGCGACCGCCGTGCCGACTGGCTCGCCCGGGCCATCGACCTCGAACTCGACGAGGACGAGCAGGAGACGCTCGCGCGCGGCGCCGCCCTGATGGAACGGCTCGCCGCGTACTAGAAGCCGGTCTCGTAGCCCGGGCCCGCCGGCCGTCCCGGACGGCGGGGAAAGCGCGTTGCCGGGGGCGTACGGGTGTGTCAGGGTCGCCCGGTGAACGCTTCGCGATGTGACCTTCTGCGCCGCCAGTTCGATCTGACCTGGTCGCTGTTCGAGTACCACTTGGAGCGGCTCGACACCGAGGACTTCCTCTGGCAGCCGACGCCCTTGTGCTGGACGGTGCGCCTGCGGGCCGACGGCCGGTGGACGCCGGACTGGGCGGAGACGGAGCCCGACCCCGTTCCGGTGCCGACGATCGGCTGGCTCAGCTGGCACATCGGCTGGTGGTGGAGCACGACGATCGAGCACTCCCTGGGCCGCGAGCCCCGGGACCGCGAGGACGTCGCGTGGCCGGGCGACGCCGAGGGGGCGATCGGCTGGCTGCGTGAGCTCCGGGAGGCGTGGCTTGGCGTGCTGGACGGCCTTGACGACGCGGCTCTCGACGCCGCCGCTCCGTCTCCCTGGGAGCAGGGTCCGGACCACACCATGGCGCACATGGCCGCGTGGGTGAACGCCGAGCTGATGAAGAACGTCGCGGAGATCGGGCAGCTTCGGATGGTGCGCGCGGCCTCCTCCGGCTGACCGACGGCCTCCCGGGAGCGGATCGCCAACGCCCCTTCGGAGACGCTGGGTTAGGCTCACCTCATCCAGGGGGAGCCCAGCCTCGCCTCTTCCGCTCTCACAAGGAGACGCACATGCGTCCGGTGATCGACGAGAATCCGTTCGCCGCCTTCGGTCTCCCGGGCCGCCCGGGCAGCGACGCGTTCTGGGCGGCGGCTCGTACGCCCGCGTCGATCCCCGCCGACGGCGGGTGGCGGACCCTCTTCCTGTGGCGTGGTTCCGAGACGGCGCGAGGCGACGGGTCCGTGCTCGACTTCGAGAGCTGGTCGCCGCCCGTTCCGTTGCGCCGCTGGGGCGGTACGGATTGCTGGTACGCCGAAGTTCGGATGCCCGCGCGGCTGCGGGTGACCTACCGCGTCCTCGTCGGGGACGCGGCCCACGCCGACCCGTTCAACCCGGTCGGCGCCGGGGTGGACCGTTCCGTCGCCGCGACCCCGGACGCCCCCGCCCAGCCGCACTGGCCCTCTCTCGGCGTGGACGACGTGCTCCCCCTCCCCCGCACCCGGATCCGCTGGAGCAGCGACCGGCTCGGCGGACGGCGGACCGTGCGCGTCCACCCGGCGGGCGGAGGCGGTCCGGTGGTGCTGCTGCTCGACGGGGACGACTGGCTGTATCTGCACCCGGCCGTGACCGCGTTCGACGCGGCCGTCGCCGCGGGTGACGTGCCTCCGGTGACCCTCGTGTTCCTGCCGGCCAAGGACCGCGAGGCCGAGTTCGCCTGCCGCCCGGAGCTGTGGGAGGCGGTCCGGGACGAACTGCTGCCGCTGGTCGCCGAGTCCGGCGTGCCGGCCCGCCTGGACCGGCTGGTGGTCGCGGGGCAGAGCCTGGGCGGTCTGAGCGCGCTGTACGCGGCTCTGGAGTTCCCGGAGCTGGTCTCGCGGGTCGCCTGTCAGTCGGGGTCCTTCTGGTGGGCCCCCGGCGCGGAGGCGTTGCCGGATCCGCTGGGCGGGGCCCTCGGCGGAGCCGTCGCCGAGCGACTGCGCCGGGGCGCCGACCTGTCGGGGCTGCGGTGCGCGTTCGACGTGGGCGAGCACGAGCACACGATGCTGCCGCACTGCGAGCTGACCGAGAAGCTGACCGAGCGGGCCGGCGCGACGGTCCGGGTGTCGCGTTCGGCGTCCGGGCACGACCGGGCGGGCTGGCGGCACGCCCTGCTCAGGGACGTCGCCTGGGCCCTCGGCTGAGAGGTTCCCGGAGCGCGCGCGGGCGCACCCCGGGAAGCGCCGCCCGGTGGTTCACCTGGCCACGGCCCGGCAGTAGGCCTCGTCGCCGGCGAGGAGACCGCGGTGGGTGTCCTGCGCGGTGATGACGCCCTCGTCGAGGACGAGCACCCGGTCCGCGGCGTCCAGGAGCGCCGGACTGCTGGTGAGCACGAGCGTGGTCCGGCCCTTGCGCAGCTTCGCGACGTTGCGCGCGATGAGCTGTTCCGTCACCGCGTCGACGGCCGTCGTAGGATCGTGCAGGACCAGCACGTCGGTGTCGGCGGCCAACGCGCGTGCCAGGGCCAGCCGTTGCCGCTGGCCCCCGGAGAGGTTCGCGCCCCGGTCGCGGATCGCGTAGTCGAGCCCCTCGCGGTGGAGGGCGACGACATCGGTGAGCATGGAGGCTTCGACGGCCGCCTCGATCGTCCGGCCGGTGCCCGACGGGTCGATGTTCGTCCGGAGCGTGCCGGCGAAGATCTCCCCGTCGTAGGGATTCACCAGCAGGTGCTCGCGGACCGCCTTGATCGACAGGTCAGCGATCTTCCGGCCGCCGACCCGCACCACTCCCCCGTACGCGTGGGGGGCGACGTTCACCGAGAGGACGGCGGCCAGGTCGGCCGCCGCGCGCGGCTGGTATGCCGCGATCGCCACGAACTCTCCCGCCGAGACGGTGAAATCGACCCCCCGGAGGGTTCCGTGGCGCAGGCCGTCGACCTCCAGGTCTCCGCCGGGTTCCGGGCGCTCGGGACCCGGTGTCGTCACGGGTGGCGCGGTCAGCACCAGAGCCATGCGCTCGGCCGAGGCACGGGCGATCATCACGTACTTGGGCATCTCGGAGAACATCTTCAGCGGTTCCATGATGAACTGCGCGAGGCCCACGGCCATGACGAGTTCCCCGATGGTGATCCGGCCCTCGAAGGCCAGCCAGCCCGCCGTCAGCGAGACGGCCGCGGCGAGGACCGCGTTGAGGGCGAGCGCAGTGCCGGCGTAGACGCCGTTCACCCGGGCGACGGTGATCGCCTGGCGTTTCGCGTCCGTGCTGACCCTGCGGTAGGAGCCGAACGCGGCGTGGTTGCCGCCGAAGCCGTGGAGCGGGCGCAGCCCGATGATGAGGTCGGCGACCTTGGCGCCCGCCCGGGCCACCCGGGCCTGCTGTTCCTGCGTACTGGCTCCGATCCGCTTGGACATCACGGCCAGGACCGACAGGATCGTGACGGTCCCCACGATCACCAGCAGCCCCAGCCGGAGGTCCGCCAGGCTCAGGGCGACCGCGGCGACCGCGACGGCGACCAGGGAGCTGATCAGCAGGGGCACCACCTCGATGATGTCGGCGGTCTGGTCGGCGTCCTCGGTGGCGATGGTCAGGATCTCGCCGGACTTGAGGTCCACGTCCCTGGCCACCGGCTGGAGTCCGCAGGAGGCCACCCGTACCCGCCAGCGGTGTGCCTCGGTGGTGTTGGCCTTCTGCAGCACGCGCATGCCGAACCGCCACGACAGGGACACCGTCGTGATGATCACGGCCAGCGAGCCGATCGAGACGCCGAGCGAGCCGAGGCTGCGGTCCTGCATCGTGTGCTCGACGATCAGTCCGAGAGCGATGGGGAACGCGGTCTCGGCGGCCTGGTACAGGCCCATGAGTGCGGTGCCCGCGACCATGGCGCCGATGTTGCGGCGCAGCGCCGTCCGCAGGATGGCGGCCCCGGGGCGGGGGCGCTCGGTGTCAGGAGTTTTCATCGGTTCAGGAGTTCTCATCGAGGTGGCGGGCGATCGCTTCCGGGGTTCGCAGGGTGAACAGGTGGCGCATGGTGATGACAGGACCGTACTCGCGGCGGAGGAGCCCGATCAGCCGCACCGCCAGCATGGAGTGCCCCCCGAGGGAGACGAAGTCGCCGACCGCGCTGACCTCGTCGTCGTCGAGGTCGAGCGCCTCGGCGAAGAACTCGCAGACGGTGCTCTCCGTCACGGTCTCCGGGCCGCGCTCCTCCCCCGTGGTCAGCGCGCCCAGCGGCCTGGCCTCCGGCAGCGCCTTGGCGTCGGCCTTCCCGTTCACCGTGAGCGGGATGCCGTCCACCTGGGCGAAGTGCGTGGGGCGCAGGAAGTCGGGCAGCCCGGCGCCCACCTCGGCGGCGACCCGCGCCAGGTCCGCGGTGTCGGCGAGGACCAGATAGGCGGCCAGCCGGTGGGCGCCGTCCACCTGTGGGTCGGGCTGGGCGAGGGCCGCGACGAAGCGGACCGCCGGATGGGCCGCGAACGCGGCCTCGACCTCGCCGAGTTCGACCCGGTGGCCGCGGATCTTGACTTGCTGGTCGGTGCGGCCCAGGTAGGAGATGTTCCCGTCGGGCCGCAGGATCACCAGGTCCCCGGTGCGGTACATGCGCTCCCCGGGGCTGCCGAAGGGGCAGGCGACGAAGCGGTGTGCGGTCTGGGCGCTCTGCCCCAGGTAGCCGCGTGCGATGCCGATGCCCGCCACGTACAGCTCGCCGGGCACTCCGGCGGGCAACGGGCGCAGCCACGGGTCGAGGACGTAGACGTCGGTGTTGTCGATGGCCACGCCGACCACCGGGTCCTGGCATTCGAAGGTGCCGACGCCGAGGGTGTTGATGGTGTATTCGGTGGGCCCGTACAGGTTGTAGCCGACCGTGCCCTCGGTCTCCGCGAGCCGTTGCCACAGCGTCGGGGAGACGGCCTCACCGCCCAGCAGCACCAGTGCGGGCCGCCTCTGCGGGTCCTCCAGCAGCCCCTCGGCGACCAACTGCTGGGCGTAGGTGGGGGTCACGTTGACGACGTCGATGCCGTGCTCGACGCAGTACGCGACCAGTCGGGGGGCGTCGCGACGCAACTCCTCGTCACAGATGTGGACTTCATGGCCGTCGGCGAGCCACAGCAGCTCCTCCCACGACATGTCGAACGCGAAGGACACGGTGTGCGCG
Organism: Streptomyces sp. MGP-P1; assembly: GCF_057766565.1. NCBI lineage: Bacteria > Bacillati > Actinomycetota > Actinomycetes > Kitasatosporales > Streptomycetaceae > Streptomyces > Streptomyces sp. MGP-P1. Next base: position 2,886,032 of record NZ_JBYMEM010000007.1, on the reverse strand, counting down.
ATCCGGAAGACCCGGTGACCGTGTTCGGCGAGGACGGGCTCGAAGATCCGGCGCTGATGGTTGATCAGCATGTTGGTGAGGCCCGCGTATTCGGTCACGACGCCCTTGGGCTTCCCGGTCGAGCCGGAGGTGTAGATCGTGTACGCGGGGTGGCGCAGCCGGTCGGGGTCGTCCGGCGCGAACGTCGTGTACGGCTCGGCCTGAGGCAACGGGCGGTCCAGTTTGATCAGTTCGCCGTTCAGCCGGGGCGCCACCGCGCTCACGGTGAGGATCACCTCGGGGCGGGCGTCCTCGACGATGGCCGCGATCCGCTCGTCCGGGTGGTCCAGCTCCAGGGGCACGTACGCGGCCCCGACGCGCAACACCGCGAACAGCGCCGCGATCCAGTCGAGGGAGCGCGGGATCGCCAGGCCCACGGTCGTCTCGGGCCCGATACCTCGCCGGGCGAGGACGCCGGCCACGGCCCGGCTGCGCTCGCGCAGTTCGGCGAAGGTCATCGTGGCGCCGTCGGCGACGAGCGCGATGCGCCCCGGATCGCGCTCGGCCGCCTGGTCGAAGCGGTCGACGACGGTGTCCGTGCCGACCTCGGTGCGCCCGGCGGGTATGGGGTCCGGGCCCAGGCCGCGCAGCGCGCCCGTCGGCCCCTCGGCCCGCGCGACGTCCTCCAGGACGCGCAGGTAGTCCTCCAGGAGACGGCGGGCGCTGTCGGTATCTCCGTGGCGGTGCTCCAGCTTGACCGTGAGCCGGTCGCCGGGTGTGACAACCCAGGTGTACGGGTAGTGCGTGGAGTCGTCCGCCCGGACGGAGGTGATGCCGTGGCGGGTGTTCATCTCCGCGAAGGCGTCCGGGTCCAGGAAGTTCTGGAGTACGAACAGGTTGTCGAACAGGGTGTCGTGCCCACCGGCCCGCTGGATCTCGCCGAGCCCCAGGTGCTCGTGGTCCATCGCCGCCACGCGCGCCGCCTGCACGGACGAGAGGTACGCGTCGACCGTCTCCTCGGGCCGGGCCCGGGTCCACAGGGGGACGGTGTTGAGCAGGACTCCGACGATGTCGCCGTGTCCCTCGCCCTCGCGGCCCGAGACGGCCACGCCGAAGACCGCGTCGCCGCGGCCCGTACGGGCTCCGAGCAGGAGGCCGAAGGCGCCGGTCAGCACCGAGTTGAGTGTGACGCTCCGGGTCCGCGCCGTTTCGCGCAGCAGCTCCGACAGCTCGGCGGACAGGGTGTGCACGAGCGGTCGCGGCAGCTCCTCGATGAGGTCCGGGGCCGGTCCGGCGAGCAGCGTCGGTCCCGGCAGGCCCGCCAGGTGCTCGGCCCAGAAGCGCTCGGAAACGGCCTGGTCCTTCGCGGCGAGTGTCCGGGCGTACTCCTCGAAGCCCGGCACGGCCGGCGTCGTGTCCCACGGCCGGCCCGCCACCACGGCCTCGTACGCGTCGAACAGGTCGCGCAGCAGGATCTCGCGGGACCAGCCGTCCCAGAGCAGCAGGTGGTAGCTGAGCAGCAGGCCGTCGCGGCCGTCGGGCATCCTGACGACGGTCAGTCGGACGAGCGGCGGCTCGCCGGGGTCGAAGCCCTGCTCGCGGTCCCGCGTACGCAGGGCCTCGACCTCGTCCTCCGTTGTCAGCGCGAGGGTGCGGACGGCGACCCGCCGTCCGGCCTTGAGGACCTGGACGGGGCTTCCGTCGTCGTCGGTGGTGAAACCCGCGCCGACGACGGGGTGGCGCGTGATCACGTACGCCATCGCCTCGGCCAGCGCGTCGGTGTCCAGGCGCCGGTCGAAGGCGAAGTAGCTCTGCGCGACGTAGTGCCCCGCCGGGCCCGCCAGTTGGGCCTGGAAGAACAGGCCTCGCTGGAGCGGGGTGACCGGTGCGGTGCGCTCGGCCCTCTCGGTGGCGTTCCCGATCTGTTCCAGGGCGGCGAGCCAGTGGTCGGTGATCGCGTCGGGTATGCCCTCGGCGAGGGTGAAGGCCGCGTGGAGGGAGCCGGTGGTGTCATCGGTCCAGGCGTTGACCTCGACGGCGTACGGGCTGTTCCGGTCGCCCGTGGTGATCGGCAGGGCGTCCGACTCGCCGCCCCGGCCGAGGTAGTTGAACAGGACCTGCGGTTGGGCCGTGAGCAGGGGGGCCGTCTGCGGATTGAGGTACCTGAGGCGGCCGTAGGCGACGTGCCCGTCCTCGTCCGGCTGGCGTTCGGCGATCTCGCGCGCCGAGGCGACGGGGTCGGTGTGGGCGGTGAGGCGTAGGGGGGCGATGGAGGTGAACCAGCCGACCGTACGGGAGTAGTCGTGGTGCTCCGCGGCCGGGACCCGGCCGTGTCGCTCCAGCTCGACGGCGAGGTCGGTGGGCGCGGCCTGGATCCGGGTCAGCGCGGTGCGCAGGGCTCCGCCCAGCAGCTCGGTGAGTCCGAGCCCGAGCGCGCCGGGTGCGCCGCGGGTCACCCGGTCGCTCGCTCCGGGCGGGAGGACGGCCGTCCTGTCGCGGTGGCCCTGGACGGTGCGCAGCAGGGCCGGGGCCCGGAGGGTGGTGATCCAGTGGCCGGGGTCGTCGGTCTGCTCGGCGGTCCGCACGGTGAGCGCTTCGGCGTAGGAGGCGTAGGAGGTGGTCGGCTCCGGCAGGGCCGCCCCGGTGAGGGCGGTGGCCAGGTCGTCGAGGAGGATCAGCCAGGACACCGTGTCCACGGCGATGTGGTGGACGGTGACGACCAGGGTGCGGCTCGCCGCGAGCCAGGAGAACGCGACGACATCCCCGGTCTCCGGGTCGAGCCGCCCGGCGGCCTCGTTCGCCGCGGTCGTGGCGTCGGGAGCGTCCGGGGTGCCGACGGCCGTCTCGCGGGCGGGTTCGGTGCGCAGGGCCCACACGCCGTGCTCGACGCGCAGGCGCAGGCGCAGGGCCGGGTGTGCGGCGACGAGGGCGTTCGCCGCGCGGCGGATGTCGTCGAGGCGGGTGCCTTCGGGGACGGTCACCGACCGGGCCTGGGCGAAGCCGCGGAGCGACCCGGCCAGCTCCCGCCGGCGCAGGATGATCGGGGTGAGCGGAAGCGGTCCGTCCGCGCGGCGGGACGTGGGCGCCTGCATGGCCCGCGGGGTGCGCTCGGCCAGGTGGCCGGCGAGGGCGCGGGGCGTCCTGAAGAGGAAGACGTCCCGGGGTGCGATCGCCAGACCGAGCGCCCGGGCCCTGTTGATCACGGTGATGGCGACGATGCTGTCGCCCCCGGCGCCGAAGAAGTCGGTGTCGGCGTCCACGGTGGCGCCCGGGAGCGTCTCGGCGAAGATGCCGGTCAGCGTGGTGAGCGCGGAGTCGCCGGTGGGCTGCGGGATCCCCTGTGGCGGGTCGGTGTGCTGGGCGGCCCGTTCGGTCAGCGCCTTGCGGTCCAGCTTGCCGTTGACGGTCAGCGGCAGGGCGTCCACCGGCAGCACCCGGCCCGGCACCATGTGCGCGGGCAGTTTGGCGGCGAGCAGGCCGATGAGGTCCGCGGGCGGCTCGCCGACGACATGGGCGACCAGATGGTCGCCGTCGTCCGCCACGGTGACGGCCACGTCGACGACGCCGTCACATTCCCGGATCGCGCTCTCCACTTCGCCCGGCTCGATCCGGAACCCCTTCACCTGCACCTGGTCGTCGGCGCGTCCGGCGAACTCCAGCTCACCGTCGAGGGTCCGGCGGGCCAGGTCGCCCGTGTGGTACATGCGGGAGCCGTCGGAGGCGAACGGGTTCGCCACGAACCGCGCGGCGGTGAGCCCGGGGCGCCCCAGATAGCCGAGGGACACCTGGTCGCCCGCGACGTAGATGGCGCCGACCCGGCCCGGCGGCACCGGCCGCAGCCGGTCGTCCAGGAGATGGGTGGCCAGTCCGGGGATCGGCGCGCCGATGGGACCGGCGTCGGCGCCCCGGGCGAAGTCCTCGTCCGTCAGGACCCGATGGGTGACGTGGACGGTGGTCTCGGTGATCCCGTACATGTTGACCAGCTCGGGCGAGCCCGTACCGTGCCGCTCCACCCATCCGCGCAGCCGCCCGAGGTCGAGCGCCTCGCCGCCGAAGATGACGCGGCGCAGCGCCGTGACCGGCTCCTGCGCGTGCAGGTCGGCCTCGATGAACCGGTGGAAGGCGGACGGGGTCTGGTTGAGCACGGTCACGCCGCGTTGCCGGACGAGCCGGTGGAAGTCGACCGGCGAGCGGGTCAGCGCGTACTCCGGGACAAGCAGTTCGCCGCCGTGCACGAGAGTGCCCCACAGCTCCCAGACGGCGAAGTCGAAGGAGAAGGAGTGGAACTGGACGCCTACGTCGTCCGGTCCGAAGCCCACGTCCGCGGCCGTGTTGGCGAGGAGCGTCGTCACCGCGGAGTGCGGGACGACGACGCCCTTGGGCCGCCCGGTCGAGCCGGAGGTGTAGATGACATACGCGGGGTCCCGGGGAGCGACGGCCGGGAGGTCGGTGTCCAGGGGGTGTTCGTCGCCCTGGACGAGCACCCGGGCCCGCACGCCCGCCCGGTCCAGCAACCCGGTGAAGCGGCCCTGCTGCTCCCGGTCCACGAGGACGACCTGCGGGGCGGCGTCGGCGAGGATGTACTGAAGCCGCTCGTCCGGATAGGCCAGGTCCAGCGGTACGTAGGCGCCTCCGGCGGTGACGACGGCGACCAGGGCGACGACCTGCTCCAGCGATCGCGGGACGGCGACGGCGACGCGGTGCCCCGGCCCGACCCCGGCCGCGCGCAGGGCGGCGGCCAACTCGTTCTTGGCGTAGGCGAGTTCGCCGTAGGTGAGGGAGCGGGTGGCGCCGTCCAGCGCGCACTGGGTGACGGCGGTGGCCGCAGGGTCTTGGAGCGCGGCGGCGTCGAACATCTCGACCAGGGTCGTCGACGTCTCGCGTGCCGGGACGCTGCCGGGCGTGACGGCCAGCAGGTCGACCGGGTCGTCCGGGCGGCCGAGCAGTCCGGTGAGGTTCCGGGTGAACGTGTCGAGGATCGCCCCGGCGCCTTCGGGGCGCAGGAGGTCTCCGTCGTAGATCAGGTTGAAGCGCGAGCGGCCGTCCTGCGCGCGTTCCACGACGAGCGTCAACGGGTAGTGCGGTGCGCCCTCGTTGACGATGTCGGCGATGGTGAGGGTGTCGTCCGGTCGGCGCAGGGCGGCCACGTCGGTCGCGATGTCGAAGACGACCAGGGTGTCGAAGAGCGAGCCCGTGCCGTGCAGCCGGCCGATCCGCGCGAGGGAGACGTGCTGGTGTGCCAGGACCGCGCCCTGGTGGCGTTTCACGGCGTCGAGGAGGTCGTACGCCGTGTCGTTCGCTGTCCAACGGGCCCGCACGGGAATGGTGTTGATGAAGAGGCCGACCATGTCCCGGATGCCGGGCAGCTCGGCGTCACGTCCGGAGACGGTGGAGCCGAAGACGACGTCCCTGCTGTGCAGGATGGGTCCGAGGGTCGCCGCCCAGGCGCTGTGCACGGCCACGCTCAGGGGCATCCCGGCCGAGCGTGCGGCCGCGTCGATGTCGTCGGCGGGTTCGGCCGAGACGTCGGCGAACCGCGGGGAGGGGGTGTGCCCCTCGGCGACCAGGGAGGGGCCCGGCAGTCCGGCGAGCTCCTCGCGCCACACCCGGTCGCTCTCGCCCTGGTCGCGTGCGGAGAGCCAGTCGACGTAGTCGCGGTAGCCGCCGATCGGGTACACCGATCCCGGTGCGTGGTACTCGGCCAGCAGGGTGCGGAGCATCGGCGGCACCGACCAGCCGTCGGCGATGATGTGGTGCACGGTCTGCACCAGGACGGGGCGCCGGGCGCCGGCTCGGATGAGCGTGTACCGCATCAGCGGCCCGTGGGCGAGGTCGAACCCGTTCCCGCGGTCCTGCTCGGCGAGGTCGCGGATCTCCTCGTCGGTGAGGGCGGGGCGGTCCAGGGTGACGAAGGGTGCGGTCCTGCCACGCTCGACGACGGAGACGACCCTGCCGTCGGCGAGGTCCGTGAAGCGGGCTGCCAGGTTGGGATAGAGGGTGAGCAGCCGGGTGGCGGCCGCGGCGAGGCGGTCGGCGTCCACGTCGCCGTCCAGGGTCAGCACCTGCTGCTCGACGTAGGCGCCCGTGGTGTCGTCGTCGTAGACGGTGTGGAAGTAGAAGCCCTCCTGCAAGGGGGTCAGCGGCAGGATGTCGAGGAGCGCCGGGCCGTCCAGTGCGTCGACGTCGGCCTGGGTCAGGGGCACCAGCGGGAAGTCGCTGGGCGTGTGGCCGCCGTCGTCGAGCGCGGCGAGCGAGGTGAGGGCGGAGCGGAAGTGGTCGCCGAGGGCGGTGATGTCCTCCTCGGTGAAGACGCCGTCGGGCCAGGAGATGGTGGTGACCAGTTCGTACGCGCCGTCGGCGTCGGGCTCGGCGATCGCGTTGAACTCCAGGGCGCGCGGCAGCTGCATCGACGGGTCGCGCTTCTCACCCAACTGGCCGGTCGTGTGGCTGAGTTGCCAGTCACCGGCGGTGCCGGCGTCGAAACGTCCCAGGTAGTTGAAGAGGACCTGGGGCGCGGGGCCGGTCGGCCCGTCTCCGGCCAGATGGCGCAGGGCGCCGTAGGAGATTCCGTTGCTCGGTACGCGGGCGAGGTCCTCCTTGACCGCCTTGAGGGCGGCGGCGAGGTAGGCGGGCGCGGTGGGATCGGGCGCCGTTCCGGGATCCACGACGACCGGGAACAGGGTGGTGAACCAGCCGACGGTACGCGACAGTTCGGGGTCGAACCCGGCTGCGGCCGCGACGAAGCGTCCCTCGCGCCCGTGCCCTTCCAGCTCGATGTGGGCGAACGTCTGGTCCTGCCCCCGGTCATGGCGCAGGCGGGCGAGGGCGACGGCGAGGGCGGTCAGCAGGACGTCGTTGACTCCGGCGTGGAACTTGGCGGGGATCTCGCCCAGCAGTGCGGCCGTGGTCCCGGGCCCGACGGAGACGGTTCGGGTCCGCTCCCGTTCCACGGTGTCGGCCGCGGTGAGCGCACGCCTGCCGAGGGGCGCGTCGGCGGCTGGCAGCTGCCTGGCGTAGTGCCCGCGGTCGGTGTCGAACGACGCGCGGCCCAGCAGCTGGGTCCAGCGCCGGAAGGAGGTGCCGACCGGGGGCAGGTCGACGGGGGCGCCGGTGGAGTGCTGACGCCAGGCCGTGGCCAGGTCGTCCATGAGGATGCGCCAGGACACGCCGTCGATCACCACGTGGTGGGCGACCAGTACGAGTTGGCGTGCCTCGCGGCGCCAGACGGCGCGGAGCATGACGCCGTTGTCCGGGTCGAGCGCGTCGGTGGCGAGGGCGACGCACTCCGCGGGCGGGGCGTCGCTCTCCTCCCAGCAGGGTGCGCTCTTCCCGGCCGGCGGGATGTCGAAGCCCCAGCGCTCGCCGCGTACGAGCTTGGCGCGGAGCATGTCGTGCCGGGTGAGCACCGCGTCGAGCAGGTCGTCGAGGGCGTCGGCGGTCAGCTCCGCCGGGGTGGTGAGGACGACCGACTGCACGAAGCCGTCGATCGCGTCCGTGGTCTCGCCCAGCCACTGCACGATGGGCGAACCGACGACGGTGCCGGTCGCGACGTCACCGTGGTCGACGGCGGCGAGCGACTCGGCGCTCGCCACGGCCGCCAGCGCCCCGACGACGGTGTTGGTGAAGATCTGCCGGGCGCTCACGTGGAGGCCGGCCTCGCGCAGGGCGCTGAGGAGGGAGATCGCCAGGATGCTGTCGCCGCCGAGCTGGAAGAAGTCGTCGTCCGCGCCGACGCGGTCCAGCCGCAGCACCCGCGCGACCGCCTCGCAGACCAGGCGCTCGTTCTCGGTGGCGGGCGCCACGGGGGCTCCGGCGCCCACGACGGGTTCCGGGAGCGCCTTCCGGTCGAGCTTGCCGTTCGCGGTGAGCGGGAACTCCGTCAGTACGACGAGGTGGGCGGGCACCATGTACTCGACCATGTTGGCCGTGGCCCACTCCTTGACTTCGTCCGCGCCCAGGTCCTGATGGCCGCCGGACGGGATGACGTATCCGATCAGGTAGGTGCCGCCCACCGTGTTCTTCCTCGCGACGACACAGGTGTGCCGTACGCCGGGGTGTTCGGCGAGGGAGGCCTCGACGTCCTCGATCTCCAGCCGCATGCCGCGGATCTTGACCTGGTTGTCGGCGCGGCCCAGGAAGTCCAGCGAACCGTCGGGGGCGTACCGCGCCAGGTCGCCCGTCCGGTACAACCGGGAACCGTCCGAGGCGAAGGGGTTGGCCACGAAGCGGGAGGCGGTGAGGCCCGGCGCGCCCACATATCCGCGTCCCAGGAGGAGTCCTCCGACGTACAGCTCGCCGCCGACGCCGACCGGCACGGGCCGCAGCTCGTCGTCGAGCACGTAGAGCTGGGTGTTGGGGTTGGCCCTGCCGATGGAGGTCGACAGCCGTTCCGCGGCTCCCCGGTAGATGACGTGGGAGACGCCGATGGTCGTCTCGGCGGGGCCGTAGCCGTGGTAGAGGGGGATGTCGAGGCGGTCGCGGAACCGCTCGTACAGCTCCGGGGTGAGGACCTCGCCGCCGCACCAGACGTGCCGCAGGCAGTCGAGGCGGCCGGAGTCGCCCGCGATCTCCAGGAGGACGTCCAGCATGGACGAGACCAGGTAGGTGAAGGTGACGCGCTGCTCGGCGATGACGGCGAGCAGGTGGTGCGGGTCGCGTTCGCCGCCGGGCCGCAGGATCACGAGACGGCCGCCGGTGACCAGCGGCAGGAATATCTCGTTGACGGAGATGTCGAAGGAGAGCGGGGCCTTGAAGAGCGACGCGTCGTCGTGGCCGAAGTGAAGGATCTCGGCGGACTGCCACAACAGGCGTTCGCTGATCGCCTCGTGTCGGATCATGGCGCCCTTGGGCCGTCCGGTGGAGCCGGACGTGAAGATCACATAGGCCAGGGAGGCCCCGGGGACGCTCACGTCGGGCGCGTCCCCGGGGTGGGCACCGTACTTCCAGTCGCCGAGGTCGACGGAGACGGCGTCCGGTTCCCCCGCGTCGGCCTTGCCCGTGGAGTTGAGCTGCAGTACGACCGTGGCGTCCTCGACGACGACGTTCCTGCGGGTGGCGGGCCACTGGGGGTCGAGGGGGACGAACGCGCCTCGGGCCCGGAGCACGGCGAGGAGGCCGACGACCATCTCCGCGGAGCGGCCGAGCGAGATTCCGACGACCTGTTCGGCGCCGAGGCCCCGTTCGATCAGGTGGTGCGCCAACTGGGCGGACAGCCGCTCCGCTTCGCGGTACGTCAGCGACCGGTGCTCGTCGACGATCGCGACGGCGTCCGGTCTCAGGCGCGCCTGCTCGCGGAACATCTCCATGAGGGTCGGGCAGACCCGGTCCGCCCGGGTGTCGTTCCACCGGGCCAGTTCCTCGGCCCGGGCACGGGGACCGGACGGGCCCATGGTGCCGAGGGGCCGGTCGGGGAAGTCGGCCAGGTCGTCGAGGACCTGCTGGGCCTCGGCCGGGTCGATCCCGGCCGGCACGGCGACGACGCGACACTCGGCATCGGCCGGTCGACCGCCGGCTCCGCCGGTTCCGCCGGTTCCATCGGTTCCGCCGTGGAGCCGTCCGAGGACGTCGGGGAAGGGCGTGGCGGGTGTCAGCTCCATGCCGTCCGGGGCGGTGCCGGTCGCCCAGTACGCGAGGGCGACGGTGCACGCCTCGACGATGGTCCGGTCGCTGTAGTCGCCGAGCCGTCGGCGTACGGCGGCCAGCCGAGTGGGGGAAAGCTCCAGGCGGGAACCGTTCGGTTCGGACATCGAAGTCTCAGCACCCTTCCGACGTATGCGAATTGACCCGGCTCTCGGCCGGAGTGCGCTCAACTGCCCTCTCGCCAAGCACGCCACAACCGGGCGTACTGGCCGCCCAGCGCGACCAGTTCGCTGTGCGTTCCCTCCTCCACCACGCGCCCCGCGTCCAGCACGGCGATCCGGTCCGCCGCCATCGCCTGGGTCAGCCGGTGGGCCACGAACAGCGTGGTCCGGCCGGAACAGGCGGCCAGCACGGCGCGTTCCAGCTCGGCCGCGCCCTCACTGCCCGCCTCCGCGGTCGACTCGTCGAGTACGACCACGGGTGAGCGGCTGAGCACCAGCCGGGCCAGGGCGATCTGGGCGACCTTGGTGACGTCCAGGCGTTCGCCGCCCTCGCCGACCGGGGTGTCCAGACCGTCGGGGAGCAGGTCGAGCCATCCCCCGGCGCCGACCGTGCGCAGCGCGTCCCTCAGCTCGTCGTCGCTCGCGTCGGGTGCGGCGAGCCGCAGGTCGTCGGCGAGGGGGCCGGAGAACACATGGGTCTCCTGGGTCAGGATGCTGACCAGGGCGCGCGCCCCGGCCTCGTCCGTCCCCGCGAGGTCGTGCGTCCCGATGCGCACCGACCCGGCCTGTGGTCGCCCGATGCCGGCGACCAGCGCGGCCAGGGTCGACTTGCCGGCGCCCGTCGCCCCGACCAGGGCGAGGGAGCCCCCGGCCGGGATGGACAGGGACACGCCCCGCAGGACCGGGTCCTCGGCCCCGGGATAGGTGAACGTCAGGTCCCGTACGGTGACGGCGTGGGGCGTGTTGTCGGCAGCGGCCACCGAGCCGTCGCCCACCAGCCGTTCCTCGGAGGGCTCCGAGAACACGCCCACCAGCCTGGTGAGGCTCGCACCGGACTTCTGCGCCTCGTCGAAGGTGAACATGATGGCGCCGAGCGGGGTGAACAGGCGGTGGAACATCAGCGGGGCGGCCGACACCTCGCCCAGGGTGGCGGCGTCCGCCTCCAGCAGGGCGTACCCGACGACCAGGATCAGGACGAGCCCGATGAACTCGGCCCGGTTCTCCCGGCCGACGAACCGTCCGAAGAAGCGGAACACCTCGACCCCGAGGTTCCGCACCCGCCACGACTCGCTGGTGACCTTCTCCCGTACGGAGTCCTCCATACGGTAGGCGCGGACCGTGTCGATGCCGTTCAGTCCACTGATCAGGGCCTGGGCGCGATCGGCCTGGGCCACCCGCTGTTCGCGGTAGAGCGGCGCCGAGCGGGGCAGGTACCAGCGGAGCGCCAGCGCGTAGGCGGGCAGGGCGCCGGCTCCCGCCAGGCCGAGCCGCCAGTCGAGACCGAACATGCCGATCGTCGCGATGGCCACCAGGACTCCGGCCGAGAACACGGTGGGGATGGCCGTACGGATGCCCTTGGAGAGCACGGCCACGTCGTCACCGACGCGGGACAGCACATCCCCCCGACCCACCTGCTCCACGCGCGCGCTCGGCATCCCCAGAACGGCTCGCACGGCTTCCTCGCGGAGCCGTGCGAGCAGTTCGGCGCCGAGTCTGCCGATCAGGTACGTGGAGGCCGCGGAGGCCGCCGCGCCGAGGAGCGCCGCACCCACCATCAGCACCCCGACGGTGAGCAGTATCGAGCGTGAGTCGCCGCCGACCACCCCGTCGACGACCCGGCCGAGGAGCAGCACCGGGAGCACCTGCAACGCGGCCCCGGCGACCGTGGTGAGCACGGTGGAGGCGGTCAGCCACCGTGCCCTCCGGCAGTGCTCGGCCACCCAGCGGGTGGCTTCGCGTCCGGTGGCCGTGCGCAGGGTCGTCCCGGCGAGGGGGGTGGTTCTGGTGGTAGTCACACGGAGACCGGTTCTCGCCGAGGGAGTCGAGGGAGGGGGCGTCGGATCGTCATCGTTACTTGACCGAGGCGACGAGCTCGTCGATGGCGTACGGCAGGGAGAGCAGGGTGCCCTGGGACATCGCCGCGCCGATCGCCGGTCCCTCGCTGTCCAGCAGGTAGGAGACCTTGCCGTTCTTGACGGCCGGGAGGTTGTCGAACAGCTCGAACTTCTTCAGCGCTTCCGTGTCGGCCTTGTCGTTGATGACGAAGATCCGGTCGACGTCGATGAGGTCGATGCGCTCGGGCGAGAGCTCGGTGGAGAATCCGCCGTCCGCGATCTTGTCGATCTCGGTCTGGTAGCCGAATCCGGTGCCCGTGATGAGCCGGCCCCGCACGTCCGTGGAGGCGAACGCGGAGATCGAGTCCTTGTACCAGGACAGGGCGACGGCCTTCTGTCCGCCGAACTCGGGGTGCGCCTTCTTGGCCGCGTCCAGCTTGGTCTGGATGCCCTTGACCAGTTCGGCGCCCTCCTTCTCCTTGCCGAGCGCCTTGGCGATGTGCACCGCGTTGTCCTGCCACGGGGCGCTGAAGAGCTCCTTCTCGCCCTTGGTGCGGCCCACGGTCGGGGCGATCTTGGAGAGCTTCTCGTAGGCCGCCTTGTCGACCTCGGAGTAGACCGCGATGATCAGGTCCGGCCGCAGGGAGGCGATCTTCTCGAAGTTGGGGCCCGCGTCACCGTTCTTCATGACGACCTCGGGGCGCGTGTCGCCCCACTGGTCCTTCACCCAGGGCCACTGCGTGTTGATGTCGGGCGTCTGTCCGGCCGGGTTCGGGTATTGGTCGACCATGCCGACCGGCTTGACGCCGAACGCCAGGACGGCCTGGTCGTCGGTGTAGCCGACGGTGACGACACGCTGGGGAGCCTTGCTGACCTCGGTGGATCCGAACGCGTGCTCCACCGTGACGGGGAACGCGCCCCCGGCGGCGGCAGGGGCGTCGTCGTTCTTCTTCTCCTCCGCCGAATCGGTACCGCATCCCGCGAGGAGACCGACGCCCAGCGTCGCGGCGGAGACGGCCGCGGCCAGCCGCTGCCACGGCTTCACAAGCGTCGTTCGATGGAGAGACATCCAAAATCCCTTGCTTTCGCACTGTCCACTGCGCCCCGGTACGAGGGCAGCCAGACTGTACCCCGGGCAAGTGAGGTCAGCCTAGCCTAACCGGATAACTTTCCATCGGTCACGCTGAGTTGGATCGGCCAGGTGGTCAGCGGCCCTGTGGTGCGGGCCCGTTCGACGGTTCGCGCCGGACGTGTGTGCGGCCGATCGGCACGATGAGCGGCCGGTCGCCCACCGGATCGTCGATCACCTCGGCCCGCAGCCCGAACGCCTCGTGGAGCAGTTCGGCGGTGATCACGTCCCGGGGGTGTCCCTGCGCCAGGACGGCTCCCGCCCGCATGACGACGAGGTTGTCGCTGTAGCGCGTGGCCAGGTTCAGGTCGTGCAGGACCATGACCACGGTGCGGCCCGACTCGTGCAGATCGTCGACCAGGTCGAGTACGTCGATCGCGTGGGCCAGGTCCAGGTAGGTGGTCGGCTCGTCCAGCAACAGCAGGTCGGTGCCCTGAGCCAGGGTCATCGATATCCACACGCGCTGGCGCTGGCCGCCGGAGAGCGAGTCGACGGGCCGGTCGGCCAGGTCCGCCACCCCGGTCATGGCCAGTGCCCGCCGCACGACGTCGGCGTCGTCGGAGGACCACTGCCGCAGCCAGCTCTGGTGCGGGTGGCGTCCGCGGGCGACGAGGTCGGCGACGGTCAGCCCTTCCGGGGCCACGGGCGCCTGCGGCAGCAGTCCGAGCTTCTTCGCCACGTCCCTGGTACGGAGCGTGCCGATGTCCTCGCCGTCCAGCACGACGGAACCGCCTGCCGGTTTGAGCAGTCGGCTCAGGGTCCGCAGCAGGGTGGACTTCCCGCACCCGTTGGGGCCGATGATCGTGGTGATCACGCCGGGTGGAACGGTTACGTCGAGCTGGTCGATGACCGTGCGGTCGCCGTAGCCGACGGTGATGCCCCTGGCTGCCAGCCGTGGGACGTCCTCGACGCCCGCTTCGGTCCGGGCGGTGAACTGAGCGGCCACAAGCCCCCCTTGTTGAGGTCAGCCTAACTTCTACCATCTACCGGAGGTTCGCCCGTACCAACAGGTAGACGAGGAACGGTCCCCCGATCACCGCGGTGACCACCCCGACCGGCAGACCGATCGGCAGCGCCGCGCGGGCGAGAAGGTCCGAGCCGATCAGCAGCAGCGCGCCCACCAGCCCCGAGGCGATCAACGGCGGCGTGGGCCGGCGCGCCAGACGCATCGCCACCTGTGGTGCCACCAGGGCGACGAACGGCACCGGACCCGCCGCGCTCACCCCCACCGCGGCCAGCAGGACGGCACAGAGCAGCAGGACGGCCCGAACCCGCGTGAACCGTACGCCCAGCCCGGCGGCGACGTCGTCGCCGAGGTGCATGGGCTTGAACGGGAAGGCCACCGCGGCCACGACGACGAGCAGGACGAGGGTGCCCCAGAACGCCACCCGGACCTCGTCCCAGCTCCGGTTGTCCAGCGAGCCGATCAGCCACACCTGGGCGCGCGCCACGTCCCGGATGTCGGCGGAGGCCAGCAGCCACACCGTTATGGCCTGCATCGCCGCGGTGACGGAGATGCCGATGAGGATGAGCCGGAAACCGTCGATCCCGCGTCGCCAGGCGAGGAAGTACACCAGCAGCCCCGTGCCGAGACCGCCCAGGAGGGCCGCCGAGGACAGCCCCACCGAACCGGCGATCGCCGCGGCGGTGCCGCCCGTCGCCGTCACCAGGAACACCGCGACGGCGCCGGCTCCGGTGGTGATCCCCAGGATGTCCGGGCTGGCGAGCGGATTGCGCGCCACGGACTGGGTGATGGCCCCGGAGAGGCCCAGGGCGATGCCCACGATGAGACCGGCCAGCGCCCGGGGCATCCGGAGGTCCATGACCACGAACGCGTCGACCTGTTCGCCCCGGCCGAAGAGGGTGGCGATGACCCGGGAGAGGCCGATGGGAAAGTCACCGACGGCGATGGAGAGACAGAAGACCAGGAAGGCCGCCGCCGCGAGCACCAGCGTGACCAGTACGAGCCAGGGCCGCCAGACGAACGACACCTGGCCGAGCCGCACGCCCCGCGGCATCGACGCTCGCACTTCGGTTCCGCTCATGGGCTCCTGGACTTCCCTCGTGTGCTCGTGGACCCGCATCACGCGCTCCTGAACTTTCCTCGCCACACCAGGAGCGCGAAGAACGGGGCTCCGAGGAGGGCGACGACGACGCCCGACTCCAGCTCCCCCGGCCGCACGACCAGGCGGCCCACGATGTCGCAGACCAGCAGCACACCGGCGCCGAGCAGCCCCGCGTACGGCACCAGCCAGCGGTAGTCGGGGCCTGTCAGATAGCGGGCCACGTGGGCCACCATGAGCCCGAGGAAGGCGATGGGCCCGCAGGCCGCCGTGGCGGCCCCCGCCAGCAGCGTGACGGCGACGATGCCGATGGTCCGGCTCACCGCGATGTTCACGCCCAGGCCGCGCGCCACATCGTCGCCCAGGGTGAGCAGGTTGAGGGCGGGCAACGTGATCAGCGCCAGGACCAGCCCGACGGCGATGAACCCCGTCACCGGCCAGATGACGTCGAAGCCGACGCCGGCGACAGAACCCGCGTTCCAGAATCGCAGCGCGTTCAACGACTTCTGGTCGGAGAGGGCCACCGCCGTGGTCATCGCCGCGAGGAACACCGTGACGCCCTGTCCGGCCAGAGCGAGGGTCAGGGGGTTGCCCGCGCCTCTGCCGATGCTGGCCAGGCCGAAGACGACGACGCCGGCGATCCCCGCGCCCACGAAGGCGAACCAGACGTACTGGAACGGGTCGGTGAATCCGAACAGGGCGATGACCGACACCACGGCGAAAGAGGCTCCGGCGTTCACACCGAGCAGTCCCGTGTCGGCGATCGGGTTGCGCGTGTACCCCTGGATCAGCGCGCCGCCCACGCCCAGGGCCAGGCCCGCCACGATCGCGAGGACCGTGCGGGGCACGCGCACGGTCTGCACGATGAGCCGGATCTCGGTGAGCTTCTGGTCGGGCCCGGGGTCCGCGAACAGCCCGTGCCAGACCTCGGTGGGGCTCAGCGCGCGCGCCCCGACGGCCATGGACACCGCTGCCGCGATCACCAGGGCCACCGTGAGGACGCCCAGCCCGACGACCCGCCGCCGTCGGGTGTCGGCCGTCCCCCCGGGCACGGGGCGCTCCACCTCAGTCGTGAACATGTCGAGGAACGATATCCCTTTGATCGGAGTGGTCCCGCGGGGCCCACCCGGCAGGTCGCCGGGCGGGCCGGAAGCCGGAACTCACGGTGCGTCGACGGCGCTCGACGCGCTAACGCGGCGTGGCGCCGCCGGACGCCTCCGCCACGGGCCTGGACTCGTCGGAGGTGGACTTGACCCGCCGGTCGAGCAGGGAGTCCAGGATCTCGCCGACCCGTATCGCGGTGTTGGAGAGCAGCGAGGTGGTGATGCCGTGCGTGTGCTCCGTACCGCCCTGGAGGTAGATGCCGCAGCGCAGGCCGGGGTCGGTCACGATCCGGTAGTCGCGCTCGACCCGTACGCGGCCGGCGTCGTCACGTGCGCAGCGCTCCGCGACCTCGCCGAGGACGCCGAGCGGGTCGGCGGGGCTGTACCCGGTGGCGAACACCACGACGTCGGCGTCCAACTCCGACTCCTCGTCGGTCACCAGGGATTTGACGGTCGCCCTGACCCCGTCGGCGTTCTCCTCGACTCCGGTGATCCGGGACACGTTGAGGAAGCGCAGCCGTTCGGTTCCCAGCACCTTCTCGCGGTACATCTGGCGGTAGAGGTCGTCGATCAGGTCGATGTCCACCACGGAGTAGTTGGTGTTGCCGTGGTAGGCCATCAGCCGGCTCTTGACCTCCTCGGGGGCGGCGAAGTAGTCGTCGACCGCGTCGGGGTCGAAGATCCGGTTGGCGAAGCTGCTGTCGTCGGCGGGACTGTAGCCGTAGCGGGAGAAGACCGCGCAGACCTCGGCGTCCGGGAAACGGCGGTGCAGGTAGGCGACGTTCTCGGCGGCGCTCTGGCCGGCGCCGACGACGACGAACCGCGAGGGCGAGGCGTCCTCCAGGCCGTCGACCTTCCGCAGCAGGTCGGAGTTGTGCCAGACGCGTTCGCCGCGCTCCACGCCCTTGGGCATGAGGGGGCGCAGCCCGGTTCCGATGACGAGGTTGCGGGCCCGGTGGACAGCCAGCCCCTCTCCGGACCGGACGGTCACGTCGAGGTACTCCACGGTCCCGTCGTGCACGAACGGTGCGACGGCGACGACCTCGTGGCCGTAGGAGACCAGGTCGTCGACCTTGGCCGCGGCCCACTCGAAGTAGTCGTGGAACTCCACCCGCAGCGGGAAGAGGTTCTTGTGGTTGATGAAGTCGATCAGCCGACCCCTGCTCTGCAGGTAGCAGAGGAAGCTGAATTCGCTGGCCGGGTTCCGGAGCGTCACCAGATCCTTGAGGAAGGACACCTGCATGGTGGCGTCGTCGATGAGCATGCCGCGGTGCCAGCCGAAGCTCGACTGCTGCTCGAAGAAGTGGGCGGTGACCGAATCCTGCCTGCCGACCTTGCTGTTGTGCTCGCTGAGCGCGATCGCCATGGCCACGTTCGACGGGCCGAAGCCGATGCCGATGAGGTCGTGGACCAGTGGTGTGTCGCCAGGAAGAACCTGTGACATGTCACTCCCATTCGTCTGGGAAAGTCGCCTGTCAGGCATGGAGGTTGATGGCGAAGGGCGGGCAGGCCGACGGCACCGCCCACCAGAATTTAGGTGAGCCTAAGCTGACCAACAAGCCTTGTCGATAGGGCAACTGGGGTGACAATTCGCTGACGGCTCGTCATGCGTGCTCGATGGCCTGCCGTGTTGCCGACTCAGGTGAGGCTTGCTTTACTTGCCCGGCCCATCCCTGCCCCGAGGAGGAACCCATGCGGGTCGTCATGTTCGGTTACCAGACCTGGGGGCACCGCACCCTGCAGGCCCTCCTCGAATCCGAGCACACGGTGGTGCTGGTCGTGACGCACCCCAGGAGTGAGCACGCGTACGAGAAGATCTGGAGCGACTCCGTCGCCGATCTCGCCGAGGAGCACGGGGTACCCGTCCTGATCCGCGAACGCCCCGACGACGAGGAGCTGTTCGAGCGCCTCAAGGAGGCGGACGCGGACATCATCGTGGCCAACAACTGGCGGACCTGGATACCGCCGCGCATCTTCGGCCTCCCCCGCCACGGCACGCTGAACGTCCACGACTCGCTGCTGCCGAAGTACGCCGGATTCTCGCCGCTGATCTGGGCGCTGATCAACGGCGAGAGCGAAGTCGGCGTCACCGCGCACCTGATGGACGACGAACTCGACGCCGGCGACATCGTCCGCCAGGAGGCGATAGCGGTCGGCCCGACGGACACCGCCACCGACCTCTTCCACCGCACCGTCGACCTCATCGCCCCGGTCACCATCGGCGCACTCGCCCTCATAGCCTCCGGAGAGACCGAGTTCACCCCCCAGGACCGGTCGAAGGCGACCTTCTTCCACAAGCGGGCCGCCGAGGACATCCGTATCGACTGGAGCTGGCCCGCCGAGGATCTCGAACGGCTGATCCGCGCCCAGTCCGCCCCTTACCCGAGCGCCTTCACCTTCCACCGGGGCCGGCGGCTGGAAGTCCTCTCCGCCGTCGTGTCCCAGAACCGCTACGGCGGCACGCCCGGCCGGGTGTTCTACCGGGAGGGCGAAGGCGTGGTGATCGTCGCCGGGGCCGACGCCCGCACCGGCCGCAACCACGGCCTCGCGATCACGCGCGTACGGACCGAGGACGGCCGCGAGCTGCCCGCGACCGAGTACTTCACCTCGATGGGCGGCTACCTCACCGGCCGCCCCTGATCCGTGGGGCTGCCGCCCGGCCCGCTGAGCGGGCCGGGACGGCGGCCGGGGCCGTCGAGGCGTCGATGCGGACCAGCCGGTACCCCTTGGGCTCCGCCTTCTTCTTCCGGCCCGGCGACATGGTCCGGCGGCGCGCGCTCTGCGCGGCGCCGAAGAGCGCGCCGAGCCGGAGGTCGCCTCGCCTCGCCTCAGGCGATAGAAGGCGTCCCGCTTCGCCCCCACCGGAGCACCCCCCTGAGCACCCACCGCGACGAACGACACGCCGTCCAGCCCGGCCACCACGGCCTCGGCCCAGGCATCCGGTCGCTCACTCGCCAGCTCACTCTCGGCCGGCGCGTGCGCCGACCGGGACGGCGGACAGGTCCTTACGGACTCGTGACGGGTGCGCGCCGCGCCCGGTCCGGCGGCTCGCCGGGCCCTAGCGTGGCGGTCATGCGCGTACTGGTCACCGGCGGAGCCGGGTTCATCGGGTCACATGTCGTCACCGCACTCACCGCGGCCGGGCACGAGAGCGTGGTGCTGGACGCCCTGCTGCCCTCGGCCCACCCCGGCGGCGTGCCCCCGGAACTGCCGGGCGACCGGGTGGTCGTCGGGGACGTCCGGGACCGGGATGCGGTGGCGGACGCGCTGGCCGGGGTGGACGCCGTGTGCCACCAGGCGGCCATGGTCGGCCTCGGCAAGGACTTCGCGGACGCCCCGCTGTACGTGGGGTGCAACGACCTCGGTACGGCGGTGCTGCTGGCGGAGATGGCCGCTGCCGGGGTCCGGGACCTGGTGCTGGCCGGGTCGATGGTGGTCTACGGCGAGGGCCGCTACGCCTGCCCCCGGCACGGCACGGTCCGCCCGGGACCGCGGGCGGAGGCCGATCTGCGGGCGGGGAACTTCGAGCCTCGCTGCACGGACTGCGGGGCGGAGCTGACGCCCGGTCTGGTGGCCGAGGACGCGCCCGCGGACCCGCGCAACGTGTACGCGTCGACGAAGCTGGCCCAGGAGCACCTCGCCGCCGCGTGGGCACGGGCGACGGGCGGCCGGGCGGTGTCGCTGCGCTACCACAACGTGTACGGGCCGGGCATGCCGCGCGACACCCCGTACGCCGGCGTCGCCTCGTTCTTCCGCTCGGCCCTGGCACGCGGCGAGGCCCCCCGGGTCTACGAGGACGGGGGCCAGCGGCGCGACTTCGTCCACGTCCATGATGTGGCGGCGGCGAACGCGGTGGCCCTGGAGGCCGTACGGGAGCGGCGGCCCGCGTCCTTCGCCGCGTACAACACCGGCAGCGGCGAGCCGCACACCATCGGGGAGATGGCCGCCGCGCTGGGCGGCGCGCACGGCGGACCGGACCCGGTGGTGACCGGGGAGTACCGCCTCGGGGACGTCCGCCACGTCACGGCGGACTCGCGGGCGCTGCGCGAGGAGCTGGGCTGGCGGCCCCGGGTCTCCTTCGCCGAGGGGATGGCGGACTTCGCGGCGGCCCCGCTGCGTGGTTCGGCGGGCAGCCGGCAGGAGAGCGCCGTCACGCTGTCGGGAGCGTGACGGAGAAGCAGCGGCCGCCCTGTACGTTGCGGACCTCGGCGCGCCCGGCGTGCATCGCCGTGACGGCCACCCCGGCGACGAAGCGCAGCGAGACCACCAGCGAACGGTGCCGCAGGAGGCGCAGGACGCCCGCGCCGAGGAGTCCGGCGGCCGCCGCGCCGAGAAGGGCGAAGAGCGCGATGAGCAGGACGTCCTTCACCGCGAACGGCCCCCGGCCGGCGGCACGGGGGCGGTGGCCGCGTCCTCCTCCGCATGGCCCGCTTCGGCGTCCAGGCGGTAGCCCACGCCCCACACGGTGCGGATGAGCCGGGGGCGGGCGGGGTCCGTCTCGACCTTGCCGCGCAGCCTGCGGATGTGGACGGTGACCGTGGACAGGTCGCCGAAGTCCCACCCCCAGACCTCCCGCATCAGCTCCTCCCGCCCGAACGCCTTCCCGGGGTGCCGGAGGAGGAAGGCGAGCAGGTCGAACTCCCTTAGCGTCAGGGCCAGTCCGCGCCCGTCGCGGTAGGCCTGCCGGGACGCCGGGTCGAGGCTCAGCCCGCCCGCGGACAGCGGACCGACCCCGTCCGCCGGTACGGCGGCCCGGGCGCGGCGCAGCACGGAGTCGACCCGCAGGACCAGTTCGCGCGGGCTGAACGGCTTGGTGACGTAGTCGTCGGCGCCGGTCTCCAGTCCGAGGACGCGGTCCTCCTCGTCACCGCGGGCGGTGAGCATGATGACGGGGACCGGGCCGTGCTCGCGCATCCGGCGGCAGACCTCGAACCCGTCCATGGCGGGGAGCATCAGGTCCAGGACGACGAGGTCGGGCCGGTGTGCCAGGAACCGTTCCATCGCGGCGGGGCCGTCGCCGGCCTGCTCCACGGTGTAGCCGGCGCGGTGCAGATAGCCGACGACGACCTCGGCGACGGTCGGGTCGTCGTCCACGACGAGGACCCGGCCGCGCGCCCCCTGCGGGACGGGCGCCGGATGCCGGGCGGGCGGGGTGTTCTCCATGGCCTTCACTCTGGCACCCCGGCCCCGGGAGACCCGGGCCCGACCACCCCCATCCGGCCGATGTCCATGTTTCGTAAGAACCTGATGCCCTGAATGCCCCAGTTGTCTCCGTAGGGTGATGCGGGTGACCGATTCTTCTGCCGCTCTTCCGTTTCCGCCCGCCCCGCACACCGGCCTGCCCAGGGCCGACCTCGTGCTGCCCTGCCTCGACGAGGCGGCCGCGCTGCCCTGGGTGCTCGATCGCGTCCCCGACGGCTGGCGCGCGATCGTGGTCGACAACGGCTCGACCGACGGTTCGGCCGAGCTCGCCCGTTCCCTCGGCGCGCACGTCGTCACGGAGGAACGGCGCGGGTTCGGCGCGGCCTGCCACGCCGGGCTGCTCGCCGCCGAGGCCGAGTTCGTCTGCTTCTGCGACTGCGACGGGTCGCTGGACCCCGCGCTGCTGGCCGGCTTCGTGCGGCGGATCGCGGACGGCGAGTGCGATCTGCTGCTCGGCCGCCGTCGCCCCGAGGGCCGGGGCGCCTGGCCGCCGCACGCGCGCGCCGGCAATCTGGCACTGGCCCGGATGCTGCGCCGCCGCACGGGTCTGCGCCTGCACGACCTCGGCCCGCTGCGGGCGGCCCGCCGGAGCGATCTGCTCGCCCTGGACCTCACCGACCGGCGCAGCGGCTATCCGCTCCAGATGGTGGTCCGGGCCTCCGACGCCGGGCTGCGGGTCGCCGAGAGCGACGTCCCCTACCGGCCGCGCACCGGGAAGTCGAAGGTGACCGGCACCTGGCGCGGGACCTGGCAGGCGGTGCGCGACATGCGGGGCGTGCTGCGGGAGCCACCGGCGGACCGGGCACCGGACCGGGCCGGGCGCGCGGGGGCGGAGGCCGTTCGATGAGCGCGTACGGGCCGACGGAGCTCCTGGTCATCGCGAAGGAGCCGGTGGCGGGGCGGGTCAAGACCCGGCTCTGCCCGCCCTTCTCCCCGGCCGAGGCCGCCGAGCTCGCCGCCGCGGCCCTCGCGGACACCCTGGACACGGTGCTCGCCCTGCCCGCCCGGCGGCGCGTGCTGGTCCTCGACGGGCGGCCGGGCCCCTGGGTTCCCCCGGGCTTCGAGGTGGTGCCGCAGAGCGTGGGCGGTCTGGACGAACGTATCGCCGCGGCCTTCGGCGGGTGTACGGGGCCGGCCCTCCTGGTCGGCATGGACACCCCGCAGATCACGTCCGATCTGCTCGCCCCCGCTCTCGCCCCGGGCGCCTGGGACGGCGTCGGGGCCTGGTTCGGCCCGGCCGAGGACGGCGGCTTCTGGGCCCTGGGCCTGGCGGATCCCGATCCGGCCCTGTTGCGCGGGGTGCCGATGTCCGTCCCGGAAACGGGTGCGGTGCAGCGGCGCAGACTGGTGGAGGCGGAGCTCGCCGTGCGCGATCTGCCGGTACTGGTCGACGTGGACACCGCGGCCGACGCCCACCGGGTCGCGTCGGCGGCGCCGGGCGGCCGGTTCGCCGCGGTGCTCGGCCGGCTCACCGGGGCGGGGGTGCGATGAGTACGACCGTGCCCTCGTCCGGGCTCGTCCCCCCGGCCCCGGCCGACCGCGTCGAGGCCCCGGACGCCCACGGAGCGGCCGTCGGCTCCACGGACACCCCCGGCGCCGCGCCGATCCGCACCGCTCCGTGGGGCGCCGACCCGTACGCCAACGCCCTGCGCACCGGACGCGGTCCGTTGTTCCTGCGCCGCAACGACGGCTGGCTGCTGCCGCTGGACGTGGAGCGCTGGTGCTCCGACGCGGGCTCCGCCGATCTGTCCGCGCTGCACCGGTGCGAGGGCCCGGTGCTGGACATCGGCTGCGGGCCGGGGCGGCTGGTCGCGGAGCTGACCTCGCTCGGACACCGGGCGCTGGGCATCGATGTCAGCGAGGCGGCGGTGGCCCGTACGCGCGGGCTCGGCGGCGCCGCGCTGCTCCGCAGCGTGTTCGACCCGCTGCCCGGGGAGGGCCGTTGGGGCACCCTTCTCCTCCTCGACGGCAACATCGGCATCGGGGGCGACCCGGCCGCCCTGCTGGACCGGGCGGCCGATCTGCTCGGCGTCGGCGGGCTGCTGATCGCCGAGACCGCCCCCGTCGACGTGGACGAACGGGTCCGGGTCCGTCTCGACGACGGGCGGGACCAAGGGGATGGAAGGACCGCCCCCGCCTCCGCGCGTGACGCCGAGCCGTTCCCATGGGCGCGGATCGGCACGCCGGCCCTGCTGCGGCACGCCCACGCGGGCGGCTGGCTCACGGCCGGTCAGTGGGGCGCGGAGGGGCGGACCTTCGTCTCGCTGCGCCGGCCCGTACGGGAGCGGACCGCCCGGACCAGCAGCCAGAGCGCGGAGAGCCCGAACAGCGCGCCGGTGATCAGCAGCCAGTTGCCGAAGTAGACGTCCGGGGAGGTGCCGGCGGCGGCCTCGTACCGCCGTTCGGTGCGCCGGGCGATCAGCGGGAACCAGATCAGCAGGAGCAGTCCGGAGAGGAACGCCGGGACCCGGACGAAGTTCACCAGGGACGGCCGGGGGCCGAGCGCGGCGCGCAGCGCCCGGTCGGCCCCCGCGTACACCGGCAGCAGCACCAGGTCGTGCAGGACGGCCGACCCCGCGAACCAGAGCAGCACGCCGACGGTGTCCCCGTCCAGCAGCCGTACGCCCGCGTAGCCGGCCAGGCAGAACGTGGCGGCGAGCAGCAGCAGGTGGAACGGGCCCTCGCCGTACAGGCGGCGCGGCGAGAAACGCGGGCGGCGGGCGGCGGCGGCGGGCGGTACGGCTCGGGTGGACATCACAGCTCTCCGAACGTCAGGGTCTCGACCCACTTGGTGTTCAGCACCCCGGGCGCGGCGGGGACGATGATCCTGGCCGGGTAGCCGTGGTCGGGCGACAGCGGTGCGCCGTTCACCTCCAGTGCCAGCAGCGAGCGGCCGTCGCGGACCTGGTTGTCGCGGAGCGCGGCCTTGCGGAACGAGCCGCTGCGCTGGAGCGACTCGACGAACACGCCCGGCGGCCGGTCCGGGTATCCGGCGAGCGCCGCCAGGTCGGAGAGCCGCACTCCGCGCCACCGCTGGTCCGAGGTGGACCAGCCCTCCACGCAGGCGATCGGGAGCGCGGCGCCGTGCTGCTCCATGGCCAGCAGTTCGGCCCGGGAGAAGCGGAGCTCCCCGGCCGGCCCCCGTACCGTCAGCCGCCAGCGCTCACCGGTGTCGGCGGGCCTGATCCGTAGGGCGGCGGCGGTCTTGTTGATCTGGAAGGCGTTCGGGCCGGGCCCCGGGTCGGTGCCGCCGCGCGGGGTGAGGAGCGCGATGCGGCGCAGCGGCCCGTCGAAGCTGCGACCGGCCGAGGTGACCAGCAGAAGCAGCGAACCGGCCCCGACGAGGGCCAGCGCGCCGCGCCGGGACAGGGTGGCGGGCAGTGGGTCCGGGGCGGTGAGGGTGTCCGCCTCGCCGCGCGGGATGCCGCTCCGCAACACCCGTACGGCCTGTGGCATCTTGAGCGCCACATGGGTGACGAACCCGGCGAGGAAGACCCAGGCCCCGTAGAAGTGCAGGGTGTAGAACGACCCGGGGAAGAGGTAGTCCAGCTGGATGTTCAGCAGTCCGGTGAGGAACTCGAACAGCGCCCCGCCCACGAGCAGCAGCAGCGAGATCCGCTCCAGGGCGTGGCCCACGGAGCGGGCGGGCGGCAGCGCGAAGAGCCGGGGGGCCACGGACCAGAGTTTGGCGAGCAGGACGGGGACGAGCACGATGCCGACGGTGACGTGCAGGCCCTGGGTCAGCCGGTAGAGCCAGTGCGGGCCGGTCGGCCAGGAGAATAGGTAGAAGCCGAGCCACCCCTTGCCCGGGGTCTTGTCGTTGACCCGGTTCAGGTCGGGGTTGTAGGCCGCGTAGGAGAGCAGACCCGTGACGAACAGCAGGGTGAGTCCGGCGAGCAGGATGACGCCGAGCACGGCGGTGAAGCGCGCTCCGCGCACGGGGCTGCGCCAGAATGCCGGGTCGGCGGGGGTGCGCGGGGCGCGGAGGGAGTTGGGGAGGGAGCGGATGCGACGGCGTTCGGGCATGAGGCCGACGCTAGGCGGGGAACATCGCCGACGGGCGGACGCGACTCCTGACGGAATTCTGACGTCGCGCCGGAAGGACGGGGAAACGGGCATCGCCGCGACGCGCATCGCCGCCTGAAGAGTGAATCTGACGGTTCCGTGACGCGGCCCTGCCGTACCGCCCGATCGCGCCCCGGTGTGCATAGCGTGCCAGCGTGAAGACCGAGAACGCCACCCCCACGGACACCGCCGACGGCACGGGGCACGGCCCGCCCGCACCACCGGACCACGACCGCGCCCGGCGCGCGGGGCGGGCCGACCTGGTCGCCGCCGCGGCGGGCGTGCTGCTGGTCACGGCCGCCGTGATCGTCGGCCATGTCATCCAGAACCGGGACGGGAGTCTGCGCGCCCAGTGGCCGCCGCTGCTGGCCTCCTGGGACCCGCACCTGGGGCCGGGCACGTCGGCCGCTCTGATCATGGCGGTCCTCGTGGTCGTTCACGGCCCGGCGCTCGCCGCCCGGCTGCCCTGGCGCGGGCTGCTGGCCGCTGCCTGGGCCGGGTCCATGACCTGGGTCTTCTCGATGGCGCTGATCGACGGCTGGCACCGGGGCGTCGCGAAGCGGCTCACCACGAAGCACGAGTACCTGCGGGTCATCGACCGCTTCGAGGACATTCCCGCCACCCTGCGCGACTTCACGAACCACATCGTGATCGGCGAACCCGGCAACTGGCCCGCGCATATCGCCGGGCACCCGCCGGGGGCGACGCTGACCTTCGTGTGGCTGGACCGCATCGGTCTCGGTGGCGGCGCCTGGGCGGCCGTCTTCTGCGTCGTGGTGGGCGCCTCGGGGGTGCTGGCCGCCCTGATCACCGTGCGCCTGCTGGCCGGGGAGCGCCTGGCCCGGCGCGCCGGGCCCTTCCTCGTCCTCGCCCCGGCCGCCGTCTGGGCGGGCGTCTCCGCCGACGGCTACTTCACGGCCGTGGCCGCCTGGTCGGTGGCGCTGCTCGCGCTGGCCGCCACCCGCCGGGTCCGCTTCCCGGCCGTGGCGGCGGTCGGCGGGGGTCTGCTGTTCGGGTGGACCTGCTACCTCAGTTACGGGCTGGGGCTGATGGCGGCCGTCCTGCTGGCGGTGCTGGTGCTCATCCGGACCGCCCGCCCGGTGCCGTTGTTCCTGCTCGGCGCCCTCGTGGTCCCGGTGGCCTTCACGCTCGCCGGGTTCAACTGGTGGACCGCATACCACCTGTTGGTCGAGCGCTACTACCAGGGCGCGGGCGGCGTCCGCCCGTACGGCTACTGGGTCTGGGCCAACCTGGCCTGCGCGACCCTGGCGGCCGGGCTCGCCGCCGTCGCCGGACTGCGCCGGAGCGCGGCGGCCGCGCCCGGTGCCGTACGGGCACTGCGGGGCGGCTCAGCGGCGGCCTCCCCGGAAGCGAGGCTCGCGCTGCTCGTCCTGGCGGCGCTGGCGGCGCTGCTCGCCGCCGACCTCTCCGGCATGAGCAAGGCGGAGACCGAGCGCATCTGGCAGCCGTTCCTGCTGTGGCTGCTGCCGGCGACGGCGCTGCTCCCCCGCCGGGGTGTGCGGTGGTGGCTGGCCGCGTCGGCGATTCCGGCTCTGCTGATCAACCACCTGCTGTGGACCGGATGGTGAGGTGACGTCAGCACAGCATTCGTGTGCGTCACTTGGTCTCCAGGTCCCGGCGACGGAAGCCCATCAGCCCCAGCAGGATCAGTCCGGCGGCGACGGCGGTCAGGGCGAGCAGCGGGGTCCAGTCCATCCCGGCGGCCGGGAGTCGCGGCACATGGCCGAAGGGCGACAGGTTCTCCATCCAGTCCGGGAGCTGGAGGATCGGCCCCAGGTACCCGACGAGGAACGCGTACACGGGCACGATCCACGCCACCGCTCCCGCACGCGGGAACCAGCCGAAGAGCAGGACGGCCACGCCGACGGTCACCCACAGGGCGGGGGCGTACGCGGCGGCCGCTTGGACCAGGTCGAGGACCAGGCCCCCGTCCCCCGCCGACGCCGCGCCCGAGAGGCCGAAGCACAGTCCGGCGAGGACCAGCAGCGCGGTGCCGCCGGCCAGTGCGACGGCCACATGGCTTCCGAGCCAGCGGTTCCGGGAGAGGCCGGTGGCCAGGAGCGGTTCGGCGCGGCCGGCGCTCTCCTCCGCGCGCGGTCGCAGCGCGGCCATCACGACGTACACGGCGGCGACCACCGCGACGACCACCATCACCATGGACGCGAACGACTCGGCCACGGTGGCGCCGCCGATCTTCGCCAGCGCCTCCTGGACCTGTTCGATGTCCTTCACCATGTCGGCCGCCTCGCCGAGGATCGAGCCGTACATGACACCCATCAGGCACAACCCGGCGCCGAAGCCCAGCAGCGTCGCCCGGTGCAGCCGCAGGGCGAAGCCGAAGGGCCGGGTGAGGGCGTCGGACGCCGTACGCCGGCCGAGCCGCGCGGCGCGCAGGCCCGCGCCGACATCGCGTCGGGTGCTCAGGACGAATCCGTACGCCGCGGTCAGCGCGGCGAGGGCGAGGCAGAGCGCCAACGGCCACCACCGGTCGTCGACGAAGACATAGGTGCGCTGGATCCAGCCGATCGGGCTCAGCCAGGACAGGGCGTCGTTGCCCACGTCGCCGGAGGCCCGCAGCACGTAGGCGGCGCCGATCGCGGCGAGCGCCATGCCCGAGGCGCCCCGGGTGTGCGCCGTGATCTGCGCGGTGACCGCCGCGATCCCGGCGAAGACGAGCCCGATCGCGGCGTGGGTGAGGCCGTACAGCAGCGCCCCGCCGGGGCCGATTCCGTCGATTCCCATCGCGGTGAGGCCCAGGGTCAGCAGCAGGGCGAGCGCGAGGTTGGCCACGACGGCGAGCGCCAGTGCGGAGGCGAGGTGAGCGTGGTGCCCGACGACGGTGGAGCGGACCAGTTCGGCGCGGCCGGTCTCCTCCTCGTCGCGGGTGTGGCGGGTGACGATCAGGATGCTCATCAGACCCACCAGGACGGCCATGAAGCCGAGCAGTTGGTGACCGAGCATCGCGCCGGCGGTGTAGTCGGAGAGATAGTGACGAGGGCCGGTCATGGCGAGCGCGGCCGGGCTGTCCATGGAGCCGACGGCGGTGGCGCGTTCTTCGGGGGTGGAGTACAGCGCCTTGTACTCGGACGCCGTGGCCAACGTGCCCAGGGTGAGGGCGAGCAGCCATACGGACATGCGGACGCGGTCACGGCGCAGTCCGAACCGGACCAGGGTCCCGGTACCGGTGAAGGCGACCGAGGCGGCCCTGGCGGGCACGGCCCTTCCGGAGGCGTCGAGCGGCGCGACGGTGCTGGTCATCGGGGAACGCCGCCCTTTGCGCCGGTGGAGGTGGAGGGGGGCCCGTCGGAGTGCGTCGGCGCGTCGGAGGGCGCGGGGTCGCCTTTCCCCGTACGGCCGTTGGACGCGAGCTCGTCGCCGTAGTGGCGCAGCATCAACTCTTCGAGCGTCGGCGGGTGGCTGGTCAGGCTCCGGATGCCGAACTCTCCGAGCTTGCGGAGCGCGGCGTCGAGGTGTGCTCCGTCCACGGCGAAGTTCACTCTCCGATCCATCACCTTCAGTCCGTGCACACCGGGCAGGGCGTCGAGTCCGGCGGCCGGGCGCTCGGTCTCGGCCTCGACGGTCGTGCGCGTGAGGTGGCGCATCTCGCCGAGCGTGCCCGACTGCACGGTGCGGCCCCGGCGGACGATGCTGACGCGGTCGCAGAGCTTCTCCACCTGGGCCAGGATGTGGCTGGAGAGCAGCACGGTCTTCCCCGCCGCCTTGGCCTGGAGGATGACGTCCTGGAAGACGACCTCCATCAGGGGGTCGAGGCCCGCCGTGGGCTCGTCGAGGAGGAGAAGTTCGGCGTCGGAGGCGAGCGCGGCGACGATGGCGACCTTCTGCCGGTTGCCCTTGGAGTAGGCGCGGCCCTTCTTGACCGGATCGAGGTCGAACCGTTCGATGAGTTCGTCGCGCCTTCGCCGGTCGAGGCCGCCGCGCAGCTTCGCCAGCAGGTCGATGGCCTCTCCTCCGGTGAGGCCCGGCCACAGCTCCACGTCCCCGGGGACGTAGGCGAGCCGCCGGTGCAGCTCGACCGCGTCCTTCCACGGGTCCTTGCCGAGGAGTTGGGTCCCGCCGGAGTCGGCGCGCAGCAGCCCCAGCAGGATGCGGATCGTCGTGGACTTGCCGGCCCCGTTGGGTCCGAGGAAGCCGTGGACCTCACCCACTTCGACGGCGAGGTCGAGGCCGGTGAGGGCGTGCGTCCGACCGAACGACTTGTGCAGTCCGGCGACGGTGATTGCCTTCTTCATCTTCCGAAAGTACGCTTCTTTCAGAAGAGTGTGAAGTTAAGAAACTGTATGAATCGCTGGATAGAGTGGCCGAGCACGCGGGCGCACACGGGCGTCAGGGCCACAGGGACCGGGGTCGGAGCATGGATGAGCGGCGGAAAGAGAGCCGCGTGGACGGCGACGACGAGACGGCGGTCTCCCGGTTCGTGGAGCACTTCGCCGCCCAGCTGGTCCAAGCGGGTATGGCGCGCATGCCGGCCAGGGTCTTCGCCGCCCTGCTCTCGTCGGAGCGGGGCGTACTCACCTCCGCAGAGCTGGGCGAGCAGCTGAAGGTCAGCCCGGCGGCCGTGTCGGGAGCCGTCCGCTATCTCGCCCAGGTCAACATGGTCAGCCGCGAGCGGGAGCCCGGGTCCCGGCGTGAGCGCTATCGCGTGCAGGGCGACCAGTGGTACGAGGCGTTGCTGAAGCGGGACACCATTCTGAAGAACTGGCAGGCCACGATGGAGGAGGGCGTGGACCGGCTCGGCCTGGACACCCCGCAGGGACGCCGGATCAACGACACCCTGGAGTTCTTCCGGTTCCTGGAGAAGGAACTCGGGTCGATGATGGAACGTTGGGCCGCGCACCGGGCCGAACACCTCGGCGGCTGAGGAAGCACCGCCCTGCCGGGCACTTCCTCAGCGGCCGTCAGTTCACCGCCGACCCGTGGGCGCGGTCGAAGGCTGCCGCCCGGGTGCGATCGGACGGCAGCCCCGCCGGACGTGGGACGCGGATCAGCTGGGGAGCCGGTCCAGGATCCAGGTGCACAGCTCCTCGGTGATGCCCGTGTGCGCGGTGGTCGTGGACGAGCAGAGGAAATCGTCGAGTTCGCTCTCCTGCGGGTCCAGGTCATCGACGTTCGCGTACAGGTCGTCCTGCTTCTCGATGTCGCGGATCGCGACCGCGCTGACCGTGGGGACGAAGCAGACCTCCTCGTGGCGCAGGTCGATCTTGCCGCCGAGCTTCTCCATCGCCCCGGAGAGGATCTTGTACGTGTGCAGGGTTTCGCCCGGCGCGCCGTCCAGTTCCGGGAAGCCGTTGGTCGCGATGGTCCTCTCGGCCTTGGGGAACCTGCGGTTCAGGTACGCGGCCGTCACGTCGTCGCCCTGGGCCTGGGTGTAGAAGGTGGTGCCGGGGTAGATCCGGTCGATGCGCAGGGCGACCTCGCCGGGCTTCACGTCCGGCAGACCGATGCCGTCGGCGCGGCCGTTGGCCACGGCGATCTTCCTCGGGATCTGCGGCCAGTGGCCGACCCGGTCCAGGGCGGCCAGGAACTCCGTGCGCTCCGGGGCGACCGTGATCTTCTCGGTGTCCTTGTCGTAGTGCTGCCACAGCATCTGACGCGCGGCCGGGCTGTTCATCTGCCGCGCGAAGTCGTTCGGGAACGGGATGAAGTGCGAGAACGCCTGCACGCCGACGGGGATGGAAGCGCCGCGGTGCGGGCTGTCGTAGGAGAAGTACAGCGCGGTCCTGTGGTCCATCCGCTGCGTTTCGAGCTTGGCGAGTGCGTAGCGGGTGACGATGCCTCCCATGCTGAATCCGCCGACGACGAGACGGGTGTCGCCCACCTGCTCGGCCGTCGCCCGCAGGATGGCGGCCACCGCCGCCTCCGCGTTGTCCAGGATCGACGCGCTGCGCTCCTCGAAGCCGAGGAGGATCACGTCCCTGCCGCGACGGCGCAGCTCGCTGATGAAGGGGAAGCTGCCGCTCTCCAGCCCGTGGTAGAGCACGTCGAGCTTGCTCCGGCCGAGGTTGAAGCCGTCGGCCATGATCACGGGCCGGACGAGGTTGCCGTTGTTGCCCTCGCCGGGGAAGACCCAGGCGAAGCCGTTCGGCAGGGGCCATTCCTCGTGCTCCGGTACCTCGACGGTCCCGGCCGGCTCAGCGGTGAGCGGGCCTCCGAGGGTGAAGGCGCCGACATTGGGTTCGGACGTCTCTGACATCGTCGTACTCCTGGGGGAGGTGGGCGGGACGACCTCATCATGGTGGGCGGTATGGGCGTATCACTCCGGGGAGCCGGGGAGTTCACCACATCTGATGATCATGAGCGAAAAGACGTGCTCCGTGCGTCCGGGAGATGCTCCAGCACCGCTGCGGTCCCGGCCCGCGACGCCCGTTCCTGGACGCCCTGCCGCAGGAGGGCCGCGGTCACCGCCGCGGCCGGGCGAGGGTGCCCGGGCGGATCGCCTGATCGCCGAAGCGGGCCCGCGCCCGATCGGCGGCTTTCTCGATGCGGCGCCGTTTGCCGTCCGCAGGGTCCAGGAGCAACTGCTGGACGGCGTACTGGGCCTCGGTGACGTCCGCGCGAACGGTGATCGTGCGGACACGGGCGCGCTGCAGCCCGAAGCGGGAGTACAGGTCGTACGCGGCAGCGCCGAGTGCCGGCGTGTGAGCGGTGTACTCCTCCAGCGTGCGCGAGCGCTGCGTCGTGGCGCCGTCGGCGTACGAGATGCTCAGCGCGAGCCGCGCGGCGACCTGGCCGGTGGTGCGCAGCCGCAGTCCGAGACGTTCACAGAGGTCGAGCAGGGCCCGGCGGTGTGCGGCGGGGTCGAGCTCGTCGTGGCTGAACTCGTGGGAGAAACCGGTGGACTTGGGCGCCGTCTCGGAGGTGACCGGGCGCGGGTCCAGGCCGCGGGCCCGTTGCGACAGCGTCACGGCGGTGGTCTTGCCGAGGATGCGCTGCAGCGTCAGCAGCGGAACGTCGAGAAGGTCGCCGATGCGGTGGAGGCCGTACTCCCCGAGCGTTCGGGCGGTGGCCGGGCCGACCCCGTGGAGGGTGCCGACAGGCTTGGGACGGAGAAACGCGGCGACTGCCCCGGGGGCCGGGTCGACGACGGTGACCTGGCCGGGAGCGGTCGTGTCGGCCGCCATCGCGGCCAGCATCCGGTTCGGGCCGGCGCCGATCGTCGCGCGTAGCCCGAGGTGTGCGGCCAGGCGGAGTGCGGCCATGGTCGCCAGGCCACCCGTGTCCCGGTCGAAGAACCGCAGGGCGCCGGTGACATCGAGGTCGGCGGCGTCCGGCGGGAGGGCCTGCACCAGCGGGGTGAGATCACGCAGCAGCGCGAGGGCCCTCTCGTACGTCTCCTGGCCGGCGGGGCCGAGGTCGTGGAGCTGAACGCGCAGGATGCTTCGGGCTCGGGTGGTGGTCATGGCGCTCACCCCGCCGATCCGGGAGATCGATGTCCCAGGCGCCGCAGGTCGGCGGAGCGGGACCCGGCGGGCCGCAGATCGCTCCAGGCGTTGAGCTTCGCCCCGGCCGTTCCGTCTTCGAGTGTCCGGCCCGCACCCGGCGTGCTGTCACCGCGGGCGGGTGTGGGGGCGGGTGTGGTGCGGCCCAGCAGGCCGAGAGCGGCTTCGGGGCCCAGGTCGCGGCGGGTGGTGGCGACTTCCTCGAGGTCCCAGGCCGCCTGCCCGACCACGGTGCGCCGGGCGCCGCGTTCCTCGACGACTCCGCGGACCAGGAGCAGGCCGGAGTGGAACACCGTGTGCGCGCAGGTGGCGTGGGAGTCCTCGAAGAACGCGAGGTCCACGAGGCCGGAGCCGTCCTCCAGGGTCACGAAGATGACCCTCTTGCCGGACGGGATAGGCGGCGTCTGGGTCGATGCCCGAACGCCGGCGACCAGCACCTGCTGTCCGCGGTGCATCGCCTGCACGTGGTGGGCGTCGGTCGCGCCGAGCTCGGCGAGCAGCCGGTGGTGGTGTTCGAGCAGATGACGGCTGACGTCGATGGAGAGCACGTCGATCTCGGCGCTCATCACATCGCGGCCGGTCATCTCGGGCAGCCCGGCCGGCTCGCCCGTGTGCGTCTCGTCGCCGAGCGGCAGTTGGCCGTCGATCGCGGTCCGATTGCGTGCGGAGCGGTGCAGCTCGGTGGCCTGCAACAGCAGATCCCGCCGGGTCAGCCCGCCTTGCAGCGGAGCGAGAGCTCCGATCTTGATGAGGCGCTGGGCGAGAGGCAGGGACGGGCGGGCGCGCAGCCACAGATCCTGCAGCCCGGCGTACGGCTGCCCGGCTTCGATGCGGGCGCTCTCCGCCTCGGTGATCCCGCGCACCGTGGACAACGCGAGCCGTACGCCCCAGCCGTTCCCGGTCGGCTCGACGCTGTGTGCGCTGCGGGAGGTGTTGACGTCGACCGGCAGGATCTCCACTCCGAACTGCTTCGCGTCCTGGACCAGGACGCGGGGCGCCCACATGCCGGGATCATGCTGGAGCAGCCCGGCGAAGAACGCGGCGGGGTAGTGCGTTTTGAGCCACGCCGACTGGACGGCCGGGACCGCGAAGGCCACGGCGTGCGCGCGGCAGAATCCGTAGGCCCCGAACTCCTTGACGATGCCCCAGACCTCGCCGATCACCTCCGGGGTGTAGCCGCGCTCGCCGGCGCAGCGGCGAAACCACACCTCCACCTTCGGCAGCCGCCGGGCGTCGGCGAGGGCGCGGCGTGCGACGTCCGAGGCAGCACGGTCGCAGCCGGTCATCGTGGCCAGGATCATCATGATCTGCTCGTGCCAGATCACCACCCCGTACGTGTCGTCCATGATCGGCACAAGGTCGGGGTGGGGATAACGCGGCTCCTCGACCCCGTGCCGGGCGGCGATGAACCTCGCGGGCATGCCCCCGGCGACCGGGCCGGGCCTGAAGAGGCTGATGTCGGCGATCACGTCCTGCATGTGCCGTGGCTGGAGTCTCGCGATGAGATCCTGCTGTCCTGGGCTCTCGAGCTGGAAGCACCCCAACACCTTGGTACTGCGGATCAGTTCGAAGGTGGACTCGTCGGCGAGGTCGACGTGGTCGGGACTGTCGAGGTCGATGTGCCGGCCTGTGGTGCGACGGATCTCGGCGACCGAGTGCGCCATCGCCGACTGCATGCGCACGCCGAGGACATCGAGCTTCAGCAGGCCGAGGTCCTCGACATCGTGCTTGTCGGCCTGCACCGTCGGATACGCGCCTCCCGGAGCGGGCTGCACGGGGAGGCGGCCGAGCAGGCTCGCGTCGGAAAGGATCACGCCGCACGGGTGCATGGCGAAGCCGCGCGGCAGGGCGTCCAGGCCCTCGGCCAGCTCCCACAGCGGGCCGTACCGGTCGGCCTCGGCCGCGAGTTGCCGCAGTTCGGGCAGCTCGGACAGGGCGGAGCCGATGTCGCACGCGCGGATGTGCGGAAAGCTCTTGGCGATCCTGTCGACGGTCTGCGGGCGGATGCCGAGCGCGAGCCCCGTGTCGCGCAGGGCGTGACGGGCGCGGTAGGTCTCCGGCATCCCGGTGACCGCCACCCGCTCGGAGCCGAACCGTTCGAAGATCCGGTCGTAGACCTCCAGGCGCCGGTCGGACTCGACATCGAGGTCGATGTCCGGCAGGGCGGTGCGGCGCTCGCTGAGAAAACGTTCGAACAGGAGCCGGTGCGAGAGCGGGTTGGCCGTGGCGATGAAAAGGCTGTGGTTGACCATGGACCCGGCACCGGAGCCGCGGGCGGCGACCCGTATCCCCATGGACCGCACGTCCGCGACGACCTGGGCCACCGCGAGGAAGTACGCCTCGTATCCGCGGCGTTCGATCACGCCGAGCTCGTAGCCGAGCCGATCCATCGCCCGTACGTCCCGGTCGAGGCCGCGGGCGGTCATCCCGGCCTCACTGCGCTGCCGCAGCAACCGCATCCCGTCCCCCGGCCGGGTTCCGGCTCCCACCACGTACGGCTCGGGGAAGTGTGCCCGTCCCAGGCCGAGGTCGCGCACCGGGTCCACCGTGCACTGCTCGGCGGTAGCCGCCGTCTCCTCGACCAGACGCCGCCCCCGCCCGGCCGGGGCGCTCGCGGCCGCGGCCACCCGCTCCGCCACCTCGGCCATCTCGGCCCCGGACTTCAGATACCGCTCGCCCGGGTCGAGCGGTCCACGCTGCGGGATCGGACGCAGCAGCCGGGCGGCGTCCAGCACGTCGGCCAGGCGGTGCTGCTCTCGCCGCTCGTACCGCACCGCGTTGGTGAGCACCGTCGGGATGCCGAGCCGGTCGCCCAGAGCAAGGGTGTGCGCGGCCAGCCGCACCGATCCCGCGCCCAGTCCGGACAGGCCGTAGGCGACCGCCTCCAGCCGGAGAAGTCCCCGGCCCGCGATCTCCCGCCACGGGACGAGCAGCCTTTCCGCGACGTCCGGTCGCCCGGCGGCCAGCGCACGTACAGGCTCGGAGGTCGGCCCGAGGATCGCCACCACGTTCTCGCCCAAGCCCTCCCGCAGCGCCTCCCACGAGGCGACCGGAAAGCCGTCGACCGGATGCGCGTAGGCCGCGGAGACGAGACGGCAGATACGCGCCCATCCGCTCACGGAGCCTGCCAGCAGCGTGATCCTCAGGCGCGGCTCCGCCACGTGCCCACCGCCGCGGACCGGGGTGCGCGGGCGGCGAGGAGTCTTCGCCGTGTCGAACGCCGGGACGGCGATATCCACCCCGAAGATCGGGCGTACCCCGGCGCTCAGGCACGCCTTCGCGTGCCGCACGGCGCCGGTGACACTGTCCCGGTCGGTCAGCGCGATCGCACCCATGCCGAGCTCCGCCGCCCGGCGCACCAGGTCCTGCGGATGCGAGGCGCCGTAGCGGGCGGAGAACCCGGAAGCGACGTGGAGATGCGTGAAAACAGCCATCGCGCACCTCCGAATCTGCTCTGGCACCCCCCGCTCGTCCGGCGTCCTGCTGGCAGGACGTCGCATCCGATTCACTCGCACAATAGTTCGATAGAACAGTTTCAGCCAACCGATCTTGACGTGGCCAGAAGACGCCCTCTCGTGAGAGCGCACCTCGAACGCACGGAACCGACACGGCGGGACACCGGCGCCGACTTCAGCGGCACGGCGAGCACGCGGGCCGCACGCGACCCCGGGTCGCTCACCACCAGACCGGTGGCCAGATCCGGACCCGCCTGCGCCGCCGCCGACCCGATCCACGCCCCGCCTACCTGCCGATCCATGCCACACTCTTCGATATTCGCTCGAACGTTCGAATAATTCAAGCCAGAGACCTCTCGGCGGGGGCGCGCCGGGCAGAGGCCGGGCAGAGGAGGCGCCCGGGGCGGCGGAGCAGCCCGAGGCCGAGCCCGGGCCGGGATCCGGGGGCGGGAGCCGGAAGCCGGGACCGGGAGCCAGGGGCGGGAGCCAGGCGCTGGGAGCCGGAGCCGGAGCCGGCGGCCGGAATTCTTTGATATCCGCTCGAACCGCGCAACAGGTGAGCAGCGGATGACCAACGCCCACGATGATCGAATTCGGTGACCGAAAATCATTGCTTGTGGTCCGGGTCACCTCGGGATAGCGTCGCATCCCGTTCCACGCCCTGGGCCGGCCGGCCCGAACTCCGACGCCGAATCGAGTGGCTCTCGGCGAAAGCCGAGCACTCCTCGGCGAAGAACGCGAAGCGCACCGAGCACGCCAGATATGCCAGGCACGCGAAGAGAAATGTACTCAACCTCTTGAGCGGAGGACTGTACATCTTGCGATCTTCCTTCAGCCCCGCCGAAACGGAATTCGGCGAAAACACGGACTCCCGGGCCAAGCCCCGCGTCGACCCCACCGAAGAGCGGAAGAACTTCGAGGAACGCGGCTATCTGGTCCTCCCCGCGCTCCTGCCCCCTCCGCTCCTGGCGCGTCTGGTGCCCGAGGTGGACCGGTGGATGGACGAGGGGCTGCGCGACCGTTCCATCGCCTGCAGTACCGGTCCGGAGGCGGGAGCCCGCCCCCCGGTGCTGGAGCTGGAGCTCCCCGCCCACGGCGAACTGCTGGCGCATCCGCCCCTGATGGCCGTCCTGGCCGACGTCATGGGCGGCGCGTTCGCCCATCACCACCTGCACAGCCAGCGACAGGGGGCCGGGGACTCCGGCAAACCATGGCATCACGACCATGAACCCAACGACCTGGGGGACAGGTCGTTACCGATGGTGCACGCGCTGCACTACCTGGGCGGGCTGGACGAGGCGGTGGGCAGCCTCGCCGTGCTGCCCGGATCGCACCGTGAGGACGTGCCCAAGGACTTCCGCGCCGCACTCGGCACGACCGCACTGCCCGGGGAGGTGGTGATCGACCGGCTGCCGCCCGGTTCGACGGTTCTGATCAACTCGGCGGTCTTCCACGCCCGCCGCCCCGCGCTGTCCCCCGTGGCCGGACGCAACCGGTACTTCGTCGACGCCTCCTACTGCCGCACCGGTGCGCGGTGGCGGCCGGTGAAGCCGTATTGGCGGTACATGCTCGCCCGGGCCAGGGAACTGGACCTCGACCGCGGCCAATGGCCGGAACTTTTCGATGAGCGGCACTTCACGGAGTTTCCGGGAGCGGGGGGCCGATGACGACTGTGGGAAGATCTTCCATGAGCGCTGTGGAAGCCGTCGCATTCTCCGAAGTTCTGCGTGTTTATGGGCGGGACCATCCGGCAGACCGCCCGCACCGGGCGAACACCAATGAGGACGGTGAGGAGAATCTGCGCCGGGCGCATTCCCTGTTCGGTTCCTGGTATCGCATCGAACTCGGCCGGGCCGATATTCTCCACGTGGTCCTCCCCTGGCACACCAGTGAAGGCGGTACGCGTGAACTGGTGCCGAGAGAGGGTTTGACGGTCGGTCGCGCCGCGGATCTGATCCGTGCCGATCCGGCCGGATACACCGAGGCCGATCCGGTCTGCGCGGCGAAGCTCGACCGGTTCTCCCGTGCCCCGTTCACGGCGGTCTACCTCAGCGCCCGCCCGGTGGACCACCCGGACTACTCCGACGTACGGGTCCGGGAGGGACTCATCCACCTCGACGGGCTGCACCGCATGGTCGGGTGGGAGGTCGCGGGGCGGCTGGGCGATGGGGCCACCGTGACGGCCTACCTGGCGGCCGAGACCCCTCCCGCCTCCCTGGGGACCCCCCGCGAAGGGAAACCTGTATGACGACGTCCGCCACCAGCCCCCGGTCCTTGACGCCGGTACCCGCCGACGCGCCCCCGGGCCGCACGACGGTACCGCCCACGGAGACCTCCACCCTGTGCGGGCTCCTCCACCGGGCCGAGCGGCTCCACCCGCACCGGCCGGCCGTCACGGACCACACCCGGGCGATCACGTACGCGGAGCTGGGGGCCGGGGCCGACCGGGTCGCCGCCGGACTCCGACGGGCGGGCATCGGACCGGGCGACCGGGTGGCGCTCCTGGGCCGCCGGGACAGTCTGCTGTTCGTGCTGCTGCACGGAGTGCTCCGCGCGGGTGCGGCCGTGGTGACGCTCGACACGGCCTGGAGCGCGGAGGACCGGCTGCGCAGGCTGGCGGCCGTGCGCGCCGCCGGCCTGCTCACCACCGCCGCGCTGTCGGACGAGGAGGTCCGGGCCGTGTCGGCCGCCGGGGTCCGGTACGTCGAACATGCCGACCCCGACGTCCTCCTCGCCGCACCGTACGAACCGCCTCCACCGGACCGTCCCGCTCCTCGCGTCGGAAGCGACGATCCCGCCTATCTCTCCTTCACCTCGGGCTCGGGCGGCGAGCCCAAGGCCGTCGTCGTCACCCACGGCAACGCGGTGCACTACGCGCTGGCCCTGCGCGACAGGCTGGAGCTCACCGAGGCGGACGCGCCGTGCGTCGCCCACCTCACCACGCTCGCCGCCGACCTGGGGCACACCAGCTGGCTGCTGGCCCTCGCCACCGCCGGGCGCACCCATGTGGTCGGCGACGAGCACGCCAGGGATGCCCCCGCCTGCTGGGCGGCGCTGCGCGAAGCGGGGTGTTCGGTCGTGAAGACGACCCCCTCCCACATGGCGGAGCTCTGGAGGGACCGCCCGGACCCGCGGCGCGGGACGGCTCCCTACCGCCCGGGGACGCTGATCCTCGGCGGTGAGGCCCTCCCCCGGTCCCTGGGCGCCTCACTGCTGCACGACGAGGGTGTCCACCGGCTCCTCAACCACTACGGTCCGACCGAGACGACGGTCGGGGCGGCCTGTTTCCTCGCCACATCGGCCGGGGAACTGCCGGAGGACGAGGAGACGGTCCCGATCGGCACGCCGCTGGGCGAGGCGACCCTCGACCTGCTCGACAGCGCCGGGTCCCCCGTCGCCGAGGGCGAGTCCGGCCACCTCCACATCGGGGGACGCGGCGTCAGCGCCGGGTACTTCGGCCGTCCCGAGCAGACCGCACGGCGCTTCGTCCCGCACGCAGGGGCCCGTACGTACCGCACCGGCGACCTCTGCCGACGGCGTCCCGACGGGCAGCTCGTCTTCCTCGGCCGGCTGGACCGGCAGACCAAGATCCGGGGCTATCTGGTCGACCCCGCCGAGGTCGAGCACCTCGTCCGGCAGGTCCCGGGCGTCGAGCGCTGCGCCGTCGTCGTACGGGGCACCGCCACCGGCAACCGGCTGCTGGCCGCCGTCCTGCCCGCCGACGGCGCGGTGGAGGAGCACCGGCTGCTCGACGCCGTGCGTGCGCACCTCGGCAGCCGCCTGCCCGCGTACTCCGTGCCCCGGCCGCTCATCGTGCTCAGGGAGTTCCCCCTCGGCCCCAACGGGAAGCTGGACACCCCACGGTTGGCGGCCGCCCTCGACGCCGTGCTGGCCGGACGGGCCGGGAACCCGCCGTCTCCCGGGCCCGAAGTGGCGCCCCTGGCACAGGAGATAGCGGAGCTCTGGGCCGAGGCCCTGGGCCTGCCCGCGGTGGATCCGGACGCCGACGTCCTGAAGCTGGGCGGCGACTCCATACTCGCCATGCGCACGATCTCCCAGCTCCGCCGCCAGGGGCACCACGCCGCCTACGCGGACTTCTACCGCCACCCCACCTCCCGGCGTCTGGCGGCCGCCGTACGCGCGACGGCACCGCGGGCCGCTGCCGAAGAGCCCGGCGCGGACCTGCCCGACGGGCCCGGCGCGCTCGCCCCCGCCCAGCGGTGGTTCTTCGGGCAGGGCGTCGACGACCCCCGCCACTGGAACCAGTCGGTGCTGCTCCGCTGTACGGAGAACGTCGACCCGGCCGCCCTCGTCACCGCGGCGGCGGCCGTGGTGGAGCGGCACCCGGCGCTGCGTCGCCCCGTCGGGCCGCACGGGGCGGGGGCTCCCCGGCCGTTGGACGAGCTGGATCTCGTCGGCTTCTCCCACCTCCAGCGCCCCGGGAACGTCGCGGAGGAGATCGCGGCCCTGGGGACCGAACTGCAGCGGAGCCTCGACCCCGAGGCCGGCCGCCTCATCCGCTTCCACCTCTTCTCGGGCGGTCCCGGGACCGACGACCGGCTGGCGCTGATCGCCCATCACCTCGTCGTCGACGGGCTGTCGTGGCGCGTCATCCTCGACGATCTGGCGCACGCCTACCGCGCCGCGCTGTCGGGCCGGCCGCCCGGTCTGCCGCCCGCGGCCGACTTCTACCGGTGGGCCGCGAGCAGGCCCGAGCAGGCGCTGCCGGTGACCTCCTTCCCGATCGGTGGCCCGGACTCCCGGCCGCCCGGGGGCCGGTCCGACTCCCCTCCCCCGCCGGGGACGGTGAGCTGGGGCCTCGACGAGGAGGCCACCGCCCGGCTCGTCGAACGGTACGGAGGTTCCCGGCGGCTGGAGGCGCTGCTGTTCACCGCGTTCGCGGACGCGGTCACCCGTGACGCGGACCGGGGCGGAGCCGAGTGCTCCGGCCGGCTCCCCGCCGCACGGACGCTCATCGAGGTGGAGACGCACGGCCGGGACACCGGCGGCGAACACCTCGACACCGTCGGCTGGTTCACCGCGATCACCCGGGTGAGCGCCGACCCCCCGGCCACGGCGGCCGGCGCGGGGCCCGGCCCCGGAACCGCGGAGCCCGACGCCAAAACCGCTGGGCCCGACGCCGGAATCGCGGCGCGTGTCTCCGGGGCGGAGCGCCGGCTGCGCCGTGCGCGCCTGCTCCCGATGGACATCGGCGGACCGCGTCCCGAGGCCGCCTTCAACTTCCTGGGTACGTTCCGGCTGCCGGCCGAGCCGACTCTGGGCTGGTACCCCGCCGCGGAGCAGGTGGGCACCGCACGGTGTCCCAGCGGCGATCCGGTGTACCGGCTGCGGCTGACGGCCCGCATCGTCGAGGGCAGGCTGGTGACCGACCTCGTACACGCCCGGCCGGATGTCCCCGACACCGAGGCCGACGGGGTCATGGTCCGGTTCGCCCGGGTGGTCGCGGCCACGGCCGCCGCCACGGCGCCCCGCCCGGTCCGGCTCGCCCGCTCCACCTCCGGTCAGCCCCTCCACCCGGGGGCGCACCCCTCCCCGCCCTCGTCCCCCGCGGTCCGCGTGGTGCGCGAACCGGCCCGCGTACTGCTCACCGGGGCGACGGGATATGTGGGCGGGCACCTCCTCGACGCCCTGCTGGAGCGCGGCGCGCAGGTCACCTGTCTGGTACGCGGAGAGCGCGACCAGGACGCCGCCGGCCGGCTGCGCCGCTTCTCGCCCG
This sequence comes from Streptomyces sp. MGP-P1, assembly GCF_057766565.1. Classification (NCBI taxonomy): domain Bacteria; kingdom Bacillati; phylum Actinomycetota; class Actinomycetes; order Kitasatosporales; family Streptomycetaceae; genus Streptomyces; species Streptomyces sp. MGP-P1. The sequence continues at coordinate 2,844,186 of NZ_JBYMEM010000007.1, read as the reverse complement.
GTCTGCGGGTGGTGGCCGGGGACATCGGCCGTGAAGGGCTGGGCCTCTCCGCGGCCGGGCGTGCCCTCGCCCGGGACGCCCAGGTCGTGGTCCACGCCGCCGCCGACGTCCGCCTGGTCGCCCCGCCCGAGGAACTGGAACGCACCAACCACGACGGGGTGCGGCGGTTGCTGGCCTGGATCGACGCCGAGGCCATGGCCGGGGTCCGGTTCCACCACATCTCGACGCTCGCCGTGGCCGGCGGCATCGACCCGGCGGCCCCCAACCGCCGGTTCAGCGAGGCCGATCTGCGCATCGGCCAGCACTTCCGCACCCCGTACGAGCGATCCAAGTTCCTCGCCGAGGAGACGGTCCGCGCGTGGGCAGCCTCCGGCCGCCGCTGCCACATCCACCGGAGCGGCCACGTCGCCGCCCACAGCCGCACCGGCGCGTTCCACGGGGGCATCGCCACCAACCGCGTCTACCAGACCCTGCGCGGCTATCTGCTGGCCGGAGCCGCCCCGCGCCTGGCGGGGGTGACGTTCGCCTTCAGTCACGTGGACACGGTGGCCGCCGGGATCGCGGCTCTGGCCCTGTACGCGGACGCGGCCCCCGGGGCCCACCACGTCGAGACCCCGCACCAGGTCGGCCACGACGAACTGGTGGGCTGGATAAGGCGGTCCGGCCACCGGGTCGAGCTGCGCGACGCGAAGGACTTCGCAGCCGCGCTGGACCGGGCGGAAGGCGACCACCCCGAGGAGGTCCGGCTGGCCGCGGCCTGGAGTCTGCTGGAGGACCGCAACGTCCGGACCGACTCCTCGCACACCCTTGCCGTACTCGACCGGCTGGGGGTCCGGTTCACCGCCCCGACACCCCGGTGGTGGGCCTCCGCGCTGGCCTGGGCCACCGAGTCCGGCTTCCTGCCCCGGCCCGACACCGCCGGCCACTGAGCACACGTACCCCCGTCACGGGCCGCAGGCTCCCGCCGCAGGCCCCCGAACCGTGAGGTGAACCATGCCCCGGCTGTCACCCGTACTGAAGCAGGCCACTCCCGTCACCGCCGTCCGGGGGGAAGGGCTGTACCTCTACGACGCGGAGGGGCGACGCCACCTCGACTTCACCGCGGGCGTCGGCGTGACCAGCACCGGCCACTGCCATCCGCGGGTCGTCGAGGCGGTCCGCGAACAGGCGGGCCGGCTGATCCACGGCCAGTACACGACCGTCCTGCACGAACCGCTGCTCACCCTGACCGAACGCCTGGGCGAGGTCCTGCCCGAGGGCCTGGACACCCTCTTCTACGCCAACTCCGGGAGCGAGGCCGTGGAGGCGGCGCTGCGGCTCGCCCGGCAGGCCACCGGGCGTCCCAACGCGGTCGTCTTCGACGGAGGCTTCCACGGCCGGACCATGGGCGCCGCTTCCCTGACCACGGCCGGCTCCCGCTTCCGGGCGCGCACCGGCCCGTTGATGCCGGGCGTCGCGGTCGCGCCCTTCCCGCACGCCTTCGAGCTCGGCCTGGACGAATCCGCCGCGGTGGAGTACGCCCTGCGGGGCCTCGACCGGGTCCTGGCCACCACCAGCGCCCCGGAGGAGACCGCCGCGTTCGTCGTGGAGCCCGTACTGGGCGAAGGCGGTTACGTTCCCGCCCCCGACGGCTTCCTCGCCGGACTGCGCGAACGCGCCGACCGGTACGGCATCGTCCTCGTCCTCGACGAGGTGCAGTGCGGGTTCGGCCGCACCGGGCGGTTCTGGGCGCACGAGTACGAGACCGGGGCCGCGACCCCTGACATCCTCGTGACGGCCAAGGGCCTGGCGAGCGGTTTTCCCCTCTCGGCGATCGCCGCGCGCGCCGATCTCATGAGCCTCGCCCGTCCCGGCTCCCACGGCGGTACGTACGGGGGAAACGCCGTCGCCTGCGCGGCCGCCCTCGCGACCCTCGACGTCATCCGCGATGAGAAGCTGGTCGCCAACGCGGCCGAGCAGGGCACGCGTCTCGCCCGCGGCCTGCACACCGTCGCGGAGGGGACCCCGGCCATCGCCGACGTCCGCGGGCGTGGGCTGATGCTGGGCAGCGAGTTCCGCCGGCCCGACGGGTCACCCGACCCGGACACCGCGGGCAGGGCCCAGCAGGCCGCCGCCGAACTCGGCCTGCTGCTGCTGACCTGCGGGGTCTGGGGGAACACCGTCCGGATGATCCCCGCCCTGACCGTCACCGGCGAGCAGATCGACGAGGCGCTCACCCTCTGGTCGAAGGCCGTGGCGGCCGCCGTCCGGGAACAGGACTGAACAGCACGCGCCGCGGTATCGGTCCGGTCCCCCACCCGGTGCGGGGCCGGACCGGCACGACGTACAGGACAGCGGAAGGGACCCCGATGGAGAACGCTTCACGCATCAACGCGCCCACCCCCTCCGGGGCTTGGGACACCAGCAGGCTCAAGGCCGGGCACGAGGTGTGGCGCCTGGCCCCGACCGAGCGGGACCGCGTCCGGCTGTGGTCGGCCGCCGGCGGCCCCGGAAGGGGGCCCGACCCGGTCTGGGAAGACCTGCGCTCCCGCATCCGCACGGGGCTCGACGCCTTCGGGTTCGCCCTCGTGCGGCAACTCTTCCCCGCCGACGCCGTCGCGGACGTCCGCCGGGAGGCGGACGTCACCGAGCGGGTCTCCCGGCTCGTCCGGGACTTCGGCGAGATCGTGCCGCAGAACGGTGCGGGCGACGTGACGCAGGTGCTGCGGCACCGGGAGGGGGACCCGGACGAGATCGCCTTCCACTGCGACACCTGCGACCTCCTCGTCCTGCTCTGTCTGCGGCCGGCCGCCCGGGGCGGCGCGACACGTGTGGCCGGAGCGCCCTACATCCATGACGTCCTCGCCGTCGAACGCCCGGACGTGCTGGAACTCCTCGGCCAGGAGTGGTACTTCGACCGCTCCGGCCGCGCGGGCAGCCAGCTCGTCCTCACCCCGATCCTCACCACCGGACCGGACGGCGCCGTCACCTGCTACTACCAGTCCCGTACGGTGCGGGCCTCCGCCGGACGCGACGGGCGCCCGCCGCTCGACGCCGCACGTGCCGAGGCGCTGGACGTCCTGGACGAGGTTCTCAACCGCCCGGAGACCGCCTACCCGGTCACCCTGACCTCCGGAGACCTGTTGATCATCCGCAACAGCCGGGTCATGCACGGCCGTTCGCCGTTCACCGACGGCCCCGAACCGCACCACCGGCGGGTCCTGCGCCTGTGGCTGGACGAGGTGGCGCCGTGAGTGACGCCATGAGTGGTGCCGTGAGTGGTACGGCAGTCGTCACCGGCGCGGGAAGCGGGCTGGGCCGTGCCGCCTCCCTGGCGCTGCTCGGCCGGGGCTGGAACGTGGTGCTGGCCGGCCGGCGTCCCGACGCCCTGGACGGGACCGCCGCCCTCTCCCCGGCCGGGGACGAGCACGCTCTCGCCGTCCCCACCGACATCACCCGCCCCGACGAGGTCGCGGCGCTGTTCCGTGCCGCCCGCGACCGGTACGGGAGGGTCGATCTGCTCTTCAACAACGCCGGAGCCCCGGCGCCCCGCGTCCCCGTGGCCGAGGTGGCCCTCGACGACTGGAACCGGGTGCTGGGCACCATCGTCACCGGCACGTTCCTCTGTTCGCGGGAGGCGTTCCGCGTCATGTGCGAGCAGAACCCCTCCGGCGGACGGATCATCAACAACGGTGCGCCGTCCGCGTACGCACCCCGTCCGCACTCCGCCGCCTACACCGCGGCGAAGCACGCGGTCCTCGGTCTGACCCGCTCGCTCTCCCTCGACGGCCGCGCCCACGGCATCGCCTGCGGTCAGCTCGACGTGGGGAACGTGGAGCCCCCGGACGGCGCCCCGCAGCCCCCCGCGCGTCAGGCCGACGGCAGCAAGGCGGTGGAGGCGACGCTGCCGGTGTCCCACTTCACCGACGCCCTCCTGCTGATGGCCTCCCTGCCCCTCTCCGCCAATGTGCAGTCCCTCACCGTCCTCCCCACCACGATGCCCTTCGTCGGCCGTGGCTGAGCACCCGCGACAGGCGGACGGCCCCGGCCACACCGGGTCCCGCCCCTCCCCCGCCCATCGCGCCGTACGACACACTCCCCGCCCCTCGACCGAAAGAGGCGAACATGCTCGGCGAGACCGCCCGCACCTGGCTGCACCGCTGGGACGAGCAGCAGGAGCGCTACAGCACGGACCGGGAGGAACGCTTCCAGGTCGTCATCGACATCGTCGGCCGGTCCCTCGACCGGAGCGGGACGTCCGCCCGGCCGCTCCTGGTGGACCTGGGCTGCGGCACCGGCTCGCTGACCACCCGGCTGGCGCGCGCCTTCCCGCGGGCCGACACCGTCGGCGTCGACGCGGACCCGCTCCTTCTCGGCCTCGCGGAGGAGGCCGTCGCGGGCACGGACATCCGCCTCCTGGCGCGTGACCTCACCGCACCCGGCTGGGCCGACGCCATCGGACCGGCGCCCTGGGACGCCGCCGTCTCGTCCACCGCGCTGCACTGGCTCGACCCCGACGAACTCGCCGCGCTCTACCGCACCCTGGCCGCCCGGCTGCGTCCCGGCGGCGTCTTCGTCGACGCCGACAACCGTAGGCCCGCCGCCGACCCGGAGCTGATCGACATCGCCCGCCACGTCCGCGCCCGCCGCGCCCACCGGACGGGCCGTCAGGGCAGCGAGGCCTGGGCGGGCTGGTGGAAGACGTTCCTCTCCGCCCCGGAACTCGCCCCGCTCGCCGAGGCCCGGGCCCGCTCACCGATCGCGCACCGCACCTTCAGGCAGCCCAACGGGCTGACGACCGCCGCCCAGGTGTCGCTCCTCCGCGAAGCCGGTTTCAGCGGTGCCGCCACCGTCTGGCAGTGCGGCGACGACAGCGTCCTGGTGGCCGTCCGCTGAGCCGGGGAGCGGCTATCGGGCAGCCCCGCGGGGTCGCGGGGTGTCAGCACGGGACGGGTTCACCGTGATCCGGACGTGGGGCGGGGCCGGAGATCCTCTCCGGCCCCGCCCCACGTCCTGGCCCGTTCCGGGCCCGGCGTTCTCCTGCTCCTCGGTCAGATCCGCCCGCGCGCCAGTCGGGTCAGCGGGCCCGTCGGAGGCCTGGCCGTCGAACGGCCGATGGCGAACGCCGCTCCGGCGACACCGGCCACCCCCGCCGCGGCTCCGGCGGCGACCGCCTTGCGGTGCTTGACGACGGCCCAGGCCGTGGTCGCCGCGCTCGCGGCCTTCGCCGCGTTGGCGGTCACGGCGTGCTGCCCGCTCTGGAGACCGGCGGCAGCGGCACGGCCGACGCGGCGGGTGGTCTCACCTGCCGCCCGGGCGCTGTCCGAGGCCGCGTCCTTGGCGCCGCCTGCCGCGTCCTTCGCGCTTCCCGCCGCGTCCTTCGCGCTCCCTGCCGCGGACAGCGCCTCGTCGGCGGTCGCGTCGGCCTGCTTGCCGGCCTTCTCGGCCGTGGCATCGACCGACTTGCGGGCCGATGCCGTCTTGCGGGCGGTCGTGGTCCTGCCCTTGTCCGGGGTCGAGTTCTTCGCTTCCTTGTCGTCAGTCATGGGCTCCTCCTTGCCTCGGGTGCTGCGATGAAACCTGTCTCTGCCCGCTCACGCGCCGTCGTGCGGCAGCAGTGTGCCGAGCGGTCCGAGGTCGAGATTGAGGTCGTCCATCGTCAGGTCGTAGCGGTCGCACAGCTCCGTCATGCGTTCGTTCAGGATCATCAGCGTCATGCCGATCCGCTCCTCCTGGGGCTCGCTCAGGTCGCCCTGGTCGACGCGGTGGATCGCGGTGCGCTCCATGAGCTGACGGAGCAGTTCGACGATGGTGAGCACCAGCTTGATGAGATCCCGCTCCACGGTGTCCGGGTCGGTGTGCAGCCGCTGGGCCGCCGTCGAGGGACGGCTGTCGTCCGGTTGCGCGGGGCTGAGCCCGAACGCCCGGGCCGCCGCGCGTGCCACCTCTTCGGCCGCCGCGGAGGGCACACCACCCCCACCTCGTGTGCGGTCGTCCTCGGTCATCGTGTCCACCTCCTCCGCCTCCTCGCTCGCCGCAGTGCTTCCCCGTACGCGACCGGGGGCGGGGCTCACCACGGCCCCGGCTCCTCACCGGTGATCGACCGGATCACCGCTCGCAGATTGATGTGGACGAGATCCACGTCGGCGATGGACAGGACGAGGTCCCCGGTGAGCACGGCCCCGCCGTTCAGCAGCCGGTCCAGGAGATCGATCAGCGCGACGGGCGGACCGCCCCGGGGCTCGGTCTCGCCGAGAACGCCGCCGATGATGTCCGTGCTCACCGCGGGCCACCGCCGTCCGCGCCCTCCGCCACCAGGGCGGTGGCGAACGAGTAGGGCGCCCACGGTCCGGTCACCTCGATCGACACCCCGGGGGCCCCTTCGGCCAGCGCGGCGAGATCCCGGTGAAGCTGCGCCACGTGTTCCCGGGGCACGAGATACGCCTCGTTGGCGACGTTCACCCCGGCCCGGGCGGCGAGCTGCCCCTGCTGCGGGCGGTGCACCGCCCGTGAGGCCGCCACTCCGTCGGCCAGCCGTGCGGCCCGGGCGGCCAGGTCGGACGCCGCGCGGTAGACGTCCTGGCTGTCGCGCTGCTGAGCCTGACGCTGCCGCAGATAGGCGCGGCCGGCGCCGCCGCCCGACGGTGTGGCCGCGGCCGGTGTCGGCGCGGTGGCCGTACGGGGATCGGCGTAGACCTTCACGCCCAGCTCGACGTGGCCCTCCAGGCGGCCCAGCAGTTCCTGGAACTCGCTGCGTTGCCGGACCAGCATGTCGGCCACCCGGGTGTCGTCCAGATAGACCGTGGCCAGCCGCATCGGCAGGACGGAGGTCTCGGCGAACGCGGCGTCCACCACGGCGTGGTGGGCCCGGGCCACGGCTTCGAGCCGGTCCAGGTCCCCCATCTGCGCGGTGAGTCCCCGCTCGCTGAACGTGTCCGCCGGCACGGAGGAGACGAGTGCGCACAGCCCGCCTCCGCCGACGGGGCGCAGGGGCCGGCCGTCCACGCCCGGCAGCCGGGCGGCGAGCCCGTCCAGGGCGGGGCCCGCACGGCCGACGGCGTAGACGTAACTCATCTCTCCGGCGCCCTCGCCCGGCACGTGGACGGTCGCGTTCGGTCCGGTGTTCATCGTTCCTCCTCCTGTTCCGCCAGGGCGGCCCGGTCTCCGGCCGCCCCGGCGGCCGGGATCCCGGCCGCCGACCGCAGGTGGGCCAGTTCGGCGCGCAGTCGCTCGTTCTCCTCGGCCAGCGCGTCGTGCCCGCCACCGGCCTCGGTCCCCCGCGCGGGGCGGGCCCGTGAGGAGAGCGAGGGATCGTGCTCCCACCAGTCGATGCCCATCTCCTTGGCCTTGTCGACGGAGGCGACGAGCAGGCGGAGCTTGATGGTGAGCAGCTCGATGTCGAGCAGGTTGATCTTGATGTCACCGGCGATGACGATGCCTTTGTCCAGCACCCTTTCCAGGATGTCGGCGAGGTTGGCCGACGAGCCCTGCTGCCCGTGTGCCGGGCCGGCCCCTCGGGGCGGGGCCGGCAGCCGGCCGGCGAGTGAGTCGGACACGGTGTCTCACGCCTTTCCGTGGGGTGTCGGTACGGCTCTGTGCGCGGGTCCGGTCACTGGTCCGCGGTGGCCGACCGGCGTCGGGAGCGTCGGGCCGGCCGCGGCTCCTCCTCCGTCTCGTCGTCGGCCGCCGCTTCGTCGTCCTGGTCCCCGGCGTCCTCGTCGTCCACGGCCTCCTCCGCCGGTTCCTCCAGCTCGTCCGCCGGCTCTACGTCCTCCTCTTCCTCCTCGTCACCCTCCTCCTGGTCTTCCTCGTCGCCGAACTCCTCGTCCTGCGGCTCTTCGTCCTGCGGCTCTTCGTCCTGCGCCTCTTCGTCCTCGTACGCGAGGTCGTCGTCCTCGTCAGGGAGCTGCTCGTCCTCGGACGGTTCGTCTTCGGACGGTTCCTCCTCGGACGGCTCGTCGGGGGCGTCCTCGTCGGATGCGGAGTCCTCGTCGTTACGGGACTCCTCCTCGTCCAGCGCCTCGTCATGGCTGAGGACGACTTCGCCGTCACGGATCTCGCCGCGCCAGCTGTCGGTCGCCTCGCCGCGCATCATGATGAACTTGCGGTAGAGCTTGAGGTCGAGCCGGGCGCGGCGGCCCTGGGCGCGCCAGATGTTGCCGGTCTTCTCGAACAGCCCCTTGGGGAAGTATTCGAGGACCAGCAGGACACGGGTGAGATCGTCGGTGATCGCGTGGAAGGTGACCACGCCCTTGACGGTGCCCTTGGCTCCTTCGGTGGTCCAGGTGATGCGTTCGTCGGGGACCTGCTCGGTGACGTTCGCCTTCCAGCTGCGGGTCGACTTGGCGACCTTCACCTTCCAGTTGCTGGTGGTGTCGTCCGCCTTCTCCACGCTCACGACACCCTTGGCGAACGAGCTGAACTCCTGGAACTGGGTCCACTGGTCGTACGCCTCACGGACCGGCACGCCGACGTCGATGTCCTCGACGATGGTGACGCTCTTGGACTTGCCCCCACCCGACTTGCGCCCCTTGCCGAACAATCCCTTGACCTTGTCCTTGACGGTGTCCTTGAGATGGGAGGTCCCCGCGCTCAGGGCGGCCTGACCGGGTGACTTGCCTTCCTTGAGGGCTTGGCCGCCCTTGGCCAGACTCTTGAGCGCACCGCCCCCGCCGCCCGGCTCCGCGAGCTTGGACACCGAGTCGCCGAGACGGTGTCCCAGCTGGGTCACCGCGTGTTCGGCACGGGCCCGGAGGTAGTTCTGCAGTTCGTCCTTGAGGCGGTCGGCGGCCGGGCTCTTGACCACGTCGTCCTTGATGCCGCCGAGGGTGGAGTCAGGCATCGTCGCCTCCCCGGGCCTTGCGGGTGCCGGAGGCCGCGGTCTTCCGGGCGGTTCCGCCGCCCTTGCGGGCGGGGGCGGACTTGCCCCCGCTCCCGGACCGGCTACCGCCGGACGAGGACCGGTTCCTGGACGCGGGCTTGGAGTCGGACGTGGCGGCGGTCTTCCGGGGAGTGCGCTTGCGCTTCTGGTCCCCGCCCGTGTCCTCGCCCCCGTCCGCCTCGGCTTCGTCGTCGTCGGCGGCTGCCCTGGTCTCGTCGTCCTCCTCGTCCGGCTCCTCCTCGTCGGTCCCGGAACCGGCGCCCAGCGCCTGGGTACGCTGCTGCAGGGAGTCGGCCAGGCTGCCGGCCCGCTGCGTGACGGCCTTGGTGGCCGCCGTCTTGGTGGCGTCGACCAGTTCCTTGCGCACCTGGTCGTTGAGCGAGCCGAGGACCGGGGAGTCGGCCAGCATCCTGCCGAGCTGCCGCGGGTCGAGGTCGATCTTCTTGCCGAGGAGGAACATCCCGAACCCCAGGGCGAGTTTGGCCTTCTTGGTACGCCCCAGCAGGTATCCCCCCACCAGAGCCGCGCCTATCTTGGCGTTCTTCGTCATGTGCGATGCACCTCTGCTCTCCCCCCGGATCACGTGTGTCGTGGTTGATGGTCACGGCGTGTGCCGTGCGCTGCGGTACTCCTCGATCTCGTCGAGCTGGTCGAGGAGTTCGTCCTCGCGCCGGTCGAACTCGTCCTCGTCGACGAGGCCGTTGTTCAGGTCCTGTTCCAACTGGGCAAGCCGGGCACGTACCGGCTCGGGGTCGTAGTACTCCTCCTCGGCGGCCTGGACGACCTGGTCGAGGACCCAGGCCGTCCCCGTACGGGAGCCAGCGGCAGGGTCAGGATGGTGCTGATGAGGCCCATTGCTGACAGATCACCTCCGCTCCTGGGGAGGGCCGGACGGGCCCGGCCCGCCGCCCCCCGGCGGTCAGACGAAGCTGTACGGCGGCAGCGGGCCCGTCAACGTGAACGCGTACGCGTCGCCGCGCTGCTCCGCCTCGCGCCGGACAGCTGCCACGAAGGCGTCGGTCTCCGCCCGGGGCACGAGGAAGGACAGGTTGAGGAACTGCTGCGGGGCCGGCTCCGCGTGCGAGCTGCGGGTGGCGACGTCCGCCAGCCGTGCGGCGACGTCCTCCGCCTCCCGCTGGTGGCGCGCGGTCACCTCGCGGGCCACCAGCTCACCCAGGGCGACCCGGTCGTCGTGGCTGCCCTGGGCACGCGTCCGTTCGTTGAGTTCCCGGATGTCGTCGGACTCGGTCATGATCTCCCGCAGGAGGTCTTCCTCGTCGCGGCCGGCCTTGAGGTTGTACTCCACCCGGCCGTCCAGTTCCGCCAGCCGGTCCCCGTACGCGTCGGCCTCCCGGTCCAGGGCCGCGGTGACCTCCTCGTCGCCGGGACCCACCAGACCGAACCTCATCGGCAGGGTCGCGCCACCGGCCATCAGCGCCTCCAGGACGCCCTGATGAGCCATCACATCGCGCCGCTTGGCGCGGAGTCCGGAAGGCGCGTCGCTGACCACGGCGGCCAGCCGGTCGGTGTGCAGGGTACGCAGGGCGGAAGGCGGGTCGCCCACGCCGTGCAGGCCGTTCAGGGGCAGCGGGTGGTCGGCGCCGGTGATGGCGTAGATGTAGGTGGGCACCGTTACTCCTCGCTTCGCTGGGTCTGGCGGCTGGACGTCGACTTACGGGCCGGGCGCTTGCGCGGCTCTTCCTCGGGCTCGTCGCGCTTGCCCTGCAACGACTCGGTCACCGCCTCGACGGCACCGCTGAGCGCGCCCTTGGACTTGCCCTTGGCGCCGTTCTCCGTCATGTCGCCGACCAGGTCCGTGAGCTGGCTCGGGGCCTTGCGTCCGGACTCCAGATCGAGCCGGTTGCAGGCTTCGGCGAACCGCAGATAGGTGTCGACACTCGCGACCACCACCCGGACGTCGATTTTGAGGATTTCGATCCCGACCACGGAGACACGGACGAATGCGTCGATGACCAACCCGCGGTCGAGTATGAGTTCAAGAACGTCGTAGAGATTTCCCGAGCCGCTCCCACCACCGGACGTCGCATTGCTCTGCTGAACGAGTGCCATGGGGAACTCCTTTCGGTGATCTTTGTTACGTCTGAGGTCTTGTTACGTCTGACGATGGAATTTTCAGCGACGGTCGATCTGGCCCCTGGCGTAGCGGCGCAGTCGCTCGTACGACAACAGCGTTCCCTGAGGGTCGAGTTCGACCCGGTAGGAGGCCATCACACTCATGGTGTCCGGCACTCTTTCCAGCTCGACCACTTCCACGTCCGCCGACCAACCGTCTTCGGTGGCCTTCACCGCGGAAACAGAACCCGGCTCGCACTGGAGCAATTCCGTGAGCTGCGCAGAGGCTCGTCTCATGGCGGTAGGAACGTCGACACGCTTTCCGTCCTGCTCTTCATCGGTCTTCTCATCGGTCTTCTTCTCGGTGCTCATCATTCACCTGTCGCCGGGGATGACCGCTTGGGATCGGCCTCCGTCGTCCGTGGCTGACATTCGCCTGCCCCTGCGCTCCGGACGTATGCACGAACGAATGGACCGATGGTGACGAGCCGCCTCCGATGACGCCGGATGCCCTTGTGCGGCGGCGACTTGGGCGGTGTCGTGACGTGTCGACGAGTCTCGTGTACCGAGAGTCCTCAGCGCCCCTGGGGGTACGCGAAGCGGACACATCGACCACGAAGGAGCCGGCCATGCACATCTCCGGACTCGTCAGCGCTCTGATCATCGGTGCGGCGGTCGGCCTGCTGGGGCGCCTCGTCCTGCCCGGCCGTCAGCACATCGGCGTCCTGTGGACGCTCGTCGTCGGCATGGCCGCCGCACTCCTCGGCTCGCTGCTGGCGTCCGTACTGGGTGTGGGCGACACGCGGGGCGTCGACTGGTCGCAGTGGCTCATCCAGATCGTGCTGGCCGGCCTGGGCGTGGCCGCCCTCGACCGCGCCCTCGCCGGAACCGAACGGCGGCCGCGAAAGCGCGCGTGACGCCTGCCGTCAGTACGGGTACGTGGGTCCCGCGTCGTCAGTACGGGTACTGGGTCCCGCATCCCGCCGGTCAGGTCGTCCTCCGGCGGATGCGGTCGAACTCGCCCCGCAGGTCCGGGGCCAGGTCGTCGCGTCGTTCAGCTCGCGCCGCTGGGTGCGTGGCTCAGGTCCACGACGCAGAAGATGTTGCCGTCCGGGTCGGCCAGGACAACGAAGTCCGGATCGGCCGGGTAGAGGTCCCAGTCGACGCTCCGCGCACCGAGACCGAGCAGTCGCCGGACCTCACTGCGCTGCTCCTCGGCCGAATCCGTGAACAGGTCCAGATGGATACGGGGGCGGGGCTCGGGCGGGGAGTCGCTGCGCAACAGGCCGAGCGCCCGGCCGGAGCCGTCGGCGTGGTCGAGCGTTCGCCACGTTTCGCTCGCCCACTCCTGACTGGCGACCAGGTTCAACGCCGCGCTCCAGAAGGCGACCGCCCGGGGGATGTCGGTGACACCGACGACAGGCATTCCGAGTCTCAGCATAGGACGAGCCTAACAAGGTGCTCCCGGGCGAACGGCGAACGGCCCCGGTCGTCGAGCCACCCGTCGCAGGCGTCGCTGACCTCCACGGAGTCGAGGCCCGAGACCGTACGGCCGATGCTCGACGGAGGACTGGCGGTCGGCGCGCGACTCAGTGGAGGTCATCGGGTGTGAGGTCGGGGCGCAGGCGGTGCCAGGAGGGCTGGCGCAGCCGTCCGGCCCTGGTGCGGGTCGTGTAGCGGACCTCTGCGACCAGCCGGGGCTCCACCCACCGGGCCCCGGTCACCGCCGGGCGCTCGGTGAACGGGCAGGTGTCGGTCGCCGCGGCGTGGAGGATGGCTGCGAGGCTGGTGCGTTCGGCGTCGCTCCAGCCGGTGCCGACGCCGCCGACGTAGCGGAGTGCTCCGCCGGGGTCCGGTCGGCCCATGAGGAGGGCGCCGGGCAGCGAGGTGAGGCGGCCGTGGCCGGGCAGCCAGCCGCCGACGACGATGTCCTCGGTCCGCACGTGCCGGATCTTGACCCACGCCCGGGAGCGGACACCCGGCTCGTAGAGGGAGGTGCGCCGCTTGGCGACGATCCCTTCGAAGCCGGCGGTCCGCGTCATCTCCAGCGCCCGCTGCCCGTGCCCGACGACCGCCGCCGGGGTCGACCACGCGGGCCCGCCCAGGCCCAGGGAGTCCAGGACGGCGCGGCGCTCGGAGTACGGGGAACGGGTGAGCCGGCTCGTGCCGAGGAACACGACGTCGAAGAGCATCAGGTGCACGGGCGCCTTCGCGGCCATGCGGGCCGCCCTGGCCCCGGAGCCGGCCAGCCCCATCCGGGGCTGCAGCCGCTGGAAGTCGCCGCGCCCCTCGTCGTCCAGGGCGACGATCTCCCCGTCCAGCACGGCGGGGCGGGAGCCCAGCGCCGTCCCCAGGCCCGCGAGCTCGGGATAGGCGGGGGTGATGTCGGCGCCGGACCGGGAGCGCAGCCGTACCGAACCGTCGCCGGGCAGGTAGACCATGCACCGCTGCCCGTCCTGCTTCACCTCGTACGCGTACGAGGTGTCCTCCGAGGGCGGGGGCAGCCGCCCGGGGGTCGCGAGCATCGGTGCGATGCGGGGCAGACGCGCCACGGAACCCTCTCGGTCCTCGGTCAGGAGGCGCTCCGCTTCCTGGCCGTGCGTTTGGCGCCGGTCGTCTTCTTCGCCGCGGTCGTCTTCTTGGCGCCCGCCTTCTGGCCGGTGGCCTTCCTGGTCGCCGCGGTCTTCCGGCCGCTGGTCGGCTTCCCGGACGAGGCCGTCTTCGTCGATGCGGTCTTCTTCCGGGGCCGCATCTCGTGCACCGTGGCCTCCCCTCCCCCGTCCTCCCCGCGGCTCTCCTTCGCCGCCTCGACCGACGCGTTCAGCGCGGCCATCAGGTCCACGACCTTGCCCTCCTCCCGCTCCTCGCCCTCGGCGGGCTCCGGAAGCTCCTTGCCCTCCGACTTCGCCGTGAGCAGCTCCTCCAGGGCGTCCCGGTAGGTGTCCCGGAACCCGGCGATGCTGTCCAGGGCCATGGAGTCGGTCAGCTGGACGGCCCGCTCGATCTCGTCGTCGTCCAGCTCCACCTCTCGCGGGGCCAGGGACTCGGGGCTGCGGATCTCGTCCGGCCAGCGCATCGAGTGCAGCACGATCGCCCCTTCCCTGACCCGCAGCAGCCCCAGCCGCTCACGGTTGTGCCAGGCGAACTTCGCGACGGCCACCTTGTCCGAGCGCTCCAGCGCCCGGCGCAGCAGGGTGTAGGGCTTCTCGGCGACCTTGCCGTCGATCGCGAGGTAGTAGGAGTCGCTGATCCGGATCGGGTCGACGCTGTCGGCGTCCACGAAAGCGACGATCTCGATGGCTTTCGCGGTGGGCAGCGGAATCCGGTCCAGTTCCTCATCGGTGATCGGCACCGTCTGTTCCTTGGAGAGCTCGTAGCCCTTGCCGATCTCGTCCTGCGACAGGGCTTCGCCGTCCAGCTCGCAGACCTTCCGGGTGCGCACCCGTCCGAGGTCCTCCAGGTGGACCTGGCGGAAGTGGATCGAGTGGTCCTGGGTCGCGGAGACGACCTTCACCGGGATGGTGACCAGTCCGAAGCTGATCGCGCCGGTCCACAAAGGCCTCGGCATACCTACCTCCATGTCCGCCACGGGCTGAGTCGCTTCGTGGGGTCCAGGATTTCGCGGCACGGTCCCAGCCGCAATGGCACCAGGTCGGCTCCGGTGCCGACCAGCGGGGATTCGCAGGTCGAGCGCGTCGTCTGTTCGGGTGACTCCGCACGAGGCTCGCACCGGAGCGGATACCGCGCTGCCACCTTGGTCGAACGCGGCGGCGGCCTTGTGGTCCCCTCCGTGGGGAGGGGGGCGACCGCCTCACATCCGGGCTCTCAGTACGTCGACCTCACAGCCCGGCGCGAACGGGTCGAAGCCGTGCTCGATCAGCCAGCGGACTGCCAGCAGGCTTCGCAACGACCACCACGCGTGGATCACGTCGAGGTCGATGTCGGCGCCGTAGCCGGCGAGGACGTCGTCGAGGTGCTTCTCGTGTCCGAGCGTGAAGGTGGCGAGGTCGTACAGGGCATCGCCCCGACCCGCCTCGGACCAGTCGATGATGCCCGTGACCTCGTCGCGGTCGAGGAAGACGTGCGCGATCTGCAGGTCGCCGTGCGTGAACGCGGGAGTCCACGGCCGGAGCGCGGCCTCGGCGACCCGGCGGTTGTGGGTGACCAGGTCGGCGGGCAGGAGGCCGCTCGTCACGAGCGACGCGCACTCGTCGTCGAGTTCCGCCGCCAGCGCGACGGCGCTCCGCCCGGCCCGACCGGGCCAGGGCGGCGGCGGCGCGTCGTGCAGCTGTCGGATGGCGGCGCCCGCCGCGGCCCACGCCGACGACGACCCGGCCGACGGCCCGCCCAGACGCCCGATCGTCGCTCCCGGGAGTGCGGCGATCGCGAGCACCGGCGGCTTGCGCCACAGGACCTCCGGGGTCGGAACAGGCGCGAGGGACATCGCCTCGACCTCGACGTCGATGCGCGCCTGATCGGCGTCCACCTTCAGGAACACGTCGCCGACGCGCAGAGTCGCGCGCTCGGAATGGGCGACGACGACTTCGACCTCTTCCATGGTCGATCAGTATCCCGGGGATGATCTCCGATGTCGCCGGGATAGAGATCCCCACGGGCGTGACCAGTCACCGAGGAGAACCCGCGACAGGTGAACACGAGAGCCCACCGGCAGACCGCCGGTTCCTACACTGACGAGGTGGAGGACGACAGGGCTACCAGGGTCGACGCGCGTCCGGCGCCCGCCTTGCGGCGGTACGTCAGCTCGTATGTCGGTTTCGACCTTCGCGGGTTCCCGGCGGGGGTCCACTGCGGTCCCCCGGGCCGCGTGCTCACCGCGGTGATCAGCCTCTTGGACCCTCTGGGGGTGGCGGCGGGCGTCGACGACGCGTCACCGGTGACGCGATTCGGCAGCGTGGCCGGCGGTCTGATGTGCCGGTCAGTCGCGATCCACCACGACGGACGCCAGCGAGGTGTGCAGGTGTCGCTGACACCTCTCGGGGCTCGGGCCGTCTACGGCATGCCCGCCGCCGCGCTCGCCGACCGGTTGGTTCCACCCGAAGAGCTTCTCGGAGCGCTCGGCGTCGAGCTGGTCGACCGGCTCCGAACGGCAACGACCTGGGCCGCGCGATTCGCCGCGCTGGACGAACTGCTCCTGCGAGCCGTCGGCCGCAGCGTCGGCGGCGAACCCGTCCCCCGGGTACGCCCCGAGGTGGCCGAGGCCTGGCGCCGCCTCGTCGCCGCGCGGGGCCGCGTCCAGGTCGGGGCACTCGCCGCAGAACTGGGCTGGAGCCGTCGGTATCTCACCGAGCGGTTCCACCGTGAGATGGGCCTGCTGCCGGGGCCGACGTCCATCCTGAGCATCACCGCCGGCCTCGGCACCGACCATCGTCCCCGGTCCGGCACCCGCCCGACCTGAGGGCTGTCCCGTAATCCCTGTCGTCGCGTACGAGGCGAACCCATAGTCGGTCCCCGGCCGGTCGCACCGCCGGGACCACTCACCGAGGCATACCTCGGCGCGGCAGCGGTTCGAGTCCGGAGCGAGGCGGTTCAGTGGGCGAGCAAACCCCCAGGGCGGCGGAGAGCGGGCCCGGGGATTCCTCGGCCACACGGCGGCCTTGAGCCGACGCCGTGGTGGCGCGCCCCGGACCGGAGGACGGGGGATAGGGCGATGTCATCGCGAGTTGGCATCATTCCCGGCAGGTGTCCGCTCCCCCACACTCTCCCCGTACCGTCCCGCGCCCCGTCCGTTCAGCGGACAACTCCAGGGCGCGGCTTCATCGGACAGTAGGAGAAATCCCCCATGAGACACGTCCCGTCCGCCATCGCCTCCGCCCTTGTCGGCCTCGGCCTGGTCACCGCGCTGGGTTCAGCTCCCGCGGCCTCCGCCGCTCCTGCTCCTGCCGCCTCCACCCCAGCCGGCATCGCCGCGTACAACGGGTCGGGCGAGAACGCCGCCGCCAACCGGGCCTTCTTCGACGCGGTCATGAAGTCGGTCGCCGAGAAGCGGGCCGCCAACCCGGGAACCCAGGCAGTCACGGTCACCTACAGCGCGGCCTCCGCCCCGAGCTTCCGCACCCAGATAGCCAACAGCACCCGGATCTGGAACAGCTCGGTCTCCAACGTCCGGCTTCAGGAAGGCTCCAGGGCCGACTTCACATACCGCGAAGGAAACGATCCGCGCGGATCGTACGCCTCTACCAACGGACACGGCCGTGGCTTCATCTTCCTGGACTACCGGCAGAACCAGCAGTACAACGCGACCCGCGTCACCACGCACGAGACCGGACATGTGCTCGGCCTGCCGGACAACTACTCCGGACCGTGCAGCCAGTTGATGTCCGGCGGCGGCCCCGGCCCGTCCTGCACCAACGCCCAGCCGGACGCCAACGAGCGGGCGCGGGTGAACCAGCTCTGGCAGAACGGCCTCGCGGCCGCAGTGGCCGGTGCCGCCTCCTGACCGGGAACTGATCGCCGCACCATGAGTGGAGGGCCGTTCCGGACGAGGAGCGGCCCTTCACACTGCGCCCGATGCGGGTGCGCGATGGTCCCCCCGGGACCCGGAAGCGCCGCGTGGGCCCGCGGCAGTACGGTCCATCCATGAACTGGGGGTACGCGCGGTCGTGGACCGCAACGTCGGACTGGGGGGACTGGCTGGCCTGGGCCGGCCGGGCTCTCACTGGGCGAGAACGAACCGCACACGTTCATGATGGCGGGCGACTACGCAGATCCCGTCCCAGCAGTGATCCAGGTGGTGTGGGACAGCCAGGACGAACCGGTATCCCTCCGTGTGCCGCAGAACGACGCTTGATGCCCCCAGGTCCTGTTGTCGGTCTGCCGGCGTCGCCCCGGGCGGCGGAACACATCCACTGTCCGGATCAAACTCGGCGACTCTTTCCGCGGATGGTGTCGAACGCGGCTTGTCGGCAGGATCGTGGGAGGGCACACCGGTTCCAGCCCGATCACTCAAGAGCGCCCACCGATCGACTGACATCCCTTCAGGGAACTCGGCGGACAGTCGGCATCAGGACCGCGCCGGTACGCGGCGGACCGCATCGGTACGCGTCGGACCGCCAGGTGCATCAACCCTCCCGAACCCTTTCCACCAGGAATAACGCAGGTCGACAAGACGCTGCCAGGCCCGCTAGGAGACAGACGTGAAGATGCTCATCAACGTTCCCGAGACCGTGGTCGCCGATGCTCTGCGGGGCATCGCGGCCGCACATCCCGAGCTGACCGTCGATGTGGAGAACCGGGTCGTCATGCGGCGGGACGCGCCCGTGGCGGGAAAGGTGGGCCTCGTCTCCGGGGGCGGTTCGGGGCACGAACCGCTGCACGCCGGATTCGTCGGGCCCGGGATGCTGTCGGCCGCCTGCCCCGGGGAGGTCTTCACCTCCCCCGTGCCCGACCAGATGCTGCGGGCGGCGGCAGCCGTCGACAGCGGGGCGGGGGTGCTGTTCGTCGTCAAGAACTACACCGGCGACGTGCTCAACTTCGAGATGGCCGCCGAGCTCGCCGACGACGAGGGAATCCAGGTCGCGCAGGTGGTGGTGGACGACGACGTGGCCGTGAGCGACAGTACGTTCACCGCCGGGCGGCGCGGTACGGGAGCGACGCTGTTCGTCGAGAAGATCGCCGGAGCCCTGGCGGAGGAGGGCGCTCCGCTGGAGCGGGTGGCCGCCGTCGCGCGGCAGGTGAACGGGGCCTCGCGCAGCTTCGGGGTGGCGCTGGGCGCCGTCACCACTCCGGCCAAGGGCAGCCCCACCTTCGATCTGCCCACCGGGGAACTGGAGTTGGGCATCGGCATCCATGGGGAGCCGGGGCGCGAGCGGCGGCCGATGATGACGTCCGGCGAGATCGCCGACTTCGCCGTGAACGCGGTACTGGAGGATCTGCGCCCCACCGGACCGGTGCTGGCGCTGGTGAACGGCATGGGGGCGACACCGCTGCTGGAGCTGTACGGGTTCAATGCCGAGGTCCACCGGGTCCTGTCCGAGCGGGGTGTCCCGGTGGCTCGTACCCTCGTGGGGAACTACGTGACATCGCTCGACATGGCAGGCTGTTCGGTGACGCTGTGCCAGGTCGACGAGGAGCTGCTGCGACTGTGGGACGCGCCCGTGCGGACGGCCGCGCTCCGCTGGGGCCGCTGAGCGCCTACGGGATCCCGTGACCGTGTGCGACCCCGGTGCGGGGTCGGCCGTACAGCCCGTGCCACCGCCGGGACGATCCGTTCCAGGTGGGACCGAGGAACAGGAGATCATGTGCTCGACACCGACTTCTTCCGCCGCTGGATGACCGCTGTCGCGGCGTCCGTGGAGCGTGAGGCGAACCATCTGACCGAGCTGGACTCGGCGATCGGGGACGCCGATCACGGCAGCAACCTCCAGCGCGGCTTCACGGCGGTGACGGCGGTGCTGGAGAAGGACGCCCCCGCCACTCCCGGTGCTGTGCTCACCCTGGCCGGGCGGCAGCTCATCTCGACCGTGGGCGGGGCGTCCGGACCGCTGTACGGGACGCTGCTGCGCCGTACGGGCAAGGCTCTCGGGGACGACGACGAGGTGACACAGGACCAGCTGGCCGAAGCGTTCGCGGCCGGGGTCGCCGCGGTGGGACAGCTGGGCGGCGCCCAGGCCGGGGACAAGACGATGCTCGACGCGCTGCTGCCCGCGGCGGAGGCCCTCGCCACCTCGTTCGACGGCGCCGCGAACGCGGCTCGTGCGGGCGCCGAGGCGACGGCGCCCTTGCAGGCGCGCAAGGGCCGGGCGAGCTATCTCGGCGAGCGCAGCATCGGGCATCAGGACCCGGGCGCGACCTCGTCGGCACTGCTGGTCGAGGCCCTGGCGGCGACGGCGGCGGACGGAGCGGGCGCGTGAGCGGCGAGCGGCAGGTGGGCATCGTTCTGGTCTCCCACAGCGGCGCCGTCGCCGAGTCGGTCGCCGAGCTGGCCCGGGGCCTCGCCGCCGGCGGGGTGACCGCGCCGGTCGCCCCGGCGGGCGGGCTGCCCGGCGGTGGGCTCGGGACGAGCGCGGAGCTGATCGGCCGCGCCGCCGCCTCGGTGGACCGGGGGGCGGGTGTCGCGGTCCTGGTGGATCTGGGAAGCGCGGTCCTCACGGTGAAGGCCATGCTCGCCGAGGGCGACGAGCTGCCCGAGGGCACGCGGCTCGTGGACGCGCCATTCGTGGAGGGCGCTGTGGCGGCCGTGGTGACCGCCTCGGCCGGTGGCGACCTCGCGGCGGTGGAGGCCGCCGCCTCGGAGGCGTACGGCTACCGCAAGACGTAACGCTTTCCGCCGGGTCGTGGCGGGCCCGCGTGGCGCCCCGCACCGCGCCGCAGCAGACTTGACGACATGTCGACAGGCAGGCGCAGTGCGGGGCTTCTTCTCTTCCGGGTCACGGAGGGGGCGGGCGAGCGGGATGTCGAGGTGCTGATCGGGCACATGGGCGGGCCGTTCTGGGCGGGGCGGGAGGCGGCCGCCTGGTCGGTGCCGAAGGGCGAGTACGGACCGGAGGAGGACGCGGAGGCCGCCGCCCGCCGGGAGTTCGTGGAGGAGCTGGGCGTGCCGGTGCCGCCGGGCGCGTGGATCGCGCTGGGCGAGTCACGGCAACGCAGCGGCAAGACGGTGACCGCCTGGGCCCTGGAGGCGGATCTCGACGTGGCGTCCGTCGTGCCCGGGACGTTCACGATGGAGTGGCCGCGCGGGTCCGGCGTGCAGCAGGAGTTCCCGGAGATGGACCGGTTCGCCTGGTGCACGCCGGAGCAGGCCGCCGAGCGGCTGGTCGTCGGCCAGCGGGTGTTCGTGGACCGGCTGCGCGCTCAGGTGCGCGGGGCGACCGCCTCCCCCGACGCGTAGGCTGGCGCCGCGCCCGCCGGGCGGCCCGCCCGCAGTTCCAGTACGTCGCCGGTGAAGCGGGCCCGGAAGCTGCGGTCGTGCGAGACGACGACGACCGCGCCCCGGTACTGGTCGAGGGCCTGTTCCAGCTCCTCGACCAGGCTCAGCGCGATGTGGTTCGTCGGCTCGTCGAGTACCAGCAGATCGGCAGGCCGGATCACCAGCCGGGCCAGTGCCAGCCTGCGTTGCTGGCCGACGGAGAGGGACGCGACGGGCACGTCGAGGTCCTCGGGGCGGAACAGGCCTAGGGCCAGGAGTTCGTCGGCGTACTCGTCGGGGAAGCCGGGGCGGCCCGCCGCGAAGGTGGCGAGCAGGGTGCGCCGGGTCGGGCGCGCGGGCAGTTCCTGCGGGAGGTAGCCGATGCGGGCCCGCCGGGTGACCGTGCCCGTGTCGGGGGTCAGGTCGCCCGCGAGGACCCGCAGCAGAGTGGTCTTCCCGGCCCCGTTCTCACCGGTCACCAGGAGACGGACTCCAGATTCCACGCGCAGGGAGGGGAGGCGGAGGCGGTTCCCGACGGAGACGGCGTCCAGCTCCACGAGGGGCCTCGCACGGTCCGCGGTGCCGGTCGCGGTGGTGGTACCGTCGCGGTCCGCCGTCGTGCCCGTCCCCGTAGCGGGCCTCGCACGGTCCGCGGTGCCGGTCGCGGCGGTGGTGCCGTCGCGGTCCGCCGTGCCGGCCTCGTGGGCGACGGTCGGGCGGCCGGTGAAGGCGAGCGGGTGGGGCGGGGGCGGCACGGGAGACCTGCGCAGCGCGTCCAGCCGGGTCCGGGCGGCCCTGACCTGGCCGGACAGCTTCGCCTCGTGCGAGCGGCGGTGCTTGCCGAAGCCCTGTTTCGGGTCTCCTCCGCCGGCCGCGAGCCGCGCTCCGGCCGCTGCGACGAGCTCCTCGGTACGGGCCAGGTCCGTCAGGTACTCCTCGTGGTCCTGGGCCCAGCGGCGGCGGGCGGCGGCCTTGGCGGTGCGGTAGCCGTCCCAGCCGTCCCCGTACCGGGTGACCGTGCGCAGGTCCCGGTCGACCTCCAGGATCACCGGGGTGACGCGCTCCAGGAACGCCCGGTCGTGGGTGATCGCCACGACGGTGCCCGGGTGGGCGCGCAGGTGGTCCTCCAGCCAGCCGACGGCGCGGGCGTCGAGGTGGTTGGTCGGCTCGTCGAGCAGCAGCAGTTCGGGGGCGGCGGCCAGGACGCAGGCGAGGGCGAGCCGGGACTGTTCGCCGCCGGAGAGCGTGGCGAGAGCGCGGTCGCGGGTCAGGTGGGCGAGGCCGAGGCCGTGCAGAGCCGCTTCGGTGCGGGCGTCCGCCCGGTAGCCGTCGCGGTCCTCGTAGGCGGTGAGGAGGTCTCCGTACGCGGCGAGCTCCGCGTCGGTGGGCCCCGGATCGCCGGGCTTCCACTCCGAGAGGCCGGTCTCCGCCTCGCGGATATGGTGTTCGAGGTCGCGCAGTTCGGCGAGGGCCGCGTCGACGGCGTCCTGCACGGTGTCGGCCGGGTCGAGGTCGAGGGTCTGGGCGAGATAGCCGGTGCCGCCGGGGAAGCGGACGGTG
Organism: Streptomyces sp. MGP-P1; assembly: GCF_057766565.1. NCBI lineage: Bacteria > Bacillati > Actinomycetota > Actinomycetes > Kitasatosporales > Streptomycetaceae > Streptomyces > Streptomyces sp. MGP-P1. The sequence continues at coordinate 2,821,828 of NZ_JBYMEM010000007.1, read as the reverse complement.
ATCTCACCGGTGTCCGGTTGTTCCACTCCGGCCAGCAGCCGGAGCAGCGTGGACTTGCCCGAGCCGTTCTCGCCGATGACGGCGGTCTTTTCACCGGGCCGGACGGTGAGGGTCACCTGGTCGAGTACGGAACGGTCCCCGTACGCCTTGGAGACGTCCTTGATGGCCAGTTGAGCGCGGGCGCGCTGGGGGTGCATGGGTGCCTTTTCCCTGGGTGACGGCCCGCGAAGGCGCACGCGGAGGCGCGGCGGCGGGGCGTGGATGCCGGACGGCGGAGGGGACGGCGGCGGGTGCGCGCGGTGACGTCGACGTCACCGGGGCGTCTCAGAGGGACGCGCGGTGCGGCGCGCTGCGGCCGTCCGGGCCGGGAATCAGCGGAAGAAGTAGTAGCTGTACGAACCCATGTCGGCCATTCTAACGGCCGGCCGGCCTCCCGGCGTGGGGATTTTCCTGCCGGCCCGGGCGGCGACCGCCGGGCAGGAGCCGGAGGCCGCCGCCGGGGCGGGCGGACGGACGTTCGACGACGAGGGGACCGGGAGGTTCAGCCGACGCGCATGGATTCAGCCACCCGCCGGAGTGCCGGAGGGGTCAGGCAGCTGCCCGGGGGGGAAGGGGGTCAGGCAGCTTCAGGCAGCTGCCCAGGGGGGCCGGAGGGGCTCGACCGCCCGGGTACCAGAGGGCTCAGCCGCCCGGGAGGATGACGGCCCGGCCGTTGATCCTGCCGTCGTGGAGGCGCTCGTAGGCGAGCGGGGCCTCGTCGAGGGAGTACGTCTCCACGTGGACGTCGACCGCTCCGGCGTGGGCCAGGTCGAGGACCTCGGCGAGCTCCTTGCGCGAGCCCCAGTAGGGCGCGCTGACGTTGGCGCCGTACGGAAGCGTGCCGAAGCCGACCGGGAGCGCGCCGCCGCCGATGCCGACGATGGTGACGTCGCCGTCGACGCGGGCGACGGCGCCCGCGGTCGCCACGGTGGGCGGCGCTCCGACGAAGTCGAGGACCACGTGGGCGCCGAGTCCGCCGGTCAGTTCCATGACACGGGCGGCCGCCTTCTCGTCGGAGAGGACGGCTTCGTGCGCGCCGACGGTCCTGGCCAGGGCGAGCTTGTCCTCGGTGACGTCGAGGGCGATCACCCGGGCGGCCGTCATGGCGCGCAGCAGCTGGATCGCGACGTGGCCGAGGCCGCCGGTGCCGATGACGACGGCGGTGGAGCCGGGCACCAGCTTCGCCCGGGAGCGCACGATCGCGTGGTACGGGGTCAGTCCGGCGTCCGTGAGGGGCACGGTCTTCACCGGGTCGAGGTCGCCGATCGGGATCAGGTGGCGGGGGTCGTCGACGATCATGTACTCGGCCATCGCGCCGGGTGCGCCGAGTCCGGGCGGCATGATGCCGAGCTCCTTGGCGCGCAGGCAGTAGTTCTCCTTGCCTTCGGCGCAGTTCACACAGGTGCCGCAGCCCCAGGGTCCATAGACCGCGACGGAGTCGCCGAGGGCGAAGCCGTCGACGCCGTCACCGAGGGCGGCGACCGTGCCGACGCCCTCGTGCCCCAGGGTCAGGGGCAGCGGGAAGGGGATCTGGTCGGCGGGCCAGCTCATCACGGCGATGTCGGAGTGGCAGACACCGGCGGCGGTGACCTTCAGCAGGACCTGGCCGGGGCCGGGCTCGGGGTCCGGAACGGTGACCACCTCGGGGGCGGCGCCGACGGCTCGGTACTGAACGGCTTTCATGAGGTCTCCTCGCTTCTTTCTTGACTCTCTTTGTCGCCCCCGTGTCCCCCGCGCGCCACTCGGGCTCCCTCACGGGGCGGAGTAGCCGCCGTCCACCAGGTGGTAGCTGCCGTGGATGAAGGAGGCCTTGTCGGAGAGCAGGAAGGCCGCGAGTTCGGCGACCTCCTCGGCGGTGCCGAGGCGCCCCGCCGGGTGCAGGGAGATCAGGTGCTCGCGGGCCTCCCGGGCGGTGTTCCGCAGGAGCGGGGTGTCGATGAAGCCGGGGCCGACCGCGTTGATCCGGACGTTCTGTCCGGCGTATTCGAGCGCGGCGGTCTTGGTGAGACCGACGACGCCGTGCTTGGCCGCGACGTAGGCGGGCGACCCGGCGAAGCCGTTGGCGCCGAGGATGGAGGACATGTTGACGATCGCGCCGCCGCCCGCCTCGACGATGGCGGGCAGTTCGTAGCGCATCGAGAGGAAGACGCCACTGAGGTTGGTGGCGACGACGCGGTTCCAGTCCTCGACCGGGTACTCGCCGGTGGGGCTGCTGGGGCCCGCGATGCCGGCGTTGTTGACGGCCAGGTGGAGGGCGCCGAAGGTGTCCACCGCGAACCGTACGCCCGCTTCGACGGAGGCCGGGTCGGTGACGTCCATCGCGACCGCGGCCGCCTTGGCCCCGGCGTTCTCCAGGTCGGCCGCGGCCTTGCGCGCGTTCTCCTCGTCGTGGTCGGCGACGACGACCGCCGCGCCGCCTGCGGCGAGCCGCCGGGCCAGGGCGAGGCCGATGCCGGAGGCGCCGCCGGTGATGAGGGCGGTGCGGCCCGCGAACTCGGTGCGGGCTTCGGTCTTCGCCTCGGCCGCGGGGGTGGAGCTGTGCTCGGTGCTCATGGTGTCGCCTCGGTTCCTTCTGCTGCTTCGGTGGTGCTGGTGGTGCTGGTGGTGCTGGTGGTGCCGGGGTGCTGTTCCGGGGCGTCCCGGTGCTGTTCCGGAGCGGGGCGCGGCTCGCCGAGCAGGTCGGCGGAGAGCGCGTCGAACGCCTCGGCGACCAGGCCGGGCAGAGCGTCCGGCCGGCCTCCGCGCACCCAGGCGGCCTGGGCGGCGAGCAGTGCGCCCGCTCCTGCGGCGACGGTCACGGCGGGCCGGATGTCCTGCCGGGGATCGACGCCGAGCCGGTCCGCGACGATGGCGACCGAGTCCTCCTGGGCGTCCACCCGGATGTGGTGGAAGACGGCGTAGAGGGTCGGCTCCTCCTCGGCGACGACCAGCAGGTCGAAGATCCGGGGGCGGCGGTGCCAGGGCTCCGACCCGGGATCGGCGAGCCAGTCGAGGACGGCCCGCCGGTAGGCGAGGAGCGGGGGTTCCGGGGCCGGGCGGGCTCGCAGGGCCGCGTTGATGCGGTCGCCGTCGCCCCGCAGGGAGTCGAGGGCGGCGGCCTCCTTGCTCGGGAAATACCTGCTGAACGTACGACGGTCGACGTCTGCGGCTTCCGCGATCTCCTCGACCGTCACGTTCCGCAGCCCCCGGTCGAGCACCAGCTCGAACGCGGCCTGCGCCAGGGTGTCGCGGGTGCGGCGTGCCTTGCGGCCGCGCCGATCCGGGATCTTCCGTTCCGGAGTCATACATGCACCGTACACCTGAAAATGTCCCCACGCGACATTCGTCTCGTGGGGACATGCAGGAATGCCCGCCGCAGTCTCGCGGCGCGCGTCAGGGATGACTGCCGCAGCTCGCGGCGCGCGTTCAGACCGCGGCGGTCCGCCGCTGGGCCTCGCCCGCTTCGGCGGGATCGCCCAGGGCCCCGACGCCGGAACCGGCATCGCCGCGCATGGCGTCGCCGGGGGCCGCGGCGCCCGGAACCGCAGGCCATGGCCCGTCGTCGGCAGAGGTGCGCAGCAGGGCGAGCGCGGCGACGTCGTCGCGCCGGACGCCCCCGGTGAACTCCCCCAGATCGATGTGGAGCGCGTCGAGGAGTTCGCGCGGTCCCTGCCCGGCCCAGGCCCTGATCCGCTCGTCCAGTGGGTAGAAGGCGCCGCCGACGTCGCGGGCCTCGGTCACTCCGTCGGTGACGACGAGGAGCGTCGCGCCCGGCGGGAAGTCGAAGGACTCGGTCGTACGGGTCTCCTGGCTGAGTCCGGCGAGGCCGAGGGGGACGTACGTCCGGTGGAGCGTGACGGCCGAGGACCGGCCGTCGTGCAGCAGGCGCGGCGGCAGGTGTCCGCAGTTCACGGCCTCCACCCGGCCGCCCTCGTCGAACCCGAGGACGAGCGCGGTCACGAAGCGTTCGACCTCACCCGTCTGGGCGGAGAACACGTTGTGCCGGACGACGGCGGCCTCCAGCGCCTCCACCACTCCCGTGAGCGTGGGTTCGCGGATGGCCGCCTCGCGGAACGCGGCGATGGCCGCGAATCCGACGCCAATGGCCGCGAGCCCCTTGCCCTGGACGTCTCCGATGATCACGCGGGTCCCGTGGGGCGACTCGACGACCTCGTAGATGTCACCGCCGACGAAGCGGTCCTCCTCGATCGGCTCGTAGAGCCCGTGCGCGACGACGTGGTCGGTACCGACCGGCAGGGGCCGCAGGATCTGGCGCTGCAGGGTGACGGCGGCGGACCGCAGCCGCGCCATCTCGGTGGCGTGCCGGATGCGCGCCGCGCAGGCGGCGACGCCGAGCGCACAGGCCAGTGCGGCGAATCCGATGCCGAAGACGAAGTCCCAGAAGGTGCCGTCCGCCCCGGCCCGGAACCCGACGACGACGGTGGTGATCCACACCGCGATCCAGATGGTCTGGCGGAGGCTGCAGTAGACGGAGGCCAGGGCGGGGACGACCACGAGCAGCGGCACGACCCGCAGGTCGTTGCCCGTGCTGACGTCGAGGAACACGACGAGTACGGTCAGCAGCGCGAGACCGCCGACAAGCGCCCAGTTGCCGATCCGGCTCTGGGACACCGCCCCGACGCCCGCGTCCGCTCCGGGCGCGGTACCACCCCGGGCCCCTACACCGCTCTTCTTCTGCGCCATGTCCAGCAACCTCATGGGCACGGCCTGTCCTCCCTCTGCTCTGTCGGTGCCGCCCGCGGTCCAGGCCGGTCCCTTCCAGTTGACCGTGTGGCGGGCGCCCGCGCAGGAGGGCTTAGGGCCCCGAGCGGCTGCCGAAGGTCCCGCCCGGGACTTCCGGCCGGGGTCCTTGGTCCCGTACCGGGGGTGCCTCAGGTCATCCCCGAGCTGGAGACGTCCTGCACCACCGCGACTTCGCGTACGCGATCCGCGACCTCATGCTCCGCGACGGGTGCACCGACGCGCGCCGGATCGGCGGGGCCGGAGACAACGGGGCGACCATCGCCGGACGCGTCCGCCCGCTCGATGACCTCATCCTGATGCTGCTGGACCGGCTGGAGCACCGGCGAAGCCGGTGGCCGATGGATCACAGTTCGATGCGCGTGACGACGCCACGGGGCTCGGGCATGCCAGGTGGACGGTGGTGTGCCGGGCCGCGCGTTCCATGCCGGACATGGCCGCGACGACGGTGAACACGATGCCGGAGGGATCGTGCGAGCCGCTTCGGTTCTCAGGTCACTGGCTGACCTGCTGCAATTCCCAGTAGTGCGGTTCGATGGGAACCCGCCTCACCACGACACGACCGGTTACCTCGGGAATGTCGACCACCTTTCCCCACGAGTTGGATCCATCGGCGGGGGTGTGCTCGATGTCTGCCCACACCACGCTGCCGGGCCCTGCGGAGCCGAAGGACACGGTCCACTCGGCGTACTTGTCGGCGCAGGGTTCGTTGACCCTGAGCCTGTAGTCCGTGTTCACGCCGAGGCAGGTGCGGGGGTTGGAGCCCGGTGTCGATACTTCCATCGTCCCGTTGGGGCGCTTGTGTACCTGCCAGTTCGCCGAGGTCGACGCGCTCTCCGTGCAGGCGCCCAGCCCGACCGAGCCGAGGCTCGCGTGCGATGTGGGCCAGACGAGGCACTTGCCGTCCTGGAGAGCAGCGAACCGGTAGACCCCGTCGACGACCGGGGCGGCGTGGGCGGGTTGTGCAAGGGCTGCGGTGGCCGCAGCCGTGGCGGCCATGGTCGCGATGATGCGTGAACGCATGGGGAGGGGCTCCTCGGAACAGCCGTGGTCTCGCCGATCGTTGGCGCAGACGGGGTCGATGCACGCTCCGCCGGGGAGGCGGCGGCACCGATCCTGGCCCATCGGCCGGCCGGGCAGTGGTCCGCGCCGGCTGCTGTCACCCGCCTGGCTGAGTCGCGACACCCGATGGCGTGGCGCCGTGTCGTGGTCGACTCCGCATGATGCTCCGCACGGCCAGGGCTCCGGCGTCGAAGTCGGCGTGGGGGCCGGTTCTGTGTAGGCGGGGTGGGGTGCGGGGCAGGGCCGCGATGTGTTCCGCGAGGTGTCTCAGGGTGATGCCGGTCCCGGCAGGGGCGGGAAGGAACTGTTCGAAGGGGTCGCCCAGCTGGAGGGTGCCGGTGGAGGCCAGCTGGACGAGGAGGGTTCCGGCCAGTGTCTTGGTGAGCGAGCCGGCCTGGACGAAACGGTCGAGGTCGTGGCCGTGGCTGACCTGCTGCGCGTGGGAACGGGCGAGTATGCAGACGGGTACCTGGGCACGGGGGTGTGCTTGTGCTTTCAGTTGTGGGGGCGGGGCACCGCGCAGGCTGCTGTACCGCCCGGCATCCGATGCCGGTTCCTGGCCACCCAGCGGTAGATCAGGTTCGCCGCCGGGCGGATCAGGGGCAGCCGCAGGAACCCTCCGACGCCCCGGTAGGCGCGGGCTGGGGAAGATTCGAGAAGACCGGCCAGGGCGGCGACCCCGCCGGCGCGTACTCGGTCTCCGTCGAAGAGGAGAACTTCCCGGTCCAGGCGTTCCAGGTGCCGTTCGGTCAGCTCTGGTGGAAGCATCTGCCAGGCGACTGCCGCCGTGCGGGGTTTGGCCCGCAGCTGGATCTGCCGGACAGCGGCCTGGCAGAAGCCGCAGTCACCGTCGAAGGCGAGCACGGTGCGTCCTTCTGCGTCACTGGTCGCGGTGTCGTTCATGACGTACCCTCCATCGCTGGGCCGGTCTCGGAGTGGGAAAGTGCCGACGGATACGTGGGTCTCACATCAAGGGTGACATCCAGTCCTCGAGGGCTGCTTCGCGCTCGTGCGAGTGCAGGACGTCGGACGGCTGATTGTCCTGCCACCACTGCGTCAGCAGGGTCGGCGAGACGCTGCCCCGCACGAAGTGGGAGAGCAGACCCAGCGAGAGGTCGACCTCTCGCTGGGTGTACGCGGTGGCCGCGCCGGAGAAGACCGGCGTTTCGACGCGCTGGCCGTCCCGGGCGCACACCACTGCCGTCATCATCGACGGACCCCCGGGATCCCAGGCGTTCAGCGCTGCGGCGACGACGCTCGTCACCCGGGTCGCCCACCGGGCGGCGGATGAACGGACCGGAACATCCAGGACTTGCAGGTCTGCGATATCGGTCCAGGGCCATGCCTGTTGCTGGACGCCTTCACCGATCGAGAGCCGGGCCGGGAAGAGGAATACGCCGGGGTCCTCCTCGGTCGGAGGTGAGCCCAGGCACACCCTGTCGCGTTCTATCCAGAACAGGCCGATCATGCGCCCTTGCCGGTTGGGCCGGCCGTCCTGGGGCGAGGGCGTTCCCCTTCTCCAACTCCGTTTCCCGGTCCCGGACGCTGGTGTGTCACCGGTCGGCGGCGGATCGCCGTCCGATGAGACCGAACGCCGGTGGCTCCTCCTCGCCGGCCGGAGTCGCTCGGCTGTCAGGTGAACCAGCGTTGGTCCCGCGCTGTGGACCGACACCAAGCATCCCGCATGACCGCGTGACCTCACGGGACGGGGCGGGTTCTGAGGCGCCAGGCAGCCGGCTACCCCCCTTTCCGGGACGCGACAGGCTCCGGGGAGGGGTGTTCTCCACTCACGTCAGCCCCATGAGCGGTGCCGCGACCGCTGTGGGCCGGGGCCGTCGGTTTCGGGCCGGCCACGAGTCCCGGCCCCGTCGGACGGGTACCGGGGACCGAGAACCGGTACAGGAACGGGGTACCCGTACCGTTCAGCGCAGTGAGGGCCTGCGGCTCCCGTCGGCGGACGGGAGCGTGGCGGGGACGAGCGCGGAGATGAATTCCGTACGCCGGCGAAGCCGGAAGCCGAGGGACTCGTAGAGCCGGACGGCCCCGGTGTTGGAGGCGGAGGCATGCAGGAACGGCGTCTCGCCGCGCTCCCGGATCCCGTGCGCGACCGCCAGGACCAGTCGGCTCGCCAGACCCTGCCCCCGTACCGACTCGTCCGTGCAGACACCGCTGATCTCCGTGAAGCCGGGCGGGTGCAGCCGCTCCCCCGCCATCGCCACCAGCGCGCCGCCCCGACGGATGCCCAGATACGTGCCCAGCTCGACCGTGCGCGGCAGGAAGGGACCGGGGCGGGTCCGCGCCACCAGGTCCAGCATCTCCGGCACGTCCCGGGGGCCCAGCGGGACCGCCTCCGGATCGGGCGCGGCGTCCGCCGAAGCGTCGACCAGCTGGACGCCCTCGGCCCGGAAGACGATCTCCCAGTCCTGCGGCGGCGGCTCCTGGAACGCGGCCACGGTGACAGAGCCGCCGGGCCCGGCGAGCGCCGCGACATCGGCCCAGTCCCGGGCGGCCGGGGCGTCGGGGAGCGCGATCCAGGGAGTGACGTCGGCGGGATAGCGCAGGACCCGCCCGCGGCTCTCGGCGAAGTGGGCGTGGGGGCCGGTCAGCGAGGACCGGGCGGGGTTGTCGAGCGGGTGGAGCCTGGACGGATCATCGATCCGGGGCCGGGTGCTGTTCTGGGTCATGGTCTCCCTCGTTCTCGTTCCGTCCATCGCGCGGTTCTCGGCAGCGGGTGCTCGGGGTCGGGAGCGGTGTACCCGCCAGGCAGAAAAAGCCGGTGGATACGGCAGGTATTCCGTGAGGCGGATCTGTTCACGGCATCGCAATCATCGGGGCGTGGGCTCTCCGCTCCCGCGCCGTTTCCACGCCACGTCCGCGGCACCGGCACCGACGGTCCCTGCGACACCCCGATGCCCCGGCGCACGCCCCAACCGGCGAGCGGCGAAATCGACTCATCCCTAGGCCAATACGCGCCGGTCCGGTCCCAACGACCCCCCGGCTGTGGCACTCTGGTGGCGACCGCCCCACCGGGCTCCCCCGTACCGGTGGGGCGGTTGTTTGCGCATTCATTGCTCGCGCTGTTCACGTGCGCCCTCTGGCTGCGCCCTTCGGCTCGCGGCTTTCGACCCGCCTCTCGCGGCCCGTGTCACTCGGCTCGCTCCTCCGGGCTCGCGTCTCTCGCATGACCGCGCCTCAGAGCCGAACTGCATCTGTTTCGAGCCAACTCGCTGCGGTTGGCCGGATCAACTCCCGTTTGAACGCATGAGCGCCCTACCTCTGGGAAGGCGAACAGACCTCAGGGCCTACGAACCAGGGAGCGTGAAGCCGACATGACCGCGCAGACCGCACAGATCGCGCAGACGGCCGGTACGGAGCAGGCGGGCGCCACCGAGGAACTTCCGTGGATCGAGGATGCCGGGAAGGTCGCCCCGATGGACGCGCGCCGGCTCTCGCGCCTCTTCTTCGACCGCCTCCAGACACTGGAGGAGGGCACGCACGAGTACCAGTACGCCCGCAACACCCTTATCGAGATGAACCTGTCCCTCGTCCGCTTCGCCGCCAACCGCTTCCGCAACCGGGGCAGCGGCGACATGGAGGACATCGTCCAGGTCGGCACCATCGGGCTGATCAAGGCGATCGACCGCTTCGACCTCTCGCGGGAAGTCGAGTTCACCTCGTTCGCGGTGCCGTACATCGTCGGGGAGATCAAGCGGTTCTTCCGTGACACGAGCTGGGCCGTGCACGTGCCGCGGCGCCTCCAGGAACTGCGGGTCGACCTCGCCAAGGCGAAGGAGTCCCTGGCGGGCGACCTCGACCGGGACCCCACCGTGCGGGAGCTGGCAGAGGACCTGGGGATCGAGGAGTCCGAGGTCACGGAGGGGATCGTCGCCTCCAACGGCTATACGGCGGGCTCCCTGGACATGCCGACCGACACCGCTGAGGCCGGGCCCCGTCAGGCCGCCGGGCGGACCTTCGCCGATGTGCTGGGCGAGCCGGACCCCGCCATGGAGGCCGTGGAGAACCTCCACGCCCTCGCGCCCCTGCTGGACGAACTGGACGAGCGGGAGCGCCGGATCATCAACATGCGCTTCGGCCAGGAGATGACCCAGGCGCAGATCGGCGCGGAGCTCGGAATATCGCAGATGCACGTGTCCCGGCTGCTGAGCCGGATGTTGGGCAAGCTGCGGAGCGGGATGCTCGTCCAGGAGTGACCATCGCGAACCGCCCCGTCGGGCGTTGGCCGGGCGGACAGCTGGCGAGCAGGCGTTGCGGTTCTGACTGATGCATCAGTCAGAACCGCAACGCCTTGCTTTTTCAGGGATTGCACATTGCCGATGTTGAGGTTTTCTCAACACATGGCCTACGGTGGCTGACCATGCAGCAGGACGAGGTGGCCGCACGGGTCCGGCAGGTGATCGAGGCGACGGGTGTCAGCGCGCGCGAGTTCGCGCGGCGGATCGTCATCGATCCGTCGAAGTTGTCCCGCTCCCTGAACGGAACACGGCGCTTCACCGCCGCCGAGCTGGCCCGGATCGCGGACATCGGCGGCGTGGACGTCGGTCGGCTGATCGGTACGCCGACCGGTGCCGGCGACGATGCGAGAGCCGGCGCGGCGGGCGACTCACCGGCCGGTGCGGGCGGTGCGACAGTCGGCACGACGGTCGGCAGCGCGACGTCGGCGCCCTCAACCGTGCGCGCCCCGTCGCCCCCTCGCGCGCCGTCGCCCCCTCGCGCCCCGTCGCCCTCGCCGGAGGGCGGCAGGCCCTTGCAGATCGTGCGGGCGACCGTCCGGCTCATCGCCGAACGCGGATTCCACGCCGTCCGGGTCGCGGACATCGCCGCGGCCTGCCACACCAGCACGGCGGCGATCCACTACCACTTCCCCGGCCGTGACGAACTGCTCGAGGCGGCGGTCCGCTGGTGCATGGACGAGGACACCCGTCGCCGTGCCGACGCCACGGCCGGCACCCGTCACGCCGGGGACGAGCTGCGCCTGCTGATCGAGCTCCAGACGCCCCGCACCGAACAGCAACGGCGGCAGTGGTGCGTCTGGCTCGACCTGTGGGCCGAGGCCGCCCGGTCCACCACCGTCGGACGGCTCCACGTGGAGTACTACCGCCAGTGGCGGGGAACGGTCGCCGACGTGATCCGTCGCGGCGTCGAACAAGGCGTGTTCCGTCCGGTCGATCCGGACAGCACGGCCCTCGCCCTCACCGCCCTGATCGACGGACTGGCCTCCCAGGTCCTGGCCACCGAGCCCGGCCTCCCGGGCACCGGCGCAGGGACCATGCACGACACGCTCGTCGCTCACGTGGACGCCTGCCTGACGTCGCCCCTGGCCGGCTGACGCCCGTACCCGCCCCGCACACCTTCCGCACCCCAACGCCTGAGCCCGAACTCCCCGAACTCCCCGAACTCCCCGAGAGGAGACGTTCCCGCATGCCCGTGAACCAGGACGTCATCATCACCTGCGCGCTCACCGGAGCCGGCGACACCGTCGGCCGCAGCCCCCACGTCCCGGTGACGCCCGAGCAGATCGCCGCCTCCGCCGTCGAGGCGGCCGGGGCCGGGGCCGCCGTCGTGCACATCCATGTCCGCGAGCCGGAGACCGGCGCGCCCTCCCGCGATCCGCGGCTCTACCGCGAGGTCGTCGAGCGGATCCGGGAGACCGGCACCGATGTGGTCATCAACCTGACCGCCGGCATGGGCGGAGACCTCGTCATCGACCCGGAGGCCCCGCTCCGCCAACTGCCGGGCACCGATCTGGTCGGCGGTCTCGAACGGCTGCCGCACGTCGAGGATCTGCTGCCGGACATCTGCACCCTGGACTGCGGTTCGCTCAACTTCGGTGACGGCAGCAACCTCTACGTCTCGACCCCCGACATGCTGCGCACCGGCGCGAAGCGCATCCAGGAGCTCGGGGTCCGGCCCGAGCTGGAGATCTTCGACACCGGGCAGCTGTGGTTCGCCAAACAGCTCCTCGACGAGGGGTTGCTCGACGACCCCACGGTCTTCCAGCTCTGCATGGGCATTCCGTGGGGCGCGCCCGCCGACCCGGGCGTCCTCCAGGCGATGGTCAACATGCTTCCGCGGGGCGCCCAGTGGGCGAGCTTCGCGCTCGGCCGGATGCAGATGCCCTGGGCCGCCCAGTCGATCCTGCTCGGCGGGCACGTCCGGGTCGGCCTGGAGGACAACCTCTATCTGGGCCGGGGCGTCAAGGCCACCAACGGCCAGTTGGTGGAGCACGCCGTGCGGATCACCGAATCCCTGGGCTCCCGGGTCGCCACGCCCGACGAGGCACGCGTGAAGCTCGGCCTGCGCCCGCGCCCCTGACTACCCACGCCTCCCTCTCCCTCCCGTACGCCCTCCCCCTTTCCCGCTTCCCTCTTGCCCTCCCCCACCGTCTTTCTGGAGCATCGACCGTGACTGTCACCCCCTCCGCCGCCGCGACCGACGGCCCCGCCGCCCCCTGCGCCCCGGAGGACGTACGCCGTGTCGCGTGCGTCGGGGCCGGGGTGATCGGCGGTGGCTGGGCGGCCCATTTTCTCGCCCGCGGATACGACGTCACCGCCTGGGACCCGGCCCCCGACGCGGCCGTCCGGCTGCGCCGGCTCATCGCCGCGGCCTGGCCCGCACTGGAGCAGCTCGGACTGGCCCCCGGAGCTTCGCAGGACCGGCTGACCGTCACCACGACGATCGAAGAGGCCGTGGCCGACGCCCAGTTCGTCCAGGAGAGCGCCCCCGAGAAGCTGGACCTCAAGCGCGATCTGCTGGCCCGGCTGGACGCCGCGGCGCCCGTCGGCACGGTGATCGCCTCGTCGACCTCCGGCTACCCGATGACGGACATGCAGACCGAGGCCGCCGACCCCGGGCGGCTCGTCGTCGGGCACCCCTTCAACCCGCCCTACCTCATCCCCCTGGTCGAGGTCGTCGGCGGTGAACGGACCGCGCCCGCCGCGGTCGACTGGGCCTCGCGCTTCTACGCCGTCGCGGGCAAGTCCGTGATCACCATGGAGCGCGAGGTGCCCGGCTTCATAGCCAACCGGCTCCAGGAGGCCCTCTGGCGCGAAGCCCTGCACATGGTCGCCAACGGCGAGGCCACGGTGGCGGAGATCGACGCGTCGATCACCGAGGGCCCGGGGCTCCGCTGGGCCGTCATGGGACCGATGCTGACCTTCGCGCTCGCGGGCGGCGAGGGCGGGATGGCCCATATGCTCGACCACTTCGGCCCGTCGCTCAAGTCGCCCTGGACCAGGCTCGAAGCACCGGAACTGGACCGGGCGCTGTACGAGGCGGTGGTGGCCGGCTGTGCGGAGGCGGCGGACGGCCGGAGCATCGCCGATCTGGTCGCCGAGCGGGACCGGGGCGTCATCGACGTCCTGCGGGTCACGGGCCGGCTGCCCCGGTCCGCCGAGGAGGTCGCCCGATGAGCGAGCACGCGACCCCCGAGGAGACGGCCGTGGCCGACGACGCGGCGGAACTCCCCCTGTTCCACCGGACCGTGCGACCCGAGTGGATCGACTACAACGGCCACATGAGCGAGGCGTTCTACGTCCTCGTCTTCGGGTACGCCACCGACGCGATGATGATCGAGACCGGTCTGCACGCCGGGTACCGGGAGAGCACCGGCTGCTCGCTCTACACCGTCGAGTCGCATCTGCGCTATCTCCGCGACGTGGCCGAGGGCGCCCATCTCGCCGTGCGCACCCGCCTGTTGGGCGTGGACGCGAAGAAGGCGCGCTTCAGCCACGAGCTGTACGTGGTCGGCGCGCCGGACGGCGCTCCGGAGCCGGATGCCGCCCCGGTGGCGACGAGCGAGCTGCTGGCGCTCCACGTGGACCAGCGGGCGGGCCGCACCGTCCCGTTCCCGGACTCCGTACGGGAGCGGCTGGCCGCGCTCGTCGAGCCGCCGCCCGCGTGGGCGGGCCGCTCGATCGCCGAGGTCCCGGCGGCCCGCTGAGCCAGCGACGCCCGCCGCTCGCCGCCACGCCCACCCAGCCGGCGCGGCGGCGGCGAGCGGCGGCCCCGCACCCGGTGGCTCGGGAAGGCGTCCCGCATCGCCCACATCGCGTACCTGCTCGACGCGGTGGTGCGGCATCCAGTGACCGCGGGCGCGCCGGCCCGGGCCCGTCACGGTGCCGTGCGGGCCCCCGCCAGGACGGCGGTGTGCACGGCGCGGGCGATCCGCGCGCCCCAGGTGGACCGGGGTCCGGCGAAGGGTTCGCCGCCGTCGGGCCCCGGATCGGGAGCGGCGACGCACACGGCGTCCGTGGGGGTGCCCGAGCAGTCGAGTCCGGCGTCCAGGAGGGCCTGCACCTTGGCCTCCGTGGCGGTGGCGACGGCGTTGACCAGGGCGGCGTCGGAGAGCGCGACGGGCAGTGTGACGACGATGTTGACCGTGCCCGGCCGGAACGGGGCCGCCGGGACCTCCGCGGGTCCCGCCTCCGGCAGACACGGCGCCCGGGTGGCGGTGTCGGGGGCCGCCGCCCAGCCCCGTACGCCGAGGCCGGTGGTGACGGTCGCGGTGACTCCACCGTCCTGGCCGGTCGTGTACGCGGCGACGTCGGCGGCGGTCATCAGCCCCGCGCCCGGCCCGGTGAGCCCCTGCGCGGCGGCGATCTCGGCGAGGTGGCGGTCCGGGTCGAGGCGCGGGTAGCCACCGGGGACCTGGGCGTTGAGGATCCACGTCCGGGTGCCGATGCCGCCGCCGAGAATCGCGCTGCTGCAGACCCGGACGCCGGGCCCCAGCCGCCAGAGGAGGAGATGGAGCCGGTGCCCGCCCTCGTGCCGGTCGCGCAGTTCGCCGCCTTGCGCGGGCGGCCGGAGGCGTACGGAGGAGATGGCGCACCCCTGGTGGCTCGGCGGGTCGGCGGCGGTCCGTCCTTCGGCCGCCACGGTCCGCCGATCATATGCGGGACCCGGGGTCTCACCCGATTGGCCTAACGAATTCGGGGGCGGCCCGGCGCCGCCGCACGGGCCCCGGGCCCCGCACCGGGCTTCCGGAAGCCCTGATCCGGGCCAAGCGGGCGGTTGCAGCGTCCATGCGGGTGAGGCGCGATGGAATCCGGACGCGCCACCTCTGGTGGAGCCACCCACAGGGCGTGCCCGAGAGGAGGAATCGGTTATGGGAGCCGCTGACGGTTTCACGGATTCCGGAGAACTCGACGGTCTGACCGTGTACGACAACGACGGCGAGAAGGTCGGCAGTGTGGGCCGGGTGTACGTCGACGACGACACCGGCAAGCCCGACTGGGTCACGGTCAAGACCGGTCTGTTCGGCATGAAGGAGAGCTTCGTCCCCCTCGCCGGAGCCCGTCGGGTGGGCTCCGACCTGCACGTCGCGCATCCGAAGGACATCGTCAAGGACGCACCGCGCGTGGACGCCGACGCACACCTCTCCGTGGCCGAGGAGGAGGAGCTGTACCGGCACTACGGCCTGACCAGGAAGTCCGGCAACCTCGGTGACAGCCGTTCGCCGGGCATGGACGCGCCGACCGTCGCCGGGACCGGTGCGATGGGTGCGGCGGGCGCGGCCAGTGGGACCGGAACGGCCCCCGGCGCCAAGGCGACCGGGAAGGCGACCACGGCGGGCACGAGCGCCGGGATGGCCGGCGCGGGAACGACGGGAGCGGGCATGGCAGGAGCAGGCAGCGATACGGGCAGGCACCGCAACACGGACGCCTCCGGCAAGGCGCGCCCGATGGCGGGCGCAGGCGCGGGCACGTCCCGGTCGGCCGACATGAGCGGCCGCGAGGAGATGATCTGCTCCGAGGAGCAGCTGCACGTCGGCAAGGAGGAGTACGAGAGCGGCAGGGCACGGCTGCACAAGTACGTGGTGACCGAGGAGGTCACCCGGACCGTGCCGGTCTCCCACGAAGAGGTCCGCGTGGTCCGCGAACCGCTGCAGCCCGGCGAGAAGACCACCGGGACCACGGACTTCGGCGAGCAGGACGTCGAGGTGACCCTGCACGCGGAGCGCGCCACCGTGCGCAAGGAGGCCGTGCCGGTGGAGCGGGTCCGGCTGGAGACCAACCGGGTCACCGAACAGAAGGAGGTCTCCGCCGAGGTCCGCAAGGAGAAGATCGACTACGCGGACGGCACCGAGATGGGCAAGGGCAAGGACGCCGGAGGCGAGTTCGGCCAGGGGCGACGCCGCTGACCGGCACCTCCTCAGGTGGCCACACGGCCGCTCCCACGTCCTCGGCCGCCGGGCGGGCTCGTTCCACGGGTCCGCCCGGCGGGCTGTCCGGCGCGCCGTCCGCGCTCAGCGGCGTGGCGGGAACCGTACCGAGGGGCGCCCGCCGGGCCCGCCCGGGGCGACGACCGCCCTGACCTCGGTGTACCAGGACTGCCGCGTGGTCGTCGAGCCCGGTGGCAAGCTGTCACGCGTCCTCCGGCAGGTCGGAGGTGGTGCGGCGGACGGCTGTGCGCGGGACCGGTGCGGCGCGGGGCCGGTGCGGCGCGGGGCCGGTGCGGCGCGGGGCCGGTGCGGCGCGGGATCGACCCGCCGCACCGGCCCGGTGAAGTCCGCCCTGGGGTCGAACCCGCCTGGGGCCGATCACCCCTTGGCTTACGGAGCCCGGGTTGCGGGGCCTTGGTCACGGGGCCTGGGTCACGGAGCCTGGAGGGCGATCACCGCGTTCTGGCCGCCGAAGCCGAAGGAGTGGCTGACAGCCCGTCGTACGGGCACCTCGCGCGGGGCCTTGGTGACGCAGTCGATGTCGAACCCGGGCTCGGGGGCGTCCAGGTTCGCGATCGGGGGGACCACTCCGTGCTGGAGCGTCAGGATCGTCAGGCCCGCTTCGATGGCGCCGGCCGCCCCCATGCAGTGGCCCAGCACGCCCTTGGGAGCGGTGACGGGCGGCCGGTGCGGGTAGGACCGGCTGATGAGGGCGGCCTCGGTGGCGTCGTTGAGGGGGGTCGACGTCCCGTGCGCGTTGACGTGGTCGACGTCCTCGGCACGCCAGCCCGCGTCGCACAGCGCGGCGTCGACGGCCGCCCCCGCGACCTCCCCGGACGGGTGGGGGCTGGTGGGGTGATGGGCGTCGGTGGTGGCGCCCGCGCCCGCGATCAGCGCCCGGGGAACGGCTCCTCTGGCACGGGCGTCCGCCGCCCGCTCCAGGACCATGATGGCCGCGCCCTCGCCCATGACGATGCCGGCCCGGTCCGCCGCGAAGGGCCGGCAGAGGCGGGCGGGGTCGCCGTCCCGCAGCGCTGCCGCGCCGGAGCGGGCGAAGCCGGTCATGGCGACCGGGAACACGATCGACTCGGTGGCCCCGGCGATGGCGATGTCGCACTGGCCCAGCGTCAGCATGTCCCGGGCCACCGACAGCGCGGTCACCCCGGACGAACAGGCCGTGCACGGGGCCAGGCTGGGGCCGGTGGCCCTCATCCGGATGGCGATCTCGGCCGCGGGCATGTTCGGGATGGTCAGCAGGATGCCCGAGGGCGAGGTGGCCCCGGGGCCCCGCCGCTCCAGGGCGACGGCCTGCTCGGTGAGTCCGGCGGATCCTCCGCTGCTCGTGCCGACGACGACGGCGACCCGGGCGCCGTCCCAGCGCTCGGGGTCCAGCCCGGCGTCGGCGACCGCCTCCCGGGCGGCCAGGAGGGCGAACTTGACGTACCGGCCCATCCGGAACGCGGTCCGGCCGCCGACCGCGTCGTCGAGGTCGATGCCGGTGACCGTACAGGCGAAGTCGACTTCGCAGCCCAGTAGTTCGGGGACGGTGCGGGCGGGCGACGCGCCCGCGCAGACTCCGTCCCAGGTGGTGTCGGTGGTGTGGCCGACCGGGGTGATCATGCCCAGCCCGGTGACGGCGATGGCGGGTCGCTTCATCGGGTGTTGCTCACCGGCACCGTCGCCTCGGCCGCCGCGCTGCCGACGGCCGCGTCGATGTACGCGGAGATGTCGGCCAGCGTGGCGTCCTTGTACAGCTTCTCCGAGTCCGCGTCGACGCCCAGGGTCTCCTTGATGACGACGGCGAACTCGGCGACCGCGAGGGAGTCCATCTCCAGGCTGTCCATCGTGGACTCCGGCAGGATCTCAGCGGCGGGCACCTTGAACGTCGCGGTCAGCACCTCGGTGATCTTGGGGTGGATGGTCTTCATGGTGGTTCCTCTCATCGGCGTCTCATCGGCTTGGCTTCGTCCCGCGCGGCGGGTGCGTGAACGCGACGGCCCGCCGCCCGATGTAACTGGATGACGATCTTCCGGTTACGCCTTCGGGCGAACCGATTCGTCTACGCTCACCTGCGGCTTCTCGAACCATCGGGAGAGCATGGAGGCGGTTCCCCAGTACGCCAGCAGGACCCCGCGCGTACCGAGCGCCGCCACCTTCTCGCGCAGCGGGCGCCGCCTGCTGCCGCAGACGGGCCGCCGGAACTCCGCCGCGCGGCCCCGGATTCCCGCCCTGCGACCCCGGTGCCAGGGCCCCTCGGGGTCGTCGTACACGTCCGCGTAGCCGGGTCCGGCGATCGGCCAGTCCGACATCAGTCGCTCGGGGAGCGCGAAGGACTCCACCAGGGCGGGCGTGTGCTCGGCCACGACGGCGACCGCGTCCTCCACCGCGTCGGGCAGAAAGGTGACCTGATCGGCGGTCAGCCGTCCGGACGCGAGCAGGGCACCGCTGTTGCGGGCGATCCACCGGAGCGCGAAGAGCCTGCGCAGCTCGGACAGCCGTTCGCGCGCCGCGCCCTCGGGCAGGGAGTCGACGGCCTCGGCGTACGCTTCGTCCGCCTGCCGGTAGGCGTGCGCCTCGACGCCGCGCAGCGCGGCCGACGAGGCGGCGTTCCAGCGGGCGAGCGGGTCGCCTGGCGGGGCGGCGGCCATCCGCTCGCGGGAACGGGCGAACCAGAGGTCCTCCACCGCCGCGAACAGTCGGCCGAGGAAGGCGGGGTCGTCCGTGTCACCGGGGCCGTCCGGGGCCGGTTCCGGGGCAGTGGCACTGAACAGCATCTCGGCGGCGGCCTTGGCGTGCACGGCGAGGTTGTCGCCCTCGGCGGTGATCACACCCTCGATGCCGGTGAACAGCTCGGTCATGCCGTTGTTCTCCAGGAGCCCCTGGGCGCCGCACCGTTCGCGGCACTCGACGATGACGGCGCGCGCCTGCCAGGTGATCCACCCCTTGGCGACGGCCACCAGGCGCTCCGCCTCGTCCCGGTCGGTCTCCGGCGCCGACTCCCAGCGGTCCAGGGCCCTGCGGTGGAGCAGGCTCATCGCGTAGACGGTCGCCATCGCGCCGGCCAGCGGCCCGTGATGGGTGCGGTGCGCGTACACCGGGATCCGCCGCGCGGCGCGTGCTCCGGAGATCATCCGGTGGCCGGCGTACCGGACGGCGATGGCCAGGGTGACCCGGGCGGAGCCGACCGCGCAGGCGCTCATGGAGATCTTGCCGGGGGTGACCCGGCCGATGGAGACGAGGAACCGCCTTCTGCGGTTCGGGACTTCGCTGCGGAAGCGCCCCTCGTCGTCGATCCGTCCCTGCTGTCCGGCGAGCAGCGCGTCGCGCCCCACGAAACGGCGGTCGAAAGAGGTCAGGCAGTGGTCGACCGGGGAGCCCATCCGGGCGGGCAGCCGCCGCACCCGGACACCGGGCAGGGCGCGATGGGCGTCGGTGAGCGGGACGAGGAAGAGGAAGACCCCGTGGTCGGCGCCGTCGACGAGCAGCCGGGCCGCGACCAGACCGGACTTGGGGCCTCCGGCGGGGCTGGTGTTGGGCATGAACTTCTGCGCCCCGGCGTGCGGGGTGTGCAGCACGAAACCGTCGCGTTCCCGGTCGTACGTCGCGGTCGTCTCGACGGCCGCCGCGTCGTTGCCGTGCACCACCTCCGTACAGAGGAACGTGCCCACGCGCCGCAGGGCGAGGAAGTCCGACAAGTCGCGGCGTGTGCCCGCGTCGTGGTCGAGGAGGCTGCCGAGGAAGAGGTTGTAGTGGACGCCCGCCACGGTGGTCAGCGCCGGGTCGACGGGGCCGATCCACTCGTGCAGGGCTGCCAGCGCCCGGGGGTCGGCGGCGAGTCTCGCGCCGCTGTCGAGCGCGTTGTTGAGGATCCGCAGCCGGTGGTAGGAGAGGGCGAGTCGTTCGTCGGGGGTGCCACCACCAGGGCGGCGAAACGGCTCCGTTGTGAGCAGTCGGCGCCAGAACCCGTGCTCCTGACGGAAGTTCGGTCCGAAGAGCACCGCGGTGAGCAGGTCGTTCGTGGACGGCGGGGCCGCGTCGTTCATGATTACGGTCACAACAAAGTAACGATCAAGGAACGGCGAGGACACCCTCGCCGTCCCGAAATGCCCCTGTGGATCACGCGCGTTGGAAGGCGAGGGCGACGTTGTGGCCGCCGAAGCCGAAGGAGTGGCTCACGGCCGTCTCGACCCGCTGCTGACGGGGCTCCTTCGTCACGCAGTCGAGTGGGAAGGCGTCGGGGAGCGCGTCGAGGTTGGCGATCGGCGGGATGGCGGCCCGTTCCAGCGTCAGGACGGTGGCCACCGCCTCGATCGCGCCCGCCGCCGCCAGGGTGTGCCCGACGACTCCCTTGGGCGCGGTCACCGGTGGGCGGTGCGGGAAGAGCCGGGAGATGAGGGTGGTCTCCATGGCGTCGTTGAGGGGTGTGGAGGTGCCGTGGGCGTTGATGTGGTCGACGTCGGACGGGGCCCAGCCCGCCTGGTCCAGCGCCGCCTGGACCGCCCGCTGGGCGCCGTACCCGTCGGGGGCCGGGGCGGTGGGGTGGTAGGCGTCCGTGCTGGACCCGGCCCCGGCGAGCAGGGCGCGCGGGCGGCCACCCCGGGCGCGGGCTCCCGTCTCGCGCTCCAGGACGAGCATGGCGGCGCCCTCGCCGATGACGAAGCCGTCCCGGTCGGCGGCGAACGGGCGGGACGCGCCGGCCGGGTCGTCGGTGCGGGTGGAGAGCGCGCCCATCCGGGCGAAGGCGGTGACCACCAGCGGGGTCAGCACCGACTCCGCGCCGCCCGCGACCACCACGTCGCAGCTGCCGCCGAGCAGCAGGTCGCGGGCGACGGCGACGGCGGTGGCCCCGGAGGCGCAGGCGGTGACGGGGGCGAGGCTGGGGCCGCCCGCCTTCAGCGCGATGGCGACCTCGCCCGCCGCCGCGTTGGGGATCATCATCGGTACGAGCAGCGGGGAGACCGCCTCGGGGCCCGAGGCCGCCAGCTTGGCCGCGTTGTCCACCAGGACGGAGACGCCGCCGACGCCGACGCCGAGGACCACCCCGACCCGGCTGCCGTCCCACCGTGCCGGGTCGAGGCCGGCGTCGGCGACGGCCTGCCGGGCGGCCACCAGTGCCAGCTTCACGAACCGGGCCATCCGCCACACCGACCGGCCGCCCACCGCCGCGTCCAGGTCGATGCCGTCGACCGGGCAGGCGAAGTCGACCGGCAGACCGGCCAGTTCCTCGCACCGCCTGGCGGTGGAGTGCCCGGAGCACAGCCTCTCCCAGAAGCTGTGCTCGTCCGCCCCTGCGGGTGTCACCAGGCCGACCCCCGTCACCGCGATGGCGGTGCCGGCTCCGGCCTCGGTGCCCTGATCAGCGGGGAGCGACATGCTGTGTTCCTTCCGTAGAATCCGTGGAAATGGTCCCCGGGGTCCCCGGCCAGCGAAGTGCCGCCGAACCCCAGGTCAGTCCGCCCCCGAAGGCGGTGAGCAGCACCCGGTCGCCGGAGCGGAGGCGGCCTCGGCCCGCCGCGTCGGCCAGGGCCAGCGGGATGGAGGCGGCGCCGGTGTTGCCGACCCGCTCCACATGGGTGACGCAGCGCTGCGGCGCGATGCCGACCCGCTCCGCGACGGCGTGCAGGATCCGGGCGTTGGCCTGGTGCGGCACGAAGCGGTCGACCTCGGCCGGGTCCCAGCCGACCCGGTCCAGGAGCGTCCGGCAGGAGCCGGTCATCCGCTCGACGGCGTGCTGGTAGACGGTGCCGCCCTGCATGCGGAAGAACCCGTCGTCCGGGGCCGGCGGCTTTCCGCTCGCCCGTGCGCGGGCCCCGCCGCCGGGGACGGTGATCAGGTCGTAGCCCGTGCCGTCGCTGCCCAGGTCGAACGCCAGCAGTTCCCCGGGATCGCCCCAGCGCCCCGCCGCCACCAGGGCGGCGCCCGCCCCGTCGCCGAAGACGACGCCCGCCGAGCGGTCGGCCGGATCCAGCCAGGTCGAGTAGACGTCCGCGCCGACCAGCAGGACCCGGTCGTAGAGGCCCGAGGCGACCAACCCGTGGCAGACGGCGAGTCCGTACACGAAGCCGCTGCACACGGCGGCGATGTCCAGGGCCGGTACGGTGCCGAGCCCGAGCCGGGCCGCCAGCGCGGGGGCGGTGCCCGGACAGAGGTGGTCGGGGGTGGCGGTGGCGAGGACCACCGCGTCCACCTCCCCCGCCGCCGGGTCGCGGGCCAGCAGCCGGGAGGCCGCCTCGTAGGCGAGGTCCCCGGTGGCGACGCCCGGTCCGGCGCGGTGCCTGCTGCCGATGCCGGTACGGCGGCGGACCCAGGCGTCGTCGACCTCCCAGTCCGCGGGGAGCCGGTCGTTGCCGACCGGCTCCCCCGGCACCCACCCCGCCACGCTCTCCAGCACCGCCGTGCGCGCCCCGGCCCCTAAGACGCCCGCCTGCTTCCCCGGCTCCGTACCGCTGTCGGCCACCCGTCGCCTCGCCACCCGTCGCCCCGATCCCGTTGTCGTACTGCATCCGGTTGACGAACGGCGGAACGTCTCACGAGGATGCGTTCGACTGCGCCGAACGGGTCATGACGCGGCGTCAGGTGTTGACGAGCGCCTCTCGGAGCTCGTCCGCGCCGGGCGGGTTGGCGCCGGCCCGGGAGACGGTCACGGCGGCCGAGGCGACCGCGTGGCGCAGGACGTCGGTGACGGTGCCCCGGTCCACGGCATGCAGCCGGTCGCGAGCGGCGAAGCCGAGGAGGCCGTGCGCGGCCATGGCGTGGAGCGTCCCCGACATGAACGCGTCGCCCGCGCCGACGGTGTCGACGACGTCGACCGGCAGCGCTTCGGCGACGGCACGGCCGTCGGCGAACAGGGCGAACGCGCCGGCCCCGCCCCGGGTGACGAGGACGAGCCCGGGGCCGGCGGCGAGCCACCGCTCGGCCACCTGCTCCGCGTGCTCGTCCGGGTACAGCCACCGCAGGTCCTCGTCGCTGGCCTTCACCACGTCGCTCAGCGCGACGCAGCGCTCGACACGAGCCAGCGCCCGGGCGCGCTCGCCCATCAACTCGGGCCGCACGTTGGGGTCGTAGCTGATGGTCGCACCGGCCCGCAGGGATTCCACGGCGGCCAGAACCGTCGCGGCCCCGGGCTCGACGACGGCCGCGATCGAGCCCGTGTGCACATGCCGCGGCACCCGGTCGAGCTCGACCGGGCCCAGGGCCCAGCCCACCTCGAAGGCGTACGTGGCGTGCCCGTGGTCGTCGAGGGTGACGGCCGCCGACGGGGTGGGGCCGGCGGCGGCGTCGGTGCGGACCTCGACCCCGGCGGCGGTCAGGTGGTCCCGGATGAGCCGCCCGTGGGCGTCCGGTCCCAGCTGGGTGAGGAGGGTGGTGTCGTGGCCGAGGCGAGCCAGGCCGTACGCGACGTTCGCGGGGCTGCCGCCCGGGTGGACCCGGTCGGGCTCCTCCGGCAGCCGGACGACGTCGGCAACGCATTCGCCGATGACCAGCGGATCAAAGCGGTCGAGCATGGGGGCGGGCCTCCTGGGTTGCCGTGTCGGGGAGTTGTCCGGCGGTGCCGCCGCTCGCCGGGGCGGCGACCGGCGTCGAAAGGGGTGTGTTCTCCGGGGGAAGCTCGTCGTTTCCGCGCCGATCCGGCCGGAGGAACGGCTTCGTGGGGGCGGCCCGGCGGAGCCAGAGGAGGGCTCCGGCCAGCACGACCGCGGCGGCCAGCAGCCAGGGCAGCGGGCCCGGCGGCAGGGTACCGGCGGCCAGTCCGGCGCCGGCGGCGACCAGTTGCAGGGAGAGCGACTGGACGGAGAGGGCGGTGGCCCGGCCCGAGGCGTCGACGCGGCGGTGCAGCAGGTCGTTCTCGTTGGGGCCCGCGGCCCCGAGACCCAGATACACCAGTCCGTAGCCGGTGACGGCGGCCGCCGTGGCGAGAGGGCTCATCGAGTGCGTGGTGAGGCCGAGGAGGGTCAGCCCGAGCGTCACCACCCCGAGGCTGACGAGCACCGCGCGCTCACTGCTTCCGGCGAACCGGGCCACGAGCGGGGCGAGTTGGCTCCCCAGGGCGGAGCAGAGGAATCCGGCGCAGGCGAGCCCCGCGAAGACCATGGCCCCGGATTCGGCCGTCCCCATGAGGGCGGCGGCCCGGCCCGGGGTGAGCAGCTCCATGGCTGCGAGCGCGGCGCCTGCGGCGCTCGCGGTCAGCAGGATGCGCCGGATCAGGGCGTCCCGGGCGCCGAGCCTGAGCCCGGCTGCGATGGCGGCGGGCACCCCGCCCACGACCCCTCGCACACCCGCCCGGGGCCGGGTCGGTTCGGTCAGGGCGCTCAGCACGTAGAGCACGAAGACGACCTCGACCAACGCGCCGAGCAGGGCGGGCACGGAGAGCAGGATCACGAGCCCGCCGGTCGCGTCGGCCAGCCACTCCGCCAGGCCGGGGGCGAGGCCGAGCAGCCAGGGCAGCCCGCCGCCGAGCAGGGTGCCGAGCGCGAGGGCGGCAGAGGTGGCGGAGCCGCCGCGCGCCAGCCCCGTACGCAGATCGGCGCCGGGTCCCGCGTGGGCGTGGACGGTGTCGACGTACCAGGCCTCGGCGGGGCCGCTGGACAGGGCGCGGGCCAGGCCCATCAGCCCCATGCCGAGAGCGATGGCCCAGCCCGCCGCACCGAGGCCGATGAGGGTGAAGGCGGCCAGGTTGAGCAGCCCGGCGATGGCCAGGACGGGGCGTCGTCCGATGACGTCGGAGAGGCCGCCGGTGGGCAGTTCCATCGCGGCGGCCGTGAGGGAGTGCACGGCGTAGAAGCCGGCGATGGCGGCGAGGCCCATGCCCCGTTCGGTGAAGAGGAGCACTCCCGTCGCGATGGACATGCCGATGGGGAGCCAGAAGAGGAAGGAGACCGTGACGAACCGTCGGCGCGCGGTCGTCTCGTCCGGGCCGCGCCCCGCTCCGGGGACGGCGACGACCGGCGCGCCGGTCATGAGGCGTCCCCGGCAGCGGGGGCGTCGGGTCCGGCGGGGGCGTCCGCGTCTCCCTGACCGCCCACCGGCTCCGGGGCCAGCGGCAGCCCGGCGGTGAAGAGGACGACCTGCTCGGCACGAGGGTTATCGGCGTCGCGGGCGGTCAGTTCGTCCGTCTTCGTCTGGATCGCCTCCCACAACTCGGCCAGAGACTCGGGTGTCAGCCGGGGCATCGTGTCGCTGACGCCCGACGGCCCCTGCCACTCCTGACCCAGCCTGCCGCTCTCCAGGTCCGCCTCGTGGCGGTCCAGCGACCGCTGGAGGTGCTCGAACTGGCGGCGGTGCAGGACGCTGAGGATCGTGCTGCCGCCGGGGCTGCGGTGCATCGCCTCGTTGCTCCAGGAGGTCATGCTGTGGACGGACTTCCAGCGCCGCTCCCGGCTGTCGCGGTGTTCGGCCTCGGCGACGAACCCGTATCTGGCGAGCACCCTCAGGTGGTAGCTGGTGGAGGCCGAGGACTCCCCCGTCCTGGCCGCGAGCTCGCTGGCGGTGGCCGGGCCGTGCTGCCGCAGCAGTCCGAGCAGGGTGAGGCGCAAGGGGTGGGTGAGGGCCTTCAGGGCGGCCCCGTCCTGCGCCGGATCGAGTACGCGACGACCGTCTTCGCTGTCCATGACTTCAGCGTAGGACGACAGGAGCACTTTCCCAAAGTATTTTTGCAGAATGTTTTTGGGAACCTGGCGGGCTCCCGGAGCGAGGTCCGTCAGGCCCCGGGGCTTGGCGCAACGCCATGGACCCGTCTCCCCCTCCACCGGGGCCGGGCGCGCGCCCCCGCCCACCCCTGACGAGCGGCGGCCGCGAGAGCCACGGCATCCGCCGCCCGGTGACAGTGCTCCTCCTCAGCTCGCCCGCGCCGCCTCCAGGGCGTCCGCGACCAGGCCCAGGAACCGGGCGTGGTCGCGGGGCCCGTAGAGGGGCTCGGGGTTCCACGGGACGACGGGTGTCGGCGCGCCCCCGCTCCCCCGCAGCTCCTCCAACGGGGCCGCGTGGGCGCGGATGTCGGTCAGGATCACCTCGGGGCGCAGCGCGAAGGCGCCGGAGCGGTCGAGCGTGGACCAGTTGGCCCCCGGGCCCTCGGCCGGCTCCACGACCTGGACGCCCAGTTCGGTGAGCACGCGCAGCTCGGGCCACATCCCGGGGCGCGCGACATGCGCCTGGTCCGGGCCGGCCGGGGAGAGGGCGAGCACCCGCGGCGCTTCGGCGGACGTGGCGGCGACCACGGAGCGCAGCCGCTCGCGGGCGGCGTCCAGTTCCCGGTCGGCGTCCGGCCGGGCCGTGGCGCCGAGCGAGCGGGCCAGTTCGGTGAACCGCCCGCCGATCTCATCGAACGTACGGGCCTGGCTGACGTCGAGGACGACCACCGGAACCCTCTCCTCCAGGGGCTTGGCCGTCTCGGGGGGCAGGCCGTAGACGTGGCCGCCGCCGTAGCTGACGGCCACCACGAGGTCCGGCCCGGTGCTCAGCAGCCGTTCGACGTCCAGGGCCGCTCCCGCCCCGACGTACGCGACCTCGCCCAGCGGCAGGGTCCCGGTCTTCGCCGTGTCGGGGTCGGGTCCGTCGTGGTCGGAGCCGAAGATCCCCACCGGGCGGATCCCGAGGTCCCACAGGGTGGCGCCGGCCTGGACGTAGGCCAGCACCCGCCCGGGCGGCCGGGGTGCCGTCGACTGCTGACCCCGGTCATCGGAGAACCGCCATTCGCTCTGCTCCGTCACGTCACACACGCCCCTCTGCCGCCGACTGCCGTTCCATTCGTACGAGTTCGCACACGTGTACCTGCCCACCTCCTCGCTGCCACACCCCTCCGGCCAGGGAACAAACGGCCGTCAACCGGTTTCGGGCACGGCGGGCGACCGCCGTCACGGAAGTGTTAGAAAGAAGAAACCCTCAGTCATCGGGCGGCGCCCCGGCCGGCCCTCTTCCGGACGGAGCCGACTCCTCATGCGTGTGACCCTTTTGAAGGCAGCCCTGGCCGTCGGCGTCGGCGCATCGCTCTGTGCGGCCTCGGCGGACGCCCCGGCCACGACCGTGGCCGCGACGCGCCCGGCGGCGGGAGCGGCGAGGGCGGCGGAATGTGCCGTGGTCGACGTGCTGACCGTCTACACGCCCAAGGCGGCGAAACGGGCCGGCGGCGAGCACCGGGTTCCCTCTTCGGCCCAGGAGATCGCGTCACGGATGAACCGGTCCCTGGCGGCGGGCGGGCTCTGCGGCGCCATCCGGGTCGTCCACCCGTACACGGCGAACGGTTTCGAGGGCCCGGAGGAGTTCCGCGCCGCGCACGCCATCCTCAAGGACCACTCGGTGGGGCTCGGACGCCAGGTGCACGAGCAGCGGGCGCGGTACGGCGCCGATCTGGTCACGCTCGTCGTGGACCGGGAGGAGCGGGGCGGCGGCACCGCGGACTACACGCCCGTGCTCGACGGCTCCACGGACGAGTACGCCTACGCGGTCGTCGAGGTCGACGGCATCCGCCTGGATTCGGCGAGCCACGAGATCGGCCACAATCTGGGCCTGGCCCACGACCGCACGACACTGGCGGGCAACACGGACGGTTCGATGAGCGTGAGCCGCAACCGTCCGTACAACACCGGCTGGATCACCGAGGACGGCAATCACTACACGATCATGGCGTACCGCTCCGCGTGCGGGGACCACTGCCGGCGGATCAGCCGGTTCTCCAGCGCGACGGAGACATGGAAGGGCCACCGACTGGGTGACGCGGTCAACGACGGCGTACGGGTGCTGCGCGAGACGATGCCGATCGTCGCCGGATACCGCGACAGGCGCTGACACCCGGCAGCCCCCGGGGTCTCGCCGCGCACCCGGACACTCCCGGGTGCGTGACGCCTCACGGGGTGCGTCAGCCGTTGGCGCCGCGCCGGTCGCGGGGGCGCGCGCCGTCGAGCGTCAGGTCCACGATCCGGCGCGCGAGCCCCCTGTCCAGCGGCGCCCCGCTCAGCAGGACCCGGGCGAACAACGGCCCGGCCAGGATCTCGGCCACCAGCCGGGCGTCGGTGTCCGGGGCCAGTTCGCCGCGCTCGACACCGCGTCGCACGATGTCCTCGCCCCGCTTCAGCCGGGCGTCCCGGTACGGCAGGCGTTCCGCCTCGACGGACCCCGCGTCGGGGGAGGCGTCGAGGTGGAGCAGGGCCGCGCCCTGCGGCGAGGCGAGCCAGTCCGAGACCGCCGACATGAACTGGGCCAGGTCCTGGCGCACGTCCCCCGTGTCGGGCGCGGGCAGCGCCTCGTCGGCGTGCGAGCCGAGGGCGTCGAGCAGCAGGTTCTCGCGGGTCTTCCACCGTCGGTACACGGAGGTCTCGTGCACTCCCGCCGCCCTGGCCACGGCGGCGACCGTGGTGCCGGTGAGTCCTTCCGATGCGAGCAGGCCGACGGTGGCCGCCAGGACGGCCTGCCGCATGCGTTCGCCCCGGCGGCGCAGCGGGGCGGGGCTCTTCTCGGTGGTCACCCCGGAACCGTATCGCAAGTCTACTTGCTTTACCGGCAGGCCGGGCCTACGTTGCCAAGCAAGGCGACTTGCGACAGGCCGCCGATCCGAACCGTAAGGACCCGTCATGGAACGCATGCGCGCAGCGCGTCTGCACCTGCCCAGCCGCACCCTCGCCCTGGAGGAGGTGGACCGGCCCGTGCCCGGTCCGGGCGAAGTGCTGGTGAAGGTCGAGGCGGCGGGGGTCTGCCTCTCCGATGTGCACCTCGTCGACGGCACGCTGAGCCCGCTGTATCTGGAGGGGGACACGGTCACCCTGGGCCACGAGGTGGCCGGGACGGTGGCGGAGCCAGGTCCGGACGTCACCGGATGGGCGGCCGGCACCAGGGTGGTGCTCCAGGCGGGCGAGCAGCGCCGGGGCCGGACGCACACCCGTGGCGTCGACTACGACGGCGGCTGGGCCGAGTACGCCCTCGCCACCGCGTCGACCCTCGTCGCCCTGCCCGACGCCCTCCCCTTCGAGCAGGCCGCGATCATCCCGGACGCGGTCTCGACGCCCTGGGCGGCGGTGACCGCCACCGGCGACGTCCGGGCGGCGGAGGCCGTGGGCGTCTGGGGCGCGGGCGGGCTCGGTGCGCACGCCGTGCAGTTGCTGCGAGCGGTGGGCGCGCATCCGGTCGTCGCGGTGGACCCCGCTCCGGCGGCCCGGCGGCGGGCCCTGGAGTTCGGGGCCGACCTGGCGCTGGACCCCGCCGATCCGCTGTTGCGCGAGAAGGTGCTCGGGGCGACGGGCGGCGTGGGCCTGGAGGCGGCGTTCGATTTCGCCGGGGTCCCCGCGGCCCGCGAACAGGCGCTGACCACGCTGGCCCCGAAGGGACGGCTGGTACTGGTGGGGTTGACCGACCAGCCGCTGACCGTCGCCCACCCCACCCTGTTCAGCTACCTCCAGCACCGCATCCTGGGCCACTACGGCTCGGAGGGACACCACGTGACGCAGCTCGTCCGGCTCACCGAGGGCGGGCGGCTGGACTTCTCCCGGTCGATCACCGACATCGTGCCCCTGGAGGACGCGGTGGCAGCAGTGCGACGGACGGAGACCAAGGAGGGCGACCCGGTCAGGATCGTTCTGCGGCCGTGACGGGCTCCCCGGCGTGGGCGCCGGTCTCCCGCTCCGGCTCGGGTCGCCGCAGCTCCACGTTGAACTGGGCGCCGGCCAGCAGCGAGAGGTTGGCGAACCAGACCCAGATGAGGAAGACGACGAGCCCGGCGAGCGATCCGTACAGCCTGCTGTAGCTGCCGACCTGGGTCGCGTAGAGAGCGAACAGCGCCGACGCGGTGAGCCAGCAGAACGCGGCGAGGATCCCGCCGGGCAGGCCCCGGCGGACACCGCGCGCGGAGCGGGGCCCGGTACTGAAGAGGACCATGATCAGGCAGGCCACGAGAAGGACCAGCAGCGGCCACTTCAGCGCCGCCCACAGGGTCTCCCCCTCGTGCGGCAGGCCGATGCGGCGGCCCAGCCAGCGGGCCACCGGGCCGGTCATGACGATGGCGAAGGCGCTGGTCATCAGCAGGAGGAGCAGGCCGATCGCGGAGACGACGATGATGTGCGCCTGTCGCAGGGGCGGGCGCGTGTCCCGGACGCCGTGCATGGCGTGCATCGCCCGGCGGAAGACCGCGAGGTAGCTGCACGCGGACCACACGGCGCTCACGGACCCGGTGGCGACGAGCAGCCAGACGGCGGAGCGTTGTTCTGTCGCCGCCTCCAAGGGCCTGCGCAGCGCCTCGCCGGACTCGGCCGGCGCGAACGCGGTGATGTCGGCGATCAGGGCGCCGGTCGCGTCGGGGTTGGCCAGTCCGATCACGGAGACGGTGGCCAGGAGCGCCGGGAGCAGGGCGAGGATGGCGTAGTACGTCAGGGCGGCGGCCCAGTCGGTGATGTCGTCGTTCCACAGCGAGACCGGTGTACGCCGCAGGGCGGCGCCCCAGCGGCGGGGCAGGGCGGCGGGGGCGGAGCTTTCCGCGGCGGACGCGGTCTGGGTGGACAAGCTGGTACTCCGGGGACGTGGGCGGACGCGGCGGGCGGCGTGACCTGTCCGTCTCCGGACACGGCTGCTCCGCTCGATCCTCTCCTGCCACGTCGCGGCCGAAGCACACCTCGCCCCGGCCGGTACCGCGCGCCCCGGCCGGGGCCAGGCGTTGAACTGACCCCGGCCGGGGTCAGTCGTTGACGGCCGTGAGCAGGACCACGGCGTCCTGGAGCGCCAGCAGTCCATGCCGCTCCTGCGGGATCGGGTGCAGGCTCCCGGACGGCAGGTCGGCGTCGCCGGAGGCGGCGGTGAGGCGGACGCTGCCGCGCAGGACGAGGAGCGAGGCCGCGGGCGGCGCGTTGTGCTCGTCGAGCGCCGTCCCCTCGGTGAGGGCGATCACCGTCTGCCGCAAGGGGGGCTGCTGGAGCAGGAGGTGGGCGCTGCGGCCGTGCGCGGAGGCGCGGGCGGCGGTCAGGTGTTCCTCGGCGAGTGCGTTGAGGTCGTCCATGTGCCCACTGTGCCGCAGCCGCGACGGCACCGCGATCCGCGGGATCAGCGGGGCGCCTTCGCCGGGGAGCCCCGTACCCCCGGCTCCGGCTCGAACAGCAGCTCGTCCGGGGGGCCGCCCCGCCCCGGATACCCGCGCAGAGCAGTTCGACGGCGGCCCGGCCCATGGCCTCGACGGGCCGGCGGATCGTGGTGAGCGGGGGGGTGTCGGTGCAGTTCATGAACGCCCAGTCGTCGTAGCCGGCGACCGAGATCTCCGACGGCGCCCCGAGGCCGCGCCTGCGGGCCGCCCGCACCGCGCCGAGGGCCAGGGGGTCGCCGGCGCGGATGAGGCCGGCGACTCCGCGCTGAATCAGCCGGGAGGCCGCGGCCTCCCCGGCTCCGGAGCCGCTGTCGGCGGTGGACACCTCGGCTGGACGTCCGCGACGCGCTCGGAGGCCGGGAGGGTCACCGTGTTGCCGGACGCCGGACGCCGGACTGAAGGCGTAATCCTTGGCGGCCCCGGGTCGGGAAGCGGGTTCCGTCGCGCGGTCACCGCTCCCCCGCCCCGCGGACGAGCCGTCCTTCCGGCCGTCCGACGGATCGTCAGAGGCCGCCGGTGTACAGCAGCAGGTCGGGCGAGCCCTGACCGAGAGCGGAGAGCACGTCCGGGGTGGCCGAGTCCGTCAGCCACTGCGAGACGGCGGCGGGAGACGCCGAGGGGTTCTTTTCCTTGTAGAGCGCCGCGACGCCCGCGACGTGCGGGCTGGCCATGGAGGTGCCGTTCAGCGAGACGGTGCCGCCGCCGAGGCGGGCGGAGACGATGTCGGCGCCGGGGGCGTAGAGCGCGAGGCAGGAGCCCCAGTTGCTGAAGGAGGTCTCCCGGTCCTGCCGGTCGCTCGCCCCGACGGTGAGCACACCGTCGGCGGCGGCCGGGGAGACGTCACAGGCGTCCCGGTTGTCGTTGCCCGCGGCCACGACGGGCAGCACGCCCGCGTCGGCGACCGCCTCGACCGCCGCGTCGACCGCAGTGGAGCGGTCGCCGCCGAGCGAGGCGTTCAGCACGGCGGGGACACCGCTGCGCTCGGCGTCCTTGGCGACCCAGTCGAACCCGGCGAGGATGCCGGCCCAGGTGCCCCGGCCCTCACAGTTCAGGACGCGTACGTTGACCAGC
This sequence comes from Streptomyces sp. MGP-P1, assembly GCF_057766565.1. NCBI lineage: Bacteria > Bacillati > Actinomycetota > Actinomycetes > Kitasatosporales > Streptomycetaceae > Streptomyces > Streptomyces sp. MGP-P1. Next base: position 2,789,684 of record NZ_JBYMEM010000007.1, on the reverse strand, counting down.
GAGGCGTCCTTCGCCACTCCGGACGTCGCGCCGCCGACCGTGCCCGCCACGTGCGTACCGTGTCCGTTGCAGTCCATGCCGGCGCGGCCGTCCCCGACGGCGTCGTACCCGCTCGCGACCCGGCCGCCGAATTCGCTGTGCGAGGCGTCGATCCCGGTGTCGACGACGTACGCCTTCACCCCTTTGCCGGTGGCCGTGGTGGTGAAGGTGTCGTCCAGCGGCAGGGCGCGCTGGTCGATGCGGTCGGTGCCCCAGCCGGCCGCGGGGGCCCGCAGCAGGTTCGCGGCGGTGGGCGCGGGGACGGTCACCTCGGCGTTCTCCTCGACGGCGAGGACGCCGGGAACGGTCCGGACCGCTTGGAGTTCGGTGGCGGTGAGCGTGGCGGCGAAGCCGTGCAGAGCGTTTCCGTAACGGAACAACGGGTCGAGCCCGAACTCCCGCAGGACGGTGTCCGGCGAGAGTTCGGGCTTCAGGGTGACGATGTACTGGCCGGGCACGGCCCGGGTGGACTGCTCCACCAGAACCCCTTCCGGTCCGCTGTCGGCCGAGGCCGGGGCGGGTGCGCCGATCAGCGGTGCGATCAGCAGCAGGGCGGCCGTGGCCCATCGGGCGGGCAGGCGCATGCGTTCTCCTAGAGGTGGGGATCCGGTCACGGAGCAAGTGCGTCCGCGAAGCGCGAACACCGGTTCCTTCGTCCCCGCCCGTCGGTCGCCTTAGCGGGTTCAGCCGGACAGCGCAACGCCCGCGGTCAGCTCCAGCCCGTCGAGGTCGTGTCCGACCTCCGCACGGAGGTCGTCCTTGGCCCAACTGCCCACGGCCACTTCGGCGGTGATGCCGGGCCCGAAGCCGGCGATGAGCCCCTGCGCGGACTCGGCGGCTCCGCCGTCGTCGAAGAGCCGCGCCAGTGCGTCGAAGACGACGGAGCTGGCGATGTTGCCGCGTTCGGTGAGGGTGGCCCGGCTGTAGCGGAACATCTCGGGCGGCAGGTCAAGGAAGTGGCAGAGGTCGTCCAGGATGCGCGGTCCGCCCGCGTGGACGATGAAGAAGTCCATGTTCGGGACGGACCAGCCGTGCAGGTCGACCAGATCCAGGAGCACCGGGGCGAGCATCTCCATGGTGCCCGGGACCCGCTTGTCCAGCTGGAAGTGGAACCCGGTGTCGCGGACGGCGTAGGAGATCCAGTCCTCGGTGTCGGGCACCAGGTGGGAGCCGTTGCGCTCCAGGCGCATGCCGGTACCGCCCTGTCCCCGTACGACGGCCGCGGAGACGGCGTCGCCGAAGAGCCCGTTGGAGAGCAGCGAGCCGACCCCGATGTCGGTGGGCTGGTAGCACAGCGAGCAGAACTCGCAGGAGACGATGAGGACGTTGGACTCGGGGTAGGCCAGGCAGAAGTCGTGCGCGCGGTTGATCGCCGCGCCGCCCGCCGCGCAGCCGAGTTGGGCGATGGGCAGTTGGCGGGTCTCGGGTCTGAAGCCCATGCTGTTGATGATCCACGCGGTCAGCGAGGGCATCATGAAGCCCGTGCAGGAGACGTAGACGATCAGGTCGATCTCGGACGGGTCGGTCTCGGCGTTGACGAGCGCCTGCCGGACCACTTCGGGGACCCGGGTCCTGGCCTCGGCCTCGTACACCTGGTTGCGCGCCTCGAATCCGGGGTGCTGCAGGGTCTTCTCGATGGGCTGCACGAGATGCCGGGTCTGGACGCCGGTGTTCTGGATGAGCCTCAGGACGAGCTCGCGCTGCGGGTGCCCGGCGTGGGTCTCCCGGGCCAGGTCCAGGGTCTGCTGCATCGTGATGACGTGCTCGGGCACAGCGATGGCCGGTCGGCACAGAGTCGCCATGGGTTCTCCTCGTTCTCTGGAGCGAAGGCTCTCGTCACCATGTGACGGGCAGGGCGAGCGGGTAACGCCAGATGGACGTCGTGTTCCACGAGACGTCCGCGGGCGGCACGTCCAGACGCAGGGCCGGGAAGCGGGTCAGCAGCGTGGAGAAGGCCACTTCCAGTTCCATGGTGGCCAGCGGTGCGCCCAGGCAGTGGTGGGCGCCCCAGCCGAACGTCATGTGGGGGATGGTCGGCCGGTCGGGATCCAGCTCGTCGGGACGGTCGAACTTGGCGGCGTCCCGATTGGCCGTCAGGTAGGACACGTGCACCACGTCGCCGGCCTTGATGAGGACTCCGGAGAGCTCCACGTCCTCCAGCGCGATGCGCGGGATGCCGACGCCCTTGCGGAAGGGGATGTGGCGCAGCAGCTCCTCCAGGGTGCGGGGCAGCCGCTGCGGTTCGGCCCGGAGGGACCGCAGGAGGTCCGGGCGGGTGAGCAGGGTGTAGGCGATGTTGCCGAGTTGGTAGGTCGTGGTGTCCTGGCCGGTGATGAGCAGGACCATCGCCATGACGGCCAGCTCGTCGTCGTCCAGCAGTTCGTCGCCGTCCCGGGCGGTGGCCAGGGTGCTGATGAGGTCCTCGCCCGGGGAGCGGCGCCGCTCCCCGGTCAGCTCCTGGAAGTAGCCGCGCAGCTCCGCCTTGGCGCGTACCGCGTCCTCCTTGCCCGCGGCCCCGACGTTCATCATGGTCATGGCGTGGGCCCGGAGCCAGGGGCGGTCGGCCTCGGGGATGTCGAGTGCCTCGCAGATGGTGATCAGCGGCAGCGGCGCGGAGACCCGGGCGACGAGGTCGGCCGGCGCGCCCTCCTCCTCCATCTCGTCCAGCAGCCGGTCCACCACGCGCTGGGTCCCGCCGCGCATCTGCTCGACACGGCGCGGGGTGAAGCTCTTGGCCACCAGGCCCCGGAGCCGGCTGCTGGCGGGCGGGTCCATGAGGTTGATGGACTCCGCCTGCACGATCGGCTCCGGCGTCATCCGGGGGAAGTCGCGGCCGAGGACGGCGCTGCGGCTGAACCGCCGGTCGGTGGTGACCGTCCGGACGTCCTCGTAGCGGGTGACCAGCCAGGCCTCGCCCTCTCCGTACGCCATACGGATGCGGGACACCGGCTCCTCGGTCAGCAATTGCCTGAGCTGGGGGTCGAACTCCAGCTGCTGCGCGTAGTCGAACGGACAGTTCCGGACGGTTTCCTTGTTCTGGACCGAGTTCTGCACCGAGGTGTTCTCCACCGAGGTTCTCCCAATGACCGCTTCGAGGAAAAGGGCGAGTGCCGGACCGGGACCCGGCACCCGACCTACCCTGTGTGCCCCGTCACTCTCCGAAACATGTCAGTGGCACACAGCAGTCAGTCGATCAGGGGGGCGCACGCCCCGGCGCTCATTCGGTCGCCTCCCCGACGGTCAGTGCCTCGGCCCGGTCCAGGACGTGGTGGCGGCCGATCGGGAGCATCAGGGGCCGGCCCGACACGGGGTCCTCGATGATGCGGCTGTCGAGGTCGAACACCACCCGTACGGTCTCCTCCGTGAGCACCTCGGCCGGGGCGCCGGACGCGTGGAGCCCGCCGTCGGCCAGGGCGATCAGGTGGTCCGCGTACCGGGCGGCGAGGTTGAGGTCGTGCAGGACCATCACGATGGTGGTGCCGCGCGAGCGGTTCAGGTCGGTCAGAAGGTCGAGGACCTCGATCTGGTGGCTGGCGTCGAGGAAGGTGGTCGGCTCGTCGAGCAGCAGCAGATCGGTCTGCTGGGCGAGGGCCATCGCGATCCAGACGCGCTGACGCTGGCCGCCGGAGAGTTCGTCCACCGCGCGCTCGGCGAGCGGTTCGGTGTGGGTGGCCTCCAGGGCGGCGGCCACGGCGGCGTCGTCCTTCTCGTTCCAGCGGGAGAAGACGGACTGGTGCGGGTGGCGGCCGCGGCCGACGAGGTCGGAGACGGTGATGCCCTCGGGCGCGACGGGCGACTGCGGCAGCAGGCCGAGGGTGCGGGCCAGCTCCTTGGCGGGCAGCCGGTGCACCTCCTTGCCGTCCAGGACGACGCGGCCGGCCCGGGGGGCGAGCAGCCGGGACATGGAACGCAGGAGCGTCGACTTGCCGCAGGCGTTGGCGCCGACGATCACGGTGATCCGGCCCGGCGGTACGGCCAGGTCGAGGGAGTCGACGACGGTGCGGTGGCCGTAGCCGAGGGTGAGTCCTTCGGCGGTCAGTCGGTGGTGCGTGGTCATAGCGAGCCTCCCGCCCGGTTGGTGCGGATGATCAGGTAGACGAGGTAGGGGGCTCCGAGGACGCCGGTGACGACGCCGACCGGGTAGCGCTCGCCGAAGGCGAACTGGCCGGTGAAGTCGGCGACGAGGACGAGCAGCGAGCCGACGAGTCCGGCGGGCACCAGCAGGGAGCCGCCCGCTCCGGTGATCCGGGCCGCGATGGGTCCGGAGAGGAACGCCACGAACGCGATGGGGCCGGCCGCCGCCGTGGCGAAGGCGATCAGCCCGACGGCCGCGACGATCACCGTGATCCGGGTGCGCTCCACGCGTACGCCGAGCGCGGAGGCGGTGTCGTCGCCGAGTTGGAGCGCGGAGAGGTCACGGGCCTGGCCCAGCAGCAGCGGGGTGAGGACGGCCGCCGCGACGAGGGCGGGGACGGCCTGGTCCCAGGTGGCTCCGTTGAGGCTGCCGGTCAGCCAGCGCATCGCTTCCTGGAGATCCCATTCGGCGGCCCGGGACAGGACGTAGGAGGTGACGCTGTCGAGCATCGCGGAGATCCCGATGCCGATCAGGATGAGCCGGGTGCCGACGACGCCGCCCTTGAACGCCAACGAGTACACCAGCAGGGCGACCCCGAGGCCGGCGGCGATGGCGAGGACGGAGACCTGGACCTCGCCGAGCGAGAGGGTCACGATGGCGATGGCCGCGGCGGCGCTCGCCCCGGAGCTGATGCCGATGATGTCGGGGCTGGCGAGCGGGTTGCGGAGCATCGTCTGGAAGGTGACCCCGGCCAGGCCGAAGCTGAATCCGGCCACCAGGGCGAGGACCGCGCGGGGCAGTCGCAGCCGGCCCACCGTGAACGACGCGCCCGGCACCTGCTCCCCGAGGATCACCCGGAACACGTCTCCGGGCGGGTAGAAGGTCCGGCCCGCCATGAGCGTCACGGCGAACGCGGCGAGGACGAGGACCAGCAGCGCCAGGACGACCCGGCGGCGGCGCGAGGCGCCGCGCAGGCGACGGCGGGTGGCGGCCTCGACGGACGACGGCCGGGTGAGGACGGGGGCGCTCACAGGGCACGTACCTTCTGTCGGCGGACGATGTAGATGAAGAAGGGGGCCCCGATCAGTGCGGTCACGATGCCGACGTCGATCTCCGAGGGGCGGGCCACGATCCGGCCGACAACGTCGGCGGCGGTGAGCAGGACCGCGCCGAGCACAGCCGACAGCGGCAGGAGCCAGCGGTGGTCGACGCCGACGAGCAGCCGGCAGGTGTGCGGGACGACGAGGCCGACGAAGCCGATCGGCCCGGCGACGGCGGTGGCCGCTCCGCAGAGCAGCACGGCGCCGAGGGCGGCCAGCGCGCGCGCCACGGCGACCCGTTCACCGAGTCCTGCCGCCAACTCGTCGCCCAGTGCCAGAGAGTTGAGGGCACGGGCCGAGAGGAGGCAGACGGCGAAGCCGACCGCGAGGAACGGCATGACCTGGCCGATGCGTTCGAAGGACGCGCCGCCGACGCCGCCGATCTGCCAGAGCTTGAAGCTTCCGGCGATGTCGTTGCGCGGCAGGATGACCGCGCTGACGAGCGAGGCGAAGGCCGCGGACGTGGCGGCTCCGGCGAGCGCCAGCTTGAGAGGGGTCGCCCCTCCTCTGCCGAGGGTTCCCACGGTGTAGACGAACAGGGCGGCGAGGGCCGCGCCCAGGACGGCGGTCCACACGTATCCGGTCGGCGAGGTCAGCCCGAAGAACGCGACCGCCGTGACGACGGCGAGGGACGCCCCCATGTTGACGCCGAGGATGCCCGGGTCGGCCAGCGGGTTACGGGTCACACCCTGCATCACGCCCCCCGCGAGGCCGAGTGCGGCGCCGATGACGACGGCGAGGACGGTACGGGGGATCCGCTTCGCCGCCGCCGCCCGGCCCAGGGTGTCGTCCGCGCCGCCGAGCGCCGCGACGACGTCGGACCAGGGGACGTCGCGGGAGCCGATGGCGACGGACGCGACCATGACCGCGGCCAGGGCGAGCACGGAGAGGAGGACCCACAGCAGGCGCACGCCCGCCGGACGCCTGGGGACGGCGTCCGGCGGGGTACGGGTGTCGGGCTCGGTCACTTGACCTTGTCCGCGGCCTCGGCGAGCGCGGCGGCGTAGTCGTCCAGCACATAGCTGATCGACAGCGGCGTCGGGTTGGCGGCGGTGGCCAGCGGGCTGGTGCCGGGCAGGAGGTAGACGGAGCCGCGCTCGACGGCGGGGATCTTCGAGAGCAGCGGGTCCTTGGTGACCGTCTTCAGCAGCTCGCCGGTGTCGTCGCCGTAGCCGGTGATGATGTCGACGTCGTCGAACGCGTCGACCTGCTCGGCGCTCTTGGTGAGGGCGAACTTCTTCGTGCCCTCGGACGCCTTCGCGATGGACCCGGGGATCTTCATGCCGAGGTCCTGGAAGAACTGTGTGCGGGTGTCGTGGGCGGTGTAGAAGCCGACCTGGCTGACGTCGTTGGGGTCGACGTGCGTCATGAACATCGCCGACTTGCCCTTGAGCTGCGGGTACTTCGCGGCGGTCTTCGCTATGTCTCCGTCGAGCTTCTCGATGAGCTTCTCGCCCTGGTCGGCCAGCCCGATCGCCGCGCTGTTCGTCCGGATGATCTCGCGCCACGGCGTCGCCCAGGCGGCGTCCGGGTAGGCGACGACGGGGGCGATCTCGCTGAGGGTCTCGTAGTCCTTCTTGGTCAGACCCGAGTACGCGGCCAGGATGACGTCCGGCTTCGTGTCCGCCACGGCCTCGAAGTCGATGCCGTCGGTCTCGTCGAAGAGCACCGGCGTCTTCGCCTTCAGCTCGTCGAGCTTCTCCTCGACCCAGGGCAGGACGCCGTCGTCGTTGTCGTCGCCGAAGTTGGCCGCGGCCATGCCGACGGGCACGACGCCGAGCGCGAGCGGCACTTCGTGGTTGGCCCAGTTGACGGTCGCGACGCGCTTCGGCTTCGCCGGGATGGTCGTCTTGCCCAGGGCGTGCTCGACGGTCAGGGGGAACCCGCCGGAACGGCTTTCGTCGTCCTCGTTCCCGGCGTCGGTGGTCCCACCGCAGGCGGAGACGGAGACGAGGGCGGCCGCCACGACGAGCAGGCGGAGGCGGTGTGAAGACATGGGTGTGTACCCGGCTTTCCGGATGTCGGGGTGCCGCTTCTCGCACGTCCGGGGGTGCGCAACCGTCATGGTTCGGTGCGCGGCACGTGCGTCATCGGCTTAGGTAAGGCTTGCCTTTGAACTCTATGAGAATCGGCCCGACTGTCGCAATCAACCGTTTAGGACATGCCCTGTAGCGATACGGACACCGGATCGGGTGGTCGGTCATTCCGGCCGGAAGGTCCCCGGGGTGAGTCCCGTCGTACGTCGGAAGGCGGCGCCGAACGCGCTCGCCGAGCGGTATCCGACCTGTTCGGCCACGGTCTCCACGTCCCATCCCCGGGTCAGCAGGTCGATGGCGTGCTGGGCGCGGACCGCCGCCACCCAGCGCACGAAGCTCGTGCCCGTCTCGGCGGTGAACGCCCGGGTGACCGTGCGGGCGCTGACACCGAGGGCGGACGCCCAGTCCGCCAGCGTCCGCCGGTCGGCCGGATCCTCGCGCACCGCTTCGGCGATCGGGCGCAGCAGTTCGGAGGCCGGGACCCGCACGAGCAGTTCGCGGGGCGACGGTACGAGGACGTCGAGTACCAGCGCCTCGGTGGCGGCGCGCGAGGCGGCCGGGAGGCCGGGTTCGCCGAGCCGTTCCAGCAGCAGGCGCAACAGTGGGGTGATCTCGACGGCGACCGGCGTGGCGGAGATCGACGCGGTGGTGCGGAAGCCGAAGAAGCTCGCCCGGAACCAGGTTCCGGCGGTTGCCGATCCGGCGTGCAGGGTCCCCGCGGGCATCCACAGGCCCAGGGTCGGGGTGATCGTCCAGATCCGGCTGCCGACCACCGCTGTGGAGGAGCCGCGCTCGTTCCAGAGCAGTTCGTGGAAGGGGTGGGAGTGCGCGTCCCAGAGCGTGTCGTGGGTGACGACCTCGTCGTAGCCGGCGATGACGAAGGGGGTGTCCACCGAACCGGGAGCGAACGCGGGCAGCGTCCGGGTCTGGCTGGTCATGGAAGGTGGACCTGTCTCGTACGGGGGCCGCTCACGGCGGACGCGGTGCGCATCGGATCAGCCTAGGCCCTGTCGTCGAACTCCCGTCTGCCCCGCGGCGCCATGCACGCACTCTCGCCGCACCGGGCCCACGCCCGAGTACGCCCAGTACGAGGACGTGAGCCCGGCACGCCGAGAGCACGCACCTGACCCCCCAGGGCCGCCCTCCGGGCGACGACGGGAGTTCGACGACAGGGCCCAGGGGCCCGGGGGCGCACGGATCCAGCGAGCCCCTCCGCCTGCCTCAACTTGACGTTTACGCAGGTCAGTTACGTCCTTCAGGTGAAAGAACCACGGCTTTCGCCCTGGACGCCGCTCCTCGGCGGACAGTGGGTGGGCCGACCGGGCACCGGGCCGCGGCCGGAGGGAACCTGACATGCGGAGAAAGGTGACGGATTCATGGGCATTGAGGCCACCAGGCGGGCCACGCTCGTCTTCTCCCTGTTCGACGCCAACGCCAACGGCGTCCTGGAGGCGGACGACTTCGACCTCATGGCCGACCGCGTCGTCCGCGAGGCGCAGGCCTCGGACCGGGCGGCGCAGGACGCGATGCGCGCGGCGTTCCGGCGGTACTGGACGACGCTGCGCACCGAGCTCGACGCCGATGGCGACGGCGAGGTCAGCTTCGAGGAGTTCACCGCCTGCGTGCTGTCGCCGGAGCGGTTCGACGCGACGGTCGGGGTGTTCGCCGAGGCACTGGCCGCCCTCGGCGACCCGGACGGCGACGGTCTGATCGAGCGCCCGCTGTTCATGGCGCTGATGACGGCCATCGGGTTCGAGCCCGCGAACGTCGACGCGCTTTTCGACGCCTTCGAGCCGAACGACGGGGACCGGATCCGGGTGGAGACCTGGGTCGCCGGGATCAAGGACTACTACGCGCCGGGCAAGGCCGGTATCCCCGGCGACCATCTGGTCGTGGGCACCGCCGCCTGACCGGCGCGCACGCGATACGGCCGACGACGGCGGACGCTCTCCCGGGCGTCCGCCGTCCCGCCGTGACACGCGGGATCGCGGGATCGCGCGGGGCGCCGCGACACGGCACAGCACCCAGTCGCTCGTCTACCGCTGGACGTCCGGCAGTTCGCCGCTCCCCTCCGCCGGGCACACGGTGAGCGAATCGGCCAGGGGTACGTACGGCAGGTGTGGGTCGGCGGGCGCCGAGCCGAGCTCGGCCACGGGGCCCCCGGAGGACTGCCACACCGCGTCCCGCACCGCGGACCCGCCGGATCCGGCGGGTCCGACCACCGCCACCGCACGTGCACCCGTCCGCCGCAGCTCTCCGGAGACCTGGTCGACCAGCGGGCGGCGCGCGCTCACCGCGACGCGTCCATCCACGCCTCGACCGCGTCCGCGTCGCGTGGCAGGTCCGACGACAGACACGTCGCGCCGTCGGCGGTGATGACGAAGTCGTCCTCGATCCGCACGCCGATGCCCCGCAGTTCCTCGGGGATCGTCAGGTCGTCGGGCTGGAAGTACAACCCGGGCTCGACGGTGAGGACGTGCCCCTCCTCCAGCACACCGCCCAGGTAGGTCTCGCTGCGGGCGGCGGCGCAGTCGTGGCAGTCGAGGCCGAGCATGTGACCAGTACCGCATACGGTGTACCGGCGGTAGAGGCCGGACTCGTGCGGGATCGCCGCGCCACCGGGCCGCAGGCCCCAGGCGTCGAGCCCCTCGGCGATGACGCGCGTCGCGGCGTCGTGGAAGGCGCCGTACGGTGCGCCGGGCCGCAGGGCGGCGATGCCCGCCGACTGGGCGGCGAACACCAGGTCGTAGACGCGGCGCTGCGCATCCGTGAAGCGCCCGCCGACCGGCAACGTCCGGGTGACGTCCCCGGTGTAGAACGAGTCGGCCTCGACGCCCGCGTCCAGCAGGAGCAGCTCCCCCTCCCGGACCGGGCCGTCGTTGTGCATCCAGTGCAGCACGCACGCGTGTGCGCCGGCCGCCGCGATGGTCTCGAACCCCAGGCTGTAACCCTCCAGCCGCGCCCGCCGGTTGAAGGTGCCCTCCACCCACCGCTCCCCGCGTGCGAGGCGGGTGGCGTGGGGCAGTTCACCGACGACGTCGTGGAAACCGGCGACCGTGTGCCCCACGGCGGCGCGCAGTTGCTCGATCTCCCACGCGTCCTTGACCAGCCGCGATTCCGACAGGAAGGCGAGCAGCTCGGCGTCGGCCGGTGCGGACGGTGGGACAGTCGCGTCGACGAGCGCGTCCTCGCCGCGCACCACCCGGGTCGGGACGCCGCCGCCGAGTACCCGCTCCAGCCCTTCCCGGGCGACCGCGTCGACGCCGAGGGCTTCGGCGGTCTCCCGGAGCGTCCGGCGGCGGCCGACCCAGAACTCGCCGTGCTGCCGGTCACTGTAGAACTCCGCGCCGGAGGGACCGGCATCGCGCGGCGACCGGGGCCGGGTGAACAGGGTGACCTCGTGCCCGCTGCCGGTGGGCTCGAAGACGAGCACGCTGTCCGGCACCGCCCCGGTCCCCAGCTCGGCCGTGAGGTGGATGTACGCGGAATGCGGCCGGAAGGCGTAGTCGAAGTCGTTGCTGCGGGCCTTGAGCCCGCCCGCCGGGACGACGATCCGCTCTCCGGGGAACCGCTCGGATACCGCCGCACGCCGCTGGGCCGCGTACGTGGCTCCGGAGACGGGCGCAAGCCTCCTGGTGGTGTCCGCCCACCCCTGCCGAAAGACCTCCGCCACCGCCGCCGATGCTCGACGATCGTGACTCCGTGCCCCGCTCGGGCCGTCCTGCCGTTCCATCGCACGCCTCCTCGTCATACCGTTCCGTGGTGGTGCGTTCTCACCCCATCTGGAGAACGCACCTGTTCGAGCCGCGGGCCCGAGGGGGCCGCGGCTGCCGGTGTCAGCCGCGAAGCCGGGCCATCCACGCCTCCACTTCGCCGGCCGCCCGGGGAAGGTCGGCCGAGAGGTTCTCGTTGCCCTCGTCGGTGACCAGGAGATCGTCCTCGATCCGCACGCCGATGCCGCGGAGCTCCTCGGGCACGGTCAGGTCGTCCGACTGGAAGTACAGGCCGGGCTCGACGGTGAGCACCATGCCCGCCTCCAGCGTCCCGTCCACGTACAGCTCGGTGCGGGCCTTCGCGCAGTCGTGGACGTCCAGGCCGATCATGTGGCCCGTGCCGGCCAGCGTCCAGCGGCGGTACAGCCCGAGTTCGTACGCCTCGTCCACCGACCGCTCACCGAACAGGCCCCAGGAGGCGAGGTGCTCGGTCAGCACCCGCTGAGCTGCGTGGTGGAAGTCCCGGTACTTCGCACCTGGCCCGACCTCGGCGATGCCGGCCGACTGCGCCTCGTACACCGCGTCGTACACCTTGCGCTGGACCGGCGTGAAGCGGCCGTCGACCGGCAGGGTGCGGGTGACATCGGCGGTGTAGAGATGACGGCTCTCCACTCCGGCGTCGATCAGCAGCAGTTCGCCCGGCCGGGCCTCGCCGTCGTTGCGGACCCAGTGCAGCGTCGTGGCGTGCGGCCCCGCTGCGCAGACCGACGCGTAGCCCACATCGTTCCCCTCGGTCCGCGCGCGCATCCAGAACGTGCCCTCGATGGTCCGCTCCGCGGTCGGCGTGTCCGTACCGAGAATGCGCACCACGTCCTCGAAGCCACGCGCCGTCGCCCGGCAGGCGTGACGCAGGTCGGCGATCTCGAACTCGTCCTTGATCAGGCGCATCTCGGACAGGGCGACGCGGAATCCGGTGTCGCGCTCGGCGGTCACCTTGTCGTCCAGGGCGGCGTCGACCCCGGCGTCGTAGGTGCGCAGCAGACGGATCGGGCCGGTGGCCGCGGCGAGCCGCTCGGTCAGCGTGCGGACATCACGGCAGGGCAGGCCCAGGAGCCGCTCGTTCTCGGTGAGGCTGTTGCGACGGCCGTCCCAGAGCTCACCGTGGTAATCGCGCCAGAACTCCCCGCTCTCGCGGTCCGACCGGGGACGCAGATAGGCGACCGCCAGGTGCTCACCGTCGACACCGGGCTCCAGGACCAGTACGGAGTCCTGGGACTGATCACCCGTCAGGTACGTGTAGTCGGAGGACGGCCGGAACGGGTAGTCCGTGTCGTTGGCCCGGACCTTCGGGTTGCCGGCCGGTACCACCAGCAGTTCACCGGGAAACAGCGCGGAGAGCGCCGCCCGACGCCTCGCGGTGTACGCCGCCTGGGCGATGGGCTCGACGTCGAGGCGCTCGGTGTCGGCCCAGCCCTGCCTCATGTTCTCGGCGAGCTCGGCACTCACGTCCGCGTACAGGCCGTTCTTCCGCGTCCTGTTCTCCTCCGTCTCACCGGCCACGACGTCCTCCTGATGCGAATCCGTCACGCGTGTTCCTCTCCATCGCAGAAGTCAATGCCCTTCGGGCAACCAACCGGAGAACGTCCCTGAGCGCGCCCGTTGCGGCAACGGCCTCGCCGGCCGTACGCCCTGGGCCGGGGCGGGAGCGGGGCCGTGCGGTGAGCCCGGTCGCCCCCGCCGCGTCGGCACAGGCCCCGCGGGGTCCGGGCAGCGTCGACTCGGCGGGCTCAACTCCTTTGGCCGTACGGCCGCTTGCCGTGGACCGCACTCTTGCAGCCCCTTCTCATCCCCACTTCAGACACGTGTATGGAATCGCGCGGGCGCTCTTGCGTCATATGTCGCTGGGCGGGCTCGGCCGCCGTCGTGGAGTCCAGGCCGGCCAGCCGCCCCGGCGCCGTGGCCACAACGAGTCAGTCGCTGCCGCGACAACCGCGAACCGCGTCCGCGGCGCGGGATCAGCATCGGGCTGGGACGCATGGCGTCGGGCACGGCACGGCTTCAGCCGAGTGCCGGTAGGTACGTGACCGGCCGCCTCCCAGGCAGATCACTACCCCCATTGATGTTCGCTCGACAACTGGCCTGATTCCATGGCCACTTGGTCTGTTCCGGGTGACCGGCAAACCCGTATGCTACGCGCATAGATTTTGGTGCGGACATGCCATTTCACCGATGCCCTTCCCCTCCTATGGCGTGTCCGCGCGCGTCCCACCCCGCTCTCGCACCCTGTCGACCTGCCAGGCCCCTCTCGTCCAGAAGGGACACCACTCGTGCTCTCCAAGCTGTCCGTGAGAACCACCGTCGCCACCCTCGCCGCCATCGGCCTGCTCGCCACCGCGCCCTCGGCGACGGCGGCCTTCCGCGACTCGGCCGCAACACCTGCCGGGGCTCCGGCAACCGCCGCCCAGTCGCCTTCCCCCGATGTCACGGTGAAGATGCCGTCCGCGGTGGCCGGCCGCCTCGGCACCGGTCGACAGGCGCTGATGGACGCCGTCTCCACGGACGTCCTCTCCCGGTCCCACGACGCCAAGGGCCTCACCCCGAAGGCGGCCGTCGCCAAACTCGCCGACGAGGGCCGCAAGGTGGTCGTCGATGTCCGTACCGTCTCGGCCGACTGGGCTCGCGGCGTCGCGTACGTCGAAGCGCCCCGCACCCACCACGGCGAGCCGGAGGGCTGGCTCTACATCGCTCACCGCAAGGACGGGCGATGGGTATCGGGTCTGGAGGGCGACCGCGAGTTCGCCGATCACGTGGCCAAGTCCCCGCTGGTCGGCAAGGCGGAGCGGCGGACCATGACGGCGTACGCCCAGCGCAAGGCGGCTCCGCGGCAGGAGACGCCGTCGGCGGGGACCGCCGCTGCGAACACCAACGGACTGCTGCTTCCCTGGATGCCCGACTACTACATGACCCTCACCGGCGGGGCACACTCCCACACCGGCTCGACGGGCTACTGGAGCAGCCTCGACTTCGCGGGAGGCAACGCCAACGGGCGCGTCCGCTCGTCCCGGGAGGGGACGGCAACCTCGATGTGCGGTGCCGGAGGCGGCTGGACCAGAGTGATCCACCCCGGCGGCTTCTCGACGGACTACTACCACATGTGGAACACCACCTATTACAACGGAACATCGATCGCCCGCAGCGCCCTGCTCGGCACCATCGGCACCGACACCTGTGCCGGCGGGGCCGCGACCGGAGCGCACGTGCACTGGAGCCTGCGCACGTACGACGCCAACCACAACGGCCAGTACACCTGGCTCAACGGCCGCACCATCGGCGGCTGGGCCTGGTGGAACGGCTCCAGCCAGTACACCGGGTGCGCCACCCGCTCGGGCGTGACCGCCTGCCCCGGTACGGCGATCTACAACCGCACCAGCTGACCACCGCCTGTGACTGGGCGGTGGGTGAAGCCGCCGACCGCGTGGCGCAGCCAGGAGATGTAGACAGAGGCGCGGTCAGGGCAGAGGGCTGGTACGGCCGCGATATCCAGGTCCAGCCGCTGGACGCCGCCATGCCCACGGCTGACTACCACTGCCCGACCCGGTGGTAGACGGCCGCGGACGAGCCGCAGCCGGTGGTGGCCGCAGCCCGTCAGGTCGTGTCGGCAGAATGTTGTCGTCTCCGCTTCCGCCCGAAGGAACAGGCCGAGCGCTTGCCGCGGGACGGCCGCTTCGTCCTGGGCTTACGCGAGCCAGAGCCCCCCGGGGGCCGACGGCTTGTCGTGGCCGGTGAGGAGAACGGCCGGGCCGGCCGGTCAGCCGGTCAGCAGATCGGGGTTGCCGGCCAGGGCGGCGAGACGGCCCCGCGGGTCCGGGACGAGCCGGCGTTCGGTCAGATCGAGGACGCCGGCCACTCCGGTGATCTCGGCGGCCACCGTGCCGTCCTCCTTGATGATGTGCTGCTCCAGCGTGAACGTCTTGCCCGTGCCGTAGTCGAACCGGCAGGTGACGCGCACCCGCTCGCCGCCGCGCAGTTCGCGGTGGTACTTGACCGTCACCTCGAGCTGCACCGGGCCGATCCCGTCGGCCAGCAGCTTCTCCTGGGGCAGCCCGGCGGCCCGAAGCAGCTCCCAGCGCGCGTGCTCCGCGTACTGGAGGTAGACGGCCTGGTTCAGGTGGCCCTGGGTGTCGAGCTCGTAGCCGCGCACGGTCACGTCAACGGAGAAGGTCATGACCGTGCGAACGCCCGCACCAGCCCTTCCATTCCGGGGAGACGGTGCTGCCGGATCCCTTTACGGTGAAGGACCGCAAGGTGACCGCCTCGGCGAAGGACCCGTGCGCCGCCGAGGAACCGGACACCGAGGCGCCCACCGCGCCCACGGCCGTGAAGGCCGTCGCCGACGGGGTCGCGGTCGTGGTCACCTGGGAACCCGCGACGGCCGGCACCGGAGGCACCCTCGCCGTCCCGGCCCCCGGGAAGGGCAACCTGCGCGTGTACGTCCTGGACCTCGGCGGGGCCTTACCTGAAGTAGCGGGACCGGCCGGCCCGGCCTCCCCGGTGCACGGCTACCGCGCCCGCAGGTGCGGGAAGCGCCATTCGGTGCGGCTGCGCAGGATCTCGCCGGGGCGCAGCACGGTGGTGGGGTGGCCGGGGCGGTTGGGCGAGTCCGGCAGGTGCTGGGTCTCCAGGCAGAGCGATCCGTGGCGGCGGTGGCGGCGGCCGGTGCCATCCGTGAACGCGCCGTCGAGCTGGTTGGCGGTGTAGACCTGGAGGCCGGGCTCGGTGGTCCAGAGCTCCAGGGAGCGCCGGGCGCCGGGGGCGGCGAGGCGGGCGGCCCGGCGCAGGGTCCCGGGGGCGGCGGGGCGCAGGACCCAGCAGTGGTCGAAGCCGCCGGCCAGGGCGAGTTGGGGGTGCGTCAGGGCGAGTCGTCCGCCCAGCTGCTGCGGGGTGGTGAGGTCGAACGGGGTGCCGGCCACCGGGGCGGGCGGGCCTTCGGGGATGGAGCCGGGGTCGATGGGGAGGTAGGCGTCCGCGTCGACCTGGAGGATGTGGCCGAGGATGTCGTCGTCGCCGAGGTTGAGATAGGAGTGGTTGGTGAGGTTGACGACGGTGGGCCGGTCGGTGACGGCCCGGTAGTCGACGGCGAGGGTTCCGGTGGTGTCCAGGGTGTAGGTGGCGGTGACGTCGAGCGCTCCGGGGAAGCCCATGTCGCCGTCGGGGCTGTGCAGGGTGAGCCGGACGACGGCGGTGGTGTCGGTACGGTCCCCGGTGGCCTCCCAGACCTTGGTGTGGAAGCCGTCGGGCCCTCCGTGCAGGGCGTGGCCCCGGTCGTTGGCGGGGATGTGGTGCGTGGTCCCGTCGAGGGTGAAGCGGCCGTGGGCGATGCGGTTGGCGTACCGGCCGACGACGGCCCCGAAGTACGGGTTCTTGTCGGTGTAGTCGTCGAGCGCGGGCAGCGAGCGGACGACCGGGCCGGGGCTGCCCGCGGTGTCCGGCACGGTGAGGCTGTGCAGGACACCGCCGTAGGTGAGGATCTCGGCCCGGACGCCGGTGCCGGAGTCGAGGGTCCAGAGATCGATCTCGCTCTGCCCGTGGGCGCGGCCGAACGGTTTGCGGTGCACGGTGGGCATGAGGAGTTCCTTGGGGGGTGCGGACGGCGCTACTTTCGAAACACGCCCTGGCGGGGCGTTCCGGGAGCCTCGCGGGGCGTGGTGGATTCGCGGACGACGAGCCGGTAGCCGGGGCGGGGCCGCCGGGGTTCGGCGACGGGGGTGCCCGCGAGGCGTTCGACGAGGCTGTCGACGGCGAGCCGGGCGATGGCCGCCTTGTCGGGCGCGATGGTGGTCAGGGTGGTGGCCCCGTACCTGCTCTCCTCGATGTCGTCGAAGCCGACGACGGCGATGTCGTCCGGGATGGCGAGGCCACGTTCGGTGATGGTGCGCATGGCGCCGGTCGCGATCATGTCGTTGTACGCGAAGACGGCGTCGGGCCGCCGGCCCCGGTCGAGGAGGGAGGCCATCGCCGCCGCGCCGTCCTCGCGCCCGTAACCGTCGGTGACGACGACGAGGGACTCGTCGGGTTCGATGCCGGAGGCGGCCAGTTCCTCGCGCCAGCCGCGCAGCCGGAGGTGGGCGGGCTGGCGTTCCCGGCCGGTGCGGGAGCCGAGGAAGGCGATCTGGCGGTGGCCGAGGGCGACGAGGTGGGCGACGGCCTCGCGGGCGGCGGCCACGTTGTCGATGGCGATGTGGTCGTAGGGGGCCGCGTACTCGCGCTCGCCGAGCAGCACCAGCGGCGCGGTCTCGGTGCGGGCCATCAGGTCCTCGGTCTCCAGGTGGATGGGGCTGAGGATGAGGCCGTCGATGACGTGGGAGCGGAACCCCTGGCAGACCAGCAGCTCGTTCTCCCGGAGGCCCGCAGTGTGGTCGACCAGGACGGTGTAGTCGTGCCGGGCCGCCGCGTCGACGACCTCGCCGGCCAGCTCCGCGAAGTACGGGTTGCCGAATTCGGGGACGGCGAGGGCGATGATGCCGGTGCGGCCCTTGCGGAGGTGGCGGGCGGTGAGGTTCGGCCGGTAGCCGAGCTCGTCGATCGCCTGCTGGACCTTGGCCCGCATCTTCGGGGTGACGTGCTGATAGTTGTTGACCACGTTCGACACGGTCTTGATGGACACGCCCGCCCGTTGAGCTACGTCCTTGAGGCTGACGCCCACGGCACTCCTCGTTGCTTGGTTCGACTCGGCCCGATCCGTACGGTTCAGGTGGTCTCCGGATACGTACGGTTCAGACGGTTCTGCGGATACGTACGGTTCAGGTCGTTCTCCGGCTGCGCGCGAGGTAACGCTGCGCCACCACGACAACGATAAGGAAGCCGCCGCTGACCACCGACTGGTACGAGGAGTTGAGCGAGCCGATCTGGTTGATGAGGTTCTGGATCACGGCGAGGAGCAGGACGCCCCAGAGGGTGCCGCTGATGGATCCCGCGCCGCCGATGAGGAGGGTGCCGCCGATGACGACGGCGGAGATCGCGTCGAGTTCCATGCCGACGCCGACGATGGTGACGCCGGAGGAGAGGCGGGCGGCGTTGAGCGCTCCGGCGAGTCCGGCGAGCAGTCCGCTGAGGGTGTAGACGAGGATCTTCGTCCGGGCGACGGGCAAACCCATGAGGGTGGCCGCGTCGCTGCTGCCGCCGACGGCGAACAGGGTCTGTCCGAACGAGGTCCGCTGGAGCAGGAGTCCGCCCGCCCCGAAGAGGGCGAGTGCGACGAGGATCGGGTAGCCGAAGCCCCAGACGCTGCCCTGGCCGAGCTCGGCGAAGCCGGAGTCCTTGGGCACGAGGTAGGTGGTGGCGCCCTCGTCGGTGAAGGCGAGCAGCATGCCGCGCGCCGCGAGGAGAGTGGCGAGCGTGACGATGAAGGGCGCCATGTTCCCGCGGGCGATGAGCAGGCCGTTGACCAGCCCGATCGCGCCGCAGACCACCAGGGGTACGAGCAGGGCGGCGAAGAAGCCCCACTGGGAGGCCCAGGCGGCGAGCACGCCACCGAGGGCGAAGACGGAGCCGACGGAGAGGTCGATACCGCCGGTGATGATGACCAGGGTCATGCCGAGCGCGACGATCGCGAGGAACGAGGCCTGGACGGTGACGCCCCGGGCGTTGTCGAGGCTCGCGAACGTCGGGTAGACGAACGAGGCGATGAGGATCACGGTCAGCAGGACCGCGAGGACACCCTGGCGCTGGAGGAGTTCGCCGATCCGGGAGCCGGTGGAGCGTCCGGGGCGGGGTTCGGGGCGCGAGGGGGCGCTCTTGAGCGGCGCGGGGGCCTTCGCCGCGGGCACGGTGGCCGGTGGGGTGTTGTTCATCGGGACCTACGCTCCCGGGCGACGTAGACGGCGGCGATGATGATGGCCGCCTGGGCGATCTGTGCGGTGGAGTCGGGCAGGTCGTGCTTGACGAGGGTGGCGCGCAGCAGCTGCATGAGCAGGGCGCCCGCGACGGTGCCGAGCACCCGGACGGAGCCGCCGTTCAGCGGGGTGCCGCCGACGACGACGGCCGTGATGGCGGAGAGTTCCATGAGGGTGCCGAGCGAGGACGGGTCGCTGGCGGTGAGCCGGGCGGTGGCGAGGATGCCGGCGAGGGCCGCCATCACCCCGCACAGGATGTAGACGCCGATCAGGACGCGCTTGACGGGCAGCCCGGAGAGCGCCGCGGCCGAGCGGTTGCCGCCGATGGCGACGATCTGGCGGCCGAAGGTGGTGCGCTGCACCAGGAAGGCGACGGCCAGCGCGAGGACGCCCGCGATGAGGACGACCGTCGGGATGCCGAGGAAGGAGCCGGTGCCGAGCGCGAGGATGTCCGGGTTGACGATCTGCTTGAGCTGACCGTCCGCCATGACGAGGGCGAGGCCCCGGCCGCCGACGAACAGGGCGAGCGTGGCGACGATGGGTTGCAGCCCGACGAGCGAGACGAGCGTCCCGTTGATCGCGCCGACCACCGCTCCGGCGAGCAGGGCGATCAGGAGCGCGGGGACCAGTCCGTAGCCGAGGTAGAGCGGCAGCAGGGCGGCGGCGAGCGCCATGGTGGATCCGACGGAGAGGTCGATGCCCTCGGTGCCGATGACCAGGGCCATGCCGAGCGCGACGATCACGATGGGCGCGACCTGGACGAGCTGGGTGCGCAGGTTGTCGGCCGTCATGAAGTGCTCGGTGAACAGCGCGTTGAACAGCAGGACGACGGCGACGGCCGCGTACACCCCGTACTCCTGGTACCAGGCGGGGTCGCGCAGCCGGGCCAGTGGCTTCGCGGCGGGCCGTGGCAGGGTGGCCTGGTTGGTCATCGGGGGTCCTCCTGGGCGGCCGGGGCCTTCCCACCGGCATCGGGCGTGTGGTCGGCGAGCACTTCGAGCAGGCGGCTCTCGTCCACCTCGTCGCCGGCGAGTTCACCGGCGACCGCGCCGCCGCGCAGGACGACGATGCGGTCGGCGCCCTCGATCAGCTCCTCGATGTCGGAGGAGATCAGCAGTACGGCGAGGCCCTCGCGGGCGAGTTCGTCGATCAGGCTCTGCACCTCGGCCTTGGCGCCGACGTCGATGCCGCGGGTGGGCTCGTCGAGCAGCAGCACTTTGGGCTCCAGACAGAGCCATCGGGCGAGCAGCACCTTCTGCTGGTTGCCGCCGGAGAGTTCGCCGACCTTCTGCTCGGGGCTGGAGGCCTTGATCCGCAGCCGCTTCATGAAGATCCCGACGATGCGGTCCTGCTTGGCTCGGGAGACGATGCCGCCCCTGGAGAGCCGGGGCATCGCGGCGAGCACGATGTTCTCGCGGACGGAGAGGCCGGGGACGATGCCCTCGGCCTTGCGGTCCTCGGGGAGCATGCTGATGCCCGCGCGGATGGCGGCGGCCGGGGTGGGGCGGCCGAGGCGCTTGCCGTCGACGGTGATCTCCCCGCCGTCCAGGGTCAGCGCGCCGGTCAGCGCCTTGGCGGTCTCGCTGCGCCCGGAGCCCAGCAGTCCGCCGAGTCCCAGCACCTCACCGGCGTACAACTCCACGGATATGTCGTGCAGTTGGTGGCGGCGGTCGAGGCCCTTGGCGGTGAGGACGGGGGTGCGGCCCGCGTCGTGCCCTTCGGCGGCGAAGCCGGTGAGGCCGTCGCGCCGGACCTCGGCCATGTCGCGGCCGAGCATCATGGACACCAGCTGCATGCGTTCCAGCGGGGCCAGTTCGCCGGTGTGGATGTGGCGGCCGTCGCGCAGGACGGTGACCCGGTCGCAGATGCGGTAGAGCTCGTCCATGCGGTGGCTGACGTAGAGGACGGCGATGCCCTGGCCGCGCAGGTTCTCGATGACCCGGAAGAGGGTCTCGACCTCGCGGGGCTCCAGCGAAGAGGTGGGTTCGTCCATGATGACGACCTGGGCCCGGACGGAGACGGCGCGGGCGAGCGCGACCATCTGCTGGGTGCCGATGCCGAGCGTGTGCAGGGGCCGCTTGGGGTCGACGCGGACGCCGAAGCCGTCGAGGAGTTCGGTGGTCTCGCGGTTCATCCGGGCGAAGTCGATGAGCCCGAGGCGGTTCTTGGGTTCCCGGCCCAGGAAGATGTTGCGCGCCACGCTCATCAGCGGGACGAGGTTCACCTCCTGGTAGATGGTGGAGATCCCGGCCTGCTGCGCCTCGAAGGGGCGGGCGAAGCGGACGGGTTCGCCGCTCACGCGCACCTCGCCCTCATCGCTCCGGTAGACGCCGGTGAGCACCTTGATGAGGGTGGACTTGCCGGCCCCGTTCTCGCCGACGAGCGCGTGGACCTCGCCCGCGCGCAGGGCGAAGGAGACGTCGTCCAGGGCGACGACGCCCGGGAACCGCTTGCTCACCGAGCGGGCTTCGAGGACGGGGTCCGCCACGGATGCGGCACCGGCCCCGGGGGCATCCGGGTGCTGGGTTGTCGCTGGGGTTGGTGCCATGAATCCTGGCCTTCCGGTGTTACGGGAATGGGACCGGGCCGCCGCTCGCCCGGGAGCCCCGGGCGTCGCGGCGGCAGGCCGTCGAGGGGGTCAGTACGCTCCGCCGAGCGATTCCTTGGCGTTGGCCTCGTCGTACTCGCGGTCGGTGATGATCACGTTCTCGGGGATCTCCTCACCGGCGTAGAACTTCTGCGCGGTGGCGAAGGCGAGCGGACCGAAGCGCGGGTTGGACTCGATGACGGCGTTGTACTCGCCGTTGACGAGGGCCTGGACGGCGTTGCGGGTGCCGTCGACGGAGACGATCTTGACGTCCTTGCCGGGCTTCTTGCCGGCCGCCTTCAGCGCGGTGACCGCTCCGAGGCCCATCTCGTCGTTCTCGGCGTAGACGGCGGTGATGTCGGGCTTGGACTGGATGAGCTGCTCCATGACCTGCTGGCCCTTGTCGCGGGCGAACTCGCCGGTCTGCTGGGCGACGATCTCCAGGCCGGGGGCCTTCGCCTCGACCTGGTCGACGAAGCCCTTGGTGCGGTCGGTGGTGACGTTGTTGCCGGACGCGCCGAGCAGGATGGCGACCTTGCCCTTGCCGCCGGTGACCTTGATCATCGCGTCGGCGGCGCGCTTGCCCTGCTCGACGAAGTCGGAGCCGAGGAAGGCCACATAGTCCTTGCAGGCGGTGGAGTTGACCTTGCGGTCGATGGTGAGGACGGGGACCTTCTTGGCGGCTGCGGCCTTCAACGCGGGTTCCAGACCGTCCGAGTTGAGCGGGGCGACGATGAGGAACTGGGCGCCCTGGGACAGCATGTCCTGGATGTCGCTGATCTGCTTGGACAGCTGGGACTGGGCGTTGGTGGTGAGGAGCTTCTTGACGCCGACCTTCTCCGCCTCGTCCTTGATGGACTGGGTCTCGGCGATCCGGAAGGGGTTGGCCTCCTTCTCCGACTGGGAGAAGCCGACCACCGCGTCCTTGAGGTCCAGTTTCGGCGCGCCGTAGGTGGTCAGCTTGCAGCCCGAACCGGAGGTGGAATCGGGGGTCTTGGCCTCCTGCGCGCCCTGACTGCTGTCGCCGCCCGCGGTGTTGGAGGTCTCCGACTTGGCGCAGCCGGCGGCGGCCAGCGTGGTCGCTGCGAGGACGCAGGCCACGGCGAGGGTACGGGATCGACGCTGGATCATCATGCGCGGAACGCTCCTTGGCGGGTTGACAGCACGCTGATCGGCGTGCGGTCGGGCATGCGGGACGAGGCATCGGCTGCTCTGCGGCCGCTGCCGCCGCATTCCTCGCACCCCTGCTCCGTACTGCGGGAACAGTGGTCGCGAGGGTCTGCGCGGCCTGTCGGCGACTCGTTTTACAACGTTATATATGCGGTGCGGCACGGGCGGCAAGAGCGTTGCCGATGCGTTTTCAGAATGTGTCGGCGGACGGCCGGAGCTCACCCGCACTCCGGGAAGCACCCTTCGGCAAAGCGCTGCGCGAGGCCTGGACACCCGCCCGACGCCGTGCTGTCATACCGCCGGACGCTCGATTTTCAACGTTGCAAGAACGGTCGCCCTCCGACCGCCCCGCCGCGCGACGGCGGCCTTCGGCGTGCGCCCGGCCGCCGCTGCCCCGCGCCCCGCTCCGCCCGGGCCCCACCACACGCCCGGCAGCGTCCGTTCACCGCTTCCCCGCATGTCAGCCGCACAGCGCACCGCACAGCAGCCCCCTCCGCACGGCCACGGAGCCGTGCGGGTCCCCCCACCGAGCCCGGCCGCGGCACTGGCGGCCGGGCCGAGAGCAGGAGCCGCACCGATGCCCCTGAACCGCAGGCAGCTCATCACGACCGCGGTGGCCACCGCGGTCGCCACCGGCGCGACGAGCCGGTGGGCGACCGCCGCCACCCCCGACCGCCACCGGATGCCGGTCGCCCGGGGCGGCCACTACGCCCCCAACGCCGCCCCACTGCACCCCACCGCGTTCCTCAAGCTCCCACCGGGCAGGGTGAAGGCGCGCGGCTGGCTGGCCGGACAGCTGAAGCTCCAACTGGAGGGGCTGTGCGGCCGGTACGAGGAGTTCTCGCACTTCCTGGACTTCACGGCCACCGGTTGGGTGCGCCCGGACCGGGGCGGCTGGGAGGAAGTCCCCTACTGGCTGCGCGGATACGTCGATCTCGCGATCGTCACCGGAGACGCGGCCGCGCTGACCACCACCCGCCGCTGGCTGGACGCGATCCTCGCCACCGGGCAGCCCGACGGCTTCTTCGGCCCGAAGGCACTGCGCACCTCACTGAACGGCGGGCCCGACTTCTGGCCGTTCCTCCCCCTGATCCAGGCCCTGCGCTCCTGGCAGGAGTACAGCGGCGACACCCGGATCATCCCCTTCCTCAGCCGCTTCTTCCGCTACATGAACGCCCAGGGCCCGGGGGCCTTCGACACCAGTTGGATCGCCCTGCGCTGGGGCGACGGCCTCGACAGCGTCATGTGGCTCTACAACCGCACCGGCGACGCGTTCCTCCTGGACCTCGTCGACAAGATCCACCGGTACGGGGCGGACTGGGGCGACAACCTGGTCAACCCGCACAACGTCAACATCGCGCAGGGCTTCCGGGAGCCCGCCCAGTTCGCGCTGCGCAGCGGCTCTGCCACCGACACCCGGAACACCTACGGCACGTACGCGAAGGCCATGGACGCCTACGGGCAGTTCCCCGGCGGCGGCTTCGCCGGCGACGAGAACGCCCGGCCGGGCCACGGCGACCCCCGCCAGGGCTTCGAGACCTGCGGCATCGTCGAGTTCATGGCGAGCCACCAGCTGCTCACCCGGATCACCGGGGACCCGCTGTGGGCGGACCGCTGCGAGGAACTGGCGTTCAACTCCCTTCCGGCGTCCCTCGATCCGTCGGGCAGGGCGGTGCACTACATCACCTGCGCCAACAGCGTGGACCTGGACAACGCGCCCAAGCGGGACCGCCAGTTCCAGAACGGCTTCGCGATGCTGGCGTATCTGCCGGGCGTCGACCAGTACCGCTGCTGTCCGCACAACTACGGCATGGGCTGGCCCTACTTCACCGAGGAGCTGTGGCTCGCCACCCCGGACGGCGGGCTCGCGGCGGCGATGTACGCGCCGAGCGAGGTGAGGGCCAAGGTCGCGGACGGCACGGAGGTGACCTTCACCGAGGAGACCGGCTACCCCTTCACCGACACGGTCGAGCTCACCCTGACCTCGCCGAAGCCGCTGCGCTTCCCGCTGGTCCTGCGCGTCCCGGCCTGGTGCGCGGACCCGGAGGTCCGGGTCAACGGGCAGCGGGTCGCCGCCCCCGCCGGACCCGCCTTCACCCGGCTCGACCGGACCTGGTCGAGCGGCGACAAGGTCACCCTGCGGCTGCCGCAGCGGACCGCCGTACGCACCTGGGCACAGAACCACGGCTCGGTCAGCGTGGACCACGGGCCGCTCACGTACTCACTGCGGATCGGTGAGAGGTACGAGCGGATCGGCGGCAGCGACGCCTTCCCGGAGTACGCGGTCCACGCCACGAGCCCCTGGAACTACGGCCTCGTCCTGGACACCGCCCGCCCCGCCGCGTCCCTGCTCCACCGCTCCACGGGACGGGCCCCCGGCGACAACCCGTTCACCCTGGAGGGCACCCCGCTCACCATGACCGCCCGCGCCCGCCGCATCCCCGAGTGGACGGCGGACGACGAGCGGGTGGTCGCTCCGCTCCAGGCGAGTCCGGCGCGCTCGACCGAGCCGGTCGAGGAGGTCACCCTGGTGCCGATGGGCGCGGCCCGGCTGCGGATCACGTCGTTCCCGACGGCCGCCCCGGACGCGGAACCGTGGCTGGCGGACCGCTGGTACCGGATCGCGAACCGGCACTCGGGCAAGGTGCTGGGCGTGGACGGCATGTCGACCGCGAACAGCGCCCACGTCGTGCAGTTCGGCGACACGGGGACCGCCGACCACCTGTGGCGGCTGGTGGCCAACGGGGACGGCTGGTACCGCATCCGCAACCGGCACTCCGGCAAGGTGCTCGGCGTCGACCTGATGTCCACCGCGAACAGCGCCCACGTCGTGCAGTTCGACGACACGGGGACGGCCGACCACCTCTGGCAGCTCGTCCCGGACGGCGACGGCTGGTACCGCGTCCGCAACCGGAACTCCGCCAAGGTGCTGGGCGTGGACGGGATGTCCACGGCCGACAGCGCCCATGTCGTCCAGTACGACGACAACGGAACGGCCGACCATCTGTGGCGGCTCCTCTGACAGCTCTCCCTTCCCCCACCGCTCCCCGCGCCGCTCCGGCGCGGGGAGTCGTCCCTGTACGACCGTAGAAAGGGATGTTCCGCATGCGACCAGCACCCGCACCTCGCCATCGCACCTGGTGGCGGAGGTTAACGGCCACCACCGGCCTGCTCGCCCTGGTGACCACCGCCCTCGTGGGGACCGGCACGTCCCCGGCGACGGCCGCGCCCGCGGCCTGGGAGCCGAAGCCGACGCCCATGACGACGCCGTGGACGAACCAGGTCCCCGTCGACAAGCCGCTGCCGGAGTATCCGCGCCCGCAGCTGACCCGCCCGGACTGGACGAACCTCAACGGCATCTGGGACTTCCGCGGTCACCGGCCGTGACGCCGGGCAGCCGGCGGCCTTCCCGGAGCAGATCCGGGTCCCGTTCGTCGCCGAGTCCGCGCTCTCCGGCATCCAGCGCCGCATCACCGAGATGGACAAGCTCTGGTACAAGCGGACCTTCACCGTCCCCGCGAACTGGGACGGGCGCCGGGTCAAGCTGCACTTCGGCGCCTCCGACTGGCAGACCACCGTCCGGGTCAACGGCACCCAGGTCGGGGCGCACAAGGGTGGCTTCGACTCCTTCGCGTACGACATCACCCCGCAGCTCAACGGGGGTACGAACACCGTCGTGGTCTCCGTGTACGACCCGAGCCAGACCGGCGGCCAGGCGGTCGGCAAGCAGCGGATCAACGACGTGAAGCCGCATCCGGGCGGCGGGATCTTCTACACCGCGGCGTCCGGCATCTGGCAGACGGTCTGGCTGGAACCAGTGGCCTCCGCGCACATCACCCGCCTCGACATGACGCCGAACCTGGGGAACAGCACCCTGCGGGTGAGGGTCCAGACGGCGGGCGCGGCGGGCCGGAGCGCCCGGATCACCGTCTCCACCGGCGGTACGGTGGTGGGCACGGCCACCGGCGCGGTGGCCGGGGAGATCTCCGTACCCGTGCCTGACCCCCGTCTGTGGACGCCCGAGGACCCGTTCCTGTACGACGTGAGGGCGGATCTCCTCGACGGCTCGGCCGTCGGCGACACCGTGGGCGGCTACACCGGTATGCGGTCCGTGGGCCTGGCGAAGGTGGACGGCATCCTGCGGCCGTTGCTCAACGGGAAGTTCGTGTTCCAGACCGGCACCCTGGACCAGGGGTACTGGCCGGACGGCATCTACACCGCGCCGAGCGACGAGGCGCTGAAGTACGACCTCCAGGCCCACAAGGACCTCGGCTTCAACATGGTCCGCAAGCACATCAAGGTGGAGCCGCAACGGTGGTTCTACTGGGCGGACAGGCTGGGGCTGCTGGTGTGGCAGGACATGCCGTCGATGGACACCGGCAAGGTGCCGGACGGGCCCGCGCGCACCCAGTGGGAGGCGGAGTACCGCAACATCATCGACCAGCACCGCAGCTCGCCGTCGGTGGTGATGTGGGTCAACCAGAACGAGGGCTGGGGCCAGTACGACCAGGCCCGGATCGCCGACGAGGTCAAGGCACAGGATCCCTCGCGCCTGGTCAACAACATGAGCGGGGTCAACTGCTGCGGCTCGGTCGACGGCGGCAACGGCGACGTGATCGACAACCACATCTACGTCGGCCCCGGCAACACCGCGCCGAGCGCCACCCGGGCCGCCGTGCTGGGCGAGTTCGGCGGGCTCGGCTACAAGGTGCCCGGTCACGAGTGGTACCCGGGCGGCGGCTTCAGCTACGAGGACCAGCCGAGCATCGCGGCCCTCGACAACCGGTTCGTCGGACTCCTCGACGCCATCCGCGTCGGCCAACTCCCGGCCGGGCTCTCCGCGTCGGTCTACACGGAGATCACCGACGTCGAGAACGAGGCGAACGGACTGCTGACGTACGACCGCCAGGTGGTCAAGGTCGACACCGCCCGGGTCAGGGCCGCCAACCAGGCCCTGATCCAGGCGTCCCGGAACCCCGCACCCCCGGTGAACCTCCCCACCGGGCAGAACAGGTCGCTGCGGGTCACCACGCCCGGTCACACGACGAAGCACCTGCGGCACTACGACGAGCTGGCCCTCACCGAGTTGGTGAACAGCGGGAGTTCGGCCCTGCTGAAGGCGGACGCCACCTGGAAGATCGTCCCCGGTCTCGCCAACGGCAACTGCTACTCCTTCGAGTCGCGGAACTACCCCGGCGAGTTCCTTCGCCACCGGGAGTTCCGCGTGCGGCGCGACGCCGACGACAACTCCGCGCTGTTCAGGGCGGATGCCACCTGGTGCGCGGTCGCCGGGAACGGCGGGGTGCGGTTCACCAGCGCCAACATGCCCGGCGGCTATCTGCGCCACATCGACTCCGAGGTGTGGCTGGCCACTCCCGGCGGCGGCAGGCCCTTCGACAGTCCGGCCTCCTTCGCCGAGGACACCACCTGGGCGGTGGACGCGCCCTGGGCCCCGTGACCCCCGGGGGCCGATGACGACGAGCGGGTGAACGACCGGCCGGCCCGGCCACGACGGGGAGAGTCTTCCGTCGCGGCCGGGCCGGCTGTGTGCGGAGGGTGTGCCCGGAGTCGGAAGCGGTCAGGGGCGCGGTCCGGGACCCGTGGTCCTTCCCGCGTTACGGCTGCTGACCGCCGTGCAGCGCGGACACCTCCTCGGCGGTCAGGGCCTTGTCGTACACCCCGACCTGATCGACGGAGCCGTTCCAGAAGTCGCCCCTGGCGCCGTCGTACTGGGCCCGCCCGACGGAGAGCGGGCCGGTGCTCACATCGGCCGGCCCGGCCTCGGTGGTGGCGGCGGGCTTCCCGTCGACGTACAGCGTGATCGTGTCGCCCTCGCGGACCCCGACCAGGTGGTACCACTTACCGGTCTCCGGGGTGATCTCCAGGCGGGCGCGCTTGCCGCCCGGGGTGGAGAAGGCGAACGCGCCCTGTCCGTACTGGAGGTAGAAGGGGTTCTCGGTGCGCCGGCCGTCCTGGCTGACGACGGTGGCGTAGTTGCCCGGCACGACGTCCAGCGAGGCCCACGCGGAGACCGTGTAGTCCTTCGTGGTGTCCACGACGGGGCCGGCGCTCTGCGCGTACTGCCCCTCACCGTCGAACTTCAGCGCCGATCCCGTCACGCCGGGGGCCCAGGACGTGCCGCCCTCCAGGGCGAGGTGGGCCTTGTTGGGGCCGCTGTCGCGGGCGGTGGCGCCCTTGTTGTCGTCGAGCGACCAGGAGCCGCCGCCCTTCAGCTCGTCGCGCTCGCCGGCGTTGGCCCCGGCGGCGATGACCTGGCGGTTGATCTCCCGGACCTTCTTCGGGTCGACCTTGATCTCCCGACGATCGTACGTCCACAGACCGTTCAGCTCGTTCTCCAGGTCGCTGACCTGGGTGTAGACGGAACCGGACAGCTCGGCGCCGGCGGCGGCGAGGTAGTACGTACGGGTGTTGTCGACGTACTTCGCGGTGAGGGCGGCCTTGTCCGCGACCCCGCTGTAGATGTTGGCGGGCGCGCCGGGCCACATGTGCCCCGGCGTCCGGAGCGTGAAGCCGCCGTGCTCGCCGTCCATCGCGGCGCGACGGTCGTCCGGGAAGGCCGGGTCGTTGTTCACGTAGTCGTGGTGGTCGATGATCTCGCCCTTGCCGGAATCGCCCTTGGAAGCGCAGCAGTTGACACCGCTGTGCGCGTTGACGACGCGGGACGGGTCCAGTGCCTTGACGTCCTCGGCGATCTTGCCGGTCTCGGTGCGGTCCCACTCGCCCCAGCCCTCGTTGAAGACGATCCAGCCGCTGATCGAGGGGTAGTTGTGGAATTGCTTCATCATCTCCTTCCCCTGGGTGAGGAAGGCGTTCTTGCCGGTGTCGTTGTCGATGTCGGCGTTGACGAAGTCCTGCCACACGAGCAGTCCGAGCCGGTCGGCGTGGTAGTACCAGCGCGGCGACTCCACCTTGATGTGCTTGCGCACGGCGTTGAACCCGAGGTCCTTCTGTGCCTTCAGGTCGAAGGTGAGGGCGGCGTCGCTGGGCTGCGTGTACAGCCCGTCGGGCCAGAAACCCTGGTCGAGCATGGCGAGGGAGAAGAAGGGCTTGCCGTTGAGGACGAGCTTCTGGTAGCCGCCCACCTTGTCGATCTTCAGCTGGCGCATCCCGAAGTAGCTCTCGACGCTGTCCTTGGAGCGGCCGTCGGCGAGGGAGACGTCGAGGTCGTACAGGTAGGGGTCGTCCGGCGACCAGAGGTGCTGGTTCTTCACCGGCAGGCTCAGCTTGCGGTTGGCCGGTCCGGTGACCGTGCCGACGACCTTGCCCCCGCGGTCGCGGGCGACGGCGGTGATCCGGGCGTCGGGGGAGGCCTTCGCGGAGTTGACGGTGACCGCGAGGCGGCCGGTGCCGATGTCCGGGGTGGTGGTCAGGGAGTCGATGGCGGCGGGGGCGACCGGCTCCATCCACACGGTCTGCCAGATGCCGGAGGTCGGGGTGTAGACGATGCCGCCCGGGTTGGTCGACTGCTTGCCCTTGGGCTGGTTCGGGCCGGTCTCGTCGGTGACGGCGACGACGATCTCCTGGGGGCCGCCGCCCTTCAGCGCGTCGGTGATGTCGGCGGTGAACCCGGTGTAGCCGCCGGTGTGTTCGGCGACCTTGGTGCCGTTGACCCAGACGGTGGACTGATAGTCGACGGCGTCGAAGTTGAGCTTCAGCCGCTTGGACGCGTCCTTGTTCCCCTTGCCGACCGACCAGTTCTTCGGCACGGTGACGAGCTTGCGGTAGAACATGTGGTCCTCGTCGCGCTCCAGACCGGAGAGCTGCGACTCGACCGGGAACGGCACGATGATCTTCTCGTCGAGCTTCTTGCCGAAGACCGGCTGCTCGCCCTCGGTGGCCCCGGCGAACTCCCAGGGGCCGTTGAGGTTCTTCCACTGGTCGCGGACCTGCTGCGGCCGGGGGTACTCCGGGAGCGGGCGGTTCTCGTCCAGCTTGTCGCCCCAGGTGGTGGTGAGACGGTGCGTGGAGAGGTTCTTGGCGGTGCGGCCGATCTCCGGGACGGTCTCGGTCCCCGACTTCAGACCGCCCTGGCCGTCGTAGACGACCTTGACGCGCTGGCCCTTCTGGACCGGTGCGGCGAGATCGACGATCAGCGCCCTCGGGTCGTCCGAGGCCCGGTTCACCGACTTCACCGGCATCGGGGAGGTGTCGACCTCGATCTTGAGGTGCTCCTTCACCCTCCGGTAGTCCGAGACGCGGTCGCGGAAGGTGGCCTGGAGGCGCTTGCCGTTCTTCGCGACACTCAGGGCGACCGGGTAGACCTCGAAGTCGGCGGGCGGGGTGAACGCGGACTCGGGCACGATCTGCTTCTCGAGGGTGTCGCTCCCCCAGCGCAGGAACATGCTGGCGCCGCCGATGTCCTGGAACATCTCCAGCTTGAAGTCGTGCTTCTCCCCGGCCTTCAGGGAGATCGGAGCGCTGTGCTGCTCCTTGTCCCAGTCCGGCTCCCAGTGGTCGATGACAACGTTTCCGTCGAGGTAGAGGCGGAAGCCGTTGTCGCCGATGGCGGAGAAGGTGTACTCCCCGGTCTCGGGGGCTTCCAGCTGTCCCGTCCAACGGGCCGTCGTGTGCTCGGTCTTGCCGGTGGCCGACTCGAACGTCCCTGTGAGTCCGGGGAAGTTGATCTCGGGGTCCAGGGAGGTGGCGCCGAGTTCCGCGAAGTCCCGGGCGCCCGGGGCGGACATGCTGAAGTACTCGCCCTTCAGCCCGTGGACATCGGTGATCGGGTCGTCGGCCGTGAAGGCGTTGGCGGTGGCTTCGGACGGTACGGCGGGTGCGGCGGCCGCCGTCGGGACCAGGGTGGCACCGACCGGTATGAGCAGCGCCGCAGCGCAGGTCAGAGCCCTGAACAGGGCACGGGGGCGCGGGTGTTGTCGTCTCAAGGCGTCGTCCTCGTCGAAGAGCCGGGGGGTGCCTCGAACCGCGAGGCACTGCACATAGTCGAACATTGAGCCACAACACCAAACACTGCACAACGGTCGTGCACGCAGAATTTTCAACGATATAAATCTGGCTCGCGCCGCTCGGTCCTGTCGTCGAACTCCCGTCGCCGCCCGGAGGGCGGCCCCTGCGGGGTCAGGTGCGTGCCCTCGGCGTAGCCGGGCTCACGTGCTCGTACAGGACGTACGCGGGCGGGCGCCCGGAGCTGCCCCACCTGACGACGACGGAATGCCGGGGGGGGATCAGGAGCGGTACGTGCGCCGTGACGCTTGCCGGCAGCCGACTTCCATGAAATGCCGATTCGGGGGTACCCGGAATCCACCAGAAAGCACACGTGACGGGGTGGAAACCATGAACGACCGGATTCTGATGACGCTTTCACCGGACGGCGCGACCCGAACCGACTTCGTCTGCCGACCGGAGAAGGCCGCCGACGCGCGGGACGCGGTCAGCGCCTTCGTCGCACGGCTGCACCCGGCGCCGACCTCGCACACGGTCCAGAACCTTCTGATCCTCGTGTCGGAGCTGGTCACCAACGCCGTCCGGCACGCGGGGGCCGTCACCGCGCTGTGGCTGACCGCGGACCGCCGGGGTGTCCACGTCCGCGTCAGTGACCCCAGCCCGGCGTACCCGCAGGACCGGACGCCCGATCTGACCGGCCTGACCGGCGGATTCGGCTGGCCGATGGTCCAGCGGCTGGCCCAGGATGTACAGGTCCGCGACGCGGCGAACGGCGGGAAGGTCATCCTCGCCACCGTCCCGCGCTGAGCCCCTTGCCCCCGGTGACCCGGGTGCCCCGGAGGCGGCACCGGACAGCGGACGCTGCCGCACCGGCCGACGGTCGCTGACCCGGGGCGGCATCGGGCCGACGGGCGCCGGTCGTGACGTGTCAGCAGGATTCAGGCAGTCGTGAACGTGTCAGCAGGATTCAGGCAGGGGAGAGCGGCCTGCGACGCCGTCCGCGTGATGGGTCGAAGGCGGCCGGCGAGGTGTTCCTCCAGGCGCGGCCCCGCGGCCGCCGGCCGCACGGACCGGGCTTCTTCGAGCCGCAGGGCCCGGCACCGGGGACGGCCTCGCAGAGTGCTCCCCCGTTCAGCCGAGGAGGCCGGGGTCCGCGGGGCGTGGGTCGGCTTCGCCGGCTCGGCCTCGGCCCGCGGCGTCGCGACGGCTCTCCGACGGAGCGCTCTTCCCCCGCGTACCCGTGCGCACTCCGGCGGCGGCCGCCGCCGCCGAGTGGAGGGAACGGAGGGCGACCAGTAGGAAGCCGATGTCGTCCAGGTAGACGGGGTCGGGCAGCAGGTCGACCGGTGACACGGTGTAGATGACGGCCGCCCAGACGAGCGCCTTGCTACGCAGCGGGATCCCGGCGTCGACCAGCAGCTTCCTGGCCTTGAAGACGCGCACCAGGAGCACGGCGGCCGAGGCCAGCATGATCAGCACGGCCACGGCGCCGAGAACGAGCCAAACGGTGGTGGTGTCCATGGGGCATCGTGTACCCATTCCTCCCCGTACGACGAACCTGTGGCGGTGGTGTCACCGTTCGGGCCGGGGAGTACGGCGGTACGGGTCAGGCCGTGCCGCGTTCCCGGGCCTCCGCCCGCCTGCGGCTGCGGCGCTTCAGGGAGCGCCGCTCGTTCTCGGAGAGGCCGCCCCAGATGCCGGAGTCCTGCTTGTGCTCCAGGGCCCATTCCAGGCAGGCGGCCTGTACCGGACAGGTCCGGCAGATGGCCTTGGCCTCCTCGGTCTGGACGACGGCGGGGCCCGTGCTCCCGATGGGGAAGAACAGGTCCGGGTCCTCCTCACGACAGGCGGCGTGCAGGCGCCAGTTCTCGATGCTGCTCAACTCCGCTCACTCCCGATGTCGATACGTCGTACGACGCTCGCCGTACGTGTCTTCCGTGCGGGTGACCGGCGATCGCGGCCTCAAACCTCACCGTCGTCCGGAAGGACGGCGGGGGAAGCGGTAGCGGGTCTGGCTGTACGCCTTGCCCTTCCCGAAGGCGAACCCGGTCTCCGGGTCGAGGCGGTACAGCTGGACCGTGCCCGAGCGGATGCTGTCACCGAGGCCGTGCCAGGTGCCTTCCGGGCTGGTCAGCAGGGGACCGTACTTGCCCTCGTACGCGTCGGCGGTGGTGCCGCGTTCCGCCGGGTCGCGCACCAACTCGGCGCGGCCTTCCATGGTGATGTCGAGACCGTCCAGGACGTTCGCGCCGGTTGTCATGACGCAGTGCTGGTTGCCGTGGAGATTACGGGCCTTGCGCTCCTGGTCGCCGGTGGCGAAGTACAGGGCGCCGCCGGTCCAGACAGCCAGCAACGGTGTCACGTGGGGCCGGCCGTCGGGGCGGACGGTGGACAGCCAGAACAGTCGCGCCCGCTGGAGCTCACGCAGTGCGGTCGGCCAAGGGGTCGCGTCGGCGCCGGGATCGCCGAAGGGGCCGAGCTCGGCGATCGGGTCACGGTCGGACATGGGAGCTCCTCGACGGGTCGGGCAGGAATGCGGTCGGCCACGTTCTCGTCGACGGGAGGCGCCGCGGGCTCACTCGTGCCCTCCCGCACGCAGCTCGACGCCCAACGCGTCGAGCCAGTCGCCGGTGCCGTGCTTCCGCCAGGAGGGCTCCTCCCGGCCGTCGAGGAAGGTGCCCTGCTCGGTGAGGACCAACCGGGTGCCCCCATCGGCCGGGTCGAACGCCACGGTCGTCAGCGACGCCGCCGCGAGATCGTCTCCCACGTGCAGCACGGAGGTGTAGACGATGCGCTCGTTCGGGACGATGTCGCGGTACAAGGACTCGAACGTCAGCGACGGGCCGCTGCCCGGGCGGCTGCGGTTGGCCTCCCGGCCCCCGACCCGGAAGTCCAGTTCGTGGTCGGCGTCGGGCGTGGAGAACCAGCGGGCCTTCGTCCTCGGGTCGGCCCATGCGGCGAACACCCGGACCGCCGTGGCGGGGTAGAGGCGTTCGAGGGTGAACGTGGCGTGCGTGACAGAACGGTCGATCATCACAGATTCCCTCGCTCCGGTGTGCCGGGATCATCGAGCAGGTGGTCGCCGAGCCGGTCCAGG
Source organism: Streptomyces sp. MGP-P1 (assembly GCF_057766565.1). Lineage (NCBI taxonomy): Bacteria > Bacillati > Actinomycetota > Actinomycetes > Kitasatosporales > Streptomycetaceae > Streptomyces > Streptomyces sp. MGP-P1. The sequence continues at coordinate 2,755,053 of NZ_JBYMEM010000007.1, read as the reverse complement.
CGCCGTTCCCAGGGGGTGCGCTGCTCGGCGAGCCAGCCCTCGGCCGTCCGCAGCACGTCCGGCTCGATGCGGCAGGTACGGACCCGGCCGATCTTCTCGGAGCTGACCAGCCCGCAGGCTTCCAGCACCTGGATGTGCTGCATGGCCGCCGGCAGTGACATCTCCAGCGGCCTGGCCAGTTCGCTGACCGATACCGGTCCGCGGATCAGGCGCTCCACCATCGCCCGGCGCGTTCCGTCCGCCAGCGCCTGGAACACCCGGTCGAGCGATCCTCCATAGTTAGGCATGTCCTTAACTATGGATCGATACACCTTTCATGGTCAAGCACTTCCTTGACCAATGTCCTGATCACGGCGGTCCCAGGTGCGCCCAGATGCAGCCCTCAGCGACGCACTGCGGCCGTTACGTGCGGGGGCGGACCCGAGGTCGGTGCAGGGCGAGGAGCGCCTGATCGTCCTGGATCCGGCCGCCGGTGTGCTGCCCCACGTCCTCGATCAGCAGGTGGAGGATCTGCGCCGGGGTCGCCGGGTCGCCGGTCAGCGCGCGGTGGCGGACGAGGGAGGGCAGCCGGACGGCCGCGTCGTAGAAGACCCCGGACTCGTCGCGGGCCTCGGTGACGCCGTCCGTGTAACAGATGAGGGTGGCGCCGGGCGGGAACGGGAAGGTGTCGACCGGGCAGGACCAGGTCCCCAGGGCGCTCATACCGAGCGGAGGCGCCTCCTCGGAGGGTCCGAGGACGGTGGCCCTGCCCTCGGCGTCCAGCAGCACCGGCGGGGGGTGCCCCCGGTTGACGACGCGTACGGCGTCGAGGTCCTCGGCGAACTCGGCGATCAGGGCGGTGGTGAATCCCTCGTCCTGCTCCTGGCCGCCGCGGCGGCCGCCCTCACGCAGGAGGGCCCGCTCCAGCGCCGCCACGAGGCCGGGCAGGTCCTCCGCCTCGTCCGCCGCGTACCGGAAGGCGCCCAGGTCGGCGCAGACCGCGCTGACCGCGCCCAGGCCCTTCCCGCGGACGTCCCCGACCATCACGCGCACCCCGTGCGGGGTGTCCTGGACGACGTAGAGGTCACCGCCGATCATGGCCTCGTTCTCGGCGGGCACGTACCGGGCGGCGATCCTGAGCTCGCCGAGGCGCGAGGGGGGCCTGGGCAGGACGGCGCTCTGGGCCACGGCGGCGATGTGGCGCGCGCGGCGGGTCCGGGCGTCCCGGCCCTCCAGGGCGCGGTTGATGAGGACGGCCAGCACGGTTACGGCCAGAAGGGTGAGCTGGTTGGCGACGCCCCGCTGCCAGCCGAAGGTGCCGTCGTACCAGGCGAGGCCCGCGTGGACCGCCATCGAGAGGGCGCCGATCGCGATGATGCCGCGCAGGGTCAGCAGCGGTGCCGCGGCGACGGGCGCCGCCATCAGCAGGGGCGCGGAGGTGACGTCCGTCGGGGTCACCAGGTCCAGCACGACGGCCAGCACGACGACCCCCGACGGGATCCACTTGGCCCTGCGCGGCTGCACCACTCCCCCACGCTGTACGGTGCCGGAGCCCGCCGCATCCCGGCCGTGCCGGGCCCGGGGTCACTCCGGCAGCGGGGTCCCGGGGCCGGGTGCGGCGGCGCACGCGGCGTCGAGCCGGATGCGGTGGGCCATCACGGCTTCGGGATCGTCGATGACGTCGACCCGGACGCCCGGGGTCTCCAGCACCGCCTGGTCCCCGATCTCGGGAGCGGGCACCCGGAGAATGTGCAGGGGCGGTACGCCGGTCAGGGGGTGCGGCGGGTGGTCCATGGGCACTACCTGGACGGTGACGTGCTGTTCCTCCATCGCCTCGGCCAGCGCGGCCCGCTGCCCGTCCATGGTCCCCCGGTCGCCGACCCGCGTATGGAGGGCCACTGCCGGGAACAGGGCCCACAGGGCGGCCCCGCGCTCGCTCATGCGGCGGCGGCGCTCCCGCAGCAGCTCGACTCGGCGCTCCCGGCGGCCGGGGGTGTCGTCGGGGTACTGCGTACGGTAGAGCGCGGCGGCGTACGCGGGGGTGCGCAGCAGTTCGGGCACCAGTGCCGGGTGCCAGGTCCGTACGAGGCTGGCCGAGGACTCCACTCCGATGACGTCCTGCTGCCAGCCGTCCATCGCGTCCCGCCATCGGTGCCACCAGCCGGGCAGGTTCGCGGCTCCGAGCCCGGCCATGATGGGCTCGGCCACGGCGGGCGGAACGCCGTAACAGCTGAGCAGTTCGCCGACCTGCCGGGCATCGAGTCCGGTCTCGGCGCGTTCGATGCGCCGCACGGTGGCGGGGTGGGCGTCCAGCGCGTCGGCCGCGGCCCGAAGGCTGATTCCCGCGCGTTCCCGCAGCATACGGAGGCGGACCGCGAGAACCCGGTGCTCCACGGTGGGACCTGAACGGGCTCGCATGCGCGGAACCTCCCTCGTCGAGCCCCGGGGCGGAGCACTGCACACTCTGTCACTTGCAAAGTATGCGTTTTGCGTCGAGAGTGCATACATGTCGGAAATAGTCAGTTGCGCGGAGCGTGCTCCCGATGACGGAGGTGCCGGAGGTGACCGAGGTGCGCACAGCTGGTGGGTTCCCCGATTGCCCGGGGGTGTTCCGGAGGCCCGGCACCGGGTCCAGGAGGCCATGCGGGCCTGGGGCGAACCGGCCGAACGGATCGAGGCGGCGGCCCTGATAGTGACCGAGCTGGTCACCAACGCCGTGCAGCACACCAGCACCCGGCGGATCCGCTGCCGGCTCCTGCGCTCCGCGGACGGCGTGCGCATCTGCGTGTGGAACCGCGGCCGGGCCCGGATCCCGGCACCGGCTTCCCCGGGCGACTCGGCGGGCCTTCCGGTCACCGGGTCTCCGGCGACGGGCGGCCACGCGGACGACGACATGCTCGATCACCTGGCCGAGGACGGCAGGGGCCTCCTGCTCGTCGACGCGCTGGCGGCCCGCTGGGGCACCCGCGCCGCACTGGCGGGCCGCCTCGTCTGGGCCGACGTCTGAGCCTCCCAGCCTCTCCACAGCGCAGCCGCGACATCTCCACGACGTCTGTGCGAGCGACCGGACCGTCCTCCGGGCTTCCCCGCCCGATGCCCTCGCGTGATCAGGCGGGAGCGGTGCGGCACTCCGGGTGTCCCCAGCCGTTCGGGTTCTTCGCGATCGGCTCCTTGGCCGCGTACGGCTTTCCGCAGTGGCACCGGCCCGCGAAGCGCGCCGCGATCGTGCCGGTGGACCGCCCGCCCCGGGACGCGCCCGCCGCACTCCGCCCCTTCGCGCCGCCCGACGCCCCGGACGCCTCCGATCGCCCCTTCGTGGACCGCGCGGGCGCGGGCACCGGCAGAGCCGTGGCACCGTGCGCCGTACCGGCCGGACTCTGGGCCACCGCCGCCTCACTGGCGGCCTGGTCGGCGATCGCGTTGAGCGGGTCGCCGTTCACCTGGTGCGCGGGCACGTAGCGGAACGTCACCGAGCGGTCGGCGAGCAGCGCGTCGATGCGGGTGACCAGCTCACGATTGGCGACGGGCTTGCCACCGGAGGTCTTCCAGCCGTTGCGCTTCCACCCCGGGAGCCACTTCGTCACGGCGTTCATGGCGTACTGCGAGTCCATCCGCACCTCGACGCGCGCCGCCGGGCCGGTGGACTCCAGCAGCTCCGCCAGCGCCGTGAGCTCGGCGACGTTGTTCGTCGCGGTGCCGAGCGGACCGGCCTCCCAGCGCACGGGGTTCCCCTGCGCGTCGGCGACGACCCACGCCCAGGCGGCCGGACCCGGATTTCCCTTCGACGCCCCGTCACACGCGGCGATCACGCACTCGTTCATCCCCTGATCATGCCAGCCCGGCATGACCGTTCCGACCGTCCGCGCGATCGCCGCGGCCGGGGCGTGCCCGACACTCCCGCTGCGCCGCACTTGACCTCAACCAAACCTGAGGTCCTAGCGTTCCGAGTGAACCCGGGGCCGCACGGCCCGCGGGATCCGCAGGCCGTCGGGGGAGACCGAGGGCCGTCAGACTTCGGAGCGCCCCATGGACATGGAAGTCACCGCGTGGCATTCGCTGCACAGTGCGATGAACGCCCAGCAGGACCGCCGGCCCTTCTCCCGGACTGCGTTGCGCCGCATCATGGTCTTCGCCCGGCCCCATCGGCGGCGGATCTACCGCTTCCTGGTGCTGAGCGTCCTGACGGCGCTGCTCGCGGTGGCCACTCCGCTGCTGGCCGGGAAAGTCGTCGACGCGATCGTGAACGGTGCGGAGACCGGGACCGTCACCCGGCTCGCCCTGCTCATCGCGCTCATCGCCGTCGTCGAGGCCGGTCTCGGCCTGCTCACCCGCTGGCTGTCGTCGACCCTGGGCGAGAGCCTGATCCTGGACCTGCGCACCGCCGTCTTCGACCATGTGCAGAGGATGCCGGTCGCCTTCTTCACCCGGACCCGGACCGGCGCCCTGGTCAGCCGGCTCAACAACGACGTGATCGGCGCGCAGCGGGCGTTCAGCAACACGCTCTCCGGCGTCGTCTCCAACGTCGTCACCCTGATGCTGACGCTCGCCGTGATGCTCACGATCTCCTGGCAGATCACGCTGCTCTCGCTGGTGCTGCTCCCGGTGTTCGTCGTGCCGGCCCGCCGGATGGGGGCCCGGATGGCGGGACTCCAGCGGGAGGCCGCCGACCACAACGCCGCGATGGGCACCCAGATGACCGAGCGCTTCTCCGCCCCCGGCGCGACGCTGGTCAAGCTCTTCGGACGCCCTTCCGACGAGTCGGCCGAGTTCGCCGCCCGCGCCGACCGGGTGCGTGACATCGGCGTCCGTACGGCGATGGCCCAGTCGGCGTTCATCACCGCTCTCACCCTGGTCTCCGCCCTGGCCCTGGCCCTGGTCTACGGGCTCGGCGGCTACTACGCCCTGCGCGGCAGCCTGGAGCCGGGTGCCGTCGTGGCGCTGGCGCTGCTGCTGACCCGGCTGTACGCGCCGCTCACCGCGCTGGCCGGGGCCCGGGTCGAGGTGATGAGCGCGCTCGTCAGCTTCGAGCGGGTCTTCGAGATCCTGGACCTGAAGCCGCTGATCGAAGAGAAGCCGGACGCCCGCCGGGTGCCGGAGGGCCCGGTCTCCGTGGAGTTCGACAAGGTGTCCTTCGGCTACCCCTCCGCCGACAAGGTCTCCCTCGCCTCGCTGGAGGAGGTCGCCACGCTCGACGACCGGGGCGGCACCACGGTCCTGCACGACGTCTCCTTCCGCGCCGAACCCAGCCAGATGATCGCACTGGTGGGCTCCTCCGGAGCGGGCAAGTCGACGATCGCGCAGCTGCTGCCCCGGCTGTACGACACGGACACCGGTTCCGTGCGGCTGAACGGTGTCGACGTACGCGATCTGAGCGCGGACTCGATCCGGGACACGCTCGGCATGGTCACCCAGGACGGGCACCTCTTCCACGAGTCGGTGCGGGCCAATCTGCTGATCGCCCGGCCCGACGCCTCCGAGGACGACGTCTGGGACGCCCTGCGCCGCTCCCGGCTCGACGGTCTGATCGCCTCGCTGCCGGACGGGCTCGACACGGTGGTGGGCGAGCGCGGCTACCGGCTCTCCGGCGGGGAGCGCCAGCGCCTGACCATCGCCCGGCTGCTGCTGGCCCGTCAGCGGGTCGTGATCCTCGACGAGGCGACCGCGCACCTCGACTCCACCTCCGAGGCCGCCGTCCAGGAGGCGCTGGCCGAAGCGCTGGCCGGCCGGACCGCCCTGGTGATCGCCCACCGGCTCTCGACCGTACGGGCCGCCGACCGGATCCTGGTGGTGGAGGCGGGCCGGGTCGTCGAGAACGGCACGCACACCGAGCTGCTGGAGGCCGGCGGGCGGTACGCGGAGCTGTACCGCACCCAGTTCGAGCGCCCGGCGTCGGAGGGGAAGAGGCCGGTCCAGCCGGTCCGCTGAGCCTGCGCCCGTCGCCACGCCGTCCGGCCGGAGCTCATCGGCCGGACGGCGTCAGCGCGTGCCGGTGCCGACGAAAGAGGCCCGGTCGGCGGTCCGCAGCCGCCGCAGCGCGTGGCCCCCGCACCGGCGCCACTCCTTCGGCGACACCCGCGGACGGTGGCCGCCACTGGTGACGAGCGCGTTCACCGACGTCATCGGGTCCGCCGCCATGGTCTTGGCCAGCAGGGCGCCGACCACCAGCGGGAGCAGCGTGACGGCCAGCGCGGAGCCGGCGGTGGTGACGTGCTGGATACGGGGGCGGCGCGGCGCTTCGGAGGTCATGCGCCCATCGAACAGCGACCCGGGAACCGGAACATCGGGGAACGTACTCAGGGGTGCGGACCGGCATACTCAGGCCCTCCCGGGGGGACGCTCACAGCGGCCGGGCACGCGGATCCCGGCCGGCCGCCGACCACGGAAGGATCGCCTCGATGGGTGAGCGCCAGGGACTCGGTGACAGCGGGGAACCCCGTGGCGGCCAGGGGCTTCCGGACGCGGACGTCGGCCCCGGACATCCGGCCGCCGCGGTCTTCGACGCGCTGGGCGCGGAGTACGAACGGGCCTTCGCCGCCTCGGCCGCCCACCGGGAGTCGCTGGAGCGGCTGCTGGCAGACCTGGCCCCGGGGAGCCGGGTGCTGGACGTGGGCAGCGGGACGGGCCGGCCCACGGCACGGACCCTGGCGGACGCGGGGCACCGGGTGCTGGGCGTCGATGTGTCGCCGGTGATGACCGCGCTCGCGGCCCGGCAGGTGCCGGAGGCGGAGTTCCGGTGTGCGGACGTCCGCGATCTCCCCCTCTCCGAGGGCGAGTTCGACGCGGTCTGCGTGTACTTCTCGCTGCTGCAGCTGGAGCGGGGAGACCAGCGCGAGCTGCTGGAGCGGCTCGCGCGGTCGCTGCGGCCCGGCGGACTGCTGGTCGCCGCGACGGTGCCGGTGGACGCCGCGGACGTCGACGCGGTCTTCATGGGGCAGCCGGTCCGGGTCTCCAGCTTCGGCACCGAGGAGTTCACCGCCCTGATCACGCGGGCGGGCATCACCGTGGAGTGGGAGCACAGCGCGCTCTTCACCCCGGACCATCCGGACGGCGCACCCGAGCCGCACCTCTTCCTGCACGGCCGGCGCACCTGACGGCGCCGCCTTCCCTCGCGGCACCCCCACCCATTGGCTATCACAAAGAACAAGCCGAATGAATGACATGGGTGGCGCATTTGTGTTCCTTCACGAGAAGGTAATGCGATAGCAAAGTTCTGGTCGTTATGCTCTGGTGCAGTCGTATCCGCAAGGAGCGATCGGAGTGGGCTTCACCGTGGCCGCCATCCGGCAAACCACAAGGTGAGGCACCCTCATCATTCCGAACATTCATCCGGTTACCAACAGAGCATTCGTCAATATGACCCGACCACACCGCTCCCCGGCACCGCCGGATGCAGGAGGCAGGCCACCATGCAGTCCCTCGTAGAACACGCCCGGACATTCACCGAGCACGTCGCCGCGAACGCAAAGCACTTCGAGCATCTCGCGGACGGCCAGACCCCCGAAGCACTCTTCGTCACGTGCTCGGACTCGCGTGTCGTCCCCTCACTGATCACCGGCGCCCGCCCGGGTCAGCTCTTCGAACTCCGCACCGCGGGCAACATCGTCCCCTCCTATCCGGCGCGGGACCGGCCCACGGGCGAGGCCGCGACCATCGAGTACGCCCTGCGCGCGCTCCAGGTGCGCGACATCATCGTGTGCGGGCACTCCCACTGCGGCGCCGTGGGCGCCGTGTTCCGCGGCGACGACCTCTCCGCCATGCCCGCCGTCCGCCACTGGCTGGAGCACTCCACGGACGGCAGGGACCCGGCGGCCGACCCCGACGACCTCCCTCTCGCGATCCAGGCCCACGCCCTCGCCCAGCTCAACACCCTGCGGGGCTATCCCGCGGTGCGCGAGCGGCTCGCCGAGGGCACCCTCGGCCTGCACGCCTGGTACTACGAAGTGCACACCGGCTCCGTCAGCGTGCACCGACCGGAGCGCGGGACCGAGTTCGCCCGCCTTTGACGGTTTTCCCTCCCCCCACGCTCGCGCGCTCGGCCCCCGGCCGGGCGCGACCGTACCCACAAGGGAAAACCCATCGTGATTTCCGCGAAGGAACTCAAGAACCCCCACGTCGTACGACGTGACCTGCTGGCGTCACTCGTCGTCTTCCTGGTCGCGCTGCCGCTGTGCGTCGGCGTCGCCGTCGCCTCCGGAGTGCCGGCCGAACTGGGGCTGGTCACCGGCATCGTCGGCGGGCTCGTCGTCGGCTTCCTGCCGGGCAGCAAGCTCCAGGTCAGCGGCCCGGCCGCGGGACTCACCGTGCTCGTCTACGAGGCGGTCAAGGAATTCGGCCTCAGCACGCTCGGCCCGATCGTGCTGGCCGCCGGACTGCTCCAGGTGGTGCTGGGCCTGGCCCGTTTCGGCCGCTGGTTCCGCGCCATCTCCGTCTCCGTGGTGCAGGGCATGCTCGGCGGCATCGGCCTGATCATCGTGCTGGGCCAGGTGTACGCCATGGCCGACACCGAACAGCCGGGCAGCGGTCTCGCCAAGCTGGCCGGACTCCCCGGTCTCGCCGTCGAGATCATCACGAACCAGGAGGCCCTCACGGCCTTCGGCCTCGGCGCCGGAACCGTCGCCGTGCTGCTGCTGTGGCCGAAGCTCCCGGCGACCGTACGCCTCGTCCCGGCACCCCTCGCCGCGGTCGCCCTGGCCACGGCCGTCGCCTACCTGGCCGGACTGCGGCCGGCGGTGGCCGATGTGAACGGGCTGCTGCAGGCCATCGATCCGCCCGGCGGGGCGGATTTCGCCCGGCTCGCCGATGTGGCGGTCATCGGCACCGTCCTGGCCTTCGCCCTCATCGCCTCGGCCGAGAGTCTGTTCAGCGCGGCGGCCGTCGACCGGATGCACGACGGCCCCCGCACCGACTACGACAAGGAGCTGGTGGCCCAGGGCGTCGGCAACACCATCTGCGGGGCGCTCGGCGCGCTGCCCATGACCGCGGTCATCGTCCGCAGCGCCACCAACGTCCAGGCCGGGGCGACCACCGCGCTCTCTCGGATCGCCCACGGCCTGTGGCTGCTGCTCTTCGCCGCGCTGCTGCCCGCCGCCGTCGGGATCATCCCGCTGGCCGCGCTGGCCGGGATCCTCGTCCACGCCGGATGCAAGCTCGTGCCCGCCAAGGAGTTCGGCCCGCTGTGGCGCGAACACCGTGGGGAGGCCGTGCTGCTGGCGATCACCGCGATCGCGATCGTCGTGACCAACCTGTTCGAGGGGGTCGTGCTCGGCCTGCTGCTGGCGGTGGTCAAGTCGGCCTGGGAGACCTCGCACGTCCAGCTCACCACCCGTCGGCTCACCGGCGGCCGGGTCGTGGTGACCCTCACCGGGAACGCCACCTTCCTGCGACTGCCCCGCATCCTGGAGCAGTTGGAGAAGCTCCCGCAGGACCAGCCCATAGAGCTGGACCTGACCGGTCTGCGCCACCTCGACCACGCCTGCCGGGTCGCCCTGGAGAACTGGGCGCGCCGGCACAACAACGCGGAGATCGAGCCGGTGACGATCCGCCGGTAGTCGCGGCCCCGGGGCGGCGGCCCCGGCGGCGGTGTCTGCCGACCCGCTTCGCGGCGGCCCGGACCGGGCCGCCGCGAAGCGTCTGGTCAGGCGGCCTGGGCGAGAAGTTCGGCGCGCCCGAAGAGGAGCGCGTAGCCGGGCGGCAGGCTGCTCACCACCCGGGCGACGAGAGCGTCGTCCATCAGAGCGGCGATCCTGCTCAGGACGACGCCGGCGTCCCACCGGGCGGTCGCCGGGGTACCACCGGTGCGCACGGCGAGATCGCGGACGAAGGCAGCGCCGGGAAGCTGTTTCACCGCGGGCACTTCGGAGGTGAACACCAGGGCGGCCTCCCTGGGCAGGGCGGCGGCGAGCGCGACACGCTCATCACCGGTGACCTGTCGGCCGAGCGCACCCAACACCGCGCGGAGGCTCTCCTCGGCGCGTTCGCGCGTCGGGTAGGCGCCCTCGTAACGGATCTTCTCCAGCAGCTGGTCGACCGTCGTGCCCGCCGGTGCGCCGGCGCTACGAGGCTCGTGGATCATCGTGTCGGCAGCCTTTCTCATCAGTACGGCTCGGATCGGGGCGCTGCCCGCTCCGACGGCTCGCCTCACGGCGGCACGGGAGGGCAGCGGGGTGGATCTAGATGATGCGTTCTGCTTGTGCCCACCGAAGAGCACGTCATGCCCGGGCGGCAGTTGGAGCAGAACGCGGCGGGTGAGTTCCTCGCCCGCCGCCTCCCTCCTCGCGGCGTCAGCCGCTCTGAAGAACATCGACGAGGCACTCCGCGGAGGCCGAGCCGGCCGGATCACCGCGCCGGTCGGCCTCACCGCGTCGGCCGACGCTTCACTGGACCTGCTCCGACAGGCGCTCGGTGCGGACGACGCCGCCGCGCTGGTCGCCCCGCTGGCCGCACTCGGACCGCACCTCGATCCGGATCACCGGCAGTTGGCGGACCGTCCGGGTTCACTCACCCGCCACACCAGCCGACTGCGCGAGGACACGGCCGTGAAGCGGCGGAGCGAGTGAACGAGACGCATACGGGCCCGGGAGACGCTTGCGGGGCCCGGGAGACGCAGGTGGGTCCGGGCGCCCCCTCCCGGACCCACAGCCTGGTCCGCCGCGCGGATCCCCGTCCGCCGTACGGCTACGGCTTGCGGGCGACGAGCCCCCACTGGTCGACCGGCACCGCGTCGTCCTCCTCGGGCCGCCAGCGGTCGATCGAGACGAATCCCGGCTCGACCAGCTCCAGGCCCTTGGCGCAGTCGGTGATCTCCTCGGGCTTCCGGACGAGGTAGGGCGGGTTGTCGCCCGACGCGTACGCCTCCTGGGCGGCCAGCGTCTGAGGCGTCGTCACCGTGTCGCAGAGCACCAGGTAGCTTCCCGCCGACATCCGGGCCAGGTACCGCTGGACGACCTCGATGCCCTCGGCCGGAACGAGATGCCCCAGGGTCGAGAGCAGGAGGACGGCGACGGGTTCGGACAGGTCGAGCGTCTTGGCCGCCTCGTCCACGACCGCGTCCGCGTCGGACAGATCGGCGTCCACGTAGGCCGTGCGGCCCTGCGGAGCACTGGTCAGGAGCGCCTCGGCGTGGGCCAGGACGATCGGGTCGTTGTCCACGTAGACGATCCGCGACTCGGGCGCGATGCTCTGCGCCACCTCGTGCGTGCTGTTCGCCACCGGAAGCCCGGTCCCGACGTCCAGGAACTGGCGCACCCCCGCCGAGGCGAGGTGGTGGATCGCCCGGATCTGGAAGGCGCGTGAGGCACGGGCGATGTCGACCATCTGCGGGTAGGCCGCGCTCACCACGTCGGCCAGCTCCCGGTCCACCGGGTAGTGGTCCTTACCGCCCAGCCACGCGTTCCAGACGCGCGCGGAGTGGGGAATGTCGGACCGGATCCGGCGGCGGAAATCGTCGTTGTCGACGCTCATGTCTCTCCTCTACTCACTGTCCGTACAAGGCCGTTGACCGAATTCCCGCTGGCCGGGGCCCTGGGGGTGACCGTACCCCGCGGCCCGGCGGCACGCAGCGGGGCGGGCCTCCTTGTTCGCGAGCCCGGCTCACCGGCCGCGGCACGGCGCACCCCGCCGACTCCCACCGCCCACCGGCAGTCACTCTGCGTATCAGGAAGGTGACCCTGTCCGGGCCGCGACTCCGTGGAACTGTCCACGCTGCCTCCGGACGGCGGCGCGAAGGCTACGACGCGTGGAGCCGGGAGGTCACGCTCGGCTGCTGAGCGCGCCGGTGGGCGCCACCGGCTCGTTGAGCTTGCCGAACGGCACATGGACGCTCGGGGTGGACCGCGAGGTGCTCTCCAGGTGGCCCTGCTGGTCGTCGAAGAAGATGTGCGGCTTGAGGATCTTCATGATCCGGCCCTTGTCGATGCCGCCGAGGAAGAACGCGTCGTTGACGGTCACGCCCCACCCCTTGAGGCTCTGCACCGCGCGCTCGTGCGCCGGTGCGTTGCGCGCCGTGACGATGGAGACGTGCAGGCGGAGCCGGTAGTCGGGGTTCTTCCGCCGCTCCTGCTCCTCCCGCTGCTGGATCCGGTTCACGTTCGCCAGGAAGTCCCTCAGCGGCCCGGCGTCGTGCGGAATCCCGGCGTTGGTGACCTCGTGGGCCCGGAACTTCTCCATCCCGCCCTCCTGGAACACCTGCTCCGACGCGTCCGTGGCCAGGACCCCGTCGAAGTCGAAGGAGATCCGCAGGTCGTGGTCGTCGACGTCGTCCTCGTAGGGGGCTCCCAGGACGTGCCCGGCGGGCAGCCCGGCGGCGACGGCCTCCCGGACGTCCTTCTCGTTCGCCGACAGGAACAGGGACATGTTGAGGGCCGGCATGAACCGGTGGGGGGAGCGCCCCTGCATGAAGATGGCCCTGCTGATGGGCAGGCCGTGGCTCTCTATGGAGCGCATGACCCGCAGGCCGGTGTCGGGGTCGTTCCGGGACAGGACGATGACCTCGACCAACGGGTCGTCCACCTCGCCCAGGTCGTTCAGCGAGAGCAGGCGCCGGATGAAGGGGAACGCGCTTCCCGGGCGGAGCTGGTCGCCGACGTGCTGTTCCTGGTAGGCGCGGTAGCTCTCCTCGCCCTGTTCCCGGAAGACGGCGTCCGACTCGGTCAGGTCGAAGAGCGCGCTGGACGCGATCCCGATGACCAGCCGATCGGCGAGTTCGTAGTACACGGCGCCCCCTCCGGTCGGCCCCTTGCCGACGCGCCCCCACTATCGCACCGCCGTCATCCTGTTCCCGCACGGTCCGAGAGGTCAGCTCAGCAGCAGGGCGCTGTCCCAGGACGTGGTCGGCGCGTTCCCGGTGGCGTACGCGTGCAGGGCGAAAGCGATGCCCGCGGCGCCCTCCACGAAGCCGGGGCGGTCGAGTTCGCGCGCCGCCGGCGTAGGGGAGTAGCGGTAGCCGAACGGGGCCTCGGGGTCGGAACCCGTCGAGCACCCGCGCTCCTGCCGTCCGTCCGCCGCCCGGTGGCGGGCCGGCAGACAACGGCCGAACCCGGCGGTGCCGCCGAGGACGTCGTAGCGGCTCCACGCTCCGGCCGGCTCCCCGGCGTCGGCCCGCCGCAGGTCGGCCCGTGCACGGGTGCGGGCCTGGTCGACGATGTGCCGGTCCGGTCCGGTCAACGAGCAGGGCACGGGCACAGCGCTTTACTGGCCGGTAGGCATCTATGCGACGCAGGTCACACTCCTCTACGGTCGGGGCACTGCCCCGGCCCCTCCCACCAGCGAGCCGCCGACCGGGCCCGGGCACCCCCGTATCCCGCCCCGCCCCAGGAGGTTCCATGCCGCCCCCCACCGCCCGCCGCTCCCGGCGCAGGCTCCCCGTCGTGGCACTCGCCGCCGCCCTCGGCACGGTCACCCTCGGCGCCCCCTCCCCCGCTTCGGCGTCGAGCACCGCAGACGGAGGGGACTACCTCGTCGGGCGAGGCATCTCCGACGTCACGGGCGAGGCCGCCGAGACCGGGATGATGGGCTACTCCAGCTTCGACCAGAAGACGTCGGGCATCCACCAGCGGCAGCGGTCCCGGGCCTTCGTCGTCGTCGACCGGTCGAGCGGCAAGCGCGTGGTGTACGTCAACGCCGACCTCGCGATGATCTTCCAGTCCGTCCAGCAGGGGGTCATCGCCCGTCTGAAGGAGCGTTACGGGGATCTGTACGACGAGGAGAACGTCCTCCTGTCGGCCACCCACACGCACTCGGGGCCCGGCGGCTACTCCCACCACGTCGCCTACAACCTCTCCGTCCTCGGCTTCCAGAAGGAGACCTACCGGGCGATCGTCGACGGCATGGCGGACTCCGTCGCCAAGGCCCACGAGGACCTGAAGCCCGGCACGATGAGCCTGGGCACGGGCACCCTCGCCAACGCCAGCGTCAACCGTTCCCGCGAGGCCTTCGACCGCAACCCGGCGGCCGACCGGGCGGCCTTCCCCGACGCGATCGACCCGGCGATGACCGTGCTGCGCTTCAAACAGGGCGACAGGGACGCGGGCGCGATCAGCTGGTTCGCCACCCACAACACCTCGATCACCAACAGGAACACGCTCATCAGCCCCGACAACAAGGGCTATGCCGCCTACGCCTGGGAGCACGACCACGAGGGCGTGCGCTACCTCGACGACGCCCCCGGGTTCGTCGCGGCCTTCCCCAACACCAACGCCGGCGACATGTCGCCGAACCTCCACCTGAAGCCGGGATCCGGGCCCACCGAGGACGAGTTCGAGAACACGCGCGTCATCGGCGAGCGCCAGCTCGACAAGGCCCGTGAGATCTACGACGACACACGGCCCGTCTCCGGAGGGGTCGACTCCCGACTCGCCTACGTCGACATGGAGAGCGTGACCGTACGCCCGGAGTACACCCCGGACGGCAAGGAGCACCGCACCTGCCCCGCCGTCGTGGGCGCGTCCACGCTCGCGGGCAGCGTCGAGGACGGTCCCGCGATCCCCGGCTTCGAGGAGGGCACGCGCAGCCCGGTCGCGGGCATCCTCGACGCGTTGCGCATCGACACCCCGTCCTGGCTCGCGACCTGCCAGTACCCCAAGGCGAGCCTGATCCCCACGGGGCTGCTGAGCAACGTCCACCCGGTCACCCCGAAGCGCCTCCCGCTCCAGATCATGAAGCTCGGCGAGCTGCACCTGGTGGCCGCCCCGGGCGAGTTCACGATCACCTCGGGCCTGCGCGTACGCCGTACGGTGGCCGAGCGGCTGGGCGTCCCGCTGGACCGCGTCCTGCTCCAGGGGTACGCCAACGCCTACAGCCAGTACGTGACGACGCCGGAGGAGTACGACACCCAGAACTACGAGGGCGGCTCCACGCTGTACGGCCGCTACACCCTGCCCGCCTACCAGCAGGAGTACGCCCGGATCGCGGACTCCCTGCGCGAGGGCACCCCCTTGGAGCGGGGCGCGACGCCTCCCGACGAGTCGGGCCGGCAGTTCACCTTCCAGACGGGGGTCGTGTACGACAACCCGCCCGTCGGCAAGGCGTTCGGCGGCGTCCTGAAGGCCCCGGAGAACGCGTACGCGCGCGGCTCCACCGCGACCGTCGAGTTCGCCACCGGGCACCCGAAGAACAACGTCCGCCGGGGCTCCACCTTCCTCGAGGTGCAGCGGCTGGAGAACGGCGCCTGGCAGCGGGTGCTGGACGACGGCGACTGGGAGACCACCTACCGCTGGACGCGGCTGAACGGTCTGACCGGCACCTCGAAGGCCACGATCACCTGGGGCATCGCGGCGGACACGGCACCCGGCACGTACCGGATCGTGCACCACGGGGACGCCAGGAGCCTGCTCGGGAAGATCACGCCGTTCACCGGGACGACGGCGTCCTTCACGGTGGACTAGGCCCTGTCGTCGAACTCCCGTCGCCCGGAGGGCGACGACGGGAGTTCGACGACAGGGCCAAGAGGGTTACGGAGTGCGCGGGGTGGGCTGGAACCAGGCAGGGCCGTCGGTGAGGGCCTGCTTGATCCGGAACAGGGCGAACTCGCCGAGGGGCGGGAGCCCGTCCAGCGGGAACCAGCCCACCTCCAGCGACTCGTCGTCGTTGACCCGCGCCTCGCCGCCGGTCGCCCGGCAGCGGAAGGTGACGTCGAGGTACTGGCAGATGTCGCCGTTCGCGTACTGCACGGGATCCAGCGCCTGCGTGAGCACCACCCGCTCGGCCACGCAGTGCACACCGGTCTCCTCCAGCACCTCGCGCTCCGCCGTCGCCGCCGGCTCCTCCCCCGGTTCGGAGATCCCGCCGATGACCGACCACTTACCGGTGTCGGCGCGCCGCCCGAGCAGCACGCGGCCCTCGTCGTCGAGGACGATGGCCGTCACCCCGGGCAGCAGGAGCAGTTGGTGCCCGGCGGTGGCGCGGAGGTCACGGATGAAGTCGGGAGTAGCCATGGATCCGAGCCTACGTGGCCGTGTCAGGTGCTATCGCCCGGTCCCCTCGCTCCGGCGGGCCCGGAACGCCGAGACGCTCACCCAGCCCAGGCCCGCCAGGGCCAGCAGCGCGATGACGCCCTCGGGCAGGGGGCCCATCCGGGTGGCGGGGGTGAGCGAGGAGCGCAGCGGGACCTCGTCGACGAGGGCGGCGGGGGTGAACATGCCGCTCTTCTCGACGATCGTGCCGTCCGGGCGGATCACCGCGCTGACCCCGCTGGTGACGGGGACGACGACGGCCCGACCGTGCTCGACGGCCCGCACCTGGGACATGGCCAGCTGCTGGTAGGTCATCTCGCTGCGGCCGAACGTCGCGTTGTTGCTCGGCACGGCGATCATCTGGCCGCCGTGGGTGACGGTGTCGCGCACCGCGTCGTCGAAGGCGGCCTCGTAACAGGTCACGAGCCCTACCTTCGTCCCCGCGAGGTCGAAGACGCCGACCTCGGTGCCGGGGACGAACTCGCGCTGCACCCGGTCGACGTCCTCGCTGAAGAAGCGGGCGACGGTGCGCATCGGCATGTACTCGCCGAACGGCTGGATGTGCCGCTTGTCGTACGTGTCGACGGGGCCCTGTTCCGGGTCCCACTCGATCAGGGTGTTGCGGAGGCTGTCGGAGCCCTTCTCGACCACCGAGCCGACGACCGTGGGGGCGCCGATCGCCTTGACGGCGTCGTCGATGACCTGGCGGGCGTCCGCGTTGAGGTAGGGATCGAGGTCGGAGGAGTTCTCCGGCCACAGCACGAAGTCGGGCTGTTTCTCCTTGCCCGCCTTCACGTCCTCGGCCAGTTGCGCGGTACGCCGGGCGTGGTTGTCGAGGACGGCGCGGCGCTGGGCGTTGAAGTCGAGTCCCAGGCGCGGCACGTTGCCCTGGATCGCGGCCACGGTGGCCGTGCCGTTCTCCGCGGAGTCGTCGACCAGGGGCAGCGCGGCGAGGGCCCCGGCGACCGGCACGAGGACGCTCACGGCGGCGCCGACGACGGCCGCGCGCGGGACCTTTCCGGTCCTGCGGTACGCGACGAGCTGGCGCACGGCCTCGTGGAGCCCGAAGCCGCACAGGACGACGGCGCAGGAGAGCAGCGGGGTGCCGCCGAGCGCGGCCAA
Organism: Streptomyces sp. MGP-P1; assembly: GCF_057766565.1. Classification (NCBI taxonomy): domain Bacteria; kingdom Bacillati; phylum Actinomycetota; class Actinomycetes; order Kitasatosporales; family Streptomycetaceae; genus Streptomyces; species Streptomyces sp. MGP-P1. The sequence goes on along the minus strand of NZ_JBYMEM010000007.1, from coordinate 2,738,005 downwards.
CGGCAGGAAGGCGCTCTCGGACTGGCCGAAGGCGATCTTGCCCCAGGGGAAGCCGCCGAACGGGATCCGGGCGCGGACCGCCTCGTCCAGCGTCCAGACCGCGGCCGCCCACACGGGCCAGTACGCGAGCCGGGTCACCGCGGCGATACCGACGCACCCCACCGCGATGATCAGTGCCTCCGCGACGGCCAGGGCCAGCCACGGCACGGGGCCGACGTCCTCGCCGGTCCAGTGCAGCAGCGGAAGCATGAAACCGAGGCCCGAGAGGAGACCGAGACCGAAGGCGGACCGGAGCCGACGCCCGTGCAGCACCCATCCCAGCAGGGCGAATCCGGGCAGCACGAGCCACCACAGGGGTCGGGGCGGGAAGCTCGCGTAGAGCAGCAGTCCGGAGAGCACGGCGGCGGCCGGGCGGAGGAGCCGCGGCAGCAGTCCGGCGGCCGGGGAGGCCGTGGCGGGCGGCGGGTCGTCGACGGGAGTCATGGTGGCGCTCACCCGGCGGAGTCTACGGTGGGCGGCTGGGAGCGGCGGCGTTGACCCGCATGGGGCCGGGACGCCGGCGGCTCGGGGTGCCTCCGGGCCGTCGGTGGGCGGTCCGGCCGGTCTCCGGGACGGTGGCCGACGCGGTCCGGCCGGTCGCGGGACAGGGACCGGCGCGGTCCGGCCGGTAGCCGGGACGGTGGCCGACGCGGCCCGGTCAGTCGCCCGGTCGTTTCCCGGAGGCCGGCAGATGCAGGCGTTGCCGGATGAACCGTACGGCCGCCTCCGCGTCGTCGACCGTGACGGTGAAGGTGCGGCCGTCGCCGAGGCGCAGGGCTATGCCCTCGCCCTTGCGGACCACGACGGCCGTGCCCTGCTCGGGCCGCCAGCGGTAGCCCCAGCCGCCCCACTGGCGCGGGTTGATCCGAGGGATGAATTCCGCGCCCGTCACATGGCTGAGCAGGATCCGGCGGCGCGGCAGGCCGGCGTGGCCGCAGCGCACCTCCAGGCTGTCCCCGTCGACCTTGACGGCCACATGGACGAAGGCGAGCGTTCCGAAGAGGATCAGCAGCCCGGCGGCGAGGCAGCCGATCACCGACATCAGCAGCGGGGCGATGCCCGAGGTCCAGGCGCCGTCGACGGCCAGCTCGATACCGAGGGCCACACAGCCCGCGCCCGCGAGGGCCAGCAGCCACTGGATGCGGTTGGTGGCTCGGCCGTTCCACTCCGTGGGCGGCGCCTGGCTCGACCCGTGCGTCGCACTCTCGGGGAGGTCCGTCATATGCAGCAGCGTAGCCGCGTTCCGGGCTCTCGGCCGGGGCCGCGGGGGCCGATCGGGCTACCCGGCCCCGATCCGCCGGAGGCTCGGTCAGCGGGCGGGCACCGCGGCGGCCAGCATCCGGCCCTCGGCGTAGGTCAGGGCGGCCCGCGGGAGGACGGCGGGGCGGCCGGCCTGGAGCACGGTGAGCTTGGCGGAGGGCTCGGCCGTCGGGGCGGGGTCCGCTCCGATCCGGCGCAGCGCCTGGGCGGCGACCGCTCCGGCGGACCCGTGCAGGGCGAGCGGGGGGCGGCCGGGCCGCTGCACGGCGTCACGGATCCGGGCCGCGACCAGCTCGTAGTGGGTGCAGCCGAGGACGACGGCCCGGACGTCGGGCGGGGTGAGGGCGGCGGCGGCCGCTACGGCCCGGTCGATCGCGGTCTCGTCGCCGTGCTCCAAGGCGTCGGCGAGCCCGGGGCACGGGACCTCGGTGACGTCCGCGGCCCCGCCGAAGTCACCGATCAGCCCACGCTGATAGGGGCTGCCGGTGGTGGCCGGGGTGGCCCAGATGGCGACGGAGCCGCCGCCCGCCGCGGCCGGCTTGATCGCGGGGACCGTGCCGATGACCGGCAGCGCGGGCTCCAGTTCGGCGCGGAGCGCCGGCAGGGCGTGGACGGAGGCGGTGTTGCAGGCGACGATCAGCGCGTCCGGCCGGTGGGCCGCGGCGGCGCGGGCGACGGCCAGGGCGAGCGCGGTGATGTCCTCGGGGGTGCGGGGGCCCCAGGGCATGGAGCCGGGGTCCGAGGAGAGGACGAGTTCGGCGTCGGGCCGCAGGCGGCGCACTGCGGCCGCTGCCGCCAGCAGGCCGATTCCGGAGTCCATGAGCGCGATCTTCACCCGGTCACCCTAGCCGACAGCCCTTGCGGACCGGGCTCGGTGGGGCAGACTTCGGCGGATGAGCGCCGTTGCCTGGATCGCCGTGGGTTCACTGATCGCGTGGGTGTGGCTGCTGCTCGGGCAGGGCTTCTACTGGCGGACGGACCAGCGGCTCCCCCGGCGCACCGACCCGGCGCGCTGGCCCTCGGTGGCGGTGGTGGTGCCGGCCCGCGACGAGGCGGAAGTGCTGCCGGTGAGCCTGCCGTCGCTGCTGGTCCAGGACTACCCCGGGGACGTCCGGATCATCCTCGTCGACGACTGCAGCAGCGACGGCACCGGGCAGCTGGCCCGGGAGCTGGCCGCCCGGTACGGCAGGTTCCCGCTCACCGTGGTGACGCCCGGGGAGCCGGAGCGGGGCTGGACGGGCAAGCTCTGGGCCCTGCGGCACGGGATCGCGGTGGCCCGACGGGACAAACCGGACTTCCTACTGCTGACCGACGCGGACATCGCGCACGAGCCGGACAGTCTGCGCGATCTGGTGGCCGCGGCCGGCTCCGGGGGCGAGGGAGGCTTCGACCTGGTGTCGCAGATGGCGCGGCTGCGGGTGGAGAGCGTCTGGGAACGTCTGGTGGTGCCGGCGTTCGTCTACTTCTTCGGGCAGCTCTACCCGTTCCGCCGGGTGAACCGGCCCCGGTCACGGACGGCGGCGGCCGCGGGGGGCTGCGTCCTGCTGCGCACCGAGGCGGCCGAGCGGGCGCGGATCCCGGACTCGATCCGGCAGGCGGTGATCGACGACGTGTCGCTGGCGCGGGAGGTGCGGCGCAGCGGCGGCCGGATCTGGCTGGGGCTCGCGGACCGGGTGGACAGCGTGCGGCCGTATCCGCGGCTGGCGGATCTGTGGCAGATGGTCTCGCGCAGCGCGTACGCCCAACTGCGGCACAGTCCGCTGCTGCTGGCGGGGACGGTCCCGGGGCTGCTGCTCGTCTACGTGGCGCCGCCCGCGACGCTGGCGGCGGGGCTGCTGACGGGTGACGGGGCGGCGGCCTGGGCGGGCGGCGCGGCGTGGGCGGTGATGACGGCGACGTATCTGCCGATGCTGGCCTACTACCGTCAGTCGCTGTGGCTTGGGCCGCTGCTGCCGCTGACGGCGGTGCTGTACCTGCTGATGACGGTGGACTCGGCGGTACAGCACTACCGGGGGCGGGGCGCGGCCTGGAAGGGCCGCACCTACGCGCGCCCGGAGGCCGCGCCCGACCGGTGACCTCGCGGGAAGGTGTGCGGCCGCGCCGGGCGGGCGCGGCGGGTCACTTGCGGCCGGGCGTCCAGTTCATGCCCCAGCCGTAGGCGGCGTCGATGGTGCGCTGCGGGCTCACGCCCCGGTCCGGGACCAGATAGCGGGCCTCGCGCTGCACGGTGAGGTCGCCGCCGTTGTTGGTGATCAGTGCCAGGGCGCAGACGGTGGAGGGCACGGTGCACTCGTCGAGGGTGAAGTCGATGGCCGCGCCGTTCTGCGGCTGGAGGGTGACCGTGGCGTGGAGATCGGCGAAGCTCCGGGCGCCTTCGTAGATGGTGACGAAGATCAGTACCCGCCGCAGCAGGTCCTTGTGGTCGAGGTTGATGGTCATGTTCTCGCCGCTGGAGAGGGCGCCGGTGCGGTCGTCGCCGTCGAGATGGATGAAGGGCGGCCTGTTCAGTGAGCCGAACGCGTTCCCGAGCGACTGCACGACCCCCTTGCGGCCGTCGGCGAGTTCGTACAGTGCGCAGAGGTCGAGGTCGAGATCGGCGTGCATGGCGACGGCCCGCCCGAGCTTCGCTCCCCAGCCCTTGAACTGTTTGCGCACTTCCCAGTTGAGGTTGACGCGCAGCGCGCCGGAGGTGCCGCCCTGTTTGGCGAGCGAGACGGACGGCGCGCTCTTCGTCAGCGTGACCTTGGTCAGCCGTACGGGCGTCGCGGCGGGCGGGGCCCCGGGGGCGGCGGGCGCGGGGGGCGCCGGCGGGACGGGGGCCGCGGGCGGGGCGACCGAGGCGGGAGCCGGGGTCGGAGCGGGAGCCGGGGCCGGGGCGGGAGTCGGGCCCGGGGTGGGAGCCGGGGCAGGGGTGGGAGCCGGGGCCGGGGTGGCGGGGCGCGGTTGCGACGGGGTGACAGGGGCCGCCGGGGGCTGCGGGGCGCGCGGGGCCTGCCGCGGTTCGTCCACGGAGATGCCGAAGTCCGTCGCCAGGCCTTCGAGGCCGGTGCTGTAGCCCTGTCCGACCGCGCGGAACTTCCAGGCGCCCTGCCGCAGGTACAGCTCGCCGAGGATGAAGGCGGTCTCGACCGTGGCGTCCGTACTGTCGAAGCGGGCCAGCTCCGCGCCGCTCGCCGCGTCGGTGACCCGCACGTACAGTCCGCTCACCCGGCCGAAGGTCCCGCCGTCCGCCGACGCGGCGACGACGATGCGGTCGATCGCGGGTTCGACCTTGCCGAAGTCGACGACGAGGGTGTCGGTGACGTGGTCGGGAGCGGTCCGCTTGCCCTCGTGCCGGACCGCGCCGGACGCGTGGGCCGGCTGGTTGTAGAAGACGAAGTCCGCGTCGCCGCGGACCTTGCCCGCCACCAGCAGGAGAGCGGAGGCGTCGACGTCCGGGGTGCCCGCCGCGGCGTGCCGGCCCAGTTCGACGCGCACCGTGCCGGCCGGCACCGCGACGTTGCTTCCCTTTTGCATGGTTATGCTCGCCCCCATCACGAATCCGGCTGCCCGCAGGCTTTCCCCCCACAACCTAACGGCCTGTGGGGGAAAGCCTCCGGGCGCATGGACCGTGGCGGACGAGAGCGTGTCCGGCGGACCCGGTCAAGGTCCGCCGGACACGCGTCTGGGTTCCGGCGTACGGAGTTAGGGCCTCTCGTTGCGCGGAGGGCCTTCACCGTCCGGAGCGGCGCCGGCGAGAGCGGCCTCGCGCGGCGTGTCGTCCGGCGCCGGGTCGGAGCCCTGGACGGCGCCGCTGTGCGCGGTCCACGCCTCCAGGGCGGTGCGGCAGGCGTGGTCCAGGTGGCGGAGCCGGGAGAGGTCGAGCTTCACCGGCCGGTCCTTCGGCAGGGCCTCCAGGGTGTCGAGGATCAGCGGCAGGCGCAGGAAGGTGGCACTGCCGCTGAGGGAGACCGTGGTGCGGTCGTCCTGCTCGTCGATGTCGAGGCGGACCGCGGAGGTCTCCCAGGCCGTCTTGATCACGGCCAGCCCGATGCCGAGCAGCACGCCCATGAACATGTCCGTGAGGACGATCGCCAGGGCGGTCACCACCAGGACCACGGCCTCGCCCCGGTGTTCACGCCAGAGCGGGCGGAAGGTCGCGACGGGGATGAGCTTCGCGCCGGCGTGGACGAGGATCCCGGCGAGGGCGGCCACGGGGATCAGACCGAGTACGGCGGGGAACAGGGCCGCGAACAGCAGCAGCCACGCTCCGTGCATGATCCGCGAGGCTTTGGTAAGCGCACCTGCCTGCACGTTGGCTGCACTGCGCACGATGACGGCGGTCATGGGCAGCGCGCCGACGAGGCCGCAGATGGTGTTGCCCGTCCCCTGGGCGACGAGTTCCTTGTTGTACTGGGTGCGCGGCCCGTCGTGCATCCGGTCCACGGCGGCGGCGCTGAAGAGGGATTCGGCCGAGGCGATGAGCGTGAAGGCGAGGATGACGCCGAGGAGACTGACGTCGGCCAGGAGGCCGAAGTCGTCCAGGCTCGTCAGCCGGAGTGAGTCGATCAGCCCCTGCACCTTGATGGGAGCGACGGGCAGGTTGAACACGGCCACCGCGGCGGTGGCCAGCCCCACGGCCACCAGCGGGCCGGGGAGCACCTGGGGCAGGCGTCCGGGAAGCCGCTTCCAGAGGATCAGTACGACGATGGTGCCGACGCCGATCGCGGTGGAGGAGATCGCCGCGGCTCCCGTGATCCGCGTGAACAGTTCCGGCAGCCCGGCCAGGTTGTCGAGACCGTTCCCCGGGGCGTTGGCCCCGGCCATGGCGTAGAGCTGGCTGCCGATCAGGACGAGGCCGATGCCCGCGAGCATGCCGTGGACGACGGCGGTCGATATGGCGCGGAACCACCGGCCGAAACCGACGAGGCCGAGCCCGACCTGGAGGAGCCCCGTGGACAGGACGAGGACGCCGAGCGCCGCGACGCCGTGGGTGGTGACCGCCTCGTACACCAGGACGGTGAGCCCGGCGGCCGGGCCGCTGACCTGGAGCGAGCTGCCCGGCATCGCGCCGGCGATCAGCCCGCCGACGATGCCGGTGACCAGGCCCAGTTCGGCGGGGACACCGGAGGCGACCGCGATGCCGACGCACAGGGGCACGGCGACGAGGAACACCACGATCGAGGCGAGGACGTCGCGGGACAGGACGTCCGGGCGTAACCGGAGTTGTGGAGACGACATGAGAGCTTCAGCTCCTAGAGGAGTGGGGGGAGACAGCAGGTGGCGGCGGGAGCGGCCCGCGTGTTCACCGGTGGGTCGCTGTCACAGGGAGGAGAAGGTTCCGGTGGAGGGCCGGTGGGCCTGCACGGCGCCGGTGTGGACCTCGTAGTACCAGGCGTGCAGCCCGAGCCGGCCTTCGCGCACGGCGCGGCTCACGCACGGGTAGTCGCGCAACGCGTCCAGTTGCGCCACCGCGTGGCGCTGTACCGGCTGTTCGCAGTCGGGGCCGAACTCGTCGGGGACCCGAGGACCGGCCGTCGGGGCGCATTTGCCGAGCCAGCCGCGTACCGCCGGCAGGGTCCGCAGGTCGTCGCCCCTGGCCAGGGCTCCGACGGCGCCGCAGTGAGAGTGCCCGCAGAGGATGATGTCGGACACCTCCAGCACGCAGACGGCGTACTCGATCGTCGCCATCTCGCTGGTGGGCGCGTCCGGATCGTAGGGCGGGACGATGTTTCCGGCCGTGCGCATCTCGAAGAGCTCGCCGGGGCCGGAGTCGGTCAGCAGGGTGGGGACCACCCGGGAGTCGGAGCAGGTGATGAACATCGTGGAGGGCCGCTGGCCGGCCTCGAACTCCTTGAGTTCACGGCCTGCTCCGCCACAGCGGGCGGAAAAGGTGCGGGCGTGTTCGATGAGTTGTCGCACAGGAGTGTCCTCCATACGGAAGTGGCGTGTGGCTCTTCACGCGGGGCGGGATCTCACCCCGCCCACAACCGGGCCTTCGTGGCACACGGGTGGCCCGGGTACCACGGGGGATCAGGTGCGGGTGCTCGCGTCGCAGGGCAGGCGGGGGGTTCGCCTCCGTGTCTGCTGGTCCGGTGTGGCGGCGGCGCCCTGTTTCCGGGCGGGGCCGCGGCGACCGTCTGCGCCGCTCACGGGCCTCGCGTCACCGATGACCCGTAACGAGGATTCTCGGGGCGGGCGATGAGGTGGCGGTGAGACAGCGGTGAGACTGTTCTCATGGGGTCCGGCGGACGTCCGCCGCCGGGCGAACGCCGCCCGCCCCGGTTCTCAGGCCCGGAGCCGGTAGCCGACGCCCCGCACGGTCTGGACCCGGTCCGCGCCGATCTTGCGCCGCAGATAGCGGATGTAGACGTCGACGATGTTCGAACCGGGGTCGTAGTCGAACCCCCATACCTGGCTGAGCAGTTGCTCGCGGGAAAGCACCCGGTCGGGGTTGCGCATCAGGATCTCGGCGAGGGCGAACTCCCGGGCGGACAGATCGGAGACGCGCTCGCCCACCTGGGCCCGGCGGGTGCGGAGGTCGAGGATCAGATCGCCCACCCGCAGCAGAAAGTTCTCCGCCGGCTCCTCGCGGCGCAGGCGCAGTCGTACGCGGGCGAGTAACTCGTCGAAGGCGAAGGGTTTGACCATGTAGTCGTCGGCGCCGCTCTCCAGTCCGGCCACGATGTCGCTCACGCTGTCGCGGGCGGTGAGGATGACGACGGGCAGGGAGATGCGCGCCTTGCGCAGCTTGCGCAGCACCGTCAGCCCGTCGTCGCCGGGCAGTCCGAGGTCGAGGATCAGGAGGTCGAAGTCCCGGCCGCGGGCGTGCTCGTAGGCGGAGCCTCCGTCGGCGACGACCCGGGTGACGTACCCGCTACGGCGCAGGCCTTTTTCGACGAAGGCAGCGATTCTTTCCTCGTCCTCGGCTATCAAGATTCTGCTCACCATGGGTTCCTTCCGTCGTGGGCTGCAGTGCGGGAAGGTCGATGACGAATCTCGCGCCGCCCCCGGATGCCTCCTCGACGTGGGCGACGCCGTCGTGTGCCTGGGCGATCTCGCGGACCAGCGCGAGGCCCAGTCCGATGCCGGGAGCGGCCCTGCCGGGAACCGCGTTGCCCCCCTGATAGAAGCACTGGAAGATCCGTTCGCGGTCCTCCGGGGCCACGCCGGGGCCGGTGTCCGCGATCCACAGCAGTACTCTGCCGCGCCACAGGCGTGACCCGATCTCGATGGCGTCCCCTTCCCCGGTGTGACTGACCGCGTTGGCCGCGAGCTGCATCAGGGCCTGGGTGACCCGCTGCTCGTCCAGGTGCACGCTGACGTCGGCGACCTCGGCCACCGTCCACCGCCTGCGCCCCAGCGCCTGGGCCTTGGCGGCCGTGTCGACCACCAGGTCGGTCAGACTGGTCTGGCCGAGGCTGAGGAAGTCGGGGCGCTCGGCCCGGGCCAGGAGCAGCAGGTCCTCCACGATCCGCCGCATCCGGTCGAGTTCGTCGAAGAGCAGGGCGCGGGTCTGGCCGCGTTGGCTGTCGGGGTCCTCATCCATCAGCTCCAGATGTCCGCGCAGGACCGTGATGGGGGTCCGCAGTTCGTGCGCCACCTCGTCCAGGAACTGGCGTTGCGCGGTGAAGGCGCCCGACAGGCGGTCGAGCATGTGGTTGAACGTCTCGGCCAGTTCCGCCACGTCGTCCTTGCCCCGCACCGGCAGCCGCTGGGTCAGGTCCGTCTCGCTGATCCGCTCGGCGGTCTGCCTGACCAGTCGGATCGGAGCCAGCACCCGGCCCGCGACCAGCCAGCTGGCCAGTCCCGCGACCACCAGGGCGAAGGATCCCGATGCCAGCAGCAGCCGCGCCATATGGCGTTCCTGCCGCAGTTCCAGGTCCCGGAAGAAGACCAGTACGAGCCGGGTGTCGGTGTGGTCGCCCGCCATCTGTACCGGGACGACACCGTAACGGACCTTTCCGGCCGAGGTGTCCAGCGACCGGATACGGGTGTCGGCCGTCCGCGCCATCAGGGCCACGACCTCCGGTTGCTGGTCCAGACGAGCCGGGACCTGGCCCGGGTTGCGGCGGTCCGCCCGTCCGTTCACGACGCTGAAGAAGGCGCCGTTGCGCTCGGGCCGGTGGACCGCCATGAACGCCGTCAGCAGCGAGGCGGCCGTAGTGAAGCGCTCACCGGGGTACGCGTCGCGTGAGGATCGGGAGAACGCGCGTAGCTTGTCGGCGTCGGCCAGGAGTTGCGCGTCGACCTGCCGGTCCAGTTCCGCCTGCCAGACGATCGTGATCCCGAAGGTGGGCACGGCCAGGGCAGCGCTGAGAAGCAGGAGCATCCAGCCGACGATCCGGGACCGGGCGCTGGTCGGGCGCCTGAGCATCAGTCGTCCCACTCGTCGTCCGCATCCCCCCGATTGCCGTGTGATGCTTCCTCGTTCTCGTCGTCGAGCTCGTCCTCTGCGTCCTCTGCGTCCTCCGCGTCGCCCCTGGGGACACGTGAGGCCTTCTCGTCGTCACCGGTGGTCCGTGACGCTCCCTCGGCCCCGCGGCCTCCGGGGAGCCCAGGGGAGTCGGTGCTCCTGTCGTCGGACTCGGGCGGCGGCTGGGGCGACACGGCCCGGCCGCCCGAACAGGAGCCGGACGGCGCGGGCGTGGCGGGGGACGGTGTCGGGGACACGGCGGTGCGGCCGGGGACGGTCGGTGCGGCGGCCGGAGGCGTGGGGACGTGCAGGAAGGGCACGACGACCACGGGCCCCATGGAGGGCGGCACCTTCTGCCCGGGCCATATCCATACGACCAGTAACACTACTGTTCCTGCCCCACATCCTGCCAATACCGACCCCACCCCACGCCACAGCATCGGACCAGTCTGCCTTCGCGGGGTCCCGGGGACGGACATGAGGAAAACATTCTCATCTTCGGTGGCCGTCGACACGTCCGTCGCCGCGTCGGCGCCCCCGGGCGAGCCGGGCGACCCGCTTCCATCTGGGGCTCCGCGGATGATGCGGCCGGGTGCGCGAGCCGCGACCCGAGCCGGCGCCGACGCGACACCCCGCAGAGCGGAATCACGCCAAACCGGTCCTGAATGGGGCTGCTTCCCCATGGTTCGACATTGCCATTCATTGACAGTTGCGCAACCGCGCTTTTACATTCAGCGGGCAGGCCGAGGAGAAATCCATTCACCGTCGGCCCGTCTCAGGGAGTACCTTCCGCACTATCACCGGAGGACCTCATGGAACACCTGATCCAGAAGATGGCCCAGGACCACGTCTGGCAGAATTGGCTCGCCGCCAACTCGGCCCAGCAGGCCGCGAAGAACGGCTGCATCAGCGCGGCACCCAAGAACGGGTGTATCAGCGCCGCACCGAAGGCCGGCTGTATCTCCTGATCGGCCGGGGCGACCCGGGATCAGCTCTGCGAAAGATTCCTCCCCCACCACAGCATGTTCCCGGGCGTCTCGACTCCGTCTCCCTCGTAGCCCGTATTTCTTCAGCTATGCGAAACATGAGAAGGAATTAATGAAGGGCCAGCCGACCAGCGATGTCATAGAGCACATTCGCGACATACCGATCTACCAGGAGTCCCTGGCGAAGGGCCACTTCCCCCTGCTCGACAAACCGGAGATCGCCCGCGGGTTCCCCGCCAACTGGATGACGCCGCGGCTGGCGGCGGCGCTGGAGAACGGCGAGGCGGAGTTCGTCCTGTCCACGGGCACCAACCACGCCCGGATGCAGATCATCCGGCCTCCGTACTTCCTGCTCCGCTCCTACTACGAGTTGTGGCGGAACCACCCCGACATCGGCGAGACGTGGGAGTCGGGCTGCCGCCGGGTCTCCCTCACCACGGTGCTCGCGACGGAACACGTGGCGCGGGTCAACGCCGCCCGCCGCGGCGTGGAGCACAAGGGAATACCCATCCTGGCCGACCGCTGGCTCGACGAGCGCACCTGCTACCTCAACCTGCGGCTGGATCCGGCGCAGTGGGTCCGCAAGGACGTACTGCGGATGCTCCGCGAGATCGACCTGGCCCGGAGCACACACCCGGAGGGCCGGTACCACCTCGACTGCTCCGGCTACCACTTGGCGCACCTGGTGCGCAAGGCGGAGGCCTGGGGCCTGCTGGACGCGTTCCCCGCGCCGGCCAGCGTCATCACCGCCTACGAGTACACCCCGGTGAACGTACGGCGGTTCCTGCACCGACGCTTCGACTGCCCGGTCATCGACCTGTTCGGCAGTACGGAGTTGGGCTACCTCTACTACAGCGACCGGGAGGGCCGGTACTGGCCCCACCTGGCCGGGATGAGCGTCGAGCTCCTGCCGGTGGTCCCCGGAAGCACGATCCACCAGCTCATCGTCACCAGTGTGCGCAATCCCTACATGCCGCTCGTCCGCTACCGGTCGGGCGACTGTGTGCGCACCCTGGACGGCTCGCCGGACCCCGCGGCGATCACCCAGTTCTGCGGCCGTCAGAAGGAATTGCTGAGCACACCGAACGGCCCGGTCGCCCAGGGCGACCTCGACCGGCATGTCGCAGACGCTTCCCCCGGATCTTCCTGCACCAACTGCACCTCCAAGGCGACGCCGACGCCACCCTGTCGTACACGACGTTCACCGACGAACCCCTCGGAGCCGCCGAGGGCGCCGCGTTGCGGCAGGCCGTCGCCCAACTGACCGGACGGAACTGCCGGATCGAACACCGCACCCATATCCCCATCGGGCGCTCCGGCAAGTACGCCTGGCTCATCACCGGCACCTGACGCACCGCCACCTCTCCCCCTCAGAAACGGAGTGCCATGACCAGCGGACAGACACTCTCCGCCGACGACCTGAAGCGTATTCTCGGAGACGCGCTGCACACCGAGGTGGTACGGCATTTCTGCGACAAGGCGCCGGACATACCCCAGGACTTCGTGGAACGTCAGGTCACCGAATGTCTGCGGTACCTCTACCTCGTCTCCCGGTACCGGGACCGGCTCGCCGGGCTTTTCCTGCCTGTCGAACAGGACATCGACGAGATATGGCACTACCTCATCCTGCAGACCCGCGAATATCGCACGCTGTGCGAAGAACGGCTTCCCGGGCGGTTCTTCGTCAACCACCGCAGCATCGCCTACGAGGACTACCAGGAAGAGCCGGGACGCGAACAGGCATTGGAAGAGGCATTGCGCTGGATCCCCCTCTACTGCCAGGAATTCGGGCCGTTCGACGAAGGCGCGCTGCCGCACTGGACCATGGTCCGGTTCCTCCATGAACAGCTGGGCGTTTCCCTCACGGACATCGCGGAGCTGAAACCCATGGCCGTTGCCTGAGTGACAATGTCCTCGCCCGCCTGACGATCGGAAGCTCTCCCTTGTCGACTCGCAGCGGACATCCGGTCGCCACGGGTGAGATTCCGGAACAGCGGCGCATTCTGGCCGTGCTGGTACTGGCCCAGATCATGAGCGGCGCCGGTCTCACCGCGGGGATAACCGTCGGAGCCCTGCTCGCCGAGGAGATGCTCGGCTCCACCGGCCTCGCGGGAGTACCGAGCGCGCTCTTCACCGCGGGGGCCGCACTCGGCGCGCTCGGCATCGGCCGGCTCTGCGCCCGCTGGGGCCGCCGCCCCGGACTGGCACTGGGCTACGCGACCGGGGCGCTCGGCAGCGTCGGCGTCGTGGTGGCCGCCGCCACCGACAGCGTGGCGCTGCTCTTCCCGGCCCTCGTGGTCTACGGAATGGGTACGGCGACCGGCCTCATGGCGCGCTACGCCGGCGCGGACCTGGCCTCCCCGGCCCGGCGCGGACGGGCCGTGAGCGCGGTGCTCTTCGCCACCACCCTGGGCGCGGTGACCGGGCCCATGCTGGTGACGCCGGCCGGCGAGTTCGCGCACGCCTGGGGCGTGCCGCGTCTCGCCGGGCCCTTCCTGCTGGCGGCCGCGGCGTTCGCCGCCACCGCGGTCGTCCTCGCCTGCCTGCTGCGGCCCGATCCGCTCCGGCTCGCCCAGGAGCTGGCCGTCCGGGCGGCGGGCGCCCCGGGCGAGGGCGCTGACACCGGCGAGGAGGGTGACGCGCGCACGGACGGGCCCCGCGCCGGGGCCGCGGCGCCCGCCGGGCGTCACGACGTCGCCGTCGGCACCACCGTGATGATCCTGGCCCAAGTCGTGATGATCGGGATCATGACGATGACGCCGGTGCACATGCTGGCGCACGGTCATAGCGCCCAGGCAGCCGGGCTCGTGATCTCCCTGCACGTCGGAGCGATGTTCCTGCCCTCCCCGCTCACCGGGCTGCTCGTCGACCGGATCGGCGGACGACGGGTCGCCTGCGCGTCCGGGCCGCTGCTGCTGGCGGCCGGGGCACTGGCCGCCCTGTCGCCCGCGGGCTCGACGCCCGCCCTCGGCGCCGCTCTCGTACTCCTCGGCCTGGGCTGGAACTTCGGGCTGATCAGCGGCACCGCGATCGTCACCGACGCCCTGCCCCCGGACCGGCGCGCCTCCACCCAGGGGCTGGTGGACGTGGGGCTCGCGGCGGCCGGAGCGGCCGGGAGCCTGGCGTCCGGCCTGGTCGTCGCGTGGGACGGCTACCCGGCCCTGGCCCTGATGGGCGGATTGGCCGCCCTGTTGGTGCTGCCGGTGGCCGGCCGATCCCCTCGCCGCGCACCGCGCACGGCAGGTACCACCGAGCCGGGCGGGTGAGGGCGGTGCCAAAAGCCTTACGTGGGTTGACGGAAGGCAGGGCCTTTCGGGCCGGCGGACGATCTCCGTGACGTCGAACCGTACGCATCGCGCTTTGGCCAAACGCTATTCGCCTGCCTCCCGGATGCTTCGGCGCCGTTCCCCTTCACGGTCGGGAGCGGGGGGCCGAAGCCCTCGCCCACCAGCGGAAAGGTCCCTCCCGTTAACGAAATCTTTAACGATGCTTTGGCGGGTCGGCCGCACAGAACCAGCGTAAAACGGATAACCCAAAGATGGGGACTCCCCCTACAGCGCATTGTGGGCTTAACTTAGGTGGCATGACGTCCCCCCGCTCCACCTTCGGCGGCGGCTACTACGCCGCGTCGTTCCCCGACACTCCGATCTACGACTCCTTGGTCGCGGAGCGGGGAACCCCTCAGATCGCCCCCATCCGGGTTCCGGCCGCCTATGACACCGGCAACAGCTACCTGCCGGCCCTGCCGTCGGCGCTGCCCGCCCTGCCCGCGGCCCCGTCGCAGCAGACCGGTTACGGCTACCCGCAGCAGCAGTCGATGCCGCAGTACCAGCAGGCTCCGGCGCAGCAGTCGCCGATGCAGCCCGCCCAGTTGCAGCACGCGCCCGCGCCGTACATCCCGCAGCAGCCGTCGACGGTCCGCGGCTACCCGCAGCAGCCGCGGCCCGCGCCCGGCACCGGGTACGAGTCGATGCGCCCGGCCTCGCCGCGGCCCGCGCCGGCGCAGTCGCCGTACGAGGACCCGTACAACCGCCCGTACCAGAGCCGGGGGTACTGAACCCGCGACTCCGTGCGACGAGGTGCGCCGGGGGACGCACCGGACACCAGCCCCATCCAGGACATACGGGTGCCAGTTGATGCCCGGGAATCCACGCGTACGGGGTCAGAGGTTGCTGGCAGGATGGGTGCATGAGCTTTCCCGTGCTCCGTTCAGCCCACGTCCATCCGGTCAAGTCGCTTGCCGCCCGCGCCTGCGACATGGTCGCCGTCGAGCCATGGGGACTCGACGGCGACCGCCGCTGGATGCTGGTCGACAAGGCGGGCAGGGCCGTCACACAACGTCAGCAGCCGTCCATGGCCCGGATCTCGGCCGAGCCGCTGCCGGGCGGCGGCGTGCTCCTGTCCGCGCCGGGCTTTCCGCCCCAGCGCGTCGAGGGACCGGACCCCGGCCGCATGATCACCGTGGAGCTGCACCGGGACACCGTGGTGGTGGAGGAGGCGCCGGGCGACGCCCATGACTGGCTGAGCGCGGTCCTCGGCGCGGAGGTCCGGCTCGTGCATCTCGACGACCCGTCGCACCGCAGGCCCGTCGACCCGCTCTTCGCCCGGCCCGGGGACATGGTCTCCCTCGCCGACGGCTACCCGCTGCTGGCGACCACCACGTCGTCGCTCGACGCGCTCAACACCCTGATCGCCGCGGGCGACCGGCCCGAGGAGGGACCGCTGCCGATGGACCGTTTCCGGCCCAACGTGGTGATCGGGGAGACCGAGGCGTGGGCGGAGGACCACTGGCGGCGGATCGCCATCGGCGAGGTCGCCTTCACGGTGGCCAAGCCCTGCGGCCGCTGTGTGATCACGACGACCGACCAGCGCACCGCCGAGCGGGGCAGGGAGCCGCTGCTCACGCTGGCCCGCCACCGGCGGTTCGGCAAGCAGTTGGTCTTCGGCCAGAATCTGATTCCCGAGGGGACGGGAGTGATCAGGGTCGGGGACCCCGTCCGGATCCTCGACGTCCTCGACGGATAGATCGACCGGATCGACAGAAGGGGCAGGGGGACGGGCGTGTGGGTGCTGTGGGCACTGCTGCGCGGGCGGGGCAGTCCGCTGCGCCGTGCCACCGACCGCCGCGAGGCATGGGTGGCGCTCGGAGCGCTCCTGCTCCTCGTGGTCGGCGCCCCGGCCGCGGGCTGGGCCGGCGGGACGGTGGCCGACGCCGCCCTCCAGCGGTCGGTGCGGGCTCAGCACGAGGAGCGTCACCCCGTCGACGCGGTGGTGGTGGGCCCGGCGGGGAGGGGACGTTTCGCCGGTGATCCCGAGGGTGGCGTCGAACGGGCCGCGCGCACCTGGGTGGTGGCGTCCTGGGAGGCCCCGGACGGCAGTCCGCGCACCGGAAAGGTGGCCACCGCGTCACGGCCGGGCGGCCCGGGGTCCCCGGTGCGGATCTGGACGGACGCGACGGGCCACCCGGTGCCGCCGCCGATGGACGGGCGCACCGCCCGGACCCACGCGGTGCTGGGCGGCATCGGCACGTTCCTGCTCGCCGGCGCGTGCGTCGAGGCGGGCCGCCGGCTGACCGTGCGACGCATGGTGCGGCGGCGGTACGCACGGCTGGACCGGGAGTGGGCCGCGGCCGGTCCGGGCTGGGGCAGGGCCGGTAAGGGCGGCTGACCACGGCCTCCCCCGGCCGGGAGCGGGCGGGGGGGACATCGCTCCGCTGGGCGGACTCGTCAACTCCCGCCCCTCACGCGCGCTACGGTGGTCCGACCCCGTCCGCCTCCCCGGCGACGGACGGACCCGAGGCATCGCACAGCACGAGGTGGGGGCAGAGCAACGCCATGGCACAGGGCACGGTCCAGGTGACGCACACCGGCACATCGCGATGGCGCCGCCGCACGGGCGAGTACGCCTCCCTCTCCGCGGCCCTGGAGGCGGCAGCCGACGGCGACGTCCTCACCGTCGCGCCCGGGACCTATCGGGAGAACCTCGTCGTCCACCGCGCGGTGACGCTGCGCGGGCCGGAGGGTTCGGTCGGTTCCGTGCGGATCGCGCCGGTCGACGGCGTACCGCTGACCGTGCGTGCCTCCGCAGTCATCCAGGACCTCCATGTCGAGGGCCAGGACTCGGCGGCTCCGGCGCTGCTGGTCGAGGACGGCACGGCGGAGCTGACGGACCTGCGGATCGTGACGCGGTCGGCCGCGGGCATCGAGGTGCGCGGCGCGGCCCGGCCCACCGTGCGGCGCTGCACGGTCGACAACCCGGCCGGGGTCGGCATCGCCGTGCTGGACGGTGCGGGCGGCGTGTTCGAGGAGTGCGAGATCGTCTCCGCGGGCCAGTCCGGGGTCTCGGTCCGCGACGGCGGGCATCCGCGCCTGGAACGCTGCCGGATCCACCACGCGTCCGGGGCGGGGATCGGCGTCACCGGCGAGGGCAGCGGCCTGGAGGCGTTCGGCTGCGAGGTGTACGAGATCAGGGGCAGCGGCATCCAGGTCACCGCCCGTGCCTCGGCCCACCTGACCGACTGCACCGTGCACCGCACCTCCGCGGACGGCGTCACGCTGGACACCGACGCGGTGCTCACCCTCGCCGACTGCGACATCCACGACATCCCGGAGAACGCGATCGACCTGCGGTCGCGTTCGGTGCTCACGCTGACCCGCTCCACCGTCCGCCGCTTCGGCCGCAACGGGCTCTCGGTCTGGGACCCCGGGACCCGGGTCGACGCCAACCAGTGCGAGATCCACGACAGTACGGGCGACTACCCGGCGGTCTGGGTCAGCGACGGCGCCACGGTGATACTGGACGCCTGCCGGGTGCACGACGTCCCCGACGCCCTCTTCGTCCTCGACCGGGGGTCGCGCGCCGACGTCGTGGACAGCGACCTCTCCCAGATCCGCAACACCGCCGTCTCCGTGAGCGACGGGGCCACCGCCCAGCTGGACGACTGCCGGATCCGGGAGGCGTCCACGGGCGCCTGGTTCCGCGACCACGGCAGTGGCGGCACGCTGAACAACTGCACCATCGACGCGGCGCAGACCGGGGTCATCGTCACCAAGGGCGCGGACCCCACCATCGAGCGCTGCACGGTCACCTCGCCGGCCGAGGCGGGGTTCTACGTCTCGGCCGAGGGCCGGGGCACCTTCGACAGCTGCCGGGTGACGGGCAGCGAGGGCTACGGCTTCCACGTCATGGACGGCTGCCGCACCACGCTCACCCGCTGCCGCACCGAGCGGTGCGCCCGGGGCGGTTACGAGTTCCCCGAGGGCGACGCAGGCGCGGCCGGCCCGGTGGCGAAGGACTGCACGAGCGACGAGAGGGGTCTGCGTACGGCTTCGGCCCCGCCGCCGCCCGCGGTGCTGACGGAGACCCGGTCGACGCCCGGTCTGCTGGGCGCGCTGCCCGGCCAGCGCGCGGTCGAGCCCGCTCCGGAGCCGGTCGTCCCGGTGGAGCCGGCCCGGGACTCCTCGGCGGTCCTCGGCGAACTGGACGCGCTGGTGGGCCTGGACAGTGTCAAGCGCGAGGTGCGGGCGCTGACCGACATGATCGAGGTGGGCCGCCGCCGTCAGGAAGCCGGGCTCAAGGCCGCGTCCGTCCGCCGGCACCTCGTCTTCACCGGCTCCCCCGGCACCGGCAAGACCACGGTCGCCCGGCTGTACGGGGAGATCCTGGCCTCGCTCGGGGTGCTGGAGCGCGGACATCTGGTCGAGGTGTCCCGGGTGGACCTGGTGGGCGAGCACATCGGCTCGACGGCGATCCGGACCCAGGAGGCGTTCGACCGGGCGCGCGGCGGGGTGCTGTTCGTCGACGAGGCGTACGCCCTCTCGCCCGAGGACTCCGGCCGGGACTTCGGGCGGGAGGCCATCGACACGCTGGTGAAGCTGATGGAGGACCACCGGGACGCGGTGGTCGTGATCGTCGCGGGCTACACCCACGAGATGGAGCGGTTCCTCACCGTCAACCCCGGGGTGGCCTCGCGGTTCTCGCGGACCATCACCTTCCATGACTACCTCCCCGAGGAGCTGCTGCGGATCGTCGAGCAGCAGGCCGAGGAACACGAGTACAGCCTGGCGGAGGGCACCGGGGAGGCGCTCCTGAAGTACTTCACGCAGCTGCCCAAGGGTCCCGCCTTCGGCAACGGCCGCACCGCCCGCCAGACCTTCGAGTCGATGGTGGAGCGGCATGCGGGCCGGGTCGCCCAGCTCGCCGAGACGAGCACGGACGACCTGACCCTGCTCTACCCGGAGGATCTCCCCGAGCTGCCTTTCTGAAGGCCTGCCTCCGCCTGCCGGGGGACGAGGGGGCCCAGCTCCGCGAGGAGATCCGCACGCTCCTCGGCGAAGACCGGGTCTGCCTGGTAGTCGGAGTGCCCGAGGATCGGTTCGGGCAGCGGGAGCTTCGTGGTCCGCCCGTAGGCGAGTGGGTCCTTCAAGGGGCCCCGGTCGACGCCCGGGTCGGGGTCGGCGCAGATGCGGACGGGGCCGCCGATCGGGTCGGTGTGCCGCCACAGATTGCGCCAGCAGTGCACCGAGCGGTGCAGCCCGAGCAGCGGTCCGGGGCCGAAGTAGGCCGGGAACCACCGCCCGTACAGCCGCTCCAGGGGCGAGCCGTAGGTGAGCAGCGCGACCCGGCGGCGGGTCGCGTCGGGCAGTTGCCAGACGGCGGACGCGGCGAGCACGCTGCCCTGTGAGTGGCCCGAGATGACGAGCCGGCCCCGGGGCGTGGTCGTCGTCCAGGCGGACATCCGGGAGGCGAGGTCGGGAACCGCGCGCTCGGCGTAGCACGGGGGTGCGAAGGGGTGGGCGGCGCGCGGCCAGAAGGTGCCCACGTCCCAGAGGATGCCGATGGTGCGGCGGGCCGAGGCGTCCTTGTAGGCGCGGCGGCCACCGGCGACGAACAGGACGAAGCCGAAGCCGATCAGCCAGGAGCCGGTCGACTGCGCGGTCTCGGCGAACGATTCGATGAGCGGCCAGCTCCCGTCGGCGGCCCGGCCCGGCACTTCGTCACTGCGCCAGGAGCCGACGGTCGCGCCCGCCCCGAGCAGCAGGGTGGCCCCGGAGACCACGCCGACGATCCAGGGCGCCGAGTCGGTGAGGGCGGCGGTCGCGCGGATCCGGGCGATGCGGCGGGTACGGCCCTCGTCCGGCGGTTCGGGGGCGTACTCCGCCTCGATGAGCGGGCCCAGCCTGCGGGCGGTGCGCGTGGTGCGGACGATCAGCACCAGGACCGGGACGAGCAGGAGCAGCAGGAGCACCGGGATGACGGAGGCCTGCCAGCTCAGCAGGACGGGCGGTCCGGCGATGTCGGTGCCGTGGCCCATACCCGGGCTCCCCGGACCGTCGAGCCAGTCGGCGACGCGCTGGGCCACTCCCCCGGTCATCACGCCGCCGAGGGCGCAGGCGAGCATCGCGACCGCGGGGCCGCCGAGTCCGTGCAGGACGGTGCGCGGTTCGGGGTTACTCCGGAAGATGCCCCGGGCGACCAGGGCGAGGCCGACGACGAGGACACCCTGGCCGAGGGTGAGGAGCCGGAAAGCGGTCTCGCCGGGCAGGCTGCCCGAGGACTCCCAGTCCGGGCGCGACCAGGAGGCGTACACGACGGCGAGGGCGAGCAGGGCGAGCGCGGAGCCGGGCAGATAGGTGATCAGGGCGGCGTCCAGCTTGGTGTCGGGGGTCCGTTCGCTGCGGCCCCGGCTGCAGACGACCTGGACGACGACGAGCGCGCACAGGACGATCCCGCCCTCGACGGCCGCGCCGAGGAGCGGGGGAATTGATCCTTCGGGGCTCCGGTCGTGTCGGGCGGCGGCGCCGGCGACGGCCGCGGCGACGGTCAGGAATCCGGCCGCCGTGTGGGCGGCACGGAGCCGGGCGACGATGCGGCGGCCGTACCAGAAGCCGGGCCTGCCGAGCGCGGGGCGGATCGGGGCGGCCGGGCGCGGGGTCCCGTCGGTGTCCGGGGCGGGGGTGTCGGGGCCGTGGGCCTCGTGCCCCCCTTCGGGGTCGTGGGCGTCGATGTCCCCTTCATCCAGGGGGCGTTGGGATTCGTACGCGCTCCAGGTCCGGTTGGACAGGTACCACAGGAGCCCCACCAGGGCCGCGGGCACGACGGCGGCCAGGGCGAGGCGGCGGCCGGGCTGCGACCACCAGCCGTCCTGCCGGGCCGACAGGAAACCGAGCCAGGAACGGCGTTCGGCGCAGGCATCGGCGCCCGCGCACTGCCAGGCCAGCAGGTCCAGGGCGACTTCGCAGGCAGCCGCCGTGAGCAGCACGGTGAGGCTGAGCGCGACGAGCCGCACCAGCACGCCGTACAGCCGGACCGCGCGGGTGCGGCCGGTGGCGGTGGGGCGCATCCAGTGGGCGAGGTTGACCACCATGAACGGCAGGAGCAGCAGCCACAGGGCGCGGGAGCCGTTGCCGGAGGTGAGGCCGGACCAGCAGTACGCCTCGGCGACGGGCTCGTCCCGATAGCGCTCGGGGTACTTCTCGCCGTGGGCGTCCTCGGTGCGCCGGTACACGGCCGCGGTCTCGTCCCCGGTGACGCGGACGGTACGGGGATCGCCCAGCATCTCCTGCGGGGTGGCGCCGCCGACGCCGTGGACGAGCAGTTCCAGTGCGGCCCCGGTGTGCTGCGCGGGCGGGGAGTCGGGCGGGGACGGGGGCAGGGCGGCAGGGGCCAAGGGGGACTCTCTCTCGGGCGCGTCGGCCTCGCGGCCGACGGAGACGTGCGCAGGAGCGGATGGTGCGGGGCCGGGACGTCGTGGGCGCCGGCGTGGTGACCCCGCCGGTCGCGAAGTCCCGAGGATTCCGGGCGCGGGGCGGGCGTGTGAAGCGGTCTCACGGAATCTCCCCAGGTGATACGCCGGACATGCCTGCGTGGCAGGATGAGCGTGTCGCGCAGACCGCTGCGGACCGTACGGCAGAGGGAAGGACCGGGCCCGGCGTTGAGCGAGAATCAGAACCTGCTCGCGGAGCAGCGACGTGCGCTGATCCTCGACGAGGTGCGCAGGCGCGGTGGGGTCCGGGTCAACGAGCTGACCCGCAAGCTGAACGTCTCCGACATGACGATCCGCCGGGATCTGGACGCGCTGGACCGCCAGGGCGTGATCGAGAAGGTCCACGGCGGCGCGGTCCCGGTCGTCGAGGCGAGTGCGCACGAGCCCGGGTTCGAGGCGAAGTCGGCGCTGGAGCTGAGCGCCAAGGAGGACATCGCGCGGGCGGCGGCGGCGCTGGCGGTGCCCGGCAGCGCGATCGCGCTCTCGGGCGGGACGACGACCTTCGCGCTGGCCCGGCATCTGCTGGACGTGCCGGATCTGACGGTGGTGACCAACTCGGTGCGGGTGGCCGATGTGTTCCATGACGCGCAGCGTCCGGCCGGGGGGCGCGGGGCGCGCCCCGGGGCGGCGACGGTGGTGCTGACGGGCGGGGTGCGCACTCCATCGGACTCGTTGGTCGGGCCGGTCGCGGACCGGGCCGTCGACTCCCTCCACTTCGATGTGCTGTTTCTCGGCGTGCACGGGATCTCGGCGGAGGCGGGGCTCTCGACGCCCAACCTCGCGGAGGCGGAGACCAATCGCCGTTTCGTCCGGGCGGCGCGCCGGATCGTGGTCGTGGCCGATCACACCAAGTGGGGCACGGTGGGCCTGAGTTCCTTCGCGACGCTGGAGGAGGTCGACACGTTCGTCACGGACGCCGGTCTGGCCCCAGGGACGCGCGCGGAGATCGAGGAACATCTGCCGGGTCTGCTGGTGGCGGGCGACTCTCCCGCCGGGGCCGCCGACGCCTCGCCCGCCACCGAGGGCTGAGGCGGGCGCTCCGGATTCCGTTCGGATCGGCGGGTTTGCCGGACACCCCATAGGATCGTGGTGTGGCCGTCTTCCGGATCGAGCGCTTCTCCCCACTCCCCGCAGCCGAGGCCTGGCGCCGGGTGACCGACTGGGAACGGCACGGCGCGCAGGTGCCGTTGACCGCGGTCTCGGTCCCGACCGGACTTCCCTCGCAGCTCGGGACGGTCTTCGTGGCGCGTACGGGGCTGGGCCCGCTGGCGTTCGACGATCCGATGGAAGTGGTGCGGTGGACGCCTCCCGCCGGGGGCCGGGCCGGGGTCTGCCGACTGGAGAAGCGGGGGTCGGTGGTGCTGGGCCGGGCCTCGATCGACGTGCTTCCCACGGATTCCGGTTCCCATGTGGTCTGGGTCGAGGAACTGCGGGTGCGGCTGGTGCCCCGGTGGGGTGATCCGCTGCTCGCCTCCACCGGACGGCGGATGTTCGGCAAGGTCCTGGACGCCCTGCTCGCCTCCCCCGGCGACCGGTAGGACCGTCGGGCCGGAGCCGCTCGTCCCAGCGTCTCCGCATTGATCGCCAACGACCGGGTGGCCGATGCGGTACGGGTGATGTGACCGTCACACGATTGACTCGTTTGTCGGTATGACATCCCCGCCACGGCCCCGGAAGGCACCCATTTCATGCCGATCCATCAACCGCAGCAGCGGACCGACGTACACCCCGACCGCACGGGCGTGCAGCAGGCCGAGGCCGCTCTCGTGGAGCACTATCCCCGCCTGGTGCGGCTCGCCTACGTCGTCCTCCCGCCGGCACTCGGGCGGCACCGCCGGGTCCTGGCCGCGCACGCCGTCGTCCAGCGGGCCCTGCCCCCTGCCGGGAGCCGCGTGCGGAACCCGCGCGTTCCCGGACAGTCCCGCCGGTCGGGCGCTCCGGAGGGCACGGAGTCCGCACCGGAGGACGCCGGGCCAGAACAGGGCCCCTCGGGCGCCGCGTACGGGTGGATGCGGCTGCGGGTGCTGCGAGCGGCGCTGGCCCACGAGCGGCGGCCAGGCTGGTGGCCCGGAAGGCTCCCGGCTCCGGGCGCGCTGCGTCCGGCCGTGCCGGTGGTGTGGGGGCTGCGGCTCTTTCCCCGGGCGGGCGGCGTCGATGAACTGGCCCTGGACCGGGCCCTGTCCGCGGTGCCCGGGGCGGTCCGGGCGGCGTTCGCCCTGCAGTTGCTGGAGGGACTCGACGAGTCCGGGGCGCGGGAGCTGCTGGCCGGGGCGGCGGTGGCGGATCCGGCGGACGCGGTGCGCCGGGCGGCCCGGCTGGGGAGGCCGGACCGGGCCGGGGCGCGGGCGATGCTCAGGTCCGGCGAGTTCGACCCGTGCACGGTCCAGACCCGCCCGAGCGACCTGCTGCGGCGCAGGCACCGGGTGCGGGCGGTGGCGGTGGCCGCGGCGCTGTGCGTGGTGGCGGGAGGTCTGGCGGTCTCCGTCGACGCGGGGACGCGGTCCACGGGCGACGGCCGGAACCCGGCCGCCGCCGCGGCCCCGGCGCTCGACCCGGCGGGGCTGCTGCGGGCGTCGGCGGAGCGGTGGGCGGACACCTCGCGCGTCGACTTCACCGCCTGGCCCGCCCGGGGCGGGCGCACGGGCGACGGCGAGCTGCTGGGCCGGGCGCTGCGGGCCTGGTCCGGTCCGCCGGGCACGGTCCGGGTGTCCACCACGCCGGGCACGGTCGCGGTCCCGCCCGCGCAGCCGCCCCGGCTGCTGTTCGCGGGTGAGGTGGACGGGGCGGCCGTGGTGCTGTTCCACGACGGCGGGATCCGGGTGGCGCGGTACGCGGAGCCGCTGTCCGGGCCCGGCGGGGCTGCGCTCGACTTCGCCCGGATGGACGACGCGGACGTGACGACGGGCGCGGCCGTCGTCGTCAGCCGCACGGGCGACGGCGCGCGGTTCCTGCTCGCCCCCTGGATCGCCGGGTCGAGCACCCGGGACCTGCTCGCGCCGAACACCCCCGGGCAGCCGCTGGAGGTCGGGCGGGACGGGGTCACCGCCCCGGTGCCCCGGCCCCCGGCGGGCGGCGCGTGCGACTCCTGGCCGGTGCTCCAGCTGCGTTCGTCCGGGCGGATCGTGGAGAAGCACGCCTTCCTGCTGACGGATCTGGGCGACCTGGCTCCCGCGCATCTGACGTACACCCCGAAGCCCGGCCGGGGCGCGCCGGCCCGGCAGCCGCGTGAGGCGACGGGCACCGAGGCGCTGCTCGCCTGGGCGCGTACGGCGTGTTCCCTGCGGACCCTGTCGGGCTCCGGTGTGCGGGCGGTCAACAACTGGGCCTTCGCCGAGCAGAAGCTGCCCGAGGGCGGGGCCTCGGCGGGCTGGCTGTGCACCCGGGCCGACACCTGGCGGGGCCCCGGCCGGGTGCTGGTGCAGTTCCTCGGCCCCGGGGCCTCGCCCACGGACCCGGCCGCGGTGGTCGCCGACCGCGACGACACGGCCCTGTGCAGCAGGTTCGGGCAGCACGTCCTGGCGGGCACGCACTGGAAGGCGGCCTCCGGCCGGTGGTACGTCCTGGCGGCGGGAAGCCGGGCGGTGACCCGGATCGAGGCTACCGGGGCGGTACGGGGAGCGGCGGGCGGACCGACGTTCGCCGTGCGGGCGCCCCGTGACGCCGATGTGGAGCTGACGGGGTCGCTGCGCGGGGGCGAAACGCTGGCCGCAGTGCGCTGAGCCGGCACGGGGCCCCGGGACACGTCGCCGTAACGATGGCGTCGATGCCGCCGTACGGAGCCCCCCGACCGGTCGTACCGGCCCTCCGGTGCCACACTCGGACAGGTGACGGATCTTGACGACACCTCTGACCGCGGCTCCGACGACCTGAGGCCCGCCGAGGGCCCGGACGGCCTCGCCGGCCCCGACAGCTCGCCTCCGCGCGCTCTGGTGACCGGGGCGACCGGTTACATCGGCGGCCGACTGGTGCCCGCTCTGCTCGATGCGGGATACCGGGTGCGCGCCCTCGCCAGAACGCCGCAGAAGCTGCGCGACTATCCCTGGGCCGACCGGGTCGAGGTGGTGCGCGGCGATGTCACCGACGCCGCGTCCCTGGCGGAGGCGGCGCGGGACGTCGATGTGGCGTACTACCTGGTGCACGCACTCGGTTCCGGCGCGGACTTCGAGGAGACCGATCGCAGGGCGGCCCGGGCCTTCGGCGAACAGGCGCGGGCGGCCGGGGTGCGCCGGATCGTGTACCTGGGCGGGCTGACCCCGGCCGGGGTGCCGGAGCGGAACCTGTCGCCGCATCTGCGCTCACGGGCCGAGGTGGGGCACATCCTGCTGGACTCCGGGGTGCCGACGGCGGTACTGCGCGCGGCGATCGTGATCGGCTCGGGGTCCGCCTCGTTCGAGATGCTGCGGTATCTCACCGAGCGGCTGCCGCTGATGATCACCCCGAGCTGGGTGCGGACCCGGATCCAGCCGGTGGCCGTACGGGACGTCGTCCGGTATCTGGTGGGGAGCGCGAAGCTGCCCGAGGAGGTGAACCGGGCCTTCGACATCGGGGGCCCGGACGTCATGACGTACCGGGACATGATGCAGCACTACGCCCGGGTGGCGGGGCTGCGGCGACGGTTGATCCTGCCGGTGCCGGTCCTCACCCCGACGCTCTCCAGCCGCTGGGTCGGTCTGGTCACCCCGGTGCCCAGCTCCATCGCCCGGCCGCTCACGGAATCACTGCGGCACGAGGTGGTGTGCCGGGAGCACGACATCAAGGAGTACGTCCCCGATCCGCCGGACGGGCCCATCGGCTTCGACCGGGCGTTGCGTCTGGCCCTGAAGCGGATCCAGGAGGCACGGGTCGACACCCGCTGGTCCAACGCCTCGGTGCCCGGCGCGCCGAGCGACCCGCTGCCCACCGACCCGGACTGGGCGGGCGGCAGTCTCTACCGCGACGACCGGGAGCTGACCGTGCCGGTCGGGCCGGACGCGCTGTGGCGGGTGATCGAGGGCATCGGCGGGGAGAACGGCTGGTACTCCTTCCCCCTGGCCTGGGCGGTGCGCGGCTGGCTCGACCGGCTCGTCGGCGGGGTGGGGCTGCGGCGCGGCCGCCGGGACGCCCAGCGGCTGCGGGTGGGCGACTCGCTGGACTTCTGGCGGGTGGAGGAGATCCTGCCGGGCGAACTGCTGCGGCTGCGGGCCGAGATGCGGGTGCCGGGCCTGGCCTGGCTGGAGCTGTCGGTGCGCCGCGACGACCGGGGCCGGACGGTGTACGGGCAGCGCGCCCTGTTCCATCCGCGCGGGCTGTTCGGCCACGTGTACTGGTGGAGCGTGTGGCCCTTCCATTCGGTGGTGTTCGGCGGGATGGCTCGCAACATCGCCGAGGCTGCCGGGGCCGAGGAGAAACGGCGTGCGTCGACGGCCGGCAGTGGTACAGACAACTGACGGTCCTGCCGCTAGGGTGTGCCCGGCCCAACACGCCGCAGACCGCCGGGAGGTGCACGCGATGGCACGCCTACTCCGCACCGTGGGACGGGAGTTCGTCGATTCCGCGCCGATTCGTCTGGTGTTCGCCGCCGAGGTGTCCGCGCCCGTGGGTGTGGTGTACCGCGCGCTCGCCGAGGATGTCGCGTCGTGGCCGTCCTGGTTCACCGCCGTCACCCTGGCCACGCCCACCCATGAGGGGGCGGGCCGCGAGGTACGGCTGCGGGGCGGGGTCCGGTTCCGCGAGACGATCGTGGCCGCCGAACCGGACACGTGCTACGCCTACCGGGCCGACGAGTCCAACGCGCCGGGTCTCCGTGCCCTGTTGGAGGAGTGGCGGCTCACCCCCGAGGGGTCCGGTACCCGGGTGCAGTGGACCTTCGCCGCCGACGGGACGGGGCTGTTCCGCCTGGTGCTGAGCCTCGCGCGGGCGGGGGTGGGCCGGTCCTTCCGGGACGCCGTGCGCCGCCTGGACGCGCGGCTGGCGACGACGCCCTGAGCCGTGCGGCCGGCGCGGCCCTCAGCAGGGCCAGCCTCCGGTGGCGAGGAAGTCGTCGATGGCGGCGGTGTACGGGGCGATGTCCAGGCCCTGTTCCTCCAGCCACGAGTCAGAGTAGTACTTGTCCAGGTAGCGGTCGCCCGGGTCGCACAGCAGCGTGACGATGCTCCCGTGCTCCCCCCGCTCCACCATCTCGGCGATCAGCTTGAACGCGCTCCACAGTCCGGTGCCCGTCGACCCGCCCGCCTTGCGGCCGATGGCGCGCTCCAGGGCGCGGACGGCGGCGACGCTGGCGGCGTCGGGCACCTTCATCATGCGGTCGATGGCGCCGGGCACGAAGCTGGGCTCCATGCGCGGGCGGCCGATGCCCTCGATGCGCGAGCCGCGGTCGCTCGTGGCGAGCGGGTCGTGGTTGGTCCAGCCGTCGAAGAAACAGGAGTTCTCCGGGTCGGGCACACAGATGCGGGTGTCGTGCTGGAGATAGTGGACGTAGCGGGCGATGGTCGCCGAGGTGCCGCCGGTCCCGGCGGTGGCGACGATCCAGGCGGGCTCCGGGTAGCGCTCCAGGCGCAGCTGCTGGTAGATCGACTCCGCGATGTTGTTGTTGCCGCGCCAGTCGGTGGCGCGCTCCGCGTAGGTGAACTGGTCCATGTAGTGCCCGCCGGTCTCGGCGGCGAGGGCCGCGGACTGTTCGTACATGGTGCGCGAGTCGTCCACGAAGTGGCACCGCCCGCCGTGGAATTCGATGAGCCGGGTCTTCTCCGGGCTGGTGGTGCGCGGCATCACGGCGATGAACGGGACGCCGATCAGTTTGGCGAAGTACGCCTCCGACACGGCCGTCGAACCGCTGGACGCCTCGATGACCGGCCTGTCGGGCCGGATCCAGCCGTTGCAGAGCCCGTACAGGAAGAGCGAGCGGGCGAGGCGGTGCTTGAGGCTGCCGGTGGGGTGCGTCGACTCGTCCTTGAGGTAGAGGTCGATGCCCCATGCCTCGGGCAGCGGGAAGCGCAGCAGGTGGGTGTCGGCGGAACGGTTCGCGTCGGCCTGGACCTTGCGTACGGCCTCCTTCAGCCAGGCCCGGTACTCCGGGTCGCTGCGGTCGACGTCCACGGTCGCCCTGGCCCCGTGCCCGGCTGCGTGCTCACTGGTGTCCATGGGCCTGCTCCTGTTGGTCGTCGGTCCGATGCTGGCGCCTCCACGATATGCACCCCACCTGCGCAAACGGTCACTTTGATGGCCCATAGCGCTGCCTTTGACCACCGCCCGCGGGGGCGGCGGCGACGGGCGGAGCGGGCGAGAGCCCGTCGTGCTGCCGGGCCCTCTGGCGATCCGGCCCGCGCCGGGGCACACTGCACAGCAGGGTGTGGTGTCGAAGGGGGGCGAATCCGCCATGACGGACGTCGAGTTCAGTGCTTCGGGGGTCAGGATCGAGCGGTTCACCAGGTCGCTGACCAGGGCTGGTCAGGTGGTGGTGAAGGACGGGCGGCTGTCGCTGCTCACAAGCAACGGGCGGGAGATCGACAGCGCCCCGGTGGGCTCGGTCAGCGCCCGCAAATGGTGGTTCATCGCGGCCGATTCCGTCATCGCCCGGGTGAACGGGGTGCGCTACCGGTTGACGATGGGGCAGCGCAGCCGCAGGCGCGACGGGGCGGCTCCGCTGCGGCGCTTCCTGGAGGCTCTGCGCCACGCGCGCGGCCGCCGGGACTGACCACCGGCTCGGGTCCGGCGGGCCGGTTCGCGGGCCGCCGGGCTCCGCCGCGAGTTGCGGAGCTGTATCCCCTGGGCCACGCTGGTCCCATGTCACTGAAGGTGCACCCTCGGTGACAGAGTGATCCGCTCCACGGACCGGATCGCGCGACACGAGCAGACACGACAAGAGCAGAGCGGATTCGGCAGTCAGTCGTCCGCCGGCTCCGTTCGTTCTTCTTCTCTTCTTCCGGACCTATTTCGGGGAGTCGCAGCCGTGATCAGCGAGCCAAGCAGGCACTGCACGGTGGAGCTCCAGGCCCTGCCGTCGCGGATCGGTCAGGTCCGCAGAATCATTTCGGCGCAACTGCGCTACTGGCATCTCGATCCTCTGATCGACCAGGCGGCCCTGGGCGTCACCGAGCTTCTCACCAACGTTCACCGGCACGCACAGCCGGACAAGTCATGCACCGTCGACATCGAGCTGCTGCTCGACCGTCTGACGGTCTCCGTCCACGACCACGACCCGCGCCTGCCCACGGTGAACGAGGCGGACTCGTTCGCCACGTCGGGCCGGGGTCTGGCCCTGATCGCCGCCGTCAGCGAGAGCTGGGGCGTGCGGCCGATCGGCTCGGCCGGGAAGGCCGTCTGGTTCACCCTGCCCGCGGCCACCGGCGCCTCGACCCTGCCACCGCTCGCGGTCTACGGGTCGATGACCGACGGGCCGTTCGGGGCCGTGACCATCGCCCCCGACGACCTCGTGGCGGTGCCCGCCCGGTCGGCCGTGGTCGGCTGAAAGGGAGCGCTCCGGGCCGGGTCGACGGCGTGCGGCAGGGCGGCCCGGCGCGTCCTCACCGATCGCGCCGCTCGAGCGGCAGCGGTGAACGCGCCGACGGCGGGGACCTGCGGGCGTCAGGCCAACGCCGCGAGCGGGTCGTCGAGGACCGGCTGCCAGGCCAGTTCGGCGGCGCCCACCAGGCTGTTGTGGGCCAGGGTGCACGGCAGGATCGGCACGCTGCCGCTGCGCCCCCACAGGCTCCGGTCGGCGACGACGGCGCGCAGCCGCTCCGGGTCCGCCTCCAGCAGGTCGCGGTGGAGCCCGCCGAGGATGATCCGGTCCGGGTTGAGGATGTTGACCAGTCCGGCCAGTCCCAGCCCCAGGCGGTCGATCAGCGCCTCGGCGGCGTGCCGCACGGCGGGGTCGTCGTACTCCGTACGGAGCAGGTTTCCGGCCTGCTTGAGGAGGGACTCCTCGGGACCCGGTTCGCGGCGGGCGGTGGTGAGGAAGGCCAGCGGGTCGGTCTCCACGTCGAGGCAGCCGCGCCCGCCGCAGTGGCAGGGCCGCCCCTCGGGGTTCACGGTGAGATGCCCCACCTCCAGCGCGAGACCCGAACTCCCGCTGTGCAGGCGGCCGTCGAGGACGAGGGCCCCGCCGACGCCCCGGTGGCCGGTGGCCACGCACAGGAGGTGCTGGGCGCCGCGGCCCGCGCCGTGCCGGTGCTCGGCCAGCGCGGTGAGGTTGACGTCGTTGCCGGTGAACGCGGGCCCGGTGATGCCCGCTTCGCGTACGCAGGCGGCGAAGATGTCGCGGACCGGGGAGCCGGCGGGCCACGCGATGTGCAGCGGATTGAGGGCGGTGCCCTCCGGCTCGGCGACCGCGGAGGGCACCGCGAGCCCGGCCCCGACGCAGCGCAGCCCGCTCTCGCGCAGCAGCCCCGCCCCCGCTTCCACGACCTCGCCGAGGACCTGCGCGGGGTCGGCCATCACCGCGACGCAGCCCGGCGAGGTGGCGACGATCCGGCCGCCGAGCCCGACGAGCGCGGCCCGGAAGCCGTCGGCGTGCACTTGGGCGGCGAGGACGACGGGGCCGGTCTCCAGGACGGACAGCCGGTGCGAGGGGCGGCCCTGGGATCCGGCCGCCGACCCGGGGCTGGAGTCGACCCGGATCAGCCCGAGTGCCTCCAGTTCCGCGGCGACCGCCCCGGCGGTGGCGCGGGTGACGCCGAGTTCGGAGGTGAGCACGGCCCGGGTGGGGGCGCGTCCGGTGTGGACCAGTTCCAGTGCGGGCCCGAGCGCGCTGCGGCCCCTCTCCAACTTCGTCCGGGTGGTGGTCGCCTTGCCGTTCATGGGGGCGAGTCTCCCATGATCCGAAGGCGCCCCGGACGCCCAGGGCCTGCCCGGGGACCCGGTACCGGCCACGGCCGGGCCCCCGCGACGTACGGCGTGCAGCGGTGTTGCGCCCGTCGCCCGAGCGCCCCTATGCTGAGTTTGTGCCGCAACTAAACAAACTGCGGACGGCCCTACCCGGGGGACCCGGCGGAGACACCGCCCCACCCTCGCCGGCCCGCCTCCGTACCGCGCTGACCGTGTTCTTCGCCCTCGACGGGTTCCTCTTCGCCGGCTGGGTGGTCCGTATCCCGGCCATCAAGCAGCAGACCGGAGCCTCCGCCTCCACCCTCGGCCTCGCCCTGCTCGGCGTCTCCGCCGGGGCGGTCATCACCATGATGCTCACCGGCCGACTGTGCCGCCGTTACGGCAGCCATGCCGTCACCGTCGTCTGCGGCGTCCTGCTTCCCCTGAGCATCGCCCTGCCCGCCCAGACCCACTCGGCGCTCTCCCTCGGCCTCGTGCTGCTGGTGTTCGGCGCGGCGTACGGCGGGATGAACGTGGCGATGAACAGCGCCGCCGTCGACCTGGTCGCCGAACTGCGCCGGCCCGTGATGCCGAGCTTCCACGCGGCGTTCAGTCTGGGCGGCATGGTCGGCGCCGGGCTCGGCGGGCTGGTCGCGGGGGGCCTGTCCGCGTCCACGCACCTCTTCCTGCTGGCCGGGACAGGCCTGCTCGTCACCGCGTTCGCCGGGCCCGCCCTGCTGCGCCACCGCCCGGCCCCCGCCGCTCCTCAGCCGGTCGACCGGGAAGCGCCGAAGCAGCGGCTGTCGCCCCGGGCCCGCCGCGTCGTCGTGCTCTTCGGCGTGATCGCCCTGTGCACGGCGTACGGGGAAGGGGCGCTGGCCGACTGGGGCGCGCTGCACCTGGAACAGGACCTGGGCGCACACCCCGGGCTCGCCGCCGCCGGCTACGCGCTGTTCGCCCTGACGATGACGGCGGGCCGGCTGACCGGGACCCTGCTCCTGGAACGGCTGGGCCAGACCCGCACCCTCGTCCTCGGCGGCGTAACGGCGTCGGCCGGAATGCTGCTGGGCTCACTGGCGCCGACCACCTGGCTGGCGCTGGCCGGGTTCGCGGTCACCGGCCTCGGGCTCGCCAACATCTTCCCCGTCGCGGTGGGGCGTGCGGGCGAACTCGCGGGACCGAGCGGAGTCGCCGCGGCGTCGACGCTCGGCTACGGCGGGATGCTGCTCGGCCCGCCCGCGATCGGCTTCCTCGCCGACTGGTTCTCGCTGCCGCTGGCCCTGACGACGGTCGCCCTGCTGGCCGCGGCGGCCGCCGCCCTGGGCTACGGAGCGCGCAACGCGACGACGGACGCGCACACCTGATCACCCGCACACATGGTCGATTGAGTAGCCGTACTCAGGCAGGAACCGCTCCCCCGGCCCACGATGGAAGCCTCGACCGAGCAAGAGGCAGAGCGAGAAGCAGGGGAGCACACCATGAAGCGCCTGACCGACCACCCGCACCTGAACA
This sequence comes from Streptomyces sp. MGP-P1, assembly GCF_057766565.1. Classification (NCBI taxonomy): domain Bacteria; kingdom Bacillati; phylum Actinomycetota; class Actinomycetes; order Kitasatosporales; family Streptomycetaceae; genus Streptomyces; species Streptomyces sp. MGP-P1. The sequence continues at coordinate 2,705,265 of NZ_JBYMEM010000007.1, read as the reverse complement.
CCCTGGTCCGGCTGACCTTCCGCAACCCCGCTTCCCTGATCTACCTCGCGCTGGTGCTCGCGGCGACGCTGTTCGTCGCCGCGGACACCCTGTTCGTCGCCCACGAGGACGCCTCGTTCTCCGGCGTCTGGCTGTTCCTCCTCGCGGCCCCGACCGTCTTCCTGTTCTTCCTCGGCGGCTCCCTGGCGGGCGCCGAGGCCGGCGGGCCCGGGTGGTTCCTGGTGCTCGGCCTGGTGGTCTCGGTCCTCGTCCAGTCGCTGGCCCTGGGCTGGTTCGTCCGCCTGGTGCGCAGGGCCGGGGCGGCCGGTTCCGCGCACCCGCAGGGCGTCTGACGCCCGAACAGGGGGCCTGGCACAATCGCCGCCATGCAGATCGCCGAGCACATCGCGTCGTTGTCCGAGGAAGGGCGGCTGCTGGCGGCCGCCGCCGAGCGGGCCGGACCGGGAGCATCGGTCCCGACCTGTCCCGGCTGGCAGATACGTCATCTCCTGCGGCACACCGGCATGGTGCACCGTTGGGCGGCGGCGTTCGTCACCGAGGCCCACACCACCTACCAGCCGAACGGCGGCGAACCCGACCTCGACGGCGCCGCACTCCTGGACTGGTTCCGCGAGGGGCACCGCCATCTGGTCAGCTCCCTGGAGGAAGCCCCCGCCGACCTGGACTGCTGGACCTTCATGCCGGCCACCTCGCCCCTGGCGTTCTGGTCCCGCCGCCAGCTCCACGAGACGACCGTGCACCGTGTGGACGCCGAGTCGGCGCTCGGCGGTCCGCTGACCCCGGTGTCCGCGGACCGAGCGGTCGACGGCATCGACGAGCTCCTCACCGGGTTCCACGCCCGGCCCAAGAGCAAGGTGCGTTCCAAGAAGCCCCGGACGCTGCGGGTGCGAGCCGTGGACACGGAGGCGGCCTGGACCGTACGGATCTCCCAGGATCCGCCCCGGGCCGTGCGGTCGGAGGCCGGGACCCAGCCGGGCGACGGCTTCGACTGCGAGCTGAGCGGTACGGCGGAGGGGCTCTACCTCACCCTCTGGAACCGGCTGCCGCTCACCGCCGTCACGCTGCGCGGCGACCGCTCGGTGGCCCGGATCTGGACGGACGACTCCGCGGTCACCTGATGGGCGCCGGGTGGTGAGCGCGGTCCGGGCCCGGGTCGGAGTCGAGCAGCGCGAGTCCGACCCGGAACGCGCGCCGGACAGCCACACCGGCGGGCCACCTCTCGGGCCCGGGCGTCCGGGAGGCCCCGGACGGCGGACGGGTGCGGGGGCGTCGGCCGTGCGGGGTGATCCCCCATGCCCCGTGGGGCGTACGCCGCCGGGGAAGGGCGGCCCTACGGACACGACCTACGGCGTGACCGCGCGCAGGCCCACCGAGCGGGCCAGGTCGCCCGCGGCCTGCCGGAACAGCGGCTCGCGCGCCTCGACGACCCGGTTGAACTGGCCGAACAGCTCGAAGGAGATCAGGCCGAACAGCTGGGCCCAGGCGGCGACCAGGGCCGCCACGGCGGCCGGAGGCACGTCCGGGGCGAACTCGGCGGCCATCCGCTCCGCGTCGGAACGCAAGCCCGGGGCGAGGGCGGGCACGGCGAGGTCCCCGGCCCGGAACGCGGCACGGACGATATCGATGAAGACCAGGCCCACGCGGGACGCGGGCCCCACCGTGTCCATCGGGGCGATGTAGCCGGGTACGGGCGAACCGTAGATCAGGGCGTACTCATGAGGGTGCGTGAGCCCCCACTCCCGTACGGCACAGGCCACCGCGATCCAGCGTTCGGCGGGCGGGAGCGCCCCTGCCCGCTCCCCCGCCGCCCGTTCCGCGACCACGCCGATCGCGTCGAACGCGTCGACGATCATTGCGGTGAGCAGGTCGTCGCGGCTGGGGAAGTAGCGGTAGAGCGCGGAGGAGACCATGCCCAGCTCGCGGGCCACGGCGCGCAGCGAGAGCTTCGCCGCCCCCTCCTCCGCGAGCTGCTTCCTGGCCTCGTCCTTGATGGCCGCGGTCACTTCGATGCGGGCGCGTTCCCGGGCCCCTCGGATGGTGCTCATGCGATCAGTCTGCCACGCGCAAGGAGCACCGACCAATAACCAGAGCAGTGCTCTTGCTTTGCAGTCGCACCCCGTGCACACTGATCTCAAGCGAGAGCACCGCTCTCCCAATAACGCGGGAGTCATCCATGTCGCAGCAGCCCTACTACCTCCGGGCGAGCGCCTCCGCCGAACGTCTCAACAGGATCGTCGGATGGCTGGCCCGACGCGGTATCAGCCTGATGGGATCCGCCGAGCTGTCGGTGCGCGGGCGAAAGAGCGGACAGTGGCAGCGCCTCCCGGTCAACGCCCACGCCTTCGAGGGCGAGCGGTACGTCGTCTCGGCCCGGGGACACTCGCAGTGGGTACGCAACATGCGCGTCGCGGGCGGCGGGGAGCTGCGGCTGGGGCGCAAGGTGAACAGCTTCACCGCCGTGGAGATCGCCGACGACGCGCAGAAGGCCCGGATCATCCGGGCCTATCTGGAGCGGTGGGGCTGGGAGGTCAACCAGTACTTCCAGGGGATCACAGCGAAGTCCACCGACGCCGAGCTGCTGGCGGCCTGCCCGGACCACCCCGTCTTCCGCATCACGGTCGCGAGCTGACCCGCCCCGTACGACGTCGGGGCGCCGCCGCCCCGGCCGGGCGGAGCGGCGCCCCGAGAAGCACGGTGGGACCTCAGCGGTCCCTCGCGGACAGCGCCCGCTGCGCCAGCGGGTGCGTACGGACCAGCTCGGCCAGCGACGTCGTCCCCCGGGTGATCCCTGCGAACGCCTTCCACGCCGGGCGGAAGCCGGTCAGCACCGCGTGCAGCATCCCCGGGCGGCGCTCGAACAGCTTGAGCAGGCGGCGGCCGACGCCCATCTCGACGCCGAGACCGGCCTTGATGGCGAAGGCGTAGTTGAGGGCCTGACGGCGGGCGTCCACCGCGTCGTGCGACTCGGCGATCCTGACCGCCCACTCCCCCGCGAGCCGGCCCGAGCGCAGCGCGAAGGAGATGCCCTCGCGGGTCCACGGCTCCAGCAGTCCGGCGGCGTCCCCGCAGACCACGACCCGGCCGCGGGAGAGCGGCGAGTCGTCGCTGCGGCAGCGGGTGAGATGGCCCGAGGAGACGGCCGGCTCGAATCCGGCGAGGCCGAGGCGGGCGATGAAGTCCTCCAGATACCGCTTGGTGCCCGCGCCGTCGCCGCGCGCCGAGATGACGCCCACGGTGAGGGTGTCCCCCTTGGGGAACACCCAGCCGTAACTGCCGGGCATCGGGCCCCAGTCGATGAGCACCCGGCCCGCCCAGTCCTCCGCGACGGTGGCCGGGACCGGGATCTCCGCCTCCAGGCCGAGGTCGACCTGGTCGAGCTTCACCCCGACATGGGCTCCTATCCGGCCGGCGCTGCCGTCCGCGCCGACGACCGCCCGGGCGAGCACCGTCTCGCCGCCGGCCAGCACCACGGCGACCGTCCGCCGGTCGGGCACGGCCGGACCGTGCTGCTCGACCCGCACCACCGATGCCCCGGTGCGCAGTTCGGCTCCGGCCTTCTGCGCCTCCTCGACCAGACCGGCGTCGAACTCCGGGCGGTTGATGAGCCCGAAGAGCATGCGCCGGGAGCGGCGGGTGCGCGACAGCTTGCCGTTGAGCGAGAAGGTGACCGCATGGATGCGGTCCTTCAGGGGCAGTTCGAACCCCGGCGGCAGGGAGTCCCGCGAGAAACCGATGATTCCCCCGCCGCAGGTCTTGTAGCGCGGCAGTTCCGCTTTCTCCAGCAGCAGGACTCTCCGGCCCGCCACGGCTGCCGCGTACGCCGCCGATGCGCCGGCCGGTCCGGCGCCGACCACGACGACATCCCACACGGGCGACTCTTCCGGCTCACGTCCGGCGTCTGCGTTCTCGCTGCTCACGATGTGCTTCTGCTCCTGATCCGACCAGTGGCCCCAAGCTGCTCACGGCATCCTACGGCGCGTTCCGGCCCAGCCCTCCTGTGGGAGGATCGGCCATGATTTCGTCGTACATGCGTCGCCTCACCGACGGCGTCGCACACGGTCGCGTACACACCGCGCCCTATCCCTAACGTCGCACCCACGAGGAGCGTGCCCATGACCGCCCGTCCGATTTCCGAGACCGTCGCCTCGCTGATGCCACGCGCCCGGGAGGAGCTGGCCGAGCTGGTGGCGTTCCAGTCGGTGGCGGACCCGGCGGTGTTCCCGAGGAGCGAGTGCGAGGGCGCGGCACGGTGGGTCGCCGACGCCCTGCGCGCCGAGGGGTTCACGGACGTCGCCCTGCTGGACACCCCCGACGGCACGCAGTCCGTCTACGGGTTCCTGCCCGGTCCGGCCGGGGCTCCGACCGTGCTGCTCTACGCGCACTACGACGTGCAGCCGCCGCTGGACGAGTCGGCGTGGATCTCCCCGCCGTTCGAACTGACCGAGCGCGACGGCCGCTGGTTCGGCCGGGGCGCGGCCGACTGCAAGGGCGGGTTCATCATGCACCTGCTGGCGTTGCGCGCCCTCAAGGCGAACGGCGGCGTCCCGGTCTCGGTGAAGGTGATCGCCGAGGGATCCGAGGAGCAGGGCACCGGTGGTCTGGAGCGGTACGCGGAAGCGCACCCGGAGCTGCTGGCCGCCGACACGATCGTCATCGGCGACACCGGGAACTTCCGGGTCGGACTGCCGACGGTCACCGCGACGCTGCGCGGGATGACGATGCTGCGGGTGCAGTTGGACACCCTTGCGGGGAACCTGCACTCGGGGCAGTTCGGCGGCGCGGCCCCGGACGCGCTGGCCGCGATGATCCAGCTGCTGGCCTCGCTGCGCGCCGAGGACGGGACGACCACGGTCGACGGCCTGACCGGCGACGCGGACTGGGACGGGCTCCAGTACCCGGAGGCGGAGTTCCGGCAGGACGCGAAGGTGTTGGACGGGGTGGAGCTGATCGGCACGGGCACGGTCGCGGACCGGATCTGGGCCCGCCCGGCCGTCACCGTCATCGGCATCGACTGCCCGCCGGTCGTCGGCGCGACGCCGTCCGTGCAGGCGAGCGCGCGGGCGCAGATCAGTCTGCGGGTGCCGCCGGGCCAGGACGCCGCCGAGGCGACGAAGCTGCTCACCGCCCACCTGGAGTCCCGCGCCCCCTGGGGTGCGCGGGTGCGGGTGGAACAGGTGGGCCAGGGCCAGCCGTTCCGCGCGGACATGACCAGCCCGGCGTACACGGCGATGGCGGACGCGATGCGGGACGCGTACCCGGGCCAGGAGATGCAGTCCTCCGGGATGGGCGGCTCTATCCCGCTGTGCAACACGCTGGCGGGCCTCTACCCGCAGGCGGAGATCCTGCTGATCGGGCTGAGCGAGCCCGAGGCGCAGATCCACGCGGTGAACGAGAGCGTCTCGCCCGAGGAGCTGGAGCGGATGTCGGTCGCCGAGGCGCTGTTCCTGCGGAACTACGCGGAGTCGAAGAAGGTCTGACCCCGCCCACGGCTGCCCTCGGGGGAGGCCCGGGCCGCCCTACGCCCTCGGCGAAGTCGCCCGAAGCGTAGATCCGTGCGGCGGACGTCCGTCGCTGCGTACGTTCGCCGCATGGATCTCGTCGAGGTACTCCCCCAGTTGCACATGTTCCGCTTCCGGATCGGTCAGGCCTACCTCTGGCACGACGGGAGGGGCGGGACGGGCGGGACGGGCGGGACGGGCGGGACGGAGCTGACCCTGGTCGACGCGGGTGACGTCGAGTCGGCCGCCGCGATCGAGGACGCGATCCGCACGCTCGGCCTCGACCCTGCCGGGATCCGGCGCATCGTCATCACCCATGGCCACCGCGACCACTACGGGGCCGCGCGGGAGCTGGCGGACCGGCACGGCGCCGAGATCATCGCCCACGCGCTGGACGCCCCGGTGGTACGGGGCGAACTGCCCGTACCGGAACCGGACCTGCTGGACTGGGAACTGCCGCTGTGGGAGCACGGGCTGACGTGCCCCGACGCCCCGCCCACCCGGGTCGACCGCGAGGTAACCGGCGGCGAGGTGCTGCCGTTCGGGGACGGGGCACGGGTGGTCCACGCACCCGGTCACACGGCGGGCTCCATCGCGCTCCATCTGCCGCGCCACGGTGTGCTGTTCACCGGGGACACCGTCGCCTCCGTGGAGCGGCGTGTGATGCTCGGCGTGTTCAACGTGGACCGGGCCGGGGCGGCCAACACGTTCCGGCGACTGGCCGCGCTCGCACCCCGTACCGTCTGCTTCGGTCACGGCGACCCGCTCACCGAGAACGCGGCCGCGGCGATGGACGCGGCGGCGAACGGCGCGTGAGCGGCCGACGGGGATGAGCGGCCAACGGCGCGTGAGCGGCCAACGGGCCCCGCTCAGCCCACCGGCACCCCCGCCTCCAGGTTCAGCACGGTCGACCGCTCGCGCGCCCGCAGGGCCCAGCGCAGCCGCTCGTACCGGGTGGGCGGCAGCATCCCCGCGGCCTCCTCCTCGGTGACGAAGCGCCAGCCGCGCAGCTCGGAGCCGGGCAGCAGCAGCCGGCCGGCGTCCTCGGAGCGCAACAGGCCGCCGTCGAAGAGGAAGCGCAGCCCGCCGTAGCCGGGCGGGCAGGGCGACTCCCAGTCGACGAGCAGCAGGGTGGGGACCCGGTCGAGGCGGAGGCCTATCTCCTCGGCGACCTCACGGATCCCGGCCTGCGCGGGAGCCTCGCCCGCCTCCACCACCCCGCCGGGGAACTCCCACCCCGGTTTGTACGTGGGGTCGACGAGCAGCACCCGGTCCCGCTCGTCGAAGAGCAGCACTCCGGCGGCCACCGTCTCGGCGGTCGGCTCCGGGCTCTGGACGATCGGGCACGGCGCGGCGTTCCCCGTGCGCAGGGCGTCCGCGATCCGCTCGGCCGTCTCACGGGGCGTGAGGGCGCTGTTGTCGACCACGTGCGCGTCCTCGGCGATCCAGTCGAGGGCGTCGCGGTACGGGCCGATGTGCTCGTACGCCCACCGGCGCACGCGCTCGCTCTGCTCCTCGTCGCCGGGAAACTCCTCGCGGCCCGCGATCCGGCTTCGCAGGATCGTTTCCTCAGGTGAGAGCGCCACATGCAGCACGGGAATGCGCCGGGAGGCGAGCCCTCCGAAGATCTCGTCGCGGTACTCCTGCCGCAGCAGGGTCATCGGCACCACCAGCACCCCGGGCACCTCGGCGAGCAGCGCCGCCGCCGTGTCCACCACGAGCCGCCGCCAGATCGGCAGCTCCTGGAAGTCGTCGACCTCGGCGAGCCTCTTCTGCGGCAGCAGGCCGCGCAGCCCCGCGCCGGTGTCCTCCGGGTCGTACAGCATGCTGTTCGGGATCAGATCGATCAGTTCGCTCGCGGCGCTGGTCTTGCCCGCACTGAACGCACCGTTGATCCAGACGATCACGGTTCCCCCTCTTCCGTAGCCCCCTGTGGCTTGCCCGCAACACCCTGCCGCGGAAACCCCGCGGCGGCGACGGCGTTGACCGGATGCGGTCGTCCGGAGCGATCGGGGGCCGGGCAGGGCGCTCGGAACGTGACCCAGGGGGCGCCCGGCCTGACGAACCGGGCGCCCCTGGAAGCTGTCGCCGGGGTCCGCCGGGCCCTGTCGCCGAACTCCTGTCGTCGCCCGGAGGGCGGGCGGGAGTTCGACGCCAGGGCCTAGCGCAGCGCGATGGCCGCCGCCGCGGCCCCCACCAGACCCGCGTCGTTGCCCATCACGGCGGGCGCCACGGTCAGCCGCCGGAGGTAGGAGAGCGTGGCGTAGTCGCGCAGGCTGCGGCGCAGCGGCACGAAGAGCACGTCGCCGGCCCCGGCCACTCCCCCGCCGACCACCGCGATGTCGAGGTCCGCCAGGGTGGCGGTGGCGGCGATGCCGGCCGCCAGCGCCTGGGCGGCACGCTCGTAGGAGGCGATGGCGACCGGGTCTCCGGCGCGGGCGGAGACGGCCACCGCGGCGGCTGTCGCGTCGCCGTCGAGCCTGGGCCGCCAGCCGTTCTCCAGCGCGCGGCGGGCGATGTTGGGGCCGCTGGCGATGCCCTCGACGCAGCCGCGCGCACCGCAGGGGCACAGGTCGCCGTCCAGGTCGACGCTGATGTGGCCGATGTGCCCGGCGTTGCCCGAGGGGCCGGGCCGCGGGGTACCGTCGAGGACGAGGCCGCCGCCGACGCCCGTCGACACGACAAGGCACAGCGCGTTGTCGTAGCCCCGGGCCGCGCCGAGCCAGTGCTCGGCGGCCGTCATCGCGACCCCGTCGCCGACCAGGGCGACCGACAGTCCGCCCGCCGTCTTGTGCACGCGCTCCACCAGCGGGAAGTCCCGCCAGCCGGGGACGTTGACCGGGCTGACCGTGCCGGCGGCGGCGTCCACCGGACCGGCGCTGCCGATGCCGACGGAGCCGGCGCGACCCCACAGCGGCGAGGCCATCAGCTCGCCCAGCACCTGGTCCACGGCGCCCATGACCTCCTCGGCGCCCTCCCGGGCGGGCGTCGGCCGCTGCGCCCGCACGAGGAGGGATCCGTCGCCGTCCACCAGCGCGCCGGCGATCTTGGTGCCGCCGATGTCGAGCGCGGCGACGAGGTCGGTATGCATCGGTGTGTGCTCTCCGGATCAGTGAAGGGGCGGGACCTGCGGGTTCCGTCCACAGTCTGCACAGTCTCCATGCCCTTGACAACGTTGTCAAGGGCCTATGCTCGACGCCACAGCCTCCGATCACCCCCGCGGCGCCCCACCGGGCCCCGCTCGGCGCCGGCCGGAGCACCGCAGCCCCGCCCGTAATCCGACGACAGGACAGCGCACGTGGACCGGACCGCCCGTCATTCCGAGACCCGCTACGGCAACCGGCCGACCATGAAGGACGTGGCGGCCCGCGCCGGAGTCGGCCTGAAGACGGTCTCCCGGGTGGTGAACAGCGAGCCCGGCGTCACACCGGACACCGAGCGCCGCGTGCAGGAGGCGATCGACGCGCTCGGCTTCCGACGCAACGACAGCGCCCGTGTGCTGCGCAAGGGCCGTACGGCATCCATCGGACTGGTCCTGGAGGATCTGGCGGACCCGTTCTACGGTCCGCTGAGCCGCGCGGTGGAGGAGGTCGCCCGCGCACACGGCGCGCTGCTGATCAACGGTTCCAGCGCCGAGGACCCGGAGCGGGAGCAGGAGTTGGTGCTGGCGCTGTGCGCCCGCCGGGTGGACGGTCTGATCGTGATCCCCGCGGGCGACGACCACCGTTATCTGGAGCCGGAGATCAAGGCGGGCATCGCGACGGTCTTCGTGGACCGCCCGGCGGGCCACGTGGACGTCGACATGGTGCTCTCCGACAGCTTCGGCGGGGCCAGGGAGGGCGTGGCGCACCTCATCGCGCACGGCCACCGCAGGATCGGGTTCATCGGCGACCAGCCGCGGATCCACACGGCCACCGAGCGGCTGCGCGGCTACCACGTCGCCATGCTGGACGCGGGCATCACCGTCGAGGACGGCTGGGTCTCCCTCGGCTCCACCGAGCCGGAGCGGGTGCGGGCCGCCGCCGAGGGGATGCTCTCCGGACCCGAGCCGGTCACCGCGCTGTTCGCGGGCAACAACCGGGTGACGGTGACGGCGGTCCGGGTGATCGCGGAACGGGAGCGGCCCGTGGCGCTCGTGGGGTTCGACGACATCGAGCTGGCCGACCTGCTCGGCATCACCGTGATCTCGCAGGACGCCGCGGCGGTCGGCAGGACCGCCGCCGAGCACCTCTTCCGCCGCCTCGACGGGGCGGACCACGCCACGGCGCGGGTGGAACTGCCGACGACGCTGATCCCCCGCGGCTCGGGCGAACTGCCCCCCGCCTGAGGCCCGTCGGGCGCGGCCGCCCGCACGGGGGCGCACGACCGCGTCACGAAGGTGTGCGGACCGCACGTCGGGGCGGCGCCCGTCGGGGCGTGGTCAGACCCCGGCGCCGGGCCGCCGGAATTCCCTGGTCAGCAGGGCCAACAGCTGTGCGGGGGCGTCCTCCTGCACCGTATGGCCCGCGCCCTCGATCCAGTGCAGTTCGGAGTGCGGGATCAGCGCGTGCAACTGCTCGGCGAAGGGCGCCGGCAGGAACCGGTCCTCACGCCCCCAGATGATCCGGGTCGGCACCGGAACGTCCCCCAGCAGGTGCTGGAACTCGTCGGTCGCGGCCTGTTCGGCCTGCCGGTACTGGCGGTAGTACGCGGCCCGGCCGCGCTCGCCGCGCCACGGATCGACATGGGCGGACAGGACGTCCGCCCGGTAGCCGGTGTGCGTCGCGTGACGCAGATGGCTCTCGACCAGCGCCTCGTGGGCGTAGCCGGGGAGTTGCTCGAAGACGTGCGCGTTCTCCCTGATGAGCCGGAAGAACCCGGTGCCCCACTCCCCGCTGGCCACCGCGTCCACCAGGGTGAGGTCCGCGTACCGCGCGCCGTGCAGGAGCAGCGCCCGCAGGGCAACGGCCCCGCCGATGTCGTGGGCGATCACGCGCGGGCGCTCCAGCCCCCAGTACTCCAGGAGCCGGGTGAAGACCTTCGCCTGCGCCGCCGGGCCGACGTCCTGCCCGTCGCGCTGCTCCGACTGTCCGAACCCGAGCAGGTCCCAGAGGTGGACGCGGTGATCGCGGGCGAGGGCCGGGGCGATGTCGCGCCAGATGAGCGAGGAGAACGGGGTGCCGTGCAGCAGGACCACCGGCTCCCCCTCCCCCAGCACGTCCCAACGGACCGCCCCGTCCGGAGTCTCGAACGTCCTGGTCAGCTTCCCGTTCATGGTGCGCCTCCTGGCCTGCGGTTGGGAGGGGGGACCCCTGCCGGACCACGACGTTACCAGCTACAGCGCATTGTCGGTAACCTTGTTAGAGTGGTGGTCATGCGACGGAACCCTGCGCCCGCGGAACTCGAACTGGTCGAGGACTTCTGCAACACGGCCACTCACCTCCACGACGAGGACGATCTCGCCCGGCCGGAGACGGCTGCCCGGTGGCTCGGCGCGCACGGTTTCCCGGCACCGGCCGATCAGGGAGAGCTGGACTCGCTCACGGAGGCGCGGGAGACCGTGCGGGCCTTTCTGGTCGAGCGGACCTCACCGGAGGCGGTCGACGCTCTCAACCGGCTCATCGCCGCGGTCGCGGGTGCTCCCGCCGTGCGCCCCGACGGCACGCTCGCCCTGCGGCCGGCCTCCGGCGGTGCGGTGGCGGAGGTGGTACGCCCGGTGCTCGAAGCCCTCCTGGCACACGGCCTGACCGGGCGTCACGCCACCCGTCTCAAGGCCTGCGCGGCCCCGGAGTGCCGCTGGGTCTTCTACGACCGGGCACCGTCGTCGAACGGTCTCTGGTGCGACATGGACGTGTGCGGCGCACGGCACAAGATGCGGGCCTACCGCGCCCGCGGCGGGGCGGCCGCACGCCGGGACGCCTGAGGGCGGCCCGGGCCCCGGCCTCCCCCGAGGACACGTCCCGGAGGATCGTTCACGGCAGCCGGGGCACGCCGGAGCGCCCCGGCGGGAGGGACCGTCCCGTCGGGGCGCGCACACCGCTGACGCCCCCTACGGAGCCGTGACCGTCAGGTCGCCCCGGCGCGGCGAGGCGAAGGCCTCCAGGTCCGCGCGGGTCAGGCCGGTCAGCCGGGCCACCTCGGCGGTGTCGAGCGCGCCGCAGTCGATGCCGCGCAGCAGGTAGCCACTGAGAGCCTTGGCGGTGGCGGGCTCGTCCATGACGTCGCCGCCGGCCTTGGCCACATAGGCGGCGAGCCGGGCGGCGGCCGGCTCCAGGCCCTCCCGGTAGAAGGCGTAGACGGCCGCGTAGCGCGTCGGCAGGTGGCCGGGGTGCATGTCCCAGCCCTGGTAGTACGCACGGGCCAGAGCGCGACGAGTGAGGCCGTAGTGGAGCCGCCAGGCCTCGTGGACCTGGCCGGCCGGGCCCACGGGCAGGACGTTGGTCGAGCCGTCGGAGACCCGTACGCCGGTGCCCGCGGCGGCGACCTGCATGACGGCCTTGGCGTGGTCGGCCGCCGGGTGGTCGCTGGCCTGGTAGGCGGCGCTGACCCCGACACAGGCGCTGTAGTCGAAGGTGCCGTAGTGCAGTCCGGTCGCCCGGCCTCGCGCGGCGTCGATCATGCGGGCCACCGCGGCGGTCCCGTCGGCGGCCAGGATCGACTGGCTGGTCTCGATCTGGATCTCGAAGCCGATGCGTCCGGCGTCGAGGCCGTGCGCCTTCTCGAAGGCTTCCAGGAGCTGGACGAAGGCGGTGACCTGCTCGGGGTACGTGACCTTCGGGAGGGTCAGCACGAGCCCTTCGGGCAGACCGCCGGCCGCCGTCAGGCCGCTGAGGAAGACGTCCGTGGTGCGGATGCCCCGGTCGCGGACGCCGGTCTCCATGCACTTCATCCGGATGCCCATGTAGGGGGCCGCGGTGCCGTTCGCGTACGCCTCCGAGACCAGCCGGGCGGCGCGGGCGGCGGCCTCGTCCTCCTCCGCGTCCGGGCGGGGGCCGTAGCCGTCCTCGAAGTCGATGCGCAGATCCTCGACGGGTTCGCGGTCCAGCTTGGCGCGTACGCGGTCGTACACCGGCCCCGCCAGTTCTTCGGGGATGCCGAGGACGGCGGCGAAGGAAGCGGCGTCGGGGGCGTGTTCGTCGAGGGCGGCCAGCGCCTGGTCGCCCCAGGAGCGCAGGGTGCCGGGCTCGAAGACGTCGCCGGGTACGTAGACGGTGTGCACGGGCTGGCGGGTGCCGGGATCACCCGGGTATCGGCGGGCGAGTTCCGCGTCGACCGCCGTGAGGGAGGCGCTGATCTCCTCGCTGACCGCACCGGCGAGGCTCGTTGCCACCTTCTCCTGCTGACCCATGACCATACCCTCCACGCTCTCGTTGTTTCCGCTTCCCGGAATCAACAATCCGTATAGTGAAGTTATAAGGCCACTCGACCTGCGTCAATGGTCGCCCGGAACGGCCGCGGGCCGCGCGGTGGGGTTCACCGTGCGGCCCGCGGCGGGGTGTTCGTCAGGGGGGTCAGCCCTTGCGGGTGTTGATCTCCTCGGTGAGCTGGGGCACGACGGTGAAGAGGTCGCCGACGACGCCGTAGTCGACGAGCTCGAAGATCGGGGCCTCGGCGTCCTTGTTGATCGCGACGATCGTCTTCGAGGTCTGCATCCCCGCCCGGTGCTGGATCGCGCCGGAGATACCCGAAGCGATGTACAGCTGCGGCGAGACCGACTTGCCCGTCTGCCCGACCTGGGAGGTGTGCGGGTACCAGCCCGCGTCGACCGCGGCACGCGACGCACCCACAGCGGCCCCCAGACTGTCGGCGAGCGCCTCGATGAGGGGGAAGTTCTCCGCGCCGTTGACGCCACGGCCGCCGGAGACCACGATCGCCGCCTCCGTCAGCTCCGGGCGGCCCGTCGACTCACGCGGAGTCCGCGACGTCACCTTCGTACCCGTCGCCGTCCCACCGAACGACACCGACAGGGCCTCCACCGTGCCGGCCGCGGCGGCCGGCTCCACGGGCGCCGAGTTCGGCTTCACCGTGATCACCGGCACACCCCTGGAGACCCGGGACCTGGTCGTGAACGACGCGGCGAACGCCGCCTGCGTCGCGACCACACCCTGCTCACCGGCCTCCACATCGGTGGCATCGGTGATGATCCCGGAACCGACCCGCAGGGCCAGGCGGGCGGCGATCTCCTTGCCCTCCGCCGAGGACACCACCAGCACCGCCACCGGGCCGACCGCGTCGAACGCCGCCTGCAGCGCATCCACCTTCGGCACCACCAGGTAGTCACCGAACTCCGGGGCATCCGCGGTCAGGACCTTCACCGCACCGTGCTCACCCAGCACGGAGGCGGTGGCCCCGGCACCGGAACCCAGCGCCACCGCGACCGGGTCACCGATACGCCGGGCCAGCGTCAGCAGCTCCAGGGTGGGCTTGCGGACCGCACCGTCCACATGATCGACCAGAACAAGAACTTCAGCCATGACAACGCACTCCAGACGAGAAATGACGAGAGAGAGAAACAGCGGGGAAGGACATACGGCCTAGATGAACTTCTGGCCCACGAGGAACTCGGCGAGCTGACGGCCGCCCTCACCCTCGTCCTTCACGATCGTGCCCGCCGTCCGCGCCGGACGCTCCGTCGCCGAATCGACCGCCGTCCACGCACCCGCCAGACCGACCTCGTCCGCCTCCAGCCCCAGATCATCCAGATCCCAGGACTCCACCGGCTTCTTCTTCGCCGCCATGATCCCCTTGAACGACGGGTAACGGGCCTCACCGGACTGGTCGGTCACCGACACCACCGCCGGGAGCGAGGCCTGAAGCCGCTCGGACGCGGTGTCACCGTCACGCCGCCCCGTCACCACACCCCCGTCCACCGCGACCTCCGACAACAGCGTCACCTGCGGCACACCCAGCCGCTCCGCGAGGAGGGCCGGCAGCACACCCATCACACCGTCCGTCGAAGCCATCCCACAGACCACCAGGTCATACCCGGCCTTCTCCACAGCCTTCGCCAGCACCAGCGACGTGCCCATCACATCACTGCCGTGCAGATCGTCGTCCTCGACGTGAACCGCCTTGTCCGCACCCATCGACAACGCCTTGCGCAACGCGTCCCGGGCATCCTCCGGACCCACCGTCACCACGGTGATCTCCGCATCGTCCACCCCGTCAGCGATCTGCAACGCCTGCTCGACCGCGTACTCGTCCAGCTCCGACAACAGACCGTCGACATCCTCACGATCCAACGTCAGGTCATCGGCGAAACGCCGGTCACCGGTCGCGTCGGGCACGTACTTCACACAGACAACGATCCTCAAGCTCACGCCGGCTCTCCTACTGCATCGTCATTTCCGGGCTGCCTTGTTGCTCGCAGCATAGGCGCCTCATCGGGCCGGATCCGGTCAGGACGACCGAGGCTCCGAGCCCGATATTACTCGCCAGTACACCCAGTCTGTTACCCCTGGGCAAGCGCCGCGCACTGTGACCTTGCCAACGCGGCGGGCCTGTGCGTGCGCGCCCTCAGTCTCGCAGAGCCGTGAACCGTCCCTGGTGGTAGACCAGCGGGCGACCGGTCCCGGAGGGCGCGCCCGCGACCGCCTCGGCGATGACGATGCGGTGGTCCCCGGCCGGGACACGGGTCACGACGCGGCAGACGAGCCAGGCGGACACGCCGGCGAGCAGCGGAACGCCTTCGGGGCCACTGCTCCACTCGGTCGACGGGCCGAAGCGGTCGGCTCCGCTGCGGGCGAACGTCGCGGCCAGTTCCCGCTGGTCCTCGCCGAGTATGTGAACGCCGACATGAGCGGCCTCGGACAGCACGGGCCAGCTGGAGGAGGACGTGCCGATCCCGAAGGAGATCAGCGGGGGTTCGGCGGCGACGGAGGTCAGCGAGGTGGCGGTGAAGCCGACCGGGCGCTCCCCCGCGGCGGTGATCACGGCCACGCCCGCGGCGTGGCGGCGGAAGATCGAGCGGAAGAGTTCGGGGGTGGCGACCGTCGGCGTGGGGGCGAGATCGGGCGTTGCCGTCATGGACGTGTCCTTCTGCGGAAGTGGCGTACGGGTCCGTGGGGGCTCAGGCACCCGGACAACGCGCACTCGCATGGCGTGCGAGGTCCACATGGACCCGGCCGTAGAGAAGGAGTTCTGGCGGCATAACGTCAGACTGACGATGCGAAGCGGGCGCAGTCAAGGGCGTTCCGGAATGTGGGAGATGCGTCACGGCCCGTCATATGGCGTGCCCCAGCGCCGCGACGACGTCGACGGTGCGGGGCTGGCCGGATGCGCGGCGGACCACCCGGCCCTCGGCGTCGAGCACGAGGACGGTCGGCGACTTCGTGATGTCCAGCTGCCGCACCAGCGTGAGATGGGCCTCGGCGTCGACCTCGATATGGGCGACCCCGTCGATCATCCCTGCCACCTCGCCGAGGGTGCGGCGGGTAGCCCGGCACGGCTGGCAGAAGGCACTGGAGAACTGGACGAGCGTCGCGCGTTCCCCGAGTTCCGCACCGAGTTGGGATGCGTCGAGTCGCTGTCCATGGGTCCGGCGATCCACCTGGTGCCTCCTGATCAGAGCTCTTCGTAAGAGGTCAACACCGGCCACCGCCCGCGCATTCCCCGCAGCTCCGGGGGTACGCGCACGTGACGAGAATCTCGCGCCCCGCGTCCGTCGGGACTGGCCAGGGACTCGCGCATGGGGCACCATCGCCACAATGCCGAAAACCTACGGCTGCGTAACTTCCGCCGGGAGAACCCTCCCCAGGCGCTGAAGAAGGGTCTTCATCCAGATGGCAGAACTCGTCTATCGACCGGTCATCGGCGCCGCTCGCACCCTGTTCAAGGCGCTCGACCTGAAGATCGACACTCAGGGTTCGGAGCACATCCCGAAGACCGGTGGCGCGGTGCTGGTCAGCAACCACATCAGTTATCTCGACTTCATCTTCACCGGGCTGGGTGCCCTGCCGCAGAAGCGGCTGGTGCGGTTCATGGCGAAGGAATCGGTCTTCCGGCACAAGATCTCCGGGCCGCTGATGCGGGGAATGAAGCACATCCCGGTCGACCGCGACCAGGGCGAGGACGCGTACGCCCACGCGCTTCGGTCGCTGCGCTCCGGTGAGATCGTCGGAGTGTTCCCCGAGGCCACCATCTCGCAGTCCTTCACCCTGAAGAGCTTCAAGTCGGGTGCCGCGCGCCTCGCCCAGGAGGCCGGGGTCCCGCTGATCCCGATGGCGCTCTGGGGCACGCAGCGGATCTGGACGAAGGGGCGCCCGCGCAATTTCCAGCGCAGCCACATCCCGATCACCATCCGCGTCGGCGAGGCGATGGAGGCGCCCTCCGACCAGTACGCCGGCGCCATCACCCGGCGGCTGCGGGAGCGGGTTCAGGAGTTGCTGGAGGCGGCGCAGCGGGCCTACCCGGTGCGCCCGAAGGACGCGAGCGACACCTGGTGGGTGCCGGCCCACCTCGGCGGTACGGCACCGACGCCCGCCGAGGTGCGCGAGCTCGGCTGACAGCCACCCCCACGGCATCCGCGGCCTCGCCGCTTCACCGCGACCCGGGGACGGTGATCCGCGCCCCGGAGCTCAGCCGCTCCAGGGTCGCGGCGAGTTCGGCGCCCGCGGCGTCGAGCCCGCCGTTCGCCGGGGGCGCGAGGCCCGCCAGCAGGAAGACGCCGTTGACCGACTCCTCGGTGAGCCGGGTGCGCACGCCCTGACGCCACTTCCAGCGGCGGCAGGTGAGGCCCTCGTCGTCGCACCGGACGACTTCTCCGGGCTCGGGGTGTTCCACCGTCTCCTCGCCGCCGGCGACGGTGAGGCGCCGGTCGATGCGGGGCAGGCCGCCGTCGGCGAGGGCGGGCGCGGCACTGCGTTCAGAGGGCCCTGGGGAGGTTCCGCAACAACTCCGAGCGGTCCCGGGCGCTCTTCAGCGCATGGAGGATCACATCAGGCGGTGCAACATAGACGACTGGATAGTCGAGTTCGTTGAACTCTTCGCGTGCCACCCAGGCCAGCCGCTCCTCCTCCAGCGAGAACTGTGCGTCGATGCCCGGCTTGTTGCCCCGCGGATCCACCCGCGCCCACTCCACGGCCCCGGGGAGCCGCAACGCGACCAGGCCGTGAAGCACCGGGGTCGCACTGTCCTTGCCGACCAGGCGTTGATAGCAGAGGCCGGCCGGAATGCCGCCGGCCCGCAGCAGCGCCGTGAGCGCGATCGACTTGGCGTAGCAGATGCCCGTACGGGCGGCGAGCACGTCGGAGGCACGCCACGTGACGCGCGGGTCCCCCGAGTCGGCGGAGTGCGAAATGGTGTCGCGGACGAACTCGAAGGCGGCCCGGGCGTATGTGTATGCGGTGTCGGCCTTGAGCGCGAGGCGGGTCGCCGTCTCACCGATCCGAGGATGCTCGCAGTCGATGGCCTCGTCGGAGGCCAGATACGCGTCAATGTCCGGGGACTGCTGTGTCAGCTCCATGAGCGGAGAGCGTACGAAGCGGCCGACCGGAAGTCCATCAATTTCCGGTCGACCGCATATTCATGCATGGCGGGCTAGCGCGCCATCTCTTCCTTGAGCGCCTGGAGGAAGGCGTCCACGTCGTCCTCGCCGGTGTCGAACGCGCACATCCAGCGGACGTCCCCGGCCGCCTCGTCCCAGAAGTAGAAGCGGAAGCGCTTCTGGAGCCGCTCGCTGACCGCGTGCGGCAGCCGGGCGAACACGGCGTTGGCCTGGACCGGGTAGAGGATCTGAACCCCGTCGATCGCCCGGACGCCCTCGGCCAGCCGCTGGGCCATGGCGTTGGCGTGCCGGGCGTTGCGCAGCCACAGGTCCCTGGCGAGCAGCGCCTCCAGCTGCACGGAGACGAAGCGCATCTTGGAGGCGAGCTGCATGGAGAGCTTGCGCAGGTGCTTCATCGCCCGGACCGCGTCCGGGTTCAGCACGACGACGGCCTCGCCGAAGAGCGCGCCGTTCTTCGTGCCGCCGAAGGACAGCACGTCGACGCCGACCGTGTTGGTGAACGTCCGCATCGGCACGTCCAGCGAGGCGGCGGCGTTGGCTATCCGGGCCCCGTCGAGATGCACCTTCATGCCGCGCTCGTGGGCGTGGTCACAGATGGCACGGATCTCGTCGGGGGTGTAGACGGTGCCCAGCTCGGTGTTCTGGGTGATCGAGACGACCTGCGGCATGGCCCGGTGCTCGTCGTCCCAGCCGTACGCCTGCCGGTCGATGAGCTCCGGGGTGAGCTTGCCGTCCGGTGTGGGCACGCCGAGGAGCTTCAACCCGCCCATCCGCTCGGGCGCGCCGCCCTCGTCCACGTTGATGTGCGCGGACTCGGCGCAGATGACGGCGCCCCAGCGGTCGGTGAGAGCCTGGAGGGCGACCACGTTGGCGCCCGTGCCGTTGAAGACCGGGAAGGCCTCGGCGGTGGCGCCGAAATGGCTGTGCATCACGCGCTGGAGGTGGCCGGTGTAGTCGTCCTCGCCGTAGGCGACCTGGTGGCCGCCGTTGGCCAGCGCGATGGCCGCGAGGACCTCCGGGTGCGCGCCGGCGTAGTTGTCACTGGCGAAGCCGCGTACCTGCGGGTCGTGGTGACGTCGCGCGTCGGTCCTCACGTTTGCGGGGTCAGCCACAGGCGCTTTCCGTTCACTTCGGGGGCGGGCTCGTCCCAGACGCCGGCGATGGCCTCGGCCAGCTCCGTGACGTCGGTGAAGCCCGCGAACTTCGCATTCGGGCGCTCGGCGCGCATGGCGTCGTTCACCAGTGCCTTGACCACCAGGATCGCAGCAGCGGCCGCGGGCCCGTCCTCGCCCCCCGCCTTGCGGAAGGCGTCGCCGAGCGCGAGGGTCCACGCCTCGGCGGCGGCCTTGGCGGAGGAGTAGGCGGCGTTGCCCGCGGTGGGCTTGCTGGCTCCCGCGGCGCTGATCAGGAGATAGCGGCCCCGGTCGCTGCGCTCGAGGGCCTCCTGGAAGGCCAGCGAGGTCGACTGGACGGTGCGGATGAGCAGCTTCTCCAGGGCGTCCCAGTCGGAGAGCACGGTCTCCTGGAACGACGGGCTGCCTCGCCAGCCGCCGACGAGGTGGACCAGGCCGTCGATGCGGCCGAACTCCGCCTCGGTGCGCTCGGCCCAGTCCCGGGTGGCGTCGAGGTCGAGCAGATCGACGGTCTCGCCGGTGACGGTCGCGCCCCCGTGGGCGTACCGGGCGGCGTCCACCGCCTCGGCGAGCCGTTCGGGGTGGGCGTCGCACCCGACGACCGTCGCGCCCGCCTCGGCGAGCCGCAGCAGGGTCGCCCGGCCGGCGGGGCCGGCCGCTCCGGCGACCGCGACCACGGCTCCTTCGAGCACACCGGTCCTCTCGCCCGTGCCGTTCGCGTTCATGGCCACCGCCTCCTCGGGAGAATGGTTCACGCGGCTGCCCGCTCGTCGTTCGCCGCGGTGATTCCCTTGGCAGAGGCAATCACGTGCTTCAGCTTCTTGGCGAGCGCCTCATAGAACATGCTCAGGGGAAACTCGTCCGGAAGCACGTCGTCGACGAGCTTGCGAGGAGGAAGTGTGAGGTCCAGGGCGTCGGGGCCCTTGGCCCAGCGGGATCCCGGGTGCGGGGCGAGGTAGGAGGACACGAGGTCGTACGCGGCGAACCAGTGGACCAGTTTCGGGCGGTCGATGCCGTCGCGGTAGAGCTGCTCGATCTCGCCGCAGAGCTGGTTGGTGACCTCCGGGGCACGGTCCCAGTCGATCTTCAGGGTGTTGTCGGTCCAGCGGACGACGTCGTGCTTGTGGAGGTACGCGAAGAGCAGCTGGCCGCCGAGGCCGTCGTAGTTGCGGACGCGCTCGCCGGAGACCGGGAAGCGGAACAGCCGGTCGAAGAGCACCGCGTACTGCACGTCACGGCCGTGGGCGTTGCCCTCGGACTCCAGTTTCACGGCCTCCTTGAAGGCGGTGAGGTCGCAGCGCAGCTCCTCCAGGCCGTACATCCAGAACGGCTGGCGCTGCTTGATCATGAACGGGTCGAACGGCAGGTCGCCGTGGCTGTGGGTGCGGTCGTGGACCATGTCCCACAGGACGAACGCCTGCTCGCAGCGCTGCTGGTCGCCGATCATCTCGCGGATGTCGTCGGGCAGCTCCAGGCCGAGCAGGTCGACGGAGGCCTCGGTGACGCGGCGGAAGCGGGCGGCCTCGCGGTCGCAGAAGATGCCGCCCCAGCTGAAGCGCTCGGGGGCCTCGCGCACGGCGATGGTCTCCGGGAAGAGCACCGCGGAGTGGGTGTCGTACCCGGCGGTGAAGTCCTCGAAGGTGATGCCGCAGAAGAGCGGGTTGTCGTAGCGGTTCGCCTCCAGGTCGGCGAGCCAGTCGGGCCAGACCATCCTCAGCACGACCGCTTCGAGGTTGCGGTCGGGGTTGCCGTTCTGCGTGTACATCGCGAAGACGACGAGGTGCTGGAGACCGTCGGTCCGGTCCTTCGCGGGCTGGAAGGCCAGCAGCGAGTCCAGGAAGTCGGGGACGCGGAAGCCGTCGGCGGCCCAGCGGCGCAGGTCGGTGACGAGCGCGCGGTGGTAGGCGGCGTCGTGCGGGAGGAGCGGGGACAGCTCCTCGACCGCTCCGGTCACCCGGTCGAGGACCCGCTCGACGACGGCCGGGGACGGGGCGCCCTCGGCCTCGAAGTCGATGGACCCGTCCTTGGACTGCCAGGGGCGGATCTCCTCGACGGCATCCTTGAGCACGGGCCAGGCCGGGTGTTCGACCACCCGCTGGGCCGTAACTATCGCGCCGTCGGTGGCGTCGTGCACAAGAATTTCCGTCATAACACTTCCTCCACGGGAGAACCTCGCGTGCCTTCACCGTAGCCGTGCGGGGTTCCTCCCGGCAAGCGGAGGACTGCAAATTATCCTGCGCACCCCCCATCATCACCGCTGTTTTTCCTGCCACATGCTGGGTACACGCGCAGTTCGCCCAGTCGTTCCCGGACGCGGGCGACCGGGAACGCACAGCGGGGGACATCGCGGGCCCCGGCCGCTACCCTCCCCAGTGCCGCATCGCCGTACCTCCGCTCGCCGCACCTGCGCGCGGGCAGGAGCAGTCGACGGACCGCCGCCGACGGAAACGAGGTCGCCTTGTCATTTCTCACCCTGGGTCATCGCGGAGTGATGGGCGTCGAGCCCGAGAACACCCTGCGCTCCTTCGTCCGCGCCGAGGCGTCCGGAATGGACGCCATCGAGCTGGATCTCCATCTCAGCAAGGACGGCGCGCTCGTCGTGATGCACGACGTGGACGTGGACCGCACCACGGACGGGACCGGACCGATCGCGGCCAGGACCCTGGCGGAGCTGCGCGAGCTCGACGCCGGCCAGGGCGAGCGGATCCCCGTCTTCGAGGAGGTGCTGGAGGCCGTCTCCTCCCCGCTCCAGGCCGAGATCAAGGACGTGGCGGCGGCCCGCGCCCTGGCGGACGTGATCCGGGAGCGCGATCTCGTCGGCCGGGTGGAGGTGTCCTCGTTCCACGACGAGGCGGTCACCGAGATCGCGCGGCTGGTGCCGGGCGTGCGCACGGTCCTGATCGCCAGCCGCTGGGGCTCGGACGTGGTGGACCGGGCGAAGGCGGCGGGCGCGGCGACACTCGCGCTGAACATCCGCCGCCTCACTCTGGAGATCGTGGAACGGGCCCACTTCGAGGGGGTGAAGGTGATCGGCTGGGTGGTGAACACCCAGGACCACCTGCGTCTGGCGCGGGCGCTGGGCCTGGACGGCGCGACGACCGACTTTCCCGAGATCCGCCGCGCCGGGCGCTTCACCGCCTGAGGGCGGGCCTCCTCAGGCGCCCTTCCCCGCGTCGCTGACCTCAAGGTTCTTGACGAGCAGTTCGAAGGCCAGGTCGTCGCGCTGAGGAATCCCGAAGCGCTCGTCGCCGTACGGGAACGGGGTGAGCACTCCCGTACGGCGGTAGCCCCGACGCTCGTACCAGGCGATCAGGTCCGCGCGCACCGAGATCACCGTCATGTGCATCTCGCCGACGCCCCAACTCTCCCTGGCGGTGCGCTCCGCCTCGGCGATGATCAGCTTGCCTAGTCCGCCTCCCTGAAGTCCCGGTCGCACCGCGAACATGCCGAAGTAGGCCGCGTCGCCCCGGTGTTCGAGCTGACAGCAGGCGATGAGTCCGCCGTCGCGCTCGACCGCCAGAAGCCGGCCCGCCGGAGCGTCGATGACCTCGCGCACACCCTGCTCGTCGGTCCGCTGCCCCTGGAGGATGTCGGCCTCGGTGGTCCAGCCGGTGCGGCTGGAGTCGCCCCGGTAGGCGGACTCGATGAGGGTCACCAGCGCCGGCACGTCGTTCTCGGTCGCGTCGCGGAAGGTCAGCCGGGCCGCGTCGGGGGGCGTGGCGGTGTCCATGGTCGGGTGCTCCGTTTCTCTGCTGCCGTACGCACTTCTGTGCTGCCGTACGCGTTTGCCTGCTGCCGTACGTACGGTCGCGGTCTCCGCCCTCGCACGTGCGGTCGAGAGTAACGCGACCCGAAGCGCCCCCGGCGGGCCCCGACGCACCCCCTTCACACCCCCGTGCGCCGGATTCGACGGCGGCCCCCCGGGCATCGATGGGACGACCCGCAACAGTGCCGTACGTCCGACCGGGGGGAGGCGCGCCGTGCACGGAGGGGCCCTGACCGGCTGGCTGCTGATGGCGTTGTGCGCGGTGAGCGGCGCCTACTGCCTGCTGCGCACCCGCGCGGGGACGCCGCGGGAGCGCCGCACCGCGCGCTCGGAGGCGCTCATGGGTTTCGGCATGGCGGCGATGGCCGTTCCGGCGGCGGTGCTGTCGCCCCCGGACTGGGCCTGGGCCCTGTACGCGGTGCTGTTCGGCGCGGCCGCGCTGCGAGCACTGCGCCCCGCCCTGCGCGGCGGCCACCATCTGCACCATCTCGTCGGCTCACTGGCCATGGTCTACATGGCCGTGGCGATGGCCCCCGCGGTCACGGGGAGCGCCGGGGGCGGGCACGCCGGGCACGGGGCGGGCGCCGGCGGCATACCCCCGCTGACCGGCGCGCTGCTCGTCTACTACGCGTTCTACGTGCTGGGCTCGGCCGGCCGCCTGCTGCCGGGGACCGTCATGGTCCCGGCCGGCGGGGCGGTCCCCGCTCCCCGGACCCCAGGAGGATTCGGGGGCGCGTCGGACGGCCTGTCCGAGCTCACGACGGCGTGCAGGCTGACGATGGGCATCGGCATGTTCGCCATGCTGCTCACCCTGTGAGACGGGAAGTGGGACAGAACCCCCGGCACACCGTGGTCTACGTCACTTGCCGGTCGCGGCCGTACCTCCGGCCGACCCGCCCCTCATAAGCTGAGACCATGCTGGTCTCCCTCGCGCTGCTGCTGCTCGGTGCATCGACCGCCCTGGTGACTCCCCGCGTGATGGCGCGCGCCCGGTGGCCGGAGCGCGAACCGGTCGTGGCCCTGTGGGTCTGGCAGTGCGTGGTGGCCGGTGTCCTGTTGTCGTTCGCCCTGTCCATGACGCTGAGCGCGGCCGCCGCCTGGCAGGCGGTGCGCGGCCATGTCTTCGCCCCCGCCCCGCACGCCGTCGTCGAGGCGTACGCCCTGGCGGCGTACGGGCCGTGGTCGGCGGTCATCGCGGTGCTGCTGGCGATGGGCGGGCTGTGGACCGGGGCGATGCTCCTGAGGGAGATCCGGCGGGCGCGGCGTCGCCGTGAACAGCGTCGGGCGGAACTGCTGGTGCGTTCCCCGCTGTTGCCGGGCGAGGAGCCGGGCGGCGACCGCCTCGTGGTGCTGGAGGGCGAACGCCCCGACGCCTGGTGGCTGCCCGGCACGGCTCCGCAACTCGTCATCACCACCGCCGCCCTGGGCCGCCTGAAGGGCCGTCAGCTCGATGCCGTGCTCGCCCATGAGCAGGGGCACGCCCAGGCCCGGCACGACTGGCTGCTGCACTGTTCGTCGGCGCTGGCGATCGGCTTCCCGCAGATCCCGGTGTTCGCCGCGTTCCGCGACGAGATGCACCGGCTGGTCGAACTGGCCGCCGACGACGTGGCGTCGCGCCGCTTCGGTCGGCTGACGACCGCGCTCGCGCTCGTCGGACTCAACGAGGACCGCGGGGTGTTCGGCCCCTGCCCCACCCCGCAGGCCCAAGTGCCCCTCCGGGTCAACCGGTTGCTGGCGCCGGTCGAACGGCTGACGGCGGGCCGCAGGCTCCGGCTGACAGCCGCCGCCGCGCTGGTCCCGGTCGTCCCGGTGTTCGTGGCCTTCGTCCCGGGGCTCCGCGCGCTGGGTTAGGGACCCTTCGTCCGCGTCAGGGACCGGGGCGTGACGTTCCGCACGCCGTCGGCCGCGCCCCGGGTTGGCCTTCGGGCGGTGTCCTCCGCGAGGATCACCCCATGTCCTCCCCCCTGTTCCGCTTCCGCTCGCCCGATCGTTCCGCCCGCACCCCGCCCGCCCTGTGGGCCGGAGCCGTCGTCGGCGCGGCCGCTCTCGTGCTGCTCGTGCTGGTGGCGGCGCGCTGGTCGCCGCTGATGTCCCTGGACCGGTCGGTCGCCGATGCCCTGCACCGGCACGCGGTGACCGATCCCGGTCTGGTTCATGTGAGCCGGGTGCTGACGGACTGGGTGTGGGATCCCTGGACCATGCGCGCCCTGATCGCGGTGGCGGTGGTCGCCCTGTGGTGGCGGGGCGCGCGCCCGCTGGCCCTCTGGCTGGCCGCGACGAGCCTGATCGCCACCCTCCTCCAGCAGGGGCTGAAGGCAGTGGTGGGCCGGGAGCGCCCGCAGTGGCCCGACCCGGTGGACTCGGCCCACTACGCGGCCTTCCCCTCCGGGCACGCCATGACGGCCGTCGTGACCTGCGGGCTGTTCGTCTGGCTGCTGTGGCTGTACGGCGCAGGTCCCGGCGCCCGGGCCGCGGTGCTGGCCGTGGCGGTGGTCTCCGCGGTCGGTGTGGCGGCGACCCGGGTGTACCTGGGAGTGCACTGGCTGACCGACGTCGTGGGCGGCGCGCTGCTGGGGGTGGCCGTGGTGGCGTTGAGCGCCGCGGGGTACGCCCGGTACGCGGCGGCGCGGGAGGGCGCCCTTGTCGGCGCGGGGGCGGACCGGTAAGGATCGTGTCCATGGTGGTCAAAGGCGTGCTCTTCGACTTCTCCGGAACCCTGTTCCGTATCGAGCCGGTCCGTGACTGGCTCGCCGCCGTGCTGACCGAGCAGGGCGTCGACGTCCCCCCGGAGGATTTCGAGCAGTACGTGAGCGGGCTCACGGAGGCCGGCGCGCTCCCGGGCGGCCCGCCCCCGGTCCGGGTCCCCGACAGGCTGGCCGGGGCCGTGTCCCGCCGGGACCTGAGCGCTGCCCTGCACCGCGAGGCGTACACCGGTCTGGCCCGGGGCGTCGCCCTGCCCGAGCCCGGGCTGTACGACGCGCTGTACGACCGCCATATGCGGCCGGAGGCCTGGCGGCCCTATCCGGACGCCGCGGAGGTGCTGGCGGGGCTGCGGAGGGCGGGGATCGCGGTGTGTGTGGTCAGCAACATCGGGTGGGACCCGCGCCCGGTCTTCCGCGCGCACGGGCTGGACGCCCTGGTCGACGCCTATGCCCTGTCCTTCGAGCACGGGCTCCAGAAGCCGGACGCGGGATTGTTCCGCATCGCCTGTTCGCTGATCGGGCGGGAGCCGGCGGACGTGGTCATGGTCGGTGACGACCGGGTCGCGGACGGTGGTGCGGCCGCCCTGGGCTGCGGGGTCCGCTTCGTGGACCACCTGCCGGTGGCGGAGCGGCCGGACGGCCTGCGTTCGCTGGGTCTCGTGCCGGAATGAGGCCGGCGGCGAACAGAGGAGATCGGACCGGGGTGTGAGGCATATCCCGCCTCGGATGGGGTAGAGGCAGCGGCTCCTGGCCGTAGCCTGGTGGACATGTCCCCCATGCCGTCGTCCCTGTCCACTCGTTCCGCAGACCAGGTCAACGCGGAGATCCGCGACCTGTGGCAGCGGTCGGGCGGGTGCCTGACGCCGCAGGACGAGGCGGAGTACCAGCGGCTGCTGGTGGAGTGGGCCGCCGCCACCGGCGGGAGCGTCCGCACCGCCGCCTGACCGCCGGAACGGCGGCACTGTAGGCCTGGGCGAAGATCGCGCCCGATCCGGCGATCCCCCGCGTCGCCGGATCCGGGCACACCCTCGGCGTGCCACGAGGGACACGGCCGCGGACCGCGCCGGGGACCGGAGTTGCGGAGTCCGCCGTCGCAGGGATCCAGCATGTCCCCACCCGGCTCATCGGTCAATGAATTTCCAGCGGCACACGCACCGGGGCCGGTGTCTGCCGGGCAGGCCGCCCGGCAGACACCGGCCCCGGACGCGGGAACGACCGGACCGCGGGACCCCTGAGGGATCAGCGGTCGAAGTAGTCCGGCTGCGTCTGCGCGTTGAGCTCGTCCAGCTCGACCCGCTCGGCCGGGTCGGTGCGCCGGTCCTCCAGCTTCAGCACGTCGAAGCCCTTGGCGATGTCGCTGGAGTAGATGTGACCGTTGTAGTAGTACGCCGACCAGGAGCCGGCCGTGGTGACCTGGTCGAGCGTGACCGGGCCGCGCTCGAAGAAGGCGATCTCCTTGGGCTTGGAGGAGTTGGTGAAGTCCCATACGGAGATGCCGCCCTGGTACCAGGCCTGGACCATCAGGTCGCGGCCCTTCACCGGGATGATCGAGCCGTTGTGCGCGACACAGACCTCGGCGTCGGCCTGGTGCCGGTCGATCTTGAAGTAGTTGCGGAAGACCAGCTTGCGCTGGTCGCCCTTGCCCACGATGTCGTAGATGCCGTCGGCGCCCCGCTCGGGCCCGATCTCCGCGTTGCAGGTGGCCGCGCCGCCGCCACCGAGCTCGTCGGTGAAGACGACCTTGTTCGCACCCTGGTTGAAGGTGGCCGAGTGCCAGAACGCGAAGTTCACGTTGTCCTGGACACGGTCGATGATCTTCGGGTGCTCCGGGTCCTCGATGGAGAACAGCAGGCCGTCACCCATGCAGGCGCCGGCGGCGAGGTCCTTGGAGGGCAGCACCGTGATGTCGTGGCAGCCGGTCGTCTTGGAGACGCCGGGGTTCTCCGGCGCACCGGGGTTGCCGCCGTCCGGGAAGAGCACCGGGAAGTTCACGATCCGGGCCTTCTGGGCGCCTTGACCGGCACCTTGATGACGGAGATCCCGTCGTGCGGCGGCTTGCAGTCCGGGAAGGTGTCGTTGGGCGAGTACGAGGAGACGTACACGTACACGTTCTTCTTGCCGTCCGGCACCAGCGTGTGCGTGTGGGAGCCGCAGGCGGTCTCCACGGCGGCGATGTACTTCGGCTGCCGCTTGTTGCTGATGTCGAAGATCTTCATGCCCTCCCAGGAGGACTTCTCCGTGGCGGGCTGCGAAGTGCTGGAGCAGGAGTCGTCGCTGCGCGAGGAGTCCGTCGACAGGAACAGCAGGTTCCCGGAGACCGAGATGTCGTTCTGCGAACCGGGGCAGAGCACCTGCGCGACGGTCTTCGGCTTCTTCGGCTTGCTGATGTCGTAGATGACGAAGCCGTCGTAGTTGCCGACGTACGCGTACTTCCCCTGGAAGGCGAGGTCCGTGTTGAGGCCCTTGAGGGCGCCCTTCGGCACGTTCGTCAGGTGTTTGATGTTGGAGCTGTGGACGATCTCGTCCACGCCGGGTATGTCACCACCGGTTATCGCGGCCCTGGCCTCGGCCTGCTCGCTCTTGGTGACGGACCCGCGCTCGGCCGGGGCGTCGCCCGGGTCGGGGGTAGCGGCCGCTGTGGTGGCCGTCAGCAGCGTGGCGAGGAGTCCGGCCGCGGCTGCCACCGCGCCCAGACGTCTGCGCCGCACGCGGGTGGTGTGCAACGAGGTCACTGCGTCCTCCCTTGTCTCCGTTCGGGGTCGAACGGTTCATGAACCCCCGGCAGTATCGTCCCTCCCATGTACACAACAACAGATGGCAACACAGACGTAATAAAAGTTTTTGATCTTCACCCCGTGGAAGCGTGTTAGGACGGTCTGCAACAAACCATGTGGCACAGGAGGTCGCCGTGTTGATCCATCGCCGGTCCGCAGTTCTGCGCTCAACCGCTCTCGCGGCGACGGCGGTTGCCGCCGTGCTCGTCCTGGGAGCCTGTGAGGCGGGCAGCGGTGACGGGGCGTCGGACAAGGCCAAGGACGCGGGTCCGGGCGTGGTCGCGCCCGGCCGTCCGGGCGAGCCCGCCCGGACGCTCTCCGCCGACGAGGCCGTCAAGGAGGCCGGTCAGGACACCGCCAACTCCGCCGACTTCCGCTACGCGCGGATGATGATCGAGCATCACGGCCAGGCGATCGTGATGACCGGGCTGGTCCCGGAACGGGCCTCCGCCGACACCGTCAAACGGCTCGCGGATCGCATATCGGCGGGCCAGAAGCCGGAGATCGGCGCGATGAAGGGGTGGCTGCAGAAGAACGGCGGCGACCGGCGCGAGGAGCGCCACGACCACGCCACGATGCCCGGCATGGCGACCGATGCCCAGCTCGCCAGGTTGCGCGCCGCCGAGGGCAAGGCCTTCGACAAGCTCTTCCTGGAGCTGATGGTCACCCACCACCAGGGAGCGATCACCATGGCCACGGAGGCGCTCACCGAAGGGAACGACGTCATCGTCGAGGAGATGGCGAGCGACGTGGTCGCCCAGCAGACCGTGGAGATCAACCGCATGCGCGGACTGATGGACTGAGCCACTCGGCCGAGCGCCCCGTGCACCGGGCGGTGCGGATCGGCCGGGCGGTGCCATCCTGGAGGGAACCTCCGGGAAGAGGTGCGCCGTGTTCTCCGTCGCCGTCGTCGGTTCCGGGCCCAGCGGGGTCTATACCGCTCAGGCCCTGCTCCAGCAGTCGCTCGTACCCGATGTGCGCGTGCACGTCCTGGACCGGCTGCCCACCCCGTACGGACTCGTGCGGTACGGGGTGGCCCCCGACCACGAGAAGATCAAGTCGCTGCAGAACAGTCTGCGGGCGGTGCTGGAGGACGACCGGGTCACCTTCGTGGGCAACGTCGGCGTCGGCGGCGCGGAAGGGGTCTCCCCCGCCCGGCTCGCGGAGCTTTACCACGCGGTCGTCTACTGCGTCGGGGCATCGGCCGACCGGGCGCTCGCGGTGCCGGGTGAGGGGCTGCCGGGCAGTTACTCCGCCACCCGCTTCGTCTCCTGGTACAGCGCCCATCCGGACGTCGGCGCGGACCCGTTCGTCCTGGACGCCCGCTCGGCCGTCGTGATCGGCGTGGGCAACGTGGCGGTCGACGTGGCCCGGATCCTGGCCCGCGGCGCCGACGAACTGCGGGCCACCGACGTGCCCCGCGCGGCGCTCGGCGCACTGGAGGAGAGCCGGGTGCGCGACGTGCACATCGTGGGCCGCCGGGGCCCCTCCCAGGCCCGGTTCACCACCAAGGAGCTGCGGGAGCTGGGGGCGCTGCCCGGGGCACGGGTCGTCGTCGACCCGGCGGAGCTCGCGCTCGACCCCGCGTACACCGCTCCGGACGGCCTGCCCGAAGCACTGCCCCTGCCGGCCGTGGTGCGGCGGAACCTGGAAGTCCTGCGCGGCTGGTCGGCGGCCGGGGAGCCGACGGCGGCCGACTCCGGGCGCCGCATCCGGCTGCGGTTCTTCCTGCGGCCGGTGGAGCTGCTGGAGCGCGACGGACGGGTCGCCGGGGTGCGGTTCGCCCGGACGGCTCCGGACAGCGGGGGCGGGGTCCGGGACACCGGCGCGTACGAGGACGTCGCGGCGCAACTGGTCCTGCGGGCGGTCGGCTATCGGGGGGTGGAGCTGCCGGGGCTGCCCTTCGATCCGGTGCGCGGCACGGTGCCGCACGCGGCGGGCCGAGTGCTGCGGGACGGGACGCCCGCACCGGGCGAGTACGTGGCGGGATGGATCAAGCGGGGGCCGACCGGGGTGATCGGTTCGAACCGCTCCTGCGCCAAGGAGACGGTGGCCTCGCTGCTGGAGGACGCTGCCGCGCTGAGGAGCCGCGCGGCGGTGGACCATCCGCTGGCCGTGCTGCGGGGGTGGGGGCTGCGGCCGGTGGAGTGGTCCGGCTGGCTGTCGATCGAGCGTGCGGAGGCGGAGCTGGGCCGTTCGCTGGGGCGCGGCCCGGTGAAGATCCCCGACTGGCCGGGGCTGCTGGGAGCGGCCCGGGACGGGGACCGCTGAACCGCTGCCCGCGTCATCCCTCCCGGGTCGCCACCACCAGCCGGGCCCGGGGGCTGCCGTCGGGGCGCGGGCCCAGCTCGGTCAGCGGGAGCAGCCGCACGGCGAATCCGGCCTGCGTCAGGTCCTCCAGCACGTCGCCGAGCGGGAACGTGCGGTAGTACATGACGAACGGCGGGCGCCACAGGGCGTTGCGCACCCGCATCGCCGCGTCGAAGCCGAACAGCGACCAGTAGGCGCGCGATCCCACCGGGGGCGGTGCGCCGATCGGGAAGACGAACCGCCCGCCCGGCCGGAGCGATCCGTGCACCTCGGCGAAGAGGCCGAAGCGTTCGGCGGGCAGGAAGTGGCCGAACGCGCCGAAGCTCAGGGCGAGATCGAAGACGGGCGCGAAGGGCAGGGAGCGGGCGTCGGCCCGCACCCAGTGCACCGCCGGTCCCTCTCCCCCGGGCGGGGAGGCGGTGCGCGCCTCGGCGAGCATGCCGGCGCTGAAGTCGACGCCGACAGCGCGCTCCCGGCACAGCTGCCGGAGCACGCCGACCCCCGCGCCGGTGCCGCAGCAGACGTCGAGTCCGGTGTCGAAGGGTCCGAGCTCGCGTACCGCCCGGGTGACGGCGTCGAGCACGCGGTCAGGGGTGCGGTAGGGCGTCCGGTCGAACTTCGGGGCGAGGAGGTCGTATCCGCGCTCGGTCGAGGAAAGCGCCTGAGCGGCCAGTTCGCGCACGGTGGGGCCCTGTTTGGTGAACATCACGGGCCACCCTACCGACGCGGCGCGCCCGTCGCGGCCGGCCGGGGCACGGGGGGGCCGGTAGGT
This sequence comes from Streptomyces sp. MGP-P1, assembly GCF_057766565.1. Classification (NCBI taxonomy): domain Bacteria; kingdom Bacillati; phylum Actinomycetota; class Actinomycetes; order Kitasatosporales; family Streptomycetaceae; genus Streptomyces; species Streptomyces sp. MGP-P1. The sequence continues at coordinate 2,673,826 of NZ_JBYMEM010000007.1, read as the reverse complement.
GGCACGCCGGGGCCCGGCGGGGCGGGGAAACGTCAACGTCCTTCGGAAAGTCGCCGCTTGAGGGTGATGGCGGTATCGGCGGCGTACGCCTGGGTCCAGCTGCGGCCGGCCCCGGACTTCCAGGTGACGTGGACCGTGGAGCCGTCGGTCCGGGCGCTCTCCACGGTCATGGACCGGTCGCCGTCGCGCACGTCGCCCCGGCGCAGTTCACCCGCCTCGACCGTGACGGGACGCTCCCCCGGCGCGTTCTCGGCCTCCTCGGCCGCCCGGAGGAGTACGGCGGCCAGTTCGCGGGCCGCCCCGGGGGTGCAGGACCAGACGAGCTCGCCGGCCGGGGGCGAGAGCCGGATGGAGACGCGGGGGCCCGGCTCGCCCGCGGCGACCGTGAACGGCGCGGGCTCGCCCGCGGTGACCGTGACCGGCACCGGGTGGCCGTCGGCGTCCGTGATCCCGCTGCGCATCGTCGTCTCCTCGGTGTCCCTGTCCCCGGCCGTGTCCGGGCCGCCGTCCGGCCGCCGTCCGGCCCCCGCAAGCATGTCAGCACCTGACGGCGGGACGCGCGAGCGGGGCGGGGGCGGGGGCCACACCGACGCGACCGCGGCGGCGGGCGTGTGCGGGGGCCGCTGTCAGTGGCCCGGTGCAGACTGGCACTGTCCGGTACAACGGCGTTTCGGAAGGTCCAGGACCATGACCGACGTATTGCTCACCGCAGGCACCCGCAAGGGTCTCTTCATCGGCCGCAGGCACGGCGGGACCTGGGAGATCACGGGCCCGCACTTCAACGCGCAGGCGATCTACTCGGTCGCCGTGGACACCCGGGGGGCCGCCCCGAGAATTCTGGTCGGCGGGGACAGCGCGCACTGGGGGCCGTCCGTCTTCCACTCCGACGATCTGGGCGAGACCTGGACCGAGCCCCGGCAGCCCGCGGTGAAGTTCCCCCGGTCCACCGGGGCGTCGCTGGAGCGCGTCTGGCAGCTGCACCCGGCAGGACCCGAGGCGCCGGGCGTGGTCTACGCGGGCACGGAGCCGGCCGCGCTGTTCCGTTCCGAGGACCGGGGCGAGTCGTTCGAGCTGGTCCGGCCGCTCTGGGAGCATCCGACCCGCTCGCGGTGGGAGCCGGGCGGCGGCGGCGAGGGGCTGCACACCGTCCTGACCGACCCCCGGGACGCCCAGGCCGTGACCGTGGCCGTGTCGACGGCCGGCGTGTTCCGGACCAAGGACGGCGGTGCGAGCTGGGCCCCGTCGAACAAGGGCGTCTCCGCGGTCTTCCTCCCGGATCCGGACCCGGAGTTCGGCCAGTGCGTGCACAAGGTCACCCGGGACGCGGCCGACCCGGACCGCCTCTATCTGCAGAACCACTGGGGCGTGTTCCGCAGCGACGACTCCGGCGACCACTGGAGCGACATCGGCGCGGGCCTGCCCTCCGATTTCGGGTTCGCCGCCGTCGCGCACCCGCACCGCGGCGACACGGCGTACGTCTTCCCGATCAACGCCGACGCCGACCGGGTCCCGGCGGAGCACCGGTGCCGGGTGTTCCGCACGACCGACGCGGGGCGCACCTGGGAGCCGCTCACACGGGGCCTCCCGGACGGGGCGCACTACGGCACGGTGCTGCGGGACGCGCTGTGCACGGACGACGCGGATCCCGCCGGGATCTACTTCGGCAACCGCAACGGCGAGTTGTACGCCAGCGCGGACGACGGGGACAGCTGGCGGCAGCTCGCGTCGCATCTGCCGGACGTCCTGTGCGTGCGCGCGGTGGCGCTCGGCTAGGGCCTGTCGTCGAACTGCCGTCGTCGCCCGGAGGGCGGCCCTGAGGGGTCAGGTGCGTGCAGCCGCAGGGCGGAGGAGGGAGTCGACGCAGTGGGGCCTCCCCCGCTCGAGCTCGTTCGAGAGCTTGGGGAAGTCGGCGACAGACGACAGCGCGGCAGATGTGCGCACCGGACCCCGCGAGCCCGACCTGATCCAAACGAGAGGCCCTGAGGGCAGTTGATCGAAGTGGTCGTATCAGCAGTAGAGTGCGGGCCGTGGCAGCACGACCGTTGAAAGAGATCATCGAGCCGGGGTGGGCGGACGCCCTCGAACCCGTCGCCGAACGCGTCGCCGCTATGGGCGACTTCCTCCGCGCGGAGATCGCCGCGGGACGCACGTACCTGCCCTCGGGTGCTCATGTACTGCGGGCGTTCCAGCAGCCGTTCGAGGAGGTGAGAGTGCTGGTCGTCGGCCAGGATCCGTATCCCACCCCGGGGCACGCGATCGGGCTGAGCTTCGCGGTGGCGCCCGACGTCCGGCCGCTGCCGGGCAGTCTGGAGAACATCTTCCGGGAGCTGCAAGCGGACCTGGGGCTGCCCAGGCCGTCCAACGGCGATCTCACACCCTGGACGCGGCAGGGGGTGCTGCTGCTCAACAGGGCGCTGACCACCGCGCCGCGGCGGCCCGCCGCCCACCGGGGGAAGGGCTGGGAAGAGGTGACCGAGCAGGCCATCAAGGCGCTGGTCGCCCGGGGCACGCCGCTGGTGTCGGTCCTGTGGGGGCGCGATGCCCGCAATCTGCGCCCGCAGTTGGGCGACTTCCCCGCGATCGAGTCCTCGCACCCCTCCCCCATGTCCGCCGACCGGGGTTTCTTCGGCTCGCGGCCGTTCAGCCGCGTCAACGAACTGCTGGAGCGCCAGGGGGCGCAGCCCGTGGACTGGCGGCTTCCGTGACCTGTCCCCCGGCGGCGGCCGACGCGGCCGGACCCGGCGCGTACGTCCTCGGGGTGGACTCCGGCGGCTCCGGTCTGCGGGTGGCGCTCGGCCGGGTGGAGCTGTCCGGGCCCCTCTCGACGACGCTCTGTGCGGAGCCGGTGCGGACGGGGCCCGGCGGTATCGACGCCGGGCATCTGCTGGACCAGCTGCTGCCCGCGGCACGGGAGTTGCTGGCCCGGGCGTCCGTCTCCAGGTCAGGGGGCGCCCCGACAGGTGGAGCTTTGACAGGCAGCGCCCCGGGGGGTGAGGTCGCGGCGCTGGCGATCGGGGCCGCCGGCATGGCCACGCTCGGCGATCGGTTGCGATCGGAGCTGCCCGGCGCGCTTGCGGACGCGCTGGGAGTGCGCCGGCTGGCGCTGGCCGCCGACGCGGTGACCGCCTACGCGGGCGCGGTGGGACAGCGCCCGGGGGCGGTCGTCGCGGGCGGCACGGGCATGATCGCCCTCGGTACGGACCTGACGGAGTGGCACCGGGCCGACGGGTGGGGTCATCTTCTGGGTGACAGCGGCGGCGGGGCGTGGATCGGCCGTGCCGGGCTGGACGCGGCGATGCGGGCCCATGACGGGCGGCGCGGCGGCTCTCCCGCCCTGCTGGACCGGGTGCGGGCCGTGTTCGGACCGGCCGAGGCGCTGCCCGGGTTGCTCTATCCGCGCTCCGACCGGCCGGCCGTGCTGGCCTCGTTCGCCCCGGAGGTGGCGGCGTGCGCCGGAGCGGATCCGGTGGCCGCCGACATTCTTCGGCAGGCCGCCGGTCATATCGCCGAGGCCGCGGCGGCTGTGTGCCCGAGGTCCTCCGGGACGGAAGGCGAGGACGGCGAGGGCGGTGAAGTGGCTCTGACGGGTGGCTTGTTCAAGATGGGCGAGCCCCTGATCGCACCTCTGCGCGAGGAGCTGGCACGGCTGTTGCCGGGGGCCCGGGTGACCTCGGCGGCGGGCGATCCGCTGACCGGCGCACTCCGGATCGCGCGAGCCCTGGCTGCCGGGGATCTGCGCCTGCCGCTCCATCCGACGATGCTGTTCGTGCCCCCGGAGCGCGGGAGCGGAGAGCGCGGCGGAACGACGGGGCGCGACGAGCCCCGCACGGGGTGACGGGGAGCCGGACGGAGGCCGACGGAACAATCGCCCCGACAGACAGGGACACTCCGGCGGTACGTCACTCATCGGACATAAGCGGATAGTTAACGCTCGACCGGACCCTCCCCGAACAGAGGGGCAGGCAAAACCAGTAGCATGCGGCGCCATGAGCACCCCCACTGGGCCCGCTTCCGGCCTGCCTGTACGAATGCCGCGACCTCGCCAGTCCGGACGGCACCGCCGCCCGGAGCCCGTGGTCGCACCCGAGGGCGCTGCCGCGCTCGTTCTCGCCGTTCCCGGTACCCCCTCTTCGGCCACGCGCGGCCTGGCCGAAGAGGTGATCAGCATCGCCCGTTCCGAGCTGCCCGGCCTCAACGCCCGGATCGGCTACCTCGACGGCGACGATGCCGAGTACCCGAGTCTTGCCTCCGTTCTCGCCCACACCGCCGCCGAGCGCGTCGCGCGCTTCGAGCAGGCCGTCGCCGTCGGCCGTGAGGTCGCCGAGCCCGCGGGTCCGCCCGCCGTCGTGGTCCCGCTGCTCGCGGGCCCGGACAGCGCGCTGATCCGGCGGATACGGCAGGCCGTGATGGACAGCGGTACGCAGGCGGAGCTGACCGATGTGCTCGGCCCGCACCCGCTGCTCGCCGAGGCCCTGCACGTAAGGCTGTCGGAGGCCGGGCTGGCGCGCGCGGACCGCGCCAGGCTGTTCACCGTGGCCACCGCCGCCGACGGCATCGTGCTGGTCACGGTGGGTGGCGAGGAGGCCGTGCGGGCCGCCGGGATCACCGGGATGCTGCTGGCCGCCCGGCTCGCCGTGCCGGTGATGGCCGCCGCGCTGGACGTGGAGGGATCGGTCGCCTCGATCGCGGAGCAGCTGCAGGGCTCCGGCTCCGCGCAGCTGGCCCTGGCGCCGTACCTGGTGGGCCCGGAGGTCGACCCCGGTCTGCTGGACGCCGCCGCGAAGGAGGCGGGCTGCGCGACGGCCGAGCCGCTGGGCGCCTACCCGGCGATCGGCAAGCTCGTGCTGTCCCTGTACGCGACGACGCTGGGCATCACGCCGGCGACGCCGCAGGGAGCTCAGGCGCACTGACCGGACGCCGTCGCCATGGTGCGGCGGCTCGGGAAGCCGGACAGCGCGACGGGCCCGGACGGGAGGAGATCTCCGGTCCGGGCCCGCCGCGCTGTCCGGCGGCCGCTGTCGGCGGCGACCGTCCCGGGGACGAACAGCTGCCGACCGTACTGCCCCCGGGGTGACCGCTGCCGAACGTGCTGTCCCGGGGGGGCGACCGCTGTCAGACGAGGACGACGCAGGAGGCCGCGGGAACCTCGACGGAGCCCGCGTGCCGTGGGACGCCCGTCTCGGCGTCCACGGCGAACCAGCTGACGTTCCCGGAGCGCTCGTTGGCCGCGTACAGCCACTGGCCGCTCGGGTCGAGGGTGAGGTCGCGCGGCCAGCGGCCGCCGCAGCCGACGGTGGCCACCAGGGCCGCCTTCTCGCCGCTCTCGTCGAGGGTGAGCACGGAGATGCTGTCGTGGCCCCGGTTGGCGGTCCACAGGAAGCGCCCGTCGTGCGCGACGACCACCTCGGACGGGTAGGTGCGCGCCGCGTCGTCGGCCGCCTCGTGCTCGGGCAGCACCGGTGTCTCGCCGAGCACGTCGAGACGGCCCGCAACCGCGTCCCAGCGGCATACGGTGAGCGTCGGCTCCAGCTCGCCCAGGACGTAGGCGAGCGAGCCCGAGGGGTGGAAGGCCAGATGGCGCGGACCGGTGCCGGGGCGCAGGGTGGTCTCGCTGTGCAGGCGCAGGGCGCCGGTGGCGGGGTCCAGGGCGCAGACGCGTACCGAGTCGGTGCCGAGGTCGACGCTGACCACCCAGTTCCCCGAGGGGTCGGCGAGCGCCTGGTGGGCGTGCGGGGCCGCCTGGCGGCCGGCGTCCGGCCCGTTGCCCTCGTGCTGGAGCACCGAGGCCGCCGCTCCGAGCGAGCCGTCGGCGAGGACCGGCAGGGCGGTGACGCCGCCGGAGGTGTAGTTGGCCGTGACCAGGTGGTTCGCGGCGAGCGCGAGGTGGGTGGGCGCGTCGCCGTCGACGGCGCGGACGGGGCCCAGGAGCGCCGGCACGTCGCCGTCGAGTGCGAAGGCGGCGGCGACGCCCGGGGCGCTCTCGCCGACCGCGTACAGGACCGTGCCGCCGGGGCCGGCCGTGAGGAACGAGGGGTCGGGCACGGCGTCCGTGGACCCCAGCACCGTCAGCGCACCGGTGTCCCGGTCCACGGTGGCGGCGGTGATCCCGCGCCCGCCCGCCGAGGTGAACGACCCTATGAATGCCCGCCCGGCGCTGTTGCCGATCATCGCGCTACCCCTCTTCACCGTCGCCGCGATCTTCACGGCCGACGGTAGCAGGCACCTCGCTGCGGTCCAGACCAATGCGGCCGGACGGAACGGGCCGACTCCGGCCCGCGGCCCCGGTGGTCAGGCCGGTTCGGGCGCCACAGCCGGTGTCCGGCCGCTTCGGCCCTGGAGCGGTGCCGACAGCGCGGCGAGTGCGCGCTCCAGGCCGTGCAGGTGGACCAGGGCCGGGTCGGCGGCGGCCCCGGGCAGCTCGGGCAGGTGGAAGCCGCGGGAGCCTTCGGGCGCGGTGAGCGCCTCGACGGCCGCCTCGACGCGGGAGCACGAGGCCGACAGCCGCGCGTCGTGCGAGGCGTCCGGGTCGGCGGCGATCGAGGCCAGGCCTCGGACCTCGGTCACGCAGTCGTCCAGCAGCGGGAGCACCTGCCGGGCGCGCGCCTTGCGGCCGGCAGCGGGCTCAGGGGGTGCACCAGCGGCGCGAGGGAGAGCCGAACCCGGCCGAGCAGCACCTCCAGTTCGGCGACACGGGGGCCGGGGTCGGCGACCGCCGAGCCGGCGAGCCGGTCGGCGGCCTCCGCCGTGCAGGCGTGGACGCACCGCAGGTCCTTCTGGATCCACGCGTCGGTCACTGGCCGGGCGGCTCACCTCTCGCGCGGAGAGCACCGCGTACGTTTCGGCGGCCGTCTTCTCCCGGTCCTGCTCGGTACGGGCGACGGCCAGGTGCTCGTCGACCTGGTCCAGCAGCGCATAGAGGGAAGCGACCTCGACCTGGCCCCGGCTCGTCCCGCGGCCGCCGCGTCGGCGATGTCCTGGAGCAGCGACGCCTTGGCCTCGTCGGCGGCGGCCGCGTCCTGGTCCCACTGGCGGGCGTCGACGGGGCCGGTGGCGATGAGCCGGGTCAGCTCCTGCACTGCTCGCCATGCACGTGGGGCCGCGGCGCGGCTACCCGGCCCTCGCCGACCATCCGCGCGACCAAGGGCCGTGGTGCGTCGCCGGGCGGAGCCGGACTGTTCGGATGCTGTATTCCTCGTGTTTGGAACCGTTCCGGCTGTCCGGGACTCCCCTTCCATGGTGCCCATGCGGTTGATCACTGTCGTGGTGCCATATTGATTCAGCCGAGGAAGAACCGAGGATGACCGTGCCCCTGTCTTCACACCGACGTCTGACCGTGAGTGCCGCGTTGATCGCCGCGCTCGCCGGAGCTCTCGCTCCGGCCACCACAGCGTCCGCAGCCCTGCCCGCCGCCCCATCCCCGGCGCCCGCACCGGATATGGCCGGGGTCGTCGCCGCACTCGAATCCGCGCTGGCCAGCGGGGCGCCGGGCGCGATGGCCCGCTACTCCGGCCCGGAAGGGGCAGAGGAAAGAGCTGTCGGTGTCCGCGACCGGGTGTCCGGCGCGGCGATGGACACCAAGGCGCGGTTCCGGATCGGCAGTGTCAGCAAGACGTTCTCCAGCGTCGTACTGCTGCAGCTGGTGGAAGAGGGCCGGCTGCAGCTGGACGCGCCCGTCAACACCTATCTCGAAGGGCTCTTGCCTGACGACCGGATCACGGTCCGTCATCTCCTCACCCACCGCAGCGGCCTTGCCGACTACACCAACGCCATGTTCAACCAGACCGTGCCGGGCTTCGAGGCCGTACGAAATCGGGTGTTCAGCTACCAGGAGCTGGTGGACCTCTCCCTTGCCGAGCCCCGGACCACCGAGCCCGGGGTCGCGTACAAGTACTCGAACGCCAACTTCGTCGTCGTCGGCATGCTGATCGAGAAGCTGACACAGCGCCCGGTGGCCGACGCATACCAGCGACGCATCATCAAGCCGCTGGGGCTCCGCAAAACCACGTACGTCCACCCGGACACGCGCATCAAGGGCACACACGTGCGCGGCTACCTGCACCCCGACGAGGCTGGTGCGCCACTCGTCGATTCAACGGAGCAGACCGTTTCCTGGGCACAGTCGGCCGGCGCCGTCATCTCCAGCCCCGCCGACCTCAACACCTTCACCAGCGCCCTCATGCGCGGTCGGCTGCTGCCCCCGGCGCTGCTGGAGGCGATGACGACCGTAACCCCGACGGACACCACCAACACCCGGTTCTACGGACTCGGCCTGCGCCGCTACGACCTGACGTGCGGCACCCAGGTGTACGGCCACACCGGCACCGTCCAAGGCTTCTACACATACGCCTTCTCCACCCGCGACGGCCGCCGGAGCCTTTCGGCGTTGGCCAACACCTCCAACCGCGGCGCCGCGAACACCGCGCTGGGCGGCACTCTGGAAGCCGCCTTCTGCGGCAAGAAGCCGACACCCGCCCCGACCGGCCGCTCCACAGCGCCCTCCGCCTCCCCCGACCAAGCACCGCTGCCCGCCGATCGGGATCTGCCCGAGCGCTACTGAGATGCGGCACGACTGGCCGGCACTGCGAGTCGGCCAGTCAAGTAGGGCACCACTGCGCTCGACGACACCGGTCGGTCCGCATTGAGGTCGATCACACCTCTCGCTCGTGCGCTCGATACTGGCGTCGTGGGTGGCGACTGGTGACTCGAATCTCTACGAAGCGGACAACCCGGCAACCCCGCCCAGTCGGACGAGGAGCTGCGTGGACAGGTCAGGCAGCTCGGCAAGCCGTAAGCGACGCAGGGCGGGACGTGACTGAGCTGGACAACCGCCGAATCGCCTCGCGCGGGAACGTCACCGCCAGGCAGATCCGCGAACAACGGGGGCGCCGCCGCTCAGGCCCCAGCCGCCGGCCGATGACGTCCCGGCCGCGCTGACGGCCCCGGTCGAACTGCGCGCCGCGCACGCCGTCGCCGCTCCGGAGCAGGAGCCCGCCGACGTCGACGGTGACCAGGACTCGAGGCCCGGGCAGGGATGCGGGTTGCCTGGCCCGGCGTGAGGATCGAAGGTGCGGGCAGCAGCTGGGGGCGCACCTCACCACGACGGGTGGCCTCTCCAGCAGGCCAGCACGTCATGGGTAACCCCGTGGCGAAGGTGCACGAGCGTGGCCAAGAGCCGAGCGACGAAGACCATCCGGTGCTTCGCACCGGCGCCCACCGCGCGTTTCCGCAGCCTGGACGCCAGCCTGGCCTTGTGCCCTTCATGCCACAACGGTCTTACCCCAGCTACGAGTTCAGCGATCACCGCGGATGACAAGCCCGTGATCCTCCGGCCGCTGATGATCGCTGTGCGCGTCACGTTCCCGACCACACATCCATGATCAACGATCCAGCGCTCGACGTCCCCGCCGCTAACCGTCCACGAGCTCGTTAGGCCGCGGCCGCGGCGGTGTGGTTGGGGGACGGTCGAGGATTGTTCTCCTGGCGCGGGACACGGGTGGCGGCCTGGATGCGTGAGGCGGCGGCCGCACAATGGTAGGCGTGGAAGTGCCGGAGGAGGGTTTCGCGCTGGGCGGCGGTGCCCGGGGTGCCCGTCAGGATCATGTCCATGTGATGGGGTGTCTGGGCAGATCCGTCGGGGGCGATGTGGGTGACGTGGAGCGAGCATAGGAGGCGGTTGCTCATTGTCAGTCGCCGCAGGCGGCAGCGTATGCGGGTCTCGGGGTAGTGGACGTCGATGGTGTCGTCCGTGCACGAGATGTGCACAGCCGGATCGAGGCGTGTGTCGGTGATGATGAGAGCGAAGCGCGGTGCGATGCCGCGGACGCGCGCGAGGCGTGGCCGCGAGCGTGGGTGCGGGACTTGGGGCACGGAGTCCTCCTGGGTCGCTGCTGTCCGGGGCCGGTGCGCAGACCGTCGGGGTGGTGTGGCCGGTGGTGGTCACGGTGTCGGTACGGAGCGAGGCTGTTCCTGGTCGGGCGACCGGGTTTGGCTGCCCAGTCGGGCGGCCATGGCTCGGGCGAGACCGTCAGGGCCGGTGTGCGTGGAGTTCCATCGGGCGGCGTGGTCCAGTCCGCGGATATGGGTGTCGTGATGGGCGGCGTCGAGGGTGCGTTTGATGCCTTCCATGACGTGGGCCGGATGCCGGCTCAGTTCGGCGTTCAGCTGTCGGGCTGCGCGAAGCAGGGCAGTGCGGTCTTCGTGGAGGTCGTTGACGAGGCCGATGCGGGCAGCGCGGGTGGCGTCGATGGTGCGGCCGGTGAAGACCAGTTCGCGGAGGTGGCCCTGGTTGACGATCAGGGGGAGGCGTTGGAGGCCGCCGAGGTCGGCGACGACGCCGAGTTCCGCCTCCGGGAGGGCGAAGTTGGCTCTCTGGGTCGCGTAGCGGATGTCGCAGGCACTGACCAGTTCCAGGGCGGCCCCGGTGCACTCGCCGTCGATGAGGGCGATGACCGGTTTCGGACAGTCGGCGACGGCGGAGACGGCCTGTCGGAGGTTGCGTAGGTCCGTGTCCATGAATGCGGGGTCGTGCGAGCGCCGGGCTCGGCGGAGCCGTATGAGGTACCACCGCAGGTCCATGCCCACGGAGAAGACGTCTCCTGCTCCGATGAGGGCGATCGAGTGGATGGTGTCGCGCCGGGAGGCGTTCTCCATGACGTCGCGCAAGTCTTCCCAGAAGGCACCGCCCATCGCGTTCCCGGTGCCGCTGCCGCTGATGGTGATGAGGGCGAGGCCTTCTTCGTCCACGGTGAGGTGGAGCGGGGGCGTGTTCATCGGGCGCTCGGAGTGTTGCGGGCCGCTGCCCCGGCAGTTCGGTGGACCGGGCTCATCCTGTAGAGCACCTCGGGCGGATGGCCATGCGCCTCGCCTCCGGGGAAGTCCTCAGCCGCGAAAAGCACTTCGGTGTGCACATCGAATCCGCGCTCCTGGGCGAACTTGCGCAGCATCAGGGCGACGGCCCGGTTTCCGGGGTTGACCGTGGTCTCCACGCGGGTGGCCCCACGCCCGGCGACGCGGTCGGTCAGTTCATGCATCATCCGCACGGCCAGGCCGGGTGCGTTGATGTCAGGCGCGACGGCTGATTGCCAGGCCATGAGTGTGTCAGGGCGACCGGGGCGTATGTAGGCGGTGACGAAGCCGACGAGGCGGCCGTTCGTGTCGGTTGCCACGACCGAGGTGCCGGCGAAGTCGCGGAACCAGAGGTGGTAGTAGTACGCGCTGTTGGTGTCCAGGATCTCGGAGTCCCGCACCAGCTGCCATACCGCTGGAGCGTCCGTCTGGCGCGGCTCCCGCAACGTGAAATCGGAAGTGTGTAAGTCGTTCATGGGGCCTTCCCGGTCGATGGGGCGCAGAGGTCGGAAATCGAGGTGGTGAGAAAGTGAATTCGCTGCGACCTGCGCGCTCTACGGCGCACGAGAGGTGAGAAGCCGTTGCATGGTGCGAATTCGCCTTCGCGCGGCGACAAGGCGCGGCAGGGCGAGCGTGGAGAAGTGCAGGCAGGGGCCCTGGAAAAATTTCTAGCACAGTGGACGCGGGTCACGCCAGGGGAAAGGAAGATTTGTCCTGAGCCATCGTCGGGGCCGATTTCGTGTGTGGTCTCAGGGGGGTCCGTGCTCTGAACTATCGCAACCCGGCCAAGATCATGCGAAGGGCTGGTGAGTTGCCCCCGTCACCCCGTGTCGGTGGGGAAAAGGATGATCAAGACCAGTGAGCAGCAGGTTTGGCGACCAGTGATGTATATGGCGGAGTGGCCCCCGCTCGCAGGAACCTCTCGGGCGAGGTTTTGCTTTTAGTAGTTTTCAGTCAGTTCCTTTGCCGCCCCGCATGGAATCGTTCGTCCTGGCTACTCGTAGGGCGCACCGCCTCGGATCACTCCGTTAGCCAGCTTCGCCGCATAAGCAGAAGGAACGGATCGCGTGACACGCACAAGACCGTGCCGCATTATGGGAGTCGGTCAGCTGTATCCGGCTGCATGAGACTCAGGATTTCGGAGCAGCTATGCTCCATGGGACGTTGGCTCTGACGATTTTTCATTGAGCCCTTCCTACGCTCCAGTCGGGCCGCCCGAGCCGGTGTGCTTTCCCCCGGCCGCCTCTTCGCTCCGCCTCCTGGCCCCGCCGCCTCGCACACACCAGCGGCGTTCCGGGCTGCCCTTTCACCCGCTCGAACGCTCCCGTACGCGAAGGAGAGTCCTGTCCATGACCAACGAGGACGTCCTGAACACCCTGATCCCGCTGCTCCGCGCTCGTGTTGACCAGCAGACGCTCGACCCGGGCGCTCTGACCCCCGACACCCGGCTGGAACAGGACCTGCGCATGGACTCGATGACGATCGTGCACGTACTGGAAGACATCGAGGATGCCTTTGGGCTCACCATCCCCGACGAACAGCTCTCCGCCGTCTACACCGTCGGCGATCTGACTGACATCGTGCGGACCACCGATGCCTCGATGAAGGACCACGTGGCATGAGCGCGGCGAGCCAACACACCTTCGGGCCCTACGGTTCGCAGCTGACGGAGCCCCTGCCCGACGCCATCCGGGGCATCGATACCACCGCGCTCGACTGCATTCAGGTCAACGCCGCTGTACTGGCCGATGCCCTGCACGGAGCCGACTCCCACCTGGAGCTCGGCAGCCGGCCGGACTTCACCCCACGCACCGTGGCCCCCGGGCGACTGCCCACCGTCGAGCAGCGGCCGACCGACCAGATCGAGCGGATGGCGGGCCCGCTCGGGCTCGCTCTGGGGGTCGGGCAGCCGGTGACCGAGGGCACGGTGCTACTGGACCTGCTCCCCGAGGACGGAAGCCCGCTGTACGTCGTCGGCGACGCGTACCACATGCCGTGGCTGCCGTACCACGGTCACCAGCACATGGAGCACAGCGTGCTGCTGCGGGCCACAGACAGCGGCACAAACGTGGAGGCGATCGACGCCTACGACAACGAGACCCCCTTCGGCAGGGCCGAGCCGGTGGTGTGCTCCTACAACCGACACCAGGCTGCCGCCCTGTTTGACGGCGCGCCTGCCGTACCGGTGGCGGTGCGCCCCTGTCTCCCCGGGGTACAGCCCCTGGAATGCGTGCTTGAGCGGAACGCCAAGGACGCCGCGATCCTGTTGTCGGGCGAGGCACCCGATCGCTATGCGGCAGCCTTCCGTGACCACGCGGACCAGCAGGAGGCGTGCACCGCGCTGCTGCTGGAGACCTGGTTGCTCAACCGGTCGCGGCGGCTGCACGCCGCCTGGGTGTGCCACCGCGCGCCCGGTTCCGCCCACGCCTCGGCCGCCTCCGAGCAAGCCGATGCCTGGAGCGACCTGGCCGGCCAGTGCTACCTGGCCGCACGCCGGGTACGGCGCGGACGCTCCGTACCCCCGCAGATCCACATGACCCTCGCCCAACTGCTGTACGCCGACGCCGAGCTGGCCGTTCGAGCCGCGCAGCCCGAACCAGGAGGAACCATGCCCGCCGACCCCGCCCGGATACGCAGGACGGTGACCGAGACCGTTGCCGAAGTCCTGGGCACTACCCCCCAGGCGGTCTTCGCCACCGACGATCTGAGCCGACTGGAGGGCTTCGCCTCCTTCCAGATGGTGGAGACCGTCGAGCGGCTGGAGGACGCCTACGGCGTGGAATTCGCCCCGGGCGACCTGAAGCCCGCCGTGCTGCGCAGCATCGACGGCCTGGTCGACCTGGTCGTGCGCACCACCACCGGGGCGGGGGTGGTGCACTCGTGAACCCGCGACCGCAGGCCACCATGCTGCACGAACTGCTCGATGTACCCGTTGAGAACCCGGCCCGACCCGCGGTCACGTGCGCGGACACCACCCTCACCCGGGCCGACCTGGTCACAGCCGGCCACCGCTACGCGTCGGCCCTGCGCGCCCGCGGCCTCGTACGCGGTGACCGCCTGGTGGTGACCAGCGATGCCGGGCCCATGCTGGTACCGCTGCTGTTCGGCGCCTCCCGGCTCGGTGTCGTCTTCTCCGTCCTGCACGACCAGGTGCGGGGCGAGGTACTGCGGCACGTGCTGGCCGATTGCGAACCCTCCCTCGTCGTCGCGGGCTCGCCCGCCACCCGCGATCTCGTGGGCGAGGCGGGCACCGCCGTCCTCGCGCCGGACGAGCTCGAAAACGAGATGTCAACCGCCCCCGGCATGGACGACGCCGTCCCTGGGCCGCTCCCCGTCGACCCGGTGTGCCTGATCTACACCTCCGGCACCACGGCGATGCCCAAGGCAGTCGTCTCCACACACCAGCAGATGATGTTCGCCGTCCACGCCATCGCGGAACGGCTGGGCTACCGGGATGACGACGTCGTCTACTGCCCGCTGCCGCTCTCCTTCGACTACGGCCTCTATCAGGTGTTCCTCTCCGTGCTCGCAGGCAGCCACTTGTGGCTGGGGTCGGGCGCCGAGTCGGGCCCGGCCCTTCTGGCCAGCCTGCTGCGCAGCCGGGCCACCGTCCTGCCGGCCGTACCACCGGTCTCCGCCGCGCTGTTGCGGCTGCTGCGCCGACGGGACGGCGAACGCCCGCCACTGAGGCTGCTCACCAACACCGGTGCCGCGCTGCCTGCCGACGTCCCGCGGGGGCTGCGCGAAGTGCTGCCACGGATGCGCGTGCAGCTGATGTTCGGACTCACCGAGTGCAAGCGCCTCACCATCGCCGAACCCGACGAGGACCTGATCCGTCCCGGCAGCTGCGGCCTCCCGCTCACCGGAACCGAAGTGTTCGTGGTGGACGAGACCGGCGAGCGGCTGCCGACCGGGGAGGTCGGCGAGATCACCGTACGCGGCCCCAACGTGATGGCCGGCTACTGGAGGCGGCCCGAACTGACCGCCGACCGCTTCCCCCGGCGCGAAGGGCTCTTCCCCGAGCTGCGCACCGGCGACTACGGATGGACGGACGACGCGGGACGGCTGTACTTCGCCGGCCGCCGCGACGACATCTACAAGCAGCACGGCTTCCGGGTCAGCGCTATCGAGGTCGAAGCCGCAGCCCGCCGACTGCCCGATGTGGACACCGCCGCGGTGCTGACCCCCGAGACGGAACGTCCGGAAGCCATCCTGGTGGTCACCGGCGACGCCGACCCCGCCACGGTTCTGTCCCGGCTGCGCGAGCACTTGGAGGACTACAAGGTCCCCGCGGTATGCCACGCCGTGGAAGCGCTGCCCGTCAACGCCAACGGCAAGACCGCCAAGGCGGTCCTGGCCGGACAGCTCGCGGAGGCCGGTCGTGTCTGAGACCCTCCACCCCGCTGCGCCTGCCACCCACAGCTCGGTTGTGCCGCACGGACTTACCACCCCGGCCTACATCTACGACCTGGCGCAGGTGCGCTCCGCCCACGACCGGCTCCGCTCCTGGCTTCCGGAGCCCAGCGAGCTCTACTACTCGCTCAAGGCCAACCCCCACCCGGACGTGGTGGCAGCCCTGTACGCCCTGGGTTGCCGGGCAGAAGTCAGCTCCCCCGGCGAACTGGGAGCCGCCCTGGCGGCCGGGGTCCCGCCCCGCGACATCCTCTACACCGGTCCCGGCAAACGGGACGAGGATCTGAACGCGGCACTCGCCGCCGGCGTACGCCACTTCGCAGTGGACTCGACCTGGGGCATCGACCAGCTGGACCGCGCCGCCGGGCGGCACGAGGTGTCCGTCACCTACCTACTGCGCGTCAACCCCGGAGGCGGCAGCCGCGGCGCCGGGCTCCGGATGACCGGCGACCCCTCCGCGTTCGGCGCCGACGCCGAGGACATCGCGACGCACCCGGGCCGCTACACCGGCGGTGAGCACGCCCGCATCGACGGCCTCCACCTCTACCTGGCCACCAACATCACCGACGAGGACGCGCTCGGCGACTCCTTCTCCGAGGCCATCGCGGTGGCCCGGACACTACGGAAAGCGCTGGACGTACCGCTACACACCGTCGACCTCGGCGGCGGCTTCGGCGCCCCGTACGCCCGGGCCGGCGACCTGCCCGCCTACCCAGGCCTGGCCCACCGGCTGGCCGGAGAACTCGACGAGGCACTGCCCGGCTGGCGGCACAACACACCCACCGTGGCCTTCGAGTCGGGCCGCTACCTGACGGCCACCTGCGGACAACTGTTCACCCGGGTCCTGGACGTAAAGAACTCCCACGGACAGCGGGTCGTCGTCCTGGACGCCGGCATCAACCATCTCGGGGGCATGGCCGGGCTCCGCCGGGTGCCTCCGCTCCACCCCGACGTGGTCCCGCACAACAGCCGGCCCACGCAGCCCACGCAGGATGAGCAGGACGCCGCCGGACCGCCGCGACCGGCCATGATCTGCGGCCCTCTGTGCACTCCGCTCGACACCTGGGCGCGCTCGCTCCCTCTGCCTGACGTCGCACCGGGCGATCTGCTCTCCGTACCCAACACCGGTGCTTACGGCCTGCACGCCAGTCTCGTGCTCTTCCTCGGCCACCCGGCTCCGCTGGAAGTCGTCACCGAATCCGGCCGGGTGCTGCGCAGCGACCGTCTGGCATTCGTCCGCCGGCCCTGCGCCGACTGACCCCGTACACCTGGTGCCGCCGACGTACGGCACCGGCCTTTTCGACACCCACCAAGGAGAGAACCATGGACCAGGCATTCATCGACACCCTCCGCCCCCACCTGCGCTACCTCGCCGCCGACCAGGAACTGCGGTCCGAGGACCGGCTCCGCGACCTGGGGCTCAACTCCATGCAGGCCATCGACCTCATCTTCGACCTGGAGGACAACTGCGGAGTGCTCCTCCCCGACGACCAACTCACCGACGCCAACTTCGAGACCGCCGGCACTCTGTGGGAGGCCGTGCGCAGTGCCCGCTCCAGCGACCTGGCGGCCCGGTGAGGGCCCCCGCACCGCAGCTGGCCGACCGTCTGGCACCTGTACTCGCGACCGTGGAGCAGCATGCGGCCGAGAGCGACGACAAGGCGGCTTTCCCCCTGGAGGGCCTGACCGCGCTGCGGGCCTCCGGGCTCCTGGGCCTGCTCGTGCCGGCCCGCTACGGAGGCTTGGACGGCACCGTTCCGGATCTGTTGGCCGTCTCCCAGCAGATCGCCCGCCACGACATGTCCGCGGCCATGGTCTTCGCCATGCACGGCCAACAGGTCGCAGCCGTGGTCCGCCACGCCTCCGAGGAACTGCGCGAGAAGGTACTGCCCAAGGTCGCCCGCGGAGAGGTGTACCTCGGATCGGTGACCACCGAGGCCGGTAAAGGCGGGCACCTGCTCAGCTCGCAGACGGACACCCGACGAGACGGGAATCTCATCCGGCTCGACCGGATGGCTCCCATCGTCACCGGCGGCGCCCACGCCGACGCCTACCTGATCACCGCCCTCGCCCCTGGCGCCACTTCCGAAGGCCAGGTCTCCCTGGTCTACGCCGAACGCGACCAGCTCGACGTTCAGGTACTCGGCGGCTGGGACCCCCTGGGCATGCGCGGAACCCACAGTGTCCCGATGCGCTTCACCGGCGCCGTGCCACACGCCCAGGTCATCGGCGCCCACGGCGACTTCCGCCGGGTCACCGTCGACGTCTTCGCCCCCCTCGCCCACCTCGGCTGGAGCGCCTGCTGGTTGGGCACGGCAGCGGGCGCTCTATCGCGCACCCTGCGGCTGCTGCGCAGCCCCGAGGAGCGACGCCGCCGGGACCTCAAAAGCGAGCTGCTGCTCACCAGGCTCTCCCGAGCCCGCCAGCGCATCGACACCGTACAGGCCATGCTCAGCCACACCGCCGAGGTCTACGGCACCCTCTCGGAACGCGAACGCGGCGCTGCCCCCTGGCAACTGCTCGTCAACGCCCTCAAGGTGACGGCATCCGAGCAGTGCCCGGCCGCCGTCGACGAACTGGTCGAGCTGGTCGGCCTGCGCCACGGCTACCTCCGCAACCAGCCTCTCGCCCTGGAACGGGCCCTGCGCGACCTTCGCTCGGCCTCCCTCAACTACTCCAACGACCGGCTCCACCTGGCCAACGGCTCACTCACCCTCCTGAACCAGGAGACGACCCTTGCCTGACATCCTCACCGGTCCGGCGGACATGGCCCCCGCCACCGCCCGCCGGGCCGGTGAGCCACTCCTCGGGCTCTGGACTCCGGCACCCGACGTCACCGTCGCCCTGGCCCGCATCCCCAACGTGCTGGCCTCACCCCCAGCGCTGGCGCGGCTGCGGCCCGAAGAACACCGATCGGCCGCGGCGATGACCCCCTGGCGCGGCCGCGAGCACCTGGCCGGCCGGGCCCTGTTACGGCTCCTCCTCGCCGACGAGTCAGGTGAGAGAGAGGCCCGACTGCCGGTGGTACCCGAACCGGCCGGCCGGCCCCGGCTTGCCGGCCGGCCCGGCACCGGGGTCAGCATCTCGCACAGCGGTCCCTACACCGCCGCAGCCGTGGCCGACGGTCAGGACGTCGGCGTCGACGTCCAGCTACCCCGGCCCCCCTCGGCCGGCATGCTGCGCCGCTGCTGCCCACCGGACACGGCAGCCCGCCTGGCAGCCCTGACGCCCGAACGGATGGCGTACGCCTTCGCCCGGGTGTGGGCCGTGCAGGAAGCCTGTGTGAAGGCCCGCGGCACCGGCCTGCCCGGTGCGCCCTGGAACGTGCCCGCCGACCCGGACGCCGGGACCGGCACCTGGCAAGCAGTGCACTGGCACCGCTTGTCCTGGCCGACCGGGACCGGCACCGGGACGGCGGCCCTGGTCTGCGCCTTCGCACCGCCCGACCGTGCCCCCAGGCACCAGCCGCCTCGCACCGGCACCACCCGACGGCACCGCACCAGCGACGTGCCACCGCCGCCGCGTACACGCCGCTGACCCGCCACCGCAGGCCATCACCGTCCCGCTACCGCCTCCCTCAAGGAGCCCGATGCGTACCGACTCCACCGTGCCCACCAGCATGGGCCTGAGCTGCTACACGGAAAACCTTCTCGGCTACCTGTCCGCCCGCGCCCCCCGCTCCACCGACCTGCTCGCCCGTTCCGTGCGGCTCGCGGTGGACCCCGACACCGGCGCCTTCTCGCACCACGACCGGGCCCTGAACAACTTCCCCGGCGCGCGCAGGCTGGCCTACCGGGCGCCCTCGACGCCCGGAGCGCACTGGCGGGCATCGACGCCGAACTGGCCGAACGCGGTCGCGTCCTAGTGGTCGCCGACAGCGGGTCGCTTCCCTGGCTGACCGGCTCCGCTGACGACCACGCGCCGCACCTGCTCATGGTGGAC
The DNA here is from genome assembly GCF_057766565.1 of Streptomyces sp. MGP-P1. Taxonomy (NCBI): domain Bacteria; kingdom Bacillati; phylum Actinomycetota; class Actinomycetes; order Kitasatosporales; family Streptomycetaceae; genus Streptomyces; species Streptomyces sp. MGP-P1. The sequence continues at coordinate 2,654,626 of NZ_JBYMEM010000007.1, read as the reverse complement.
GGCCGCGGCCCGGATGGCCACCGGCACGTCGTCGACGGGTTCACCGCCCTGTTCAGCAACGGCTCCCAGGACCCCTTCGCCGGCACGGTGTCCGACGAAGAGCTCATGGGCATGCTGGCCTTCCCTCGAGGTCTGTCGCCGGTCCACCGCACCCGCAACTCCCTGGCCTTCGGCTTTCCGGTGGCCCCACCGCCCTACGAGACCTACCAGTGGCTAGTGGAGGAGCAGGGTACGACGAAGGAGCAGCTGCCTGGTGGCACCTGGCTGACCGGCGCCGCCGCTCTGGAGGAGACCTCGCGACTGCTGCTGACCGACATGGACAGCGACGGTTCCCGCGGAGTACTGGAGGACGTCTGGGCCGCAGCGCAGCACCACCTCTTCCGCGACACCCACCTGCTGACAGGTCGCGCCGAACTGGGCCCGGCAGAACTACAGACTGTCCGCGCGACCACGGTCAAGTGGCGCGAACTGCCCCGGATGCTGCGGTTCGCCGCCAACTCCGCCCGGCGCGGGCGCCCGAGGCCCTCACTGGTCACCGGCGCGTTCACCGCCCTGGCCGAACTGGAAAGCGCCGCCGCACCGCTCCACGAACGCCACGGTCACCGCGCCCCCGCCCTTCGTCCCGTCGAAGCCCGCTCCCACGCCCCGCAGGGAGGGTGACACGGTGCCTGCCTCCCCACTCACCCTTTGGGACCGGTTCGCCCGCACGGCCGACCGTCACCCCGACCGCACAGCCCTCGTCGTCGACTCCACCACCCTCACCTACGCCGCACTGCGAAAGCACTCCGAGGCGTTGGCTGCCCGACTGGGTGCGGCCGAACCGCCGCCGCGCCGGGTCGCTCTTCTCGCCCGGCGCACCCCCGTGACCTACGCCGCCTACCTGGCAGTGCAACGGCTGGGCGCCGCGGTGATCCCGCTCAACCCGGCCGCTCCGCCCGGTCGCAACGAGACCGTGGTGCGCCAGGCGGGTGCCACGCTGGTGCTGGCCGACGCGGCTACCGACGCGGCTCCGGCGGGCCGGGCCGCGCCCCTGGCCCCGGTCTCCCTCACCGGGACTCCCGATCGGGCGGACCTGGCGGGCATTCCCGGCCCGCGCCACCAGGACACCGCATACATCCTCTTCACCTCCGGGTCCACCGGGCGGCCCAAGGGCGTGGTCATCCGCCATGCCAACACCGATGCCTACCTGCAACACGCCGTCGAACGAACCGGCGTCGGACCGGACAGCCGCCTGTCGCAGACCTTCGACCTGACCTTCGACCCGTCCGTCTTCGACATGTTCGTGGCCTGGAGCAGCGGAGCGGCCCTCGTCGTGCCCACCCGCGACGAATTGATGAATCCGGCCGGGTTCGTGACGGAGCACCGGCTGACCCATTGGTTCTCCGTACCGTCGGTGGTGTCGCTCGCCGCACGCCTACGGCGGCTGGCTCCTGGCTCCATGCCGACCCTGCGCTACGCGGCCTTCGCCGGCGAACCGCTCACGCTCAGGCAGGCCGAGGCGTTCGCCGCAGCCGCTCCCGGCGCGCGGCTGGACAACCTCTACGGACCCACCGAGCTGACCGTCACCTGCACCGGCCACCGCCTCCCCGCAGACCCCGGTGACTGGCGCCGCACTCCCAACGGCACGGTACCCATCGGAACCGCCCACCCGGGCACCGAGATCTTGGTGGTGGACGAGCACCTGACCCTTGCCGACCAGGGTGAACTCCTTGTGCGCGGCCCTCAGCGGTTTCCCGGGTACCTCGACCCTGCCGACGACCCGGGCCGCTTCGTCACGGGCGAACCCGCCACCGGGCTCTCCGAGTATCAGGGCGGAACGCTGACCGGGTCCGCCTGGTACCGCACAGGAGACCGCGTCGAACGCCACGGCGAGAACCTGGTCCATCTGGGACGCCTGGACAGCCAGATCAAGATCAACGGCTACCGGATCGAGCTGGGAGAGGTCGAGGAGGCACTGCGCTCCTGCCCCGGCGTCACAGACGCCGTCGTGGTCGCCCGCACCGACCGGCCTACCCCAGTTCTCCAGGCCGCCTACACCGGCGACGCCCCCGACCCCGAACCTCTGCTCAGGGTGCTGCGGCAGCGGCTGCCCGGCTACATGGTGCCGCACACCATGCTGCGCCTGCCCGAGCTACCTCTCAACCACAACGGCAAGACCGACCGCGCCGCCGTGCTCGCCGCCGTGGCCGCCGCCCGGCCCGCCGCCTCCGGTGCCGACGACCTCCCCGGCCCTGCCGGCGCCCGCCGCATATACCTCACGGAAGGATCCCGTTGACGTGACCGCGACCGCAACCACCGGCACCCCCGCCCAACTGCCCAGCCGGGACGAGTTCTGCTCCGCCATGGCGCATCTGGCCACCGGCGTCGCCGTCATCACCACCGCAGGCCCTGACGGCCCGGCGGGCTGCACCGCCAACGCGGTGCTCTCGCTCTCCACGGACCCGCCCTCGCTCCTCGTGTCCCTCGCCAGCGCGGGCCGCACTGTGAGCCACGCCCGCGACCACGGGGCCTTCGCGGTCAACATCCTGAGCTGGCACCAGCGGGAACTGATGGACCGCTTCGCCCGGCTGCCCGGCCCCGAGCGCTTCCAGGGCGTCGACTTTCGTTGCGAGGAGGGCTGCGCGGTCCTGGCAGACACGGCCGCCACCGTGGTGTGCCGACTCGACCAAGCTCCCACCGCCCTCGACCACACCCTGCTGATCGGCCGCGCCCTATGGACGCGTAAGAACCCGGCAGCGCCCGCTCTCGTCCTCTACCAGCGCAGTCAGCACGCCGTGTCCCACTGACCCCCCACGCTCATCAACGACCACCCGCCCCCGCCTCAGAAAGGGACGAACCATGAGCGTCTTCACCGACATGGAGTCCGAGGTCCGCAGCTACAGCCGGGCCTGGCCCACCGTCTTCACCCTCGCCCGCGGCTCCGAACTACGAGACGAGACCGGCCGTACCTACCTCGACTTCTTCGCGGGCGCGGGCGCCCTGAACTACGGTCACAATCCGCCCGACCTGAAGCCGGCCCTCCTGGAGTACCTCTCCGGCGACGGGATCACGCACGCGCTGGACATGCACACCGCCGCCAAGAGCGCCTTCCTGGAACGCCTGCGCGATCTGGTGCTCACCCCGCGCGGCCTGGACCACCGCGTCCAGTTCCCCGGCCCCGGCGGCACCAACGCGGTCGAGGCGGCGCTGAAGCTCGCCCGCAAAGTCACCGGGCGGCACACCGTCGGCTACTTCGAGCGCGGCTTTCACGGCATGACACTGGGCGCGCTCGCCGTCACAGCCAACCCGGCGAAACGCGCCGCGGCAGGGGTCCCTCTGTCCCACGCCGCGCAGATGCCTTTCGACCACTGCGCCGACGACGACGAGCGCGCCGTCAACCGTCTCGTCCAGTCCTTGGAGGCCGCCTCCGCCGACGGCCCGCTTGCCGCCGTCGTGGTGGAGACGCTGCAGGGCGAGGGCGGGGTCAATCCGGCCCGTCCGGCCTGGTTGAAGGCGCTCGCCGTCTGGACCCGTGCACACGGCACCCTGCTAGTGGTCGACGACATCCAGATGGGCTGCGGGCGCACTGGCCCGTTCTTCTCCTTCGAAACGGCCGGGATCACCCCCGACATCATCTGCCTGTCCAAGTCGATCAGCGGGTACGGGATGCCCATGGCCCTCACCCTGATGCGCCCCGAGTACGACGTGTGGCAGCCCGGCGAGCACAACGGCACCTTCCGGGGCTACAGTCCGGCGTTCGTCACTGCCGCCCGGGCTCTGGAAGTCTTCTGGTCCGACCACGTGCTCCAATCCAGGACCGCCGTGCTGGGCGAACGACTGCACCGCTCCCTCACCGGGACGGCCGACCGCCACGGGCTTCCCGCTCCGCGGGGGCGTGGCCTGGCCTGGGGGCTGCCCCTCGAACGTCCCGGGGCGGCCCGTGAGGTGTGCGACGCCGCCTACCGTGCGGGACTGCTGCTAGAGACGGCGGGGCCCCGGGACGAAGTGGTGAAGCTCCTACCCCCGCTCACGGTGACGGACGAGCAGGTGGAGCGTGGCCTGGCCACATTCGACGAAGCCGTCGCGACCGTGATGAACGTGCGGACCCTCGCGGCCTGATCGAGGCTTGTCCGTAGAAGCGCGCGACTCCGGCTCCCATGCCCGGGGTGGATGATTGGAGAGCGGATGTCGGTCGACCTCATGGGCTTCCTCGGGGTGGTGGTGGTCGCTTATCTGGTCCCCGGCCCGGACTTCGTAGTGGTGTTCCGGTCGGCGATCGAGCACCCGTCCAAGGGGCGGGCGGCGGGGCTGGGCGCCCAGGCAGGACTGTGTGTGCACATGCTGGCCGCCGCCATCGGGCTGGCGGTGGTAGCCGCCCGCTCCCCGATGGTCTACGACACCATCAAACTTCTGGGCGCCTTCTACCTGGTCTATCTCGGGGTTCGGGCGCTGCTCGCGGCCCGGCGGGCCGCCCGGAGGCATCCGGCGGTACGAGGGGCGCAGGACGACGGCCCGCCGCCGGGAGAGCCTCGGTCGACCGGCGCACGGTGGCGTTCCGGCTTCGTGCAGGGGCTTCTCACCAATGTGCTCAACCCCAAGGCGGCGCTGTTCTTCCTCAGTATCCTGCCGCAGTTTGTCAATGATGGTGGCTCGATGACGCGGCAGATTTTCTTCCTCGGCACTTTGGACGTCCTGATCGGAATCTTCTACTGGTTTGCCGTAGTAGCCGTCGCCAGCCGGCTTCGTACCCTCCTGGCTCGCCCGAAGATCCAGCACCGCTGGGAGCTAACCACTGGCTGGCTGTTCATCGGCATCGGCATCGGCGTCGCGGCCGCCGCCTGAATCCCGGCTCGGCGGGGCTTGCCCCTTGTCCCCGCTGCCGCCTGTTCCCCGAGAAGCAACGCCACACCGAGCACAGTTCCTGCGAGGCACGTGAGCGCCAGGAGCAAAAGGAAACTCATGGGCGGCGGAAGTCAGCAATGGGTTCATCCACGAGTTATCCGGCGTTTGTTCGCGGGGGCGGGAGGCGGCGGGCCCGCGGGAAAAGCAATTTCAGGGATGGATTCCCCTCCGAGGATAAGTCGGAGCTTCCGCGTGACGCCGGCACCCCCGACTGGTGCGACCGGTGGCCCAGCCGTTCATCCGGAAGGTACGTCGGCCGTTTCCGAACGCCCGCGGTCACGGGTTGCAACGACCCCGATGGAAGCCACAGAGATGCATCCGATGGCGAGCCACTGGAGAAGTGAGAGGCGCTCCGACAGCAACAGCAAACCGGCGAGGCCGGCCGCGACCGGCTCCAGGCTCTGCAGAACGCCCACCACGCGAGCCGGGAGACGGCGCAAGGCTGTTAGTTCCAGAGAGTAGGGAAGAGCAGCCGACAGGATCGCCACGAGAAGTCCGATCAGCAGGAGGTTGGGCTGCACCAAATTCGCTCCGCTCTCGGTCAGGCCGAAGGGGAGCGACAGCAGTGCGGCCCACGCCACCGCGAGTGCCAAAGGGCCTCCGCCGACCATACGGGCTCCGGCTCGCTGGCTCAGAAGCAGATACAGGCCCATCGAGACCGCCGATGCAACGGCGAAGGCCATGCCAGTCAGCGACACGGGCTGGTTACTGGAGCCCGGCGACATGAAGAGAAAGATTCCTGCGGCCGCCAGCACTCCCCATGCAGCGTCTTTCCAGCGCCGTGAAGCAAGGAGGGACACCGTCAAGGGGCCTGTCAGTTGTACCGTCATGGCTACGCCCAAGGGCATGCGTTCCATAGCCAGGTAGACGAGGTTCATGCCGGCGATCGCCGTACCGAAGGCGACGACAAGCAGGAGGTCGCTCCCCCTGGGCAGCGAGCGCGGGCGCCATATCACCATGAGAACGAGCGCGGCCAGGACCAGCCGCAACGATACGACACCAAGCGGTCCCCCCACGGCTTCGAAAAGTCGCTTGCCCAGTGCTTGGCCGATTTGAACGCTGACGACACTGCCCAACACCAGGGCTGGCGCGGGGATAGCAGAGAACCGACGGCTGAAGGAGGTCTCAACGGCCGTCTTCGGCGCCGCCTCGGGGCGAGTGCCGGTGTCACGTGTATCGGTGACGTTGTCCACGTGGCCTCCCATGCTGTTCAGTGTTGCTGCCGGGACGGCGGGGAAGCGTTGCATACGTCGGTGGTGTGGGTCCCGGATACAAGTAGCCGGGACCGCATCGCGTGTACCGGCACCAGCCACACGCGCAACCGACCGCATGCACACCGTACGTACACCACTTCCCCGTCGGTGACCGCGTGGCGCGACACCACTTCCCCGACTGTGGTGGGAGCCGGCCCTCCCATGCGTACGCCGCTTCCCTCACGCTTCAAGGTCATGGGAAAAGCATCGCGTGCTCTATCTTTCACGTCCATCGCGACTTCCAGCACGCAACCGTGTTGGATGACCGCATGGTCGATTTACGTCTCCTGCAAACCTTCCGTGTTCTCCACGCACAGGGCACCGTGACCGCCGCTGCACGAGCCTTGAATCTGTCGCCTTCGGCGGTCTCCCAGCAGCTTAGGCAGCTCTCACGCCAGGTCGATGCGGAACTGTTGCAGCCAGATGGACGACGCCTCCGCCTGACCGCAAGCGGCCAGGTGCTGCTCGACCACGCCAACGTTTTGTGCGCCCAATGGGAGGAGGCCCGAACGGACCTTGCCGCCCATCAGGAGAACCGGCCCCAGGTTTTGCGCCTCGGAGGCTTCGCCACGAGTATCGGCTCGCTTCTCGCACCCGTAGCCCGTGGCCTCCTGCACTCCGAACCAGTCACACAAGTCCACATCACCGAGGCAGACACCCACGAGTGCTTCGAGCAAATCCTGGCCTCCCACCTCGATCTTGCCGTCCTCACACCACTGACGGACGACCCTGCCGTGGACGACCCCCGCTTCGACCAGCAGCTCCTCATGGACGACTTCGTGGACCTCGTGGTCCCGGCCGACCACCCGTTCGCCACCCAGGGCCACGTCGATCTGTCCGCGACCGCCACCGAAAACTGGATCTCCCCCCATCACGATCAGGGCCGTCTGATCAGGGCCCTCTGCGCGACTGCCGGCTTCACCCCGAGAATGGTTCACCACGCCGATGACTGGCACGCCGTGCTCGCACTGATCAGTCATGGACTCGGGATCTGCCTGGTGCCCCGCCTCGTACCACTGGCCACTCATCCACATGCGGTACGGCTCCGTATCAGCGGTACACAAGCACCCTTTCGACGGGTTCTCATCTGCGTACGCCGCGGCAGCAACCACCAGCGCGCGATCGCCCTGGGAATCCAGGCTCTGCGAGACCAAGCCGCAACGGTCGCTCTTCTGCCTCCTACCTCACAGTCAAATATCGTGCACGAGTGACGGCTTGTGGTACTCGGCAGTTGACATCACTCAGCGATCAAGTGCACTGTCGTCCTCCGGAGCGGATGGGTAAGCACCGGTCTCGTCGTGCACTTCACGCCCCGTAAGCGCAGGGGTGAATATGCATACGTTGCGTACGTCCGTAATGGCTTTGAACGTGTGCGGGTCGTGACGGTCCAGAATATAAAGAGTGCCGGGGACGATGCGATGAACCTCCTGGGTTTCTTCGTTCACCACTTCGGCTTCGCCAGACACGCAGTAGACCGCCTCCACGTGGTTGGCATACCGCATGTACGTCTCTGTTCCTGCTTCCATCAGTGTGTCATTGAGCGAGTAGCCCAACCCATCTTCTGCGAGCGTGAAACGCCGACTCCTCCAGCCCGGCCCGCTGACGTCCCGTCCGGTTCCGCTAATGGTTTCCAGAGACCTGACGGTCATTTTTCCTCCAGCATCTGAGATGTTATTCCTCGGCCACTCTCAACCCATCACTTCGGAAGGGGTTCAAAATCCCTATCAGCCAAATAGGTGGGGCGTTCGGTGGGCGCATAGTAGGGTTTTCCCAGCTTGTTTTCCATGCTGTTGTAGACGACGAAAATATTCGATCTCGGGAAAGGTGTAATATTGCCGTTGGATCCATGAAGAATATTGCTGTCGAACAGCACACCCGTTCCGGCCGGCCCCGTGATCTGCTGGATCCCGTTCTTCTGGGCGAGACCCGTGAGGCTTGCGTGATCGACTGTCCCGATGGTGAGACGTGCGGTCTGCAGAGAAACCTTGTGGTTTTCTGCAGGCGTTTCCCCGATGGAAGGAACGAAGGTCCGGTGGGAGCCAGGTATGACCATCAGGGGGCCATTGAACTCATAATTCTCCGTTAGCGAGATCGACATACTGAACGCCCTCGGCGTGGGCATGCCGTCCTCTGCGTGCCAGGTCTCGAAGTCGGAGTGCCAGTCGAACTCGGCTCCCCCGAATGCTGGCTTATAATTGACGCGGCTCTGATGAATGTACACATCGGACCCAAGGATCTGCCGGGCCATCTCTGCCAAACGTTGCGAAAATATGACGTCGGCGAACACCCTGCTCACTTTGTGCGCTTGGAAGATCGATCGCACTTCCCCCGAATTTGGCTCGCGTATGACAAGATCTGAAGCGGCGAGTACGTCAGATTGCTTCAATCGATCGAGTTCGTCTCGGCAATGCTCAACCTGTTCGGGGAGCAGCAACGAATCTACCTCGAGATACCCGTGCTCTTCATATGATGAAAGATCCACAGGGGAGATAGGACCTTCGCCGGGCCCCCAGACCACCGGATCTTCCCTTCGCCGATGCGGGGCCTTCTCGGGAACTCGCGTGAGATAGCGATCCGTAACCCATGAGCCCATTTCGTTCATTCCTTCTCCCGTGGCCTCTCGTATCGGTTACGCGATTACGCGCCTGTGCAGCTCGGCGCAAATCCGATACCTCTACGACTAGCCAGAATCCGTTGATGTAGTCGAGAAAAAGAGAAAACGGCGAAATGTTTTCGTAAGATACCGTAATGTAATTTACACCCGTGGCCCTTTATGGAGCGACCGTTCGTAAGCTTGACAGATGAAAAAGAAGCAGCTCAATGCCCTTGCAAGGCCAGCCCTGGAGGCGCACCGGCGTGCTCGCGACGGAGTCAGCAAAGCCGGTCCGCACATGGTGCCCAGAGGTCGCCGCGCGGCCAGATCGCGCCGTGGCGCACGAAGTCAGCATGATCTGGCACAGTCGCTGGGCTATGCGCAACGGGGTGGCAGCCGAAGGGGGCCTCTGCAGTTCACCCCCCGTTGGCACGTAACGGCCGGGCGCGGCCGCCCCAAGTGAGCTACTGAACGCCGGGCGGATCCGGAATCAGCTGATCAGCCGCCGGATTCCATCCCACTGCTGGATCGCCGCATGACCCTGGCCGCCGTCTCGCCGGGAAGCGAGGCTCGGGCCTGTTTCAGCGGTCTGCCGGGCGTACGCTCCGGCCATGACCACCACGCCAAACCCGCGCATCGCCCGGCAGGACCGGGACCCGGATGGGGCGTGACCGGCTTCTGAACGACCGCCGCTGCGGCCCCAGAAGAGAGTTCCGAGGCCGCGGCGGCATGAAGCGGGGCTACCGGCGGGTGTCCTTGACGATGGTGTTGGTACGGCGCCCGGTCTGGAAGCCAGGTGTCAGTTGTACCGGGGGTCGGCGTACTTGATCGCGCCCTGGACGGTGGAACAGGGCCACGCACCGCCGTCACATCCCTGGCAGGTCGGGGACGTCCGGTCGCTGGGGGCGTGCCGAGCCAGCTGGCGCCCCGCGAGCTCGCGGGCCCCGCGCTCGCTACGGGAAATCCCCGGGTAGGTGGAACCGGCGATGTTCACCGCCCGGTCATAGGCGGCCAGTTGCTGGTGAAGGTCCTCGCTCAGGGCGGCGAGCCTATCGGGCACCCCCGAGGACACTTCCCCTGGTGACGGATCCGGCCAACCAGTCGCTTTGCGTCATCATCCGGCAACTGCCAGGCACAACGGTGCAGCGTGCGGATACATAAGGGGGCCGGAACGGGATCGAGGGTGATCGAGGGGCGGGGCGGGATGCTGACCAAGAACGTAGGAGTGCTGCTCGCCGTCATCGTCCTGCTGCGGCCACGCCGGCGCACGGAGTCCCGAAGCAGGAACGACGAGAAGCTAACCGTGCTCATCGTGCTCGCTCTCGGCGTCGTCATCGCCCCGACCCCGCTGGGGGAGGGCATCGGCGACTTCCTGGGCCAGCTCGCCTCCGGCGTCACCGACTCCTCCCGCTGAAACCGGAGCGCGCCCGATGGCCAACCGCCGCCCACCGCCCCGCCGCAGGCCCGCGGCACGCCGCCCCGCACGCCGCAGCACCCCGTTGCGGCGCCGCCGCTCGCGCCGGCAGCAGCACCGCGACAACCAGCTGCTCCTGCTCGGCTTCGGCGCCGTCGCGGGCCTCGCCCTGGTCTGGGCGGTCATCTCCTGGCTGCTGGTGAACTGGTGGGCGCTGGTCGTACTCGGAGCCCTCGCCGCCGTCGGCGGGGCGGTGTGGGTCCACCGGTACCGCCAGCAGCAGGCCTGGGACCGGGTCCGGCAGCAAGCGCTGCGCTACGGGCTGCCCGAGTTGGACGGCCTGCACCACCGCGACTTCGAGTACGCGATCCGCGACCTGATGCGCCGCGACGGGTGCACCGACGCCCGCCAGATCGGCGGGGCCGGCGACAACGGCGCCGACGTCCTGGCCACCGACCCGCTGGGCCGCTCCTGGGTCATCCAGGTAAAGCACCGCCGCGACGGAGACCGCGGCTCCCCGGTCGGCACCCCCGATCTCCAGCGCGTCAACGGCACCGCCCGCCAGCTCTACGGAGCCGACGTCGTCCTGGTCGTCACCAACGGCCGCTTCTCCACCCGCTGCGCACCCCTCGCTACGCAGCTGCACATGCACCTCGCCGACCGGCGCACCCTGGCGACCTGGGCCAGCGGCGGGCGCCCCTTGTGGGAGCTCCTGCCGAAGATTCCTCCGCCCCGCAGAGGCCGGTAGAGCGCGCACCGTCGCGGGCCTGTGCCGAGCGGTTCGCTGGTCGTACGCTCCGGCCATGACCACCACACCGAACCCGCGCACCGCCTGGCAGGACCAAGATCTCGGATGAGGTGACACCCCCTCCTGAACAACCGACGCCGCGCCCAGGAGGACAGCTCCGGGGCGCGGCGGCGTCACTGCTGGGCGTTGTCGACGTGGCGGCCGAGGAAGAGAGCCGTGTACTCGATCTCCTGCTCGGTGGTGGCGGAGTGGTCGATGCGGCCGGTGCGGTGGCCGGGCTCCCGGTACAGGCAGCGGGCCAGCCCCCGGCACACGAGATGACGGCACCGGTTGGGGGGTCCTGGTACCGGCCGGGACGACGATCGCGGTGCCGCCGCGGGGCCGGGACTCCAGCGCCCCGTTGATGATGCTGCCGTTCTCCGTGATCACCACGGTGATGGAGTAGCCCAGGCGCTCCTCGCAGTACGGCAGTTCCGGGCACCGGAGGGGCCTGCAGGACGGGGCGAAGCGAGGGACGCGCGTTCGGGGGCGGCGGGCGTGTGCCACGAGTTGCGCACGCCCACCTTCTGTGTCCGGTGGCAGCGAACCTTGACCGTTTGTCAACGTACATTGACCACTGCTCGATGGAGCAGTGGCGTCGGCTGCTCGGCTATCGGGTGAGCGCGGCGAGGTAGGCGGGCGCCCAAGGGCTGCACCTGCCCTGGGAGGCGTTCGAGGAGGTCCCACCAGCGGATGGCCGAGATCTCCTCGGTGGGCTCGAAGGCGCGGGTCTCGGCACAGGATCCTGCGTACAGGGCCAGATACTCGGCTCGCCGGTCAGGCGCCAACACGAACCGCGCATAGCCGATGAACCGCAACCGTTCGTCAGGCTGCTGTCCGCTCTCCTCCAGCAGCTCGCGCGCGGCTACCTGGCGGGGGGTTTCGCTCTCTTCGACGCTCCCTCCTGGAAGCTCCCAGGACTGACGGTACCGATCGAAGACCATGAGGACCCGACCGGCTCGCCACAAGGCCACCAGCGCCGCCGGCAGCGGGGCATCCTGCGGCGGCGCTGCCTCGTCTCCCCGCGCGAACGAGATCAAGGAGTTGCCACAGCCATCGGCTGCCAGCGGTTCATCTGCGGGGTAGGCCACGGTCGGATGCTGCCCCGAGCGACTCCACGAGAAGCCCTTCGCATCCGCACTCCGCCGGTCAACCTTCAGTGGCAAACGGTCGAGCTTCAGTGGGCCAGGACAGACAGCCTGGGCGCCGACCGGGGCCGTGGCTCCCGGGGTGGCATCAGAAATCGAACACGTGTTCTTATAAGGGGATGGACCGCTTCCCCTTCCCCGACGACCTGATTCGCGCCCAGCAGGAGTGGCACGACACCTACCGCGCCCTCGCCATGCCGCGCCCGCGCCGTGCCACCGAGCTGCGCCGCCGCCTGCTCCACCTGTCGGTGAGGATCGAGTGGCATCCGTTCTGGTCCACTCCGGCCGGCTGGACGCCCGCGGCCCGGGTCGAGCTGAGGCGGCTCACCGGCGGGGACCGGCGTACGGACGCGGCATGAGCCGACTGCCTGAGAGGGGCTGATCGGTCACGGGTGATCTGCCACCTGATCTGGAGCGGCTCCGGACGTCGGGCACGTGGCTCTCCCTCTCCCTGAAGCAGGTCCGTGAGGAGACCGCGGCTGTCGAACGGCCGGCACAGCCCCAGTGCGCACCGCACGCGGCCCGGCCTGTCGGCTCGTGCCGCATGCCCACGCCTGACTGGGCTATCTCTGGTGTCGGTATCGGGGCACCCGTCGTTCAGGTCCACCGGGGCGACTGCTTCACCGGGGGCAAGATGATGCAGCCGATCAGTGCGGAGCGTGCCCGTGCCGAGCTGGCCGATGGTGTCCAGGCCTGCGGGGTGTGTCGCCCCGACACCGTCCTCACCAGACCGTGATCCCGGGCCCGGTCCTGTTCTTCCGGTGCCGAGCGTTGCGAAGAGGTGAGGCGGGGGAAACTACGCCCGGGCCGCGCTGAAGCGGAACGCCCCTCAGGTGAGTACCGCAGCCGATCGTGCAAAGGCCTCTGACCTGTGCGGCCGGGGCGCACGTATGCCCCGGCGCTGTGCCGTGATGCATTGCGTACAGGGCGGCGTGAAGATGACGGTTATGGCCTCTCGCTTGGTCGACCGCTACACCGACGGCCTCGTCTGCCGCCCCGACGCCCGCATCGCCGACCACTCTCGATGAACTCCTGCGTCAGGTCGTGCGCGTTGCACGACGGCGTGCCCACCAGGACTGCTGCGGCGCGGTGGCCGCGTTGACGGCCCGGCCGAACGCCTCCAGAGCGGACTCCAGGCGCGCGGTGTCTTCCACGGCGGCCAGAGCGGTGAGCAGCTTCTCGGTGGCAGTGACGACGGCTGGGTCGGAGCAGCGCATGAGGGGGGCGGCCGCGGTGCCGGCCCGGGTGAGCGGCTCCCGCACGGCGGCCACGATCTGCTTGCTCGCCACCCTCTCGCGGCTAAGCAGCTCAGCCGCGCGCCCGAAGCCCACCAGTCCGCTCTGCGCGTCCGTTCCGCCGGCGATCCGGGCGCGGGCCGCACCACCGGCGAAGGCGAGCAGGGTCAGCAGGAATGTGCGGCCGCGCTCGGCGGGCCCCTCCCACAGCAGGCGGTTGGCGACGGCCGCGCCCTGCAGTTCCATCACCGCGACGGTCATCGCATCCGCCTGTACGCGCAGGGCCCCGATCCTGCCTGTTGCGGGAGCGGTTGGTCAGCCACGCCACCAGGACGGCGATGACCGCCCCGGAGACGAGAGTGCTGGCCAACTCGATCAACTTGTCCATCCCCACAGGTTGGGCGTACACCGGCTCGCCGTCCGGCCCGTTGCCCACCTGACGCACAACCCGAACGCTTCCGTTGCCGATGACCTGTCCCCGCAAAGGTTGAGCGTTCTCGTTGAAGGCTGGTCGCCGGGCTTTCCTTGTCATCGAGGATCTGGGCGAACCGTTCGAAGCCGTTCCGTCTTGATGAGCGGATCGGGCGTGGTTCGTCCCATGCTTTCAGCCGCTGGGCGATTGGCCCGATATGGTATGGACGCTGTCGATGACGGGCCAGAAACTGATGGTTCTTCATCGACAGCTGCGACAGGCTCACCTTCAGGGAGACCGAATGCGCCACCCTCTTGCTGCCGCTCTTGGCACCGTTGCACTGACGACGAGCATGCTGGTGAGCGCGCCGTTGGCCAGCGCCAGCACCTCCGACTATCCGGTCAAGTCGTTTGAGGTCGTCGTGGGGAACACGTACACGAAGGGGACCATCACCTGGTACAACCGGGCGGTCCGCGTGGCCGGGGAGCACAAGGCGGTCGCGAGCTGCCGGGGGACCACGGCCTACACCCTCGACTCGGCGGGCAAGCAACTGAGCATGAGGACGAGCCCCTTCGCGGTATGCAACGGTGACAGCCAGAAGTTCAGCTTCGATGTGCCGGCAGACGTGGCCGGCGGCGCTCCGGTCGTGCGGGTCTGCCTCGACAATGGCGCAACGCCTAGCCCAACGCCTCTGGAATGCGTACTCAAAAACCGGTGATTCCGGCCCCGCGCCCGTTACACGCTCAACTTTCCGTGAGAGGCGACCAGCCTTGACTGCGGCAGGTCAGCGATGAGGACCCGACCTTGAGGAAGGGGCCGCTGACCTGGTGCATAAGCTCTCGGACATGAGCGAGGAGAGCCTGCACGAAGTTCTGGGCGAGGTCGAGGGGTCGGTCGGCGATTTCACCGGTGCCGAAGCCGGGCTCGCGGAAGCCGAGCAGCGGCGCGACCACACGCGGCGGAGCGTGCTGGACCAGGTGAAGCGACTGCGTGACGAGGTGGATGCCGTCCACGCTCCGGAGCTGATCAGGGCGCTCAGGCACCTGTACTGGCAGCAGCCCGGGATCCACGGCCGGCCCCTGGCAGAGGCCGCCGGCCTCCACCTCCACGAGATGCTCGCGGCGAGGAGGCCCGGGTGCAGGCGCCGGCCATGGACTGGCGCGCCGCTGCCGAGCTGGTGCTCGCCTTCCCGCCGCTGTCGCAGGGAGCCACCCGCGGCAGCACCGCAGACCAGCAGGAGGGTGCCTGGCGTGGGTGGCAGGACGCCCGGGTGATCCGCAACCGCCTGATCGCGACGGCCGCCGACGGTGACGACACCGTGGGCGTCGCCGTCGCAGCTCCTGGTGGACACCGCGCTGCGGATCGCCGACTGGGACACGGCCCGCACCCGCGACATCGTCGACCCGATCACCCACGAACCGGCGCTCGCCCTGCTCACCCGTCTCAGGCGCGAGGTCCGCGCCTCCGCTGAGGCCGCCCGGGAACGCGCGGACGCCGCGTACCCGGAAGGCTACGAGCTGAGCGAGGACGAGGAGTCCGAGGCGTGGCGTGGCACCGGCGGGTGAGGGGCTGACCCTCCAGGCCGGGTGGGGCGGACGACCTCAGGACGGTTCGCCGGATGTTTGGCGGGAGCGCCGGCGGGTGACGTCGGGCAGCGGGCGGGAGGCGGCGGCCGGGATGAAGAACAGCCCGATCATGCCGAGCGCGGTCACGGCGGCGCTCAGCAGGCCCAGCGAGAAGGACGGGTCGTCGACCGAGGCCACCCCGCAGAACACCGAGAAGGCGGCGACGAACACCAACGACGCGACGATCCACCGCTGAGCGACCGAAGCCGCCGCGTGGGCCGCTACCGACCAGGCCGAAAAAGACTGATGCCGATTCGGCCGATTCGGCCGGACCGGGCCCGGTCCGGCCGACACAATCTTCCTCGTCCTGGAGAACGTGCGAGCGGATCGAGGCGATGCCCGAAGGGACCATGTTGATCGGCATCAGCACCACCAGCCGGGCCATCGCCATTGACCTGGGCGCCGAATCCCCGCGTGTCCTGGTCTGCACCGCCACCGGCGGCGGCAGCACCACGGCCCCGTGCTCCCTCTCCCTCTCCCTCTCCCTCGTGCCAGCGCGATGTCTACTTCTTCTGCCGCCCTCCTGCCTGAATTCACTCCCCTCGCGCCCCGGAAATCAGCCAAAGATCATGAAGGTCTATGAGTCGATCAGGCTGGCATATACATTCGGCGTCGTTACAACTACGGCTCGGGGAAAGGCACTTGCACGCCTTTGTGTTTTTTCATGCCTCGTTCCTTATCGTGCGAAGGCCATGCTTCCGCATAAAGAAGAAGAGTTTAATGAAGCGAAACCTGGTGGGGGCAGCACTCATCGGAGCGGCATTGATCATCGGCGGGACCGGAATCGCCAGTGCTGCTCCGGCCGACTGTGAGACGACGGGCTTCGTCTGCCTGTACAGGGACGACGACTACCGAGGCGGTCACGTCACCCTGACCAACAGCACCACCGCGATATCTCACATGAGCTCGTACGGGTTCAACGACCAGGCCGACTCGTACTACAGCAACTACACCTACGACTCCGCCTGGTGGACGGACACCAGCTACGTGGGCCGCCGTGTGTGCATCCACAACAACACCAGCAACCGCAGCTTCAGCTTCCAGGACTCCGACGAGGCAAGCTCGGCCCGAAAGTACAGTTCTCGCACCGCCTGTTGACGGTAGTTGAGGTGAGGTGACCCGTGGGGCGGCCGGACAACCGGCTGCCCCACTCGCGTAGAAGAGGAAGAACCATTCACGTGGGCAAGAACGTGGCAATCGTCGCCACTCAAGTCGGTAAGACATTCCCCATGGGGAAGCAGACCGTGACCGCGCTGCGGGACGTGTCGTTGTCTCTCCCCGCTGGAACGCTGACCGCGCTGACCGGGCCCAGCGGCTCCGGCAAGAGCACCCTGCTCCATCTGATCGCGGGCCTGGAGCGGGTTGACTCCGGAACTCTCGATGTCCTGGGGAGCCAGCTCCACTCGTGCACCGCGGCCGAGCTTTCCGCGCTGAGGCTTCGCGAGATCGGCTTCGTCCACCAGGACTTCAGCCTTCTTGCCGACCTCACCTTGATCGAGAATGTGCGCCTTCCGCTGGAAGCCACTGGCACCGCCCGTAACGACGCGGCCGCGGCGGCACGTGAGGCGATGGGCCGCGTCGGTCTGGAAGGGCTGGAGCAGCGGTTCCCCGCCGAGGTCTCCGGCGGGCAGCAGCAGCGTGCCGCCATCGCCCGTGCCATCGTCGGAAGCCGCACTCTCGTTCTGGCGGACGAGCCCACAGGATCGCTCGACTCCAAAACGGGCGCGGAGATCATGGGAGTTCTGGCCCAGCTCCGCGATGAAGGCGTCACCGTCGTTCTCAGCACCCACAACCCGGCCAACCTCTCCCACGCAGACCAGGTCGCCGTCCTCCAGGACGGCACGCTTCTCTCCTTCACCACCGCCGAGGAAGGCGTGGCATGAGCAAGGGGTATGTGCATCTGGTCGGCAGGCGCACCGTCGTGGGCCGCGGCAGCAGGCGTATCGGTCTTCTCGTGCTGCTGACGTTGCCCGTGCTGCTCGCCACGCTCGCGGCCGGCGTTTTCGCCTCGGCTGCCCCTTCGGCGGGACAGCGTGCCACCAGCAGTCTGGGCGGTGCCGACGGGTTCATCACGCTTTCCGACCCCGTGATGACGGGCGAGCTCGCACAAGAGTTGCGCCGGCGCGTGCCGGGGATCGCCGTGGTAGCGCTTGATGACAACAGCGAGTTCCCCGTGTGGGCGAAGGACCGCACGGTTGCCGTGCGCTATGTGGATACCGATTGGTCATCCCCCCTGATGCGCGGCCGGTACCGGCTGCTGGGGGGACACTTCCCCTCGAAGCTGGGGGAGGTCGCAGTAAGCAGGACCCTTGCCGACGCGTACGGACTTCGCCTGGGTGACCATCTGCCCTATCGATGGAAGCGCGACGCACCCACGCGGATCATCGGACTGGTCGAGAGCCCGCAGGCGCACACCGCATACGACTACCTCGCCGCCCCCGGACAGCTGCGAGCCTGGCCGAAGACCGGAAACGACAGCACCAACACCGCAATGTCCAGCTACGGTCTGCTCCTCGCGGGTGACGCCCGCCAGATGGAGACAGCACAGAATCTCATCGGCGAAAAAGGGCTGCGGCTGGAGACCAGGTCGAACATCTCCGCCTCCCGGACGATGATCGAGCGCGAGCCCGCGCTGCTGCTCCTCCCCGGCATCGTCGTGCTCGGGGTCATCGCCGCGGGGGCGTTCGCCCTGCGCATGCGGCGCACCCGCGCCGAGTTCGCGATCCTCGCCGCCCTCGGTGTGCCGGACCGGGACCTGCGGTATGCCGCCGTCTCCGGAGCGGTATCGGCCAGCCTGGCCGCCGTTCCCGCCGGGTGGCTCGCGGGGAGTCTGCTCGCTCTTGCCGCACGCCCGGTGCTGCCCCGCTTCACCCACAAGGACACCGCCCCCTACGACCCGCTGCTGGTCGGGGGCCTGCTGACCGTCCTGTTGTCGGTCGCGGTGGCGGCCCTGGCGGCCGTACTGACGTCGCGGTACCCCGCCGGACTTCCTGCCCGTGCTCGGGCCCGCACCACCCTCCGTGACAGCAAGCGAGCCCGCCTGTGGTCCCCGGTGCTGTATGGCGTGGCCGCGCTCGGTATCGCTCTCGCCGTGGTTTTCCAGGACAACGAGACCGTCTCCGCCGCCGCGGCCGTCACGGCTGTGGTGTTCCTGGCCGCGGCCGTACTCACCCGCATCGCAGATGTGCTGCGCGGCCTGGCTCGTCTGGCCGACCGTACGCTCAGCGCCCGTATCGCCCTGCGCGCGTTCGCCCGCGACCCTCGCCGACCGGTCTCGGCGGTCGTGATCGGATCCGTCGCGCTCGCCCTCACCGTCGGCATCCTTGGCACCCTGTCCAGCGTCACCGCCCAGGAACGCGCCACCTACGTCGGCAGCCGCCACCTCAACCAGGTGGAGGCTCTGCTGTTCGCCGGCAGTGATCCCAGTGAAGTCGAGAAGACGCTCACCAGCGTCTTCCCTGAGGGAACACCGATCATCCGGGGCTCCTACCCAGTGGACGAAGAGCTCCGCGAAGCCTCCGTCACCCCCGCCCTCACTCCTCCCTGGAGCGTCGCCTGGCAGGCAGGCGGAGAGTTCGCCAACCGGACGCAGACGATCGGAATTGTCGACGACGGCACGACGTTCAAGGCACTCACTGGCCGGGCCTGGTCCTCCCGGGAACAGCAGGCTCTCGAAGAGGGCCGCATCCTGGTCCTGGCCCCCGCATACATCAAGGGGGACCGCGTCACGATCTCCATGCCGACCTCCCTGCCCACCAGCCCCGAACAGTCCGACACCCGCCGCGAGATCAACGGCGCTGCCCTTTCCGACCCCGTCAACGCCACCACCCTCACCCGCGCCTCCGCCTACATCACCACCAAGGCGGCACGCGCGCTCGGCGCATCGACCGTGGACTACTCGGTCATCGCCGCCCCCACCGGGCCCGTGCCCGATCTGCAGGAACGGCTCACCAAGGCACTCGAACCGGTCGATGTCCTCATGTCGGACGTCCGCATCGAAACAGGCCCCGAGCTCACCCCGCCCTCACTGTGGTACCTCATGCTCGGCCTCGCACTCGCCGCCGTGGTGACCGTCCTCGGCATCACCATCACCTCCTCCGCGGCCGAGCTCCGACCCGACCTGGTACGCCTGCACCGCATCGGCCTGTCCCCAGGCACCCTGCGCCAGATCGTCGTATGGCAATCGGTCACCATCGCCGCCCTCGCGGCAGTCCTCGGCACCGCCGCCGGCTGGGGCCTGACCGCCGCACGGAACTGGCCCGGCGACATCCCCGTCGTCATGGACTGGACAGCCGTCTGCGCCGTCCTCGCCCTGACCCTCCTCCTCGGCGCGGCCTACGGTGCACTCGCCGCACCACGCCGCATCAACAACACACTCAACCGCACCGAAGCCTGACCCGCTCCACGCCCCTCCGGCCCCAAGCACGGGGCCGGAGGGGCGTGGAACCGCCGCCCTGATGATCAGCAGCCGTCCCGCCGAGGTCGAGGACCGGGCAGTGCCCGGCCCCTGGGAAGGCGACCTGATCATTGGCGCGAACGGCCGGTCGGCCATCGCCACCCTGATCGAGCGGGCCACCCGCTACACCGTGTTGGTCCACCTGCCCGGCAACTCCCACGACGCCGTAGCCGTCCGCGACGGCTTGGTCCGCACCGTTCAGGCCCTCCCGCAGCACCTACGGGGCTCTCTCACCTGGGACCAGGGAACCGAGATGGCGCGTCACAAGCAGTTCACCACCGCCACCGGGATGCCGGTCTACTTCTGCGATCCGGCCTCTCCCTGGCAGCGCGGCTCCAACGAGAACACCAACGGCCTGTTGCGCCAGTACTTCCCCGAGGGCACCGACCTGAGCCTGCACGGTCCCGAGGATCTCGAACTCGTCGCCCAGGAGCTCAACGGCCGTCCACGCAAGACGCTCGACTGGGATACACCAGTCGAGCGTCTTGCGTGATCTACTCGCCGTCTGAAGCCAGCAGTGTTGCAACGACCGCTAGAACTCAAGCGTCAGGGTGGGGGCCGAAGCCGTTGTGCAGACGCGTGCGGCTCAAGGAGCGACTCTGTCGGGGATCTTGGAGTTCTCGGGACGAGGCTGTTGGCCCTTGGAACACTTCGGACGGTCCTGTGTAGTTCCGTCCTCCTGAGGTGATCAGTGTCCGTTCGTCCCTGGTCCGGTGCGGTGGTTCCCGAGCTCACAAGGCCCAGAACCGCGCGAACCAGCAAGACTCCCCATGGAGAAGGCTCTACGCCACCCGGTCCGGAGTCGAAGGCACCATCTGCGAGTTCATCAACGGACACCGGGTCCGCCGCAGCCGCTACCACGGCCACCGCAAGACACACGTGCCGTACGTCCTGACCGGCATCGCCATCAACATCGAACGCCTCGCATCGCGCACAACTCGCCACCCCCACCGCCCCGACGCCCCACGACCTTCCAGCAGTACCTCGAGGCCCGCGGCCTGACCTGGGAATGCTGGTGGCGGCAAGGTAAATGAGCCGCGCGCACAAGATCCCCGACAGAGTCGCTCAAGGAGTGAGGAGGTGGACGGCGGGGAGATTCCCGGCCTGTGCGGCATCCTGGTCGATGCTCAGTCCCGTGTACGCGCCCAGCGCGGTGAACACCAGGGTGGGCAGGCGCGCGCCGTGCTGTTCGTAGTAGGCGGTCACCTCGTCGGCGGGGGCGTCGGGGATGGAGGGGAAGACGGCGCCGGCGGCGGTGAGCGCCGCGTCCAACGCCGACTCGTGGCCGGTGGTGGTGCCGAATTCTGCGCGCCGTATCACCTCGTCGCCTTCAACGTGCAGGATCACGGCAGGCGGGCTGTACAGGTTCCGGCTGGCGCACAGGATCTCTTCACCCGGGCCGGGCCTCATCGAGGGGACACGGCGGAAGCCGGTCGCCCAGGTCGCGGCGTGGTCGTTCTCCAGCACGTACGTCCACTCACCCTCGCTGCCGTACATCGCGTAGGCGTAGCGAGTGGGGTCGTGGCCGGGCGGGATGGGCCGGCTACGCAGTTCGGCCAGCGGGGTGCGGGCGGCGAGCTGATCGAGGTCGGCCCCGAGGTTGATGAGGAACTCGTCAGGGTCGATGCCTCGGGCGAGAGTGAGGGAAATGCCGGCGCGCATTCCGGGGACGAGCGTGGCGGTGTGGGCCTGGGCGCCTATCCAGGTGAGGCCGTTGGTCATGGAGGGGGGTCCGCTCGCTGGTGGGGTGGGGTCGAGCTGAACCTCGCGCCTTCATGAAGCGGGCTTCCCGACGGGTGGTCAGGTAAGCGAAAAAAACGCCTCTGAGCAGCGGGAATAAGGAATTTCGAGGTTCTTGCTCCTGCCACCGCCGGAGGCACTTCCCAGGTGAAGAAGCGTATCGGTCCTACCCACGCGTCCGCATCGAGGGCGGTGGCCGGGCGGTGGTCTCGCAGGCCGGGGGCGTGCTGCTGGTCGAGACGGTCCGCAAGGCCGGCTTGGACACCGCGATATCAGCAGCGGTGGCGCCTTGGCAGAAGGCTCGGGCGGTGCCCGATCCGGGCAAGATCCTGCTGGGCGTGGCTCTGGCGGTCGCGCCGGGCGGGGACTGCCTCGCGATGTCGGGGTGCTGCGGGCCGAGCAAGCCGTGTTCGGGGCGGTGGCCTCCGACCCAACGGTCTCCCGCCTCATCGACATCCTCGCGGCCTCCGGGGAGACAGCCCTGCGGGCCATCTGTGCCGCGCGAGCCGACGTTCGCCAGCAGGTCTGGCGGTTGGCCGGCCGGGAAGCGCCTGATGCGGGCGGGACGGTGAGCGTGGACCTCGACGGGGTGCTGGTGGACGCGCACTCGGACAAGGAGGACGCCGCACCCACATGGAAGCGGACCTACGGTCACCACCCGTTGATGGGGTTCGTTGACCACGGACCGGGCGGTACGGGTGAACCCGTTGCAGCCCTGCTCAGACCGGGCAACGCGGGCTCGAACACGACGGCCGACCACATCACCGCCACCCCTGGCCCAGCTGCCGAAGAAGTACCGGCCCGGGTGCCGGACCCTGATCCGCACCGACTCCGCGGGCGGCACCCACGACTTCGTCGCCTGGCTCGCTCAGCGAGGACGGGGGCTGTCCTACTCGGTCGGCATGGTGATCACCGAGGCGATCCATCAGCACGTGCTGAAGGTTCCGGATCGGCCTGGACTCCGGCCGTCGAGACGGACGGCGAGGTTCGCGACGGCGGAGAACTTGAGTGGCTTGTCCTCGCCCTTCGGGCGGCCGGATCACCCCTGCGTCAGCGAAGAGAACGTCGTTCGTGGCTGCGCTAGCCGTGCATGCCTGCCCCCCACGTCCGCGGGGGTGTTACGTCGGCGTCGGTGAGCGGGCCGCCGTCGGGGCGGTCCTCCCCGCCAACGCGGGTGTTCCGGTGCTCCGACGTTCCCGTACGTACCGCGACGAGTCCTCCCCGCCGACGCGGGGTGTTCCGCTGCGCGGGAGGCAGTCGTCCCAGCCCTTGCCGTTGTTACCGCCGACACGGCGCCGAGCCGGTCCCTGAGCGAGCCGCCAGCTCGCCGCCGCCACGGGCCGACGGTCAGGGGTGCACTTCGTGCCGACCACAAGACCCGGGCTATACGCGGACCAGCCGCCTGCACTCGGCTATACCGTGGCCATTTCCGCTGGTCAGTGACCATGGGAGGCGTGTACCACCAGCAGACGAAGAACCTACCGCCACTCCGCGCAGGTGACCCAGTGGGACCGCTCTGCACCACGCAATTCTCGGCATCCTGCCATTCCCGGCCAGCCAGGAGACGCCTGACCAGCGGGGCAACGCGTCTGATGACCTATCAGAACCACGTGGTGGGTCATCGGAAACAATTCGTCCGCGATTCCGAGAAGGCTGGACTTGGCCTATGTCTGAACTTTCCTGCAACTTCAGGCGTTCGTCGATGCCGCGTACGGGGCGTGGCTGAGCGGGCTGACGAGTTCGGCGAGGGCACGTTCCAGGTCGTGGAGGTGTGCAAGGGCAGGCTCTGTTGCAGTGGAGTGATGCGCCTGGACGGTCACAGTGGCGATCGCGCCGGGGCGAGGTGCGGTGAGGATCTCGACTGCGGACTGGACCCGCCAGCAGGCAGCCGCAAGGCGGGCGTCGTGCGAAGCGTCGGGGTCGGCGGCGACAACGGCCAGGCTGCGGACCTCTCGGGCGCAGTCGTCGAGCAGGGCCAGGACCTTGCGGGCGCGGGCCTTGCGGGCTCGAAGCGGGTTGAGGGGATGCACCAGGGGTGCCAGGGAGAGCCGCACGCGCCCCAGCAGAAGTTCGAGTTCGGCGATGTGGGGCTCCGGGTCGGCACCCGGGGCACCGGCGAGCCGCGCAGCAGCTTGGGCGGTGCACTCGTGGACGCAGCTCAGTGCGCGCTGGACCCACGCATGGGTCGTCGCGTGCGTGGTCACGGGAAGCACCAGCAGCACCGCGAGGGCAGCCCCGAGCGCCCCGACCCCGGTCTCCGCCAGCCGCAGCACGAGCAATTCCGGGTTCAGGACTCCCAGCAGACCGTAGAGAAGCGAGATCATCAACGTGACGGCGAAGATCATCCAGGAATACGACACCGCGGCTGTGTAGAAGATCCCGAAGACGCATACCGCCACCAGGATCGCTGTGCCCACGAGGTTTCCGTGGAGCGGAACAGCGATCAGCAATCCGGCGGGAATACCCAGTACCGTGCCCACCACCCGGCGGAAACCTCGGACCAAGGTCTCACCGCGCGAGGTGGTGTTCACGAAAATCCACCAGGCCGTACCTACCGCCCAGTACCAGCGGTCATGCGACAGCAGCTGCCCCGCCCCGAGAGCGAACCCGCACGCCGCGGTCGCCTGTATCGCCTGGCGGGTCGTGGCACGCCCCAGACCTCGACCACCCGCCGGAGCAGGCACAGCCACGGGTGGATAGCGGCGCTCGAAGCACCACAGACCGAAACGGACCGCCGAAGAAGCCAGCAGAGCGAGGAGGACAGCAGTGAAGAAGCCGGGCAGCTGGATGGGTGTGGCATGCAGGAACTGGGCGACGAAGAACATCATGAACGCGAAGACGCCCAGCGCGTTCCCGCGGGGCCCCCAGCGCCGGGCGTACACGCCCGCCCCCATCACGGCGAGGAAGGTCAGGTCGCGGGCGACCGGCTGGTCGTGCAGCGCGGCGGCGACGGCGAGGACCGGCAGGCCGACGACGGGGAGCAGGACGGTGGTGACCGCCTGACCGCGCACCGTCGGGTCGGTCACGGTGAACAGGGCGAGCAGCGCCGCGAGGCCGCCCGTGATGGCCGCCACGAGCGAGTGCCCGGCGAGGCCGCACAGCGCGACGGCGAGGCTGATGCCGAGAACACCACGGCCGGCGAAGCGCAGCCGCACCCGCCCCGGGTCCGGTGCCACGAACACCCTCTTCAGCACACTTCCGCCCCTTCCGCGTCTCTGCAGAACTCGCATGAAAAAGGCGCCGCGGAAGTCCGCAGCGCCATCGATGGATCCATTGCAGCATCTGTCGGGCTCTTGGATCAAACGGGGAGGAGAACCATGTGCCAATGGCCCAGCAGATCCCGTGAGCGTTCGGCCACCGGCGTACCAACGGACCACCCGGGTCGGGCACCATCGCGCGCGACGGATGAACGCACGCACCGGACGGCCTGGCTCCGGTTCGGGGGGAGCGGCGGATGAGTACGCGTACTCATCCGCCGGACGGGAGGGGCGGCACACGATGCCGCCATGGACATGGACCTGCACGCGGACGGGGCCCGGAAGGAGCGCGAACCACGGAGCAAAGGGGCGAACCTCCTGGTGTTCCTGGCCCTGCTGCCGCTCGACGCGCTCGTCGGCGGCTACGCCTGGCTCGTGGTCGGCATCGGCGGCTGGGCCGCCGCGCACAACGGTGCGGAAGCAGCCGTTCCGGCAACGGAGCTGTTGGTGAGCGGCGGCGTGCCGGCGGCTGTGGGGACGGCGCTGTGCTGGGGACGGTACTGGGGCGCCGCCGTGGCCCAGTTCGTCCTGACGGCCCTACTGATGGCCTGGCTGCTGTCGTTCCAGGAGTGAGGCGCCGTCGTCGCCCCGGCGGCGCGGGGCCCTCGCCCTGGGTACAGTCGGGGCCGCACCGGACGGCTCGGAAGGAGATCTGCGGATCATGGCGGTGGACGCTCTCGACACCCGGATCCTGCGCCTGCTGATCGAGCAGCCGCGTACCAGCGTCCGGGAGTACGCGCGCATCCTCGGCGTGGCCCGGGGCACGCTGCAGGCCAGGCTCGACCGGCTGGAGCGCGACGGGGTGATCACCGGTACCGGGCCGACCCTCTCCCCCGCCGCGCTCGGCCATCCCGTGCTCGCCTTCGTGCACCTGGAGGTCACGCAGGGGCATCTGGTCGAGGTGGGCGACGCCCTGGCGGCCGTGCCCGAGATCATCGAGGCGTTCTCGACGACGGGCGGGGGCGATCTGCTGACCCGCGTCGTCGCCCGGGACGCCGGGCATCTGGAGGACGTGATCCAACGGCTGATCCAGCTCCCGGGGGTCGTCAGGACCCGGACCGATGTGGCGCTCCGCGAGCGGGTGGCTCACCGGGTGCTGCCGCTGGTCGAATCCGTGGGGCGCGCGGCGGGCGACCGGGACCGGTCGGGCCCCGTACCCGGTCGGGGGTGACCGGGCCCGCCCCTGCGGACTGCGGCATGCTGGGGCCATGACGTCCCGCCCCGTGACCGCGCCCGGCCCGCACGTGATCTTCGATCTCGACGGGACACTGGTGGACAGCGAGCCGAACTACTTCGAGGCGGGGCGGCGGCTGCTCGCCCGGTACGGGGTGCGGGACTTCGACTGGGAGGCCCACACCCGGTTCATCGGCATCGGCACCCGCGAGACGCTGACGGTCCTGCGCGCGGAGTACGGGATCGACGCCCCGGTCGAGGAGTTGCTCGCCGGGAAGAACGCCCTGTACCTGGAGCTGGCCGGGGCGTCGACGGAGGTCTTCCCGCAGATGCGCCTCTTCGTGGAGCGCCTGCACGCGGCCGGGGTGCCGATGGCGGTGGCCTCCGGTTCGTCCCGGGCCGCGATCGGGGCGGTCCTCGCGGTGACCGGGCTCGACGCGTACCTTCCGCTGTACGTCTCCGCGGAGGAGGTCGCGCACGGCAAGCCCCGGCCGGACGTGTTCCTGGAGACGGCCCGGCGGATGGGGGCGGAGCCGGCGGACTGCGTGGTGCTGGAGGACGCCCCTCCCGGAGCGGCGGCCGCGCACGCGGCGGGCATGCGGTGTTTCGCCGTCCCCTATGTGCCGGGGACGGCGTCCGACCCGGCGTTCGGGACCGCCGAACTGCTCTTCAGGGGCGGGCAGTCCGCGTTCACGGCCGATGCCGCGTACCGTCGGCTGCTCGGCTGAACGAGGGCCCGGCGGGCGCTCCCGGCGCCGGGGCGGGTGCCGAGGCGTATCGGGTCGTCAGCAGAGCCTGGCGAAAGGCCCGTCGGGGCATCGGGGCTCCGCCGGACCGATATCCTGATCATGTCGTTCGCCGCTCCGCCCCGGACTCCGCCGGAGACCGGGACCACGGGGCCGGCAGCCGGAGCGGGCCACAATTCGAGATAGGTGTACAGGTGCTGGTAGCTGGTCGGTACCGATTGGTATCCCCCATCGGTCGTGGCGGCATGGGCGAGGTGTGGCGTGCCACGGACGAGGTGCTGGGACGTGCCGTGGCCGTGAAGCTGCTGCTGGGGGACCAGGCGGACGCCTCGTCGACCGCCCGCTTCCGGCTGGAGGCGCAGACCGCCGCCCGGTTGAGCCACCCGCACCTGGTGGCCGTGTTCGACTTCGGGGCCTGGGAGGACCGGTTCTTCCTCGTGATGGAGCTGGTCGAGGGGCAGAGCCTCGGGGACCTGCTGGCCGCCCAGGAGCGGGTCCATCCCGAACAGGTCGCCCTGATCGCCGGCCAGGCGGCCGCCGGGCTGGCCGCCGCGCACCGCCAGGGCATCGTCCACCGTGACATCAAGCCGGGCAACCTGATGCTGGACGCGGACGGTTCGGTGAAGATCGGCGACTTCGGGATCGCCCAGTTCGTCGACGACCCCTCGACCGCGCTGACGACGGCCGGCCACATCGTCGGCACGAGCCTCTACCTGGCGCCCGAGCGGGCACTGGGACGTACCGCCGACTCCGCGTCCGACATGTACTCCCTGGGCTGCGTCATCTACCAACTGCTGCTCGGGCAGCCGCCGTTCCGCTCCGACACGGCGACCGCGACGCTGTACCAGCATGTCGACACCCCGCCGGTCCCGCTGCGGCAGCGGGGCGTGGAGATCTCCGCCGCCTTCGACTCGTATCTCCTCGGGCTGCTGGCCAAGCAGCCGGAGGAGCGGCCCACTGCGCAGCAGGTCTCCGACTGGTTCCGCACCGACGCCTGGCGCGGCCGGCCGGAACCCCTGCCCCTGCAGACGCCCACGTCCCACCGGGCGACCGCCCCCATGGCCCCGAAGCCCTCCCCCGCCGGGCCGCCGGCGCCGGTCGGCCCGACGACGTACCGGCTTCCGGGACCCACGGGGCGAAGACGGCAGGCGTCGGCCCGATCGGCTCCGGCCCGTCGTCGCAGCACGCGTGAGGCGATACGGCGTCGGCCCAGGGTGGCCAGCGTCATCGCGGGCACGGCGACGTTCCTGGCCGCCGTGTATCTCGGAATGATCCTTTTCTCCCCGGACTCCAGCTCGGCCGGAACACCGGACCAGAGTCCGTCCTCGGGCCCCTCGCAGGACGTCGGCGACGGCGACGGGCAGCAGCAGGACCCGCAGGGCGGGCAGAACCCGCAGGACCAACAGGAACAGCAGGACCAGCAGGACGGTGGCCGGCAGGGTGGGGACGACGAGCAGGACGACTGAGTTCCGCCCGCTCCCCCTCACCGGTCGGCGCCCCGGCCGTTCCGGCCCCGCGCGCCGTCACCAGCGGTCGTGGACCTCCGCACGGATCGACCGGTCGTACAGGTCCCGCACCGCGTCCAGCGTGGACTGCGGCAGCGGCTCCAGGCCGGCCGCCGCTGCGTTGGCGCGGGCCTGTTCCACCGAGCGTGCGCCGGGGATCACGCTGGTCACGCCCGGCTGCTGGATGATCCAGCGCAGCGCGGTCTGCGCGGGGGTGGCGCCCTCGGGGGCCAGTGCGGCGAACTCGGCGGCCGCGGCGACGCCCGTCGCGTAGTCGATGCCGGAGAACGTCTCGCCCCGGTCGAACGCTTCGCCGTGCCGGTTGTACGTACGGTGGTCCTCGGGGCCGAAGACCGTGTCCTGGGTGTACTTGCCGGAGAGCAGGCCCGAGGCGAGCGGCACCCGGGCGATGATGCCGACGCCCGCCGCTGCCGCCGCCGGGAGCACCTCGTCCAGCGGCTTGAGGCGGAACGGGTTGAGGATGATCTGCACGCTCGCGACGCCGGGGCGCGCGATGGCGGTGAGCGCCTCGGCGCAGGTCTCGACGCTCACGGCGTAGGCGGCGATCCGCTGCTCGGCGACCAGGGTGTCCAGGGCGTCGTAGACGGCGTCGGAGGAGTAGACGCCGCTGGGCGGGCAGTGCAGTTGTACGAGGTCGAGCGTGTCGGTCCCGAGGTTCGCGCGCGAACGGTCGATCCAGGTACGGAAGTTGTCCAGGACGTAGTTCTCTGCGACCTGGTCGGCGCGGCGGCCCATCTTGGTGGCGACGAGGACGTCGGTGTCGGAGCGGTTCTTGAGGTAGCGGCCGATGAGCTGTTCGCTGCGGCCGTCCCCGTACACGTCCGCGGTGTCGAAGAAGGTGACGCCGGATGCGACGGCCGCGTCGAGAACCCCGAACGCGTCGTCCTCCGCGACCTCGCCCCAGTCGCCCCCGAGCTGCCAGGTGCCCTGTCCGACGACCGAGACGTCACGGCCGGTCCTGCCGAGTGTGCGCTGTTCCATGAGGATCATGCTATTCCGCTTCTGGGGTCGGGGGGTGGACGGCGGCAGGAGCACCTCTGCCGCCGTCCACGTATCGGGGGCCGCCCCGGTGCGGGCCGGTGGTCAGTCGCCGGTCGTCACGCGGACGTAGTCGATGACCATCTGCTGCGGGAACCGCGTGCTGCCGTCGGGGTCGCCGGGCCAGTAGCCGCCGACCGCGAGGTTCAGGATGAGGAGGAACGGCTTGTTGAACACCCACTGGTTGCCGCCCAGGTCGGCCGGGGTGCGCCGCTGGAAGACCTGGCCGTCGACGGACCAGGTGATGGCGTCGGGTGCCCAGTCGACGGCGAAGGTGTGGAAGTCGTCGGCGAACGCCTGCCCGTTCGGCAGCGTGTACGCGGCTCCGATGCCACCGGAGCCGGAGTATCCCGGTCCGTGCAGGGTGCCGTGGACGGTGCCGGGTTCGAAGCCGACGTTCTCCATCACGTCGATCTCGCCGCTGTTCGGCCAGCCGACGTTGCCGATGTCGTCGCCCAGCATCCAGAACGCGGGCCAGATGCCCTGGCCGCGCGGGATCTTGATGCGCGCCTCGACGTGGCCGTAGGCGGCGGAGAACTTGCCGGAGGTGTTGAGCCGGGACGAGGTGTACTCGCAGGTCCCGTACCAGCACTGGTAGTTGCCCGGGTTCTCCTTCCGGGCGGTGATCACGAGGTTGCCCTGGCCGTCGAGGGCGGCGTTGTCGTTGCCCGGCGTGTAGTACTGCCGTTCGTGGTTGTTGACGTTGTCGCCGGTCTCGGTCTGCCACTTGCCGCCGTCCACGGCGGCGCCGGCCGGCCCGTCGAACTGGTCCTCGAAGGCGACGGCCCGCGCCGTGGGCCCGGGGACCGGGGAGCCGGCGGGCGGTGCGGCGGACGCCCCTCCGGGGAGTGCGGTCAGGATGGCGGAACAGCAGAGCAGCGAGGCGGCACAGAGGGCGACGCGGCGGCGCCGGGAAACACCGCGCGCCGTGGAGTGCGTGGGGTGCACGGTCATCACATCACTTCGCGTGGGGGGCATGCGCATGACAGATCACTGCCGAGAGGTGAACGGTTGGGGCGTTCACCTCGGGCCCATATTTCACTACTTGATTTAAGGGAGTCCCACGGGAGCCGTCAATAACCTGGTCCAGACCGGAAAGGGAACGGCATATCACCAGAGCATATGCGCCTGAAGGCAGTCGGCTCATCGTGCGGTTCGTCCCGGGCAGCCGCAGAGTGGAAACAGGGACCGGCGCGACGCCGGGGCACGAAGGGAGCACGACGTGGAGAACGACGGCACACCGCGGCCCCACTTCGTCGTGCAGATCCATGACGCGCGACGCCTGCACTTCGATTTCCGGCTGGAGGTCGACGGCGTACTGAAGTCCTGGGCGGTGCCGCGCGGCCCGTCG
Organism: Streptomyces sp. MGP-P1; assembly: GCF_057766565.1. Taxonomy (NCBI): domain Bacteria; kingdom Bacillati; phylum Actinomycetota; class Actinomycetes; order Kitasatosporales; family Streptomycetaceae; genus Streptomyces; species Streptomyces sp. MGP-P1. The sequence continues at coordinate 2,623,991 of NZ_JBYMEM010000007.1, read as the reverse complement.
GAGAACCCCAGCGACCGTCGGCTCGCCGTACCGACGGAGGATCACGCCCTGGAGTACCGCGAGTTCGAAGGGGTGATCCCCCACGGCGAGTCCGGCAGCGGCACGGTCATCGTCTGGGACCAGGGCACCTACCGGCCGCTCGGGCACGACGGACAGGGCGACGCCGTTCCCTTCTCCGAGTCCCTGGCGCTCGGCCATGCGACGTTCTGGCTGTACGGGTCGAAACTGCACGGCGAGTTCGCGCTGACCCGCATCCAGAAGGGCGACGAGCCGGACAGCGGCGGCCACGAGGCGTGGCTGCTGATCAAGGCGAACGACCGCCTCGCCGTTCGCGGCAGGCCCGGTTCCCCCGACCCGTACCACGCCAGGTCCGCCCGTACGGGGCGGACGCTGCACCAGGTCGCCGCGGCGGCGTCCCGGGGACCCGGAGGCTGACCACACGCCCCGGGGGACGCCCGGGCGCCCCGTCAGGCCCCCGCGCCGGAGATCTCAGCGAGCACGTCCGTATAGAGCGGCCGCCGGTCGGGCCGGGCGTGGGCGACGGTCCGGCGCAGGACCGGGACCGCCGCGTCGCCGAAGCCGACGAGCGCGTCCCGGGCCGCTCTCCGGACCCCCGGCCTCGTGTGGTCGAGGAGGCGGACGAGGGCGGGCGGCGCGGGCTCCCAGCCGGCGCGGCCGAGCGTCCGCGCGGTCATGCGCACCACGTCGGGCAAGGGGTCGGACAGCAGGAGCGCGGTGAGCCGGGCATGGGTGTCCCGGTCGAACAGGGCGCGCGAGGTCCGGTGTGCGTGCAGGCGTGCCCTCCAGCGACTATGGCTGTCTCAGGTGGCGATCCCCGCGACTGTGGCTGCCTCTTGGAGCACGTCGACCAGCATGGGCATGGTCAGCCGGCCCGTGAAGGTGTTGCGCTGGCTGGGATGGTAACTGCCCAGCAGGTGCAACGCCTGTCGGCGCTCGGTGGCGGGCAGCACGACCCGGGCGCCATGGCCGAAGGCGGGGCGCGGACGCGGAATCTCCCACCCCGCCTCCGCGAGGGCCGGAAGCAGCGCCTGCCAGCCGAAGCCGCCGAGGACGACCACCGCGGTCAGCCCCGGACTCAGCAGGTCCAGCTCCGCCGCGAGCCAGGGACGACAGGTGTCGCGTTCCTCGGGGGTCGGCCGGTTCTCCGGAGGCGCGCAGTGCACGGGCGAGGTCAGTCGCACGCCGCGCAGACGGAGCCCGTCCTCGACGTGGACCGAGGACGGCTGCGAGGCGAGGCCCACCGTGTGCAGCGCGGAGAGGAGGAAGTCCCCGGTCGCGTCACCGGTGAACATCCGCCCGGTCCTGTTGCCGCCGTGGGCCGCGGGCGCCAGCCCCACCACCGCCACCTTGGCATCCGCCGGGCCGAAGCCCGGCACGGGTCGCGCCCAGTAGTCCTGGTCCCGGAACGCGGCGCGTTTGACCCCGCCGACCTCCTCCCGCCACGCCACGAGCCGCGGACAGGCGCGGCAGTGGGAAACGAGGACGTCGAGCTCGCCGAGCCCGGTGCACGAGGGCGCGTGCCGCGCCGGGAATCCCCGGTCGTCGGCCGCCGCCACCGGGTCCGCCGCCTCGTCCATGCCTCCAAGCTACTTCCCGGCCTGCCGCGGTGCCGTCGGGGGATGCAGCAGCCGGGCGAGCAGGTCGTCCAGGCTCACCAGTCCGGTGGGCCCGCCCTCCCCGTCACGTACGACGGCGATCGTGGCCCGCCGCTCGCGCAACTGCTCCACCGCATGTGCCGCGGTCGCGTCCGGGGCCAGCTCGGGGACGGGCCGGGCCAGGTCGCGGGCGAGGACGTCCCGGCCGCCGGCGCGGGCCACGAGGGCGTCCCGGGCGTGCACCGATCCGAGGATCTCCTCCCCGTCGCGTACCAGCAGGCGGGTGCGGTCGGCCTCGGCGGCAGTGGCCAGGATCCGGTCGAGCCCGGCGTCCGCCGGAACCGTCGCGATCCGCTCCACGGGGGTCCGGAGCACGGAGACCGGGGTGCCCGGCTCGGTCAGGGACCTGGTCATCAGTCCGGAGTCGCCCTTGCTGATCAGCCCGAGGCGCTCGGACTCCTCGATCAGGTGGGTGAGCTGGTCGCGGTTGTGCACCGAGGCGAGTTCGTCGCGCGGGGTGACCCGGCACAGCCGCACGAGGGCGTTGCTGATCGCGTTCAGCAGCCGGATCAGCGGGCGTACGACGCCCACCACGGCACGGAAGGCCGGGCTCAGCAGCATCGCGGAGCGCTCAGGGTGGGCGATAGCCCAGGATTTCGGAGCCATTTCGCCGATCACCATGTGCAGGAAGACGACGACGGTCATCGCCAGCGCGAAGGCGATGCCGTAGCTGAGGGCCGCGGGCAGGCCGAGCCGCTCCAGCAGCGGGTCCAGCTCGTGGGAGATCGCGGGCTTGGACACCGAGCCCAGGCCCAGGGTGCAGATGGTGATGCCGAGCTGGGCTCCGGCGAGCATCAGCGACAGCTCGCGCATCCCGTCGAGCGCGGCACCGGCCCCGCGCTGCCCCCGGGCGGCGGCCTGTTCCATGCGGTGTCGCTTGGAGGCGACCAGGGCGAATTCGGCGGCGACGAAGAATCCGCTGCCGATCAGGAGGAGGACCGTCACGAAGAGCGCCATGGGGAAGCTCATGCCTGCGGCTCCTGTTCGGTGGGTCCTGCGGGGCCTGTGGGGCTGACGCGTTCGACGGGTTCGGCGGGTTCGACGCGGACGTACTCGGCGACGTGCCGGTCGAGGGTGCGCACCTCGATCCGGACCGCGCCGGTGGTGAGCCGGTCGCCCACGGTGGGAAAGCGTCCGAGCCGGTCGATGATCAGCCCGGCCAGAGTGTCGTAGTCCTCGCTCTCCTGGGGCAGTGCGACGCCGGTGGCCTCCTCGATCTCGTCGAGGCGGCGGCCCGCGTCCACGATCCAGCCGGAGCCGTCGGCGACCGCGAGTTCGACGACGGTGTCGGACTCGTCGGCGATGTCCCCGACGAGTTCCTCGGCGATGTCCTCGTACGTGACGATCCCGGCCAGGCCGCCGTGCTCGTCGAGGACGACGGCGAACTCGTCGTCGCGCTCGCGCATCTGCGCGACCGCCGCCGGGAGCCTGAGGAGCTCCGGCAGCAGGAGGGGGCGGCGGGCCAGGGAGCCGACGGTGGTGCGCCCGACGTCGGCCGCGGGCAGCCGCATCAGCTCCCGCACGCCGAGGACTCCGGCGGGGTCGTCCGGGTGGTCGCCGAGCACCGGGTAGTTGGAGTGCCCGTACCGGGCGATCAGCTCGACCGCCTCGGCGGCGAGGGCGTCCCGGCGGACGAACGCCACGTCGGCGCGCGGGACCATCACCTCGCCCAGGTTCCGCTCGGAGAACTCCAGCGCGTGGTCCATGAGCTCGGCCGTGGCGGCCGGGAGTTCGCCCTGTTCGCGGGATTCACCGATGAGGTGACCCAGCTCCTCCAGGGTCGCGCCGTGGTGGAGCTCCTCGACCGGTTCGATGCCGATGCGGCGCAGCAGCCGGTTGGCGACGCCGTCGAAGACGTGGACCACGGGGCCGACGATCCGCAGGTAGATCAGGGTGGAGGAGGCGAGGGACTTCGCCATGCTCTCGGGCACGGCCAGGGCGAGGTTCTTGGGGGCGAGTTCGCCGAGGACCATCTGGATGACGGTCGCCACCACGAACGACAGCGCCACGGAGATGCCCGAGACGAGGCCGTCGGAGAGGCCGGTGCCGCTCAGGGCGGGCCGCAGGAGGGCGGAGACGGACGGTTCCGCGAGGAAGCCGACGACGAGTCCCGTGACGGTGATGCCGAGCTGCGCGCCGGACAGCATGAAGGAGAGCCGCTCCAGCACCTGCACGGCGCGGGCGGCCCTCCTGTCCCCGGCTGCGGCCTCCCGGCCGAGGGTCAGCCGGTCCGCGGAGACGTACGCGAACTCCTGGGCCACGAAGTAGCCGGTCCCGGCGGTGAGGACGAACACGGCCAGCAGACCGAGCAGGGCGGAGGTCATCGGTCACCCGCCCCGCGCGCGAGGCGGCGGGCGGCCCTGCCCGGGGCCGCGGGTCGGTGACGGTGGGGGTCGGGCCCCGTGGGGCCCGGACTGGCGGACAACGCGTGGCTCCTGTCCGGCTGGGTTCTCCAGCCATGGGGTTCGAGGGGGACGCACTCCGGCGGGAGGCGGGCACCCGGGCATGATTCTGCATGCCGGGCGGGTGAGGAACCGCCGTCGACGAGGCCCGCGTTCCGTGGCTGATGAACTCTACAACCCTGTAGCGACAGGCGGCGGCCCGATCTTCGCGGCTCCGGGCCGGGCGCCGCCCCGCCCGAGGGACGCCCCGGGTTACAGCGGTGTCGCCGCCTCCAGGACGAGGAACAGCGCGACGGCCGCGTTCAGCGCGGACAGCGCGGAGACGGTCGTCCCGGCCGCGGCGACGAGCGCGGCGACACCGGCGGGGGTGAGGGCGGGGGGCCAGCCCCGGTCCGGCGGCACCGGGCCCAGGAGCGCCGCCACCCGTCGCGGTACGGGCCCCGCCGCTGCGAAGGCGGCGAAGGCCGCGCCGCCGGGCGCCGGGCGGGAGACGAGCGCCGCCCTGCCGACCGCGCGTGCGGTCAGCCGGCGGTCGCCGGTGACCCGGGCCGCTTCCTCGTCCGCCCAGCGTTCCGTGCTGTAGACCAGGGCCCCGAGCAGCGGCCACAGCAGCGGATTGACGCAGCCCGCCAGCCGGGTCGCGAGCAGCAATCGGTGGTGGTGCCCCGCCAGATGGGCCCGTTCATGGGCGAACAGCGCCCGGTGCTCGGCCGGTTCGAGGGAGGCGAGCAGCGCCGTGGAGACCATCACCCGTCCCGGGGAGCCGGGGAGCGCGTAGGCGTACGGGACGTCGTCGGGCAGCACGGCGACGTCGCCGCCCGGCAGGCCCGCGAGCGTCCGGTGGGCCCGCGCCCGGAAGCGGTAGTGGCGGTGGACGGTGACCGCGCAGGCCGCCGTCACGACGACGAGCGCGAGGATGGCCGCCTTGCCCGCGAACGCGTCGTGCGGCACGGCCTCGCGGACCTCGGCGTCGGACCAGCCGTCGGGCAGCGGGTTGCCGGGCAGCTGGGCCGTGCCCACCACCACCAGCAGTCCGAGACACACCAGGCTGCAGGAGGCGAGGATCACGGCGACAGTCGTCAGCAGCCGGGCGGCCCTGCGGGGATGCAGGTGCTGTTCGGCCAGGCGCGCGATCGGCAACGCGGTCAGGGGCAGCACCAGGGGCAGGTAGACGAAGACGCCCATCGTCAGCGCTCCGGCCGGTCCGAGGGCGTTCCGGTGTCGTCGGGACCGCTCTCGGCGAGCAGGGCCCGCAGCAGCTCCTCGTCGTGCGAGGAGAGGACGGAGACGAAGCTGGAGAGCACCGCGTCCCGGTCGCTCTGCTTGTCGAGGAGGCGGCGCATCCGCAGGGCGGCGAGCCCCGCCTCGTTCGCCACGGGCTCCCACAGGACGGGGCGGCCGCGTCCGGTGCGCGTGACCGCCTGCTTGGCGTGCAGACGCGTCAGGATCGTGATGACGGTGCTGTACGACAGGCCCGCGCCGAGCCGTTCCAGCACCCAGGCGGCGGTCACCGGCTCGCTCGCCCCGCCCAGCACCGACAGCACCTGGGCCTCCAGCTCGCCCTGGCCACGCCTGCGGGCGGGGGACTCCCGCTCGCCACCGGCTCCTTCGGCGTCCACGGCCCGACCCCTCTCTCCGTCCGTCCGCCCGGCTTTCTCCGTTCGGTCGCCCTGCCGTGGCGTCTCGCCTGCCGGGCGTCCGGAAATCGTATCCAGCCGGCGGAGGTACCGGCGACCGGCCGGGGCGGGCCGAACACCTCCTGGCCCCGAAAATCTACAGTGCTGTAGATTTTCTCGTAGTCGCAGAGTGTCCGCGCCGTCACCCGCGGCGTGGCCGCCACCACGTGAACCCCCGTCACCGCACACACGTGAACACCCGTCACCGCACAAGGGAGAACATCATGGGCGTGAGCCTCGCCAAGGGCGGAAACGTCTCGCTGAGCAAGGAGGCCCCGGGGCTGACCGCGATCCTCGTCGGTCTCGGCTGGGACGTCCGCACGACCACCGGCACCGACTACGACCTGGACGCGAGCGCGCTGCTCTGCGACGAGGCGGGCAAGGTGCTGTCCAACGAGCACTTCGTCTTCTACAACAACCTCAAGAGCCCCGACGGGTCGGTCGAGCACACCGGCGACAACCTCACCGGTGAGGGCGAGGGCGATGACGAGATCGTCAAGGTCGACCTCGCCTCGGTGCCCGCGACCGTCGCGAAGATCGTGTTCCCCGTCTCGATCCACGACGCGGAGAGTCGGGGGCAGAGCTTCGGTCAGGTGCGCAACGCGTACATCCGGGTGGTGAACCAGGCGGGCGGCGCGGAGATCGCCCGCTACGACCTGAGCGAGGACGCCTCCACCGAGACCGCGATGGTCTTCGGCGAGCTGTACCGGCACGGCGCCGAGTGGAAGTTCCGCGCGGTCGGGCAGGGTTACGCCTCCGGCCTCAGCGGCATCGTCGCCGACTTCGGCGTCAGCCTCTGAGCCGACGGGATCCTCGAGGCGCACGCCCTACCGTAGTCACCCCAGTCACCCAGTCACCGAAGGCGGAACGATGACGATCAACCTCACCAAGGGCCAGCAGGTCAGCCTCACCAAGTCCGGCGGCGGCGAGCTCGGCGTCGTACGGATGGGACTGGGCTGGAAGTCCGCTCCCCGTAAGGGATTTCTGGCGCGGCTGACCGCCCGCGAGATCGACCTGGACGCCTCGGCGGTGCTCTTCGCGGGCCAGGCCCCGCAGGACGTGGTCTTCTTCCAGCACCTGACCAGTGACGACGGTTCGGTCCAGCACACCGGGGACAACCGGGTCGGCGGGGCGGGCCAGGGCGGGGACGACGAGTCCATCGTCGTCGACCTGCGGCGCGTGCCGGTCCATGTGGACCAGATCGTCTTCACGGTGAACTCCTTCACCGGTCAGACCTTCGAGGAGGTCGAGGCGGCCTTCTGCCGTCTGGTCGACGAGAGCAACGGCCAGGAGCTGGCCCGGTACACCCTGACCGGCGGCGGGCGGCACACCGCCCAGATCATGGCCAAGGTCCAGCGCTCCGGCTCGGGCTGGCAGATGACCGCGATCGGGCGCCGGCGGACGGGCGGACCTTCCAGGACCTCATGCCCGCGGTCACGCAGCACCTCTAGACACCCTCCGGAACACCGTTCCGGACGCTTCGAACGCCTCACCGGACAGCCGCGGAGGTGCGCACGCGGCACGTGCGCGCCCCCGCGGTGCGGTGACGGAACACCCACCACACAGGTGTCGGCACACCTGTGTCGACCGAGGGACAGCATGGGCAGACCTACCCGGCTCGGAGACGAGGACAGCTCCGACTACGGACGCGCACTCGACGAGGTGATCGCCTCCCCGGAGATCCAACGCCTGCTCGAACACACGGGAGTCCACGGCGGCAGGCTGCGCGTCCGGGGCCTGGCGGCCGTGGCACGCACGACGCCCGCGGCCGACGCCGAGTACCGGCGCTACGCGGCCCTGCGGCGGCGCGCCCGGGGCGTACGGCAGGGCGCCGGAAGCCCGCCGCTCTCCGGACCGGGCTCTCAGGAGCGGCCGGGGGCCGGGGTGCTGGCAGTCCTCGGGGTGCTGACGCCGGTGCTCGCCGCCGTGGCCGCGGCGACGTTCCTGCTGCTGGGCCACGGTCTGCGACTCGCCGGGGCGCTGCCCTCCCTGGCGGGCACCCTCGTCGGCGTCGGCTGGTTCGCTCTGGTGGTCGCGGCGGTCACGGCCCTGGTCAGCGTCGTCGCCCTGTACCGCACGGCGGCGAAGCAGTCGGCCGACGGCGCGGCGACCGTGCCCGACCGGTTTCCCGCCGTCGAGGACGCCCGTGAGGCCTGGCTCGCGGCGCTGCGCGACCGGGGCATCAGGCCGTTCCTCCTCCAGGAGCTGGCCGGCGCGACGAAGCCCACGCCGGGTGCCGGCGAGGGCCTCGGCCCCCGTTTCAGCCCACCGGCGTTCGCGGGGCCCGACTTCTCCGGTCCTGGGTTCGAGGGCTCAGCGCCGCCCGCGCCCCGGCCGCCCCGACCAGAGCGGCCATGACCCGGGTGTCCTCGCCCATCTCGGGGTGCCACTGCACCCCGAGCACCAGGCTCCCGTGCCCGGGGAGTTCCAGGGCCTCCACGGTCCCGTCGGGGGCGTGGGCGGAGGCCACCAGACCGCCGCCGAGCCGGTCGACCGCCTGGTGGTGGTAGGCGGGCACCACGGCGGTCTCCGGGACGGCGTCCGCGTACGCGGTGCCGGGCACGGGGGTCACCGGGTGGCTGCCGAAGACGCCGGGGCCGCCGGTGTGGTCGTCCAGGTGCTGGTGCAGGGTGCCGCCGAGGGCCACGTTCAGCAGTTGCATGCCCCGGCAGATGCCGAGCAGCGGGACCTCCCGTTCGATCGCGGCCCGGATCAACGCCAGCTCCCAGGCGTCGCGTTCGCGGGCCGGGGGGCCGGTACGGGGATCGGCGACCGCCCCGTAGCGCGCCGGTTCGACGTCCGCTCCCCCGGCGATCACCAGCCCGTCGAGGGCGGCGACGGTGTCCCGGGCCGCGTCCCGCGCGTCGTCGGGCGGCAGCAGCACTGCGAGCCCGCCCGCCGCCCGGACGAGGCGGGGATAGCCGGCGGGCAGCAGCACCGCGGGCATCTCCCACACCCCCCAGCGGGCCGGGTCCTGGTAGGTACTGATGCCGATGACGGGCCGGGACATGAAACGTGCTCCTCGTTGGATCGGTGGGGCCGGACGGAAAGGGTGCGGGGCTCAGTCGCGGGCGAGTTCGGCCTCGGCCGCCGCCAGTGCGGCGAACTCCTCCTCCGGGGCCCCCGCGACCAGCCGGTGACGGCTGTAGAAGGCGAAGTAGGCCAGCGCCACCGCGTACACGCCGAGGGCGATGAACGCCGCGTCGCGGTCCACCAGGAAGGTCGCCACCAGTGCCGAGCATGCCAGAACGAAGGCCACGGACGAGGTGAGCGCTCCGCCGGGGGTGCGGTAGGGGCGCGGCAGCTCCGGTTCGCGGCGGCGCAGCACCAGGTGGGAGAGGGCCATGAGGGCGTAGCTGATCGTGGCGCCGAAGACGGCGACGTTCAGCATCCGGCCGCCGTCGCCGCTCCAGGCGGCGAGCGCGAACCCGATGATTCCGGGGATCAGCAGGCCGAGGTAGGGGGACTTGCGGCGGTTGGTCAGCGAGAGGAAGCGCGGCAGGTACCCGGCCCGGGAGAGGGCGAACAGCTGGCGGGATCCGGCGAAGATCAGGGAGAAGAAGGAGGCCACCAGTCCGGCGAGGCCCGCGTAGTTCACGAAGCGGCTCAGGGCGGTCGGCTCACCGGTGCCCTGCAGGGCCACCACGAGCGGGTTCCCGGCCTCCTTGATGGCGTCGGCGCCCTGGGCGCCGGTGGCGGAGATAAAGGTGATGACGGCCAGGAGGACCAGCACGGCCAGGGAGATGGCCAGGGCCTTGGGCATCGAGCGGACCGGGTCCTTCGCCCCTCGGCGGCGAGCGGCACGCCCTCCACGCCGAGGAAGAACCACATGCCGAACGGGAAGGCCGCCCAGATCCCGAGGAGTCCGAACGGCAGCCAGGAGGAGGAGCCGAAGGCGGAGGGGTCCGCGGGGATGTCGTTGAGCCGGCCCGCGTCGAACTCGGTGAACGCGCCGACGGCGAAGATCAGCAGCGCGGCCACCGCGATGGCGGTCACCACCAGGCTGAAGCGGAGCGCCTCGCCGACTCCCCAGAGGTGGATGCCGATGAAGACCGCGAAGCAGGCGAGGTAGACGGGCCAGCCGGAGGTGAGGCCGAAGAGGCCGAGCGATTCGACGTAGTCGCCGATGAACAGCGCGATCGCGGTGGGCGCGAGGATGTACTCGATGAGGATGGCCGTGCCGGTGAGGAAGCCGCCCCACGTGCCGAGCGCCCGCCGGGCGAAGCCGTAGCCGCCGCCCGCCGTGGGCAGGATGGCGGAGAGTTCGGCCAGCGCGAAGACCAGACACGCGTACATGACGCCCATCAGGACCATGGCGACGGCGAGTCCGCCGAAGCCGCCCTTGGACAGGCCGATGTTCCAGCCGGAGAAGTCGCCGGAGACGACGTAGGCGACGCCGAGCCCGGTCAGCAGGAGCCAGCCGGCACTGCCCCGGCGCAGGGTCCTGCGGTGCAGATACGCGTCCGTGCCGGACACCCCCGGGCTCGCGTCACCGGGTGGTCCGGCGGGTGTTTCGGTTCCCTGAGCCATGAGGCGCTCCAGATGTGTGTCGACTTCATCGTGGGAACTGCTTCGACCAAAGGTCCGTCGGCACACCTTTGTGGAACGCCGGGGGAAGCGCAAGGGGCGTGCGTTAAGGAGTGGTTACGGATTCGAGGTGTGGCTACGGATGCGGGGCGTGGTTACTGATGCGGAGTGTGGTTACGGATCCGCCTCGCCACCTCGGCGGCGCGGGACCGGCTCAGGCGAGGAAGCCGCGGAGCAGGGCCGCCGTGCCTCCGCAGTGCTCGCGCATCATCTCGCGGGCCGCGTCCGCGTCCCGGTCGAGCACCGCCTCGACGACGGCCGCGTGCTGCTGCTGGGAGTGCTCCAGGTTGCGCACCAGCAGCGGGATGCAGTCGAGCAGTTCGTTGAGGGTGGCCCGGACCGCGGCGTACTGCGCGGCGAGCGTGCGGGAGCCGGAGAGTTCGGCGAGCGTGAGGTGGAGCAGGGTGTCCTGGCGGCGGTAGTCATCAAGCCGGGCGCCCCGCGTCGCGTCGAGCGCGGCCCGCAGCCTGGCCCCGCCGTCCGCCGGGAGCCATTCGGCGCACAGGCCCGCCGCTCCCGCCTCCAGCACCTCGCGGAAGCGCAGGGTGTCCTCCACGTCGACGGCGGCGATGCGGCGGCGCAGTTCGCCCCCGCCGTCGGGGGCCGCGGTGCGCGGCAGGACGAACGTTCCTCCGTAGCGGCCCCGGCGACTCTCGACCAGGCTCTGGTCCTGGAGCACCTTGAGGACCTCGCGCAGCGTGACCCGGCTGATCCCCAGATGCTGGGACAACTCGCGTTCGGAGGGGAGCCGTTCGCCGGGCGGGACCAGCCCGAGGCGCAGGGTCTGGAGGAGCTGCTCCAGCGCCTCCTCGAAGCCGTTGCCCGCACGGACGGGCCGCAGCACGGAGGCCGGCGGGCCGGTCACGGTGTCGCTCCCGCCCCCGGCGGCGTCGACCGCCGCCGTCACCACCTCCGTCGCGGCCACCGCCTCTACCGCCGGACGGGTGTCGTCGGCTCTCCTCCTGGTGGCCACTCGCGTATCCCCTTCCCAAGCAATGGTTCCCTGCCATACCTTAAGCCTCCCGGTTCACCCAAGGAGGCATCCCGTGGCAGACCGCACACCCCCGCTCGGCGTCGACGAGCTCCGTTCACGGGTCGCGGACGGGTCGATAGACACCGTGGTGCTGGCCTTCCCGGACATGCAGGGCAGGCTCCAGGGGAAGCGGTTCGCGGCCGGGTTCTTCCTCGACGAGGTGCTGGAGCACGGCACCGAGGGCTGCAACTACCTCCTGGCCGTGGACACCGAGATGCGGACCGTCGACGGCTACGCGATGTCCTCGTGGGAGAACGGCTACGGCGACTTCGGCATGGTCCCCGATCCCGCCACCCTGCGCCCCGTCCCCTGGCACGAGGGGACCGCCCTGCTGATCGCGGATCTCGCCTGGCACGACGGCAGTCCGGTGGTGGCGGCCCCGCGCCAGATCCTGCGCCGCCAGCTCGACCGGCTGGCGGAGCTCGGATACACGGCGCAGGTCGGCACGGAGCTGGAGTTCATCGTCTTCCGGGACAGTTACGAGGAGGCCTGGGACCGCGACTACCGCGGGCTGACCCCGGCCAACCAGTACAACATCGACTACTCGATCCTCGGCACCGGCCGCATCGAGCCGCTGCTGCGCCGGATCCGCAACGAGATGCAGGAGGCCGGGCTGACCGTCGAATCCGCCAAGGGCGAGTGCAATCCCGGCCAGCACGAGATCGTCTTCCGCTACGACGAGGCGCTCACCACCTGCGACCAGCACGCCGTCTACAAGACGGGCGCCAAGGAGATCGCGGCCCAGGAGGGCGTCTCGCTGACGTTCATGGCCAAGTACGACGCGCGCGAGGGCAACTCCTGCCACATCCACCTCTCGCTGACCGACGCGGACGGCGCGAACATGATGGCGGGCGACGGCGAGGGCGGCATGTCCGGGCTGATGCGGCACTTCCTGGCCGGACAGCTCGCAGCCCTGCGGGACTTCTCCCTCCTCTACGCGCCCACCATCAACTCCTACAAACGCTTCCAGCCCGGCTCCTTCGCCCCCACCGCCGTCGCCTGGGGCGTCGACAACCGCACCTGCGCCCTGCGGGTCGTCGGCCACGGGCGCTCGATGCGCTTCGAGAACCGGCTGCCCGGCGGCGACGTCAACCCGCACCTGGCCGTCGCCGGTCTCGTCGCCGCCGGACTGTACGGGGTCGATCACGGGCTGGAGCTGCCCGAGGCCTGTACGGGCAACGCCTACACCGGGGACTACGACCGGGTGCCGACGACGCTGCGCGAGGCCGCCGAGCTGTGGGAGGCCAGCCCCATCGCCAAGGAGGCGTTCGGCGAGGAGGTCGTCGCCCACTACCTGAACATGGCCCGCGTCGAACTGACCGCGTACGACTCCGCGGTGACCGACTGGGAACTGCGCCGCTCCTTCGAACGCCTCTGACCACCACTTCCCGATCGAGGTCCGTACGTGTCACAACCCACCCTGGACGTCCTCGACCCGGCGACCGCCGAGGTCATCGCCACCGTCCCGGCTGCTTCGGCCGCCGATGTGGACGCCGCCGTCACCCGTGCCGCCGCCGCCCAGCGGCGCTGGGCGGCCGCCGCGCCCGCCGACCGGGCGCGGCTGCTGCGCCGCTTCGCCGTCGTCGTCGACGGACACATCGAGGAACTGGCCCGCTTGGAGGTCCGCGAGGCCGGACACACCATCGGCAACGCCCGGTGGGAGGCCGGCAACGTACGGGATCTCCTCGACTACAGCGCGGGCGGCGCCGAACGGCTCCTGGGCCGGCAGATCCCGGTGGCGGGCGGCATCGACTTCACGGTCCTGGAGCCGCTGGGCGTCGTCGGGGTCATCGCCCCGTGGAACTTCCCGATGCCGATCGCCGCCTGGGGCCTCGCCCCGGCCCTCGCGGCGGGCAACGCCGTCCTCCTCAAGCCCGCCGAGACGACACCGCTGACCGCTCTCCGGCTGGCCGAACTCGCCCTGGAGGCGGGGCTTCCCGAAGGTCTCCTCCAGGTGCTGCCCGGCGAGGGGCCGGTGGCCGGGAGCGCCCTGGTCCAGCACCCGGGCATCGCGAAGATCGTGTTCACCGGCTCCACCCGGACCGGCAAGCACATCATGACCCGCTGCGCGGAGCGCGTAAAGCGGCTCACCCTGGAGCTGGGCGGCAAGAGTCCCAACATCGTCTTCGCCGACGCCGATGTGGAGGCCGCCGCGGCTGCCGCGCCGATGTCCTTCCTGGACAACGCCGGTCAGGACTGCTGCGCCCGCACCCGGATCCTGGTCGAGCGGTCCGTGTACGACCGCTTCCTCGCTTCGCTCGTCCCGGCCGTGTCCGCCGTCGTGGTGGGCGACCCGGCCGACGAGAAGACGCAGATGGGGCCGCTGATCTCGGCGCTCCAGCGCGACCGGGTACGGGGCTTCGTCGACGGTGACCGTGGTGCCGACGGCGTACGGACCATCCTCGGGACGGCCCCCGAGGGTCCCGGGTTCTGGTACCCGCCGACCGTCCTCGCCGGGGTCTCGCCCGAGGCGCCGGTGGCGGTCGAGGAGGTCTTCGGGCCCGTCGCCGTGGTCCTGCCGTTCGAGGACGAGCAGGACGCGCTGCGCCTCGCCAACGCCACCGACTACGGACTCGCCGGCTCGGTCTGGACCCGGGACGTCGGCCGCGCGCTGCGCGTGAGCCAGGGGCTGCGGGCGGGCAACCTCTCCGTCAACTCGCACGCCGGCGTGCGCTATGCGACCCCCTTCGGCGGCTACAAGCAGTCGGGCCTCGGCCGCGAGCTCGGCCCGGACGCGTTGGCCGCCTTCACCGAAACCAAGAACGTCTTCATCAGCACGGAGGCCTGAGCACCATGACCGACACTTCTTCCGTCTGCCGCCGCCTGGTCGGCCGTACCGCCGTCGTCACCGGAGCCGGCAGCGGCATCGGCCTGGCCACCGTCCGGCGGCTGGCCGCCGAGGGTGCGCACGTCGTCTGCGCCGATGTCGACGAGGAGAGCGGCAAGGCGGCCGCCGAGGAGGCGGGCGGGCTCTTCGTCCGTACCGACGTCACCGACGCCGACCAGGTGGACGCCGTCTTCAAGGCCGCCTTCGACACCTACGGCTCGGTCGACATCGCGTTCAACAACGCGGGGATCTCCCCGCCGGACGACGACTCCATCCTGGACACCGGCCTGGAGGCCTGGCGGCGGGTGCAGGAGGTCAACCTGACCTCCGTGTACCTCTGCTGCAAGGCGGCGATCCCCTACATGCGCGAGCAGGGCAAGGGGTCCATCATCAACACGGCGTCCTTCGTGGCCCGGATGGGCGCGGCCACCTCGCAGATCTCGTACACCGCGTCCAAGGGCGGGGTCCTGGCGATGTCGCGCGAGCTGGGGGTGCAGTTCGCGCGCGACGGCATCCGCGTCAACGCCCTGTGCCCGGGCCCGGTCAACACCCCGCTTCTCCAGGAGCTGTTCGCCAAGGATCCGGAGCGGGCCGCCCGGCGTCTGGTGCACATCCCGGTCGGCCGGTTCGCCGAGCCGACCGAGATCGCCGCCGCCGTCGCGTTCCTCGCGAGCGACGACTCCTCGTTCGTGAACGCCACGGACTTCCTGGTCGACGGCGGGATCGCCGGGGCGTACGTCACCCCGGTCTGATCCGGAGCGTGCCGGCCGTCCCGGCCTGCCGACGGCACCGGCGGCCGGACGTTCGCGGACGTCCGGCCGCCCGGTCGCCGTTCAGCCCGCGGTGGCGGCCGGGTCACCCCGCAGACGCCGGGCGCGGAGCACCAGGAGCATCTCGAAGCGCTGATCGGGTTCGTCGATGGCGTCACCCCACAGCTCGCGGATCTGCCGCAGCCGGTAGCGGGCCGTCTGGGGGTGGATGCCGAGGCGGGCGGCCACCTCCGGGGCGCCGCCGGGGGTCTCGATCCAGGCCAGCAGCGTCTCGGCCAGGCGCCGGGCCTGGGTCGGGCCGAGGCCCTCCAGCGGGGCGAGGCAGCGGCGGGCGGACGCGTCGATCAGCTCCTGGGCGGGAAGCAGCAGCAGTTCCTCCGTCCGCTCGGTGCAGTACAGCACCTCGCCCTGCGGCAGCAGGTCCTTCTTGATCAGCTGGACCGCGGTCTCCGCCCACCGCAGCGAGGTCGCCGCGGCCGCCAGCGGGACCGCCGGGCCGATCGCCCCGGACCAGCCGGCCGTGGCACGCCGCAGGATCTCCGCACGGCCCGCCGTGTCCGGGTCCGGAATGACGATGCGCGGCTGCTCGCTCTCCATCTCCAGCAGAATGCCCTGCCCGACCGCCGGGGCCACGGCCTCGCGGGCCGGGCGCATGAGCACACCCACGGCGATCGTCTCCGGCAGCTCCCAGCCGATGCGGGCGGCCCGCTCGGACAGGGCCACCGACACATCGCCCCGGTGTTCCACCAGGAGGAGCTCGATCAGCTGGCGCTGGAGGCGGAGCCGTTCGCTGGCGCGCCGGGCCGCCGCCTCGGCGTAGCCCCGTACCGACTGTTCCACGAGCCCGTCCAGATACTCGAATCCCGATTCGGCCAGCTCGTACATGGCGGGCGCGGGGATGTCGGCCTGCTGGCCGATCTCGGCGAGCCTGCGCCAGGTGAGCCGGACTCCGAGGCGGTAGATGGCCTGGAGCGCGTCGAGGCTGCGGCCCTCAAGACCCTCGCCGCGCCCGAACTCCTGGAACATCTCCGGCGGCACCCGGGGGTGGGCGCCGGCGGTGAGGTTGTGGACGAAGCCTTCGATGGCGCGGCGGATCCCGACGAGGGCCAGCGGCTCACCGGACTCGTCCTCGACCAGCTCCAGATAGGGATATTCCTGGCGAATCTGGAACAGGATGGACTGAGCGAGCTCAGGGGCCTCGGACCGGGCGATCGCCTCGAAACGGTCGAGCTTCGACCGGGGGACGTCCTGCCAGGCGGGGCGGGTCACGGAACCGCCGGGGCGGTGTCATAGCTGATCAGGGGCGTATTGGGCTGGTCGGGAGTGGCGTCGAGCAGTGCCACGACACCGACCGCCGCACCAACGGCGAGTGTGGCGGCCACCAGAACGGTGACAGCGGCGGCGATGAGTCTGCGCATGGTCGGGTCAGCTCCTTGCTGGAGGCGATCCCCACCCCGTCAGCCGGGCCCCTCCGGCTGGGACACAGTGTCGACAGCACATTGACATTCCGTCAAGGGCTTGCTTAAGTTCACGCCAATCAAGGGCTGACCGGCCCGGGCCCGTGCACCTCCGCGAAGAGATTCGACCCAGGAGTGCCCGGATGCGCCACAACGCTTCACCCCTGTCGCTTGTCCTGCTGGGGGCAGGGGTTTTCCTGCTCGTCCTCGCGCCGCTGCTCGTCTGGTACGTCCAGCCGCATGCCAAGCGCACCCCCGTCGACATCGACACCACCACCGTCTTCACCGGGACGGGCAGCTATTTCGACACGTCCGAGGTGGAGACGGTCGAGGACAGAGCGATCACGATCACGCGGCAGGTGCGCGGGGACGTGGCCGACAGCGAGAAGAGCGGCAACGCCGTGTGGGACGTCTCCACCTCGGTCGACCACCAGGACACCCTGCCCGCCTCGGACCCCCGTGACGCCCTCCAGTGGACCCTGGAGCGCTGGGTGACCGACCGGGTCACGAACGAGCCGGTCCACTGCTGCGAGGAGTCCCCGACCTTCGACGGGGAGGCCTATCTGAAGTTCCCCTTCGACGTCGAGAAGCGTTCCTACCGCTGGTGGGACAGCACGCTGGGCGGGGTCGTACGGCTCTCCTACGCCGGTGAGCAGGAGGTTCAGGGCTACTCCGGCCTGCTCTTCAAGGGCGAGGTCGAGCCCACCAGGACCGGGGTGCGCCAGGTGCCCGGACTGCTCGTGGGGAAGAAGAAGATTCCCCAGGTGCTGGCCGAGGAGTGGTATTCCAACAGCGGCATCGAGCTGGTGGTCGACCGGCGGACCGGCCGGATCATGAACGCGGCGATCGGCCCGAGGAAGACGCTGCGCGCCCCCGGCTCCAAGAAGGACGCCGTCGTGCTCCTGGAGAGCGAGCGGGTGGAGTTCACCGAGGAGACCCAGCTCAAGCAGGTCGAGCTGGCGTCGGCGGACAGCGACCGGCTGGCGATGCTCGGCACGAGCGCGCCGGCCGGGGCCGCGGGGCTGGGCGGTGTGCTCGCCCTGGCGGGCGTCGTGCTCGTCGTCCGGGGCCGCCGGACGGAGCCGGAAGCGCCGAACACTCACATGATGACGATTCCGCACACCTGAGTTACCGGCAAGTTGTTGCACCGGTGAGTAGCCGGGCGCGTACCCGTGCCGAAAACTGTCTATCCCCACCAGAGCACGGCCCCCCGGTCTCGTCCCGTCCGTCCTTCTCCTCTTCACTTCCTCATCACCCTCAGCACCCTCAGCACCCTCATCAGTCTCATCAGTCTCATCACCCTCTTCTCGATCCCTCGCCCCGCAGCCGGGTTCCCCGGCCCCGGCGCGCCCCCGTCCCGGCCCCCCGGTACGTCCCCGCTCCAAGCGGCCCTCGCCCCGAGGGCCGCTCCCCCCGTCCCCGCCCCCCGAGCCGAGTTGGAGCACCCATGCCCCAGCACGTCCCTCCCCCACTGCTTGACGCCGTCGCGCGTCCGGGTCAGGGCCCGGCGCCCGCAACGATCCCCGCGACCCCCGGGCGCATCGTCTTCCTCGCCCACCGCGACCTGGGCAATCCGGCCGCCGGCGGCTCCGAGCTACTGGTTGACCAGCTCGCCCTGGGCCTCACCGAGCGGGGCCACGACGTCACGCTGCTGTGCGGCGGACCGGCCGCCCGCCGGCCCTACCGGGTCGTCTCGGCAGGCTCCGCCCTGGGGCACTACGTCGGCGCGCGGTCCGCCTTCGCCCGGCGCATCGGCACGTGCGACCTGCTCGTCGAGGTCTGCAACGGCATGCCGTACCTGGCCCCGCTGTGGCACCGCGGCCCCACGGTCTGCCTGGTCAACCACGTGCACACCGACCTGTGGGACATGCGCTTCCCGACGCCGGTGGCCCGTGCCGGGCGCAAGCTCGAACACTGGGCCCTGTCCCGGGCCTACCGCGACCACCTGATGATCGCGGTGTCCCCGTCCACGGCGGGCGCCCTGCGCGACCTGGGCGTGCCCGACCGGCGTATACGGGTGGTGCACAACGGAGTCCAGGAGCCGAGCCCGCAGGGTGCGCGGTCCGCCACACCGCTGTTCGTGGCACTGGGCCGGCTCGTCGACTACAAGCGCATCGACCTGCTGCTCCAGCTCTGGGAGCGGGTCCGGCCGGTCACCGGCGGTCGGCTCGTCATCGTCGGCGACGGCCCCGAGCGGGCCCGGCTGGAACAGCTCGCCGGTCCCGGCGTGGAGTTCGCCGGTCATGTGACCGAGGCGGAGAAGCACCGGCTGCTCTGCGCCGCGTGGATGCTGCTGCACCCGGCGGCCGTGGAGGGGTGGGGTCTCGTCGTCACGGAGGCCGCGGCCCGGTCCACCCCGACCCTGGGCTTCGACGTGCCGGGGCTGCGCGACTCCGTCGAGGACGGGGTCACCGGGATCCTCGCCCCCGGGGCGTCGTCCTTCGCCGCCTCCTGGTGCGCGCTCGCGCTGGACGACGAGCGGCGCGAGGCGATGGGCAGGGCGGCCCGCGAACGGGCCGCCGACTACCGGTGGACCGTCAGTGTGCGCCGGTTCGCTGCGGTCGCCGCCGAGGCGACCGCCGGGTCCGCGGGCGGCCCGAGCGCCCCGGTGATCGGCGCGAGCGCGTGAAGGACCCCTCGTTCCGGCGGTCGGCCGCCCTGTTCCGCGCCTTCCTGCGCGAACAGGGCGACCCCGCCACGGCGTACACCCTGCTGGCCCGTGACGCGGCCGACCAGGTCGAGCGGCACGGCCCGCTCCGCGACAAGGTCGTCGTGGACATCGGCGGCGGCGACGGCTACTTCACCCGCGAGTTCCGGCGGCGCGGTGCGCACAGCTACCTCTTCGAACCGGATCCGAGCGAGATCGGCCCCGGGCAGCGCGCGGACACCGTCGTCGCCGACGGCTATCTGCTGCCGCTCGCCGACGGCGCGGCCGACGTCTGCTTCTCCTCCAACGTGCTGGAGCACGTCGCCGATCCGCACACCTTCCTCAGCGAGATGGCGCGGGTGACCCGCCCCGGCGGTCTCATCTACGTCTCGTACACCAACTGGCTCTCCCCGTGGGGCGGCCATGAGTGGGCGCCCTGGCACTACCTCGGCGCCGAACGCGCCCGGAGCCGCTACGAGCGGCGCACCGGCGGCCCGGCCAAGCACCGCCTCGGCGAGAACCTCTTCAAGATCGGCGTCGGGGAGACCCTGCGCCACGTCCGGAGCCGCTCCGACGTGACCGTCGTCTCCGCACGCTCGCGCTACTGGCCCGTCCTTCCCCAGCTCGTACCGCGCATCCCCGTACTGCGGGAATTCGCCACCTGGAACCTCCTCCTCATCCTCCGGCGGTGTTCATGACCAGCGCTGTCCACCCACCCCGGTCCACGGCCCCCCAGGGCGCGCCTCCCGCGCCCTCCGGTCCCGCCGACGGACCGCCCACGCCCCGTTCACGGCGCTGGCTGCTGGGCTTCTGGGCCGCCGTGTTCGCGGCCTTCCTCGCGGTGTCGCCCGGCCGGATGACGTTCGACACCAAGCTCGGCGTCGTCGCGGACCCCTGGCGCTTCCTGGGCGACCTGGGCGAGCTGTGGCACAGCCGGGCCGGGTTCGGCGGGATCGCCGACCAGTACGTGGGCTACGCCATCCCGATGCTGCCGTACTACGGGGCCGCCGACCTGCTGCACCTACCGGTCTGGCTCGCGGAGCGGCTGTGGCTGTCGCTGATCGTGGCGACCGCCTTCTGGGGTGCGCTCCGGCTGGCGGAGCGGCTGGCCGTGGGTTCCCCGGCCACCCGGCTGCCGGCCGCGGTCGCGTACGCGCTGTGGCCGACGTACACCATCGTCGTGGGCTCGACCTCGGCGGCGGCCCTGCCGGGCGCCCTGCTGCCGTGGGTGCTGCTGCCGCTGACGAACCCGCGCCTCGCGCCGAGGATCGCGGCGGCCCGCTCCGCGCTGCTGATCCCGCTGATGGGCGGCGTCAACGCCGCGTCCACACTGGCCTCGTTGCTGCCGGTGGGGCTGTATCTGCTGTCCCGTCCCGGCGGGCCGCGCAAGCGCGCCCTGCTGGCGTGGTGGATCCCGGGCGTGATCCTGGCGACCGCCTGGTGGATCGTTCCGCTGCTGCTGCTGGGCGTCTTCGGCGAGAACTTCATGCCGTACGTGGAGTCCTCGTACACCACCACGACGACCATGTCGGCGACCGAGGTGCTGCGCGGCGGCGGGAACTGGGTCGGCTATCTGAACTTCGGCGAGGCCTGGCTGCCCGCCGGCTGGACCGTCGCCACCGCGACCGTCACCATCCTGGGCTCGGCGCTCGCCGCCGCCCTGGGCCTGGCCGGTCTGGCCCGCCGTGATCTGCCCGAGCGCCGCTGGCTGGTGCTGACCGTGCTGAGCGTCGCGCTGATCACGCTCGCCGGTTACGGCGGTGCGCTGGGCGGGCTGTTCCACGGGACCGTGCAGGACTGGCTGGACGGCTGGCTGGTGCCGTTCCGCAACGTCTACAAGTTCCAGACGGGTCTGGCCCTGGCCCTGGCCCTGGGTCTCGCACACCTCACGGCGGTGGCTTCCGTCGCCGCGGCGGCGCGGGGCGGCGGCAGCGCGGTGCGCGCCCGCCGGCTCGTGCCGGTGATCGCGGCCGCGCTCGTGCTGCCGGGTCTCGCCTGGCCGTACGTCAACGGCTCGATCCTCCAGACGGGTTCGTTCCAGCAGCTGCCCACGTACTGGGAGACGACCGGGAGCTGGTTGAGGAAGAACTCGGCCGACGACCGCGCCCTGGTGGTCCCCGCGACCGCGCACGGCATCTACACCTGGGGTTCCCCGATCGACCAGCCGCTGGACGTGCTGGCGAACTCGCCCTGGGCGCAACGGGATTACGTGCCGTTCGGTACGCCGGGCAACCGGCGGGCGATGGACGCCGTCGAGCAGGCGCTGACCACCGGCGGCGAGGTCCCCGGGCTCAGCGAGTACCTCAACCGGGCGGGGCTGCACCATGTGGTGGTCCGCAACGACCTGGATCCCGACCAGTTGGGGTACGTCCCCACGGCCACGGTGAAGCGCACCCTGGAGGCGTCCGGGTACCGGCGCGTGACCGGTTTCGGTCCGGTGATGACCGGCGGCCGGATCGCGGCGGACACCCCCGTGCAGGTCGAGGGCCTCTATCCGCGGCAGCGGGCCGTGGAGATCTACGAGCCGCCCGCCGGGACGGAGCGTCCGGGGCGGGCGACCACGGCCCCGGTGGCCTCGACGGCCGTCGTGAGCGGCGGGCCCGAGTCCC
Organism: Streptomyces sp. MGP-P1; assembly: GCF_057766565.1. Taxonomy (NCBI): domain Bacteria; kingdom Bacillati; phylum Actinomycetota; class Actinomycetes; order Kitasatosporales; family Streptomycetaceae; genus Streptomyces; species Streptomyces sp. MGP-P1. The sequence goes on along the minus strand of NZ_JBYMEM010000007.1, from coordinate 2,602,307 downwards.
TGCTGCCGCTGTCGGCGAGCGGCGCGCTGAACGGCCGGCCGGCCGTGCTGGCCGGCGACGCGCACCCGGGTCTGGGACGGCCCTCGCTGTACGCGGCGGGCGACGGGCTGCGGCGCGCCGACACCCGGTTCGGTCTGGTCAACTCCAACACCTCGTACACGTACACCGCCGGTGAGCGCAACGCGGTGGAGGCCACGCAGGATCCGGACCGGAGCCCCCGGCAGATCCTGCCGACCTCCGGCGCGGAGCACCAGACGACGGCCGTGCTGCGGGGCGCCAAGAAGGTCAGCGCCTCGTCGGTGGGGAACTGGCTGTTCCATCTGCCGCAGTACGACCCGGTCAACGCCTTCGACGGCAACCCGGACACCGGCTGGGCCGAGGGGTCCCCGGGCTCTCCGGAGGACGAGTGGGTGCGGATCGACTTCACCACTCCGACGGAGCTTCCGGCCTCGCTCCAGGTGACGCCGCTGCCCAGCGTGAACGTGCGGGCCGCGCCGACCGTCGTCCGGGTCGAGACCGAGCGGGGCTTCAAGGACAGCCCGCTGAAGCCGGACGGATCGGCGCAGACGGTGGCGGCGCCCACCGGGCAGGCGTCCTGGCTGAAGGTGACGATCCTGGAGTCCCAGCAGGGGCGTCCCGGACTCACCGGCGCCGGCTTCACCGACATCACGATTCCCGGGGTGCAGGTGACCCGGATGCTGGAACTGCCCGCCGACGCGCCCCGTGAGGGCGCGGACTCCTCGGTCTACTCGCTGCGGCGGGGCAACGACCCGGGCGGTCTGTCCTCGGTGGCGGCCGAGGTCGGCCTGCACCGGCAGTTCACCGCCCAGGAGGCGGGCCCGTACAAGGTGTCCGCCAGCGCGGTGCCGGTGCCCGGCGAGGAGCTGGACAAGCTGCTCCACGAGCTGACGGGCGAGCGGGACAAGATCGAGGTGAGCGCCGACTCCACGGCGCGGCTGGGCACCAGCCTCACTCCGCGCAATCTGACCGACGGTGATCTGACCACGGCGTGGATCGCGGGCGAACGCCCCGTACTGCATCTGTCCTGGCCGGAGAAGAAGGAGATCGGGGAGATCGTCTTCGCGGCGGCCGGCGGTCTGTCCACCCGCCCCGAGCAGGTGCAGATCAGCTCCCCCGAGGGCACGGCGGTGGCCTCCGTGGACGAGAACGGCATGGCCCGCTTCTCGCCCATCAGGACCGACCGGATGGACATCACCATCTCGCGCCAGGCTCCGCTGACCGTGCACAACCCGGTCGCCGACGACCAGTTGCAGTTGCCTGTGGGGCTGAGCGAGGTCTACGTCCCGGCCCTGGAGGAGTACCGCTCGCCGCAGCCGAAGCCGGACAAGACCTTCAGCCTGGCCTGCGGCAAGGGACCTGTCCTGTCCGTGGGCGGTACGTTCCTGGAGACCCGCGCCGAGGGCCTGGTGCGGGACCTGACGCAGCGCCGCCCCATCGAGGTCACACCGTGCACCGAGGGCGGCACGGTGGAGCTGGCCGCCTCGTCCACCACCGTGGAAGCGGGTGACGCGGGACCGCTCGCCATCACGGACGTGACGCTGAGCGAGGGCACCACCGAGGCCGCGGCGAGCACGCCGCGTTCGGTGGACGTCGAGCAGGGCGACGGCGACCGGCGCTCGATCGCCGTCGGCGCGGGCGAGGCCTCCTACCTCCAGATCCACGAGAACCACAACAAGGGCTGGAAGGCCACCCTGGACGGCGAGGAGCTGACGCCGCTGCGGATCGACGGCTGGCAGCAGGCTTGGCTGATCCCGGAGGGCGAGGGCGGCAAGGTCACCCTGGAGTACGAGCCGGCCCGGATCTACCAGGTGGGTCTGATCGGCGCGGGGGTCCTGCTCCTGGCGCTCGTGGGGCTCGCGTTCGTGCGCCGGCGGGGAGCCGAGCCGTACGCGGCCGAGGAGCAGCCCGTCGCGCCCGGTCCGGGTCTGGTCCTGGGCACGGTGGCGCTCACCCTGGTGGGGGTGGTGATCGCGGGGCCGCTCGCCCTGGCGGTGCCGGTCCTCGCCGTACTCGCCCACTTCCGGCCGAGGCTGCTCGCGCCCGTCGCGTTCGCGGCGATGGCCGCCGCGGGTGTCGTCGCGGCCGTGGGCACCGGGGAGACCACGGCGGCGGGCGAGGGTGCGTTCGGCGCGACGGCCCAGTTCCTGGCGCTGGTCGGCCTGTTCGCCGCCCTGGTCACGGTCGGCCGCGAGCCGCTCGGCAGGCGGGCCGCCGGGGGCCGGGGCACGGCCGCGGACGGCGAGGCGCCCACGGTTCCGGCGCAGGCCGCCGCCGCTGCGGGCCGGACGCTGTCCACCGACCCGAAGCGTCCGCGGGGAACTCCACCTCCCGCGCCCGGGTTCGGGTACGGATCCGGCGCGGGCGAAGGCGAAGGCGAAAGCAGCAGCCACGGCGACGACCAGGGCGGTGACTGCCATGGCAGTGACAACCAGGGCGGTGAGGGCCCGACGCAGCAGCCCGGCGGTCAGCAGCCGCCGCCGTCCCGTCCCGGAAGGGGCGCCTGATGGCGACCACGCAGCACCCCCGGGCACGGGGCGGTACGCCCCGGCCCGGGGCCCCGGGCCGGGTGCCGTTCCCGGTGGTCGACGAGGTGGCCCGGCACTGTGCGCAGGACGCCGAGCCGAACACCGTGCACATCGAGATCCATCTGCCCGGCCGGGTGGACGAGGCGCGGCTGCGCGCCGCGTTCGGCGAGGCGCTCGCCCGGCACCCCCGGGCGCTGATGCGGGAGCGCCCCCGGTCACCGTTCGCCCGGCGCTACGAGTGGGAGCTGACCGGGCGTCCCGACACGGATCCGCTCTCCTTCCCGCCGTCCGCGCCCGGGTCGCTCGCCCGGGCCCGGGCGCGGGCGCTGGACGAGGCCCCGCCGCTGACGGCGTCGCCGCCGCTGCGGCTCACGGTGGTCGAGGAGCCGGGCACCGAGGGGTGTGTGCTGCTCTTCGCCGTGCACCACACCGCTCTCGACGGACCGGCCTGCATGCGGCTGGCGGCGACGACCGCCGAGGTCTACGGGGCGCACCGCACCCCGCCGGCCCCCGCACCCGCGCGGCCGGCGTCCGAGCCGCTCGTCGGGGAGTCCCCGGCGGCGCCGCTGGCCCGGCCCGCCCGGATCGCGGCGGGCTCGCCGGGGCCGTCGCCGGTACCGGGCAACGCCATGCTGCTGGTCGAACTGCCGGTCCCGAAGCGGGAGTCCGGCGCGCCGTACACGGTGAACGACCAGCTGATGGTGGCCACCGCGCTCACGGTGGCCGACTGGAACCGGGAGCGGGGCGGGCCGGGGGCCGACCGCCGGCCGCTGCGGATCACCATGCCGGTCGACGACCGCACCCGGGGCCCCGAGATGCCGATCGGGAACGGCACGCGGCTGGTGGAGGTCGGCTTCGCCGCGTCCGAGCCGGCGCCCGGGGCGGACATCCCGGCACTGCTGCGGGCGACCGCGGAGCGCACCCGGGCGCTCAAGGCGCGCCCCCGTCCCCCGTTGGGCCGTTCCGCCTCCCTGCTGACCGCGCCGCTGCTGCCGGTGGCCGCCCGCGCCGCCCTCACCCGGGGGCTGCGGGTGCTGGCCGGGCCGTGGACCTCGACGACGCTGCTGAGCAACATCGGCCGGGTGCCGTATCCGCTGGACTTCGGGGAGGCGGGCCGGGCGACGGCCGTCTGGTTCTCCGCGCCCGCCCGGATGCCCCGGGGGCTGACGTTCACCACGGCGTCCACGGGCGGCCGGCTGCATCTGACGCTGCGCTGGTCGCGCACCCTGCTGGGCGACGAGGACGGCGTACGCCTGCGCGAGCTGTTCACCCGTCACCTGGCCTCGACGTCCTCGGAGACCGTATGACCGGCACCACCTCTCCCCCGCGCGGGCTGCGGGACTTCTACGAGAACCCGGCCGTTCCCGTCGCCTCGGGCGACGGGCGCACCCTGCGGCAGGCCCGGCTGCTGGCCGACGCGCTGGGCGCGCCGGGGCAGGTGATCCTCGACATCGGGTGCGGCGACGGCACGGCGGCGGCCACGGCGGCCCCGGTCCTCGCGGGTCACCGGCTGATCGGCGTCGACTGGTCGCAGGACGCCCTGCGCAGGGCCCGGCCCCGGATGGGTCTCGTGGTCCGCGGCGAACTGGAGCACGGCGGGCTGCCGCTGGCCGACGGGTGCGCGGACGCGGTGCTGTTCAGCGAGATCCTGGAGCATCTGGTCGACCCGGACCAGGCGCTGGACGAGCTGCGGCGGGTCCTGCGGCCCGGCGGCCATCTGATGCTGTCCACGCCGAACCTGGCGGCCTGGTACAACCGGGCGCTGCTGCTCGCCGGGGTGCAGCCGGTGTTCTCGGAGGTCAGTCTGCGGGGCATCCACGGCCGCCCCGGCTCCGAGGTGGTCGGGCATCTGCGGCTGTACACGGCCCGGGCACTGCGCTCGTTCCTGGCGGCGTCCGGCTTCGACGACGTGAGGATCACGGGCGCCCCCTTCCACGGGGTGCCGCGTCCGCTGCGGCTGCTGGACCGGGCGGCGTGCGCCGTGCCCGGGGCCGCCTCCATCCTGCTGGCCCACGCGCGGCGGAGGTAGCGCGATGTGGTGGGGTGTCGGCGCGGCGCTGATCGCCAACGCGCTGTACAGCGTGGGGTTCGTGGTGGAGAAGCGGGCCCTGGGCTCGCTGCCCGCGCTCTCGGCGGGCCGGCCGCTGCGGGTGGTCCGCGTGCTGCTGACCAGCCCGCTGTGGATGGTCGGCGCGCTGGCGCTGGCGGCCGGGTTCGGGGCCCAGCTGATCGTCTACCGGGCGCTGCCGATCGCGGCGGCGCAGGGCATCTTCGTCTCCGGTCTGGTGCTGCTCCTGCTGTTGTCCTCGGCCGTGCTCGGCGAGGAGTCGACGGGCCGCGAACGCTACGCGCTCGGCGGGGTGCTGGTCGCCCTGCTGATGGTCGTCGCCTCGGTGCGCGAGGGCGAGGACCAGGTGAGCGGCGGCGCGCCGTGGGCGCTGGTGCTCCTGGTCTGCGTGCCCGCGCTGGCGGCGGGCGTCTGGCTGTACGTACGGGTCGAGAGCCGGGCCGCCAAACGGCACCGGGTCCCGACCACCGGTATCGGGTACGGGGTGGCGGTGGGCCTGCTCTACGGGGTCAGCTCGCTGGCCATCAAGGGTACGTCCAGCCGCCTGACCGGCACCGATCTCGGCGAGGCCGCATGGTCGCTGCTGGGGTCCCCGTATCCGTATCTGCTGCTGTTCACCGCGGGGGCCGGTCTGGTGATGTCGCAGACGGCGTTGCAGCGCTGCCGGGCCTCCCTCATCGTGCCGGTGTGCACCACGGTGACCAGCCTGTTCACCGCGGTCCTCGGGACGCTCGCCTTCGGCGAGACGCTGCCCGACGATCCGCTGCTGCTGGCCCTGCGGGTGGGCGGCACGGCGCTCGCCCTCTCCGTCCTGCTGGTCATGCCGCGCCATGATCCGCAGCCCACCGCCCCGTCCTGACCCCGGATCCGGCACCACCGACACTCCCGCGACTCCCGCCGCCTCTGCCTTCCTACACCTCCGACACCTCCGAGACCGAGGAGCCACCCGATGAACCCCGACGACCCGCTGCTGGCCCTGCTGGCCTGCCCGCTCGACAAGGGCCCGCTGTCCCTGCTGGCCGAGGAGGAGGCGCTCTACAACCCCCGGCTGCGCCTGAGTTACCCGATCGTGGACGGCATCCCACAGCTGCTGCCCTCATCGGGCAGGAAGGTCGGGGCGGACGACCACGAGCGGCTGCTCACCCGGCTCAAGGCCTCGGCCACGTGACCACGTTCGCCGCGGCGGTGGCGTCCCGGCTGCCCGGGAGCCTCGTCGGTTCGGCCGCCGTCGCCCTGTATCCGCGCTTCGAGCCCGAGCTCCGACGGCTCGCCGACTTCTGTCCGCCGGACGGTATCGCCGTCGACATCGGTGGCTGGTACGGCCCCTGGTCGCGGCGGCTCGCCGCCCGCTGCGCCGAGGTGGTCACCATCGAGCCCGTGCCGCATCTGGCCGAACACCTGCGCCGGACGCTGCCGTCGAACGCCCGGGTGGTCCAGGGCGCGGCGACCGACCGGGCGGGCACGGCGCAGCTGTGGTTCCCGGAGGGCGACAGCGGCGACCGGGGGGTGTCGTCGCTGGCCCGCCGCGACATCCACGCGCACTGCCTGGAGGTTCCGTCGATCACCGTCGACGGTCTCGGACTGCGCGGGGTCGGCTTCGTGAAGATGGACGTCGACGGCGGCGAGCGGGCCGCGCTGCTCGGTGCGGCGGAGCTGCTGCGCGAGGACCGTCCGGCGCTGCTCATCGAGCTGGAGAGCCGGCTCGGCCCGATCGCACCGGCGGTCGACCTGCTGACCGGCCAGGGCTACGCGGGCTGGCTGCTGGCGGGCCGGCGCTGGATCACGCTCGACGGGTTCGACCTGGTGGCCCACCAGGCGCGGACGGAGCACCTGGTGCACCAGGGCCTGCTGCGCCGGGCCTTCGTCCCGCACCGGGAGCGGTACATCAACTCGGTGCTCTTCCTGCCGGACGGACGGACCCCGGGCACGGCCTGACGGATGCGGGCCCCGCGTATCCTCGCCCGGGGGCATGCACAACGGAGGATGGCGCACGTGGCGGGCAGCAGCGCAGGGCGGGACGGGGCACGACCGGACGGTCCCGGGAGCGCGCGGGTCGGCGCCGCGGAGCGCACATCGCTCAGCGCCCGCGCACGCGACGCGGTCCGGGAGCGGATCGTCGACCGCCGCTACCCGCAGGGCGCCCGCCTCGTGGAGCGCGAGGTCGCCGAGGAGCTCCGGATGTCCCGCGTCCCGGTCCGGGAGGCGCTGCGCGCCCTCGTGGGCGAGGGGCTTCTGGAGCTGCTGCCGCACAGCGGGGTCCGGGTGCGGCGGATGGAGCGGGCCGACGTGGAGCACCTGTACGAGGTGTGGGAGCCGCTCGCCGTCCAGGCCTCCCGGCTCGCGGCCCGGCGGGTGGCGCGGTCCGCCCCCGCGGAGCCGCCGGGCGTCACCGCGCTGCGGATCTCCCTCGACCGGGCGGAGCAGGCGGCGTCCGACGGCGAGGGGGCGCGCGAGGTGGCGGCCCACACCGCCTTCCACGAGGACATCGTCGCCCTGAGCGGCAACCCGATGCTGGCCCGCACCATGGAGCAGCTCAGCGGACAGCTCCAGTTGCTGTTCGGGATGCGGGAGGAGCCGGAGCACATGCGCGCCCAGCACGCGGTCATGTTCCGGTACATCACGACGGGCGACGAGGAGTCCGCGGCGGCGAGCACGCTGCTGCACGTACGGGACAGCCGGGCCGTGGCTCTGCGGTCCCTGTTCGTCGCCGACGACGCCTAGATTTTGTATACCAAAAGAGCTTCCGCACAGGAGCGGGTCCCGCACACGTGCTCCGCCTTCACTTGATGCGCCGTGGAGCTGCACGTTTTCCGCACCCGCGCAGAGCGGAATCACTCCTTCCCAGACCGATAACCGTCCTGGTATACAAAGTGCTCCCACGTTCGCTTCCGCTTGCCGCGGCCGAAGGAGCCTCCCCATGTGCGTCGACAACACCCCGCCACCCTCCTCCCGGCTGACCCGGCGAGGTGTCCTCGCGGGCGCCGCCGCCCTGGCCGGCACCTCCGCCGTCCTGGCCCGGGCCGCTCCCGAGGCGTCCGCCGCGACCCGCGGTTCGTCGGGTCGGGGCTCGTCGGGCCGGGGCGGCGATCTGGTCGTGGACGGCGGCAGGCTGCTCGACCCGCTGACGGGCGAGGTCACCGAGGACGCGGTGGTCGTGATCATCGGGGGCGTCGTCCGCGCGGCCGGGCCCCGGGGCCGCCTCGGGACGCGGACGCCTTCCGGCGTGCCGGTGCTGCGGGCCCACGGGCAGTGGGTCCTGCCCGGCCTGGTGGACGCCCATATCCACCTCACCACGGCCGCCGAGGCGCGCGACGCGGTCCTGAAGGGCGCGACCAGCGCGCGCAGCGGTTCGACCAACTTCTACCAGGACGTCGCCGTACGGGAGTTGGCTCGCCAGGCGCCCGAGCGGGCCCCCCGGCTCCGGGCTGCGGGAATCTTCGTCACCCCGGACCTCGGCGACACGATCCTCGCCGATCCGGACCTCGCGCCGCTCGCCCGGCTGCGCGACGGGGTGCGCTCGACCGAGGCACTGCGCCGGGTGGTCGAGGTCAACCTCGCACGGGGGGCCGACACCATCAAGACCCGGGTGAACGAGCGTGCCGGGCTGCCCGAGCAGGACCCGCTCGTCCAGGTCTACGACCACGAGCAGCTGTCCACGATCGTGGCGGCGGCGCGGCGCGGCGGAAAGGGGGTGCTCTGCCACAGCTACAGCGAGAAGGGCTGCCACGACGCGGTCACGGCCGGAATCCGGTCCCTGGAGCACGGGGCGTTCGTCGGCGAGCGCACTCTGCGCGAAATGCGCCGCAGGGGAACGTACTTCACGCCGACGCTCACCGCCATCGCCGGGCTGGCGGAGTCCTCGGACCCGGTCCTGGCGGAGCGCGGCGATACGTATCTCCCCGTCCTGAAGCGGGCGGTACTCGCGGCGCACGAGCTGGGCGTCCCCCTCGCCGCGGGGACCGACTCCTCGGGCGGAACGGTCGACCCGATCGGCCGCGAGGTGGAGCTGATGCACTCGGCCGGGCTCTCCGCCCTGGACGCGATCCGCACGGCGACCACGGGCGCCGCGAGGCTCCTCGGGTTCGACTCCACGGCCGGCCGCCTGGCGCGGGGCTTCGCGGGTGACGTCCTGGTGGTGGACGGCGACCCGTCGGCCGACCTCGGCGTGCTGAGCCGCCCGGCGCGCGTGGTGCGGGCAGGGTTCCCCGTAACCGCCCCCTGACCGCGCCGCACCCTCGGCCGCCCGGCGGCTCCCGCGTTCTTCCTGCCCCGTCCTCCGCTCTCCCCCACTCCCCCTCCGAAGGAGCCCCGATGCACGCCGATTCCCCCGCCTCCCCCACCGCCGGTCTCTCCCGGCGCTCCATGCTGGCCGGCGCCGCCGCCCTCGCCGGCACCACCGCCGCCGTCAACGCGCCGGGGGCCGAGGCCGCGGCCGCGCCCCGGCCCGGCGGAACGTCGGCGTCCGCCGCCGACCGGATCACGGAGCAGCCGCACCGCACGGGCGGTCACGCGCGCGCCACGGTGTTCAAGAACCTGCGGCCCTACGGGGCGGCGACGCCCGTCGACCTCACCGTCGTCGACGGCGTCGTCTCCGCGGAGCCCGCGCCGCGCGGCGCGAAGATCGTCGACTGCAAGGGGAGGATCGCGCTGCCGACCCTGGTCGACGCGCACATCCATCCCGACAAGACGGCGTGGGGCGAGCCCTGGGTGACGCGGAATCCGGCGGGCTCCATCGCGGAGTACACCGCCGAGGACGTGAAGCTCTACCACGCGCTGCAAACTCCCCTGAAGGAGCGCGCGGAGCGCCTGATGGGCCACGCCGTCGCCCGGGGCACCCGCGCGATGCGGGCCCATGTAGACGTCGCTCCCGCCTACGACCTGGTGGGCGTCGAGGGCGTCGGAGCCGCTCGCAGGGCCCTGCGACACGCGCTCGACGTGGAGATCGTCGCGTTTCCTCAGCACGGGGTGATCCGTACGCCGGGCACCGAGGAGCTGCTGGAGGAGGCGGCGCGCACCGGGGCGGTCGACCGGGTCGGCGGCATCGACCCGATCGGGTTCGACGAGGCGCTCGACGAACAGCTCGACGTGGTCTTCGGCATCGCCGACCGGCATACCGTGGGCGTCGACATCCATCTGCACGAGCGGGCCGCGACGGGGCTGGAGTCGCTGCGCGCGATCATCGACCGCACCCGGGCGCTGTCGTTGCAGGGCAAGGTGACCGTGAGCCATGTCTTCTGCGTGCCCGGACTGCCCGAGCGGGAGCTCGACCGGCTGGCGGCGGACCTGGCGGACGCCGGGATCTCCCTGACGACCGTCGCGCCCTCGTCGGACCTGGTGCTGCCGATCGGCCGACTGCGCGAGCACGGGGTCCACGTGGGCCTCGGATCGGACGGCGTACGGGACTCGTGGAGTCCGTTCGGCAACGCGGACATGCTGCACCGCTCGCACCTGCTGGCCCAGGTGCAGGACGCCCGCCTCGACGAGGAGCTGGAGGCGGCCTTCCGCTCGGGGGCCGACGGCGGGGCCCAGCTTCTGGGGCTGCCGGAGGCGGACCTGAAGCCCGGTTCGCCGGCCGACTTCCTGCTGGTGCGCGGGGAGTGCCTCCCGCAGGTCGTGGTGGACCTGCCGCGCCGCGAGATGGTGGTGCGCGGCGGGCGGATCGTCGCCCGGGACGGCGAGCTCGTCGGTCCCTGACGCCCTGGCCCGCCCCCCGGCGACGATGGTCCGTGCGGCCCCTGGGCCTCCCCCCGTCCCGGTCGTCCGCGGCGGGCTACTCCGCCATCTCGTACGCCCCCGACAGCGCCTCGACGCGCTCCCAGATCCGCGCCGAGCGGGCCGTGTCGATGACGGGGCGGCGTACCGCTCCGAGCGCCCAGCTCTGCTGGTCCTCGGTGGCGGAGTCCTTGCCGTGCAGCTCGACGGCGTGTGCGGAGAAGTCGCGTACGAGCACGGCGAACAGTTCGTCGAGCACTTCCTCGTCGAGGCCGGTCAGGCGTGCCTGCTCCAGGATCAGCTGGCCGTGGACGACGAGCGCGAACAGTTGGCCGACGGCGAGGAGAAGGTCGAGGTCGCGGCTCTGCTCCTCGTCGGGGGCGGCCGTCTCGACGAAGGCGCACAGCGCGTCCGCCTGCTCGCGGAAGCGGGCGACGTTGGGCACCTCGGCGTACGCGTCGAACGCGGGGCGCCAGTCGTGGAAGCGTACGGAGCCGAGGCCGCGCGCGGGTCCCTGCTGGAAGAGGAACGCGTCGTCGGCGGCGTCCAGGCGCGTCGGGACGGCCGGGAAGTCGACCGGGTTCAGCAGGTGGCTGCGCAGGAACTTGAGGATCAGCGCGAGGTTCACGTGGACCGTGCCCTCCAGCTTCGGCAGGCCACGGATCTCGACGGCGGCCTGGGCGAAGTAGTTGTCCTTCTCGAAGCCCTTGGCGGCGATGACGTCCCACATGAGGTCGATGACCTTCTCGCCCTCCGTGGTCACCTTCATCTTCGTCATCGGGTTGAAGAGCAGGTAGCGGCGGTCCTCGGGCCCGGCGGAGCGGAAGTAGTCGACGGCGCGGTCGCTGAACAGCTTCATCCCGACGAGCCGGACGTAGGCGTCGGTCAGCTCGCGTCGCACGTGCGGGAAGGCGGTGACGGGGCGGCCGTACAGGACGCGGTTGCTCGCGTGGGTGACGGCCTCGTACATCGCGTGCTCGCAGATGCCGATGGAGGCGGTGCAGAGGTTGAACTTGCCGACGTTGACGGTGTTGAGCGCGGCGTCGAACGCGGCTCGGCCGGTGTGCAGGATGTCGGCGGGGGCCACCGGGTAGTCGGCGAGGCGGAACTCGCTGACGTACTTGGAGGAGTCGACGACGTTCTTCACCAGGTGGTACGCCTCGTGGCGGCTGTCGGCCGCGAAGAAGACGTAACCGTCGGGGCCCTCGACGTCCGTGCGCCGGCCGAAGACGGAGACGAGACCGGCGGCGTTGCCGTTGCCGATGTAGTACTTGGAGCCGGAGGCGCGGAAGCCGCCGTCGACCTCGCTGTCCGGCTCCAGCAGCATGTCGGTGGAGTAGATGTCGGCGCCGTGGGTCTTCTCGGAGAGACCAAAGGCGAACACCTCGCCCCGGGAGAGGAGTCCGGCCGCCCGGCCGCGGGCGGCAGTGTTGTCGCTCTGCCAGACCGGGCCGAGACCGAGGATGGTCACCTGCCAGGCGTACCAGTAGTCCAGACCGTAGAACCCGAAGATCTCGTTGAGTGCGGCGATCCGGGCGGTGTCCCAGCGCTGGTCCTCGTTTCCCGCGGCGGAGGCCGGGGTCAGGAAGGTGGCGAACAGCCCCTCCTTCGCGGAGAAGGCGAGGAAGTCGCCCAGCCAGGCGCGGGAGCGGTAGTCCTCGATCAGCCGGCGCTTGCCGCGCTCCTCGAACCAGTCGACGGTGGCGCGCAGCAGCCTGCGGGTCTCCGGGTCGAAGTGCTCGGGGTCGTAGGTACGCGGGTTGAACAGCGGGGACTCAGCCATGGCGGTGCCTTCCGGGAAGGGTTTGGGTCGTCGTGGTGGTTACGGAGGTGGCGGTCGGGGCGCCGTTCAGGCGTCCGGCCCCGAAGCCGCGAGCCGGTTGAGGGTGTCGAGTACGTCGTCGAGCCAGGCGATCGTCATGCGCTCGTACGCGATGCCGCCGCGCAGCACGACGTGCTGGAGTTCCTGGCCCGCGTCCGCGGGCGCGGGGGCGTCGGGGCCGGTGAAGTCGCGCACTTCCCCGGCGAGGTAGTGCGCGAGCCGGTCCCGGTGCGCCCGGTGGTGCCGCTCGACCTCGCGGATCAGGGCGGCCGGGTCGTCGAAGGCGGCGCCCCGGATCTTCACGGCGAGGTCGTGCCGGAGGCTCTCCGGTTCGATCGGCTTGTGCAGCCACGCGGCGAGGGCCGCGCGACCGGTCCCGGTCACGGAGTACTCCTTCTTGTCCGGCCGGCTCCGCTGCTCCACCTCGCGGACCAGGAGCAGGCCGTCGGTCACCATCCGCCCGAGCACGCGGTAGATCTGCTGGTGGGTGGCGGTCCAGAAGTACCCGATGGACCGTTCGAACCGCCGGGCCAGCTCATAGCCGGAGCCGGGCTTCTCCAGCAGGGAGACGAGGATCGCGTGGTCGAGGGCCATACCGCGATCCTTCTATGCAACTCGTTGCATAGACAAGTCGTGGGGCCCCGGTGAGACACGGCTCACCCGGGCTCAGGGCCGGGGCCCCCGCGGGCGTCGCGTCGGGAGGACTCGGCCGAGCGTCGGTCGAGGTAGGAGGTCACCGGGGCCGCAGCCACCCCGTGGACCACCACGGAGATCAGGACGGCGAAGACGACGACCGCCCACATCTCCCTCTCGTACGAGCCGAACTCGCCCTCCCCGAGGGCGTAGGCGAGATAGAAGAGCGAGCCGATGCCCCGGATCCCGAAGAAGGCGGCCGCCGCGCGCTCGTTCGGGCGGCCCGGGCCCCGCAGCAGGGCGAGCCAGCCGGCGGCCGGGCGGATGATGAGGTGCAGCAGCACACCGACCGCCGCGCCCCTCCAGGTGAGCGCGGCCAGGCCGCCGGAGGCGACGAAAGCGCCCACACCGAAGAGAAGCAGGGCCATCAGCAGGCGTTCGATCTGCTCCACGAACGCGTGCATCACCTGGTGGTAACCGTGGCTGTGCTCCGACCTGCGCAGGGCGCACGCCGTGGCGAACACGGCGAGGAAGCCGTACCCGTGCAGAGCCTCGGTGACGCCGTAGGACAGGAAGGTGGCCGCCAGCGCCACGAACCCCTCGCCCTGTTCGGCGAGCCGCAGCGATCTGGCGCGGGACCGGAAGAGCACCCGCCCCAGCAGGAGGCCGATGGCGAGGCCCACGGCCACGCCCACCGAGATCCGGACGAGCACGTCGCTCCAGGCCCAGTGCGTCAGCCATCCCCCGGTCCAGCTCTCCCCGGCGGCGGCGAGGGCGACGGCCGCGAGGACGAACGGGAAGGCGAGGCCGTCGTTGAGTCCGGCCTCGCTCGTCAGCGCGAAGCGGGTCTCGTCCTCGTCCTCCTTCTCGGCGGACGGCTCCCCCACCCGCACCTCTGACGCGAGCACGGGATCCGTCGGCGCGAGGACCGCGGCCACCAGGAGCGCCGCGGAGACCGGCCAGCCGAGCAGCGCCCAGACGGCCAGCGCGGTCGCCCCGATCGTCAGCGGCATCGCCAGCCCGAGCAGTCGCCAGGTGGCGGCCCAGGACCGCCACCCGAAGGGACGGTTGATGGCCAGGCCCGCTCCCATCAGCGAGATGATCACGCAGAGCTCGGTGAGGTGGTGGGCCCAGACACGGTCGGCGACCGGGTCGACCGCAGGCAGCGGCAGCGGTGTCAGGTAGAGGAGCACTCCGGCTGCGAGGAAGACGATCGGCACGGAGACCGGCAGGCGGGAGAGCAGCCGGGGCAGCGCCGCCGCGAGGAAGGCTCCGATGCCGAGGCATGCGTACACCGCGCCTTCGGTGGTGATCGACACGTGCGGTGTCATCCTCCTGTCGTGTCGTCAGGCCAGATCGCGGGGAACGGTCTCGTTCCACGTGCGGGAGAAGACCCGGCGGCCGTCTTCATAGCCGTCCAGGGTGGCGTCGACGACGAACTCGTCCGCGTTCGCGGTCAGGACGGTGCTCGTCTCGACCCGCACATCCCAGCCGGGCCGGGAGAACCGCATGGTCCACGCGGACCGGCCGCTCGGGGAGGTGAAGTCGTCGGCCACGGAGGTGTACCTCTCGCACGCCCGCAGCCCCACCTCGATGCCGTTCTCCTCGTACCGCTGTGTTCCTCGGTCCTTCACGATGTCGAGGGCCGAGTGGTAGTCGACCAGGCTCCTGGAGACGTTCCAGGCCTGCTCGGGTTCGGTCAGCCGGGTGACGGGCGGCGGCCGGCACCCCTCCGGCTCCCCGAAGTCCGCCTGCGGCATGCCGTCCGGCTCCTCGGTGGGGCGTACGGGCAGAACCAGCTCGCCGCCGTCCTCATGGACGGTGAGCAGGGCGGGCGCCGGCGCCGGCCACACCAGGGGCCAGTACGAGGTCGAGAGGGAGAGCCGGACACGGTGGCCGGGCGGGAACGCCTGCGCGACCCCGTTCAGCGGGATCCGGGCGTGACAGCGGCGGCCGGGTTCCAGCGGCCGGGGATGCTCGTCGCTCTCGCGGTGGGTGAGGTTCAGTACGCCGTACGTGACGCGGGTGGCGCGGCCGTCCGGTGCGACGTCGGAGATCCTGGCGGTGATCTGGGCGACGGGGGCGGAGGCCGACACCTCCAGGCAGACGGACGGCGAGCCGAGGATCTCCATCCGCTCGGCGAGCGGTTCGGTCTCGAAGACCAGGGAGCCGCCGTCCTCCTCACGCTGGTCGTAGGGCAGGTCGGGGGGCGCGTTGTAGGACGCCCACTTGCCGGCGAACTGGCCGACGGAGAGCGGCGACTGGACCGTACGCGTCCGGCCGTTCGGCGGTGGCTCCCGGTCGTCCGCCGTCACAATGGCGGAGCCCCGCAGCGGGTACACCACTTCCTTGATCCGCGGCGAGGGCCAGGACGGCTCGGCGACCCAGCGGCCGGGGCGCTCCTCGTACGACGTGGAGGGCGGGACGCTGTCCTGCATCCAGGTCCGGAGCATCGGCCCCTCCATGACCCCGTTGTCGACGCCCTTGAGCCAGTGGTCCCACCACTTGACGACTTCCTGGAGGTAGCCGATGGCCGGGCCGGGCTCGCCGAGGTGCGGCAGCTTGTGGGACCAGGGGCCGATCAGCCCCTTGCGGGGGACGTCCACGTTGGCCAGGAGCCGGGTGACGGCGTTGGAGTACCCGTCGGCCCAGCCGCTGGAGGCGAGGACGGGGCATTGCAGCCGCGCGTAGTCCTCGTTGAGCGAGGCGTGCTGCCAGTAGGCGTCCCGGTGCGGGTGGCGGAGCCATTCGAGGACCCAGGGCCGGGCGGCTTCCAGCCGTTCCCGCCACATGTCCCGCCACCGCTCCCCCACCACCGCGGGGTCGGGCGGGCAGGTGGCGTACGCGAACATCGTGCCGGCCTCGGCGAGGTTGTCGGAGAGCATGGCGCCACCGAGGTAGTGCATGTCGTCCGCGTACCGGTTGTCGGTGAACGAGGCGATGACGATGGCCTTCAGGCTCTCGGGCCGCCGGGCCGCCGTCTGGAGCGCGGCGAAGGCACCCCAGGAGATGCCCATCATGCCGGTCTTCCCGTCGCACCAGGGCTGGGCGGCGACCCAGGCCAGCACCTCTTCGGTGTCGCGCTGCTCCCGCTCCAGGTACTCGTCCAGGAGCACGCCCTCCGACTCGCCCGTCCCTCGCAGGTCCACGCGTACACAGGCGTAGCCGTGGCCCGCGATGTAGGGGTGATGGATGGCGTCACGGGTCGAGGTGAGGTCGTTCTTGCGGTAGGGGATGCACTCCACGACCGCGGGGACCGGCTCCGCGTCGGACGAGGCGGGACGCCAGATCCTGGCCGACAGGCGCACCCCGTCGGTCATGGTGATGGTGACGTGGTTCTCTTCGCCCGTTTCGTACGGGAGTTGCTCGACGTATCGCATACGGACGGCGGCTTCCTTCCTGACGTCGGGTCCGGTGGGGTCGGGTACCCGGGGCGTCACGAAGAATTCCGGCCGCGCCCGCCCGGCTCCGTCTCGTCGAAACGCAGACCGAGGGCCGCGACGCACGCGTCGAACTTGCGGCGCAGGTCGTCCTCGTCGTCGCCGCCGGTGAAGATGTGGGCGACCTCGTAGCTGTAGCTGTCCTGGCCCTTGACCGAGGAGAGTCGCTGGCCCTCGGAAGGGACCATGTCGATGTGGACACCCGGGATCTCCCGCTCGATGGCGGCGATCTCCTCGGCGGTCGGCACCTGGTGGACGCGCCCTTCGCCGAACCAGCGGTAGTACCACTTGGCGGCCACCCTGTAGCGGCCACCGCCGGACGGCAGGGCCGGGTCGCCGCCCAGGGCGAGCCGGAACATCCGGTGGTGGTTGGGCACACCGTCGACGAACGCGAACAACTCCGCGTGCGACTGGGAGTGCCGGGGGTTGATCTCCAGCAGGCTGATGTCGGCGGTCTTCGGGTCGTAGAAGTACTCGATGCTGAAGGTCGCCGCGTCCATGCCGATCTGTCGCATGGTGCGTTCGCTGACCTCGTGCAGCCGCTGGATGACCGGGGCCGGGAGGGCGCTGGGGTACTGGTGGCGCAGGAACGACGAGGAGTCGGGGTAGTTGATCGAGTCGAGCACGCCGTAGACGGTGACCTCGCCCTGGTGCACGTATCCCTCGACGGCCACCTGGATGCCGGTCATGGCCTCCTCGGCCAGACAGACCTGCCCGCCGACGCCCGCCATCTCCGGCGGCAGTTCCAGCAGATCGAGTACGGCTTCGAAGGGCTTCCCCACCCGGGCTATCCCGCCGCGTATCTCCTCGACCGCCGTCCGGAATTCCGTCATGTCCGAGACGCCGAACGCCAGCTCGGAGGAGTAGGACAGTGCGGGCTTGAGCCACATGGGGAAGCTCACGCCGTCCGGTGGTAGCGGATCGTCGCTCCGCAGATCCACCCGGCCGAAGCGGGGGTGTTCGTCGATGACCTTCTGCTGCTCCAGCCGGCTCCAGTACTTGTGCTCACACTTGACCACGGATTCCAGGCCGGTACTGGTGGTGCCGTACTCCCTGCTCAGCATGGGTACGAGGGTGCTCACGGGAAAGTCCCAGTAGCCGACGATCGCGTCGATGTCTCCCTCGTGGGCGTCGAGCACGGCACGTGCGCGGGTCATCAGCTCCTCGACGGTGTGGTTCTCCTCCTGCAGCTCCTTGATGCTGAGCAGCGGATGGAGACGGTGGCGGTCGGCGTCCGGAACAGCCTCCAGGGTCCGCAGATTCGCCTCGTCCATTCCGATGACGAAGATGTTCTTGCGACGATCTCGGGGCACAGGATCTCCTTCGTACAGGTCGTCCGGGATCTGCGCCGTGTACCCCTGCGCGCGAGTTCAAACGCGAGGCATGGAGCACGCGAGGCATGGAACAGGGGGCTGAAGAGGGCTACTTCGGTTCGAGCACGCCGCGGCCCCGGGGAGTCAGCCCCGGGGCTGGATCCGGCCCTCGGGCGGCACCTCACCGGTGATACTGGCGATCAACTCGGCACAGAGTTCGCGCAGTTTGACGTTGCGGTGCTGCGATGCCGTGCGCAGTACGTCGAAGGCCTTCTCCGGGGAGCAGCGTTGCTGGCCGATGACCACGCCGATCGCCTGGTCGATGACGGTGCGCGACCGCAGGGCGGCCTCCAGGTCGGCGGCGAACTCCTCGGTGTCCGCGATGCGCTGGGCGAGCGCGATGGCCCCGGTGGCCTGCGCGGTGAGCAGTCTCAGCGCCGTCAGGTCCGCCGCGTCGAACGCGTGCGGCAGGGGCGCGTACAGGTTGAGGGCGCCGGCCGTGTGACTGTGGGGCGCGATGGGCAGGGACAGTGACGACCGGGCGCCGCAGACCGCTGCGTAGGCGGGGTAGTCGGCCCAGCGGCTCTCCCGCAGGGTGTCCGGCACACTGACCTCGCGGCCGGTGCGCATCGCCTGGAGGCAGGGACCGTCGTCCTGGCCGTACTGGGCCTCGTCCAGCTTCGTGGCGCTGGCTCCCACGCTGGAGACGGTGACGGGACGTCCCTTCCGCTCCAGCGTGACACCGCAGCCGTCGGCCTCCTTCACCAGGGCGAGGGCGCTGCGGGCGAGTGCGTGCAGGAACTCGTCCAGCGACGTCGTTTCCAGGAGCAGCGCGGTCGTGTCCGGCGCCTCGGCCACGGGCCTGTCAGTCATGATCATCTCGTTCTGGGCGGTGACCCGCCTCCGGAAAGGGCGGGCCAGAGCTGGGCGGCGGGTCCGGGCCGCCGGGACGGGGGCAGCCGCCACCTACGCACCGGGGCGCCGAGCGGGCTCCGGGCGTGGGGCGGTGGTGAGGGGGTCAGACGTCGTCGCGGGACGGCCGCCGAGTGGCGGGCGCGCCACCGGCCGCCGGGACAGCGGCTGTCGGTGGGACGTCCGCGGAGTGGGGCCTCGCCGCGGGTGGCCGGCCGCGGGGCGCTCGTTCAGACACGTGCGGGGCGCGGGTGGCCGGAGCCGAAAGGGCGGCTCGGGCACGAGGACAGAGGTTCACAGGACACTCCACGGAGGCAGGAAGAATTCTCAAGGGCCGTTTCCTGACCTCCAGCCCTTCATTATGCCCTCTCGCCCGGAGCCGCCCGGCCCGGCCTGTCCGTCCGATCGGCCCGCTCGGTGTCCGCCCCGTCAGCGCTCCCCCGGGTAGCGGGGGCGGGAGGTGTCGGCGTACGGGCCGACCGGCCCCTCCGCGGGCCCGCCCGGACACGCCGCACCGTGCCGGTCGCCACGCTTCCCGTCCGCGGACCCCTCCGACTCCGGCCGGCAGCCCCGGCTGCGTGACATCGCGCCCTGAAGGGTCGGCGCGACCCTCAGTACGCGGTGGAGACCGGCGGCGCTCAGCACCTCGCGGGCCGTGTCGTACCCGGCCACGACCACCATCGGGACACCGCGCTCCTCGGACCGGCCGCGTATCCGCAGGAGCAGCCCCAGGGCCCGGGGGGTGAGCAGGGGGGTGCGGAGGTCCACGATGAGGGCCCGGGGACCGCAGCACGGCAGCAGGCGGACGATCTCGCGCTCGATCGCCGCCTCGTTGTCGAGGTCGACGACCGCGCCCAGTTCTACGACCAGGTGCGCGGCGTCGAGGTGATAGCTGAGCAGGAACATGAGCACTCCACGGAAGCAGGGCTGAGAGCACGGCCGCTTCCTGACCTCCGTACGCGCATGCCCGCCCCGCAGCGATCAACACCTGTGGTGCTTGACGGTCCACCGCGACGGGGGCGGTCACGCCCGGGAAGCGGCGCGATGCGGCGCGTATAGTGCGATGCTGGTCACAGGGTTCAGGCCCGGAAGGGAGCGGCCATGAACGACGACGGAGTGCTCACTCCGGGGCCGCCGGACCTCGTGTCCCTCCTCCTGCGGACCGACACCCTGGACGGATTCCTCGGAGCCCTGGCCCAGAGCGCGCTGGACCTGTCGCCCACGGCCGACGGCTGCGGAGTCACGCTGGAGCGTGAGAACCGCCCCCTGACCGTGGCGAGCGCGGGCACCAGCGCCCGGCTGCTGGACGAGGCCCAGTACGGGCAGGACGACGGCCCCTGCCTGCAGGCCCTGCGCGAGGGACACGAGGTCAGCGTGAACGACATGGGCGAGGAGAGCCGGTGGAACGGCTACCCCGCCTTCGCCGTCGCCGCCGGCACCCGGTCGTCGCTGTCGTTGCCGATCGCGGCGCGCTCCCACACGGCGGGCGCGCTGAATCTGTACGCGCCCAAGGAGAACGGCTTCGCCGACGCCGACCTGAGCGGACTGCGCGCGCTCGCCGCCCAGGCGACCGGGGCCGTCGCCCTGGCCCAGCGGCTCTCGGACACGCGGACCTTCACCGCCGATCTGGAGGCGGCACTCCGGTCCCGCACGGTGATCGACCAGGCGGCCGGCATCGTCATGCACCAGCGCCGCTGCACCTCCGAGGAGGCGCTCCAGACCCTGCGCACCGCCTCGCAGCACCGCAACGTCAAGCTCCGTGACCTCTGCGCGCAATTGGTCGGCAGCGTCTCCGGCGGCCCTGTCCCCGGTGGCTCCCGCCTGCGCCCCCGTCCGTGATCCCGCGCCGCGAGGAGCTGTAGGCCAGCGGCACGACACGGCATGGCATGGCATGTTTGGCGTTCGCTGCGCGGGTACCCCTCCCTCAGGTATCCGACGTACGCGGATCTCAGGCGCCGGCCGGTTGGGAAAACAGCCATCGGCGCCGTCCTCCGGCTCCGGAGTCGCCGCTCCACGACGCCTCCGGGCGGCACCACGGTGGGGGTTGTTCAGGGCCCGACGCCCACGAGGGAGTGGAGGAGCACGTCGTGCCCACTGGATCCAGAAGGAACGTCGGGCCCCGAACTGCCAGCGGCTCCCGGGACTTCACCTGACAGGGGGCTCCGAGGGGTCCAGGGGTGTGCGCAGCGCGGACCGCCCCTCACGCCAGGCCGCCAGCAGGTGGTCCCCGAGGCGGTCTTCCAGGTGGCCGGTCGCCTCGATGCCCAGGACGACGTCCGCCGCCAGGCCGGGCTCGTCCTCCAGCAGGCCGCCGATCACCTCGTGGCGCACGACCTGTTCGTGGACCGCGTCGGCTTCCACGTGCTCGTCGTAGAACCGCTGGGCGGCTGGGCCCGCACCCGCGCGGCGCAGGGCCTCGGCCAGCCTTCTCGACCCGGGGGACGAGGTGATCTCCACGGTGGCGAAGTGCCCGACGAGCGCCCCGCGCAGCCGCCGGTGGAGCCCGAAGAGGGACATCACATTGACCGTGGCCAGGGCCTGGGCGGGCGCGGCGTCGAGGTAGCGGCCGTACCGCGCGTCGAGGCCGAGGTCGGTCATCAGGTCGGCGAAGAGCTGCGCGTGGATGTCCTCCGCCCGGCCCGCGCCGAACTCGTCGAACTCGACGGCGACCATCGCCGCCTTCGCCCGGCCGTTCAGCCTGGGCACCACCCACACGTGCGGGTCGGCTTCCTTGAGGTGGTAGAGGGAGCGCACGGCGGCGTACTCGCGCAGTTGCCACAGCTCTCCCTCCCGCCGGAGGTGGTGGCTGACGCTGTGGCCGTCGTCCCCCACGGGTTCCAGCTGGAGCGCGTCGACGGCCTGCGCCACGTCCTTCCCGCCGGGGCCGCTGTCGCGGCGCACCGCGTCCAGGAAGACGTCCTCGGCCGCCGCGCGCACGGCGAGCAGGGCGGGATCCCATTCCAGGCGCTCGTCCACGCCCGCGAAACCCCGGTAGTGGAGCTCGTACAGGACGTACAGGAGCAGCTGGAGGTCGTCCCCGTACGGGTCGGAGCGGCGGACCGCCCCGGCTTCGGGCAGAGGAGCCCTGCCGCCCGCCAGCACGGCGAGGAGGCTCTCGCTCAGGGGGCCGCGCGCCCGGGGAAGTCCGGGGGACGTCGTGGGGGTCCTGGGGATGGTGGTCTCCGGGGTCGTCACGGTCGGGACTCCTCTTCGCCCGTCCGGGGCTGTCGGCCGCCGGGCGGGGCCGCGGAGGGCCCGGCCGGTTGGCGGCGGCGGTGGCTGGTGTCGCACCAGGGGTAGGCGCGGCTGCGGCGGCAGGTGCAGATCGCGACGACGAAGCGCTCGGACCGGGCCGTCGTGCCGTCGTCGCCCACGACCTCGACCGGCCCTTCCACCAGGATCGGGCCTTCCCGGTTCATCACCACGCGGCGCGGCTTCTCATTCCTTCCGGGCACGGATCACCACCAGCTCTTCCCTGTCCAGAGGGTCCCGCAGCAGACCCCGTGACCGGAGCCAGGCGGCCCGGCGTCGGGTGACCGGCCCGAACGGGATCGTCACACGGTCGGTCACGGAGACGTCCAGTCCGGCCGCGGAAAGCCGGCCGACCGTCTCCTCGGGGCGGCTCAGCCCCGACTGGACCAGCAGGAGCAGCCCGCCGGGGCGCAGCGCGGTGCAGGCGTCGTCACAGATACGGTCGAGGATCGCCCGCCCGTCGGGGCCCGCGTCCCAGGAGCGGCCGGGCCCGTGCCGTGGCACCGACAGGCCGGGAGACGGGACGTACGGGGGGTTGCTGACGACGGCGTCGAACGTGCGGCCGGGCAGGGCCCCGAGCAGGTCACCCCTGCGTACGGTGACGGGCAGGCGGGCCAGCGCGGTGTTCAGCCGTGCGGACGCGACGGCCCGGCGGCTGATGTCCACCGCGGTGACGCGGGCCCCCAGCCGGGCGGCGTGCAGGGCCAGCGCGCCACTCCCGGTGCAGAGGTCCAGCAGGTCCGTGCCCGGGCCGATCCCCTCGCGGCGTATGGCCAGGGCGAGGAGAAGGGTGTCGGTCTGTGGCCGGTAGACGCCGGGCAGCCGCACGACCCGGCCCGGCCGATGGGCTTGCGCGCCGGGCCGCCGGGCCCTGCTGGACTCGTCGCGCAGGGTCTGCCGCGCCGTCGGGCCGTCCTCGCCCTCGGGTACCCGAAGCTCTGGCCCGTTCAACGGCCGGGACGCCCGTCGGCCCGGTCCCGATGCTCCTGGCGGCGCGCCTCGGCCTGCCGGCGTCGGCCCGCTTCCTTGCGGTCCTGGTCGTCGAGCGCCTTGCCGTCCGCTTCCGTGGCCAGTCCGCGGGCCTTCAGCACCTTGGCCCGCAAGATCCTGCGTACGTCACGCATCGTGTCCTCCTGTGCGGTCAGTAGTGGTTCCAGCGTCGATCGGTTCATGTCTCCTCGCCCCCGGCGCGCACCTCAGGGTCCGCTATCCGGGCGTATCTGTTCCCGGTGGCTCGCGCCGCTGTACTGGAGTGACCCCGAACGGCCCCGCCAAACATGCGCCGCTCGCCGCACCGGGGACACCGGCGGTGCGCCGGAGGTCCGTCGTACGCCGAATCCGGCGTTCCGTCGGTGAGCGGCTGGAGGTGCTCGAGGACTATCCGGCCTCTCCGGGCTGCACGTTCCCGTTCGCGCCCGTCGGGATCGCCGGGATGGTGCGCCGACAGGACGCTTCCTGTGCGCTGTCCGGCCCTTGGCCGGCGCCTCCGGCGGTCCTCAGGTCCGGGCAGGGTGCGTAGCCCGGGCGGAGCAGCGGCGACGCCGCCGCCGTCGTCGACCGGATCCGCGGCGGGCTCAGCGTCGGCTGACAACCCGCGGGCCCCGGTGGGGCTCCTGGTGCGGTTCCCGGTGGATGGGGTCCGCGCCTCCGGTCAGGGGCAGGCCCGTGCCGCCCCGCCGGGCCGCCACGATCTCCGCGGCGATGGACAGGGCCGTCTCCTCGGGCGTACGGGCTCCGAGGTCCAGGCCGATGGGCGAACGCAGGCGGTCCAGCTCCCGGTCGCTCAGTCCCGCCTCGCGCAGTCGGCGCATGCGGTCCTCGTGGGTGCGGCGCGATCCCATCGCGCCGACGAACGCGGAGGGCATCCGCAGCGCCTCCGTGAGCAGCGGCACGTCGAACCGGGCCTCGTGCGTCAGCACGCACAGCACCGTGCGCCCGTCGGTGGGGGTGCGCCGGAGATAGCGGTGGGGCCAGTCGACGACGATCTCGTCCGCCTCGGGGAACCGGGCCCGGGTGGCGAAGACGGGACGGGCGTCGCACACCGTCACGTGGTGGCCCAGGAACTTGCCGGCCCGTACCAGCGCCGCCGCGAAGTCCACCGCGCCGAAGACGATCATGCGGGGCGGTGGCACGCTGCTCTCGACGAGCAGGGTCAGCCCTCCGGGGCAGTGCGTCCCGTCCTCGGAGAGGGTGACGGCGCCGGTGCGGCCGGCGTCCAGCAGGGCCGAGGCCTCGGCCGCCGCCGTACGGTCCAGCTCCGGGCGCCCGCCGAGCCCGCCCTCGTGACCACCGTCGGCGCGGACGAGCAGCGCCCGCCCCAGGAGCCCTTCCGGGCCGCTCACCACCCGGGCGAGGGCGGCCCCCGTGCCGGAGACCGCGGCGGACAGCGCGGCCCCCAGCACCGCGCGTTCCGGTGAGTCGGCGCGGACCGGCGTGACCATGATGTCGATGACCCCACCGCAGGTCAGCCCGGCCGCGAAGGCGTCCTCGTCGCTGTAGCCGAACTGCTCGCGCACGGACCGGCCGCCCTGGAGGGCCTGGGCGCACAGTTCGTAGACCGCGCCCTCCACGCAGCCACCGGAGACCGACCCGATCGCCGTGCCCCCACTGTCGACGGCGAGGGCCGCGCCGGGCCCGCGCGGCGCGCTGCCGGCGACGGAGACGACGGTGCCGACGGCGAACTCCCGGCCCTCCGCCATCCATCGGTGCAGTTCACCGGCGATGTCAAGCATCCGGCGCTCCCCCGGCGGTCTCCGGCGCCGTCGCCGCGAGGATCCGGTCGGGGCGGATCGGCAGGTCCCGGTGGCGGGCGCCGGTGGCGTGCCAGACCGCGTTGGCGACGGCCGCCGCCGCGCCCACGATGCCGATCTCCCCGATGCCCTTGATGCCGACCGGGTCGTCGGGGTCGTGGTCGTCCACCCAGTGCGCCTCGATGTCCGGGACGTCGGCGTGCGTGGCCACGTGGTAGCCGGCGAGATCGGGGGCGTAGTGACCGCCGCTGTTCCGGTCGCGGACCGCCTCCTCGTGCAGGGCCATGGAGATGCCCCAGGTCATCCCGCCGACGAGCTGGTTGCGGGCGGTGAGCGGATTGACGATGCGGCCCGCGGCGAAGACGCCCAGCATGCGGCGCACCCGGACCTCGCCGGTGGCGGTGTCGACGGCGACTTCGGCGAACTGCGCCCCGTAGGAGTGCCGTTCCTTCCGCGCGAGGCTCGCGAGCGCCTCGGTGGTGTCGGACCGCACCGTGATCCCCTCCGGGGGGATGCTCGCGGTCACCGCGAGCCGTTCCCGCAGTTCGGCGGCGGCGGCAGTGACGGCCCAGGCCCAGGAGCGGGTGCCCATGGAACCGCCGGCGATCATCGCCGGGCCGAAGTCGCTGTCGCCAATACGGACCCGGACCCGTTCGGGTGCGGTCTCCAGCGCGTCTGCCGCTATCAGGGTGAGCGCGGTACGGGCTCCGGTGCCGATGTCGGCGGCGGTGATGCGTACGGTGAACGAACCGTCCGCCTCCGCCGTGACCAGGGCGGTGGACGGGGCGGCCCCGGCGCCGAAGGAGGCCGCCGCCGTGCCGGTGCCCAGCAGCCAACGTCCGTCGCGGCGGATGCCGGGACGCGGATCGCGGTCCGCCCAGCCGAACCTGCGCGCGCCCTCGCGGAAGCAGGCCGCCAGATTGCGGCTGCTGAACGGGAGCCCCGAGACGGGACCCACCTCCGGCTCGTTGCGCAGGCGCAGTTCGATCGGGTCGACACCGGTGTGTTCGGCGAGCTCGTCGAGGGCCGCCTCGATCGCGAAGGACCCCGGGGCCTCTCCCGGTGCGCGCATCCAGGTCGGGGACGGCACGTCGAGCCGTACGACGTGGTTGCCGGTGCGGTGCGCCTCGGCGTCGTACATCACCCGGGCGACGCCCGCGCTGGGCTCGACGAACTCGTACACCGTCGACGTCTGGTTCAGCGAGAGGTGCTCCAGGGCCAGCAGCCGGCCGTCGGGGGCCGCGCCGAGCCTGATCCGCTGGATGGTGGGACTGCGGTAGCCGCCCAGGGTGAACGTCTGCCGCCGGGTCAGCACCACGCGCACCGGGCGCTGAAGGGCGGTGGCGGCCATCACGGCGGACACCTGGTGGGCGCGCAGGCCCTTGCTGCCGAAGCCGCCGCCGATGTGCTCGGACCGGACCCGCACCGAGGAGGCGTCGAGCGAGAACATCATGGCCAGCTCGCTCTGGACCCAGACGGCGCCCTGGTTGGAGTCGACGACCTCCAGCCGGCCGCCGTCCCAGCGGGCGGTCGCCGCGTGCGGCTCCATCATGCTGTGCTGCTCCTCGGGGGTGGTGTACCGCGCGTCCACCACATGGGCGGACGCGGCCAGCCGGTCCTCCAGGTCGCCCTTCTCCGTCTCGGCGGGCATGTGGCTCGCGGCGGGGTAGGCGTCCGGGTGTCCGGCGACGAGCGCGGTGTCGTGGGGCTCCCGCTCGTAGGTCACCACCAGCGCTTCGGCGGCCTCCCGGGCCTCCTCGGAGGTCTCGGCGACGACCAGCGCGACCGGCCAGCCGGCGAACGGCACCCGGTCGTTCTGAAAGACGGCACAGGTCGGGTCCGGCGGGGTGCCGAGCATGCCGACGTAGTCGAGGTTCATGCGCGGGGCGTTGCCGTGGTGCAGCACGGTGAGCACGCCCGGCATGTCGAGGACCGGGGCGGTCTCCACGTCGAGGATCCGGCCACGGGTGACCGTGGACAGCACGAGCCAGCCGTGGGCCAGGTCCGGATGCGGTATCTCGCCCGCGTAGCGGGCCGCGCCGGTGACCTTGTCGCGGCCCTCTACGCGGGTGTGGGCGACGCCGACGGCTCCGCGCACGGCCCGGGGTCCCGGCGTGGTGGTCGTCATCGGGCGTCCCTTCCGGCGAGTTCGGTGAGTACGGAGACCACGAGGTTGCGCATGAGGGTCACCTTGTATCCGTTGTCGGGCAGCGGCCGGGCGGCGGCCAGTTCGGCGTCGGCCGCGGCGGCGAAGGTCGCGCCGTCGGCCGGCGCTCCGGTCAGCACGGCTTCCGCCGCACGGGCGCGCCAGGGCCGGGAGGCGACGGCTCCGAGGGCGAGGCGCGCTTCGCGCACGCGGCCGTCCTCGATGTCGAGCGCCGCTGCGACGGAGCCGATGGCGAAGGCGTACGAGGCCCGTTCGCGCACCTTGCGGTAGCGGGAGCGGGCGGCGACGGGCGCGGCGGGGAGGCTGACGTGGGTGATCAGCGCGCCGGGCGGCAGGGCGGTCTCCCGGTGCGGGGTGTCTTTGACGGGGAGGTAGAAGTCGGTGAACGGCGTCTCGCCGGGCCCGTCGGCGCTCTCGTAGGAGACCACCGCGTCGAACGCCGTCAGCGCCACGCCCATGTCGGAGGGGTGAACGGCCACGCAGTGGCCGGAGGCGCCGAGGACGGCGTGGTTGTGGTGTTCGCCGGCGACGGCGGGACAACCACTGCCCGGGGCACGCTTGTTACAGGGCTTGGAGACGTCGGTGAAGTAGCCGCAGCGGGTGCGCTGGAGGAGGTTGCCGCCGACGGTCGCCATGTTGCGCAGCTGCCCGGAGGCTCCGGCCAGCACGGCCTGGGTCAACGCCGGGTAGTGGCGGCGGACTTCGGGGTGGGCGGCCAGATCGCTGTTGGTGACGGTCGCTCCGATGCGCAGACCGCCGTCCGCCGTGGGTTCGACGCGATCCAGGGGGAGATCGCGGATGTCGACGAGGCGGTCGGGGCGCTCCACGCCGGACTTCATCAGGTCGACGAGGTTGGTGCCGCCGCCGAGGAACCGTGCGTCCGGGTCGGCGGCGAGGAGAGCCACCGCACCGGTGACGTCGTGGGCGCGCTGGTAGTCGAACTCCTTCACGCGGCGGTCTCCTTCGTGGTTGCCGTCCGGTCCTCGGCGTGGGACTCGGCGTGGGACTCGGCGGCGCGGGCGACGGCCTGGACGATCGAGACGTAGGCGCCGCAGCGGCACAGGTTGCCGCTCATGCGCTCGCGGATCTCGTCGGGCGTCAGCGGTGGCGGTCCCGCCCCGGGCCCCGGGTCGTCGGTGACGGCGCTCGGCCAGCCGGCCGCGTGTTCCTCGATGACGGCGATGGCCGAGCAGATCTGGCCGGGTGTGCAGTAGCCGCACTGGTAGCCGTCGAGGTCGAGGAAGGCCTGCTGGACGGGGTGCAGTTCGTCGCCCTCGGCCACGCCTTCGATGGTGGTGATCTCGCGCCCCTCGGCCGCGACCGCGAGGCTGAGGCAGGAGACGACGCGTCGCCGGTCGACCAGGACGGTGCAGGCGCCGCACTGCCCTTGGTCGCAGCCCTTCTTGGTGCCGGTGAGGTCGAGGCGCTCGCACAGGGCGTCGAGCAGGGTGGTGCGGTGGTCGATGGGCAGGTGGTGCTTCTCGCCGTTGATGTTCAGGGTGATCGCACGGGACGTCGACGAGGTCGCTGGGGCCATGATCAGCCTTCTCTGGTCTCTGGTGACGAGGATCCGGACCGTCGGCCGGGACCGGTCGATCCGGCGGCCGGCGAACGCGACCGGCGCTAAGGTAGCCCTAACCGGACTGCTGTCCGTTCACGGAAAAAACGTAACGGACAACTGTCCGGTTAACAAGGACGGGTTTCGGCCACGAGCCCGCGAGGAGGATCCGTGTCCCAGCCGAAGAAGGACGCCCCCCTGCGTGTCGACGCGCAGCGCAATCGCGAGCGCATCCTGCGCGTGGCCATGGTCGAGCTGACGCTGCGCGCGGACGCCCCGCTGAGCGCGATCGCCAAGAAGGCGGGCGTCGGGCAGGCCACGTTCTACCGCAACTTCCCCCACCGGGAGGCCCTCGTCCTGGAGGTCTACCGCTACGAGATGCAGCAGGTCGCCGATGCCGCGGGCGAGCTGCTCCGGACGCGGCCGCCCGAACGGGCCCTGCGCGAATGGATGGACCGCCTCGCCCGCTTCGCCATGACCAAGGCCGGCCTCGCGGACGCGATCCGGCTGGTCACCAGCGCGCCGGGCGGACCCGCCAAGCCCGGCCCCACCCCGGTCATGGAGGCGGCCGGAACCCTGCTCCGCGCCTGCGAGGACGCCGGCGTCGTCCGCCCCGGGGTGACCCCGGACGACTTCTTCCTCGCCATCGCCGGTCTCTGGCAGATCGATCCGCGCGAGGACTGGGAGCCGAGGGCCGGCCGGCTGCTGGATCTCGTCATGGACGGACTGCGCGTCGGGGCGCCCGGACGCTGACGGGACCGCCCGCCACCGGGTGTCGGCGGGCCGTGTGATGATGCCCCGGACAGCGCTCGGACCTGGGGAGGGCCGGGCCGTACGCACGCGGCGGGAGCGGTGAGTTGAGCAAGGGCGGGGCGTCCATACCGGACGAGGAGTGGGAGCGTTTCCTGAGGGAGTCCGAGGCCGGGGGCCGGGGAGCGCCCGAGGAGCCGTCGGCCCGGGCCCGGATGGTGGCGCGCCGGCTTCAGGAGGAGTCCGGCCCGCCGGAGGGGTGGCGTACGTACCCGCCGGCGCGGCGGCGCAGGAGCAGGGGCTGGGCCGCGCTCGGTCTGGCGACCGCCGTCGCCGTGGTGGTCGTGGCCGTCGGTCCCTGGGGGATCGGCAGCTGGTTCGACGGCGACGACGGTGCGAACGCCACGCCCCTGGCCGCGGAGTCGGAGCGCCCGACCGGTGCGCCCGCGCAGGAGGCCGCGGACCGGCCGCCCACCCTGGACGAGCCGTTCAGGGGATCGCCGGCCGCGCGATGGAGCGACGGAACGGCGGGCATCCATCTGCCCGAACCACGGGCGACCGGCTGGATGAGCAGGGCGGAGGTCGCGGAAGCGCTCGCGAAGACCCGGGACTTCCTCGCCGCGTCCGGCCTCGACCCCGCCGTACTGCGCGGCGAGCGGCCGGACAGGGCCATCGCGCTGATCAACCCGCACCAGGCGGATGTGCGGGGCTTCCTCAAGAAGGCGCTGCGCGCGCCCGATCGCGAGAACGACCCGCTCCTGCTGTTCAGCCGCTTCCGGCCCTCCGATGTGCGGCCGGCCGGAGACGTGGTCAAGACCCGCGGCCGGGTCACCTTCCGGGAGGGCGAGCGCGGTGCGGTGCGGGTCTCCACCGACGTCACCTACGTCTACCCGGTCGTGCGCGCCGAGGGGGACAGCGACGAGGTGGCGCGCACCATCGTGCGCCGCGAGGTGGTGATGAGCTGGGACGACCCGGCGAAGATCGTGACCGAGCCGGGGACGTTCTCCCTCGTCTCCTACAAGGTGGACACCACCAACGGCGGTTGCGACACCCACACCGGCTATCTCACCCCCGCGTTCCTCGCCGAGCGCACCGACGCCGAGGCACGCGACGGTGCCGCGGTCGACCCGTACGACCGGAGCACGTCGATGGAGGAGCGTATGCGGGAGGGCGACGAGGAGGGCTGCGGGACCGCCACCCGCTCCTGAGGAGGGACGGTCCGCTCCGCGCGCGGGAGCGTTGACGGGGACGGGAGCGCCGCGCGCGGGAGCGTTGACGGGGAGCCCCGCGCAACAGGGCCTGGTCGCGGAGCGGGGCGCGCTGCCCCGGGTCGTCCGCTCGGGGCAGCGCCCCGGCTCCGCGCTCTCCCGGCCACCAATCCGGTGATCGCCCGGCGCCGAATACGTGGTGAGGGTCGCGGACACCGCCGCTCTCTCCCGCGAGAGGCGGTACGTCATGATCACGCTGATGCTGATCGGATTGCTGGGCGGGCTGATCACCGCGGTGTCGCCCTGCATCCTGCCCGTCCTGCCGGTGGTGTTCCTGGCCGGCGGCTCCGGGCGGGGCGAGGACGGCGATGCCGCCGGCAAGCCGGCGCGGCCCCCGGGCACCGAAGGCGACGGTGGCGGTGGCGGTGGGACGACAGGGGGCGGTGGCGCTGTCGCGACCGCTCCCCCGGGGCGCCCGGACGTCCGCCGCGCAACCGCCGTCCCTACGCCGTCGTCGCGGGCCTCGTCGTCAGCTTCGCGTTCTTCACCCTGCTCGGCGTGACGATCATCTCCGCCCTCGGTCTGCCGCAGGACATCCTGCGGTACGTGGGCCTGGGACTGCTCGTCCTCATCGGCCTGGGTCTGATCTTCCCGCCCGTCGAACGCCTGCTGGAGAAGCCCTTCGCCCGTATCCCGCAGCGCCAGGTGAACAAGGAGGGCAGCGCCTTCGTCCTCGGTCTGGGCCTCGGCCTGCTGTACGTGCCGTGCGCGGGGCCCGTGCTCGCCGCGATCACCATCGCGGGAGCCCGGGGCGAGATCAGTTCCGACATCGTGGTGCTGACCCTGTCCTTCGCCGTCGGCACCGCCGTGCCGCTGCTCGTGTTCGCGCTGGCCGGGCGGAGGGTGGCCGACCGCGTCGCCGCGTTCCGCAGGCGTGCCCGGGGGCTGCGCATCGCCGCCGGGTCGCTGATGATCGTCCTCGCGCTGGCCCTGGCCCTCGACGTCACCGCCGCCATCCAGCGGTCGCTGCCCGACTACACCTCCGGCGTCCAGCGGAAGATCGAGGACAGCGACGCCGCCCGGCAGCAGTTGTCCGGCCTGTACGACAACTCCAACAAGGCGCTCTCCCGCTGCGAGGACGGCGCCGACGAACTGCGCTCGTGCGGGCCGGCCCCCGCGCTGGAGGGCATCGACTCCTGGTTCAACACCCCCGGCGACCGCCCCGTCGACCTCGAGGGCCTGCGCGGCAAGGTCACGCTGATCGACTTCTGGACGTACTCCTGCATCAACTGCCAGCGCGCTGTGCCGCACATCCGCGACTGGGAGCGTGCCTACCGGGACGCCGGGCTGCGTGTCATCGGTGTGCACTCCCCCGAGTTCGCCTTCGAGAAGAAGCGGAGCAACGTCGTCGCCGGCGCCGAGAAGCTCGGAGTGGACTGGCCCGTCGCCCTCGACAACGACCTCGCCACCTGGGACAACTACCGCAACCGCTTCTGGCCCGCCAAGTATCTGATCGACGCCGAGGGCACGGTCCGCTACTTCAAGTTCGGTGAGGGCCAGTACGACCGGACGGAGAACATGATCCGTGAGCTGCTCCGGCAGGCGGATCCCACCGTCGTCCTTCCGGAGCCCACGGACCGGGCCATGGACGATCTGGCCTCCGAACGGACTCCTGAGACCTATCTGAGCAACCTGCGCATCCGCGGTTACGTCGGCACGCCCCTGGTGGACGACCGGCCGGCCGTCTACCGCTTCCCGAAGGGCGATCTGCCGCTCGGCAAGCTGTCGTTGGACGGCACGTGGACCGCCGGGTACGAGGAGTTCACGGCGGGGCGCGAGGCCCGGCTGGCCTTCACCTACCGGGCGAAGAACGCCAACATCGTCCTCGCCGGCACCGGCGAGGTCACCGTTCTGGTGAACGGCGAGGTCACCAAGACCCTCCGGGTGAGCGGCGCGCCGACGCTCCACCGGCTCACCGACGACCGGGACCCGCGCACCGCACGCCTCGAACTCCGCGTGGACGAGGGCCTCCAGGCCTATGCCTTCACTTTCGGGTGAGCCCCCGGCCCCGGCCGGGACCGGACCGAGGCCTCCCGCGACGAGCCGGGTGGGCACGGCCCCCTTCCGGTTCGCCCCCACGCCGGTGGAACGACCGTGGACGCGACCCCACGCAACGGGCGGGGCTACCGCCCGAGCAGCGCGGCGACGGTGATCAGCACCGGGACGGAGAGCAGGGTGGACAGCAGGATCGACTCCCTGGCGAACCGCTCGGCGATCCCGTAGTGCGAGGCGTACGTGAAGAGGTTCTGGGCGGCCGGGAGAGCCGCGATCACGACCACGGCCAGTAGCGCCTCGCCCCGCAGCCCGAACAGTCCCGCGCCGACGGCCCATGCGACGACCGGCTGGGCGACCGTCTTCAGCAGGGCGGACAGGTACAGCGCGCCCCGGTCCTCGCCCCGGCCCGGCCGCTCGCCGCCGTACAGGGATATCCCGAAGGCGAGGAGGACCGCGGGGACCGACATGTTGCCGATGAGGACGAGCGGCTCCAGCAGGGGCCCGGGCAGGGTCCGGCCGGACGCGGCCACGGCGACACCGGCCAGCGATCCGATCGCCATCGGGTTACGCAGCGGGGTGGTCAGCCGCCGGAGGACCGAGACCGGTTCTCCGGGGCGGCCGAGGTCGAGGACGGTCAGGGCCAGCGGGGTCACCACGATCTGCTGGAGGAGCAGCACCGGGGCGACGAGCGAGGCGTCTCCGAGGACGTAGACGGCGATGGGGATGCCCAGATTCCCGGCGTTGACGTAACTGGAGCACAGAGCGCCGATGGTGATCCGTCCGGCGTCCCAGCGCAGGAAGAGCCCGGCCACCACGACGAAGACTCCGGCCGCGGCGGCCGTGGCCGTCGCCGTGACCAGCAGGCGTGTCGACAGGACGACGGACAGGTCCGCGCCCGCGAGCATGGTGAAGAGCAGGGCCGGGGTCGCCACGTTGAAGGCCAGCCGGGTCAGCACGGTGCGGCCGTCCTGTCCCAGATATCCGCGGCGGCCTATGACGTACCCGACGGCGATGACGGTGGCGATCACCGTGAAGCCGGTGAGGACTCCCTGCATGTCTTCCTTGCGGGTGGATCAGGTGCGGTGGGCGCCGGGCGGGTGGAACATCTGGTCAGGTGCGGTGGGCGCCGGACGGACGGGACACCTGGTGGTCAGGTGCGGGGGACGGCCGGGCGTAACACCTGGTCAGGTGCCGGACAGCGTCTCAGACCGGTGGTCGCGCCCCCGAGGCGGGGTGGGGCGCGACCGGTGGGCCACCGCCGTCGCGAGATGGCTCCGGTCC
The DNA here is from genome assembly GCF_057766565.1 of Streptomyces sp. MGP-P1. Taxonomy (NCBI): domain Bacteria; kingdom Bacillati; phylum Actinomycetota; class Actinomycetes; order Kitasatosporales; family Streptomycetaceae; genus Streptomyces; species Streptomyces sp. MGP-P1. The sequence goes on along the minus strand of NZ_JBYMEM010000007.1, from coordinate 2,568,840 downwards.
TCCACCAGCACGGTGCCGGGCTGGAAGGCGGGGTGGCCCCCGAAGCGGGCACCGAGCAGTTCGCCGTAGTACGGCCAGTCGTACTCGGTGCACGCGGCGGAGCGGACGCCCATGAAGCCGCCGCCGTCCGCGACCTATCGCTGGAGCGCCGCCCGTCCCTCCTCGGTGAGGACGTCGCCGCTCGTGGACAGGAGGACCACCGCGCCGCGTCCCGCCAGGGGAGGCTTCGGTGAAGACCGTGGGGTCCTCGGAGGCCTCCACCGTGAAACCCTCCTCCTCGCCCAGTTCGCGCAGGGCGGTGCGCGCGGCGGGAATGGAGTCGTGCCGGTAGCCCGTCGTACGGGTGTAGACGAGGACGTCCGACAGGTGGCCGGTCAGGGGCATGCGGTCACTCCGGTTCTCCGGGGATCAGGCCGAGGTGGTCAGGGCCGCGCGGGTCACCGCGTGGGCGAACTCTTCTCCCGCGCAGTAGCGTGACGTAGAAGGCCTTCCTGCCCGTCCTCGGGCAGTACGTCCACAGGGCGCCTCCTGCCAGGCGGCCGTACGACATCGCTCGATGCAGTGCCCGCGGCGGTCGACGTGCCTGCATGCTGACATGCCTCCGAACGAAACCGGATGACCGAGGACGACACTTCTAGCCATCATTCGAAAGGTTCGGTTGCGAATGATGCGAGCGAACACCCAGGGTCACTTCACTCGGACGCCCCGAACATCCCGATATGCCTGATCTCGTGAATCGTCTTAGCCTGCTGACACTGCTCGGATAGTCGACAGCCGGCGCCGTCGGCGGAGGGCGAGCCCCCATGGCTGAACTACGCAGGAAGTCCGGACTGCTCGGCGAGTTGTCCGCCGAGTTCGCGGGCACGATGATCCTCATCCTCTTCGGGTGCGGCGTCGTCGCCCAGGTGGCGGCGGGCGGAGCCCTCACGGATCCGGCCGGCGGGCTCGGGGACCACGACAGCATCGCCTGGGCGTGGGGGCTGGGCGTCACGCTCGGCGTCTATGTGGCGGCGCGGCTGAGCGGGGCGCATCTCAATCCCGCGGTGACGCTCTCCCTGGCCGCGTTCAAGGGGTTCCCGTGGAGCAAGGTGGCTCCGTACGCGCTGGCGCAGACGGCCGGCGCTTTCGTGGCCGCGCTCCTCGTCCGGTGGAACTACAGCGAGGCGCTGGCGAAGGCCGACCCCGGGCACACCATCAAGACGCAGTCCGTGTTCTCCACCCTGCCGGCCAACGGCAACCCGGCACTGCCGGTCCACGAGTGGGGCGCGTTCCGCGACCAGATCATCGGCACCGCCCTGCTCCTGCTGCTGATCATGGCCGTCACGGACCTGCTGAACACCCCGCCGGGCTCGAACCTGGGCCCGTTCATCATCGGTCTGATCGTGGTCGCCATCGGCATGGCCTGGGGTACCAACGCGGGTTACGCGATCAACCCGGCGCGTGACTTCGGCCCCCGGCTGGCGAGCTTCCTCACCGGTTACGGGGGCGCGTGGCGGGACCAGTACGGGAATCTCTACTTCTGGGTTCCCATCCTCGGCCCGCTGATCGGCGGCCTGCTCGGCGCGGGTCTCTACAAGGCCTTCATCGGACGCTTCCTGCCGTCCGCCGCACCCGAACCGCCCGGACGCGTCCCGGCGCCTTCCAAGGACTGACGACTTCCCAGGGCTGACGACTTCCAAGGACTGACGACACCGGCCGGAGAGGCGACACACATCATGGCTGACTTCATCGGCGCGGTGGACCAGGGGACCACCAGCACCCGGTTCATGATCTTCGATCACGGCGGCAACGAGGTCGCCAAGCACCAGCTGGAGCACGAGCAGATCCTGCCCCGCTCCGGCTGGGTGGAGCACGACCCGGTGGAGATCTGGGAGCGCACCAACTCGGTGATCCAGAACGCCCTGCGGCACGGCGGTCTCTCGCCGACGGACCTGAAGGCCATCGGGATCACCAACCAGCGCGAGACCACGGTGGTCTGGGACCCGCGCAACGGGCGGCCCTACTACAACGCCATCGTGTGGCAGGACACCCGTACCGACGCCATCGCGGCGAACCTCGAACGCTCGGGGCAGGGAGAGGTCATCCGCCGCAAGGCCGGGCTGCCGCCGGCGACGTACTTCTCCGGCGGCAAGATCCAGTGGATCCTGGAGAACGTCGACGGCGTACGGGAAGCGGCCGAGGCCGGTCACGCGCTCTTCGGCAACACGGACGCCTGGGTCCTGTGGAACCTGACCGGCGGCCCGAACGGCGGTATCCACGCCACCGATGTGACCAACGCGAGCCGCACCATGCTGATGGACCTGGAGACCCTCGACTGGGACGAGGAACTCCTGGGCTTCTTCGGCGTCCCCCGGGCGATGCTCCCGAAGATCAACCCCTCGTCGCATCCGGAGGCCTACGGCTCCACCCGCACCTCCCGGCCGCTGGGCGCCGCGATTCCCATCGGGGGCGTCCTCGGCGACCAGCAGGCGGCCACCGTCGGCCAGGTCTGCTTCGCCCCGGGCGAGGCCAAGAACACCTACGGGACCGGCAACTTCCTGCTGCTCAACACCGGCACCGAGCTGGTCCGCTCGGAGCACGGGCTCCTCACCACGGTGGCCTACCAGTTCGGCGACAGTCCGGTGGTCTACGCGCTGGAGGGCTCCATCGCCGTCACCGGGTCGGCGGTGCAGTGGCTGCGCGACCAGATGAAGATCATCAAGTCGGCGCCCGAGAGCGAGGAGCTGGCCCGGAGCGTCGAGGACAACGGCGGCATGTATTTCGTGCCCGCGTTCTCCGGCCTGTTCGCGCCGTACTGGCGGTCCGACGCCCGCGGCGCGATCGTCGGCCTGGCCCGGTACAACGACAACGCCCACCTGGCACGGGCCACCCTGGAAGCCATCTGCTACCAGAGCCGCGATGTGGTCGAGGCCATGGAGCAGGACTCCGGGGTCCATCTCGACGTGCTCAGGGTCGACGGCGGGGTCACCGCCAACGACCTCTGCATGCAGATCCAGTCCGACGTCCTCGGCGTCCCGGTCAGCCGTCCCGTCGTCGCCGAGACGACCGCTCTCGGCGCGGCCTACGCGGCGGGGCTCGCCACCGGCTTCTGGCAGAACACCGACGAGCTGCGCACCCAGTGGCACGAGTCGAAGCGCTGGTCGCCCCAGTGGTCCGAGGAGCAGCGCGCGGAGGGCTACGCCGGCTGGAAGAGGGCGGTGGAACGCACCCTCGACTGGGTGAAGGTCCCCTGACCGCCACCGGTCCCCCGCCACCGGTCCCCCGCCACAGAGTGGCGGCCGGACGCCCTCGCATAGGTTGGCCGTCCCATCCGACGCACCGCGACGAGGACCGCCCCCATGCGCAGCAGTACCAGGATCCGCCTGATAGAGCCCACCGACGCCGCCCCGATCGCCGCGCACCGGGTGCGGGACGCCGAGGCCTTCCGACCGTGGGAACCGGCCCAGCCGGCCGACTACTTCACCCCTGAGGGCCAGGCCGAGCGGATCGAGGGCCTGCTCGCCGGATACCGGGCCGGCACCGTCTGGCCGGGCGTGGTGTTCGCCGACGACCAGGTGATCGGGCAGGTCACCGTGGGCGGCATCCTGCCGCAGCCGCATCTGCGCCGCGGCTCCGTCGGCTACTGGATCGCCTCCGTCGCCCAGAATCAGGGACATGCCGGGAACGCCGTCGGGCTCGCGCTCCGGGTGATGACGGACGAACTCGGCCTGCACCGCGCCGAGGCGTCCACCAATCTGGAGAACCTGCCGTCGCAACGGGTGCTGCGTCGCAACGGGTTCACCCCGTACGGCGTCGCGCACTCGGCGATCTTCCTCGACGGGAGCTGGCGGGACGGGCTGCTGTGGGAGCGGATCCTCGGCGACTGAGCAGGCCACAGCATGATCAGGTGGCGAGGAGCGCTCCTGGGGCCGCGCTTGGATGTGGGCCACTAACTTGATTAGTATGCGTGGCTCGGCCTCCGAACAGCCGGTCGCCCGCCCGGGTCACCGGCGGAGGTGTCGCTGAAGCCGCTTTCCCCCGGCGGTACTTGACGGCCCATGGACCGTCGGACAGCGGCCGAGGAAGAAGGAGCCCGCCTCAGTGGCGTCCCACCGTCGTCCCAAGCAGCCCCGCCACGGATACACGTCCGTGCTCACCGCGACCGCGGCGGTGACGGTCGCCCTGTCGGCGCAGTCGGCCTCGGCCGATCCGCTGCCGGACCCGAACAAGAAGGGTGTCCAGGCGCAGATCGACCGGCTGTACGAGCAGGCCACCCAGGCCACCGAGAAGTACAACGGGGCGAAGGAATCGGCCGGGAAGCTGCAGAAGGAGGCGGACAACCTCCACGAGGAGGTCGTCCGCAAGCAGGCGGCGCTCAACGAGCTGCGGCACCAACTCGGTTCGGCGGCCACGGCCCAGTACCGCAGCGGTGGTCTCGACCCCTCCCTCCAACTGCTGCTCTCCGCCGACCCCGACGCCTACCTGGACCAGGCGTCGGGCCTCGACCGGCTCAGCGCCCGGCAGTCGGACACGCTCCAGCGGTTCCTCTCCCAGCAGCGTGCTCTGCAACAGCAGCGCGCCCAGGCCGCGAAGAAGCTCGGCAGCCTCGAGGAGACCCGCAACGAGCTGGGCAGCAAGAAGAAGGAGATCCAGGGCAAGCTGGCGGAGGCGCAGCGGCTCCTCAACACCCTCACGGCCGAGGAGCGGGCCGAGCGGGTCGCCAAGGAGGAGCGGGCCAACCGGGCGAGCGAGCGGACCGAACTGGCGAGCCTGCAGGGCGAGCCGGGCAACGAGGCCAGCGCGTCCGGCCGCACCGCCACGGCGTTCGACGCGGCGAAGAGCCGGGTCGGCATGCCGTACGTGTGGGGCGCCACCGGTCCTGGGTCCTTCGACTGCTCCGGCCTGACCTCCTGGGCGTTCCAGCAGGCCGACGTCTCGCTGCCCCGTACGTCGCAGGCCCAGGCAGGCGCCGGCACCCGGATCAATTCGATCGGCGCGCTCAAGCCCGGGGACCTCGTCATCATGCGCACCGACCTGAGCCATGTGGGCTTCTACGCCGGGAACGGCCAGATACTCCACGCGCCGAAGCCCGGCGCCCAGGTGCGGTACGAGTCGATGGCCCGCAGCGGGATGCCGTTCATGTGGGGCGTACGGATCTGAGGCCGTCGGCCGGTTCGCGGCGGCCGGCGGAGGTCACCCCAGTCCGGCGTGGCAGGTCAGCAGTACCGGGAGCACGGGCGTGATCAGGGCGCCCGTGCCGACCGCGCAGCGCAGGGCGGGATGTGCGCGGCGCGCCGGAGCCAGCACGCGCCGGAGGCGGACCAGCACCGTCCGGCCGCCCGCGGCGAGGGTGCCGTTCGGCGCCTCGCCCGCGGCCAGGGTGAACATGGCGGCGGCCAGCGCGCCGCGCGGGCAGCGGCGCAGCGCGTGGTCGTCGGCCGCCATCTCCAGCAACAGGGGTATCTGCTGCTGGAGATGGCGGGCGAGCGGCACACCGGGGAAGACGCGGGTGAAGGCGTGGGCCGCCGCGAGGACGAGGTGGTGGCGGCCTCGGATGTGGGCCCGCTCGTGTGCGACGACGGCGTCGAGTTCGCCGCCGGACAGGAGGCCGACGGCCCCGCTGCTGAGGACGATCCTCGGGTGGCGGCCGGGCAGGCAGTAGGCGGCGGGCTCGGTGTGTTCCACCACGGTGGCCCGCGAACAGGCTGACCGGCGGCCGACCTTGTCCAGGACCTCGCGGTGCCGGGAGCGGGCGGCGTACGCCCGCCCGGCGTGGTCGGCGAAGCCCGCGAGATGGGCGGCGGCCAGGACGGCGACCGCGGCGAGCCCCAGGCCCGGCAGGAAGCCTCCGTCGGACGGGCCGAGGCCCAGGGCCGATCGGCAGGAGTAGAGGATTCCGTGCAGGTGTGCGCCCGGGGTGGTGAGGTGCAGGGCGGCCAGGGCGACGCAGACGGAGAAGGACGCGGCCAGCGCGAACCACGCGGCGACCGCCAGCAGCGGTGACCGCTGGGGCCAGCCGCTGCGGAGCAGCGCGCGCGGGGCCAGGACGCCGACGGCCGCCGCGTATCCGAGGAAGAAGGGCGCGGCGTTCACAGCTCGCCGCCGCGGCCCGTGGCACGGAGCGCCTCGCGGAGCGCGGCGACTTCCTCCTCCGTCATCCGCTCCACGAAGTGCACGAGCGCCGCCGAGCGGTCCCGGCTCGTTCCCAGGGCGTCCTCCATCAGGGCGGCGGAGTAGGCCTCGCGACTGCGGACCGGCGTGTAGAGCCACGCCTGCCCCTGCTTCTGCCGGGTCAGCCAGCCCTTGTTGTAGAGGATGGTGGCCACGGTCATCACCGTCGTGTAGGCGGCCGGGCGGCGGAGGTTGATGTCGTCGACCACCTCACGGACCGTCGCCGGCCTGTCCCACTTCCACAGGCAGTCCATGATTTCGGCTTCGAGCTCTCCGAGCCGTCGCATTCCCCGTCCCTACTTCCGTGCGCCTGCGCGCGCCCGGGAAGCATAGTGGGTTCACGCTCCGCCGTCCTTGGACGACCGCGACAGACCGCGGCGGCCGACCGGCGGCGCCGGGCGTCGACCACCCCCGGACTCCAGGAGTACCCGTGTCGGCCATGGATGTGCACGGCCGGGCCGTCCCCCCGGCGTGACCGGCACGCGCGCGAGGACGACGCCGCGCGGATCCGTGGGCGACGGGTCGCCGCGCGGATCCGTGGGCGACGGGTTCTTGCCGCCGTCCCTTTTCCGCCCTCCGCGCGGGCCGGAGCGCTACCACCCCCGCCGGGACTCCCGCACCAGCAGCACCAGGAGATACGCCCCGCCGACGCACACGGTGACCGCGCCGGTCGGCAGCACCACGCCCTCGATCGCGTGCTGCGCCGCGATGTCGGCGCCGAGCAGCAGCAGCGCGCCGACGAGCGCCGAACCGGTGAGGTCGACGGAGGTTCCGCGGCCGGTGAGACGGCGGGCGATCTGGGGCGCAGCCAGCGCCACGAAGGCGATGGGGCCCGCCGCGGCGGTCACCGCGGCCGTGGCGGCCACGCCGAGGACGACCAGCAGCAGTTTCGTGCGCTCGACGCGTACGCCCAGCATCGCGGCCGTGTCGTCGCCCAGTTCGAGCCAGCGCATCCGGCGTTGCGCCACCGGGGCCGCCAGGGCGACCAGCGCCAGCAGGACGGCGGCCGTCAGCACGGCGGGCCGGCCGATGGCGCTGAGCGAACCGGCGCCCCACACCGCGGCCCTCAGCGCGGTGTCCACGTCCGCCTTGACCGAGAACCACGTGTTGACCGAGGACAGCAGCGCGCCGACCGCGATCCCCACGATGATGAGCCGGAAGCCCCGCACACCCCGCCGGAACGCCAGCAGATACACGGCCAGCGCGGTGACGAGGCCACCGGCCAGCGCGCCCGCCGCGAGCGCCGAGTAGCTGCTCGCGCCCGCGAGCAGCGTGAGGACGACTCCGGTGTAGGAGCCGGTGGTGAAGCCGATGACGTCGGGGCTGCCGAGCGGGTTGCGGGTCAGGGACTGGAAGACCGCGCCGCCCATCGCGAGGGCGGCCCCGAACAGTACGGCGGCGACGATGCGCGGCGCCCGCCACTCCAGGACGACGGTGCGGACGCTGTTCCTGGCGTCGCCGGACATGACCGCGGCCAGGTCGCCGAGGCTCAGCGAGTAGCTGCCGAGGGTGAAGGCCCAGAGGGACAGGGCGAGCAGCGCGGCCGACAGCAGTCCGCACACCACGACCCCGCGGCGTGTCGCCCGCAGGCTCAGGGAACCCGCCCTGAGGACGAAGGCCCCGCTCACAGCTCCCTCACCCGGCTTCCGCGCACCAGCAGGATCAGTACGGGCGCGCCGATGAGCGGCATCATGACGCCGACCTGGAGTTCGGACGGGATCACGATCAGACGGCCCAGGACGTCGGCGAACAGCACGATCGCCGGGGCGAGGACGGCGGAGTAGGCGAGGATCCAGCGCCAGTCGGGGCCGGTGAGCCAGCGCACGGCGTGCGGCACCATGAGGCCGACGAACATCAGCGGTCCCGCCGCGGCCGTCGCCGAACCGCACAGCAGGGCCACCGCGATCACCACACCGCACCGGGTCGCGCCGACCCGCAGCCCGACGGCCCGCCCCGCGTCGTCGCCGAGCGCGATCGCGTTGAGCGGGCGCGCGCAGAAGGCGGCGGCCAGCAGGCCGGCCAGGACGAAGGGCGCGATGTCGGCGGCGGTGCCCGTCGGGCGGTCGGTGATGGTGCCCGCTCCCCAGAACCGCATACGGTCGAAGGTCTCCGTGTCGATCAGGGCGAGGGTCTGGGAGACGCCGAGCAGGACCGCCGTGAAGGCGACCCCGACGAGGGTGAGGCGCAGCGGTGTGGGCCCGCCCCGGCCGCCGCTCGCGGCGAGGTAGACCACCGCCGAGCCGACGACGGCGCCGACGAAGGCGAAGGGCAGGTACTGGTCGATGCGCGTGACGCCGAAGACGGCCACGGCCAGGGTGACGGCGAAACTCGCGCCGGCGTTGACGCCGAGGACTCCGGGGTCGGCGAGCGGATTGCGGGTGAGCGCCTGGATGAGCGCCCCCGCCACGCCCAGGGACGCGCCGACGACGATGCCGAGCAGCGTGCGGTCCACGCGGGCGCCGCTGATCGTGGCGTGCGAGGCGGAGCCGTCGGGGGCGGTCAGCGCCTGCCACACCACGTCGAGGGGGAGCAGCGCCGAGCCGATCGCGACGCTGAGCACCACCGCCACGAGGAGCGTGGAGACGGCGGCGCCCAGGCCGAGGAGCCGACGGGTCCTGCGACGCGACGACCTCGACGGCCTGCCCGGTGGTGGCGCGGTCGTCGGCGCGAGCGCCTGTGCCATCTGTTCTCCCTGTGCGACCCGCCACCCGGACGGGTCGAAGTGCCGTGCGTGATCGACGTACCTGAACTGCTGGAACTGCCCGGCTCCCGGTTCAGCGGCCGCCGAGCGCCCCCACCGCGTCCGTGGTGAGCGCGCTCACCGGCACCCCGGCCTCGCGGCTCAGCGCGCGCACCAGTCCGGCCCGGGTCGCGTAGCCGGCCGCCCTGGCCGCCGCCGTCAGCTCGCCTCCGCCGCGGAGGTGTTCGACGGCGGCGTTCATCCTGGCCCGGTTGCGCCACCGTGTGAAGGGCAGTCCGGTCTCGTCGAGGAAGACGCGCTGCACCTGGCGGGGGCTCATCCGGTGTCGTTCGGCGAGCCGTTCCAGGGTCAGGGAGGGAGCGCGCAGGGCCTCGCGGGCGAGTGCGCGCACCGCGGGATGGACGGGCAGCACGACCGGGAAGTACTGCCGGGAGATCCCTCTCAGTACGCGGCCCAGCTCCTGACGGAACGGCTCGACCTGCTCCGGCGTGGTCGGCGCCGCGCCGAGTGTGGTGGTCATGACCTCGACGATCGCGGGTACTGCCCCGAGGGGCTGTACCCGGCATCGTGGCTGGTCAGCAGGGTCGAGGAGGGGGCCGAGCGCCATGCCGCCCGGCTCGATCCGCAGCGCGTGCGGCACGCGCGGAGCGAGCCAGAGGGCCTCGTGCCGACCGAGCCGCCACTCCTCGCCATCGGCGGACAGGCGGGCGCGGCCCGTCACCAGGTAGATGAGGTGCGGCGCGTCGTGCCGATGCGTGTCGTGCCCCAGAAAGCGGATGGCGTTCTCGGCGACCACGGTGCCGAGGGATGTCGTCGGCAAGCGTGCCTCCCGTTGTGCGACGCGTCGTGTCCGTCACTGGCGATGTCGTACTCGGATCGACGCAGCGGAACCAGCGAGGTTAGCCTCACCTTACCAACAGCTCGAACATCCGAGCCTACCCAGCCACATGAGGTCCCATGTTTGCTCCTGCCCGCCTTCTCGCCGTCGCGGCCGTCGCCGCGCTGGCCCTCACCGGCTGCTCGGCCGCCGACCCGTCGGGCGACGGGGACAAGGCCTCCGCCGCGAAGACCCGAACCGTCACGACCGACTACGGCAAGGTGAAGGTGCCGGCCGAGCCCAAGAAGGTGGTCGTGCTGAACCACGCCCTCGCCGGGTACCTCTACGACCTCGACGTGCCGGTGCGGGCCACGATCCCCGAGGACGCCGACGGCAAGGGCGAGTTCTCCCCGAACTGGGCGAAGGAGGCGAAGGCGGACGGCACGACGTTCCTGCCGTGGAGCGTCGACGGCTTCGACCTGGAGGCGATCCTCGCCCTGGAGCCCGACCTCATCGTCGGCGGCGGCATCGGCTTCCCCCTGTTCCAGGCGGAGAAGGTGTACGACGACCTCACCGACATCGCTCCCACCGTGCTCGTGGGCAAGAAGCTCGGCGACTGGCGGAGCCAGTTCTCCTTCCTCGCGGGTGACGTGTTCGGCAAGGCCGATGTCTACGACGAGCACCTGGCCGCGTACGACCAGCGGATCGGCGAGGTGAAGAAGGCCATCAAGCCGCCGGCCGGACCCGTGTCCTTCCTCGCCTTCACCGGCGACGGCACCGCCTACGGCCTGGTGGAGAGCGTGGGCCTGCCCCCCGAGCTGAAGAAGGTCGGCATCGAGCCGGCGCCGGTCTTCGCGGAGGGCGGTTTCAAGGTGTACGGGCAGGGCGGTGACATGTTCGAGCTGTCGACCGAGAAGGTGGGCCAGACGATCACCCAGCCGTCCGTGTTCGTGATGGGCTTCAACGCCGACACCACCGATGTCGCCACCCTCGAGAAGAACCCCGTCTACGGCGCGCTGCCCGCCTTCAAGGCGAACCAGGCCTATGACCTGCCGCACTGGGTGCTGCGCGGCGACTACGACGAGTCGATGGCCCTCCTCGACCTCATCGAGAAGCAGTTCTCCTGATGGGTGCCCAGCGTGCGTACACGACGCACCCCCTCGTCCTGCGCCGGGTCAGCGTCCGCCGCGTCCACGAGGTGACCCCCCGGATGCGCCGGGTGGTCCTCGGCGGCGAGGACCTCGGCGCGTTCACCCGCGACGGGACCGCCCACCCGGCCTTCGCCGCACCCGGGTTCGACGACCACATCAAGCTGATCCTGGCCGCGGACGGAAATGTCCGGGACGCACTCCCCGCCCAGTTGCCGCACGGCATCGAGTGGACGCCGGCCGAACACCGGCTGACCCGCGACTACACGCCCCGGCGGGTGGACCATCGGGCGGGAGAGCTCCACCTCGACTTCGTGGTGCACGGCGAAGGACCCGCGGAGGCCTGGTCGGCTTCCGCGCGGGAGGGCGACGAGCTGTGGTTCGTCGGGCCCAAGTCGTCGCTCCGGCTGCCGGAACGGCTGGACTGGATCCTCCTCGTCGGGGACGAGACGGCGCTGCCCGCGATCGGCCGCTTCCTCGACGAACGTCCCCTCGACGCACCCGCGCACATCCTGGTCACCGTCTCGGACGACGCGGCGCGCCAGGAGCTGACGCTGCGCGACGGCGACACGATCAGATGGGTGGTCGCGGAGCCGGGCGACGCGGCGGCGCTGGACGCCGCCGTCCGCGCACTGCCTTCGCCGGCGGGCGAGGGATTCGCCTGGGCGGCCGCGGAGAGCCGGGCGCTGCTTCCGGTACGCCGGTATCTCCAGCGGGAGCGGAAGCTCCCCAAGGACCGTGTGAACATCACGGGTTACTGGCACCGCGAGGAGCCCGCCGCACCGGAGGCACCGGGCCCGGCCGACGCCGCCGCCGCGCACGGCCCCGCCGGGATCCCGTCGCCGCTGCCGTGGCTGGTGGCACGGGCCGCGTTGCGGCTCGGCGTCGTCGACGCGGTGGCCGACGCGCCGGGGCTCTCCGCCGAAGCGCTCGCGACCCGCCTGGGCGTGCCCGCGCCGGGGATCGGCGTACTGCTTCCGCTGCTCGCCGCGTACGGCGTGGTCGTCGGCGCGGACAGCGGGGCCGGGCTCCGTCTGGGCCCGGCGGGCGAGGAGCTCCTGGACGACCACGAGCGCGAGGAGTACACCGGCCACGAGGCCGAGCTGCTGCTCGCCCTCGCGCACCTGGCTCCCGCGCTCCGGGACGGCACGTCCCCCTGGCGGCTCGCCTCGGGCGCCACCCTGCACGAGACGGTGACCCACGACGCGGACCGCTACGGCGAACTGGTCGAGGAGTGCGAGCAGTTGGTCTTCCTGCTGAGCGGTCTGACGGCCGACCCCCTCTGGGAGGACGTCGGGACCTGTCTCCTGACCGGGCCGGGCAGCGCCTCGGTGGTCGCCGCTCTCGACGACGCCGGGCGGCGGCCCCGGCTGCGGATCGCGGAGGAAGCCACCCCGGCCGGGGTGCTGCGCGGACACGTCACGGCACCGGACCGCATCGACTGGACGGCCGGCCCCGCCGATGTCGCCGTCGCCGCGAAGGCCCTCGCCCACCGCACCGACGAGGAGGGCGTCCAGCTCCTCACGCGGCTGGCCGGATGGACCGGGACGGCGGTCCTCGTCGAGGCCTCCCGCCCCGACGGCCTGAGTCCGCACGCGGCCGAGGCGGCCCTGCACACGTACACCGCGACCGGCAGCCCGCTGCGCGACTCCGCCGCGATCGCCGCTCTCGCGCGGCGGTCGGGCTGGAGTGTCGACCGGACGATCGCGCTCGGCTGGGGCACGGAGGCCACGGTCCTGCGCCGGGCCTGACGCCCGCCCCCACAGGGGAGGGGCGGGCGGGCAGAGACCGCCGGGGTCAGCCCGACCTCGGCGGCCTCTGCCCGTCGAAGGCGAAGAGGGTGTTCGTGGCCGCGGCCACGAACACCGCGCGCCCCGCGACGGTCACGCGGGGGCTCGCGTCCTGCTCGCCCGTCAGACCGTCGACCCGGGGATCCGTCGTCCACAGCGGTTTGCCGTCCTTCGGCGACAGGGCGACCACCCGGCCGGTGGCCGAGCTGAAGTACAGCGCGCCGGCTCCCGCCGCGGGGCCCGACGCACCCTCCACGCCCGTCTGGCGCGACCACTTCCTACGCCCTGTCGCGGAGTCGAGCGCCGTCACGAGACCGGCCTGTCCGCTCACGTAGACGGTGCCGTCCGCCATGCCGGCCGTACCGGCGTACACCTTGTCGAACCGCGCGTACGTGACCTTCCGCGAGGCCGGGTCGAACCGCGCCACTCCGTCGTACCCCGCCGACGCCGTTCCCTCGTAGCGCTTCGAGAGGAGGACGAGCCCACCGCGGGCCGCGCCCACCGGCACGACGGAGCCGTCGACCGTGACGGGCCTGCCCGGAGTCCCGGAGGGGAGGTCGAGCGTACGCAAGGTGGGACGACGCACCTGGAGGTCGTCCACCTCCGTGTCGGCCGCGCACATCGCGAGGAGCCGCGGCCCGAGCGGGACGGGGGCACACTGGGTGCCGGTGGGGAACGATGTCGTCCAGAGGGCGTCACCGCTGTGGGCGTCCCGGGCCTCGAAGCGGGAGTTGGAGGCGTCGACCGTCACCACGGAGGAGCCGACCACGACGGAGTCCATGGTCCGGCCCGTGACGGCCGTCGACTGGGCTCCGGACGGTGCGGACCACAACTCCCGGCCGCTGTCGGCGTCGAGGGCCACCACCTCGCTGCGAGGACCCTCGGGGTCGTCCTGGGCGGAGAAGCGGTAGCCGAGCACCGTGTCGTCGGTGGCGCCCACCATGTGCATGCCCTGGACGGGGACGCCCGGGCTCTTCGCGGTCCACACCCGGGACCCGTCGTGGGCCCTGACACGGGTCGCGACGACGCCGCCGCCCCCGCAGAACAGCGCGTCGCCCCGCGCGACGCACCGCAGTTCGTCGGGGATGTCCTCGCGGCCGCCCGGCACGGTGGCGCGCCACGGCTCGAAGCCGTCCGGAAGCGCGCCCGCCGGCACCGCGGTGCTCTGCCCCGTGCCCGCGCCACCGGGGCTCGTGCCGCCTCCGCTTCCGGCGAAGCCGCCCGTCGTCAGCGCGGCGACTCCGCCGCCGATCGCCGCCACCGCGACCACCGCCGCGAGCACGGGCCGCCGGCGGCTGCGCAGACGGCCGGCCGGGGCGCCGGTGCTTCCGGTGCCGGGGTCCGTCGGGGCGGTCCGCGCCGGGGTGTCCCCCGTCGCGAGGTGAGCTTGCGTGTTCATGTCGCGAGTGCGGCCCGCACCCGGACCGCCGGTCCTGGTCCCGCCGAGTTCGGCGGGCAGGTCCCGCAGCAGCACGAGCAGTTCGTCCGCCGAGGGACGCCCCTCGGGCTCCTTGTCCAGGCACGGTTCGACGACCGCCCGCAGAGCCTCCGGAACGGCGTCCAACGACGGTTCCTCATGCACGACCTGATAGGCCGTCATATAGGGGCTGTCCGCGTCGAAGGGCCCATGGCCCGTCGCCGCGTACACCAGGAGGGTCCCCAGGGAGAAGACGTCGGACCGCGGGCCCACACCACGTGGCGCCTGCAGCTGCTCGGGCGACATGAAGGGCGGCGTACCGATGACCCGCCCGGTCATCGTCAGCGTCTGCTGGTCCACCGCGCGCGAGATGCCGAAGTCGATGACGCGCGGGCCCTCGGGCGAGAGCACGACGTTGGAGGGTTTCAGGTCGCGGTGGACGACCCCCACCCGGTGGATGTCGCGCAGCGCCTCCGCCAGACCGATGGCGAGCCGCCTCAGCTCCGCTCCGTCCAGCGGGCCCCCCTCGGCGATGCGCTGCGTGAGCGTGGGCCCCTCGATGTAGGTCGTCGCCATCCACGGCTGCTCGGCCTCGGGGGCGGCGTCGACCACCGCGGCGGTGAACGCGCCGCTCACCCGCCGCGCGGCCGCCACCTCCTGCCGAAACCGGATGCGGAACTCGTCGTCCCCCGCGAACTGCTGATGGATCAGCTTGATCGCGACCGGCCGCCCCGAGCTCGTACGGGACAGGAAGACCGTGCCCATGCCACCCGAACCGAGCCGCGCCTCCAGCGGATAACCGCCGATCTCGACCGGATCACCTCCGCGCAGCGACACTCTTCCCGACCTCCCGTCCCCCGTGCGTTCTCTGCCACCACGGGCCCGCTCACCTCTGCTGCACCCAAACTAGCCGCAGGCCGGTACGGCAGAGCCGAGCGGGTGACGATCGGGGAGCCCGGCCGTGCCCGCTCCACGGGGAAGTCGTCCGCTTCTGCCGCTCTGGCAGGGCAAGCAGTACGCGGTCGCCCACGAGAACGCCCGAGGGCTCCGGAACTGCCTGGACACCTCGACCGTCTTCCGGTTCTGGGAACTCAGCACTGCCTACTGAGGCGTGTCGCGGCAGCGGCCGGAGTCGCGCGGCGTGGAGCGCCCGGTCGTTCACCGGCTGACTCCGTCGGCGGAGGCCGAGGTGAACGGCGCGCCACGGGGGGCGCGAGCAGGCCTGTGCAGTGCCCCCTTCGCCATCCCTCACGCCCTGCCGGGGCCCGGGCGGTGCCGCGAGGATGAGCCGACCGCACCAGATCCCCGCTGCTCCGCGCACGCGCCGTTCGGCGGGTGAACACGCGGTGGAAGGAATTCACGTTGCTGCTTCTCATCTCCCCGGACGGCGTCGAGGAAGCTCTCGCGTGTGCGAAGGCGGCGGAGCATCTCGACATCGTCGATGTCAAGAAGCCCGACGAGGGGTCGCTCGGCGCGAACTTCCCCTGGGTCATCAGGGAGATCCGCGGAGTGGTCCCCGCGGACAAGCCGGTGTCCGCCACCGTCGGAGACGTGCCGTACAAGCCCGGCACGGTGGCCCAGGCGGCGCTCGGCGCGGCTGTCTCCGGAGCGACCTACATCAAGGTCGGCCTCTACGGATGCACGACGCCCGACCAGGCCATCGACGTCATGCGGGGAGTCGTCCGGGCCGTGAAGGACTTCCGGCCCGACGCGTTCGTCGTCGCCTCGGGGTACGCGGACGCCCACCGGATCGGCTGCGTCAACCCGCTCGCGCTGCCCGACATCGCCCGCCGCTCAGGATCCGACGCGGCCATGCTGGACACCGCGATCAAGGACGGGACCCGGCTGTTCGACCATGTGCCGCCCGAGGCCTGTGCGGAGTTCGTGCGGCTGGCCCACGAGGCCGGTCTGCTCGCCGCCCTCGCGGGCAGCGTCAAGGCGGCGGACCTCGCCACGCTGACCCGTATCGGAACGGACATCGTGGGCGTGCGCGGGGCGGTCTGCGAGGGGGGCGACCGCGACACCGGGAGGATCCAGCCTCGGTTGGTGGCCGCCTTCCGGGCGGAGATGGACCGGCACGCCCGGGAGCTCGCGGCCACCCCGGCCGCGAGCTGACCGCCGGCGTGGCGCCGCAGCCGCACCGCCCCGGTCCCGCACCCCGCGGTGAGCGTTTCACCGTCCTCGACCCGGCGACGGGCGAGCCTTTCGGCGAGGTTCCCGACCAGCAGGCGAAGGAGCTGGACGCGGTGGTCGGCCGCGCCCAGGAGGCCTGGCCGGGCTGGCGGGCCGACCCGGCCGGCCGCACCGCCGCCCTGCTCGCGTCGGCCGACGCCGTGGAGGGGGCCGGGGCGGACCTCGCTCCCCTGCTCACCCGCGAGCAGGGCAAACCACTGGCCGAGTCGTACGCGGAGGTCGCCCGCACGGCGGCTCGCCTGCGCTGGTTCGCCGAGTGCGTCCCCGAGCCCCGTACGATCACCGACGGCCGGGCGGTGCACAGCGAGGTCCGCTGGCGGTCGCTGGGGCCCGTCGCCGCCATCGTCCCGTGGAACTTCCCGCTCCAGCTCGCCTCCGCGAAGTTCGCGCCCGCGCTCGCGGCGGGCAACACGGTGGTGCTCAAGCCGTCCCCGTTCACGCCGCTGGCCACCCGGCTGCTGGGATCCGTCCTGTCCGCCGCCCTCCCCGAGGGCGTGCTGACGGTCGTCACCGGGCGGGAACCGCTCGGCGCCTGCCTCGCGTCGCACCCGGGGATCCGCCATGTGACCTTCACCGGTTCGGTCGCCGCCGGGCGGTCCGTCGCGGCGGGGGCGGCGGCCGGCCTCGCCCGGGTCACCCTGGAGCTGGGCGGCAACGACGCCGCCATCCTGCTGGACGACGTGGACGTGGAGCGGATCGCGGACCGGCTGTTCTGGGCGGCGTTCCGCAACTGCGGGCAGGTCTGCATGGCGGTCAAGCGCGTCTACGCCCCGGCCCGGCTCCACTCGCGCGTGGTCGAGGCCCTCGCGGAACGGGCGAAGAGCGTGGTCGTCGGAGCCGGTCTCGACCGGGCCACGGAGCTGGGGCCGCTCAACAACGCCGCCCAACTGGCCCGGGTGGAGCGCTACACGGCCAGGGCCCTGGCGGACGGGGCCCGGGCCGTGGCCGGTGGCCACCGGCTGGACCGGCCGGGCTACTTCCACGCCCCGACGGTCCTGGCCGATGTCCGGTCCGACAGCCCGGTGGTGACGGAGGAACAGTTCGGTCCGGTCCTGCCGGTACTGCCGTACGGAAGCCTCGACGAAGCCGTGGAGGCGGCCAACGCCACCCGCTTCGGCCTCGGCGGCTCGGTCTGGGGGACCGACCTGGACCGGGCCGAGGCGGTCGCCGACCGGTTGGAGTGCGGGACGGCGTGGATCAACCACCACGCCGAGCTCTCCCTCGCCCAGCCCTTCGCCGGTGCCAAGGAGAGCGGCGTCGGCGTCGCGGGCGGGCCGTGGGGACTGTACGGGAACCTCAGACCGTTCGTCGTCCACCGTCCCCGGGAGGCCTGACGATGAGGTTCGGCGCGGCGGTACTGCGCGGTTACGAGGCCCCGTTCGCCGTCGAGGAGGTGATCCTGGGCGCGGGGCCGGCCGACGGCGAGATCCTGGTCCGGATCGCGGGCTGCGGACTGTGCCGGACCGATCTCGCCGTCCGCCGCTCGGCGGGCCGCTCGCCGCTGCCCGCGGTGCTCGGGCACGAGGGGGCCGGGGTGGTGGTGGAGACGGGCGGCCCGAACACCGGTCTGACCCCGGGTGACCATGTGGTGCTGAGCTTCGACTCCTGCGGGCGGTGCCGGAGCTGCCTGGGCGGGGCACCCGCCTACTGCGACCGGTTCGCCGCGCTCAACCTCTTCGGGGGGCGTGCCGAGAGCCCGGCCCGGTTCACCGACGGGGCCGGGGAGGCGCTGGCGCCCCGGTGGTTCGGCCAGTCCGCGTTCGCCGAGTACGCGATGGTCCCGGCTCGCAACGCGGTGCCTGTCGACGCCTCCCTCCCCCTCGAACTGCTGGGCCCGCTCGGCTGCGGTTTCCTCACCGGCGCCGGGGCGGTGATCAACTCCTTCGGCGTCGGCCCCGGTGACACCGTCGTGGTCTTCGGCGCCGGGGCGGTGGGCCTGGCCGCGGTCATGGCGGCCACCGCCGCCGGGGCCCTCGTCGTGGCGGTCGACAGGCACCCGGAACGACTGGCCCAGGCCGAGCGGTTCCGCGCGGTTCCGCTGGACGCCGCTGCGGCCGGCCTTCCCGGCCGTGTCCAGCGGCTGACCGACGGCGGCGCTCAGTACGCCCTGGACACCACGGGGTCCGCCCGGTTGATCAACGACGCGCTCCGGTCGCTGCGTCCGACCGGCCACCTGGGCCTGGTGGCACGGCTGCACACCCATCTGCCGCTCGAACCGGGGGCCCTGGACCGGGGCCGGAAGATCTCCCACATCTGCGAGGGGGACGCGGTCCCGGCGCTGCTGATCCCCCGGCTGACCGGGCTGTGGCAGGCCGGGCTGTTCCCCTTCGACCAGCTGATCCGCACGTACCCGCTGGCCGACATCAACGAGGCCGAACGCGACTGCGACGCGGGCCGTGTGGTGAAGCCGGTCCTCATTCCGTAGGGCGGCGCGCGTTCCGGGCGCACGGGGATTCCGGCGGGGCGGGGCCCCGGCGTGCGGGGCGTTCTCCGCCCAGCCGACTCCCCCGCGCCCCCGGTGACTTCCCGCCGGTTGTTCCTTCGCTCTGCTCGCTGTTCGTCGTCCCCGACAACCCCAAGGGAGTGCACATGGCCGACACGGCGCACCGCAACGACGGTGTCGAGGGTGTGGCGGGAGGGGTCGGTGCGACCGCTCTCCTGGTGGCCGCGGCGCGGGCCATCGAGACACATCGCCCCGACAGCCTGGCGCGGGACGACTTCGCGGAGCACTTCGTGCTCGGGGCCCCGGCGTCCAAGGGCTGGCCGGTCCACCCTCGGGAGGTCCCGGACGGGGACCGGAACCCGCTGTGGGGGCGGTTCGCCCGGTACTTCGGGCTGCGGACGCGGGTCTTCGACGACTTCCTCCTCCGGTCGGTGCACGCGGGGGACGTCCGCCAGGTGGTCCTTCTCGGGGCGGGGCTGGACTCGCGTGCGTACCGGCTCGCCTGGCCTCCCGGCTGTGTGGTCTTCGAGATCGACCGGGCGGAGGTCCTGGCGTTCAAGCACCAGGTGCTCGGAGGTCTTTCGGCCACCCCGAGGGCGGCACGCGTACCGGTCCCGATGGATCTGCGCGCCGACTGGGCCGGCGCCCTGCCCGGCTCCGGCTTCGACCCCGCCGCGCCGAGCGTCTGGCTGGTCGAGGGCCTGCTGTTCTATCTGCCGCCCGCCGCCGAGACGTATCTCATCGACACGGTGGACCGGCTGAGTGCGGGGGGAAGCGCGCTGGCCTTCGAGGTCAAGCTCGACAGGGATCTGCTGGAGTACCGCGACAGCCCGCTCTACACGGCCACGCGCCAGCAGATCGGCATCGACCTGCTGGACCTGTTCGACAGGAGCCCGCGGCCCGACTCCGCGGGGAAGCTGACGGGCATGAGCTGGCGCACGTCGGTCCGCACCCCCTTCGACTTCACCCGGCTGCACGGACGCGGCCCGCTGCCCGAGCCGAACGACGCGCTGGCGGGCAACCGGTGGGTCTTCGCGGACAAGCCCCGGCGGTAGACGCCGGCCGTGTGCCCCACGGACGGAACCCCCGTGAAGCTGCTGGTGGCCGCCGAACACCTCGGGGAGCCGCGGGCACTCGGCCGCTACCGTACGTTGCGGCCGGCCGCGGCACGCGAACGCGAACACGACATCGATCAGGCTGCCGACCGTACAGCGTCGGGGCCGCCGGTCAGCTCGGCTCGTCGTACACCACCGACCAGGGGCGGGGCGGCCCGCTCGGCGGGCGCGGGCCGTCGTCGTGGTGCGGCGTCGCCGACCGGTCGCGTGCCAGCACACCGGCCGCGAGCTCCGCGAAGTGCGGTGCGGCCGGGTGGGCGGAACGGCCGGCGGGCCAGGCGCCGGTGGTCCGCCGGGTGAGCGGGCGGCCCGCCAGGGGGCGCCAGAGGACGCGGGGCTCCTTGCGTGCCACCGGGCCCTGGTCGAAGGCGACGCCGTGGCCCGCGTGGACGAGGGCCAGCAGGAACTCGGGGTTGGACGCGTGCCGGACCCGGCCGGGCACGAAGCCCTCGGCACGGCAGGAGTCGAGGATCCGGTCGTACCAACCGGGAGCCTGGGCGCGGGGGAAGAGCACGAGATCGTGGCCGGACAGTTCGGCGAGCGCCACCTCGGGGAGCCGGGCCAGCGGCGACGTGCGGGGAAGCACGACGCCGAACTCCGCGCGCACCTCCGGGCCGAGACTGAGTTCGGTGGCGTCCACGGGCTGGTGGACGAGGCCGACGTCGAGCCCGCCGGAAGCGAGCAGCCGCAGCTGTTCCTCCGTGGTGATCTCCTGCAGATCGACGGACAGTCCCGGGGAGTGCCCCGCGCAGGCCGAGAGCAGTGCGGAGAGCGTGGAGACCGTGGTGTCGGGTGGGACGCCCGCGCGCAGGGTGCCCAGACCGCCGTCGCCGGCGCGGCGGGCCAGGGTCCGTAACCGCTTTTCGCGGGCCAGGAGTTCGCGGGCCTCGTCCAGCAGCACCAGGCCGGCGGCGGTGAGCCGGACCTGACGCTGCGACCGGTCGAACAGGGCGGCTCCGAGGTCCTTCTCCAGCCTGCGCACCGCCTGGCTGAGGGGTGGCTGGGCCATGCCGAGCCGGTCGGCGGCCCGGCTGAAGTGCAGCTCGTCGGCGACGGCGACGAAGATACGCAGGTGGCGCAAGAGATCCACAGTCAGTGACCTTATGCGAGGGGCGAACCGATGGTCGAGAAACGGATCCGCGAGATCTTCGCGGGGGCGGGTGCCGAGGGGTTGTTGCACGCGGTCCCCGTCGAGGCGGGACCGGGCGACGGGGAGGTGACCGTCGGCGCCGACGAGCCCGTCGTGATCGCCTCGGTCTTCAAGGTGCTGCTGGTCCTGGAGTTCGCCCGACAGGTGGCCGCCGGCCAGCTCGACCCGCGTGAGCGGGTGCGGGTGACGGCGGCCGACCGGCTCGGCGGCTGGGGCACGGCGGGCTGTGCGGACGACGTGGAGCTGTCGCTGCGCGATCTGGCGTTCTTCGCCCTCTCGGTGAGCGACAACTCGGCGGCCGATCTGCTGCTGGCACGCGTCGGCCTGGACACGGTGCGGCTCCTCGCCGAGGAGCTCGGGCTCGACAGGACACGCGTCGTGGGTGGCCCCCGTGACGTACTGGAGTCGATGCTCGCCGAGGTCGGCGCGCGCGACGAGGCGGAGTTCGCCCTCCGGTACCCCGCCCTGTCGGACGACCGCAAACGGCGCCTGGGCGTGCTGGATCCGCTGCGGACCAACGCGAGCACGCCGAGAGACATCACCAGGCTGCTGCGCCTCGTCTGGCGGGACGAGGCAGGTCCGCCGGAAGCGTGTGCCCGGGTGCGGGAACTGATGGGCCGTCAAGCGTTCCGGCACCGGCTGGTTTCGGGATTCCCCGACGAGGTGACGATCGCGGCCAAGACCGGGACCCTGCCCGGCCTGCACATGGAGGCGGGGGTCGTCCGGTATCCCGACGGCGGCCTCTACGCGGTCGCCGTGTTCGCCCGTACGCGCGAGCTGGCCGCCTCGCGCACGGCGGTGGACGCGGCGATCGGCGCCACGGCCCGGATTGCCGTCGACTCCCTCCGGGGCAAGCCATTCTGACGTGGACTCATATGCGTTCACGTATGCGCCCACCCGAATTTTGATCTTGGACGCAGAGGGTCCCGTCCTGATCTCCTGACGCCATGAACGAGGACACAGACGTACAGCGTCCGCGGCGGCGCACCCAGGCATTCGGCCGACGCGCGGTGCTGCGCGGCGCCGCGATCGGCGCGGCGGCCCCGCTGCTCTCCGCCACGACCACCGCCACCACCACCACCGCCGCCGCCGCGGACCACGGAGCCGCGGCGGCCGGTTCGGCGTCCTTCCGGTGGCTGGGCACCTCCGGCTGGCGCATCGACGTCGGCAGCCGGACGGTGCTCTTCGACCCTTACATCACCCGCTTCAAGACCGGCCTGTTCGACGGAGGGCTCGAGCCGGACACGAAGTTGAGGTCCGATCCCGCTCTGGTGCGGGAGCACGTCGGCAGCCCCGAGATCGTCCTGGTCAGCCACGCGCACTGGGATCACGTCGCCGACGTGCCGTACATCGCCAAGTCCACCGGCGCGCGGATCGTCGGCACCGAGACGACGTTCCATCTGCTGGTCGCGTTCGGCGTCGACCCCGGCCAGATCTCGGTGGTCAAGGGCGGCGAGATCCTGGACTTCGACGGCATCACCGTCCAGGTCGTGCCGAGCCTGCACAGCCGCAACAAGCGGCATTCCTACTTCGCCCCGGGCACGCTGAACGCTCCCCCGGCGGCGGCGCCGAGGACCATTTCCGACCTGCCGGAGGGCGACACCCTGGCCTTCCAGGTGACGGTGGGGAGCGACGGCCCGTCGGCGTTCCTGATGGGCGCCAGCGACTTCTCCGAACAAGCCGTACGGGGGCTGAGCCCCGACCTCGCGATGATCGCCGTACCGTCGAGCACCGCCACGTTCCGCTACACGTCCCGGCTGCTGCACGCCCTGGACCGGCCGGGCGTCGTCGTTCCCGTCCACTGGGACAACTTCGAGGAGCCGCTGAGCGAACCTCCGCGCCGCGACCCGGTGATGGACCTGACCGGGTTCGCCGCCCAGGTCCACCGGGAGTCCCCGACGAGCCGGATCGTCGTCCCGGACTACCGCACGACGTACGACGCGGACATGCGCGCCTGCACGTCCACGCCATAGCGGCACGTCCACGCCACCGAGGGGGGACGGATCAGCGGAGTCCGGCGAAGAGGTCCTTCTCGGGCAGGGCCGCGCCGGTGGAGTCCTGGACGCGTACGAAGGTCTCCGTGCCCATCAGGTCGCCGAACCTCTCCTTGCCCATCTTGAGGAAGAAGATGTTGTCGCCCTGGCTGGCGTGCGCGGCCAGGGCGTCGAACTTCCGGCCGCTGAACGCGGTGGTGTCCACCCATGTGGTGACCTCGTCGTCGGGGAGGCCGATCTCGGTCATCGCCGCGGCCTCGGCCGGATCCGGCTCCGGCTGCCGCTCCGGCTCCGCGTCCGGCTGCGGCACGTCCTCCTGGAACTCGCGCATGGCCTCCCCGAACCGCCGCAGCATCGAGTGGGGCATCGTCGTCCAGTACACCTTCGGCGTCAGCTCGGTCATCTCCAGCGCCGCCATCGTGATGCGGTGGGCCTGGATGTGGTCGGGGTGGCCGTAGAAGCCGTTCTCGTCGTAGGTGACGACGACATCGGGGCGGTAGTGCCGCATAAGCTCCGCGAGTCGGGCGGCGCCCTTCTCCACCGGGGTCTGCCAGAAGGATCCGGGGGCCTCGTTGCTCGGCCAGCCGATCATTCCGGAGTCGGCGTAGTCCAGCGTCTCCAGATCGCTGACCCCGAGGACCTCACAGCTCGCCTCCAGCTCCCGACGGCGCATCGAGGCGACGGCCGCCGGGTCGTGTCCGGGGTCGCCCGGCTTGACACCCCCCGGCCCGTCACCGCAGCCGCCGTCGGTACACGTCACGAGAACCGTGCGGATGCCTTCCGCCGCGTACCGCGCCAGGACCCCTCCGGTTCCGGTCGCCTCGTCGTCGGGGTGGGCGTGCACGGCCATGAGGGTCAAGGGCCGGTCGGTCATGAAGGGGTCCTCCCGCAGAGATACGTCGAGATGCGTCGAGATACGTCGTGGTTCGGGCCGGCGGTAGGCGTGCTACCGCGATCCCAGGGCTCGGATCCCGACGGGGCGAACGACCCAGCGGCCTCCGTGTCCCCCGCCGCACGGCGCCGGTCCCTCGAACGGTGCAACCGCGCCGACCGGGCCGGCTGTTCCCGACGGGGCCGGCGATTCTCGACGGAGGCCGCCCGCAGCCCCCTCAGGGCTCCGGTGCTGCGGCGACAGCGCACAATGAGCTGTCCCGGAGGCTCCGGCAGTCGACGCCGGAGCGGAAGCGGGGCGGGGGCGGCGGATCATGTCGGGCCGCGGGCCGACGTCCCGTACGACGACCGCGTCGTGCGGTGGCCGCCACCGGGCTGCGATACGGCTCGATCCGCCGGAAGAACCTCAGGCCGGACAGAACCCCAGGAGGGGAAGCGTGACCGAGACAAGCGACACCCGATCCGCCGCCAGTGAAGCGCCGGAGGCGCGGCGGAGCCGACTGCAGCGTCTGATGCGCTACGTCCCTCTGATCGCCCCCGTCCTGCTGTGGGCCGTGCCGTGCTGGGTCCTTCTGCACACCGGCCAGCGCTGGCCGCTGCCCGTCACCCTGACCGGCACCGCGCTGTTCGTCCTCGGCCTGGCCGGTATGCCGCTCGCGATGGTGCGCGGCCACGGTCGGCGCCAGCGGGACCGGGCGGCGATCGTCGGTGACACGCTGCTGGGCGGGATCTGGGTCCTGTTCACCTGGTCCGTACTGCTCGGCGTCCTACTTCGGCTCGCCCTGACCGTGGCCGGTGTGGGCGACGGACAGGACCGGGCGCGCATCGTCACCTGGGCCGTCCTCGGCGTCGCCGCCGTGCTGCTCGCCTGGGGGTACGCCGAGGCCCGCCGCGTGCCGCGGGTGCGCCGTCTCGACGTGCGGCTCCCGCGCCTGGGAGCCGGCTTGGACGGAACCCGGGTCGCCCTGATCACCGACACCCATTACGGTCCGCTCGACCGGGCCCGCTGGTCGGCGCGGGTCTGCGAGACGGTGAACACCCTGGAGGCCGACCTGGTCTGCCACACCGGCGACATCGCGGACGGCACGGCCGAACGCCGTCGCGCCCAGGCCGCTCCGCTGGGCACCGTGCGGGCGACCCGGGCCCGCGTCTATGTCACCGGCAACCACGAGTACTACAGCGAGGCCCAGGGCTGGGTCGACCTGATGGACGAGCTGGGCTGGGAGCCGCTGCGCAATCGCCATCTGCTGCTCGAACGCGGCGGTGACACGCTCGTGGTCGCCGGCGTCGACGACGTCACCGCCGAGTCCTCCGGACTGGCCGGCCACCGCGCCCACCTCGCCGGAGCCCTCCACGGCGCCGACCCCGACCTGCCCGTGCTCCTCCTCGCCCACCAGCCCAAGTTCATCGACCGCGCGGCAGCCCACGGAATCGACCTCCAGCTCTCCGGCCACACCCACGGCGGCCAGATCTGGCCCTTCCACTATCTGGTCCGCCTCGACCAGCCGGCCGTCGCCGGCCTCAGCCGCCACGGCGCTCGCACCCTCCTCTACACCAGCCGCGGCACCGGCTTCTGGGGACCGCCCTTCCGCGTCTTCGCCCCCAGCGAGATCACCCTGCTCGTGCTCCGCTCCCCGCAGCCGGCCGGCTGACGCGCCGGGCGGTCAGGAGCAGGCCGGGCACAGGCCTCGGTAGGTGATCTCCACCGAGCCGACGGAGAACCCGAACCGCTCGGCCTCGGGCAGGTCGCCGAGAGCGTCCCCGCCCGGGTGGACGTCGCGGACCGTGCCGCAGCCGGAGCACACCAGGTGCTGATGGGCCCGGCGCGCGTTCGGGTCGTAGCGCTTGGCCCGGCCCACGGTGGAGACCTCCAGCACCTCGCCGAGCGTGACGAGCTCCCCCAGCGTGTTGTAGACGGTCGCGCGGGAGATCTCGGGCAGCCTCGCGGCGGCCCGCAGATGTACCTCGTCGGCCGTCAGGTGCACATGGTCACCGTCGAGGACCTCCGCGACGACACGCCGCTGCGAGGTCAACCGCCAGCCACGGCCTCGTAGCCGTCGAAGGAGGTCGCTCATCTCGTCACCTGCTCCGCTTCGCGGGGGACGCGCGACCCCGGACGGATCCACTGATCCGACGACGTCGCGTCCCGGCCGTTATCGTTTTAGCGCACTTCTTGACTTGGACGAAGTCCATCGTAGGATCGATCCCGGCGACATCCAAGAGACAGGAAGACTCCGGTACGGCAGCAGAGAAACGCGGTGGGACACCGTCGGTCGACCGCGCGGCGCCGACCGAGCGCCGTCCTCGTCGCACCGCCGGGACCGCCCGGTCCCGTCCGTGAACGTCCGTTCGGGCGGGCGCGACGGTACCCGGCATACCTCGTGCCCCTTCTGCGCGGACCGAATCCTCCTCCCCCGTTCAGCGCCCCACGACCCACCGGGTCCGGAAGGATTGCCATGACCGAGAACCACGAGTCGCATGTCTTTGATCCCGTCACCCCGGATTCGCCCGAGACGGCCGTCCCCGAGGTGCCCGAGGCACAGGCGAGCGGCTGCCCCGTGGCCCACGGCCGCGCGCCGCACCCCACGCAGGGCGGCGGGAACCGCCAGTGGTGGCCGGACCGCCTCAATCTGAAGATCCTCGCCAAGAACCCCGCCGTGGCGAACCCGCTCGGTGCGGACTTCGACTACGCGTCCGCGTTCCAGTCGCTCGACCTGCCCACGGTGAAGCGGGACATCGCCGAGGTGCTCACCACGTCGCAGGACTGGTGGCCGGCCGACTTCGGCAACTACGGGCCGCTGATGATCCGCATGGCCTGGCACAGCGCCGGCACGTATCGCATCAGCGACGGCCGCGGTGGCGCGGGCGCCGGTCAGCAGCGGTTCGCCCCGCTGAACAGCTGGCCGGACAACGGCAACCTGGACAAGGCCCGCCGTCTGCTGTGGCCGGTCAAGAAGAAGTACGGCCAGGCGCTGTCCTGGGCCGACCTGCTGATCCTCACCGGCAACGTCGCCCTGGAGACCATGGGCCTGAAGACCTTCGGCTTCGCCGGCGGCCGCGAGGACGTCTGGGAGTCGGAGGAGGACGTCTACTGGGGCCCGGAGACCACCTGGCTCGACGACGAGCGGTACACCGGCGACCGTGAGCTGGAGAACCCGCTCGGCGCGGTCCAGATGGGCCTGATCTACGTCAACCCCGAGGGCCCCAACGGCAATCCGGACCCGGTGGCGGCCGCCCGCGACATCCGCGAGACCTTCCGCCGGATGGCGATGAACGACGAGGAGACCGTCGCCCTCATCGCCGGTGGCCACACCTTCGGCAAGACGCACGGCGCGGGCCCTGCGGAGAGCGTCGGCGCGGACCCCGAGGGCGCCTCGATGGAGGAGCAGGGCCTGGGCTGGCGCAGCTCGTACGGGACGGGCAAGGGCGGGGACGCCATCACCAGTGGTCTTGAGGTGACCTGGACCAGCACCCCGACCACGTGGGGCAACGAGTTCTTCCACAACCTCTTCGCCTTCGACTACGAGCTGACCGAGTCCCCGGCCGGTGCGAAGCAGTGGGTCGCCAAGGACGCGGAGGCGACCATCCCGGACGCCCACGACGCGTCGAAGAAGCACAAGCCGCAGATGCTCACCACCGACCTGTCGCTGCGTTTCGACCCTGCCTACGAGCAGATCTCGCGCCGTTTCCACGAGAACCCGGACGCGTTCGCGGACGCCTTCGCGCGCGCCTGGTACAAGCTGACGCACCGTGACATGGGCCCGATCCAGTGCTACCTGGGCGCGGAGGTGCCTTCCGAGGTGCTGCTGTGGCAGGACCCGCTGCCCGCGCGCACCGCTGAGCCGCTGGACGCCGAGGACATCGCCGCACTCAAGGAGCAGGTGCTCGCCACGGACCTGACGGTGGCGCAGCTCGTCTCGGCCGCCTGGGCGTCGGCCGCGTCCTTCCGCGGCAGCGACAAGCGTGGCGGCGCCAACGGCGCGCGGGTCCGTCTGGAGCCGCAGCGCGGCTGGGAGGCGAACGACCCGGACGAGCTGGCTCAGGTCCTGCGGGCCCTGGAAGGTATCCAGGAGTCCTTCGACGCCAAGGGCGGCAAGCAGGTCTCGCTGGCCGACCTGATCGTCCTCGCGGGCAACGCGGCCGTCGAGCAGGCGGCCAAGGACGCCGGTGTCGAGGTGGAGGTGCCGTTCACGGCGGGCCGGGTCGACGCCACGCAGGACCAGACGGACGTCGAGTCCTTCGCCGCCCTGGAGCCGGTGTACGACGGCTTCCGCAACTACGCGGGCAAGGGCAGCCGCCTGCCCGCCGAGTATCTGCTCCTGGACCGGGCCAACCTGCTGACGCTGAGCGCCCCGGAGACCACGGTCCTGGTCGGCGGTCTGCGGGTGCTGGGCGCCAATTCCGGAGGCTCGAAGCACGGTGTCCTCACCGACCGCCCGGGCACGCTGACGAACGACTTCTTCGTGAACCTGCTCGACCTGGATATCACCTGGAAATCGACGTCGGCTGCGCAGGACGAGTTCGAGGCCCGCGACGCGACCGGCCGGGTCAAGTGGACCGGTACCCGCGCGGACCTGGTCTTCGGCTCCAACTCCGAACTCCGTGCCCTGGCCGAGGTGTACGCGAGCGACGACGCGCGGCAGAAGTTCGTGACGGACTTCGTCGCCGCCTGGAGCAAGGTCATGGACCTCGACCGCTTCGACCTGGTCTGACCGCGCGGTCGGGGCCGCCCCTCGGCGGCCCCGACCCCGCCGACCACGGCGGCTGAGACGATCCTGCGCCACCTGTGTTCTCCCGGCATCGGATCCGTCCTGTCGGGGCGTCGCCCGGCCCGGCGACGCGCCCGGCCGCTGCCCTGCTACCAGCCGGCCTTGACCGCGTTGTAGGCCGTACGGCAATCGGCGTTGGTGGCATCCGCGGCGAGCTTCTCCATGGAGCCGCTCCAGACCTTCTTGGCCACCTTCTCCATGTCACGGGTCGCCGCGGGCACGTTCGGCGCGTGCTTCTTGATCGTCGCCAGCGAGGACCTGGCGAACTTGTTGCACACGGGTCCGGCGGCGTTCCGGTAGCGGGTGTCCAGGTCCGTCGCGACAGCCTGGCCGTTCTGGGTCGCCCAGGTGTTCCAGGCCGCGCACGCCGCTTCGGTGAACACGGCCTGGTCGGCCTCGCTCAGCCCCAGCACCTCGCCCAGCATCGTGTCCTTGGCCTTGTCGGGGACCGTGAAGTCCACGACGGGGAACTTGTCGAGGGTTTCGAGCAGCGCCTCCTGACACGCGGGAGGCAGCGGGGCCGCCTGGGCGGTGGAGGGGGCTGCCAGCGCGGAGACGGACAGGAGTGCCGCGGTGAGGACGGTGCGCTGGACGGTACGCGAAAGAGGCATGGGGGCAGTGCTCCTCGTACGAGAGAGTGACGGTCCGGGCGCCGCATCAGCGCCCGACGGCTACAGAACGATCACCGCCTGCGCACGTCACGGGCGTTTCGGTGGGGCTGACGGTGGCACACAGGGTCGTCGGCCGTCCGTGCGACGAGGGGGTCAGGGGCCGTCCCGCGGCCGCGGCCGCGAGGGGACGGGACCCATTTCCCCGTCCCGGTGAGAGCGCGTTCCGGGTCCGTCGGCGGAAGACCAGGAAGCCGGCCGTCGCGGCGCCGGCGAGCCAGAGGCACTGGATCACGAGCCCCCGGACGGCCGACGCGTCGGAGAAGGCCGCGGCCATGCTCGCCTGCACGGCTCCGTACGTCGGGAGGAAGCGCACGACGGCACTGTCGGACCCGGAGCTGGAGAGGGGATTCTGCAGGGCGACGTCGAGGATGCTGATCATCAGGATGGCGAACATGCCCTCGACCTCTCGGCGGAGCACCGATCCGAAGACCACGCCCAGCGCGCCGTAGGTCAGAGCCGCGCAGAACAGGGCGGCGGCGAGGAGGAGGGGCTGTCGCGGCGGCCAGGCCAGTCCGACGACGACCGTGGCGTACGCGGCGACGGCGACACAGACCAGCGTGAGCGCGGACAGTTTCGCCAGGACGAGGTGGTAGCGAGGGTAGCCCGCCATCGCCAGGCGGCGGTCGAAAGCGCCTCCCGTGAAGGTGGCCGCGAACATCATGAACCCGGCGATCAAAGTGACCGCGTTCAGCGCACCGGTGATCTGGGTGAGGTGGTTGCCGGGCGGGGACAGGATCTCGCCGGTGGCCCGGAGCCGGAACGGGGCCGGCTGATCGGGAATGGTCACGTAGGCGAGGGCGATCCACACGGGGATGTACACGACCACCAGCAGCATCGCGAACCGGTTGCGGGCGTGCCCGGTCAACGCGTACCTGGAAGCCGTGGCGAACAGGAACCAGTGCCGCCTCATGCCGCCGCCCCCGCAGGCCGCTCCTGGCGGGTGAGGCGCCCGTTCTCCAGGCGCCAGAGCACGTCCAGCCGGTCGATGTCGTACGCCAGGTGCGAGACGACCAGCACCGAACGCCCGGCGTCGCGCAACCTCGTCGCCAGCTCCCAGAAGCGCAGGTACGTCTCCCAGTCGAAGCCCTGGTAGGGCTCGTCCAGCAGGAGCACGTCCGGGTCGTGCATGAGCGCCAGGGTCAGGT
Source organism: Streptomyces sp. MGP-P1 (assembly GCF_057766565.1). Classification (NCBI taxonomy): domain Bacteria; kingdom Bacillati; phylum Actinomycetota; class Actinomycetes; order Kitasatosporales; family Streptomycetaceae; genus Streptomyces; species Streptomyces sp. MGP-P1. The sequence goes on along the minus strand of NZ_JBYMEM010000007.1, from coordinate 2,538,446 downwards.
TCAGCTTCTGTCGCGAGCCACCGCTGAGCAGGCCCGCACGCCGGTCGAGGTACTCGGTGAAGGCCAGGGTCTCCATCACCTCCTCGGCCCGCCGCAGGTCGGCGAGGCCGAACGCGGCCTTGAAGAGGTCGAGATGCTGGCGGACGGTGAAGGAGTCGTCCAGCACCACGGACTGCGGGCAGTAGCCGAACCTGCCGTGGTGCCGCACCGAGCCGCGGTCCGGCCCCAGCTCACCGGAGAGGATCTTCAGCAGCGTCGTCTTGCCCGCGCCGTTCTCCCCGACGATCCCGGCGAGGGTGCCGGGCCGTAGCCGAAGGTCGACTCCCCGGAGAACGGCGTACTGCCGGTAGGAGTGGTGCACATCGTGGACGTCCATCGTCTCGCTCCGTCGTACCAGGTCTTCCCCGTGCTCGCGGAACCGATCCGCGCGTGCCCAACGAGCCGGCCACGCGGCGGAAACGGCGCCGGGGACGCGCACGTGCGCCCGGCGTCAACCCGGTGCACGACCCGTCACGCGTGCGACGGGACCACCGCGGAAACCGCTCCCGGCGCGGCGCCGACCCATAGCGTGACCGGGCTCGGAGCGCCCGTGTCGCGGGCCTGGAGCCGTCGTCGCGTACCCAAGAGGAAAGGCCGGTCGGCCATGCGGAGAACGTGCGTGATCGGAGCGGGCCCGTCCGGCCTGGCGGCGAGCAAGGTCCTTGCCTCGCGCGGCCTTCCGTTCGACTGCTACGAGGCGGGTTCGGGCATCGGCGGGCTCTGGCGCTACGGCAACGACAACGGAATGTCGAGGGTGTACGCGTCCCTGCACGCGAACATCTCCAAGGAGAGCATGTCGTTCTCCTCGCTGGCGATGCCGGAGAACTACCCGGTCTTCCCGCACCACAGCAAGGTCCTCGCCTACCTGGAGCAGTACGCCGCCGCGTTCGGTCTGCACCGGCACATCGCGTTCGGCACGGAGGTCACCTCCGTACGGCCCCTGGAGGACGGCGGCTGGGAGGTCGTCCGCCGGCACCGTGACCGGACGGAGGCGCGGACACAGCGCTACACCGAGGTGGTGGTGGCCAACGGGCACCACTGGGACCCGCGGTTGCCGGACCCCGCCGTACCGGGAGCCGAGGGGTTCGAGGGCCCCGCTCTCCACTCGCACGACTACCGCTCCCCCGAGCCGTACGCCGGCCGGCGGGTGCTCGTGATCGGCATGGGCAACTCCGCGTGCGAGATCGCGGCGGAGGTCTCCCGTACGGCGGCGCGGACGTTCCTCTCCGCGCGTGACACGGCGCACGTGTTCCCCAAGATGCTGCTCGGGCGGCCGGCCGACCACTTGGCGGGAAGCCCGCTGGCCGGTCTGCCGCGGTTCCTCAAGGAGCCTGCCATGGCGCTTCTCCTGCGGCTGACCCGTGGCGCCCCGCTCATTACGGGCTTCCCGAACCGGTCCGTGGGCCCCTCGCCGCCCACCCGTCCACTTCGGACGAACTCCTCGTCCAGCTGGCCCGGGGCGCGGTCACCCCCAAGCCCGGCGTCAGCTCCTTCGGCCGGGACGCGGCGTTCTTCGCGGACGGCAGCCGCGAGAGCGTGGACGCCGTGGTGTACGCCACCGGGTACGCCATCTCCTTCCCCTTTCTGGCCCCCTCCGTCTTCGCCGCCCCGGGCGGCCGCACGGAGCTCTATCTGCGCACGGTGCCGCCCCGGCTCCCCGGTCTCTACTTCATGGGGCTCGCCCAACCCGCCGGCGCCGCTTTCCCGTTGCTCGAACCGCAGGCCGAATGGGTCGCCGACCTGATCGAGGGGGCGGTGCGGCTGCCGGCGCCGGCGGAGATGACACGGGCGATCGCCCGAGCGCGCCGGCGGCACGACAAGGCCTACGCGCCCACCTACCGTCACGGGATCGAGATCGACATCCGCTCCTATCGGCGGGCCCTCCGGCGGGAACTGCGGGCAGGCAGGCGTCGGGCCCGCGGTGTGCTCCGCCCCGGCCCGGGGCGAGCTCTCCCACGCCCGTGTCCGACGCCGCGTGATCCCCAGGCCCGCTGCGTGCGGTCCGGTACGGGAGAGCTCCCGCCGGGCTCACACGGGCGTCGAGCTCTCCGCCAGCTCGCCCACGGCCTGCTCCCACAGCTCCGGCAGCAGCTCCCCCAGTGGGAGGGCGCGGTCGGCGACGAAGGACACCTCCGCCCAGTCGCCGAAGAACGACAGGCCCACGGCGAAGAGATGACCCGGCACGAGCAGGGGCAGCAGGGCGGTCCCCGTCACCTGCGTCTCCCCCAGGCTTCCCTTGTCGGCGAGCGGCATGGAGGTGGCCATGACGTTGGTGACGCGTGGCGAGAGCACCCTGCGCAGGTACCACGCGGTGGGGCCGTCCGGCATGAAGCGGACCAGGTCCTGGATGGCCTGCCGCCAGGTCTCGCCCCGCAGCTTCCGGGTCGTCGCCATGACCTGATCCAGTCGGCGCAGGGGCTCCTCACCGTCCCGTGAGCCGTCCGGGTGGTCCGGGACGGTCCGCACGGGCAGTTCGAGGGGCAGGGCGAAGCAGCGGTTCCCCCACGTCTGTTCCTCGTCGGCGCGTCGTGCGTCGACGGGCAGTACGGCCGTCACCCGGGGAAGCGGCACCCCGGCACGGGCCGACCAGACCGACAACGCCCCCGAGAGCGCCGCCAGATGCACGTCGTGGGCCGAACCGCCCCGCCCGGCGCCGATCCGGCGGAGGGTGTCCACCGGTGCCTGGCCCCGCCACAGCCGCCGCTCCCCGGAGGGGGCGAAGGCCGCGTCCGGGCGGTGACCGCGAACGGCCAGGGAGCCGGCCGCGAACCTCGTGGCCAGCCCGACGGCCGCGCCGACCCGCCGGGGCACCCCGGACGGACGGCTCCGGCCCGGTACCGGGCGCGCCGACGGCTCCCCCTCACCCAGCATGGCCCGGAAGGTCATGGCGGCGGCCGAACCGTCCTGGCAGGCGTGGTGGAAGCGGTAGCAGACGGCGTACGCGTCGGGGTCGTGGCCGTGGACCAGCCAGACCCCCCAGTAGCAGCCGGGGGCGAACGGGGCGTTGAGCGCGGTGTGCAGGGCGGAGTCCCGGGCGCCGGGTCCGTCGGCGACCACCTCGTGCACATGCCGGTCGACGGCGAAGTCCGCGTCCGGCTGCCACCGGGACCGCCGGCCTCCCTCCACCCGGCTCGTGAGCAGGGGCAGTTCGCCGAGGCGGTGTCCCACGTACGCGCGAAAGTCCGCCAGGGCCGGCGGCGGGCCACTGAGATACGCGACGCCGCCCGCGTCCCAGCGAACGTCGGGCCGACGGCGCTCCAGCTTGAGGAACGCGCGGTCGACCGCGTGGGTGGAGTGGCGGGGCGAGGGAATCGGCCGGGCGGAACGGTCGGACGGGGCGGGCAGGGTGGGCTGCTCGGGATCAGGCATGGGACTTCGGTGCTCCAATTCGGGCCAGGGCCATCGCGTTGATGACAGGGGGGCAGAGAGGCGGGGGAGAGAGGCGGGGGGGGGGAGAGACTCAGGGCGGGGGGACGGTGAGGCGGAGGGAAGCGAGCGGGCGATGGCAGGAGGCCCCCGGGCGGCCCGCCCGCCCGGGCCGGCCGACCGCAGCGAGCCGCCCGGACCGGCCGCAGCACGAGCCGGCCGACCGCAGCGAGCCGCCGGGACCGGCCGCAGCACGCCGTCGGAACCGACCGCCCATCAGGATGACCACCGGCCGGGGCGTGTCCGTGCGGTGTCCGCCCGCCGCTCCTGCCCCAGCGGCCTGATCCCTGTCCGCCCCGCGGCCGCCGGCCCGCCCGGTCCAGGGCCCCCCGCGGCTCCCGGTGCCCGTGCCCCGGCGGGTCGACGACCCCGCGCACCGTCTGTCGCGGTCGGCACGACGACCCGTCGTGAGGGCGAACCGGGTTCTCGGCGGCGGGTTCCCTCGAAAGAGGGATGGGGCTCCGATCACCACCGTGGAACTCCGGCCGCGTCCGGCCGCCGTGCAGGCCGGAGCCGCTCCGCCGACGGTGTTCCGCGCCCCGGGCCGTGCGCAAGCGCACCGGCCCCGCCGCTCCGTACTCCGTTCGGGTGAGCGGGAGGAATCGGGGCGCCTGTGCCGTTCGCCGTCTGCCATTGTGTGCCGTGCGCCGGAGATCACCGGGCTGCGAGGCCCGAGAACCCCCCGTCGGACGGGGCACCGGAGAGCCGGCGAGCACCGGCCGCACCGGATCGGCCGACCGTGCGCGGTGCCATCGTCGTCACGATCCGCGATGCGGGACGGCCGGTGACATCCCGCCGCCCCCTCACCGGCCGCCGCAACGGCGCCACCCGTCTCCCCCCTCCGCACCCGGCCAGGGACCGCCCCTCTCACCGCCCTTGGAGCCACGCTCGTGCACGTCGCACTCACCGGCGCCACCGGATTCCTCGGACTGCGTCTGCTGCGTCGCCTGCTCGCCACGCACCGGTCGGTGACCGTCCTGGCCCATGCCGGGTCGGGGAACGCCCTGCACCGCATCACCCGGTCCTTCGAACTGACAGGCTCGCCGGAGGCCTTCCTCGACGGGCTCCCCGGTCGGCTGCGGGTGGTGGAGACCGACCTGGCGCTGCCGCGGCTGGGCCTGTCCGCACGGACGTTTAAGAAGCTGGCCGACGGCCTCGGCGAGATCTGGCACAGCGCGGGCAGCATCAATCTGGAGGGCGACCTTCCCGAGCTGCGACGGACCAACGTCGAAGGGACCCGGCACGTACTGGACTTGGCGGCCGCCGGGCGCGGGGCACCCGCGATCCGCCATGTGAGCACCGCGTTCGTGGCCGGTGGCCGACGCACCGGAGTGGCGTACGAGGACGAGCTGGACGCCCCCGACGGCTTCGAGAACGCCTACGAGCAGTCCAAGTACGAGGCGGAGCTGCTGGTTCACGGCTGGTCCCGGGAGCACGGCCGCCCGGCCCTGGTCCTGCGGCCGGGCGTCCTGGTCACCGACCGGCCGCCGCACCCCGAGCTGCCCTCGCACCCGTTGCAGGTCGTCGAGCGCATCCTGCGCGACGCGCTGGGCGCCGCCGGGTCGGACGGCCGGCTCCGGGTCCGGACGGTGGGGCATCCGCACGGCCGGCTGAACCTCCTGCAGGTGGAGCACGCCGCCGACGTCATGGTGCGGCTGGCCGGGTTGACGCCGTCGGGCGGGGTCGACACGTACCACGTCGTCCACGACCGCGATGTGCCCGTACCCACGGTGGTAAAGCTCCTGGAACGGCTGGTCCCGCTCTCGATCGACCTGGTCTCCGCCAAGCCGGACGACCCGTCGGCGTTGGAGGCGCTGCTCGACTTCTACCCGGGCATGACGGCCTACCTCGCCCATCGGCGACGGTTCGACGACACCCGGGTCAGGACCCGGCTCGGGCCGTCGGCGGCCTCCGCCCCGGTGGGCCTCGACTACCTGTGGTCCGGGCTGGCCCCCCGGGGCGGGGTCCTGCCCCGGTCGCCGGGCGTCCCCCCGGCCCCTCTCCCGTCCGCCCGGTACGCCTGACCAGCAGCCGACCCACCCCGTTGGAGCCTTCCCGTGTCCGTCCTCACCGCTCTCGGCCCGCCTGCCGCCTCCTTGCCGGTCTTCTCGCCCGAGGGGATCACGGCGCGTGTCCGTCAGATCCGGGAACCCGTGCACATCGTCAGCGGGCCGGACGGCCGGGAGCTGGGGATCGCGACCGGCGCCGCGCCCGCCGGTCCGGTACTCGGCACGCTGCCGCCGCTGTACCCCGAATGGCTCGGCGGCCGTACCTTCTGCGAGGCGCACGGCGTCCGTTTCCCCTATGTCGCAGGGGAGATGGCGAACGGCATCGCGACCACCCGGATGGTCTCCGCGATGGCCCGGGCGGAGATGATCGGCTTCTTCGGCGCGGGCGGTCTGGCCTACCCCGACGTGGAGCGGGCCGTGCACACACTGGTGGGGGAGCTGGGGTCCCGCTCGAACTGGGGCGTCAATCTCATCCACTCACCGGCCGAACCCGCACTGGAGTTCCGCGTCGCGGAGCTGCTGCTGCGTCGCGGCGTGCCCCGGATCTCGGCTTCGGCGTTCATGGAACTGACCCCGGCGGTCGTCCTGTGCTCGGCGCACGGGCTGCGCCGGGGCCCGGACGGCGCCGTCGTCCGGCGTACGCGCCTGCTGGCTAAGGTCTCCCGGCCCGAGGTGGCCGAGAGGTTCCTCTCCCCCGCGCCACCCGCGCTGCTGGACTCCCTCGTCGCCCGGGGAAAACTGACCCGCCAGGAGGCGTCTCTGGCGGCCCTGGTGCCGGTGGCCGAGGACATCACCGTGGAGGCGGACAGCGGCGGACACACCGACAACCGGCCGTTGTCGGTCCTGCTGCCGAGGATCGCCGGGCTGCGTGACGCGCTGTGCCGGCGGTTCGGTTACCGTCGGCCGGTCCGGCTCGGCGCGGCCGGCGGTCTCGGCACACCGGACGCGGTGGCCGCCGCCTTCGCCCTCGGCGCCTCCTACGTGGTCGTCGGATCGGTGAACCAGACGGCCGTCGAGGCGGGCCTGTCCGACGCGGCCAAGGCGATGCTCTGCGACGCGGACGTATCCGACGTCGCCATGGCGCCGGCGGCCGACATGTTCGAGCTGGGGGTGAAGCTCCAAGTGCTCTCCCGGGGAACGATGTTCGCCCAGCGGGCGGCTCGGCTCCATGCGGCGTACCGGGCCCACGGATCGCTGGAGGAGATCCCGTCCGCGCTGCGCGCCACCATCGAACGCGACGTGCTGCGCGCCCCGTTCGACGAGATCTGGGGGCACGCTCGCACGTTCTGGGAGCAGCGCGATCCCGCGGAGATCACCCGTGCGGAGGCCGACCCGAAACACCGTATGGCCCTGGTCTTCCGCTGGTACCTGGGCAGTTCCAGCCGGTGGGCGATCACCGGGGAGGAGTCGCGGCGGGCCGACTTCCAGATCTGGTGCGGGCCGGCGATGGGCGCGTTCAACCGGTGGGTGGCCGGCTCGTTCCTGGCCGATCCGGCGCACCGGTCCGTGGTGCGGATCGGACTCAATCTGCTGGAGGGGGCCGCCGTGCTCACGCGCGCCCATCAACTGCGCACGTACGGCGTCCCCTTGCCGGCCGAGGCGTTCACCTACACGCCGTGCGAGCTGGCGTGAGCGGCCTCGGCGCCACCGGGTCGTCGGTACCGACCCTACGACCCAGAGGAGAGAGCATGTCCGAGCCCGTACCCCGTCAACTCCCCGTCGCCGTGGTCGGCGTGGGTGCCCTGGTGCCGGGCGCCACGGACGCGGCGGGCTACTGGCGGATCGTGACCGGTGGCCGTGACCTGATCACCGAGGTGCCCGCCACCCGCTGGCGCGTGGAGGACCACTACGACCCGGATCCGGCCGCCCCCGACAAGACGTACGCCCGCCGGGGCGCGTTCCTTCCCGAGGTGGACTTCGATCCGATGGCCTACGGGGTGCCGCCCGCCAATCTGTCGGCGACGGACACCTCTCAACTGCTCGCCCTGATGGTCGCCGACCAGGTGCTGACGGACGCCGGCGGCCCGGCCGGGGTGGACCGGGACCGGACCGGCGTCGTCCTCGGCGCGGCGGCTCTCGAACTCCTTCCGCACATGTACGGGCGCGCCCACCGCCCCGCGTGGCTCGCGGGGCTGCGGGAGAGCGGACTCGACGAGACCGAGGCGCAAGCCGTGTGCGACCGCATCGCGGCCCGCTTCGAGCCGTGGCGCGAATCGACCTTCCCCGGGCTGCTCGGCAACGTCGTCGCGGGCCGGATCGCCAACCGGTTCGATCTGCACGGCATCAACCACACCACCGACGCCGCCTGTGCCAGCTCGCTCGCGGCACTGTCGACGGCCGTCGGTGAACTGTCCCTGGGCCGGGCCGACCTGGTGATCAGCGGGGGCGTGGACACCGGGAACGACATCGGCATGTTCCTGTGCTTCTCCAAGACGCCCGCGCTGTCCCCCACCGGCGACTGCCGGCCGTTCTCGGCCGCGGCGGACGGCACCATGCTCGGCGAAGCGGTCGTCATGTACGCGCTGAAGCGGTTGTCCGACGCGGAGCGTGACGGCGACCGGATCCACGCGGTGATCCGGGGTATCGGCACCTCGTCCGACGGCAGGAGCACGGCGATCTACGCCCCGCTGCCCGAGGGCCAGGAACGAGCCCTGCGACGCGCCTACGAGGGAGCCGGCTACGGGCCGGAGACCGTGGAGCTGGTCGAGGCGCACGGAACCGGCACGAAAGCCGGGGACGCCGCCGAACTGACGGCGCTGCGTGCGGTGTTCGGTGCGTCGGGGCGCCCGGACGGGCAGTGGTGCGCGATCGGTTCGGTCAAGTCGCAGATCGGCCACACCAAGTGCGCGGCGGGCGCGGCGGGCCTGCTCAAGGCGGTCATGGCCCTGCACCACCAGGTGCTGCCGCCGACGGTCAAGGTGGAGCGGCCGAACCCGGCAGCCGCCGCCCCGGAAGGCCCGTTCTACGTCAACACCGAGACCCGCCCGTGGGTCCGGCCGACCGGCCATCCGCGACGGGCGGCGGTGTCGAGTTTCGGTTTCGGCGGCAGCAACTTCCACGTCACGCTGGAGGAGTACGCGCCCTCGGGCGGCCCGGGGCGCCCTGCCCTGCGCCACCGCACGGCGCCGAGCGAACTCGTCCTGTTCAGCGGCGACTCCCCGTCGGACCTGATGGCGCCCCGGACGGACGACGACCGTCCGCCGGACGCGCTGGCACGGGAGAGCCAGGCCGCCTTCTCCCCCTCCGCCCGGGTGCGGCTGGCCGTCGTCGCCACCGACGCCGAGGACCTGCGGGAGAAGTACGCGCAGGCGCTCGCACGGATCCGGCGACACCCCGACGCGGCGTTCTCGACGCCCACCGGGGTCCGGTACGCGTACGGGGAGCCCACGCCCGGCCGTATCGGTTTCCTCTTCCCGGGACAGGGGTCCCAGTACGTCGGGATGGGAGCCGGTCTCGCGATGCTGGCGCCGGCCGCCCAGGCCGTGTGGGACCGGCTGGGCGGCACCCGCTTCGACGGGCGGCCCCTGCACCGGGTCGTTTTCCCACCGCCCGCCTTCACCGACGGGGAACGCGCCGCCCGGCGGACCCTGCTGGACGCCACCGAGTGGGCGCAGCCCGCACTGGCGGTGCACGCGCTGGCCCTGCTGGAGGTGGTGCGAGGGCTGGGGCTGCGGCCGGACTGCGTGGCGGGCCACAGCTTCGGCGAGCTGGTGGCGCTGACGTGCGCGGGCGCGCTGGACGCGGAGTCCCTGGTGGGGCTGGCCCGTCACCGCGGCGAGCTGATGCGGGACGCGGCGGACGCCCCGGGCGCGATGCTGGCGGTGGCGGCGGACCGTACGCACGTGGCCGGGGTGCTGGCCGGTGGCGGGTTCGGCGACCTCTGGCCGGCCAACCACAACTCCCCGTGCCAAGTGGTGCTCTCGGGATCGGTGGAGGCGGTCGCACGCGCCGAGAAGGCGTTCTCGGCCGAGGGGGTCGGCACCCGTAGGCTGGCCGCGTCGACGGCCTTCCACAGCCCGCTGGTCGCCCCGGCCGTCGAGCCGCTCGCCGCGTACCTGCGCACGGTGCCGCTCGCGGAGCCCCGGATCGAGGTCTACGGCAACGCGGACGCGGCGCCGTACCCCTCGTCCCCCGATGAGGTGCGCCGCCGGATCGCCGGTCATCTCGCCTCCCCGGTGCTCTTCCAGGACCAGATCGAGGCGATGTACGCGGCGGGGGTGCGCACCTTCGTCGAGATCGGCGCGGGCGCCACGCTGACCGGGCTGGTCCACCAGACCCTCGGCGACCGCGAGCACGCGGCCGTCCCGCTGGACCGGCAGGCCCGGCCCGGTGCCGACACCCTGCACGCCGCGCTCGGCGAACTGGCCGTACGCGGCGTCCCCCTCGATCTCGCCCCGCTCTGGGCACCGTACGCCCCGCCCGGAACCCCGGCGAAGGAGCGCGAGCCCCGCATGACGGTGAAGATCAGCGGAGCGAACCACGGTCAGTCGCCGCCGACCCGCCCCGGGCCCGCCGAGCTGTCGCCCGCTCCGACACCCGAGCCCCGGCACCGAGCGCTGCCCGCCCCCGTGCCCGTACCCACGTCCCTGTCCACGTCCGACACCCCGGCGGTCCCCATGCCCGCGTACAACCCCTCCCCGTCCCACGCCCCGCAGCCTTCGGCGTACGAGGCCGAGCCCGCTGGGACCGCCGGAGACAAGCCCACCTTCGGCGGCGACTGGTTCGCCGCCGTCGAGAGCATCCAACGGCAGACGGCGGAGACCCACGCGGTCTGCCAGCGCCTCCTGACAGACAGCCATCTGGCCTTTCTCCGGATGACGGAGACGACCCTGGCCGCGATGCTCGGCGCGCCGAACCCGGCCGGGGACGGGGACGTTTCGGCTCCCGCGACTCCCCTGCCGCTCCCCCGCTCCTCGTCACCGCGACACGTGCCGGCGCCGCCCATGACGCCGCCGGCCCCGGTCGAGACCCTTGTCCCGGCCTCGGCGCCCACGCCCGCTCCTGTCACACCCACCCTTCCCGCAGCCGCGGCGGCCCCGGCGGTGCCCTTCCCCGCCACGGAGACGGCTGCCGCCCCCGTGGACGACGCTCCCGTCGACGACACCGTGTCCCTGTCACCGTCGGAGCTGGAGGAGCTGCTCCTGTCGGTGGTGGCCCGCCTCACCGGCTACCCCACCGCCATGCTCAACATGGACATGGAGCTGGAGGCCGATCTGGGCGTCGACTCCATCAAGCGCGTCGAGATCCTGTCGGCGGTGCGCCGACAGGTGAGCGACGTGGCGACGGGGGACCCCGGGCAGCTCGGCAGGCTCCGTACGCTCCGCGAGATCGTCGAGGCGCTCAGCGACGGCCCCCTGCCTCCCGGGCCCCCGGAGCCCGATGCCCCGGCCGGGCAGCACTCCGTGGCGGCCGGGACCCCGGTCGTCCGCGAGGCGTCCGCCCCGTCCGCGCCGTCCTCCCCCGACGACGGGGCGGGTGAGCGTACGCCGCTGACGCGGCTGGTACCGCGCCTCGTGGAGTCGCCCGCGTCCGGGCTGACCACGGCGGGACTGCTGGACGGCCCCGTCGCGGTGACGGGCGGGGGCCCGGACGGGTGCTCGATCGCCGGCCTGGTGGCCCGGAAGCTGACGGAGCGCGGCGTGGCAGCCACCGCGGTGGCGGACGTGCCCAAGGACGCCCGCGGCGTCGTCCACCTCGGCGGACTCACCGCGGGCGGTACGCCCGACGAGGCGCGGGAGGTCCACCGGTCGGCGCTCCGCGCGGCACGCGCGGTGGCGCCCGGGCCGCCGGGGGCGGGGGGCTGTTCGTGACCGTCCAGGACACCGGGGGCGACTTCGGGCTCGGAGGACACGCGCCCGGCCGCGCGTGGCTGGGCGGGGTCGCCGGTCTGGCCAGGACCGCTGCGAAGGAGTGGCCGGACTCCTCTGTCAAGATCGTCGACTGCGAGCGGGGCGGCCGGGACGACGAGGAGGTCGCCGAGGCGATCGTCGGGGAGCTACTCGAGGGCGGGGCCGACCTGGAGACGGGCCTCCGCGCGGACGGCACGCGCGCCCTCCTGCGGATGGCGTCCGAGCCGGTCAGGCCCAGTGGCACGCGACGGATCTCCGGCGCTTCCGTGATCGTGGCCACCGGAGGGGCCCGCGGGGTGACCGCGGCGGCCCTGCTCGACCTCGCCAGGACCCACCGTCCGCGGATCGTGCTGCTCGGGAGGACGGAGTTGGCCGCCGAGCCGGCCGGACTGACGTCGGCCACCGACGGACCGGCGCTCACCCGGCTGCTCGCGGAGCGGACCCCGGACGCGGCGGACTCCTCGCCCGCCCGGGTCGCGGAGCGGGCCCGGGCGATTCTGGCCGCGCGCGAAGTGCGGGCGACACTGGCGGAGTTGGAGGCCGCCGGATCACCCGCCCGGTACGTCCGGGTGGACGTCCGCGACGGTGACGCGCTCGCGGCTGCCCTGCGCACCGTGCGCGAGACGTGGGGGCCGGTCACCGGCATCGTCCACGGTGCTGGGGTGCTGGCCGACAAACGGATCGTCGACAGGACCGACGAGCGGGCCGAGCCGGTCATGGCGACGAAGGTGGACGGTCTGCGGGCGCTGCTGGCGGCGACGGCGGACGATCCACTGGACACGATGCTCCTGTTCTCGTCGGTGGCCGCCGTGTTCGGCAACGCGGGGCAGAGCGACTACGCGATGGCCAATGAGGTCCTCCTCCAGGTCGCGTCGGCCGAGCAGGCCCGTCGGCCCGGCTGCCTGGTGCGGTGTGTCGCCTGGGGGCCCTGGCAGGGCGGCATGGTCACCCCGGCCCTGGCCGCGCACTTCGGCCGGTCCGGGGTTCCGCTCATCCCCCTGGCCCAGGGGGCCGCGGCCTTCACGGCCGAGGTGGACGGTGACGCCGGCGAGGCCCGTGTGGTCCTGGCGGCGGGAGATGATCCGGCCGCCCTGGCCCCGGCGGGCGACCTGCGGCGCGCGCAGGTGCTGGTCCGCTCGGACACCCTGCCGCAGCTGGCCGACCACGCGCCCGCCGGTGTTCCGGTGCTGCCCGTGGCCCTGGTCCTGAACTGGTTCGCGGGCGCGGCCACGGCCTGGCTGCCGTCTGCCGGGCGGCTCGTCCTGCGTGATCTGCGGGTGTACCAGAAGTACGCCCTGCCGGAGCTGTCCGGCCCGGGCCACCGGCTCACCGTGCTCGGCAGCAGGGGCGCGCCCGGTGCCCCGTCGGGTCTGGACGCGGAGCTGCGGGGCGAGGACGGCCTGGCACACTTCCGGGCTGTGCTGGACACCGGGACAGGGGAGCCCGGCACGACCGCGTGGGACACCGGGGCCGGGAATCCCGACGTGACCGCGTGGGACACCGGGACAGGCGAACCCGACGCGAAGGCGTGGGACACCGGGACAGGCGAACCCGACGCGACCGCGTGGGACACCGGGACAGGGGAGCCCGGCACGTTCGCGTGGGACACCCCGGACGGTCTGAAGCCTCTCGACCGGGCCACGCCCTATGACGGGGAGGTCCTCTTCCACGGCCCCCGGTTCCACTCCCTGCGCACGGTGCGCGGCCTGTCGGAGCACGGGGCGGAGGCGACCGTCGCGGGCCTGCGGGCCCTGGGTTGGGCCGACGAGCAGGGTCCGCTCGATCCGGCGGCCGTGGACGGCGCGCTGCAACTCGCCCTGCTCTGGGGCGAGAAGGTGCTCGGGGCTGCGACGCTGCCGATGGCCGTCGCCGAGTGCAGGGTGCACCGGCGCGGCGCGGTGGACGGCGCCGTGCGCTGTGTGGTGCGGGGACGAACGGCGCACGACACCGGGGCGCGCTGCGACGCGGCCCTGATCGCCGCCGACGGGTCCGTCCTCGTGGAGCTGATCGGGGTCGAGCTCGTGGTCCGCCCCTCCTGACCCACCCTGGCCCTCCTCACCCCTCCACCCCCTCCGCACCTCGCGCCGCCCGGCCCCGCCCCTCCTGGTCCCGGCCCGCCGCGCTCCGCCGTGAAGTGAGACCCGTATGCGTTTCGAACCGATCGCCGTCGTCGGCCGGGGCTGTGTGCTGCCCGGCGCGCTGGACCCGGACACGTTCTGGGAGAACATCGCCGCCGGCCGCACGAGCCTGTCGGCAGCCCCGGAGGGCCGGTGGCGGCTGCCGCGCCGGTGGGCCATGGGTTCGGTGGAGGATCACCTCGACCGCACCTGGACGGACGTCGGCGGTTACGTCCACGGGTTCGAGTCCGTCTTCGACCCGGCCGGTTTCCGCCTCGCCCCGGAGCGCATCGCACCGCTGGACCCGCTCTTCCACTGGGTCCTGTACGGGGTGCGGCAGGCGCTCGCCGAGGCGGGGCACGAGGGCCCGCTGCCGCGCGGAGGTCTGGTGCTGGGCAACCTGTCGTACCCCACGTCCGCCGGGGCGGCCTTCGCCGAACACGTATGGCTTTCCGCGCAACCCCCCTCGCTCCGTGACGCCCTGTCGGCGGGTGAGCGGCGGACCCGGCCCGATGCCCGCAACCGCTTCTCCTCCGGGCTGCCCGCCCGGCTCGCGGCCCGCGCCCTCGGGCTCGGGGCCGGGGCGTGGTCCCTCGACGCCGCCTGTGCGTCCTCGTTGTACGCGATCAAGCTGGCGTGCGACCGGCTGCACGACGGCACGGCGGATCTCATGGTGGCCGGTGCGGTCAGCCGCCCCGATCCCCTCTACCTGCACGTGGGGTTCTGCGCGCTGTCCGCGACCAGCCGCACGGGGCGCAGCCGACCCTTCCACCGGGACGCGGACGGGCTGGTGCACGGCGAGGGCGCCGGGTTCGTCGCCCTGACACGGCTGTCCGACGCCCACGCCGCCGGCCTGCCCGTGCTCGGTGTGATCCGCAGTGTGGGGCTGTCCAACGACGGGCGCGGTTCCGGGTTGATCAGCCCGTCGGAGGAGGGCCAGGTACGGGCCGTGCGCCTGGCGTACGAGAGGGCGGGCGTCGCTCCCGGGTCGGTGTCGCTCATCGAGTGCCACGCCACGGGGACGCCGGTCGGGGACGCGGTGGAGGCGCGCTCCATGGCCCGGGTCTTCGGGGCCGGCGACGACGTTCCCATCGGTTCGGCGAAATCGAACATCGGGCATCTGCTGGCCTCCGCGGGTGTGGCGGGACTGCTGAAGGTGCTCGGTGCGATGCGGGCGGGGGTGCGTCCGGCGACGCTCGGCGCCGGACGACCGCTGGACGTACTGGCGGGCACGCCCTTGCGGGTGCTGGCCGCGGCCGAGGAGTGGGTGGGGCCGCGCAGGGCGGCGGTCAGCGCCTTCGGGTTCGGCGGAACCAACGCCCATCTGATCGTCGACGCCCCGGACTGCCCTCCCCCGCCCACCGTGCCCCGGTCGACGGGCGGCACGCGGCCCCCCGGACCGGCAGCGAAGGCCCCGGACCCGGCTCCGGCACCCGCCGCGCCGGGCGACCGTACGACGGTGGCGATCGTCGCCGTCGGAGCCCGGGTGGGCGAGGGGACGTCGCTGGAGGACTTCCGCCGGGCGGTGCTGGGCGGCGAACGGCGTGGCCCCGTCGCGGAGATCGCCGTGGAGCTGACGGACCTGTGCTTCCCGCCGCTGGCCCTGGAGCGGACCGTACGCCACCAACTCCTGGTGCTGGAGGCCGCCCGGGAGGCCGCCCGGACGGTGAGCCTGCCCCGCGAGCGGACCATGGTGGTCGTCGGTACGGGGGTGGACCCGGAGGTGGCGCGCGCGGGTGCGCGCTGGCGGATCCCGCACTGGCTGGAGCAGTCGGGGACGCCGGTCGACGCGGCCTCGGCGGACCTCGCCCGGGAGGCGTTCGCCCCGGCCATGACGGCGGAGGGCGTGGTGGGCAGCATGCCGAACCTCGCGGCCAACCGCATCAGCACTCAACTCGACCTGGCCGGACCCGGATTCACGGTCTCGGCGGAGGAGGCCTCCGGGCTGGTGGCACTGGGGATCGCGGCTCGGGCCATTCGGTCGGGGGAGGCCGACGCCGCCCTCGTCGGCGCCACCGACCTGTCCTGCGAGGCGGTCCACCGGGCCGCCCTGCGGGATCTCGGCCGCGACGAGGAGCCCGGGGACGCGGCCGTCGTCCTGGTCCTCAAGTCCCTGGACGCCGCGCGCGGGGACGGCGACAGCGTCGTGGCCCTGCTGGACGACGAGGCCACCGGCGAACCCGACATGGTCATCGGCGACGGCCCCGACGCGGTCTTCGATCCGGCGGCCGCCTTCGGGCGTGCCCATGCCGCGTCCGGGCTGGTCTCCGTCGCGGTCGCGGCACTCTCGCTCCAGCACCGCGCGGTACCCCGCCCGGGCGGACCGGCGGACACAGCGGCCGTCGCCCACACCGCGCGGGCCGTGGTCACGCCGATGGAGGGGCCCGCCGTAGGCGTACGGCTGCGCGCGGGGGACGCCCGGCCGTGGCTGCGGGGCCCCGCCCCGCGCCTGCACGTCTACTCCGGGACCGACCGCCGGGCGGTGCTGGCAGCGCTGGAGGCCGGTAGGGAGTCCTCGGCCGGCCCGGCCCGGCTGGCCTTCGTGGTCGACGGCGACGCCACGTGCCAGGAGCGCGGTGACGCGGCCCGTCGCTGGCTGACGGAGGGCGGGGCCCGCCCGGCGGACGTGTCGTACCGGGACGGGCCGGTCGTCGGGCAGACCGCTTTCGTGTACACGAACGGCTCGGCCGCGTATCCGGGGATGGGCCATGAGCTGGCCCTGGCGTTGCCGTCGCTGGGCGAGCGGGTCCGTGAGCGACACGGGGCGGTGGGTGCGCGCCTGCGGTCCGGGACCGAGCCCGGGGTCCTCGGCCAGATCTGGGCCGTCGCCGAACTGGCGGCGCTGCACACCGTGTTCAGCCGCGAGGTGCTCGGACTGCGGCCGGACGCCGCGATCGGCTACTCCTCGGGCGAGTCGACGGCGCTGGTCGCGCTGGGGGCCTGGCCGGACGCCTCGGGGCTCTACGAGGCGACCCGGGCCAGCGGGCTGTTCACCACGGAACTCGCGGGCGAGCTGCGGGCGGTCCGGCGCTACTGGCGGCAGCGGGGCATCCCTGGCGACCGGTGGTCGAGCCATCTGATCGCCGCGCCCCTGGCGGCAGTTCGCGCGGAGCTCGCCGGGGAGCGGGCGGTCCACCTGATGGCGGTGAACGCGCCCGGGGTCTGCGTCATCGGCGGCGAGTCCGGGGCGTGCGCGGCGGTCGTGGCCAGGATCGGTGCCGACCGGGCGATCGAGCTGGACTACGACATGGCCGCCCACGCACCGGAGTTGGCGGAGGTCCGGGAGGTGTGGCACGAGGCCCACCGCCGCCCCACGGTCGAGGTGCCCGGTGTTCGCTTCTACAGCGGGGCCTCCGGCCGGGCGTACCGGCCGACGTCCGAGCGGGCCGCCGAGGCGCTCACCGCGCAGGGGCTCGGCACGATCGACTTCGCGGCCACGATCGAACAGGCGTGGGCGGACGGTGTCCGGGTCTTCGTGGAGCACGGCCCGCGGAGGCTGTGCACCGGCTGGATCAAACGGGTGCTCGGCGACCGGGAGCACGTGGCCGTCGCGCTGGACACTCCGGGTGACACGAGCCTGCGGCACCTGTGTCACGCGGTGGGCGAACTCGTCGTGGCCGGGGTGCCGGTGCGGACCGACGCGTTGCTCGCCCGGCTCGCCGGGGCCGCGACCGGCCTTCCGCGGCCCGGCCCCACCGTCACCGTTCCCGTACCGCCCTCTCCGTGCCTACCGCCCCTGGAGCGCGCCGTGACCGTTCTGCCCCGGGCCCCGGAACTCGCCCCGGTGCCGGAGACCACCCTCGGTCCCCCCGCTTCGCCGGGCCGGGACCCCAGCCACGTGGTCGCCGCGTCGGACGAGGAGACCGGGCACCTCCCCGCCCCGGCGCACGAGCAGACCAGGCGCCTCCCCGCCCCGGCCGCCGCCGTGCCCTCCCCCGCCGCACCGGTACGGCGGCCCCGGTTGCCCGCCGACGACGCCCGTGAGCCGAGGGAGGCGGGGGCCGGGGGCGTGGTCGCCCGGCAGAGTCTGCGGGTCGCCGCGCTGCACCAGGAGGTCATGGCCGCGCACGCCGAATCCCACCGGCGGTTCCTGCGCGTGTCGGCGCTCGCCGTCCGGGCGCTGACCGCAGCGGGCGCGGCGGGACCCGGGCAGCCCGTACCCGCCCCCGTACGTCCCCTTCCGCTTCCGCCGCCCTCCACGGCTCCGGCGCCCGTGCGGGCTCCGGAACCGAAGCCGGAGCAGACCCGGCCCGGGCACGCTTGTCGGCCCGGGCCGACGTTCGACCGGGCCCAACTGGAGCACCTCGCCTCCCGCGAGATCTCCACGCTGTTCGGTCCGCTCTTCGCCGAGCAGGACGGCTACGCGGTACAGACCCGGATGCCCGGGCCGCCCATGCTGCTCGCCGACCGGGTCACCGGCATCGACGCGGTGCCGGCAGCGCTGGTCCTGCCGGGCCCGGTCCGCACGGACGGGAGGATCTGGACGGAGACGGATGTCCTGCCCGACAGCTGGTACCTGGATGCGACGGGGCGGGTGCCGGCCGGCGTGCTGATCGAGGCGGGCCAGGCCGACCTGCTCCTGCTCAGCTGGCTGGGCATCGATCTGCTGAACCGGGGAGAGCGCGCGTACCGGCTGCTCGGCTGCGAGGTGACGTTCCACGGCGGCCCACCGCGCCCCGGTGACACCCTGCGCTTCGAGATCCATCTGGACGGTCACGCGGAGGCGGACGGGGTCCGGCTGGCCTTCTTCCACTACGACTGCTACGTGGACGGCGAGCTGCGACTCAGTGTCCGCGAGGGGCAGGCGGGGTTCTTCACCCCCGCGGAGCTCGCCGGCAGCGGGGGTGTGCGCTGGGATCCCGCCGGCCGCGTGCCGGGGGACGACCTGCCGCTCGACCCGCCGGCCGTGCGCTGCGAACGGACCCGCTTCGACGCCGACCGGGTGCGAGCCCTGACGCTGGGGCGGCCCGGGGACTGTTTCGGGCCCGGCTGGGAGGCGACGGCGGCTCACGTCCGTTCACCCCGGCTCGACGAGGAACGGCTGCGCCTGTTGGACGAGGTCACCGCGTTCGACCCGGCCGGAGGGTCGTGGGGGCGCGGGTACCTGCGGGCCGAGACCGCCTTGTCCCCGGACGACTGGTTCTTCACCGGCCATTTCAAGAACGACCCCTGCATGCCGGGCACCCTGATGTTGCAGGGCGGCCTCCAGGCGATGGCGTTCTACCTGACGGCCATGGGCTTCACCGTCGACCGGGACGGCTGGCGCTTCGAGACGGTCGACGAGCAGCCTTCCAGGGCCATGTGCCGGGGCCAGGCGACCCCGGAGAACCGGAGGGTCGTCTACGAGGTGTTCGTACGGGGCGTCTCGGCCGGGCCGGTGCCGACGCTCCACGCCGACGTCCTCGGCTCGGTGGACGGACGGAAGGCGTTCCTGGGCACCGACATGGCCCTCCGCCTGGTCCCCGACTGGCCGCTGTCGCACTGGCGGCACGCGGGCCCGCCCACCGTCCAGACCGACGGGGCCCCGGTGCCCCTGCCCCGTCTCGGCGGGCTGACCGGACATCGGGAGGAGAAGCCGGTGGCGGTGGCGGCCGACGGTTTCGCCTTTGACCACGCCTCGCTGCTGGCGTGCGCGTGGGGCAGGCCGAGCGAGGCGTTCGGCGCCATGTACGAGCCCTTCGACGGCACCCGCAGGGTGGCGCGGCTTCCTGGCCCGCCCTATCACTTCATGAGCCGGATCGTGTCGGTGGACGGTCCGCAGGGCGGGATGCGCGAGGGCAGCGTCGTCGTCGCCGAGTACGACGTGCCGGACCGGGCGTGGTACTTCGAGCAGAACGGCGGCCGCGTCATGCCGTTCGCCGTCCTCATGGAGGCGGCGCTCCAGCCCTGCGGTTGGCTCGCCTCGTACGTCGGCAGTGCGACGACCAGCGAGGCGGACCTGCTGTTCCGCAATCTCGACGGGTCGGGCACGGTCACCCGCGAGGTCACCCCGGCGACGCGTACGGTCCGCACCAGGGCCGAACTGACCCGTGTCTCGCGCAGCGAGGACATGATCATCGATTCTTTCCGGGTGACGTGCACGGCCGACGACGTACCCCTCTTCGAACTCTCCACGGTATTCGGCTACTTCCCCCGGTCCGCCTTCGACGACCAGCAGGGGCTGGCGACTTCGGCCGGGGACCGGGCCCGGCTCGACGAGCCCTGCGGACCCGTCGTCGATCTGACCTCCCGCCCCGACCGGTACTGCGCCGGCGAACCGCGCCTGCCGGGCGAGATGTTGCTGATGCTGGACCGGATCACGGGCTACTGGCCGGACGGCGGAAGCAAGGGGCTCGGCCGGTTGCGGTCGGAGAAGGACGTCCGCCCGGACGCCTGGTTCTTCCAGGCCCACTTCTTCCAGGACCCCGTGCAGCCGGGCTCGTTGGGGATCGAGGCCATGTGCCAACTGCTCCAGTACCACCTATTGGAGCAGGGCGCGGCCGACGGACTCGTCGCCCCCGGGTTCGAACCGGTGCTGCCGGGCCGCGAGGCGACCTGGACGTACCGCGGCCAGATCACCCCGGCCAACCGGCTGATCCGGGTGGACATGGACATCGTGGAGAGCGGCACGGACGCACGGGGTCCCTACGCCGTGGCGGACGCGTCGCTGTGGGGCGACGACAGGTGCATCTACCGGGTGCGTGGACTGGGCATGCGGGTGGTGCCGGGAGCGCCCGTGCGGGTCCGGTCCGGTCCGGCGTAGTGGTTCACGCTGACAGGGCGCGTCCCCGTGCAAGGATCAGGCGTCGGCCGCCTGGCGGACTGGGACCACAGGGCCGGTGCCCGGTCCTTGCCACCAGCCCACCGGCAGTCGCAGAACGGGACGCGGCGCCTCGGGAGCACCCTGTCAGGCCGAGCCGGTCGGGCCGGACCCAGCCACGGCGGGCCCGCCCACGACGGTGAGCAGGTCGACGACGAAGATCAGCGTCGAGCCCGCCGGGATCGACGCCGAGGGCGACTGCTTGCCGTAGCCGAGACGCGGGGGAACGATGATCTCGCGCCGGCCGCCGACCTTCATCCCCCTGACCCCCCGGTCCCAGCCCTTGATGACCCTGCCGCCGCCCACGGCGAACTTGAACGGCCGGCCCTGTTCCCAGGAGGAGTCGAACTCCCTTCCGGAAGCGAACGTGACCCCTACGTAGTGAACCTGGACGACCCGGCCCGGCCGCGCCTCGGGCCCGTCTCCCACCACGAGGTCCCGGATCGTCAGCTCGGTGGGCGCTTCACCCTCCGGAACCTCGACTCCGGGCTTCGTCAGTTCGCTCATCACGGTCCCATCGCTCGCCACCGGCATCCCTCGCACGGGGCGGCCGGACGCATGGACCTTCCACGCGGCAGGCGATCACCGTACCGGCAGAGCCCGGGACGACAGGGCTTAGGTCGGCAGCGCCGGGAACACGACCACCGAGCCGTCCCTGTCGCGGGCGATCTCGATCGCGACGTCCGTGGTTCGGGGGTCGACCGTGACGCCGTCGCCCAACTGGTGGATGCGGTGTGTCGCGCGCATCAGGCGATCGACTTCACCGGGCGTGAACACGGGTCGCAAACCGTTCGGGCGGGCCAGCTCCAGCGCCGACAGGCGTACGAGGACACCGGCGATACCCGACTCCAGTTCGTCGAGGCGCTGTTGGTCGCGCTTGAGTGCGCGGGTGAAGCTCTTGAAGAGGTTTCCGGGGTCGCCCTGGGCGTGCTCGACGGCTTGCAGGACGATGACCCGCCGCTTCAGCGCGAGGGCCAGGGCGGCGAGTTCGAGGTGCGCGCGGAACCGCCCGCCCCGGTCGTCGACGCCGGGGAACGACTTGGTCAGCGTGCCGATCTCGACGGCCTCGCCGACGGGCAGCTTGTCGAGTGCGTTACGCCACCGGTCGAGGCGGCGGTCAGCGGCGCCCAACGCGGTGTTGATGGCGTGCACAGCCGAGTCCAGCCCCAGTGAGGCCCCGAGCTTGCCCTGGTCGAGGAGGATGGCGGTGGCTTTATCGATGGCGTCGCGACAGCCGTCGAGCTCGCTGTGCTCGTCGTCGAGCTTCTCCTCGTGCAGTTGCTCCAGCAGCTCTGTTATGTGCTCGATGGCCTGTCGGCGCTGGCGGTCGGCATGCGCGCTCACCCCCACCGCTACGGCCATGAGCACCAGTGGCGCGGCCAGGGTGAGCGCCGCGCTGCCGGTGGCCGCGACACCGGCTGTCGCACCGGCCCCACCGACGGCTCCCGCTGCCGCCGCTCCACCGACCGGAACGAACGTCGCGTTGGCCACGATGCCCGTCGAGTTCACGATGGGACCGTGGATGCCACCGGCCACTCCCTTCGCCCGCATCGAGTAAACGAGGCCCTGGCCGAACTGGGCGGCGACCTTCGCCGGAACCACCATGCGATACAGGTTCTCGCCCGCAGCGGTCGCGGAGGCCGCCGCGGAGGAGTTCCGCGCTGTCTGCGTGACAAGTTGTGACAGATGCTGTGCCAGGGGACTCACGGCATCGAGCGGGATGCCTCGGCCGCGGTCGAGCTTGTCGGGCAGGGGATGTACCTCAAGTGTGGCGATCGGCTCGTCGGCCAGAACGGCCAGCACGCCGCGCAGTTCGCCCAGGCGCTCAGCCGTCATCGGCCCGTCCCCGGCCCAAGCGGGCGCCTTCGTCTCACCGGTCGCGAGCGTCCATACCGGAACGGTTGCCTTGCGGTAGTCAATCATCGTCTCCCCTTGTTTCCCGCGACAGCCTACGGCCGACGTCCGACGAGAAGCGGTGGATTCCCGCCCTCTCGGACGGCAGCGCGCCTGGAACCCGCTGGCGGTAGTGACGGGGGGCGTCGAGACCGTACGCCGGCCGGCCGGCCGGAGGGCGCACGGCAGACAGGGCGGCGACGCGAACAGGGCCGGATCGCGGACCAGAACGCCACCAGGAGGAAAGTCGGCCGGTGTCCGGTTCGGGTGACGGCCGGCAAACACCCGGGGCACCACCAGCAGTTCGCGAACGACATCGGCCCTGAACGCCGCCATCCAGCCCAGTCCATCGTGGGGACGGGCGTCGACGGGTCGTACGCGGGCGACGCATAAACTGCACGTCCGCGAGAGGTGCTTGTGGTTCAGGAGGCGAAGTGACCGCTGTTCCCATCATCGCGGCCGAGGACGCCACGGTCGCCCTGGGCGACGTCACCCTGCTGGAGCCGACCTCGTTCGCCGTGATGCCCGGCGAGGTCTGGTGCCTCACCGGTGGTAACGGGTCGGGGAAGACGACGCTTCTGCGGGCCTTCCTGGGCAGTCGGAGTCTCACGGCCGGTTCGTGTTCGGTGCGGGGCGAACCCGCCGACATGGCCAATCCGCGGCACCGACGTCTCGTGGCTTCCCTGGTCGACGCGATCCCGTTCGCCCGTGACATGACACTGCGCGAGCAGGTGACCCTGGTCGCAGCCTCCTGGTACGGCAACAGCGCGACGACCGCCGAAGCCGCCGAAGAGGTCATCGAGCGATGGGGACTGTCCCAGCTGGGCGAGCGCTTTCCCCATCAGGTCTCCTCCGGCCAGCTTCAACTCTTCAGCCTTGCGCTGACGTTGGTGCGCCCCGCTGACGTGGTACTGCTCGACGAGCCCGAGCGGCACCTCGACGGCGACCGCGTCGAACTCCTGGCGACCCTGCTCACGGAGCGGGCGGAGGAGGGCACGGCCTTCCTGGTCGCCACCCATGAGCCCGCCCTGGTAGAGGCGCGTGACGGCCGCGTGGAGCTGGGATGACGGTGGACACGTCCGCGGCAACCGAGCCCGGTGCCGCGGACCGCGTCCGTGCCGTACGGCAGCGTTACGCCCGCCGCGGTGACCGCGGCACGGTGCGGGGGCACGCGTACACCCTCTACCTCGTCGCCCTGTTCGCCGCGTTCTACCTGGTGCCGGTGGTCCACGCCCGGAGCACCTCGCCCGCACCGGTCTCCGTGGGCTCTCTCACGGAGGCGGCGCCCTGGGTCTGCGCGCTCGCGGTGGCGGTGTGCTGGGGGGCCCAGATCGCCGGGCGGTTCTGGGGGCCGGTGGTGGTCCAGCCGTTCCTGCTGCACGTGTTCATGTCCACGGACCTCTCTCCGACGCACTACCTCGGCACGATCGCCCGGCGCAGACTGACGTACGTCGGTACGATCGGGCTGCTGTCGGCCTGCGCGGCGTCGTACCTCGCGACCGACCTCTTCGATCACCTCGATTCCGCGGTGCAGGGCCTCGCGTCCGGGGTGGGGCTCAGCGCCCTCGCCGCGTTCGCGTGGCTCTGGGGCCAGGTTCGGCCGATGCGCGACAATCTCCTGCTGGCTTCCGCCGTCGGGGGCGCGGCAGTTGTGGTCGCCGGAGTGAGCCGAACGGCACCGGACAGCGGAACGGGGCTGTGGCTCCTCACCGGAGTGCTGGCGGCCACCGCGGCGGCCTTGGGGCGGGCGGCCCTCCGGGCGATCCACACCGTCGACCTGGCCCGGCTCGCCCGCGAGTCGGCCCGCGCCTCCCAGGCCCGAACATACGCCTGGACCGGGACGCTCCATCACGCGCTGGATCTGTACCGGCCGGAGCCGTCCGGTCTCACCTCGGCCCTGATCCGTCCGGACGGGCGTCTGCGCGGATATCTCGCGCAGGGTGCGATCCGAGCACTGCGGACACCCGGGCGCGCGAGCGCGGGCGCGGCACTCCTTCTGCTCGGCTCCTCCGTGCTGACGCACGGGGCAGGCGGGCGGGGGACCGGACCGGCACCGTGGCTGTGGGCGCTGGGGGCGCTGTGTGTGTACCTGGGATCGGGGTGGGTGGGCGAGACGTGGCGCGGACTGCGAGATGAGCTGACCCTGGCTCCGCTGTTCGGCGAACGGTGGGGTGGAACCCTTGCCCGCACACTGGCCTGGCCCGTCGTCGCGGGGACGATCGGTGCTCTCCTGGGAGGTGGCTTCGCCGTCGTCGCCCGGTGGGACCACCACAGCGGGCATCTGGGTGACACGGCCCTCCTTGTCGCCGGGTCCGTGGTCATGGCGCTGGGCGCCAGGTTCCTGCGCGAGATGAAACTGGATCTTCCACTCGAACTCCTCCTTCCCGTCATCACGCCGTTCGGCGACCTCTCCGGGCTGCGTGTCGTTGCCTGGCAGTTCGACGGGTTCGTCGTCGTGTCGATGGGCGTCGCCCTGATGGCCGCGCTCCCGTCCGCGGTCGGTGCGACGGCCCTCGCGGTCGGGATCGCCGCCGGCTGCGTCTGGACAGGACTACGCCGGACGGGCTGGGCGCACAGGGGTCTCTTCTTCCGCCTCAGCCGGGTGCGGTAGCGGGCACGGGCACCAACGCGGGCCGTCGGCCCGGTCATCGCGTCGAGCAGGGCCCGGGCGCGCTCGTCGGGGAAGAGCCCGCCCCGGGCGACGTGGTCGCGCAGTTCCCGCTCGGTGAGCGGGTGGACGTGCCAGTAACGGGTGCGGGCGTTTGACGGCTTGGTGTGTCACACCCATCCGCCATGCTCTCCGGCATGAACGAGAACGCCTTCTGGCAGCTCATCGCAGCGTGTAGCTACTCGCACCTCGACCCCGAGGGGGATGAGCTCGCCGCCGCCTTGACAGCCCACCTGACGAACGGCCCGGTATCCGACGTGATCGGTTTCGCTGAGCAGCTCTCCTGGGCCCTGTACAGATTGGACCGCAGGGAATACGGCGATGACCTGTCGAGCGACCAGTTCCTCTACACCCGAGCGGCGGTCGTCGCAGCCGGCCGTGAAGAGTACGAGAGCGTGCTCCGCGACCCACAGAGGTTCGCACCGTACGCCAACGACCTCATCTGGGCCGAGGCCCTCCTCTACGTGCCCGACAACGCTTACAGGCACCTCACCGGTGAGGAATGGGACCGCGACACCCGATACAACTACGCGTCGCATTCCAACACTGCTGGGTGGACCGATACATAGACACCAGCAAAAAAGCTCTTGCAGCGTCCTCACGGTCGCGGAGTGGGGGCACCCGTCCTACTGCGACAAACTCTGGGGGCGACCGCCACGTCCGTGCGGGCGGGAAGTACAGGACGCGGTCCGAACGCATCCGGTGCGGCAGCTCCACGGGCAGGTCCGCGAGCAGGAAAGCCAGACGGGTCACGTCATGGCCGGCATCGACGACGACCAGGGCGGGCAGGTCACCGATCTTCCACCGGCCTGTCACCCCCTGGCCGTGGCAGCCGTGCCGGCTGGGCGGCATCGATGCCATCTCCACGTCGCCGTTACGGACTTGAGTGGGACAGGTGTTGGTGTCAAGTGCGGCTTTCACGTCATACGGCGTCGATATGCTGACGATTCATCGTGGAGGGGACACCATGGGCAAGCGGGATAGACGTCGGAAGCGCGAACGGGCGAAGGCGAAAGGCTCGGCCGCAGCCAAGCTCATGCCGGCGCGGACGGAGCCGGCCCGGCTCTTGTACCCCGACGCAGGTACCCCCCTCGTCGAAATCCACATCGCCGAGGACGCGGACGAGGAGACGCGGGCTCTCTGCGTGGGCTACTGGGAGTTTCTCCAGCCCGGTAGCTGGAGCCGACCTGTCGCCTCGCTCGGGTCGACCAGCATGGTCTACAAGACCGTACAAAGAGCTGCGTACGCCTCTCTCTTGACCGTGCTGTGCCCGGAGTGCACCGCCCCGACCACGGTGAACTCCAGGTCGGAGATGGCGGCGACCGGTCACTGGACGCCAGACATGCCGACCGACCCTGTTCCGGCGCGCTATGTGTGCTCTGACTGTTCCGCGGCGGCCACCGCTGCCCGCCGGCAGGAAGCCGCAGCCGCGAAGGAGCACGAGGAGGCACGTAAGGCCCGGCGGGTAGCCAACGCCATTGAATGGCTCGAGCAGGAACAGGAAGTCGCATCGGCTTCCGGTCCTCCCTCCACGCCCGCCGCACTCGCCCTCCTCGCGATCACGGAGATCATGGCGAAGGCCGAAACGAAGGCGATCGGACCGTTCGACAAGCTCGACTACACGCTGACCGGAACAGCGGACGGCGACACCGAAGCCCTCCTCGAATTGCACCGTGGACACTGGCTGGTCCCCACGCCGCCCGCCACGCTCGACGCTGTGTCGTTCAACGATGACGACTCTGTGCGCGCGGTCTACATCAAGTCGATTCCCTGGACGCTGCCTCGATGGATGGGCAGTGCGGAGGGGCACAACGAGTACGCCAAGGCTGCCATGGAAGTGCACCTCGAGCGTCATCCGGAAGACATCGAAAAGGTACTCGTCGACGTCAAAGCCAACATGGTGGTTGACTACCTCAACGGCCTGCTCGAGCGGAAGTACCGCGAGGACTCCATTCCGGAACACCGCCTGCCGGACGCGTACGAGACGGTGAAGAACGCCTTGGCCGCAGGGTTCACGCTGGAGCAACTCGTCGCCGTCGCCTGGAGCGCCACCGCAGGATCTGTGGCATGGGGACAGCGCACCCCTGGCCTCAAGCCCGGTTCGGTCGCCGCTGCCGCAGTCACCAACCTGGTCCGCCGGATCGGCTACGCCAGCGACCGCCCCACCCCGGAATACGAGCTGCCGAACTGGGTTCCGCGCCCTGCCATGTACGCCACTGCGCTTCGTATGCAGGCGCGGTGCAATGTCTCGGCAGAAGCCATGCGAAAGTTCTTCTCCCTGCAGCAGCGAGTGAACAGTCGGCAGGCAGACGAGATGGAAGCCGACTTCGCTTCATATCGGGCTGTGGAACAGAGGGACTTCGGGCAGTCCGTCAGCAGGCTCGGGGCCGATCTGCCGCCCGAGACGGAGAGCCCGATCTGGTACGCCATCCTCTCGACCGATGGCACCCTCACCTTCGCATACGACGTGCCCTCCGAAATGCGGAACAGCGTCACCCGAGCAGGCAGCGGGCTGGTCGACCGGATCATGATCGAAGGCACGCCGGCCATCAACGCGTACGTCGGAGAGCTCATCCCGGCCACCATGGAGAACAGGAACAGGACCGGGGCCGAGATGATGTACCTGCTTGGTGAACCTCAGGACGTGGTCTTGGGGCCGATCGCGTTCTTCGCGGTCACCCGCCACCAGAAGTCGCCGCACGGACTGGACAGTGAGCAGCAGGAACTGCTTCAGGCCGCTCATGACGCCGTGCGGGCCTCGCTCGCCAACTGACACGCCGCATCCGCGAACGTTTCGCCCGAGGCCGGTCCGGGTCGGCCTTCGCGGTCCGCCAACCTCCGTCAGGACAACCTCAGACCGACCGGATAGCACTGCGCACTGCGCACCGAGCCCCTGCCACCGTCATCGCCTTGCGGATCGCCTTGCGGGGGCGCACGGCGGCTCAAGCGGGGGTAGTGCGCGCGTAGGTCGACCGTGGCACTCCTTCGCGCCATCAGCTCGTTCTCCTTCCCGGAGAGTTGGCTGACGCACCAAGGTCTCTCAGGGCCCGGTGAGCGGGATGATCGCGGTGGTGGTCCTTCCTCCGCCTGGCCGCCGGGCGATCTGGACATGGTCAGCGATCTTGTGCACGATGCGCTGCCTCAGCCCATACAGCCTCCCGGCTCCGGTGGGCAGTCCGAGAGGGGACGATGGCAGGTGGGGCCGTGCGGCCGTGTCGTAGGGCCCGGTGACGCTGATCGTTACCTCGTACTGGCCGAGGGTGCAGGTGAGTTCGCAGGGCGCCTCGGGTGCGCTGTGTGTCAGGGCGTCGGTGATCAGTTCCGAGGCGACCAGTAGGGCGTCGTCCACTCCGCCTTGGTGGGCCGCGCGGAAGTGGGCGTTGGGGGCGCACAGCAAGGGGTGGAGGGCGAATTCCACTTCGCTGCGGGCGTGTGCCGCCGAGTTCGGCCGACAGGTCTGCCCTCCCGGCCCGTCATCGGATGTGTCGGCGGAGTGGGGGTCGGTCGGATCTGGTTCCTGAGGGCTCATGTCCCCCGCCTACCCCGCCCGGCCGGACCATGCCGACGGGCGGAGCAGGAAGTGCGGTGTGTTTGGGCAGGTCTCGACCGCGTGTGCGGGGCCGCTCGGCTGGGCCGGAGGCTCAGTTCTGGGTGAGCATGCCTTCGCGGAGCTTGGTGAGGAGGCGGGTGAGGAGCCGTGAGACGTGCATTTGGGAAACCCCGAGGTGCTCGCCGATCTGGGCCTGGGTCATTTCCTGGCCGAAGCGCATCTCGACGATGCCGCGTTCACGCTCGTCCAGAGAGTCCAGGAGCGGGGCCAGGGCGTGGAGGTTCTCGAACAGTTCTATGCTCGGGTCGCAGTCGCCCGTGATATCGGCGTAGCTGGTGCCGCTGTCGGAGGGGCCCTGCTCGGTTCCGCCGAGCGGGAGGTCGATGGAGCCCGCGGTGTAGCCGTTGGAGGCGATGAGGCCGTCGATGACCTCTTCCTCGGTGATGTCGAGGTGCGCGGCGAGTTCGGCGACGGTGGGGTCCCGGCTGAGTTTGGTCGAGAGCTCTTCCTTGGTCTTGGCGAGGGTGACCCGCAGTTCCTGGAGGCGCCGGGGGACGTGGACGGACCATGTGGTGTCGCGGAAGAACCTTTTGATCTCGCCGACGATGTAGGGGATCGCGAAGGACGTGAACTCGACCTCGCGCGACAGCTCGAAGCGGTCGATCGCCTTGATCAGGCCAATGGTGCCGACCTGGATCATGTCTTCCATCTGGCCGTCGCCGCGGTTACGGAACCGCTTCGCCGCGAACTGGACCAGCGACAGGTTCATCTCGATGAGCGTGTTACGGGCGTACTGGTACTCACGGGTGCCCTCTTCGAGAACCTGCAACTGGTCGAAGAACAGCTTGCCCAGGGCACGGGCGTCCTT
Source organism: Streptomyces sp. MGP-P1 (assembly GCF_057766565.1). Lineage (NCBI taxonomy): Bacteria > Bacillati > Actinomycetota > Actinomycetes > Kitasatosporales > Streptomycetaceae > Streptomyces > Streptomyces sp. MGP-P1. Next base: position 2,509,228 of record NZ_JBYMEM010000007.1, on the reverse strand, counting down.
CGGAGAGACCTTCCCCGGGTCGGCGATCTGCGGAAGCGCTTCCGTCATGTCATTTCTTGTGCCGGGGGCCTTGAGGACTGTCGACATAAAGATCCTTCCACTGCACCGGGACGCGACGGAGACCCGCGCGCCCTATGCCTGCGACTACCCCGGCTGACGCGCACCGCACCTCACGTACCCGTCCAGACCCACGAAGACCCCGAACCGTTCGATCGCCGTGACGATTCCGGACAGGTCCTGGGTGCCGTCAGACGGCTGGGGGAACACGCAGGGCGAGCAGGGCGGTGTCGTCGCTGGCCCAGCCACCGTGATGAGCCGCCAGGGTGTCGGTGAGCCGCCTGATCGTGCTCGTGGCGTCCAGCGTGTGGGTGGCGGCCAGCGCGGCGACCAGTTCGTCCTCCCCGAACACGCCGGGAGCGTCCCCGCCGACGGTTCCGGGATGGGGCCGTGCCTCGCATGCGCCGTCGCTGTAGAGCAACAGCAGATCCCCGGGGAACAACTGGTAGGCCACGTCAGTGAGGTGAATGTGCTCCAGGACCCCCAGGAGCGTCCCGGGCCGGCCGAGTTGTCGCACCGCCCCGTCGGCTCTGCGGATGAGGGCCGGTGGATGCCCGGCCAGGGCGATCTGTCCGGACAGGCCGCCCGGGGTGGTGTGGAAGGTGGTGTAGACGGCGGTGAGGAAGCGAGGGGAGCTCTGGGCGAGCATCGCGCTGTTCAGCCGGTCCAGCAGGAGAGCGGGGTTGCCGCTCTGCCAGGCGTCGGCGCGCACCGTGTACCGGGCCATCGCGGTGACCTTCGCCGCCTCCACGCCCTTGCCGCACACGTCACCCAGCACAGCCCCGTAGGTGTCGCCGATGGTGTGGAACAGGTCGTAGAAGTCGCCGCCGACTTCCACACCACTGTGGCCGCTGGCCGAAGCCGGCAGGTAGGAGGCGGCCGCGTCCAGGCCGGGTACCCGCCTGAGCGCCGGAGGCAGCAGCCCCTGCTGAAGAGAGTGGGACAGGTCAAAGGAGACTTGCTGGGCTTTCTGCGCGGCGGCCAGGCTCTGGCGCAGATGCACTTCCGCCGCGACCGACCGGGCGAGCGTGGCCAGCGTGGTCAGGTCATTGTGCGACCACGTACGCGGGGCGTCGTCGATGACGCAGAAGCTCCCCAGCACCTGCCCGTCCGGGCTCATCAGTGGGTAGCCGGCCCACGCTCCGATGTTCATCGGCCCGACCGAGGGATGCTCACGCGTACGCGGGTCAGCGGCGGCGTCGTCCACGATGAAGGGATCCCCGGCCAGCCCCACCAGGAAGTAGCAGAAGCTTTCCCGTACCGGGTTCTGCCGCTGTTCGAGGGCCGGAGCCTCCACACCCACACACGACTTCCAGAACGAACGCTCCTCATCGACCAGGGTCACGAACGCCCGCCCCGCACCGGTCACCCTCGCCGCCAGGGACGCGAGGTCCTCGAAGACCTCCTCCGGACCGGTGTCCAGCAGGCCCGTCGCGGCCACCGCCGCCAGCCGCACGGGGTCCGACAGGGCCGCCGGCAGACCGTCGGCCCGCAGCCCGCCGACGAAGTCCACTCCACCACCCACGCCGCCCACTCCTTCACCGGTCACGCACGTTCCACTCACACGAAGATCACATCGATTATCCGCCACTGCTGCGGCCGAAAACAACAGTGGGTGTCCTCGAGAGCGTGAGCCCGGACGCCGGGCCGCGTCTTCGCCGCCTCCTTCCGGCGACTCCTCGTGGCTGCACACCACAACGCCGACCTGCGTGACGTCGCCCCCTCCGGCGCAGCGGAACGGCTACTGAACGTCATCGGAGCGGACACGCTTCTCCGCGTCTGCCCGAGCCTCGACCGGCCGCTCACAGCCTGCCCCCGGGCACCGCCCGCCCGAGGGCGCGTGGAGCTTGTCCCACGGCTGCTGTCATCGTCTCTGTTCCACGTTCCTCCGCGTGGCTTCCGGCAGGACGGAGGGACGGGGGATCTGCGGCGGTTCGGGGGCCAGAGTGAAGGTGATGCGGGTGCCGTCGCGGTAGTCCGGGTCGATGGCGATGGTGCCGCCGTGAAATTCGACGATCTTCTTGCACATCGCCAGGCCGATGCCGCTGCCGCTGTAGACGTCCTTGGTGTGCAGCCGCTGGAAGATGACGAAGATCTTCTCTGCGTACTCGGGTGGGATACCGATGCCGTCGTCGGTGACGGTGAACCGCCACAGCCCCGCCTCCTGGGCCGCTGTGATGTGAATCCTCGGAGCCTCGCCCGGACGGCGGAACTTGACGGCGTTGCCGATCAGGTTCTGCCAGAGCATGACCATCTGGCTCGGGTCGGCGACCAGGTTGGGCAGGCGATCATGAGTGATCGTCGCACCGGCTTCTTCGACGACCACACTCAGCGCCGACAGGGTCTCTTGCAGCACCGTGTCCAGATCGATGCTCTGGTGGGCGTTGTGCACCCTGCCCACTCGGGAGAAGTTGAGCAGATCACTGATGAGGGTCTGCATGCGGTTTGCCCCGTCGACGGCGAAGTCGATGTACTGGTCTGCCCGTTCGTCGAGCCGGCCACCGTAGCGCCGCTGCAGGAGCTGGGTGAAGCTGGATACCTTGCGCAGCGGTTCCTGGAGGTCGTGGGAGGCGACGTACGCGAACTGTTCCAGTTCGGCGTTGGAGCGCTGGAGGTCCGCGGCCTGCGCGTCCAGACGCAGCCGCGCCTCCTCGGTGAAGGCCAGTTCCCGTACGAGGCGCCGGCGCATGAAATCGATCTCAGCGCTCAGACGCCGCAGGTCGGCCGGGCCGGTCGGCGTGATGGGATGGTCGAAGTCACCTGCGGCGATGATGCGGGCGTCGGCTCCCAGGCGTTCCAGGGGAGTGTTGATGCCACGGCGCAGCCCCTCGAAGACGAGAGCCGCCAGCGCGATCATGACCAGCGCGATGGCGCTGAACACCCAGTTCCGCAAGGTCACGGTGGACTGCAGGTCCGCTCGGGCCTGAACACGGTCCGCGCGCAGCCTCTCCTGCTGACTCTCCAGGGCGACGCGGACTTCGTCGAAGGCCGCTTTGCCGTTCGCCACCCGTTCCGTGGCCGCCGAGGAGGGCGTGCCGGGCGTCGTGGCAGCGACAGGGCCGGCGACACTTTCCTGCCACCCGGCCGCAGCGTCCTGCACCGCCTTCAGGTCATTCAGCCGGGCGTCGTCGTCGCGGAGCAGCTCCTCCAGGGACTTGCCGTGCGCCTTCTGCTCTACGAGCCCCTGCCGGTAGGGAGCCAGGAACTCGGGTATGCCGGTGAGGCCGTATCCGCGGATGCCGGTCTCCTGGTTGACCAGGGCCGTTTCCAGACGGAACGCCGTGGACAGTGAGGGAGACCGCACATCCGTGAGGCTGTTGCTGATCGACTGGGTCCGCCCCAGGACCCAGGCTCCCGCCACCCCGAGCACGGTCAGGATCACCAGGGACGCGGCCACTCCCACGCGAAGCCAGCGCCGGGTCGTCCATGTGGACAGTCTCCGCGCACGCGACTGCTGTTCATCGCCGGTCATCCTGAGAACTCCTCGCTGTGCAAGTCGCCTGCGGTGGGATGCGACCAGCACACTCTAGACCCACTCGACAACACATGTTGTCGCAGGACTGTTCGGAGGCATACAGTGCCGGATATGCCAGGCAAGAACTTCGCCATGCGGACCACCCCCGAGGAGACAGCCGCCATCGCGGACGCGAGAATCGGCGATCTCGCGCGGCACCTTGCCCACCAACTGCAGGAAGCTTCGACACCGCTCACAGCCGGCGACCCGGCGTACCCGCTGACCCTGCTCCACGTACTGGACCAGCTGCAGCAGGCCACTGAGCGGCTTCAGCGACAAGCGGCCACGGACGCCGCGCGCGCGGGGGCCGGTTACCCGCAGATCGGCGCCGCCTGCGCCATGACCCGCCAAGGCGCCCGCCGCCGCTGGCCGGGCCTCTTCCACCACTCGAACGAAAAACCCACGGAGCAACCGACGATGACCACCCCCGCACGCCCCTTCGACGTCCTGCTCGTCGAGGACGACATCGCCGACGCCATGCTGATCGAAGAGGCTCTCTCCGAGCGCGGGACCCGCAACCTGGTCCAGGTCACCGACGGGGTCGCCGCTCTGGAGCACCTCCGTGACCCCGAAAAGGCCTGCCCCGACCTCATCGTCCTCGACCTGAACATGCCCCGAATGAACGGCCACGACCTACTGAAGATCCTGAAGACCGACGAGGACCTGCAGGCCATCCCGGTCGTCGTCCTCACCACGTCCAACGCCCCGGACGATGTCACCGGCGCATACACCAGCCACGCCAACGCCTATGTCACCAAGCCCGTCAACCTGGACGACTTCGAGCAGGCCGTCCAGAGCATCGACGCGTTCTACCTCGACACCGCCACCCGGCCCCGCCCGTAACCCGGAACCGGCACACCGGAGTCCCCGGGCGCGCGCCGTCAAGGCGTGACCCGGGAATTCTGGCCAGACCCGTAGAAGGGCAGTCGGCTTGGGCACGGCCGGTTTCAGACTCGGAATCCCGTCGTGCCGACGTCCTGCGAGGGCTCACCAGAATGCGCCGTGAGCACGTTCTCGCGCCGGCGTCCAGGGGAAGACGTCGCCGGCTTCCCGCGCGACAGCCGCCGCACTCCGAGCAGGCATTTGCCGCATCCGCCCTAGTGACCTGAGTCGCAGGTTCGTCGTTGGTTGTTCATGAGTCGTCCCGGTCCGAAGATTCCGCCGTTGTCGGTGACTGATGCCCAGCGGGCTGTGCTGGAGGGTTGGGTGCGTCGTCGTTCGACGGCCCAGGCTCTGGCTCAGCGTTCGCGGATCGTGCTAGAGTGCGCCGAGGGGCATTCGATCCTGGAGGTGTCCCGCCGGTTAAATGTTGCCGCGGACACGGTCCGCACCTGGCGGCGGCGGTTCATCGAACGTGGCCTGGACGGCCTGTCCGACGAACCGCGGCCCGGTGCCCCGAGGAAGATCAGTGACGCCGACGTCGAGCGGGTCATCGTCAGGACACTCGAGGAGAGGCCGAAGAACGCCACCCATTGGTCGACCAGATCGATGGCTGCCGCCACGGGCATGTCGCAGTCGGCGATCTCCCGAATCTGGCGGGCGTTCGCACTCGCGCCGCACCGGTCTGAGACCTTCAAGCTGTCCACGGACCCGTTCTTCATCGACAAGGTCCGCGACGTGGTGGGCCTCTACCTGGATCCACCGGAAAGAGCGCTGGTCCTCTGCGTGGACGAGAAGTCGCAGATCCAGGCCCTGGACCGGTCCCAGCCCGTGCTCCCGATGATGCCGGGCGTCCCGGAACGCCGAAGCCACGACTACATCCGTGCCGGCACCACCACCCTGTTCGCGGCTCTGGAGGTGGCGACCGGCAAAGTCATCGGCTCATTGCACCGGCGCCATCGGGCAGCTGAGTTCAAGAAGTTCCTGGCCAAGGTCGACAAGGAAGTGCCAGCCGGCCTCGAGGTGCACCTGATCCTCGACAACTACGCGACCCACAAGACACCGGCGGTCAAGAAGTGGCTGCTGTCCCACCCTCGATTCCACCTGCACTTCACACCCACCAGTTCGTCCTGGCTGAACCTGGTGGAACGATGGTTCGCCGAGCTCACGCAGAAGAAGCTTAAACGCGGCGTCCATCGTTCCGTCCAAGCACTGGAACGCGACATCCGGGCCTGGGTCGCGGACTGGAACGACCACCCACGGCCCTTCATCTGGACCAAGACCGCCGACGAAATCCTCGACAAGGTCGCCAGCTACTGCCAGCGAATCTCTGACTCAGGTCACTAGGACCTGTCTGACAATTCTTGTCGAATCAGCGAGCGCCCATTGAGTAGGCGGTCCGGAGGCACGCCGACCAGCTCGCACCTTTTGCCGGGCAGAAGCTATGGGCGGCGGGCCAGCAGGTGTGCGTCGAGAAAGCCCCGTTCGGAGGCCGGGTCGTGGAGCAGCCGAGCGAAAGGAACGAGCCCGGCATCCGTCAGCAGTTCGGCGAGGTGGTCCGCCGGCCAGCTGTAGGCAGGTGCGACCTTGTGGTCGAACTGGACCGGTTCCGGTCCGTCGGTCCCGAAGAAGGAGACCAGGAGCACGCCACCCGGCGCCAGGACGCGGACCTGCTCGGCGAGCAGCTCTGGCAGTTCGTCCGGTGGGGTGTGGATCATTGAGTAGTGGGCCAGTACGCCGCCGAGCACGCCGTCCTCGATCGGCAAGGACTCCATCCGCGCCTCCTGGAAGCGCAGCGCCGGGTTGGCCCGTCGAGCGTGGTCGACCATGCCGTGGGACAGGTCGAGTCCGAAGGCGTCCAGGCCCAATTCGTGCAGCATGGCCGTCAGATGTCCGGGCCCGCATCCAACGTCCGCTGCCCGCAGGTTGCCCGTCGCGCGCACCAGTTCGGCGAAAGTGCTGATCATGGCCCGGGCGAACGGCTGCGTCTCCAGCCGGTCTGCGAACAGCGATGCGTACAGCTCAACGACTCCGTCGTAGGCCGCCCTGGTCTCGTCCTGATGATTCACCACAGGGAGGACCTTATAGCCGGTCCGATAATCAATCTTGTGGCAGCTCGAGGCGAGGTGACAGACGCGGCGTGGGAGCGGATAGAGCCCCTGCTGCCGCAGGCGGACGGACGTGGCCGTCCATGGCGTGATCACCGGCAGGTGGTCAATGGTGTGTTGTGGCGGCTGCGGACTGGGGCTCCTTGGCGCGACCTGCCCCAGCGGTACGGGCCGTGGCAGACCGTTTACGAGCGGTTCGCCCGCTGGGAGGCGGACGGCACCTGGGCAAGACTGTTGGAGCACGTCCAGGTCCGCGACGACGCGATGGACCGGGTGGAATGGACAGTCGCCCTCGATTCCACGATCAACCGGGCCCAGCAGCACGCCGCCGGCGCACGCAAAAGGGGGCAGCAGGCCGGGACAATCTGGAAGATCCGGGCCGCTCACAGGCACGCCAGGCCCTTGGTCGCTCCCGAGGCGGGCTGACCACCAAGGTCCACCTCGCTGTCGACGGCCGGGGCCTGCCATTGTCGATCGTGCTCACGCCCGGCAATGTCAACGACGCCACCGCGATCACCCAGGCCCTTGACGAGATCTGCATCCCACGCATCGTCACGGGCCGCCCGCGCACGACGCCGACGCGGGTGCTGGGCGACAAGGCCTAGTCCAGCCGGGCGATCCGCCACCTGCTGCGGCGTCGGGGCATCACTGCCACGATTCCCGAACGCCGCGACCAGATCGCCAACCGCCGTCGACGCGGCAACCTCGGCGGCCGCCCACCCGTCTTCGATAAAGAGGTCTACCGAGACCGCAACGTGGTCGAGCGATGCTTCTCCCGTCTCAAGCAGTTCCGTGCGATCGCCACCAGGTTCGACAAGCTCGCCACACGCTACCGCGCCGGAGTCATCCTGTGTCTCGCTGATTCTCTGGCTTCGTGAATCGACCAGGTGATCATTTGTCAGACACGCCCTAGGGTCTGTCTTCAAAGGGTCATATCCACATCAGGAGTGACGCGATGGTGAGTGCCGCTTCGTAGGATTCTCGGGTTTTGTCGTAGCGGGTGGCGATGGCCCGGTACTGCTTCAACGCGTTGAAGCAGCGTTCGACGACGTTGCGCTGCTTGTAGCGCTCCTTGCCGAAAGCGGGCGGCCTGCCGCCGTTGCTGCCACGACGGCGGCGGTTCGCCTGCTGGTCCGAGCGTTCCGGGATCGTGTGCGGAATACGACGTCTCCGCAGGTAGTTGCGTATACCTCGGCTGCTGTATCCCTTGTCGCCCAGGAGGTGATCGGGCTGGTTGCGCGGTCGGCCCGGGCCTGGACGGCGAACCCTGATCTGCGCGAGGATCTGCTCGAACTGCGTGCAGTCGTTGATGTTGCCGCCCGTGACGACAAAGCCGAGCGGACGGCCGCGGCCGTCGCAGGCGAGGTGAATCTTGGTCGTCAGTCCGCCACGGGATCGTCCGAGGGCGTGAGCGTGTGCCGCTTCTGCAGGGCTTGCCCCTTTTTACGGGCGCCGGCCGCGTGCTGATGAGCGCGGGTGATCGTGGAGTCCACCGATACCAGCCAGTCGACGTCTCCAGCCGCGTCCCTCTGAGCCTGAACGGCTTCAAGCATCCGCGTGAACGTGCCATCGAGCGCCCATCTGCGGAAACGTGTGTACAACGTCCGCCAGGACCCGTATCTCCCCGGCACATCACGCCAGGCCGAACCGGTCCGAAGCTTCCACACGATCCCGTTCAGAACCACCCGATCGTCTCGCCGGGGCCGCCCCGCGCCCGTTCGCGGAAGCAGCCCCGACAGAACGTCCCACTCTTCGTCCGAGAGCTCATGTCGCCGCACCATGCGCCACATGATGCCCCATCAACAACCTTTGAAGACAGGCCCTAGGGGCGCTCGATCGCGGATGGGTCCGTGCCACGCAAAATTCTCTCCGTTCGCGCACGCCTGATACGGAGAATCGACGGCACGCCCCCTGGGAGTGATCTTGATCAGCCCAGAAAGCTCAACCGAACCTGACGGTCCGCGTTATCGACGTTCGTGTCCACCAGGCAGACCGACTGCCAGGTGCCCAGCTCCAGCCTGCCGCCGATCACCGGCAGCGTGGCGTGGGGCGGGACCAGGGCGGGGAGCACGTGGTCGCGGCCGTGGCCCGGGCTGCCGTGGCGGTGTTGCCGGCGGTCGTCGGCGGGGAGCAGGTGGTGGAGCGTGGCCAGCAGGTCGTCGTCGCTGCCCGCGCCGGTCTCCAGGACGGCGACACCGGCCGTGGCGTGGGGGACGAAGACGTTGAGCAGGCCGTCGCGGCCGGGCGCGGTGCGGGTGAGGAACTCTTCGCAGGCGCGCGTCAGGTCCGTGACGCTTTCGGTCGCGCCCGTGGTGATGTTCAGGACCGTGGTGGTGAAGGAGGAGGACATGCCTCCATCTTCGCCCCACAGGCGTGAGATGACACGTCCACGCTCCGAGACACCATTGACCGTGCTCCGACCGGATGGCTACGTTCAGCGTCATGTTCCGATCAGCTCTGCTCACTTCGCGCGGTCACATCGACCTGCTGCGAGTGGCTTCCGCCGCGTGTTGTCGCGGCTGCTGACGTTCCCAGCGATTTCCGGAGCATTTCCCACCGCACTGCTGTGCCTGCGGTACTCCGTCGTTCGCCCTTCCGTAGTCGTGTCGGTCGCCTAGGCACGTAGTCGCCCCCGGCTCCGTGCCGCCGCGCGACCGCTGAGCGCGCCGTGGTTACTCCTGCCGTCCGCCGCCACCGACGACCCTCCCGGTCGGTCGTGGCGCTTGGGTACGGGGTGTCCCGGCATGCCCGCGGCCGTGGCCGCCCTTTCTCCTCACTTCTTCGTGTCGCTCCCCCTCCCCTTCCTCTCCTCGAACTCCCGCCCCGCATCCGTGCGCCCTTCCGTGGAGCCCTCATGACCGTCAGCCATGCGCCACCACCCCCCGGCCTGTCCGTTGCCCCGGAGAAATCCTCCGCGCCGAGCCGTACGCCGCCCGATCTGGAGGCGGTCGTTCCGGCGTCCGTCCGGCGGTCGCGGCTGCGGGCCGCTCCGCGGTGGGTGCGGCGGGCGGTGGGGCCGTTACTGCTGCTCGCGGTGTGGCAGGTGTCCAGCGCCACCGGGGTGCTGGAGCCCGATGTGCTCGCCTCGCCCGGGACCATCGCCCGGGCGGGCGCCGATCTGGTGGCAGACGGGACACTGCCCGCCGCGATGGGCGTCTCGCTCCAGCGGGTCGTCGTGGGACTCCTGCTCGGCGGGGTCGTCGGGACGGTGCTCGCGCTCGTGTCGGGACTGTCACGGCTCGGGGAGGACCTGGTCGACGCGACCGTGCAGATGCTGCGCACGGTGCCCTGGGTGGGGCTGATCCCGCTGTTCATCATCTGGCTCGGGATCGGCGAGGCGCCGAAGGTGGCCCTCATCGCGCTCGGGGTGGCCTTTCATCTGTATCTCAACGTATACGCGGGAATCCGTGGCGTTGACGCCCAACTCATCGAAGCAGGCCAGTCGTTGGGGCTCGGACGGTGGGGGCTGGTACGGCATGTGGTGCTGCCGGGTGCGCTGCCCGGGGCCATGACCGGGCTGCGCTACTCGCTGGCGACGGCCTGGCTCGCGCTCGTCTTCGGTGAGTCGATCAACGCCGATGCCGGGATCGGGTTCCTGATGAACCAGGCCCGCGAGTTCTTCCGGACCGACGTGATCGTCGTCTGCCTCGTCGTGTACGCCTTCCTCGGCCTCACCGCCGACGTCATCGTCCGGATCCTCGAAAGGCTGCTGCTGCAATGGCGACCGACCTTCACCGGCCAGTGAAAGACGACCTTGCCCCCGGCCCGCCGGTCGCCGCGCCGGACGGCGCTCCGGAGGCCGCCGTGCGGGTCGAAGGGCTCACCCGGGCCTTCGACGGGCGTCCGGTCATCGATGACCTCGATCTCACCCTGAGGGCAGGCGAGTTCACCGCTCTGCTCGGGCGCAGCGGCTGCGGCAAGTCGACGCTGCTGCGGGTGCTCGCCGGGCTCGACCGGGAGATCTCGGGCACCGTCCTGGTGCCGCGCCGGCGTGCGGTCGCGTTCCAGGCCCCACGGTTGATGCCCTGGAAGAAGGTCTGGCGCAACGTACTGCTCGGGCTGCCCGGCAAGCCCGAACGCGGTCTCGCCGAGCGCGCGTTGGCGGAGGTCGGCCTGGCGGAGCGGGCCGGGGCGTGGCCCAGGACGCTGTCCGGCGGTGAGGCGCAGCGCGCTTCGCTGGCCAGAGCCCTGGTGCGCGAGCCCGATCTGCTGCTGCTCGACGAGCCCTTCGGCGCACTGGACGCCCTGACCCGGATCAAGGCCCAGCAGCTCGTCGCGGAGCTCTGGCAGCGGCGCGGCTGCGCCGTCCTGCTGGTCACCCATGACGTGGACGAGGCCCTGCTGCTGGCCGACCGGGCGCTGGTGATGCGGGACGGGCGGATCGCGTACGACACGCCTGTCGCCCTGGACCGGCCCCGCGGGGTCGGCTCCCCCGGGTTCGCCGACCTGCGCTCCCGCCTGCTGACCGAACTGGGCGTGGAGAGCGTTGGCGGCGTCGAAGGGGAGGGCCCTGCCCGCGGTGAGCCGGACGCCGCCGCCCGTGCGAAGCCGTCCGTTGCCGCCGCCCCGTCCCGTTCCGGACCGACGAAGAACCCGGCCCCAGCATCCGCACACCCCCGCCACGGAGAGGCCTCATGAAACGCCGTGCCCTGCCTGCCCTGCTCCTCCCGCTCGCCCTGCTCCTGTCCGCGTGCGGCGGTTCCTCCTCCGCGAACTCGGGCGGCAGCACGGACGGCACGGGCAGCGTCACGCTCAACGTCGGCGATCAGAAGGGTGGTTACGAGGCGATCCTGCGGGCCTCCGGAGAGCTCGACGACCTCGGCTACCGCGTCAAGTGGTCCACCTTCACCTCGGGACCGCCTCTCCTGGAGGCCGTGAGCGCCGGTGCGGTGGACATCGGGGGCGTCGGCAACACGCCGCCCGTCTTCGCCGCGGGGGCCGACTCCAACATCGCCGTCGTCGGCGCCACGCACGGCTCGTCGGCCGGTGAGGTCATCGTGGTGCCCGAGGACTCACCGCTGAAGAAGCCGACCCAGCTCAAGGGCGCGTCCATCGCCGTGGCACAGGGCAGTTCGGCCCACTTCCAGCTGGTCGCCTCGCTCAGGAAGGCCGGCCTCGGGATCGAGGACGTGAAGCTGAACTACCTCCAGCCCGCCGACGCGCTCGCCGCGTTCAGCCGGGGCAAGGTCGACGCCTGGGCGATCTGGGACCCGTACACCTCGCAGGTCCTGCGCACGGCGGACGCCCGGGTCCTCACCACCGGCGAAGGCGTCGTCAACGGCCTCGGTTTTCAGGTCGCTTCGCCCGTGTCGCTCAAGGACGGGAAGAAGTCGCAGGCCATCGGCGACCTGCTCGTCCGGCTGGAGCGGGCCCAGAAGTGGGTCTTCGAGCACCCCGAGGAGTGGGCGAAGGTCTGGGCGAAGGAGACCGGGCTGCCCTACCAGGTGGCGTTGGACGCCGTGAAGCTCAGTTACGGCACTCGTGTCCCGGTCGCGATCGACGCCGCGGCCATCGCCTCCGAGCAGGAGATCGCCGACACCTTCGCCGAGCTGAAGCTGATTCCCCGGCGCTTCGACTTCGAGGGCTACGTCGACACCCGGTTCAACCGCGACCTCCCCGCTTCCTCCACCGCGCCGCGCTCCTACGGAAAGGCCTCATCGTGAACGTCCATCTGCACTGGTTCCTGCCCACCGGGGGCGACGGCCGGACGCTCGTCGACCGGCACGCCTACACCGACGGCGGCATCACACGCGACCGGACCACCCCGGTGAGCGGGGTGCGGGCCCCGGACATCGAGTATCTGGTCCAGATCGCCAAGGCGGCCGAGCAGTTGGGCTTCGAGGCCGTGCTGACGCCCACGGGCACCTGGTGCGAGGACGCCTGGCTGACCACGGTGGCGCTCGCTCAGCACACCGAGCGGCTGAAGTTCCTCGTGGCGTTCCGGCCGGGGGTCATCTCCCCGGTGCTCGCCGCCCAGATGGCCTCCACGTATCAGCGGATCACCCGGGGGCGGCTGCTGCTCAACGTGGTGACCGGGGGCGATTCCGCGGAACAGCGGCGGTTCGGGGACCACCTGGACCACGACCGGCGCTATGCGCGGACCGCGGAGTTCCTGTCGGTCGTGCGGGGCGTCTGGACTGGGCAGCCGTACGACTTCGACGGCGCGCACTACCAGGTGGAGGGCGGGCTGACCGCGCTGCCGCCGGACCCGCTGCCGGAGATCTTCTTCGGCGGGTCCTCGTCCGCCGCGGGGCCGGTGGCCGCAGCCCACGCCGACGTCTACCTGACCTGGGGCGAGCCGCCGGCCGCGGTGAAGGAGAAGATCGACTGGATTCGCGGCCTGGCGGAGGCGCAGGGTCGCACGGTCCGGTTCGGCATCCGGCTGCACACCATTTCGCGGGATTCCTCGGTCGAGGCGTGGGCCACCGCCGACCGGCTGCTGGGCGACCTCGATCCGGAGACGATCGCGGCGGCGCAGCAGGCGCTGGGGAAGAGTGAGTCGGTCGGGCAGCAGCGGATGCTGGCGCTGCACGGCGGTTCGCGGGACAAGCTGGAGATCGCCCCGAATCTCTGGGCGGGGGTCGGTCTGGTACGCGGCGGGGCCGGGACCGCGCTGGTGGGCAGCCATGCGGAGGTCGCGGACCGGATCGAGGAGTACCACGCACTGGGCGTGGAGCACTTCGTTCTCTCCGGGTATCCGCATCTGGAGGAGGCGTACTGGTTCGGCGAGGGGGTCACCCCCGAGCTGGCTCGGCGCGGACTGCTGTCGACCGTGCCAGCGTCCCCGCTGTTGGGTGCGAACGGCACCGGGTCCCGGCCCGCCACGGCTTCGGGTGGAGCGCCCCTGCTGGTCGCCGGGGGGCGCTGAGCCTCGCGGTGCTGCTCGTCGGGGGTCCGGGAAGATCCCGGGTCCCCGACGAGTTAGTAGAAGCGTGAACAATTCTGGGGTGCGCGAGCTGGACGTGGTCGTGATCGGCGCGGGTCAGGCGGGGCTGTCCGCCGCCCACCACCTGCGCCGCGTCGGACTGGAACCGGACGTCGGCTTCGTCGTGCTGGACCACGCGCCCCGGCCGGGCGGCGCGTGGCAGTTCCGCTGGCCCTCGCTGACGTACGGCAAGGTCCACGGGATGCACGCGCTGCCGGGCATGGAACTGACCGGAGCCGATCCCGACCGGCCCTCGTCGGAGGTGATCGGCGCGTATTTCGCCGCGTACGAGGAGCGCTTCGGCCTGCGGGTCCACCGCCCGGTGGAGGTGAGGGCCGTACGGGAGGGGAGCCGCGGGCGGCTGCTGGTGGAGACGTCCGAGGGGGCATACGCCCCGCGGGCCCTGATCAACGCGACCGGCACCTGGGACCGGCCCTTCTGGCCGCGCTACGCGGGCCAGGAGACGTTCCGGGGGCGGCAGTTGCACACGGCGAACTACCCGGGGCCCGAGGAGTTCGCGGGGCAGCGCGTCATCGTCGTCGGGGGCGGCGCCTCCGGTACGCAGCATCTGATGGAGATCGCCGAGCACGCGGCCGACACCTTCTGGGTGACCCGGAGCGAACCGGTCTTCCGTGAGGGGCCGTTCACCGAGGAGTGGGGGCGGGCGGCCGTGGCGATGGTGGAGGATCGGGTGCGCAAGGGGCTGCCGCCGCGGAGCGTGGTCAGCGTGACCGGGCTGCCGATGACCGATGCGGTGCGGCGGGCCCGGGAGCAGGGGGTGCTGGACCGGCTGCCGATGTTCGACCGGATCACGCCGAGCGGCGTGGCCTGGGACGACGGTCGGGTCGTCGAGGCCGATGTGATCCTGTGGGCCACCGGGTTCCGGCCCGCCGTGGACCACCTGGCACCGCTGAAGCTGCGCGAGCCGGGCGGCGGCATCCGGGCCGAGGACACCCGTGCCGTACGCGACGGGCGCGTCCATCTCGTCGGGTACGGTCCCTCCGCCAGCACCATCGGCGCGAACCGGGCGGGCCGGGCGGCGGTCCGGTCGGTCATGCGGCTGCTGAAGGAGACGGGCGAGGAGAGCGGCGAGGAGCGGCCGGACCGGGAGTCCGACGGCGAGCGGACGGGCCGGGACGCCGGGGCGGTCGTCGCCGTCCCGGTCTCCGGGGGCTGAGCGCTCCGCGGGCGGAGGCCGTCAGCTCGTGGCGGCGGACGCGCGGGTGCGGTTGAACTCCTCGACGTTCCGCTGCTGTTCGTCGTAGCTGTCGGTGAACCGGGTGTCGCCGGGCCCGACCGTGACGAAGTACAGCCAGGGTCCGGGCGTGGGGCTGACGGCCGCGCGCAGCGCCTCCTCCCCCGGGTTGCCGATGGGCGTCGGCGGCAGCCCCTTGGCCCGGTAACTGTTGTACGGGCTGTCCAGCTGGGTGTCGGCGGTCGTCGTGTCCAGGGTGGAGCGCTTCAGGGCGTAGTTGATGGTGGAGTCCATCTGCAACGGCATGTCCTTGAGCAGCCGGTTGTAGACGACCCGAGCCACCTTGCCCATGTCGGACGCGGTGTCGGCCTCGGCCTGGACGATGCTGGCGATCGTGATCGTGTCGTAGACGGAGACGTTGTTGCGCTGGGCTCCCGCCGTGACGTGGTCCGCTCCGAAGTGCTTGCGGGCGGTGTCCGCCATGTAACGCAGCAGGCCTGCGGGCTCGGTCGCGGCGTCGAGCGGATAGGTGGCCGGGAAGAGGTATCCCTCGGGGTTGCCCTCTGCCTGGGCCGGCAGAGCGAGGTCCACCGTCGTCGCGGCCTTCCGCGTGCTGCCGGGCTTCAGGTCGAGCGCCTGGTCGACGGCCTCGTACACCTGCGAGGCGCGACGGCCCTCGGGGATCATCAGGGTGCCCTGCGGGCGCGCCTTCTCGGGCCCGCCCTCGCCCGGTCCGGTCAGGGACAGCGGGATCAGGACGGCGGCCGACGCGACGAGCACGGCGACGGCGGCCAGGACGACCTTTCCGCGGCGGGTCGGGCGGAGTCTGCGACGGGGCCGGGCGTCCGGGGACTCGTTCACCATGCGGGCACGTTAACCCGGGGCACGAGCCACGGCCGGTAGCTCGGCCACGGCGTCGGCTCCGGCGACACGAACGCCGTACCGGGCGACCTGAACACGGCGAACAGAACGCACGACATACAGAACACACGAACAGGGGATCGGGTGTTCGCTGGAACGTGTGATCGTCAGAGGATTCGTTGCCGTTCACCCGTCCGGGGCGTGATGATTGCAGAGCGCAGTCAACGGGCTGCAGGCCGCTACTGCGCAGTCCCACAGATGCACCACGTACAAGGAGAAAGACCAGATGAACTTCCTGACCAACCTGCTTGCCGGCGTCGTCCACTTCGTGGGTTGGCTCGTCTGACCATTGCTCCGCCCGGCGCCGCCGCTCCCCGTCCCACGGGAGCGGCGGCGCCGCCGTGTGTGCGGCGCCGTCCGACTCAACCGTTCGCCGCCGCCGGCCCGGTGAAGGGCGGCAGTGCGGTGAACCCGGGATCCACGGTCACCGCCGTCGTTCGAGGGTGTCGAGCGCCCGGCGGACCCGGGTGAGCGGGTGGTCCGGGAATCCGCGTCCCCTTGGGCGTGGTCCGGGCGGTCAGGAAACCGGAACCGGGGCCGGCTGGGTGTCTCGGCGGATCAGGGCGGCGTAGCGGCCGTCGCGGTCGAGCAGTTCCTCGTGCGTACCTCGCTCGGCGACCCGGCCGTTCTCCAGGACGACGATCTGGTCCGCGTCGCGGACGGTGGAGAGGCGGTGCGCGATGGTGAGCGTGGTCCGTCCGGCGGAGAGGGCGTCGATCGCTTGCTGCACAGCCTGTTCCGTACGGGTGTCGAGCGCGCTGGTCGCCTCGTCGAGGATCAGCACCGGCGGGTCGCGCAGGATCGTGCGGGCGATGGCGAGGCGCTGCTTCTCACCGCCCGAGAAGCGGTAGCCGCGCTCACCGACCAGGGTGTCATAACCGTCGGGCAGGGAGGCGATGTGGTCGTGGATCTGCGCCGCACGGGCCGCGGCCTCGATCTCCGCCTCGGTGGCGTCCGGCTTGGCGAAGCGGAGGTTGTCGGCGACCGAGGCGTGGAAGAGGTAGGTCTCCTGGGAGACGACGCCGACCGCTCGGGCGAGGGTGTCGAAGTCCAGATCGCGGACGTCGACCCCGTCGATCGTGACCCGGCCGCCGGTGACGTCGTACAGCCGGGGCACGAGGTAGCTCAGAGTGGACTTGCCGGAACCGGTGGATCCGACGACCGCGAGACTGCCGCCGGCGGGGACGGTGACGTCGATGCCGGTCAGCGTCGGGCCGTTCTTCTCGTCGTAGCTGAAGTCGACGTCCTCGAAGGCGATCTCGCCGCAGATCTTCTCCAGGCGGACCGGCTGCTCCGGTTCGGTGATGTCCACCGTGAGGTCGAGGTACTCGAAGATGCGCTGGAAGAGGGCGAGGGAGGTCTGCATCTGCACACCGGTCGAGAGCAGGCTGACCGCCGGGCGGAACAGCCCCTGCTGGAGCGTGACGAAGGCGACCAGCGTGCCGATGGAGACGGCGGCGGCTCCGGACGCGAAGGTGAGACCTGCCGCCCAGTAGATGACGGCGGGCATGGCGGCCATCACGATGCCGATCGTCGACATCCGCCAGCGGCCGGCCATGCTGGAGCGCACTTCGAGGTCGACCAGGCGCTCGGACTCCTCGGCGAAGCCCCGGGTGAGCGAGTCGGAGCGGCCCATCGTGCGGCCGAGGAGGATGCCGCTGACCGAGAGGGACTCGGTGACCGTGGCGGCCATCGCGGCCATCTGTTTCTGGCGCTGGCTGGTGATCCTCTTCCGCTCCCGGCCGACACGCCGGCTGATCGCGACGAAGACCGGCAGCAGGAGCAGCGAGACGACGGTGAGCCGCCAGTCGAGGGCGAGCATGGCGACGACGGTCGCGATGACGGCCGTGAGGTTGGAGACCAGCGAGGTCGCGGTGGAGGTGACCGTCGCCTGCATACCGCCGATGTCGTTGGCGATGCGGGACTGAACCTCGCCCGTCCGGGTGCGGGTGAAGAAGGCGAGCGGCATCCGCTGGAGCTGGGTGTAGACGGCGGTGCGCAGGTCATGCATGACGCGCTGACCGACGGTGGTCGAGATCAGGGTCTGGAGGACGCCGAAGACGCCGGTCATCACGGCGGTGAGGATCATGCCGAGCGCCAGCAGGGTCAACAGGCCCGTGCGCCCCTGCGGGATCGCGGTGTCCAGGATCTCGCGCAGCAGGAACGGGGAGGCGACCGACACCAGGGAGGACGCGCCGACCAGCAGGCCGACGACGGCCAGCCGGCCGCGGTAGGGGTGGAAGAGGCGGAGGATGCGCCGCACCTCGGCGGGCGGCCGATCGGTGGTGGCAGCGGGGGCGGTGTGGGCATCGGGTGGGGGCGCCCACGTGGGCTCGTCGGGCTTCATGGGCTCCTTCGTCGGGCGTGAGGCATGACCGGGCGAACCCGGCCCTCGCACATGGAGAGCTTAGCTCATTGTTACCTATACTCACAATGAACGAGGTCCTGATATTGTTCCCGTATGGACGCCCCCGATTCCCCCGGTCCGCCCGGCTCCTCCCGCTCCTCCCGCTCAACCGGCTCCACTGGCTCTCCCGACACCGACGGCATGCTCGCCGAGCAGTTGCTGCGGCTGACCCGCCGGCTGCACCGCATCCAGAGCCGCCAGCTGGAGCCGATCGACATCACTCCGGCCCAGTTCCGGTTGCTGCGGACGGTCGCGGGCTACGAGGCGGCCCCCCGGATGGCGGATCTCGCCCGGCGCCTGGACGTCGTTCCGCGCGCCGTGACGACGCTGGTCGACGCCCTGGAGGCGAGCGGCCGCGTGCGCCGCGCACCGGATCCCGACAGCCGCCGGGTGGTCCGCGTCGAGATCACGGACGAGGGGCGCGCCACGCTGCGGTCCCTGCGCAGCGCGCGCCGGGCCGCCGCGGAGGAGATCCTGGCCCCACTGACCGCCGATCAGCGCGAGGTCCTCGGCGGTCTGCTGTCCGCCCTGGTCGACGGCATGCCGGAACGCCACTGCTGAACACCGCGCCCCAACCGCTGAGGAGATAGCCGACATGCCGCTGCTGGAGCCCGACCCGGAAGCCCTGCGCCCCGGAACCGCACGGGAACCCGCCCCCGACCGGGTCACCGACCGCAGTGCGGGCGGCACCCCGGAGCCGCTGCGCGGCGAACTGACGGCCCTGCTAGGCGCCGACAAGGTGCTATGGAAGATCTCCGACCTCGTGCGGTACGCCTCCGACGCCAGCCCCTACCGCTTCCTCCCTCGGGTCGTGCTGGTCCCCGAGGACCTCGACGACGTCTCCGCGATCCTTTCGTACGCCCACGGCAAGGACCGGAACGTGGTTTTCCGGGCCGCGGGCACCAGCCTCAACGGCCAGGCGCAGGGCGAGGACATCCTCGTCGACGTACGCCGCCACTGGACCGGCGTCGAGGTGCTGGACGACGGGGCGCGGGCCCGGATCGGGCCGGGGACGACCGTGATGCGGGCCAACATCGCCCTCGCCCGGCACGGCAGGCTGCTGGGCCCCGACCCGGCCAGCGCCATCGCCTGCACCGTCGGCGGGGTCGTCGCCAACAACGCCTCGGGCATGACCGCGGGCACCACCCGCAACTCCTACCGGACGCTCGCCTCGCTCACGTTCGTCCTGCCGAGCGGCACCGTCGTCGACACCGCCGACCCGGCCGCCGACGAGGAGCTGGCCCACGCCGAACCGGAGCTGTGCGCGGGGCTGATGGAGCTGAAGGCGGAGATCGAGGCGGACGAGGAGCTGACCGCCCGCATCCGCGCCAAGTACACGATCAAGAACACCAACGGCTATCGCCTGGACGCCTTCCTCGACGGGGCCACGCCGGTGGAGATCCTGCGCGGACTGATGGTCGGCTCCGAGGGCACGTTCGGCTTCATCTCCGAGGTCGTCTTCGACACCCTGCCGCTCGACCGGCGGATCTCCAGCGCCCTGCTGTTCTTCCCCTCCCTCACCGCCGCCGCGGCCGCCGTGCCCCGGTTCAACGAGGCGGGGGCCATCGCGGTGGAGCTGATGGACGGCAACACCCTGCGCGCCTCCGTCAGCGTGCCGGGCGTTCCGGCGGACTGGGCCGCCCTGCCCCGGACCACGACCGCGCTGCTGGTGGAGTTCCGGGCGGCCGACGAGGCGGGCCAGGAGGCGTTCGAGCGGGCGGCCGACGCCGTCGTCGCCGACCTGGACCTGGTCGTCCCGGCGGTGTCGGTGACGAACGCCTTCACCCGGGACGCCGGGACGATCGCCGGGTACTGGAAGGCGCGCAAGGCATTCGTCACGGCGGTCGGCGGGTCCCGGCCCTCGGGCACCACCCTGATCACGGAGGACTTCGCGGTGCCTCCCGCGCGGCTGGCCGATGCCTGCGAGGCGCTGCTGGAGCTCCAGTCGCGCCACGGCTTCGACGCCGCCGTGGCCGGTCACGCCGCGCACGGCAATCTGCACTTCCTCCTCGCGTTCGACGCGGCGAAGCCCGCCGACGTCGAGCGGTACGACGCTTTCATGCAGGAGTTCTGCGCGCTGATGGTGGACCGTTTCGACGGGTCGCTCAAGGCGGAGCACGCCACCGGACGCAATATCGCGCCCTTCCTGGAGCGGGAGTGGGGGCCGCGCGCCACGGAATTGATGTGGCGGACGAAGCGGGTCATCGATCCCGCCGGGGTGCTCGCTCCCCGCATCGTCCTGGACCGGGATCCGCGGGCCCATCTGCGGGGTCTGAAGACCATTCCGAAGGTGGAGGCGGTCGCCGATCCGTGCATCGAGTGCGGCTTCTGCGAACCGACCTGCCCCAGCGAGGATCTGACGACCACTCCGCGCCAACGAATCGTGCTGCGCCGGGAGATGATGCGTCAGACCGATGGCTCGCCGGTCGAGGCCGGTCTCCTGGACGCCTATGGGTACGACGCCGTGGACACCTGCGCCGGGGACTCCACCTGCAAGCTCGCCTGTCCGGTCGGCATCGACACCGGGGCGATGATGAAGGGCTTCCGGCACCGCAGGCACACGCCGCGCGAGGAGCGGATCGCCGCGCTGACCGCGAAGAACTTCCGCGTGGTGGAGGCCTCGGCGCGGCTGGCCGTGGCGGTGGCCGACGCGGTCGGCGACCGGGTGGGCGACGGTCCGCTCGGGGCCGTGACGCGGCTCGCCCGCAAGGCCGTCCACCCCGATCTCGTACCGGAGTGGCTGCCCCAGATCCCCGGGGCGGCGGCCCGACGGCTGCCGCGTACGGACCGGGTCGGGGCGAGCGCGGTCTACTACCCGGCCTGCGTCAACCGCATCTTCGCCGGCCCGGACGGCCGCCCGGGCCTCTCCCTGGCCGAGGCGGTGGTCGCCGTGTCGGGGCGGGCCGGGAAGCCGGTGTGGATCCCCGAGGACGTCGCGGGGACGTGCTGCGCGACGATCTGGCACTCCAAGGGGTACGACGCGGGCAACAGGATCATGGCGAACCGCATCGTGGAGGCCGCCTGGGGCTGGACGGCGGGCGGAAAGCTGCCGCTGGTCGTGGACGCGTCCTCGTGCACGCTCGGCATCGCCGAGGAGGTGGTGCCCTACCTCAGCGAGGACAACCGGGCGCTGCACCGTGAACTGACCGTCGTGGACTCGCTGGTGTGGGCGGCCGAGGAACTGCTGCCGGAGCTGACGGTGTTCCGCACCGTCGGGTCGGCTGTCGTACATCCGACCTGTTCCATGGAACACCTGGGTGACGTGGGCCAGTTGCGCGCACTGGCCGAGGCCTGCGCGGACGAGGTCGTGGTGCCGGACGACGTGGGGTGCTGCGCGTTCGCGGGCGACCGGGGGATGCTGCACAAGGAGTTGACCGACTCGGCGACGGCCAAGGAGGCGGCCGAGGTCGGCCTCCGCGCCTACGACACCTATCTGTCGGCGAACAGGATGTGCGAGATCGGCATGGAACGGGCCACCGGAAAGCCCTACCGGTCGGCACTGATCGAGCTGGAGCACGCCACCCGGCCGACTCTCCGCTGAGCATCCGACGTCGGGCCCCAACACCCCTCCCGACGTGCACATGTGAGCGTTTCCGGGCCCCGATTGGTTGCACCAGTCGGGGCTTCGGCGTGCCGTGAAGAAAGTCCATGGTTTGAGGACGAGAGTCCACATACTTCTCTTGCGCACCATCAGCCTCACCCTCCAGGGTCCTTACCGAGACCCGGTCCCCGCGCTCGTCATCCGTACGGGGACCGGTCGCGCTCGCGCACCGTCTGAACCCCCAACCCCACCTGGAGGCTCGATGAACGACGACGCCCGGCCCGCACCGGAACCGCAGGACATGCCCCCGCACGGCGGCGCGGCCGACGAGGCGGCGCGGCAGGATCCCAGCCGCCGTTCGGTGCTGTGGACCACGGCGGGTGTGGCCGGCGCCGGACTCGGCCTCGGCGCACTGGGCACGGGGAGCGCGTCGGCCACCGAGGCGACCGCCCCGCAAGCCCTGTCCGCCGCGGAAGCGGCCGCCGCCGCTCCCGCCCGGCAGGGCCGCACCATGGCGGGCGTCCGCTTCGAGGGGCGCTCCACGATCCGGGTCGGCATCGTGGGTCTCGGCAACCGGGGCGGCAGCATGATCGACCTGTTCCTCGCCGTACCGGGCGTCCAGGTGAAGGCGGTCTGCGACCCGGTCCGTGACAAGGCGGAGAGGGCCGCGGCCAAGGTGACCGCCGCCGGTCAGCCCGCGCCCACCGTCTACGCCAAGGGCGAGGACGACTACGAGAACCTCTGCAAGCGCGGGGACCTCGACTTCGTCTATGTGGCGACGCCCTGGGAACTCCACTTCCCGATGGCGAAGGCGGCGATGTTGAACGGCAAGCACGTCGGCGTGGAGTGCCCGATCGCCATGCGGCTGGAAGAGCTCTGGCAGCTGGTGGACCTCTCCGAGCGCACCCGGCGCCACTGCATGCAGCTGGAGAACTGCTGCTACGGCAAGAACGAGATGCGGGTGCTGCGCATGGCGCACGCGGGTCTCTTCGGCGATCTGCTGCACGGGGCGGGCGCCTACAACCACGATCTGCGCGAGCTGATGTTCGACCCCGACTACTACGAGGGCCCCTGGCGCCGGCTGTGGCACACCCGGCTGCGCGGTGACCTCTACCCCAACCACGGGTTCGGTCCGGTCGCCAACTACATGGACGTCAACCGGGGCGACCGGGCCGTGAGCATCACGAGCATCGGCACCCCGGCCCTGTCGCTCGCCGAGTACCGGAAGGAGCACATGCCGGCCGGCGACCCCAGCTGGAAGGAGTCGTACATCGGGGCCGACCGGACGATCAGCCTCGTGCAGACGGCCAAGGGCCGGGTGATCCGGCTGGAGCACGACGTGTCGAGCCCCCACCCGTACTCCCGGATCAACAGCCTCGGCGGTACGCGGGGCGTTTTCGAGGACTACCCGGAGCGCGTCTACCTGGAGCCCACGAACACGAACCACCAGTGGGACGACTTCAAGAAGTACGCCGAGTGGGACCACTGGCTCTGGAAGGAGCACGCGAACCCGCCGGGCGGGCACGGCGGCATGGACTACATGATGGTCTTCCGGCTGATGCAGTGCATGCGGCTCGGCCTGGTCCCCGACTTCGACGTGTACGACGCCGCGGTCTGGACGGCCCCCGTGCCGCTGAGCCATCTCTCCATCAAGGCCAAGGGCGCGCCGCTGCCGATCCCGGACTTCACCCGGGGCGAGTGGAAGAAGGCCCGGTCCGGCATGGACTCCGAGAAGCCCGCGGAGTGACGCCCCCGGGGTCCCGGGCCAAGTCGGCCGGGACCCCGCAGGGCTGCGGAGAGGGCCGGAAAACCGGTTGCCCCGGACCGGGACGAACAGGGAACCTTGCACGTCACCCCGTTCTTCGAGGTCCGTCCGGATCTCCGTTTCACAAGCCCTGGGACGTCATGCAGATTCGCGACCTTCCGTATTCGGATCCCGGCGACCCCGATGTCCGTTCAGGCCCTCGATTCCTCTACTGGCTCGGGCGCAACCAGCTCGCTGGGCAGCTGAAGGCCCTCTCCTGGGGGCTGCTGCACCAGTTGGGCATCGCCGGTCTCCCGGTCACCGTGGGACTCGCCGTCCAGGCCGTCATCGACCGCTCAGGGGGGCGGCTCGCCCTGGCCGGCGGTCTCATCATCGCCCTCGGCGTCCTGATCGCCGTCGGCGACACCATGCTCCACCGGACCGCCGTGACCAACTGGATCACCGCCGCCGCCCGGGTCCAGCAACTGCTCGCCCGCAAGACCGCCGAGCTGGGCTCGGCGCTGACACGGCGCGTCGCGGCCGGTGAGGTCGTCGCCGTCTCGACCGGCGACGTGGAGAAGATCGGCTGGTTCGTCGAGGCGCTCTCCCGCTTCGCGGCCGCCGCCACCGCCCTCGTGGTGATCTGTGTGGGGCTGGCGTTCTACCTCCCGTCCCTCGGTCTGATGGTGGCGCTCGCGATGCCGGTGCTCGCCCTGGCCGTGCTGCCGTTGCTGCCGCGCGCCACCCGGCGCGCCGACGAGCAGCGCGAGAAGGCCGGCAAGGCCACCGAGCTGGCCTCGGACACGGTCGCCGGCCTGCGCGTGCTGCGCGGCATCGGCGGCGAGGAGCTGTTCCTGGGCCGCTACCGCCGCGCCTCCCAGGAGGTCCGCCGGGCCGCGGTGCGCTCGGCCCGGATGTGGGCGCTGATCTCGGCGGTGCAGGTGCTGCTGCCGGGGATCCTGCTGATCTCCCTGGTCTGGTACGGGGCGACGCTGGCCCGGGACGGCCGCATCGACGTCGGCCAGCTCGTCACCGTCTACAGCGCCGCCACCCTGATGCTGTTCCCGCTGCGCCACTTCGAGGAGATCGCGATGGCGTACTCCTTCTCACGGCCGTCCGCACAGCGTGCGGTGCGCGTGCTGTCGCTGCGCCGCAGCGCGCGGGAGGCCACCGTCGAGGGTGTGACGCCCTCCGGTGACCTGTACGACCCGTCGACCGGCCTGATGGCCCCCCGGGGGCAGTTCACCGCCGTCGTCTGCGGCGACCCGGACGAGGCGGGCCGGCTGGCCGAACGGCTCGGCGGGCACGCGGAGACCGGTGAGGAGGACGGGGAGGCCTCGGCGAGGACTCCGTCGGTCCTGCTCGGCGCGGTCGCCCTGGACGAGATCCCGCTGGACGCCGCACGGGCCGCGGTGCTGGTGCAGGACAAGGACCCGGTGCTGCTGTCCGGCACGCTCCAGGAGCTGCTGGACCTTCCCGCATCGGGCCTGGTCACCGCCCAGGCGGCGTTGGAGGCTGCACAGTGCGGTGATGTGCTGAGCGCCCTGGCACAGGCCTCCCCCGACAACGACGGGGACCCGATGCGGACCCGGATCACCGAGCGCGGCCGGTCCCTGTCCGGCGGTCAGCGTCAGCGCCTCGCGCTGGCCCGGTCGCTGGTCACCGACCCGGAGGCGCTGGTGCTGGACGAGCCGACCTCCGCGGTCGACTCGCACACCGAGGCGCGGGTCGCCGCCGGGATCGCGAAGCTGCGCCGGGGCCGCACGACGGTGGCGTTCGCCTCGTCCCCGCTGCTGCTCGACGCCGCCGACCGGGTGGTGCTCGTCCACGAGGGCACGGTGGTCGCCGTGGGAACCCACCGCGACCTGCTGCGCACCGAACCCCGCTACCGGGCGGTCGTCACCCGGGAGACCGACGACGAGGCGGCCGCCGCGAGCGCGCCGAACGGCGTCGGCGAAGTCCCCGCCATGAAGAGCATCCAGGAAATCGAGGAGAGGGCATGATCGGCGTCGCACCCCCGGCGTACGACCCCGCGGCCCCGGAGTCGGCGACGACGCTGCCCGTGGGCACGCCGACGACCGTACGGAGTTACGTACGGAGTCTGCTGCGCCGGCACCGCAGGGCGTTCGCCGTCCTGATCACGGTCAACGCGGTGGCGGTGATCGCGTCGATCACCGGACCGTATCTGCTGGGCGGGCTGGTGGAGGACCTGTCCAGCGGCGTCACCGACCTGCACCTGGAGCGCACCGCCGCGATCTTCGCGGTCGCGCTGGTCATCCAGGTCCTGTTCACGCGCAGCATGCGGCTGCGCGGGGCGATGCTGGGCGAGGAGATGCTCGCCGATCTGCGCGAGGACTTCCTCGTACGGTCCGTCCGGCTGCCGCCCGGGGTGCTGGAGCGGGCCGGGACGGGCGATCTGCTGTCCCGGATCACCACGGACATCGACCGGCTGGCCAACGCGATGCGTGAGGCCGTGCCGCAGTTGGCGATCGGCGTCGTCTGGGCCGGTCTGCTGATCGGTGCGATGGCGGTGACCGCTCCCCCGCTGGCGCTGGCCGTGCTGGTCGCGCTGCCGGTGCTGATCGTGGGCTGCCGCTGGTACTTCCGTCGCGCCCCCTCGGCGTACCGCTCGGAGGCCGCCGGTTACGCCGCCGTCGCCGCGATGCTCGCGGAGACCGTCGACGCCGGGCGGACCGTGGAGGCGCACCGCCTCGGCGACCGCCGGGTGGCGCTGTCGGACCGGCGGATCACTGAGTGGACGGCCTGGGAGCGGTACACGCTGTTCCTTCGTTCGGTGCTGTTCCCCGTCATCAACGCGACGTACGTGACGATCCTCGGCGCGGTCCTGCTGCTCGGCGGCTGGTTCGTGCTGGAGGGCTGGATCACGGTCGGGCAGCTGACGACGGGAGCGCTGCTGGCCCAGATGATGGTCGACCCGATCGGTCTGATCCTGCGCTGGTACGACGAGCTCCAGGTGGCGCAGGTGTCGCTGGCCCGGCTGGTCGGCGTCCGGGAGATCGAGCCCGACGCGGGCGACGCCGGGGTCGGTCCGGACGGCCGGGACGTGCGGGCGGACGACGTCCGCTTCGGGTACCGGGAGGGCGTCGACGTCCTGCACAAGGTGTCGCTCGACGTGGCTCCGGGCACCCGGCTCGCCCTGGTCGGCCCCTCCGGCGCGGGCAAGTCCACACTGGGCCGGCTGCTGGCGGGGATCTACGCGCCGCGCACCGGGGAGGTGACGCTCGGCGGGGCGGAGCTGTCGCGCATGACGGCGGAGCGGGTCCGCGAGCATGTGGCCCTGGTCAACCAGGAGCACCACGTCTTCGTCGGCTCGCTCCGGGACAACCTCCTGCTGGCCCGCGACGGGGCGAAGGACGCGGAGCTGTGGGCGTCGCTGGCCGCGGTCGACGCGGACGGCTGGGCGAAGGCCCTGGAGAAGGGGCTGGACACCGAGGTCGGCTCGGGCGGGTTCGGGCTGACCCCGGCGCAGGCCCAGCAGATCGCGCTGGCCCGGCTCGTGCTGGCCGATCCGCACACGCTGGTGCTGGACGAGGCGACCTCGCTGCTGGACCCGCGGGCCGCCCGCCATCTGGAGCGTTCGCTGGCCCGGGTGCTGGAGGGCCGCACGGTGGTGGCGATCGCGCACCGGCTGCACACCGCGCACGACGCGGATGTGATCGCGGTCGTGGAGGACGGCCGGATCAGCGAGCTGGGCAGCCACGACGAGCTGGTGGCGGCGGACGGCGCGTACGCGTCCCTGTGGCGGTCCTGGCACGGGTGAGCCGCCCGGCGGACGGCCCGGGGGTCACCGGGCCGTCCGCGTGCGGTCGGGCTGGAGGAGCTGGTCGACGGGCGCGTGGTCGTCGGTGAGGACCCGGGCGTCCCCGGTCCAGGCGGCGAGGTCGTCGCCGGTGGTGATCTTCCAGCCGACGTCCCTGGCGTCCAGGGCTTCCTGGATCGTGGGGGCGTCGACCGGCCGGCCGGAGGCGACCACCAGCAGATTGCCGCCCACGGTGGACGCGGTCGGGTCCAGCCCGATGTCCGCGGGCTTCCCGAGGAGCGCGACGTGCTCGAAGGTCGCGGCGAGGGTGGCGGCCTCGGCGCGGGCGAAGGCCAGCTCGCCGTGGTCGATGAGGTTGGCGACGTACAGGCCGTCCTCGTCGAGCGCCCGGCGGACGTCTCCCAGCGCCTGTGACGTCGTGAGGTGCCACGGCACGCTGACGCCCCCGAAGGCGTCGCCCACCACCAGGTCGTGGCTGCCCGCGTCCAGCCTGCGCAGGCCCAGTCGGCCGTCCTCCACGGTCACGTCGATGCCGGTGGCGGTCGACGACCCCAGGCCGAACCGGTCACGGTCGATGCGCACGACTCCGCCGTCGATCTCGGAGACGGTGCTGCGGGTCCCGGGGCGTGATGCCGCGAGGTAGCGGGGGAAGGTGAGGCCGCCGCCCCCGATGTGGTGGGCGGTCAGCGGCTCCCCCGCGGGGAAGGCGGTGTCGACCACCGACGCGATGGCGCGCACGTAGGCGAACTTCAGGTACGTCGGGTCCTCGACGTCGACGTAGGAGTGGCTCAGGCCGTCGAGGACGAGGGTGCGGCCGCCGGCCCGGTCGGGGTCCATGACGACCTGTGCGCAGTGGTAGCGGGTCTCCGCGTCACAGCCGCCGGGGGCGAACGCGGTGGCGAGGGAGCCCACGACGACGGTGGCGAGCGCGACGGCCGAGGCGCGCCGCCAACGGCGGGCCCGCCATCCGACCAGTGCGGCGCCGAGCACCAGCAGGGTGCCGAGGCCGATCAGGATGGAGCTGACGGGCAGCCGCGAGACCAGGACGAACCCGGTGAGGACGGTGCCGACGATGGCGCCGAAGGTGCCCACGCCCGACAGCCGCCCGACGACCGTCCCGGTCTCGGCGAGGCTGGTGAGCCGCAGCTTCGTCACGAACGGGGTCACCGCGGAGAGCAGTGCGCCGGGCACCAGGAGGGTCGCCGATGCGACCAGCAGGAGCAGCGCCGGCGACCACTGGGCCGTGGTGCGCAGCAGGAGCGGGGTGAACGCGACGACCACGCCCGACACCCCGAGCGCCGGGGCGATGAGCCGGAGCGGGTCGACCTGGTCCGCGACGCGCCCGCCCAGCCAGGAGCCCAGCGCGATGGCGGTGAGGGCGATGCCGATCACCATCGTGCTGGTTTCCAGGGTGAGGCCGAGGTACGGGGCCAGCAGCCGCAGGGCGACGATCTCGACCACCAGCACCGCGGCGGATGATCCGAACACGAGGACCGCGGCGGCGCGGGGGCCCAGCCCGTGATCGTGGGGCGGGGCGTCCACCGAAGGGGAGTCGTCGGCCACGGGCGAGGGGGGCGAGGTGGTCACCGCAGCATCCTCGCACGGGTGCGGCTGCCGAACTCCCCCTGCTCCAGGGGGCGGAAAGAGCGGGCCACCGGTCGTGCGGGACGGGAACGGGCGTTCCCGGAAAATCGCGGTGCGCACGCACCGGGACCGCCATGCCAGGCGCACCGGACGCCGCAGCCCGGCCGTCGTGACGCCTCCGCCGGTCCACGGCTCCAGATAGGCGTCCCGGAGCCGGGGCAGCACCTCGGGACCGCAGCTCACGGGCCGCGAGGGCGGGCACCCGCAGGCTGGAGAACGGATGCCCGACCAGCGCGTTGCCCCAACGGCCGGCGCCGCTCGGCCGGGCCGCCTCCTGGGGGCGGATGCCCCCCGTACCGCAAGGGGCCGACCGTGCCGGGGGGTGCCGAGGCCGCCCACTGGCTGTGGGAGCCGGCGGTCGCCCCGCCCCTGTGAGCGGGCCCCGTTCACCCCTGTCAGGAGGCGGACGCGGGGGCATCCGGTTAAGGATGAGAGGTGAATCACCCGGTAAACGGGGCAGGCGAGCGCAGAACCACGCAAGCCCGAGAAGGGACGCAGACCGTGGCACCACCCAGGATTCTCGTCGTCGGCGCCGGCTTCGCAGGCGTCGAGTGCGTACGCCGCCTGGAGCGCAGGCTCGCTCCGGAAGACGCCCAGATCACGCTCGTCACACCGTTCTCCTACCAGCTGTATCTGCCACTGCTCCCCCAGGTGGCCTCCGGGGTGCTCACACCCCAGTCCGTCGCGGTGTCGCTGCGCCGCAGCCGCCGGCACCGGACCCGGATCGTGCCGGGCGGGGCGATCGGCGTGGACACGCAGGCGAAGGTCTGCGTGATCCGGAAGATCACGGACGAGATCGTCAACGAGCCGTACGACTACATCGTGCTGGCGGCGGGCAGCGTCACCCGGACCTTCGACATCCCCGGGCTGCTGGACAACGCCCGGGGGATGAAGACGCTGGCCGAGGCCGCGTACGTCCGGGACCACGTCATCGCCCAGCTGGATCTGGCGGACGCCAGTCACGACGAGGCCGAGCGGGCTTCCCGGCTCCAGTTCGTGGTGGTCGGCGGCGGCTACGCGGGCACCGAGACGGCCGCCTGCCTCCAACGCCTGACCACCAGCGCGGTCCGGCACTACCCGCGGCTGGACCCGCGGCTGATCAAGTGGCATCTGATCGACATCGCGCCCAAGCTGATGCCGGAGCTGGGCGACAAGCTGGGGCAGGCCGCCCTGGAGGTGCTCCGCAAGCGGAACATCGAGGTGTCGCTGGGGGTCTCGATCGCGAAGGCGGGGCCGGAGGAGGTCACGTTCACCGACGGCCGGGTGCTGCCCTGCCGGACCCTGATCTGGACCGCCGGAGTGGCCGCCAGCCCGCTGATCGCCACGCTGGGCGCGGAGACCGTACGCGGCCGGCTCGCGGTGACCCCGCAGCTGAACCTGCCGGGCGTGGACGGGGTGTTCTCGCTCGGCGACGCGGCCGCGGTGCCCGACCTCGCGAAGGGCGACGGGGCGGTCTGCCCGCCCACCGCGCAGCACGCGATGCGGCAGGGCAGGGTCCTGGCGGACAACCTGATCGCCTCGCTGCGTCATCAGCCGCTCCGGGACTACGTGCACAAGGACCTGGGGCTCGTCGTGGACCTCGGCGGCAAGGACGCCGTGTCCAAGCCGCTGGGCATCGAGCTGCGCGGGCTGCCCGCGCAGGCGGTGGCGCGCGGCTACCACTGGTCGGCGCTGCGGACGAACGTCGCCAAGACCCGGGTGATGACGAACTGGATGCTGAACGCGGTCGCCGGTGACGACTTCGTACGGACCGGGTTCCAGTCCCGCAAGCCGGCGACGCTGCGGGACTTCGAGTACACGGACGTCTACCTGACGCCGGAGCAGATCAAGGAGCACACGGCGGCGACGGTCATCAAGCACTGAGCGGCCGACGAGCGCGCCCGGTTCGCACGGGCGCGCTCACGGCTGCCGGGACAGGACCGTCTCAACGGTGTCCGCCTCCTCTGCGCTCTTGTCCTCCCGGTAGCGCAGGACGCGGGCGAACCGGAGGGCGACCCCGGCGGGGTAGCGGGTGGAGCGCTGGAGTCCGTCGTAGGCGATCTCCACGACGAGTTCCGGGCGCACGGTGACGACATGGCCGTCGTCGTCGGTCGCCAGTTCCCCCAGCCGCTCGGTCTGCCACTCCAGCAGTGCGTCCGTGAGGCCCTTGAAGGTCTTGCCGAGCATCGCGAATGTGCCGTCGGGCCGGCGGGCGCCCAGGTGCAGGTTGGAGAGCTTGCCGGTGCGTCGGCCGCTGCCCCACTCCACGGCCAGGACCACCAGGTCCAGGGTGTGCACGGGCTTCACCTTCAGCCAGGACGCGCCCCGGCGGCCCGCGCTGTAGACGGCGGCCAGGTCCTTGACGACGACGCCCTCGTGACCGCGCTCCAGGGTGTCCGCCAGGAACGCGTCGGCCGCCGCGCGGGCCTCGGGGTCGTCCGCATCGGCGACGAGGGTACGCCGGACCCGCAGGCTCTCGGGGAGCAGCCGGGCCAGGGCCGCGTGGCGGTCGGCGAAGGGCCGGTCGAGCAGGTCCTCGTCGTCGACGAGGAGGGCGTCGAAGAAGACGGGAACGATGGGCACGTGCGCCGCGGCCCCGGCCACGTCCCGCCGTGAGCCCACCCGGGAGGCGGTCTCCTGGAACGGCCGGGGCCTGCCGTCCTCCCCCAGGGCGATCAGCTCGCCGTCGAGGACGAAGCGGCGCGCGTCGAGCGCGGCGACGGCGGTGACCAGTTCGGGCAGCCGGTCGGTGATGTCGTCGAGGGTCCGGGTGTACGCGCGGATCCGGTCGCCGTCCCGGTGGACCTGCACGCGGATCCCGTCGAGCTTCTCCTCGACCGCGCACGGGCCCAGCTTGTCGAGGGCCTCGCCCACCGAGGCGGCGCTCCGGGCGAGCATCGGCTGGACGGGCCGCCCGACGGTGAGGCGGAAGCCGGCGAGCGCTCCGGGTCCGTCGGCGAGGAGGACCTTGGCGACCTCCTGGAGGGACCCGGCGAGCATCACGGCCCGCCGGACGTCGGCGGGCGGTGCTCCGGCCGCGTGGGCCAGGGCGTCGGCGGCGACGGCGTCCAGGGCTCCCTGGCGTACCTCGCCGGTGAGCAGGGCCCGCAGGAAGCGCTGCTCGTCGGCGGTGGCGGCGGCGAACAGGGCGCGCAGGCGCCCTTGGCGCAGGGCCTGGGAGCCGGGGCCGGAGGTGGCGGCGAGGGCGGTCAGCTCGGCGTCGACGCCGGTGACGGTCAGGGTCGGCTCGGTGGCCGGTTCCACCGGGTCCCCGAGGCTCCGCCAACCGACGCCGATGCGGCCCTGGGGCAGCCGTCCGGCGAGGTACGGGATGACGACGGGGACGTCCTCGGGTGCGGCGTCCCGGAAGAGGCCGGCGAGGAGCGCCGTCTTGCGGGACCGGGCGGAGGTGGCGGCGACCTCCAGGGAGACCTGGGCGAGTTCGGCGAGCAGCATGAGGCCATGGTGCTACGGGGCGGAGCGCGTCGCCCGCCCGCGCGCGCGGCGATCGGTCATATGAAGTTGAGGGCGGCGGCCCCGCCCACTCCCCCGAGGACCATGAAGGCCGGCATCAGTACCTTGATCTCCACCCAGCTGCCGGCCCGGAACCGCATGAACTTCGGAGGGCCGAGCGGGTACCAGCGCTTCCCGGCGATCGGGAGAGGCCACAGGATCGGGCACCCCGAGACGGTCAGCGCGTCCCCGACGTCGTGGACCAGGGCGCCGAGCACGATGGGCAGGCCGAGCCACATGTACTCCTGGCCGGGGGCGTCGAAGAGCCAGCCGGCCCCGTTGCCCGGCTGGTCCAGCACTCCGGCGAGGATCCAGGCGCTGGTGGCGCCGAGCAGCCAGACGAGGACGTCGCTGGAGACCCGGGCGGCCCGCCAGAGCAGGCCCTCGACAGCGAGCACCAGGTGGACGAAGAGGATCGCGAGGACCGCCCAGCGGCCGCCGCTGATCGCGGCGAAGGAGCAGCCGCCGCCCATCAGGACGGCGAAGAACCAGGTGTGGGTGAGGGTGCGGTGCCCGCCGGTGCGACGGGGGTCGGCCTTGCTCTTGGTGGCCTTGTAGACGGCGTACGAGAGCTTGTCGGCTATCTCGCAGAGTCCCTTGGAGAGCGGGCCGAAGGCGCGCGAGATGGTCGCGGACTTGTGGTCGAGGTCGGGGGCGAGCGCGGCTCCCGCGCAGATCAGCGCCCCGACGACGAGGACGGGCCAGGGCATCGTGTGGCCCGCGGCGGCGGCCGCCGCGCCCACCCCGAGCCAGGCCGCTGCCCCTGACAGGGAGTGTGCCGGTCCCATCATGGTCTTTTCCCGCCCCCAGTGCTTCGTACGCCCATCACCGTTAGGGCGCAGGCAGGTTGAGACCGCAGCGTATCGTCAGTGATCTTCGAGCCGTCCGCCGGTTCCCTCATCCGGGCCGAAGACAGGCAAGATGGGGGCGTGACCCTCATCGACCAGCTGCCCAAGACACCCGACCCGGACGCCCTCTTCGAGGCCTTCTCGTCATGGACCGAGACCCAGGGCATCACCCTTTATCCGGCTCAGGAGGAGGCGCTGATCGAGGTGGTCTCCGGGGCGAACGTGATCCTTTCCACCCCGACCGGCTCGGGCAAGAGCCTGGTGGCGGCGGCCGCGCACTTCACGGCCCTGGCGCAGGACAAGGTCACCTTCTACACGGCGCCGATCAAGGCGCTGGTGTCGGAGAAGTTCTTCGACCTGTGCAAGCTCTTCGGCACCGAGAACGTCGGCATGCTCACCGGCGACGCCTCGGTCAACGCGGACGCCCCGGTGATCTGCTGTACGGCCGAGGTGCTGGCCTCCATCGCGCTGCGCGACGGCAAGTACGCCGACATCGGCCAGGTCGTGATGGACGAGTTCCACTTCTACGCGGAGCCGGACCGGGGCTGGGCGTGGCAGATCCCGCTGCTGGAGCTTCCGCAGGCCCAGTTCGTGCTGATGTCGGCGACGCTCGGCGACGTCGCGATGTTCGAGAAGGACCTGACCCGGCGTACCGGCCGGCCCACCTCCGTGGTGCGTTCCGCGACCCGTCCGGTGCCGCTCAGCTACGAGTACCGCTTCACGCCGATCACCGAGACGCTGACCGAGCTGCTGGACACCCGGCAGTCGCCGGTCTACATCGTGCACTTCACGCAGGCGGCGGCCGTCGAGCGGGCACAGTCGCTGATGAGCATCAACATGTGCACGAAGGAGGAGAAGGAGAAGATCGCCGACATGATCGGCGGCTTCCGCTTCACCACCAAGTTCGGCCAGAACCTCTCTCGTTACGTACGCCATGGCATCGGGGTGCACCAC
This sequence comes from Streptomyces sp. MGP-P1, assembly GCF_057766565.1. Taxonomy (NCBI): domain Bacteria; kingdom Bacillati; phylum Actinomycetota; class Actinomycetes; order Kitasatosporales; family Streptomycetaceae; genus Streptomyces; species Streptomyces sp. MGP-P1. Next base: position 2,475,218 of record NZ_JBYMEM010000007.1, on the reverse strand, counting down.
GCGGGGATGCTGCCGAAGTACCGCCGCCTGGTGGAGAAGCTGGCCCAGGCGGGTCTGCTGAAGGTGATCTGCGGGACGGACACGCTCGGCGTCGGCGTCAACGTGCCCATCCGCACGGTGCTGTTCACGGCCCTCACCAAGTACGACGGCACCCGGGTGCGGACCCTGCGCGCGCGGGAGTTCCACCAGATCGCGGGACGGGCCGGTCGGGCCGGGTTCGACACGGCCGGTTTCGTCGTGGCACAGGCCCCCGAGCACGTCATCGAGAACGAGAAGGCCGTCAAGAAGGCGGGCGACGACCCGAAGAAGAAGCGCAAGGTGGTGCGCAAGAAGGCCCCGGAGGGCTTCGTCGCCTGGTCGGAGACCACCTTCGACAAGCTGATCACCTCCGACCCCGAGCCGCTGAGCTCCCGCTTCCGGGTGACCCACACGATGCTGCTCGCGGTGATCGCGCGCCCGGGCAACGCCTTCGCGGCGATGCGGCATCTGCTGGAGGACAACCACGAGCCGCGCCGGGCGCAGCTGCGGCACATCCGGCGGGCCATCGCCATCTACCGCTCGCTGCTGGACGGCGGGGTGGTGGAGCGGTTGGAGACGCCGGACGCCGAGGGCCGGATCGTCCGGCTGACGGTCGATCTCCAGCAGGACTTCGCGCTGAACCAGCCGCTCTCGACGTTCGCGCTGGCCGCGTTCGACCTGCTGGACGCCGAATCCCCTTCGTACGCCCTGGACATGGTCTCGGTCGTCGAGTCGACGCTGGACGATCCGCGCCAGATCCTGGCCGCCCAGCAGAACAAGGCGCGCGGCGAGGCCGTGGGGCAGATGAAGGCGGACGGGGTCGAGTACGAGGAGCGGATGGAGCGGCTCCAGGACGTCACGTACCCGAAGCCGCTGAGCGAGCTGCTGTGGCACGCCTACGACGTGTACCGCACGAGCCACCCGTGGGTGAACGACCATCCGGTGTCGCCGAAGTCGGTGATCCGGGACATGTACGAGCGCGCCATGACCTTCACGGAGTTCACCTCGCACTACGAGCTGGCCCGGACCGAGGGCATCGTGCTGCGGTATCTGGCGAGCGCGTACAAGGCGCTGGAGCACACGATCCCGGACGACGTGAAGTCGGAGGACCTCCAGGACCTGATCTCCTGGCTCGGCGAGATGGTGCGTCAGGTGGACTCCAGTCTGCTGGACGAGTGGGAGCAGCTGGCCAACCCCGAGGTGGAGACCGCCGAGCAGGCCCAGGAGAAGGCGGACGAGGTCAAGCCGGTCACGGCCAACCCCCGCGCCTTCCGGGTGCTGGTGCGCAACGCGATGTTCCGCCGAGTGGAGCTGGCCGCGCTGGACCGGGTCCGGGACCTGGGCGAGCTGGACGGCGACGCCGGGTGGGACGAGGACGCCTGGGGCGAGGCGATGGACGCGTACTGGAACGCGCACGAGGAGATCGGGACCGGTCCTGACGCGCGCGGTCCGAAGCTGCTGAAGATCGAGGAGGACCCGGCGCACGGGCTGTGGCGGGTCTGGCAGGCGTTCGCCGACCCGGCGGGCGATCACGACTGGGGCATCAAGGCCGAGGTGGATCTCGCGGCGTCCGACGAGGAGGGCCGGGCGGTCGTCCGGGTCACCGAGGTCGGCCAGCTGTGATGAGCCCCCGGTCGACCCGGCGGACACCGAAGTGGAGAGGTACGGCATGACGAACCCGGCCGAGCGCCTGGTCGATCTTCTCGACCTGGAGCGGATCGAGGTCAACATCTTCCGGGGCCGGAGCCCCGAGGAGTCCCTGCAACGGGTCTTCGGCGGGCAGGTCGCGGGCCAGGCGCTGGTGGCGGCGGGCCGTACCACCGACGGGGAGCGGCCGGTGCACTCGCTGCACGCCTATTTCCTGCGGCCGGGCCGTCCCGGAGTGCCGATCGTGTACCAGGTGGAGCGGGTGCGGGACGGCCGGTCGTTCACCACCCGGCGGGTGACGGCGGTCCAGGAGGGCCGGACGATCTTCAACCTGACGGCGTCGTTCCACCGCCCCGAGGAGGCGGGCTTCGAGCACCAGCTGCCGCCGGCCCGGATCGTCCCGGACCCGGAGGAGCTGCCGACGGTGGCCGAGGAGGTGCGCGAGCACCTGGGCGTGCTGCCGGAGGCGCTGGAGCGGATGGCCCGGCGGCAGCCCTTCGACATCCGCTACGTCGACCGGCTGCGCTGGACGAGGGACGAGGTCGAGGACGCGGATCCGCGGAGCGCGGTGTGGATGCGGGCGGTGGGCCCGTTGGGCGACGACCCGCTGGTGCACACCTGCGCGCTGACGTACGCGAGCGACATGACGTTGCTGGACGCGGTCCGCATCCCGGTGGAACCGCTGTGGGGTCCGCGCGGCTTCGACATGGCCTCGCTGGACCACGCGATGTGGTTCCACCGGCCGTTCCGGGCGGACGAGTGGTTCCTGTACGACCAGGAGTCGCCGATCGCCACGGGCGGCCGGGGGCTGGCGCGGGGCCGGATCTACGACCGTTCGGGTCAGCTGCTGGTGTCGGTGGTGCAGGAGGGGTTGTTCAGGCGGCTCTAGGTGATGTCGTCGGACTCCCGTCGTCGCCCGGAGGGCGGGGCAGACGGGAGTTTGACGACAGGGTCTAGCAGGGCCCGTGTCAGATGCCGGGCAGCGGGTCCTGGTCGACCTCGTGGCGGCGGGTGCGGATGTCCGGCGGCGCCGGGTGCAGCTTGGCGTCGCAGGACGGTCCGAGGCCGGCCCGCCGCGAGTCGGTCCCGGTGAGGGGCCGGCCGCAGAGGCGGCAGCGGACGAGACGGCGGCCCCGGTGCTGCTCGCCTTCGGGGGCGGGGTCCCCGGCGACGGCTCCGGCGGCACCGGGGAGCGGTTCGGGAAGGGCGTCGGGAATCTCCACACGTCGATCCTGCCAGTACGGCGTCGCGGCCGCCCGCGAGGGCCTCTGGTGTGGATCATGCCGGGCTCGCGGGGTCGTCCACGCGCACCTGCGGCGTTGTCATCGGTCGCCCGTGGTCGGCGATCGGCGGGTACCGGTCCCGGCACCTGCCTCCGGCACTGCCGCCCGGGGTGCGGCACACGTCCCGGCGCCGGGGCCGGGACAGCGCCCCGTTTGCCGAACGGGGGCGGGGCCGCGTTACTGGAGTGAGCCCCGGGGCGATCGGCCTGGTGGCACGCCGTGTGAGGGGGCCGGGAGCCGCGGAGGTACCGGGATGGACATGATCCACATCCGAGCGGTGAGCCCGCCGGACCTGACGGACGAGGTCGTCGGCCTGCTCTCGGGTGACCCCTGCGTGCTCAATCTCATCGTGCAGCGCGACGCCGCACGCCGTCCCGACGGCGACTCCATCGCCTGCGACGTGCTGACGGGGGCGGCGAACGACGTGCTGCACCGCTTGCGCGCCGTCCGGCTGGACCAGCGTGGGTCCCTCGTCATCGAACCCGTCGACATGGCCTTCTCCGGCGCCGCCACCGAAGGGGGGCAGCGCGAGCTGGGGCCGCTGAGCCGGGCTCCGGTCTGGGAGCAGGTCGAGGCGCGCATCAGGTCCGGGGGGCGGTACCCGCCGAGCTTCTTCCTCTATCTGGTCGTCGCCGGGCTGATCGGTTCGGTCGGCATCGTCACCAATTCGCAGATCCTGATCGTGGCGGCGATGGTCGTCGGGCCGGAGTACGGCGCCATCGTCAGCGTGGCGCTGGGGATCGACCGGGGCCGTCGGGCCATGGTGCGCGGTGGGCTGACCGCCATGGGGACCGGTTTCCTCCTCACCATCGTCGTCACGTTCCTCTTCGCCCTCCTCATCCGCGGTTTCGGGATGCAGTCGGAGGCCTTCGACCGGGGGTTGCGCCCCGTCTCCAATCTCATCAACACGCCGAACTTCTTCTCGGTCGCCGTCGCGACCCTGGCCGGGATCGTCGGGATCGTGTCGCTCACCGAGGCCAGGACCAGCGCTCTGCTCGGCGTGTTCATCTCCGTGACGACGATCCCGGCCGCGGCGGACATCGCCGTCTCCACGGCGTTCACCAGCTGGTCCGACGTGCGGGGCTCCGCCATCCAGCTCGTGGTGAACATCCTGGTGCTGATCGTGGTGGGCACGGCCACGCTCAAGGCCCAGCGGGCGATCTGGCGACGGGTCGGACTCCGGCGTGACAGTGACCGTGCCCGCCGGCTCGCCGAAGAGGCCTGACGGACTGGTGGAGAGGCGGGTCACCGCACGCGCGCCCGGTGTCGGGCGGCGCATCCGGGTAGGGGATGGGCGGCACCGTGCGGAATGACGCCGCCGGGGTGGAGCACCCGTGCACCCTGGAGGAAAGAGCCTCCGCCGCGGGCCGTACGGTTCCTTGCGACCCTGCCCTGTTGAAAGGACCCCCGCGCATGACCGAGATCGTCCACGTGTCCGCCCCCGAGCTGGTCACGTACGCCGACGAGCTGGCCGGCCTGCTGGCCGAGACCGTCGCCGAGGGGTCCTCGGTGGGCTTCCTCGCCCCGTTGGACCGGGAGACGGCCGCCGCCTGGTGGCGTGAGCGGGCCGCCGACGTGGAGGCGGGGCGGATCGGCACCTGGATCGCCCGCGAGGGCGGGCGGGTCTCGGGGACGATCGCCCTGGTCCGTGCTCCGCTGCCGAACGCCCGGCACCGCGCGGAGGTCGCCAAGCTGATGGTCCGGCCCTCCGCGCGCGGCCAGGGGCTCGGCGGGGCGCTGCTGGCCGCGGTCGAGGCGTACGCGGCGACCGAGGGCATCACGCTGCTGGTCCTGGACACCGAGAGCGGCAGCCTGGCCGAGCAGGTCTACTGCAAGGCGGGCTGGACGAAGGTCGGGAGCGTACCGGGATACGCGGCGGATCCGGCGGGCAGCCTCAAGCCGACCACTTTCTACTACAAGGAGCTCGCCGCTCCGTGAGCGGTGGGCGGCACCATGGGCACCACCACGCAATGATCAGGGAGAGTTTCATGACGCTGCACGACATTCCGCTGCGCACCCTCGCGGGCGAGCCGACCACGCTGGGCGCGTACAGCGGCCGGGCCGTCCTCTTGGTGAACGTGGCCTCCAAGTGCGGGCTCACCCCGCAGTACGAGGGCCTGGAGCGGTTGCAGCAGAACTACGGGGACCGGGGCCTGACCGTGCTCGGTGTCCCGTGCAACCAGTTCGCCGGGCAGGAGCCGGGGAGCGCGGAGGAGATCCAGAGCTTCTGCTCGACGACGTACGGGGTCACCTTCCCGCTGTTGGAGAAGATCGACGTCAACGGCGCGGACCGGCACCCGCTGTACGTGGAGCTGACGAAGCTGGCGGACGCGGACGGAGAGGCCGGGGACGTCCAGTGGAACTTCGAGAAGTTCCTCATCTCGCCGGCCGGTGAGCCGGTCGCCCGGCTCCGGCCGCGCTCCGAGCCCGAGGCCACGGAGGTCGTGGCGGCGATCGAGGCGCAGCTGCCCGGCTGAGTACGCCGGAAGGGGGGCGGTCCGGTACGCGTGTCCCGGACCGCCCCCTCTTCCTGTCGCCGTCAGCGGATCGGCATGCCCGACAGGGTGCGGGCGATCACCAGGCGCTGGATCTCGCTGGTGCCCTCGAAGATGGTGTAGATGGCCGCGTCGCGGTGCATGCGCTCGACCGGGTACTCGCGGGTGAAGCCGTTGCCGCCGAGGATCTGGATCGCCTGCGCGGTGACGTCCCGGGCGGTCTCGCTGGCGTACAGCTTGGACATGGAGCCCTCGGCCGAGGTGAACGGCTTGCCGGTGGTGGCCATCCAGGAGGCGCGCCAGACCAGCAGCCTGGCGGCGTCGATCCGGGTGCGCATGTCGGCGAGCTGGAAGGCGATGCCCTGGTTGTCGATGATCGGGCGGCCGAACTGGCTGCGGGTCTTCGCGTAGTCGAGGGCGACCTCGTAGGCGGCGCGGGCGGTGCCCACGGCCATCGCGCCGACGGCCGGGCGGGACGCCTCGAAGGTGGCCATCGCCGCGTTCTTGACACGCTCGCCGCCGGACTTGGCGCGTTCCCGGGCGCGGGCGAGACGCTCGTCGAGCTTCTCCTTGCCGCCGAGCAGGCAGTGTCCGGGGACGCGGACGTCCTCCAGGACCACCTCCGCGGTGTGCGAGGCGCGGATGCCGTGCTTCTTGAACTTCTGGCCCTGGGAGAGGCCGGGGGTGTTCGGCGGCACGATGAAGGAGGCGTGGCCCTTGGAGCCGATGTCGGGGTCGACGACGGCGACGACCACATGCACGTTGGCTATGCCGCCGTTGGTCGCCCAGGTCTTGGTGCCGTTGAGGACCCACTCGTCCTTGGCCCCGTCGTAGACGGCCCGGGTGCGCATCGAGGCGACGTCCGATCCGGCGTCGGGCTCGGACGAGCAGAAGGCGGCGACCTTCACGTCGTCGGCGTCGCCGTACATCTGCGGGATCCAGGTGCCGATCTGCTCCTCGGTGCCGTTGGCGAGGACGCCGACGGCCGCCAGGCCCGTACCGACGATCGACAGGGCGATGCCCGCGTCGCCCCAGAAGAGCTCTTCCATGGCCATGGGGATGCCCAGACCCGTAGGGTCGAAGAACTGCTGGGCGTAGAAGTCCAGGGAGTAGATGCCGATCTTGGCCGCTTCCTGGATGACGGGCCAGGGCGTTTCCTCACGCTCGTCCCACTCCGAGGCGGCGGGGCGGATGACATCCGCCGCGAAGCCGTGGAGCCACTCCTTGACCTGCTTCTGGTCGTCGTTGAGATCGAGCGTGAACTCGGCCATGTTCCCCTCCAGGCACTGCGGCGAAAACTATGTGTTACTTCCGGTAACCACAGTCTGTTACCGGCAAGTAGGTACTGTCAACCGCCACGGAGCCGATCGGGCGCCCGCCCGGCGGAGTGTTACGTTGCGCGGGCGTGCAGAGGCGATGCGACGGCATCGCGTGGCCAGGGGTGGGAGAAGAGACGACATGGAGACCGCACGAAGCGCCGAGCGACAGCGGACCGCGGCCGAGCGCCGTCGCCGCGAGTTGCTGGAAGCGGCGGACCGGGTGGTGCTCAGGGACGGACCGCAGGCCTCGATGAACGCCATCGCCGCCGAGGCCGGGATCACCAAACCCATCCTCTACCGCCACTTCGGGGACAAGGGCGGCCTCTACCGCGCCCTCGCCAAGCGCCACACCGACGCGCTGCTCAGCGCCCTGCGGGCTGCCCTGGACGCGCCCGCCGACCGGCGTGAGCGGGTGGAGGCGACGCTCGACACCTATCTCGCCGCGATCGAGGCCCGCCCTCAGGTCTACCGCTTCCTGATGCATCCCGCCGACGGTGCCGCCGCCGACCCCGCCCCCTCCCCCGAGCAGGGCTTCGACGTCGGCCGGCACTCCGCCCCGCTGCTGCGCCGCCTCGGCGAGGAGCTGGGCCAGGTGATCGCCGAGCGCGTCGACCTGGGCCCGGACAGCGAGCAGATGGCCCGCATCTGGGGGCACGGGATCGTCGGCATGATGCACGCGGCGGGCGACTGGTGGCTCGGCGACCGCCCCTGCTCCCGCGAACGGCTGGTGAGCAGCCTCGCCGATCTGCTGTGGGGCAGGCTCGCGGAGGCGGGCGACCTCCAGGGCGGCCCGGGGTTCTGACCCGCTTTGGATGCCGGGCCCGGGAGCCCGGCGCGCTCAGACCCCGCGCGCCCAGGGTGCGCGGCGCGCCGCGCGCAGCGCCCGGGTGCGCCGCAGCCCGGTCAACCGGTCGGTGTAGACCGTGCCCTCCAGGTGGTCGCACTCGTGCTGGAGGCACCGGGCGAACCATCCCGTCCCGGCGATCCGGACCGGCTCGCCCGTCATCGTGAGGCCCTCGACGACCGCATGGTCGAAGCGATCCGTGCCCGCTTCCAGACCGGGAAGTGACAGACAGCCCTCCGGTCCGCGTACGGTGAGTCCGTCCGCCTCGACCAGTTCGGGATTGACCACGTGTCCCAGATGGCGGACATCGTCGTCGTCCGGGCAGTCGTAGACGAACACCCTGAGCGGGACGCCGACCTGATTGGCGGCGAGCCCGACACCCTGCGCGGCGTACATCGTCGCGAACATGTCCTCGACCAGCCGCGCCAGCGACGGGCCGAAGTCCGTGACGTCCTCGCAGGCGCGGTGGAGCAACGGGTCGCCGAGCAGACTCATCTCACGGACCAGTCCGGAGCTGCCGGGGATCGGGCGGTTTCGCATGGCGGCAAGGTTACGTTCCGCCGGGGCCGGGGAGTTCCCGTGGTGCCGCGGTGCGGTCGCCGCGCCGGACATCGATAGGCTGGGCGCGGACCGATGCAAGGAGGATCTAGGACGATGGCAGGCAACACGGAGCCGTTGTCGCCGCGGGCCAAACTGGCCGTGACGGCGGGCAAGGCCGCGGCGGCGGTGTCACGCGCCGCGGGGCGGGGCAGCGGATCGGTGATCGGCGGCCGGGTGGCGCTCAAACTCGACCCCGACCTGCTGGGGCGGCTGGCGCAGCACCTGGACGTGATCCTCGTGTCGGCGACGAACGGCAAGACGACCACCACACGGCTGATCGCCGAGGCGCTGCGGGCCGCTGGGCCCGTCGTGTCGAACGCGCTCGGCGCGAACATGCCCGCTGGCATCACGTCGGCGCTGGCCGGCGGCTCGGACGCGAAGTTCGGTGTGATCGAGGTCGACGAGAAGTATCTGGCGGGTGTCGCGCGCGACACCACGCCCAAGGCGATCGCCCTGCTCAACCTCTCGCGCGACCAGCTGGACCGCGCGGCGGAGACCCGGATGATGGCCGAGCACTGGCGCGAGGGCCTCTCCGGCTCGAAGGCCGTGGTCATCGCGAACGCGGACGACCCGCTGGTCGTCTGGGCGGCCTCCTCCTCGGCCAACGTGGTGTGGGTGGCGGCCGGCCAGGCGTGGAAGGACGACGCGTGGTCCTGCCCGTCCTGCGGCGGTGTGATGCAGCGCCCGGGCGACGACTGGTTCTGCGGGCAGTGCGGCTTCCGCCGCCCCGCCCCGAGCTGGGCTTTGAGCGGCGACTACGTCCTGGACCCGCACGGTTCGGCGTGGCCGATCCACCTCCAGCTGCCCGGCCGGGCGAACAAGGCGAACGCCACCAGTTCCGCCGCCGTCGCCGCCGTCTTCGGCGTGCCGCCGCAGGTCGCGCTGGAGCGGATGTACCAGGTGCAGGCGGTGGCCGGACGCTATGACGTCGTCACCTTCCAGAACCGTGAGCTGCGTCTGCTGCTGGCGAAGAACCCGGCCGGCTGGCTGGAGACCTTCTCGCTGATCGACCCGCCGCCGACGCCGGTGATCCTCTCGGTGAACGCGCGCGGCGCGGACGGCACGGACACCTCCTGGCTGTGGGACGTGGACTACACGCAGCTGGCGGGTCACCCGATCTTCGTGCTCGGCGACCGGAAGCTGGACCTCGCGGTCCGCCTCGAAGTGGCCGGTCTCGACTTCCGGGTCTGCGAGACGCTCGACGAGGCCGTGAGTCACGCACCGCCCGGCCGCATCGAGGTCATCGCCAACTACACCGCCTTCCAGGATCTGCGCCGTCGTGTCGGCAACTGACCCCGGCCCCGGCCACCTCCGGAGAGGACGAAGCATGAACAACGGTCTGCGTCTGGTCTGGGTCTACCCCGACCTGCTCAGCACCTACGGCGACCAGGGCAACGCCCTGGTCGTGGAGCGGCGGGCCCGGCAGCGCGGTCTGGACGTGCAGCGCGTCGACGTGCGCAGCGACCAGCCGGTGCCGACGTCCGGCGACATCTATCTGATCGGCGGCGGTGAGGACCGCCCGCAGCGCCTGGCGGCCGAGCGGCTGCGCCGCGACGGCGGGCTGAGCCGGGCCGCGTCCAACGGCGCGATCATCTTCTCGGTCTGCGCGGGCTACCAGATCCTCGGGCACGAGTTCGTCAACGACCTCGGCGAGCGCGAGGCCGGTCTCGGGCTGCTCGACGTGGTCTCCACGCGCGGCGAGGGCGCGCGGTGCGTCGGCGACGTGCTGGCGGACATCGACCCGCACCTCGGACTGCCGCCGCTGACCGGGTTCGAGAACCACCAGGGCGTCACCCATCTCGGCCCGACGGCACGTCCGCTGGCCCGGGTGCAGTTCGGCCGGGGCAACGGCACCGGGGACGGCACGGAGGGCGCGTACAACGACACGGTCTTCGGGACGTACATGCACGGCCCCGTGATGGCCCGCAACCCGCTGATCGCCGATCTGCTGCTGAAGCTGGCCCTCGACGTGAACGCGCTGCCGCCCACCGACGACCGCTGGTACGAGGCGCTGCGCGCCGAGCGGATCGCCTCGGCGACCCAGCCCGCCTGAGGTGTTTTCCGCTCGCCTGAGCGGTGTCCGCCTGAGGTGTTTTCCGCTCGGTTGAGCGGAGTCCAGCAGGCGGACGGCCGGTTCGATCCCGCCACCCTGCGCCGGTAGGGTGGCGGGGATCCAACCGGACGACGTGGTCCGGTCGTCGACTTAACGTTGCAAAGGTTTCCGGGCCATGCGCATTGGCGTACTCACCTCCGGCGGCGACTGCCCCGGCCTCAACGCCGTCATCCGTTCCATCGTGCACCGCGCGGTGGTGGACCACGGCGACGAGGTCATCGGCTTCCACGACGGCTGGAAGGGCCTGCTGGAGTGCGACTACCGCAAGCTCGACCTTGACGCGGTGGGCGGCATCCTGGCCCGCGGCGGCACGATCCTCGGTTCCTCCCGGGTCCAGCCCGCGCATCTGCGCGACGGCGTGGAGCGCGCCCGCGGCCATGTCGCGGACCTCGGCCTGGACGCCATCATCCCGATCGGCGGCGAGGGCACCCTCAAGGCCGCGAACCTCCTCTCCGAGGCCGGTCTCCCGATCGTCGGCGTCCCCAAGACCATCGACAACGACATCGCCTCCACCGACGTCACCTTCGGCTTCGACACCGCCGTCGGCGTCGCCACCGAGGCCCTGGACCGGCTGAAGACCACCGCCGAGTCGCACCAGCGGGTGCTGATCGTCGAGGTCATGGGGCGTCACACCGGCTGGATCGCCCTGCACTCGGGCATGGCCGCCGGCGCCCACGCCATCGTGGTGCCCGAGCGCCCCTTCGACATCGACGAGCTGACCGAGCTGGTCGGCAAGCGCTTCTCGGCGGGCAAGAAGTTCGCCATCGTGGTGGTCGCCGAGGGCGCCAAGCCCCGCGAGGGCTCCATGCAGTTCGAGCAGGGCGTCAAGGACATCTACGGTCACGAGCGGTTCGCCGGGGTGGCCACCCAGCTCTCCGGGGAGCTGGAGCAGCGGCTCGGCAAGGAGGCCCGCCCGGTCATCCTCGGCCACGTCCAGCGCGGCGGCACGCCCACCGCGTACGACCGGGTCCTGGCGACCCGGTTCGGCTGGCACGCGGTGGAGGCGGCGCACCGGGACGAGTTCGGAATGCTGACCGCGCTGCGCGGCACCGACATCGTGATGGTCCCGCTGGGCGAGGCCGTCGAGACGCTGAAGACGGTCCCCGCCGAGCGGTACGCCGAGGCGGAGTGCGTGCTCTAGAACACCTCGTCCGCCACGTCAGGACACGTCGTCCCAGAACTGCCCCCGGCCGCGAACGCGACCGGGGGCAGTTCTACTCTGGACCGGACAACCGGCACGAAACGGGGACGTGTCCCCATCGGGAGTGAACAGATGGATCACAGCGGGCACGGCATGAACATGGATCTGCCGCCGTTCACGCTGGGGCGGGGGCTGGAGCTCTCCGTCGACCCGTTCTTCCTGACCGGCTGCGTCCTGGCGCTCGCCCTGTACGGGTACGGCGTGGTGCGGCTGCGTCGGCGCGGGGACGGCTGGCCGGTGAACCGTATCGTGTTCTTCACCGTGGGCGTGCTGAGCATCGCGCTGGTGATGTGCACCAAGCTCAACGACTACGGCATGGTCATGTTCAGCGTGCACATGGTGCAGCACATGGTGATCAGCATGCTGTCGCCGATCCTGCTGCTGCTGGGCGCCCCGGTGACGCTGGCACTGCGCGCGCTGCCGCCGGCCGGGCGGGGGCGGACCGGGCCGCGCGAGCTGCTGCTGAAGCTGCTGCACAGCCGGTACATGAAGATCATCTCGCATCCGGTGTTCACGATCCCGCTGTTCATCGCGAGCCTCTACGCGCTGTACTTCACGCCGATCTTCGACTTCCTGATGAGTTCGAAGCCGGGCCACATCGGGATGATGGTGCACTTCCTCGCGGTCGGCCTGGTCTTCTTCTGGCCGATCATGGGCGTGGACCCGGGGCCGCACCGGCCCGGCTATCTGATGCGGATGCTGGAGCTGTTCGCCGGGATGCCGTTCCACGCGTTCTTCGGGATCGCGCTGATGATGGCGTCCACGCCGATGGTCAAGACGTACGAGAACCCGCCGGCCTCGCTCGGCATCGACGCCCTGAGCGACCAGAACTGGGCGGGCGGCATCGCGTGGGCGTTCAGCGAGATCCCCTCCGTGCTGGTGCTGATCGCGCTGGTCTTCCAGTGGTACCGCTCCGAGCAGCGCACCGCGCGGCGCACCGACCGGGCGGCGGACCGCGACGGTGACAAGGAGCTGGCGGCGTACAACGCCTATCTCGCGTCTTTGCAGGCGCGCGGACAGTAGCGCGGAGGGCGCATACGGGGTGACCATGGGGACAACGGCCGCGCGGCCGACGAGGAGCGTGCGCGCATGTCCGGATCGACGAAGACCATGGGATACATGACCGGCGGGGCCCTGATCGCGGTGACCGCGTACACGGTGGCGCTGGGCAGCAGTGGCTGGCTCTGGTTCGGCTGGGTCGTGCTGGGTCTGTGCACCCTCGGCATGCTGGCCACGCAGGACACCTGAGCCCGCGGGACGGCCTCAGCAGCGGGTGAGCATGCCTGACGGGCCCCGAGGCGGGTACGAGCCGGGAGACCGGTTCGCTACGGTCGCACGGTGGTGCCGGGGCCTACGCTTTGGTCACGGCACCACCGTGACCTGGTAGTACGCAGCCCTGAACCCGGCAGTACAGCCCTGACGCCGACCCGGCAGAGCGAGGTGCACCCGCAAGGTGTTCTATTACGTCCTGAAATATGTCGTGCTGGGGCCCGTACTGCGGCTGCTGTTCCGGCCCCGGATCGAGGGTCTGGAGCACCTTCCCGAGGACGGCGCGGCGATCGTCGCGGGCAACCACCTCTCCTTCTCCGACCATTTCCTGATGCCGGCCATCATCAAGCGCCGCATCACCTTCCTGGCGAAGGCCGAGTACTTCACGGGCCCGGGCATCAAGGGCCGGCTCACCGCGGCCTTCTTCCGCAGCGCGGGCCAGATCCCGGTGGACCGGTCCGGCAAGGACGCCGGGCAGGCTGCCATCCGTGAGGGGCTCGGCGTGCTGAGCAAGGGCGAGCTGCTGGGGATCTACCCGGAGGGCACCCGCTCGCACGACGGCCGGCTCTACAAGGGCAAGGTCGGGGTGGCGGTGATGGCGATCACCGCGCAGGTGCCGGTGATTCCCTGCGCCATGGTCGGCACCTTCGAGATCCAGCCGCCCGGCCAGGTCATGCCGAAGATCAAACGGGTCGCGATCCGCTTCGGCGAACCGCTGGACTTCTCCCGCTACGCGGGCATGGAGAACCAGAAGGCCGCGATCCGGGCCGTGACGGACGAGATCATGTACGCGATCCTCGTACTCTCCGGCCAGGAGTACGTGGACGAGTACGCGGCCAAGGTGAAGGCAGCCGAGCAGGAGGCCACGCCGCCGAGGAAGTTCCCCAAGCTGCGACGCTGAGCGCGAATACGCCACCGGCAGAGCGCTCTCGCCCCGGCGGGTCGGCTCCCCTAGCGTCGGATCCATGACCAAGGGACACGCATGGGTGCTGGGAGCGACGGGCCAGATCGGGCGGGCCGCGGTGCGGGCGCTGACCGGGGACGGCTGGGAGGTCACCGCGGCCTCGCGGGGTGGCGGCCGGGACGAGGGATGGGACGCCGGGGTCCGGGCGGTGGCGCTCGACCGTGACGAGGAGGGGGCGCTGGAGAAGGCGCTGGGCGAGAGCTGCGACGTACTGGTCGACATGGTGGCGTTCGACGGCACGCACGCCCGGCAGCTGACGGGGCTGGCCGGCCGGATCGGGTCCGCCGTGGTGATCTCCAGCGGGGCGGTGTACGAGGACGACCGGGGCCGCAGCTTCGACACGCAGGCTTCGGTCGACGGTTTCCCCCGCTTCCCGGTGCCGCTGCCGGAGACCTGGCGCACGGTGGCACCGGGTGACGCCTCGTACGCGACGCGGAAGATCCTGCTGGAGCGGGAGTCGCTGGCGGCGGGCGAGGAGTTGCCGGTGACGCTGCTGCGCGCGGGCGCGGTCCACGGCCCGTACTGCCGCACACCGCGCGAGCTGTACGTGGTGAAGCGGCTGCTCGACGGGCGCCGGCGCCGGGTGTTCGTGCACGGCGGGGAGAGCCGCTTCCATCCGGTCCATGTGTCCAACGCGGCGGAGCTGATCCGGCTGGCCGCCGGGCAGCCGGGATCGCGCGTGCTGAACGCCGGGGACCCCGAGGCTCCCACGGTCGCGGAGATCGCGTCGGCCATCGACGACGTGCTCGGGCGGGAGACGGAGACGGTGCTGATCGACGGCCCTGCCCCGGAGGGGCACGTCGGGGTGACACCGTGGAGCGGCGCCCACCCCGTGGTCTACGACATGACGGCGGCCGAGGAACAGCTCGGCTACCGCCCGGTGACCGGGTACGTGGAGTCGCTGCCGGAGACGGTCGAGTGGCTCGCCGGGCAGCTGGCGGAGCGCGACTGGCGCGAGGCGTTCCCGAAGATGCTCGCCAACTACGGTGCATGGCTCTTCGACTACGCGGCGGAGGACGCCTGGCTGGAGGCGCACGACCGGGGCCGCCGCTGAGCGGCCCCGGTCCCACGCCCTGTTCTACGGCTTCGGCGCGGCGTGCGGGGCACACGTCACATCGCGCCGGTCGGTCTTCCCGGTGAGCAGGTAGGTGTCCACCCGCTCGTTGACGCAGGGGTTGACCAGTCCGGTGACGCCGTGGGATCCGGCGTCCTTCTCGGTGATGAGCCGTGAGCCCTTGAACCGCTTGTGCAGCTCGACAGCGCCTTGGTAGGGGGTGGCGGCGTCACGGGTGGACTGCACGATGAGGACCGGCGGCAGCCCCTTGCCGGTCCTCACGTCCAGCGGGGTCTGCTGCTTGGCCGGCCAGGTGGCGCAGGGCAGGTTCATCCAGGCGTTGGCCCACGTCATGAACGGGTACTTCTCGTGCAGCCGGGTGTTGTCCCGGTCCCAGGTGCGCCAGTCGGTGGGCCACTCGGCGTCGGCGCATTCGACGGCGTTGTAGACCGCGTTGCCGTTCTCGGCGGCGGCGTTGCCCGCGAGGTCGCTCATGTCGGGGGCGGCGGCGTCGACCAGGGCCTGGGTGTCACCGGCCCGGTAGGCACTCCAGGTCTTGGCGGTGGGAGCCCAGGCGGAGTCGTAGTACGGCGCGCCCTGGAAGAAGCCGATGAGCTCGGCGGGCCCGACGACGCCCCCGATGGGCTCCTTCTTGGCGGCGGCCCGCAGCTTCAGCCAGGCCTTCTCGACCTTCTGCGGGGTGTCGCCGATGCCGTAGACGGAGTCGTGCCTCGCGACCCAGGCCTTCCAGTCGTCCCAGCGCGTCTGGAAGGCGATGTCCTGGTTGAGGTTCGCCCGGTACCAGATGTTCTTCCGCGACGGGTCGACCACACTGTCGACGACCATGCGCCGGACGTGGGTCGGGAAGAGCGTGCCGTAGACGGCGCCCAGGTAGGTGCCGTAGGAGACGCCGAGGAAGTTGAGCTTCTTCTCGCCGAGCGCGGCCCGGATGACGTCCAGGTCGCGTGCGGTGTTGGGCGTCGTCATGTGCGGCAGCATCGCGCCGTTGCGCTCGCCGCATCCTTCGGCGTACTCGCGGGCCAGCTTGCGCTGGGCGCGCTTGTCGGCCTCGCTGTCGGGGACCGGGTCGGCCTTGGGGGCCTTGACGAACTCCTGCGGGTCGGCGCAGGAGATGGGGGCCGAGTGGCCGACGCCGCGCGGGTCGAAGCCGACGAAGTCGTACGCCTTCGCCGTCTTCGTCCAGAGCGGGTTCTTCGCGGTGATCCGGGCGGGGAAGCGCAGTCCCGAACCGCCGGGTCCGCCCGGGTTGTAGAGCAGTGCGCCCTGGCGTTCGCTCTTCGTGCCGGTGCTGACGTGCCGGTCGACGGCGAGCTTGATCTTCTTGCCGTTCGGCCTGGCGTAGTCGAGCGGCACGGTCACCCAGCCGCACTGGATGGGGGCGGTCAGACCCCAGTCCTCCGGGCAGTCCTTCCAGTCGATCCCGGCGTTCGCCGCCCGGTGCGCCGCGACGGCGACCCCGCGCGCCTCCGCGTCGCCCCGGCCGTGCCGGCTGCCGTCGGCATTGGCGGCGGGTGCGGCCATCGCCGCCGCTATGAGCGTGCCCGCGACGAGAGCCCCGGCAGAACCGAGCACCTTGGTACGTCTCACGTGGAACCTCCCCCTTCATCCGATCCGCCGCCGGAGGCGGCGTGGTCATCGGTACGTCGCGGGGATCCTTTCGCCTGTGGGGCACCCGGGGCCAGGGCGTACACCTGTTTCTTTACCGAACCCATAACCGGTGAAGAAGGTTCGCTGAGCGGACTCCGTCGGCCGGGGGCCTTCAGCCCGTGTCGTGGTCCCCCTTCAGATCGTGTCGTGGTCCGCCTTCAGGCCGTCCAGCAGCTCGCGCATCACCTCGTCCAGGATCTCGCGCAGCAGGCGGGCGTCGGCGGCCACGGCGGTCACCAGGACGGCGGGGCCGGCGAGCGGGGTGAGGGCGGCGGTGGGCCCGAGGAGGCGCGCGGGGAGCGGGGCGTCCTCGAAGGCGGGGTCGGCGAGGAGCAGTTGGCCGACGGCCCGGTGGCCGCCGAGTACTGCCGGGCCGTCCCAGCCGCCGGGGGCGCCGGGCCCGTAGGCCAGTTGCTGGTCCAGGAGCGGGCGGCCCGCGCGGTGGACGGTGAGCCGGGTAATGAGCGCGCCGGTGGGCTCGCCGTGCCGGCCGAGGATCTGCTCCTCGCGCAGCAACAGGCGGGCGGTGGGGGCGAGTCGGACCCGGGTGGTCTGGTGCAGGTCGCTGCCGCGGGCGGAGACGAGTTGTTCGGGGAGCCAGTGCAGCACGGCCCCCTCCCCCACGGTCAGGTCCATCCCGTACGTGGAC
This sequence comes from Streptomyces sp. MGP-P1, assembly GCF_057766565.1. NCBI lineage: Bacteria > Bacillati > Actinomycetota > Actinomycetes > Kitasatosporales > Streptomycetaceae > Streptomyces > Streptomyces sp. MGP-P1. Next base: position 2,458,094 of record NZ_JBYMEM010000007.1, on the reverse strand, counting down.
GGGCCAGTGTCCGTCCGTGGGCCCGGGAGGGCCACGGTGGCCGCCGCCGCGTCCACGGTGAGGCGCGCCCCGTCCGCGATGTCCGCCTCGATCGCCAGCCGGTCGCCGTTGAGCGGGGCGCTCATCGCGCCGACGACGGTGACCCGGGCGTAGGCGGCCTGCGGCGAGCGGGTGCGGCGCAGGGCGAGCGGGCCGCCGCTGACCAGGACGGGCAGGGCGGTCCCGCCCCGCCCGTCGGGCTCGGCCCGGAGCCGGGCCGTCGCGCGGACGCTCACGCGGCCCAGGCGGCGAGCTGTGCCCGCACCCAGTCGGCGACCGGCCCGACGCCTTCGGCCGAGGTCAGCGAGGTGAAGACGACCGGGAGTTCGCCGCGCTGCTTCTTGGCGTCGAGGGCCATCTGCTCCAGGTCGGAGCCGACGTAGGGGGCGAGGTCGGTCTTGTTGACGACCAGCAGGTCCGCGGTGGTGACGCCGGGGCCGCCCTTGCGCGGGATGTCGTCGCCGCCCGCGACGTCGATGACGAAGATCTGCGCGTCGACCAGTCCCTTGGAGAACGTGGCGGTGAGGTTGTCGCCGCCTGACTCGACGAGGATCAGGTCGAGCGGGCCGACCGCGTCCTCCAGGTCCTCGACCGCTTCGAGGTTGGCGGAGATGTCGTCGCGGATCGCGGTGTGCGGGCAGGCGCCGGTCTCGACGGCCTGGATCCGCTCGGGCGGCAGGACCGCGTTGCGCAGCAGGAAGGCGGCGTCCTCCTGGGTGTAGATGTCGTTGGTGACGACGGCGATGGACAGCCGGTCGCGCAGTTCCCGGCAGAGGGCGGCGACGGTGGCCGTCTTGCCGGAGCCGACGGGGCCGCCGAGGCCGATGCGCAGGGCGCGCCGGGCGCCGTCGGGACGGGTGGCGTCGGCGCTGACGGCGGCGGGGCCGTCGTGGGAGTGGCCGAGGTGCATGGGTGCTCCTGTGGGTGCGGGTTATGAGGCGAAGAGGCGGACCGGCCAGGCGGCGTGCGCCTCGGCGGTGATGTCGAGGAGCGGCGACGAGGCGGCGGGCAGGGCGTCGATGCCCTGCCGGGCGGCCTCGGCGGCCTGTGCGGCGACCCGGTCCAGCTCGGGGGCGAGCCGGGCGAGTACGGCGGTGGCGTGGAAGGGGTCGAGGGAGAGGAGCCGGACGACGGCGGTGGCGGGGCCGCTGACGGTCTCGTACGCGACACAGTGGGCGGCGTCCACGGGGTCGAGACCCGCCGACCGTGCGGTGAGCCCGAGGACGATCGGCTGGTGGGCGCCGCGCGGTCGGGCCGCCGCGAGCGCGTCCAGTTCGGGGCTCGGCCAGGTGGCGCGGGCGGCCCGCATCATCTGCCGGCCCAGTTTGCGCGCGGTGGCCCGCAGGGCGGGCGAGGGTGTACGGGCGTCGGCGGCCTCGTCCAGGGTGAGCGGGTCGAGGCCGTGGGCCGCCGCCGCGGCGAGGGCGGCGGCGGTGAGACCCGTGGTGTGCAGCCGGCCCCGGCAGAAGTCGGCGAGGGAGTCGGCGTCGTGGACGCGGCCCTCGGCGACGGCCGGTTCGGCGCCACCGGAGTGGGCGTGTCCTCCGGCGGGGAACCGGCCGTCGGCGAGGACGAGGAGCGCTGCGCGTGACATGGCCGGGCCCGATCAGAAGAGGAAGTAGCGCTGGGCCATGGGCAGTTCCGCCGCCGGTGCGGGCTCGACCGGGTCACCGTCGATCGTGACGGCGAAGCTGTCGGGGTCGACGTGGACCCGGGGCAGGGCGTCGTTCTCCCGCATGTCCGCCTTGGTGACCCTCCGGGTGCTGGTGATCGGCACGAACCGCTTGTGGAGGGCGAGGCGTTCGGGCAGCCCGTCCTCGATCGCGGCGGCGGAGACGAAGTTGAACGAGCCCTGGGCGGCCGCTCGCCCCAGGGCGCCGAACATCGGCCGGGGCAGCACCGGTTGCGGCGTCGGGATGGAGGCGTTGGCGTCCCCCATCTGCGCGTACGCGATCTGACCGCCCTTGATGACGGTCCGGGGTTTCACGCCGAAGAAGGCCGGGTCCCAGAGGACGAGGTCGGCGAGTTTGCCGGTCTCCACGGAGCCGATCTCCCGGTCCAGTCCCTGCGCGACGGCCGGGTTGATGGTGTATTTGGCGACATAGCGACGGACCCGGTGGTTGTCGGCCCGCCCGTCACCGGGCAGGGCTCCGCGCCGCTTCTTCATGACGTGGGCGGTCTGCCAGGTCCGCAGGATCACCTCGCCGATCCGCCCCATGGCCTGGGAGTCCGAGGAGATGATCGAGATGGCGCCGAGGTCGTGCAGGATGTCCTCGGCCGCGATGGTGGAGGGCCGGATCCGGGACTCCGCGAAGGCCAGGTCCTCGGGGACGGCGGGGTTCAGGTGGTGGCAGACCATCAGCATGTCGAGGTGTTCCTCGATCGTGTTGGCGGTGTGCGGCCGGGTGGGGTTGGTCGAGCTGGGCAGGACGTAGGGCTCGGAGACCACGCTGATGATGTCGGGTGCGTGTCCGCCCCCGGCCCCCTCGGTGTGGTAGGCGTGGATCGTCCGGCCGGCGATGGCGGCGAGGGTGTCGGCGACGAACCCGGCCTCGTTGAGGGTGTCCGTGTGGATGGCGAGCTGCGCGCCCGTCCGCTCGCAGACCGTGAGGCAGGCGTCGATGACGGCGGGCGTCGCGCCCCAGTCCTCGTGGATCTTGAATCCCAGTGCGCCGCCGCGCAGTTGGGAGTCCATGGCCTCCTGCGACATCGTGTTGCCCTTGCCGAGCAGCCCGATGTTGACCGGGAAGGTCTCCAGCGCCTCGAACATCCGGGCCAGGTGCCAGGGTCCCGGGGTGATGGTGGTGGCCTTGGTGCCCTCGGCGGGGCCGGTGCCGCCGCCGACGAGGGTGGTGATGCCGCTGGAGAGTGCCTGGTCGACGAGGGTGGGCGAGATGAAGTGGACGTGGGCGTCGGCGGCTCCGGCCGTGAGCAGCTTCCCGTTGCCCGCGATGATCTCGGTCTCCGGGCCGATCACCAGGTCGGGGTGGACGCCGTCCATGGTGTCCGGGTTCCCGGCCTTGCCGATGCCGGTGATCCGGCCGTCCCGGATGCCGATGTCGGCCTTGACGATGCCCCAGTGGTCGATGACGACGGCCCCGGTGATGACGGTGTCGGGCGCGCCCTCGGCGCGGGTGGTGCGGGCCTGGCCCATCGACTCCCGGATCACCTTGCCGCCGCCGAACACCGCCTCGTCGCCCGCGTGTCCGGGGCCGCCCGAGCGGTCCTCCTCGATCTCGACGAGCAGGTCGGTGTCGGCGAGCCGGATGCGGTCGCCGGTGGTGGGCCCGAACAGGTCGGCGTACACGGTTCTCTTGAGGTCAGGCATCGAGGGCACCTCCGGTTTCGCCGCGCAGGCCGGGGACGACGCGGCGGCCGGCGAGGGGGACGAGTTCGACGTCGGCGGGGATGCCGGGTTCGAAGCGGACCGCCGTGCCGGCGGCGATGTTCAGCCGCAGCCCGTGGGCGGCGGCGCGGTCGAAGCGCAGTCCGGGGTTGGCCTCGGCGAAGTGGTAGTGGGAGCCGACCTGGACGGGACGGTCGGCGGCGTTGAGGACGGTGAGGCGGGTGACCGTACGCCCCGCGTTGAGGGGGATGTCCCCGTCCCCGTACAGGATCTCTCCGGGAATCATCGGCGCGGCCCCGTCAGACGATCGGGTCATGGACGGTGACGAGCTTCGTGCCGTCCGGGAAGGTGGCCTCGACCTGGACGTCGTGGAGCATCTCGGGGATGCCTTCCATGACCTCGTCGCGGGTGAGCACCTTGCGTCCGGACGCCATGAGTTCGGCGACGGTGCGGCCGTCCCGGGCGCCTTCCAGCAGATGGGCGGTGATCAGGGCGACGGCCTCGGGGTGATTGAGCAGCAGCCCGCGTGCCCGGCGCTTCTCGGCCACGTCCGCGGCCACATGGATGAGCAGACGTTCCTGCTCGTGCGGGGTCAGTTGCACGCTTCCACCTCATCGTCTTCCGTCCGGCTCCGGCTCCGGACGCAGCGGGACCCTATCCCCGTTCAACATCTCGTTGAACGGGGAACGGTGGTCTCGCGACCAGGCATTGCACGTTAGGGCGGAAGTTTTTCCATTGCGTTAACTGATCTTTTGCGGGTTCATGGACATCAGCCCGCGCAACCCGTTCTCCAGCACCTGGGGGCGTACGTCCCCGAAGAGCGCCTCCTGCACGATGAAGCCCTGCGCCGTCGCGATCATCGTGCGCGCCACATCGTCGCCGAGCGCGTCGCTCGCCAGGATCCCTGCGGAACGGTAGGCGTCGACGAGCTTCGCCCAGGCGACGCGCATGGTCGCGTAGCCGTCGTCGACGAGTGCGGCGAGCCGTTCGTCGCGCAGGGTCTCGGACCAGAGCTGGACGACGAGCGCGGCGAAGGCCCGGCGCTCCAGCCGGTACACCTCCCCCGCGAGCACCCCGCCGAGCACCCGGCCGAGCAGCACGTCCGGGGTGGGCGGCGGGGTCATACGGGAGGCCTCCTCGAAGGCGCCGCGGATGGCGGCGAAGGTCTCCTTCGTGATGGCCGCGATGATGTCCTCCTTGCCGGGGAAGTAGCGGTAGACCGCCCCGGCGGACAGTCCCACCTCCTTGAGGACGTCCTGCATGGACGTGCCGTGGAATCCGTTGCGGGCGAAGCAGCGCGCCGCGCCGTCGAGGATTTGGCGGCGACGGGCGTCGAGGTGTTCCTGGGATACGCGAGCCATGGGACCAAGCTAAAACGAACGTTCCTTCTTGACAATCCCGCAGGGTGTGCCGACAGTGTGACAGGACGTAAAACGAACGATCCTTCTCTCAGATGTAGACGCAGATGCAGATACTCCGCTGCCGCACGAATCGAGGCCCCTCATGCCCACCGCACCCAACCGCCGCGCGGTGGCGGTGATCCTGCTGATCCCCCTGGTGGTGACGCTCGCCCTCTGGGCCTTCGCCTGGCCCGCCGCCCGGATCGCACCGCGCGACCTCCCGGTCGGGATAGCGGGCCCGGCATCGGCGGCCCAGCAGCTGGAACAGCGCTTCGAGCAGCGCGACGGCGCGTTCGACGTTCACCGCTTCGACGACGAGGCCGCCGCCCGCACCGCGATCGAGGACCGGACCGTATACGGAGCCGTCGTCGTCGCCCCTCAGGGGCCGCACCTGCTCACCGCCTCGGCGGCGAGCCCCGTCGTCTCCCAGCTGCTGCGCGAGGCCGTGACGGCGTCCGTCCCCGAGGACACCCCGGTCCGGGTCACCGATGTGGTCGCCGCGCCGCCCGGGGACCCGCGCGGCAGCGCACTCGGCGCGAGCGTCCTGCCGCTGGCCCTGGCGGGCATGGCGGCCGGAGCCGTCGTCACCCTGATGGGGCTGCGCGGGGCACGGGCCGCGGTGACCCTGGTCGGGTCGGCCGCACTGGTGGGCCTCGCCGCCACGGCCGTGGCGCACAGCTGGCTCGGCGTGGTCACGGGCGACTGGTGGACGGAGGCGGGAGCGGTCGCGCTCACCGTGCTGGCCATCGGTTCGGCCGTGGCGGGACTCGCCTCCCTGTTCGGGCCGCGCGGCATCGGGCTCGGGGCGCTGCTGATGGTCCTGCTGGGCAACCCCTTCTCCGGCGTCACCAGCGCACCGGAGCTGCTGCCCGAGCCGGTCGGCGTGATCGGCCAGTGGCTTCCGCCGGGCGCGGGCGGTTCGCTGCTCCGCTCGGTCGCCTTCTTCGAAGGAAGCGCTGCCGGCGGCGCCGCGCTGACACTCTCACTGTGGTCGCTGTTCGGCCTGGCGGCGGTGCTGTTCGCCCGCCGGACGCCCACGACGGCCGAGCCGGCCGCACCCGTCCGGGAGCCTGCCCTGACCGGCTGAGCCCCCAATCCGCGTCGCCGAGCCGGGCGCCCCTCTTCACTGGAGGGGCGCCCGGCTCCGTGCTGTCCTGGGGAATCGCGGCCTCAGGCGTCCCCGTCGTGGGGGCGGTGCTCCGCGGCGATGCCGAACCTGCGCCGTTCGCCCTGAGCGGATGGCGCGGAGCCGATCGAGGAGACCGAGCTGATCACCTGCTCCTCGGCAGCCGCTTCATCGGTTTCGAGTCGTTGCAGGTCAGCGGCGGAAACCAGAGCGATGAGCGGCTTGCCGTGCCGCGTCACCACCACGCGTTCACCGCCGTAGACAACGCGGTTGATCAGTTCGGCGAGCTCCGCCCGTGCTTGCGTCACCGGAATCTCGTAGGCCATAGTCCCCAGCTTACGGGGCGTATTTATGGCCCATAGAGTCCGTGCGACAGCGGAAAAGCCCAGCTCCGAACGGGGCTGGGCTTCTTCGTGCGTACAGAGTGTGAGACGCCCGTGAGACGAGGCGCCCGCTCCTTCAGGGTCCTTGGGCGGGGCTCTCTTCCGCATTCGTGATGCGGCGAACCTGCTGCCGGGTGTACCCGGTCACCTCGCAGATGTCCTTCTGAAGGACCCCGTCGGCGGCGGCCTGCCTGATGGCTTCGGCCAACTCCTGCCGCAGGATCTCGGTCCGGGTCTCCGACTCCCTGAACCTGCCGGCCAGGTGCCCAAGCGATCTCTTGTCCATGACGTGCAGTGTTTCATCGAGAAGGGTCATGGAACATGACGTTACTCGACAGGTGGGCTACTTCCTAGGTCGGAGACGTTGACAAGGGAACACGATGTTCCCTACTGTTCAGGTGTTGGCAGAAACGCCAACGCAAACGGCCCCCGCCGGTGGTTGGACACCGAACGAGGGCCTGACGGACACACCTGCCTGAACAGGAGTACCGCTGTGTTGAAGTCTCTCATCCCTTCCCGCCTGGTCACCATCGTCTCGGACGCGGTCCGGTCGGTCGTCTCCCCCGCCTCCCTCATGGCCGAGGCCCCCACCCCCGTCGCCCTGGACCCGGCCGGCCTGTACGAGGCCGACGAGGTGCCCCCGGTCGCCGACATCGAGGCCGCTGCCGCCGCCTTCGACAAGGCCGCCCAGCAGGCCCGCGCCGGTGACCGTGGCAAGCGGGCCGCGAAGAAGATCCTGGACCGTCTCCCCGCCGGCCGGTACGGGTCGTGGCTGGTGTCCCGCACCGTGTCGAACCGGCAGACCGCCGACCTCGACAAGATCCGGGCCATCTTCAAGGCGAACGGGCTCGGCCCGGTCCCGATGAAGTCGTCGGCCCCGTCCCTCAAGGTCGAGCGCCTCGCCGAGGTTCCCGCCGCCGTCCCCACGTCCGCCCCGGTCCTGGTCGGCGCCTCCGCCGGTCTCGCGGTGGCCCTGTGAAGACCCTCGCCGATCGGCTCCTGACCAAGACCACCCCCGGCCCGGCCGGTTGCGTGATCTGGACTGGGAAAACGAACAGCAACGGTTACGCCCGGCTCGTGATCAACGGCCGCGCCGTGAACGCCCAGCGGATCGCCCACGAGCAGTTCGTCGGCCCGATCCCCGAGGGGTACACCGTCGGCCGGACCTGCCACCAGGTCGACCTGTCGTGCAAGGGCGGGGTGACGTGCCTGCACCGCCGGTGCATCAACCCCGGCCACCTGTTCGTGATGACCAGCGCCGAGGCGAGCAAGTCGGGGCGCAGCTACGGCGGCACGCTGGCGAGGCGAACGCACTGCAAGCACGGCCACCCGTTCAACGAGGCGAACACTCTGGTCAGCAAGACGGGTGCCCGGCAATGCCGCACATGCCGCCGCACGTGGGCCAGGGACGCGAAGCTGCGGAGCGCCGAGCGTGCCGAGCAGCGTAAGCAGGCGTTCGGTGCCATGTACGCGGCGCAGCAGGGCTTTGTGACCGGGGTGGTCCTTGCCGAGGTCCGCGACCGGAACTTCGCCCTGGCGGAGGATCTGACGGCCGAGGCGTTCATCCGGGCGTGGAAGGCGTGGCCGAAGTGCCGGGCCACCACCGACGCCCAGGTGAGGGCGTGGCTGCGGACGATCGCCCGGCACACGGTCATCGACCACTACCGGGTCAAGCGGAACACCGCCGAGGCGGCGACCGACCCCACGGCCTGGCAGTACGCCAACCAGCCGGTCGAGGTGGCGGGCGGTTGCTACTCCGTCCGGTCCGGCCGCCAGCTCGCCTCGGTCTAACAGCTCCCTGCGCCACCCTCCGTGTCCCGCGGTTTCGGGACTGCCCCGGCCGGACGTGTCGTCGCCCGTCCGGCCGGGGCCCCTCACACGCTTTGAGGAGACCAGCCATGCGCAACACCGCCCGCACGAGCATCCCTGCCACGTTCAAGCCGTCCGGCGGCATCGTGACGCCGCCGGCCGCCGAGCCGACCCCGGTCGCCCCGGTCGTCGAGCCGCAGCCCATCACCTACGCCCTTCGTACCGGCGGCGTCCTCGTCGAGACGTGCCCCACCTGGTGCGTCCTCGACCACGCCGACGACATCCAGGGCTTGTACGCCGAAGACCTCGTCCACCAGGGCGAGGAGATCGAGCTGCGCACCACCACGATCGAGGGCAGCCGCGTCTCGATCCTTGCCGCCCAGATCATGCAGTGGCCGTTCAGCACGGACGGCAGCGGCTCCGAAGTCCCGTACATGGCGCTCCGTCCGGAGGCCAGCATGGGCGAGTCGCTGGGCTACTCCACCCCGGAGGACGTCGAGGCGGAGATCCGCCGCACGGAAGCCCACCTGCAGTCCCTGCGGGAGCTCAACGCCCGTCTCGTCGAGGCGCGGGCCGAGTACCACCGCCGCCAGGGCCTGCTCCCGGAGAACCTGACCGTCGACGACGTGAACACGTTGCCGGTGGCGGTGCTGCTGAAGGCGTTCGGGCTGAAGGTGTTCGAGGTCGGCGGGATGCCCCACAACACGCTCGTGTGGCTCGACCGGGGCGGGGACCAGCCGGCGTTCTACATGGACCGGTCGCTGACGCAGACCGACCGTGAGACCGCGGTCCGTCAGTCCCTGGTCGCGGTCGTCGAGGCGCAGGCTGCGAAGGCCGCCCGATGAGCGCCAACGTGACGGCGTACCGGGCGCTGCATGACCCGGAGTTGGACGCCAACGAGTACGTGGTCTCGGTGGCCAGCGCGGTGAGCATGGCGCGCACCCTGCTCGCCCAGCAGGCCACCGCGAACATCTACGACGAGACCGCGATGCTGCGGGCCGCCGTCGCCCTCGACATCCGGCTGCGGACCCTGCTGGCCGCTCTCGAAGCGGAGGGCCAGGCATGAGCGCCGACCGGCCCACCGTGGCCCCCGAGCCCCGCCGCAACGCGGACGGCACGATCAGCGTGCTGACGCTGGACGCCGGGACCGTGCGGTTCGCCTGCCCCACGTGGTGCTTCGTCGAGCACGGCTACCGGGTCCCGCCGGCGAAGGCGGAGATCACCCACCGCAGCGAACCCGTCTGGGCGCTGGCCGACACCCCCGAGCACGGGCCGACCAGCCTCGTCGAGGTCTCCCTCGTCCAATGGCCCTACAGCGACCGCGACGCCGTGTTCCTCGGTATCCAGACCGATGACGGGTTCCTGGAGCTCAGCCCGGCCGGGGCCCGCCAGGTCGCCACCGCCCTCCGCGCCCACGCCGACCACATCGACACCATGGCCGACCAGCTGATGCACCTCCCGGCAGGTGAAGGCCGGTGAGCAGCAGCCGCCCGGTTCGCCGGCCCACCGAGAACACCGCCCTGCTGAACAGTCGCCGCCCGTGCCCGCCCGCCGACCAGGTCAGGAACCTCCTGCACACCGCCTACGCCACCGGGGACCGGTACGGGGCCCGGCACTTCAACCACATGCTCGCCCGCGCGCTCGGCCAGACCGGGGCAACCCGGTGACCCGCACGAACGCGAAGACGCCCGAGCGGCGCCGCCTCCTCCTCCGGATGGTGGCGGCCCGTCCCGGGTGCGGCTGGTGGTGCTTCTACTGCCGCACCCCGTTCACCGACGAGACCCCGCCCACCTTCGACCACTACATCCCCTACTGCCTGTGGCGCACCGGCTGGCACCGCAACTTGGTCCTGGCCTGCGCCCCCTGCAACACGGCGAAGGCCGACGCCCTGCCCTGGACGGTGGCGCACCTGCTCCTCGTCGAGGCCAAGACCGCCCTCACCGCCTACGTCTACCCGCCCGGCGACTACGCCGGATTCGACCAGAACGGAAGCCCGTCATGAGCACCACCCGAACCAAGCTCACCCGTGGGCAGGCGATCATCCTGTCCGCCGCCGCCCTGCCGATGGTCGCCGTCGGCGCCTTCGGCGGGGCAGGCACCTACAGCAACATCGTCGAGGAGTTCAACCGGGCCGCCACCGCCATCGGTGTCGTCGCCGCCGGCGAAGGCGTCACCCTCGTCCTCGCCCTGGTCATGGTCGGTGTCACGATGCTCGGCCAGGCCTCCCCCACCCCCGTCCGCCTCGGCCTGTGGGTGGCACCGATCGGAGCCGGGCTGACCGGAGTCGTCGTCGCCGACGACTTCACCGAGGCCGTCGTCTACGGCATGACCCCCCTGGCCATGTCCGCCGCCGCCGAAGGGCTCGGCTTCCTGGCCCGCCGGGTCGTCGTCTACACCACCGGCACCGACATGGAAGCCCAACGCCGCAACGCGTCCACGATGCAGCGCCTGGCCTACCACCAGGCCCGTGCGGCGAAGCACCCCGACAAGCGGGTCAAGTGGTGGTCCGAGCGGGCGTCGTGGCGTCTGGCCCGCCGTGTCGGTCACGGTGACGCCCAGCTCGGCTCCAGCCTCGTCGACGTCCAGCGGGAGCAGCTGACCCGCGGGGCCGGCGCAGCCCTCGCCGACATGTACGCCCTGCCGTCAACCGTGACCGAGACGGTCACGACTGCCCCGGTGAAGCACTCGGCCACCGAGGTGCTGCGGCGCCGCTTCGCCGAGATGGACCCGGCCGACGCGATCCGTGTCGCCCATGATGCGCACCCTGATGCGCCCCCCGCCGAGCTCGCCTCGATGCTCATCACCTATGGGGTCATCGTCGACGCCGTGCAGGTTGCCCTGGTCCTGTACGGGGCCCCGCAGAACGTCACCGTCGAGCGCGACCAGGACGACGATGCGGGTGATGCGCATCATGATGCGCCGCAGGTCGGGGGTGGTGTCGACGCGAACAAGACGAAGGCGATCCTCGAAGCCGCTGCCGTGCTCGGCCCTGACGTCTCGTCCTCGGATGTGGCCGACCGGGTGAAGCGCATCAACGGCATCACGGTGAAGCCGAACTACGTCCGGACGACGCTGTCCCGCGAAGCGAAGAAGGCGAAGCCGGCCCGCCACCCGATGGAAGGCGGCTACGCGTGAGCGACTTCGAGAAGGCCGCCAAGGACGCCGTCGACGCCGCGGCGAACACGGAGCAACTGGCCCTCATCGCCGCTGTTCTCCAGGCGCAGCAGCTCACCCAGCAGCAGCCCCTGGCACCCGCACCCGCCGCGACACCGTCGAGCGGCACCAACGCCAAGTGGATCGGGATCGGGGCCGCGGTCGTCGTCGGCGGGCCTCTCTTCCTCCTCGCCTTCACCGCAGCCGCCCTGGGTATCGCGGCCGTGGCCCTGTCCGTGGCGGTCCTCGCCCTCGTCCTGCGCTCCGTCTGGCAGGACATCAAGGCCAAGTAGCCCACCCCACCTGCACGTCCCCCGAAAGGAACCACCGTCATGAGTGCCCGTCACCACGCCGCCCGGCAGCGCCGCACGTTCATCGCCCGCGTCGCCCGCACCATGCACCGCGAACACGGCCAGGTCAGCCCCTCCGAGATCACCCACGTCGCCGCCGCCTGCGGCTGGAGGACCAACAACACCGAGGTCCGCCACGTCCTGGAGCGCCTGCGCCTCCACCGCTGACCACACCCACCCCAGCACCACACCACCGGAAGGACACCACCATGAGCGACCAGCCCACCCCGCAGGAGATCGGCACCCAGGCCCTGGCCAAGGCCGTCGGGCACGCCAACAGGGCCGACCGGCTCGCCAGCAGCAGCTTCACCAGTGCCTCGCAGAACGCCGAGCACATCGCGATCTACGGCGGACTCGCCACCGTCTACGCCGACATCGCCAAGGCCGCAGCCGCCCTCGCCGCCAACAACGTCTGACCAGGAAGGACACCCATGTACTCCTACACCCGATCCGAGAACCGCGAACGCTCCAAGCTGTTCCGGAAGGGCTTCCGCCAGGCCCTCGCCGACTGCGTCGACCCCGCGATCCGGCAGAAGATCGAGCGCATCGACCAGTCCGCCGCCGAGCGCGGGCAGCGGGAGCTCAACGCCCTGCACAACGTCCGCGAAGGGGACCAGCAGACCGTGGCACAGGCCAAGGCCGCCGTGCGCACCGCGAGCCGCCAGGACAAGGCCGCCGCCAAGCAGGCGCTGCGGGACGCCGAACAGCAGCTCAAGCGCAGCGAGCGGGCCGTGAACCGGGCCGAGAACCAGTAGCTCCACCACGGGGCGGCCGTCATCCGCCAAGACAGCCGGCCGCCCCGTGCCACCCGCCACTCAGCAGAGAGCAGGAGAGACCAGCATGACGGACACCATTCCGGGCCCGGTCAACGGGCACACCATCGAGAAGCTGCACCCCATCCCGCTCGAGGCCGTCGCACCCCAGCCGGCCGCCTCGGCACCCGAGGACGCCCCCGAGACCACCGCACCGGTCGCAGTCGACAACCCGAACCTGCCCTCACCTGGAGTGACGCAGGAAAAGCGGCGCCCAATCCTCGCCCCCTGGCTCAAGAGCGGGACCGACTTCCTCGCCACGACAAAGCACGCCGGGGCGAACGCCGGGTACGCCACCCTGTTCCACGGGGTGCGCCTTCCCGTCTACGCCTTGCGCCTCGGCCTCATGGCCCCCCGCGGTGCCTGCCGCTTCGTCGCCGACACCAACCGGTGGGTGTGGGACCGGGAAGCCGCCCCCCTCCGGGAAGCCGCCGTGCGGGCCGAGGACGCCGTCGAGTACATGACCTTGTCGAGGCTGCGCGCCAACCGGGTGCGGCTCCGCGGCCTGGTCACCATCGTCGCCGCCGTGTTCGGGGCCGGGTTCGCCCTGTGGCTGTACGTCATGGCCCCCGGCTTCCTCGCCGCGTTCGCCGCCGGCGGGGTGCTGCTGTGCGGGCTGGCCGGCCAGGAGAAGGACGCCCCGGTCATCGGCCCCGCGGTGCTGAAGACCGAGGTGCAGAAGATGACCGGCAGCATCGTGCTGCGCGGCCTCGACGCGATCGGGAACGCGAAGATTTCCGCCGCGATCAAGAAGGGCGGAGACATGAATGGCATGCGCTTCGTCTCCGAGATCGTCCGCGACGGGTCCGGATACCGGGCTGACCTCGACCTTCCCTACGGTGTGACCCCCGACGACATCATGGAAGCCCGCGGCCCCCTGGCGTCCGGGCTGCGCCGCAAGCTGGGCTGCGTGTGGCCCTCCCCTGATCCCGACGAGCACGAGGGACGCCTGGTCCTGTGGGTCGGCGACAAGCCGATGAACGAGACGACGAAGCCGGCGTGGCCGCTGCTGAAGGATGGGCAGGTCGACCTGTTCAAGCCGGTCGTGTTCGGCAACGACCAGCGGATGCGGGACATGGTCGTCACCCTGATGTTCGCCAGCGTCGTCATCGGGTCGATCCCCCGCATGGGCAAGACGTTCCTGCTGCGCCTGCTCCTCCTCATCGCCGCCCTCGATCCCCGTGCTGAGCTGCACGGATTCGACTTCAAGGGCACCGGAGACCTGGGACCGCTCGAGCCGGTGATGCACCGCTACCGGTCCGGTGAGGAGGACGACGACCTGCTGTACGTCCTGCACGCCATGCGGGAGCTGAAGGAAGAACTGCGGCGCCGCGCCAAGGTGATCCGCAACCTGCCGAAGTCCCGCTGCCCCGAGTCGAAGGTGACCCCGGAACTCGCCAACGACAAGAGCCTCGGCCTGCACCCGATCGTCATCGGCGCCGACGAGTGCCAGGTTCCCTTCGAGCACGAGAAGTACGGGGCCGAGCTCGAGTCCATCTGCACCGACATCACCAAGCGGGGGCCCGCCCTCGGCATGGTCGGCATGTTCGCCACTCAGCGCCCTGACGCCAAGTCCTTGCCGCCCGGCATCAGCGCCAACGCTGTCCTGCGGTTCTGCCTGAAGGTGATGAACCACCAGGCCAACGACATGGTGTTGGGTACCGGCGCGTACAAGGCGGGGATCCGGGCCACGATGTTCTCCCGCTCCGACCGGGGCATCTGCTGGATGGCCGGCGAAGGCGACGACCCGCAGATCGCCGCGTCCGCGTTCGTCGACGGCCCCGGAGCCGAGAAGGTTGTGGCCCGGGCCCGGCAGCTGCGCGAGGACTACGGCAACATCACCGGCCACGCCATCGGCCAGGGCCCCGAAGAGTCCGCGGGCATGGACGTCCTCGGCGATGTACTCGCGGTCATGGGCGCCGACGAGAAGACGGTGTGGTGCGAGCGGATCGCCGCCCGCCTGTCCGCAATGCGCCCTGACGCCTACACCGGCTGGAAGGCCGAGAACGTCACCAGCGCCCTCAAGCCGTGGGGTGTGAAGACGGACCAGGTGTGGGGGCAGACCGACGACGGCGAGGGCAAGAACCGGCGCGGCATCAAACGGGCCGATGTGGCCGCCGCGATCACCCGCCGCAACGCCGACCGGGCCGCCGCCTAACCCCGAGCAGGGCCGCTAGACCTAGCACCCCCACCCGCTAGGTCTAGCAGGCCCGCTAGCAGCCAAACGGGCCCCTGAGCAGGCATCTAACACCTAGCAGGGGCCCCGCCCAGCACCCTCATAGCCCCAGTTCCGGGAGGAGAAGCACCCCATGCTCATCGCTAGCCTCGCCCTGCTCGCCGCCGCCCTGTACTACGCCGCCCTGTGTGCTCTGCGGCCGTTCGCCCCGTGCCGCAAATGCCACGGCCTCGGCGCCATCGAGCGGTTCGGAAAGCCCCGCATGTGCCCCCGCTGCCACAACGGCAAGCTCCGGCTGCGCCTCGGCCGCCGCGCCTTCAACACGTGGCAGCGCACCCACCACTCCGGCTCCCGCCCCACCCCGACCCTGACGAAGGACTCCCGTTGAACATCGTCACCGAGCCCACCTCGTTGGACGAGCACCTCGACCGGCTGCTCGCCCTGGAGACCGCGGCGGACCACATCCACGGATGGCACCCCACGTTGATGCCGGGGATGCTCCAGACCGCCGACTACGCCCGCACCACCATCCGCGCCTCGGCGCCCGCCCTGCCCCCGCACGACGTCGAGGCCATCGCCGCCGCCAGGCTGACCCGCATCGACACCCTCGGCCAGGCCGCCGGCCGCCGCGCCCGCTTCGTCATCGCCGAAGACGTCCTCACGAAAGCCGTAGGCGGCCCTGTCGTCCACGCCGCACAGCTGGCCCACCTCCTCGGCCTGGTTGCCCTCCGTCCGTCCCTGGAGGTGCGCGTACTGCCCGCCAGTACCGACGCCCACGCCGGGCACGCAGGGGAGTTCACGATGTACAGCGCCGGGGGCCGCCGGTCGGTGTTCGTCGAGACGCTGATGGGCGGCACGATCATCGACCGAGTCGAAAGAACCCTTCTGTACGCCCACGCTTGGGATGATCTGCAGGGGCGGGCCGCATCTCCTGCGGCATCGCTGGAGATGATCGAGGCCGCGAGGAGCGCACTTGTACAGGCATGAGAACGGGCTGACCTGGCAGACGTCGTCGTACACGAACAGCGGCGCCTGCGTCGAGGTTGCCCGCCCGGCCGGCGAAGTCCTCGTCCGGGACAGCAAGCGGCGCACCGGGCCCCGCATCAGCCTCACCCCCGGCCCGTTCGCCGCCATGGTCGACTGGGCCAAGACCCATCAGGTGTAAACCCGACCGCAAGCACCGCAGGTCAGGGCGTTCCACGGTTTACATCAGGAAGCCCCCGCCACCGGCGGGGGCTTCCTCTTGCAAACGGTGTCCCTCAACTGCGTTGGGCGGAGACGGCTTGCCCCGCGTAGATCGCCCGAACGCGAGCCGACAGGGCGCCGTAAGCATTAGCCGTCACATCATGGAGGCCAACGACCTCCGTATCTGCATGGTCCGAATCCAGGATGCGATTGAAGGCGGCCGTGCACTCGTCGAGCATCCGCCCCGCTAGCACCCGCACATCGTCGTCGATGATGAACCCGATCTGTGCCGACAGGGCGGATTCCGCAACCTCAAATGCCCGCGCCGAGTCATTAAAGGCCTGCCTGTAGGCCTCGTTCCTCACGTCGCCGTGGGGGGCGTACTGCGCAGTAGCGTGAGCGAACTCGCCCACTGCTGAGCGCGTCCTGCGCAGCAGTTCGTTGCACTCCACCAAGTGGGCAAGCTCAAAGTCCTCGCGCCGCTGCTCGATTGCAGCGGTGTCGTCTGCCGCCCTGTCCGATCGTTGGCGCCGATAGTCCAGCCACCCCGTGAACTGCGTTGCGACTCCGCCGAGGAAGAACACCGCGACCGGCCACGCCATCATCCACTTGTCCATCGCGGCAGTGTACGAGTGCGCTCAGGTCGTATCGAGCGATCGGTTTGATCAAAGCGGACCCTGGGCCCTTCAGCCTCAGCTACGTTCCCACCAGCCGACATAGAAGGGGGCCTTGTGGCACCGGGAAGAATCGCCCGCACGAGGGCGTGGCTGAGACACACACCGAAGATAGTCCTCCGCTCGTCCGCGATCATGCTGGTCCTGGGCATCGTTCTGTTCACTTACGGCCTACTGGCCGACGAGCACGGCTGGTGGGAAGGCCACGAGTTCGCAACCAATCTCGCCTCCAGTGTCACGTCACTCTGCTTCGGCGTACCAGCCGCACTCCTGGTATTCAGCCATCTCGGCCAGGCTCAGGAGGAGGCGCGCGAGAAGGTCCAGGCGCGCACCCGGGCCATACAGGCGGCAGCCGAGTTCGAAGCGGTCCTTCTGGCGCCGTTCACTGCCGCAGACCTCGCTCAGCTAAAGACAGGCCTTCAGGAGCTTTCCCAGGCCCTGGAAGCGATAAGGGACCGCGGTCTAGACGCCGACGAGAAAAACCGACGCGCCGAGGTCTTCTTCAACAAGCTGCACGTCCTGCTGCCGAGCGTCGCGCTCGCGCGTCCGTATGAGGGCCTCCGAACTATGCAGCGGGACAAGGGTCAATGGGAGGTCATGCGCAAGTGGCAGACCCAGGTGCAGTCCCAGTCGCGCATCTTGGACGAGGAGGTACGTCCTCGTATCCTCGCGTCCGGCTCGGCGTGGCTGGCACCGAGCCAGGCGTCGGAAATCCTTCAGGCCGCAAGGTGGCTCTTCATGGAAGGTCGGAACCCCTGGAAACGGCCAGCGGCGCAAGACCCGCACGGCACTCCCTCTACCGCTGCAGCGGGACACTTCCTGGCTGACGTGACGGAACTTTGCTCCGGAGCGCTGGCGTTGAAGTCGCTCTCTCAGTAGCAGGTGGGCGCTCCAGAGCACACGAGAGGGCCCTTCGGCCTACGCGGGCTAGAGGGGTCTCGCATCACTGAATCTTCAGACAGCACCGTCCAGGGCTTTCTGGTAGATGTCGCGGAGCCGGCCCCGACGTCGCACCGGCCGATCCTGCTGCACCCCTCGCAGTCCGTGGTGTGCAGCAGGTACTTCCGATAGGCCACCTCGTGGGCCTGCTCGACGACGGGGACGAGGCCGCGCTGCTCCCTGCATGGGGCGCACGCGTACAGGCCGGCCCCGGGCCCCGAGTTCTGCTCGACGAGGTCGACCATGACAGCGGTCCCCGAGGGTCCTTTGTGCCAGTGGCACCAGCCGAAGGGCGCGGGGGCTGCGGTGTTCGATGGTGTGGTCATGGCCTGGACCGTAGGAGCGGCCGGTCGGGGCGGTCCCGGTGATTGCGCGAGATTGCGCGACCCCGGCCGAGTGTTGGGGCGGATTGCTCAGGACGGGGCAATCAGGTGCCGGGCGCGAGCGATGATCCGGTGCGCCCTCGCCCCGTATGCGGCGGCCTCGTTCAGCCCGTCCCATGTCCGCCCGTACAGGGCGAGGTCGTCGGCGGAGTCGAACGACAACTCGGTGTTGATCGTCTCGACGACGACACGGGACTCGTCGAAGATCCAGAACCCGTGTTTCGGGGTGAGGCGCATCGGAGCCCCGAGCGGCACAATGCCGAACTCGACGGTGCTCATCCCGATCAGCCCGACGAGCCGGTCCAGCTGCCCCGCCATCACCTCACGGGGGCACACCAGGGCATGCAGAGCCCCTTCCCACACCAGGACCCGGAACAGCTTGCCCGTCGCGTACAGCACTTCTTGGCGGCGCATGCGGGAGGCCACGGCAGCTTCGGTGTCCCGGGGCGTCTGGATCAGGTCGGCGTGCGCCATCAACAGGTGTCGGGCGTAGTCCGGGGTCTGGAACAGGCCGGGGATCACCGTCGCCTCGTAGCCGCGCAGGACGGTGGTCTGCCGGTACTCGACGACGTACCGGTCCTGCACCGGGGTGTGGCCCGCGGCGAGCTGCTTACGCCAGTGCCGTTGCCTGGACTCCAGGGCACGCAGCCGGCCGAGGAGATCCGCCGCCGCTTCCGGGCGCCCGCAGGCGGCTGCCCACGCCTGGAGGTCTTCGGGGGTGGCGGTCTGCCGGCCGTTCTGGAGCCGGGACACCTTCGACGGCTGCCAGCCGAGCAGCTGGGCAAAGGCGCGGCCGTTGAGCCCGGCCCCGGTGCGCAGCTCGTTCAACCGCGCACCGAGGGCTTCCCTCGCACTCTGCAAGTCGGTACTCACACCGACGAACGTACCTGCGCCCACACCACGGAGGACGGGGTGGCGAGCGGCCAGGCGGTGTCCCGCGCCCGGCACGCGGCCAGGACCGCCGACGGGTCCTCGATCAGCTCGACGCCGATCGTGGTGTCGGTGTCGTCGATGTGCATCCGGGCGAGGATGCGGGAGTCGAACAGCCAGAAGTCATAGTCGGGCAGTTCCACGGACTGGGCGACGACGCGGCTGAGTACCCGGATGTCCTCGCCGGCGGACACGTTGCTGGATGCGGTCGCCATGAGGAACCGCTGCCCGTCGGTGGGCGGGTCGTCGACGATCCGGACACGGGAGAAGTGGGCCCCCTGTGCAGCCTTCTCCCGCACGTTCGTGTTCCAGGGGTTGCCCGGCACCGGTGGCGGGTCGATACCTCGCATGAACGCCTTGTACCGGTCGCCTTCCCGGTCGGTGGTGTACCCGCGTCGGGTCTCCAGGCGGAACGCGGCATGCTCGAACTCGGTGAACAGGTGGGTGATCTCCTCGAAAGGGACCAGCGGCACGGCTACTCCTTGGGGGCGAAGCGGGTCAGGAGCTCACGGGGGATGACAACGAACGTCTCGTGTTCCCCGACGTCCCGCAGCTGCGCCAGGTCGTCAGGGTTGGTGAGCTGGTCGCCCTGGACGACGATGTCGCCGGTCTCGACGACCTCGTACAGGGTGGGGCAGTTGCCGCCTTCGGAGGTGGTGCCGATGAACCTGAGCGTCACAACAGGGCTCCGTTCTCGCAGGTGAGGCACCAGCATGCAGGCGCCGAGCCTGCCCCGGGGGCTGGTTGCGCAAGATTGCGCGCGAGGGCGGGAGGCCGAGGATCGTTCAGCGTATCCAGAGGGAGCGAACCTGCTTGCTCCAGCCGGTGTCGAGCAACGCGACGTGAGCGACGGACGTCAACAGGTAGGCCCAGTAGAGGTAGCGGAACACTTCGCGCCACAGGGTGCCGCCAGCGCGAATGTTGACGTCGGCGAGCGCCATGGCAAAGAGGGCCGTGCTGAGAGTCGTGTAGATGGCGACGGTGCGCCAGCCGACTACTCGCCGGGTCCAGGCGACGGCGAAGGGGATGGGCGCGAGCACTGCAAGAGAGATCAGGGGCACCGCCGCCCACGCCCAACGTTGCCAGGGTTGTGGGTACATGGGGCGCCGGAGTCTGATGGTTGTGTGTAGGCGAGGCGCAGTTCTCATGCGGGCAGCATCCCGGCCGCCACCTGACCTACTGGTCGGTTCAAGGAAACTGCGGCGACTGGAGCAGTGCGTCACCTACGCCCCTTGTTGCCCTGGTACAGAGGCGACGACCACGGACGGCGGGGCAGGGGCCGGTTGCGGTCCGGCGACCATGGCTTGCACCAGTGCGGACAGGATCTCGCCGCGCTGCTCCTGTGAGAGGTCTCCGTCGGCGACGAGGCGTTCGGCGGCGAGGTAGCGGGAGAGTTCGAGGGGCTGGTCGAAGTAGGACCGGAGGTGGGTGGCTGCGGATTCCTGGGAGCGGATGAAGGTTTTGGCGACGTATCCGGCGAGGGCAGCCGATACGGCGCCGAGACCGCCGGCAACGATCGCCACGGCGGTGGTGCTGGCCCATAGGGCAATGCCTGCGAAGAGGATCAGCAGGAGGAACCCGGCACCCATAGCTATCTGAGCGTTCCGGAAAGAGGTCTTGGCCTGGCCGGTGGCGATCTGGTGGTAGAGGTCGAGGCGGGCGTGGGTGGCTTCCCAGAGTTCAGGGAGGCCAAGGGTGCCGCCCAGTCGTCCGGCTTCGCGGTTTGCCGCTTGACGTCGGCGTCGCTGCGCTGCCTGTTCAGGGTGCCCTGGGGTGTCGTCTTCGCTATACGTGGGATCTACGCCAAGGGAACGGCGATCGATGTGGCCGCGGCGGATGGCTTCCGCCAGTGCGCTTTCCGCGCGCGTTAGGCGCTGCCGGCTTTCACTGACGGCTGCCCTCTCGTTCTGAGTCATCCCCTTCAGTGCAGAGATCGTCAGCCAGAGCATGGGGACTGATAGCAATAGGAGCGACGAAAGCGCCCATACGGGCCAGTCTTTGCCCTCGGGCCCCCATTGAGCGAGTCCGGCGAATGAGGCAGAGAGGATCATGGCTCCACTCACCATGATGGTGAGCAGGCGCCGCAGGGACGGCTGACGACTGCGCGATTCAGGGTCGATCTGTGGCGGCATGGATCAAGAGGATGCCGGGCGGGCGTCGGGGCGTCCACCGGTTCCGGTGAACAGCTAGGTCAGGATGCGGTCGCAGCCGACCACTCGGCGGGTCGGGGCTCCGCTGCATCTACAGGACCGGCGGCACAAACCGAGCCTCTCGCCCGCGAATACCTACGATTCAAAGGCACGTCAAGCTTGATGCGATGGAATCGCAGGCTCGGGCATGACGAAGGGGTACTCACTGGGTGAGTACCCCTTGTCGTACCGGCGGGCCGAAGGTGGTCGGCGCCGGCCCTGATGCCAACGCCGGACCCGCCAGGCGCCGAGCCTACCGAGAGCGCTTCCAGCGCTCCGGGGCCACGTCTCGCTTCTCCAGGAAGCGGCGCATGGCCTTCGAGAGAGGGCCGCGGATTCGGAACTCAGCCCCGTATGCCGCTTCAAGGTCATCCCAGGCAATGCCCGCTAGGCCCTTGCCTCGTTCGAACGGGTGGATCCAGATCCAGTCAAGTACGCGAGTTTCTTTGACGAAGCTCAAGCCTGCCGCACCAGCTGCGACAGGGAACGTGGCACAAAGGTTTTGCGTGTCAAAGAGAACCACCTCCGCTTCGTTGGGCTCGCCCCCGTAGTGGCGGGGTTCCGCCTCGAAGGGCGGGAAGTCAAAACCCATCTCACGGTAGAAGCACTTACCAAAGATTTCGACCGTCCGCCGCAGTTCCATGTCCTCCGTGGCAGGAATCAGAACATGGCCCGACTTAGGCTTATCCGTATACAGAAGCGGGATCATCTCGATCCGGTACCGACTACCTACACCGTCGATCCCTGGCCACCAATCGTCATGCTCCTGACGGCGTTGCGCCATAACTTCCCTACGAATAGCGGCTGGAAGCTCGTTCATCGTCATCCCGGCATTATCGCTCACTTGCCGAGCTATAGCCCCATGACAGGGTTGTCCTCCCACGGGTCACCCTCGTCGAAGTAACGGGCGAGAGATGTTGAGTTGTCGGCCCAGCCGCCTTGCCGGGCAACGTGGATCAGGGGCGCTCCGCCCTGTTGTGCGGCGGTGGCGAACCCGCGGCGCAGCGAGTGGCCGCGCCACCGGCCTTCGAAGCCTGCGGCGTCGGCCAGGCGCTCGACGACATCGGAGGCGGCGTCCGGGGTGAGTCGGCCGGCGGGGTCGCCGATGGGTTTCCCTTTCCGCTGCATGGGTGGGGCGATGCGGCCGTGTCGGTCGATCCGCACGAACAGCGGGCCCTCGGTGCGCCCCGCCTCACGCATGGCCGTGATGAGGGCGCGGAGGGCCCGCACCGGACAGGTGGTCGGGTTCTTGCCGTAGGGGATGGCCGAGTCGGTGAACTTCTTCATCTTCACCCGGTAGATCGACACCATGTATCCCTCGTCGCACTCGACGGGCTCGCTGATGTCGATGCCGACAAGCTCTGAGGAGCGGGTGGCTGCGGCGTACCCGAGGAGCAGCATGGCGGCATCACGCTTACCGATGAGGGTGTCCCGGTCGAGGGTGGCCAACATCTGCCGAAGGGCGGGCGGCAGGGCGGCCTTCGCCTGCTGCTGCTTCCCGCCGGGCTTCTTGTCGATGGCCAGCTGATGCTTGTATCCGGCGATGACGGTGCGGGCCCCCTTCGTCTCCGGCTTCGGCAAGTCCAGCTCGGCGTGCATGGTCGTGATCGCAGACAGCATCCGCTCAAGGGAGCTCGGCGCCGACGGCCTGCCCGTGCGGGGGCGGGGGGTGAGCGTCAGGTGGGTGACGTACTCGATCAGTAGATCCTGCGTCGCGGGCAACGGCTGCTCGCCACGGTCGGCGCACCAGGCGATGAACGCCTCGCGGTCCTCCCGGTACGCCTTGCGTGTGGAGTCGGCCCGGCCGGCGGCGAGCGCGGCCCGCGCTTCGTCCGACAACTGCCGGACAGCGGGCGCGAACGAGTGCTCGCGCCTCTCGATGTCGGTCATGAACTCCCCCTCGGGATGGACCCGTTCTGAGTACAGAGAATAAAGATTATCTGGAGTCATAACGCGATGTCCTAGGAAACACCCGAATCGGGTTGCGGAACCCCGTGACCGCAACCCAGTCTGTGCCGATGCACCCCATTGAATGGATGAGGACCGACGAAGCCCTCGATGTCCATCTCGGCAAGATGGTCCGCCAGGCGTCGACGTTGGAGTACTTCCTTGAGCAGACCGCCAAGGCGCTCAGCGGTAGCCCCAACGGCGCCCTCCTCATAAGCGGGGAACCGGTCGGTCGCGTCATCACCGTGTGCAGGAAGCTGATCTTGGCCCGCGAGGACGTCAGCGACGAGTGGCACGCCAGATTCAAGGACACCCTTGACGACTGCGGCAAGGCATTCGAGC
The DNA here is from genome assembly GCF_057766565.1 of Streptomyces sp. MGP-P1. Classification (NCBI taxonomy): domain Bacteria; kingdom Bacillati; phylum Actinomycetota; class Actinomycetes; order Kitasatosporales; family Streptomycetaceae; genus Streptomyces; species Streptomyces sp. MGP-P1. The sequence continues at coordinate 2,434,911 of NZ_JBYMEM010000007.1, read as the reverse complement.
GACGCAATCAGTACGTGCACGGCTCCGTCAGTTGGCAGGGCCCGAACGGCCAGCCTGGGACTTCACGCAGTAGACGATTCAAGCTTGAGCCCGAGTTCGTCCCCCTTGACCTGTCGGATCTCACCGCCCTGACCAGAGAGCTCGGCCGCCTCACCTTCCGGGCTGGATCCTGCTTTGTAGCAGTCCTGGAGGGATTCCCCGAGCACTTGGCCGAGGACCACACCGACGACGACTGATCTCAAATTTTCACTGACTGTTGAATTTAGAGCCTGCTGGCGCCCGGCCACCTGATGAGGGGCCGGGCGCCTGTACGTCCAGGGTCACGCCGCGGTGGGCTTGAACCCCTCACGGGCCTTGAGACGGGCGAGATGCTGCTCCGCAGACGTCACCGCCGGAACCTCGACCTCGGTCGGCTCCGCGTCGCCTGCCGCCCGTGCGGCGTGCCGCTCCGCACTCGTCGGCTTCCTCGTCCTGGGCTTCTGCGTCATGACGTTCCTCCCTCGATGATGGCGGCCTCCTCGATGGCGGCCTTGGCCTTGGCCTCGGCAATGAGCCCCTTCGCTTCCCGCCGCTTCACCCTGATCTCCTCGGCGGTCAGCGGATCATGGACGTCGAGGGTGTACGGGTCCACGCCGGGCTCCTGCCGCCCGGTACGGATGCGGGCTGCCCACATCATGGCCCGCAGCTCCACGTCCTGCTTGAGCGCCTTCACGGGCCAGGTGCGCCCCATGTTGCAGTCCTGTCCGTGGAACCGGCACTCGGCCGCGTCGAGGGCCTGCGCCGGGACTTTGTCCGCGAGGGCGGCGAGCCGGCCGCGAAGGCTGCGCCCGCTCATGCCGCACTCTGGGTGTTGTCCTGCACTGCTGCCTCCAGGGCGGTGATGCGCTCGTCGAGTTCGACGTGTTCGCTGATGGACGGGAGGGCCGACAGGAGGACGCTGGCGGCCCGTATGCGGATGTTGGGGCTGTCGTCGGTGAGGGCGGCGTGGAGGCAGGTGATGGCGTCGCGGGCTGCTGCTCCGAGGGCGTTGACGGCTTCTCCGAGGAGAGTGGCGCGGGCGGTCCGCACGTCGGCTTCGAAGGTGGGGTCTTCGCGCCACCGGCGGATGGTGCGCCCGGAGACACCGATGGCTTCGCCGACCTTGTCGGTGGTGACACCGCGGGCCAGGAGAACCGCGGCTTTCGCTTTTTGGTCCAGGTCGCTAACGGACATCGTTGGTCATCTCCTCGTGGTTCAGTGCCGCCAGGCCGGGCCCGTGCGGTGGCCCGGCAGGTGGGGTCAGGCGTCGAGGGCGGGTACGGGGGTGAGGGTGTCGAGGTCGCTCTGGAGGCAGAGCAGTTGGGCGACGGTCTTGTTCTTGGTGCGGCGGTCGATGCCGATGCGGGCGGGGTCGTTGGCTGCGGTGTCGTGCAGGTGGGCGTGGGTGCCGAGGAGCTGGATGGCGGCCTTGGCGTCTTCGAGGGCGCGTTCCAGCTTCCGGGCGGCGTAGGTGTAGGCCTCCTTGTGGTGCTGCTGGTTGGCTTCGGCGGTGGCGAACGAGGTGTCGACGAGGTGGTTGTACGCGTCGGTGAGGTCAGTGCCGGCCTTGTCGATGGCGGTGCGGTCGGTCTTCTTGGTGAAGGTCTTGCGGTAGGTCTCGTCGGCGGTGAGCGTCTGGTTGAGGGCTTCGAGGATGCGGGGCGGGAGGGTGTTGCGGTCGGTGGGGAGTTCGATGTGGTGGGGGGACTGCTGGGGCGGGGTGATCTGGATGCCTTCGCCGTTGAACGACATGGTGGTTCTCCTTGTTCAGGCTGCGGATGCGGCGGGGGTTGCGTTGTTGAGCTGGCCGGCGAGGTGCCGGAGTTTTTGGGCGTGCCGGGCGGCGAGGCCGCGGTCGCGGGCGGCTTTCAGTTCGGCGCGCCGCCGTTTGTCGTTGGCGATCTTCCGGCGGGCGGCGTCTATGCGCTCCTGAACCCGGTCGTCGACGTTCACTGCGCCTCCGGCTCGTCGGTGGGCGGGAGGTGCTTGGCGATGCACTCGTCCATGAACTGGGCGAGTTCGAGTTCACCGACGAGGAGCATGGAATCGCGGAGCCGTTCCATGCCGGCGCGGTCGATGAGGAGGTCGGCTTTCCCTTCGGCGTTGATGTAGGTGGTGACGGGGATGTTCAGCCGGGCGCAGATGGCTTTCATCGAGACGGCGCTGAAGGGGTCGTCGTCTTCGGCTGCCTGTTCTGTCATGGCGGTCCTTCCGTGGTTCTCTGGTGGGTGGCCGCCCCCGAGTCCCGCGGGGGCGGCCGTGGTGCGGGTTAGGCGCTGATCGGTGCGGGGCTGACGTCCGTGATGCGGTCGGTACGCCACAGGACGATCTGAGCGGTGCCGTGGCCGTACCAGCCGGTCCCGAACGCCACCCGTAGGCGGTCGTCGGAGTCGAGGCACTGCCGGATCTCGACGTTCTCCTCGTTGTAGTTGGTCGAGTAGGGGGCGCTCGTCAGTGCCGCGGGGCGGCCGTCCTTGAGCCAGCCGTTGGCGTGGTCGAGCCACACGTAGTCGAGGCCGCCGTTGTTGCGGCAGGCGCCGTCGGGGCATCGTCGGCTGGTGGTGCGCAGCAGCCAGAGCTGGCAGCAGCCGACGGAGGTGTAGCGCAGGCCGTGGTATTCGGCCCATTCCACGATGGCCTTCTGAGCGGTTTCGGCGCGGGCGGTGGCTTCGGCCAGGCGCTCGCTGCTGAGTCCGCTGCGGCGAGGGTGGGGTGTGCTGAGTCCGTAGGGCCAGCTGATTGCGCCTTCGGTGGTCCCGAATATGGCGGCGGCTCGGTTGTCGAGGTCTGTGGGCATGAGCGTCTCCTAGGTGGTGGCGGGGCGGTCGGGGGCGCTGACCTCACCGCGGCTGAGGGCGAGCCAGCAGGGCCGGTTGTCGCTGCCGTCCGTATGGACGTAGCGGCCGAGTTCCCGGGTGTAGGTGGCGGGCAGCTGGCAGGCCGGGCAGAGGTCCTTGGTGGTGATCTCGGGCAATCCCTGGCTGGCTTCGGCGATGCCGACCCAGCGGTGCCCCTGGTGCTCGACGATTTGCTTAGCGATGGCGTTGGTGACCGCTTCCTCATGGGTGGTGAGCCACTGGCCGAGAGCAGCTTTCGCGGCGTCCTCGATGGCGTCGCGGGTAGTGACCTCGTGGTTCCACAGCCAGTGGTCGAAGGCTTCGCCAACACCGTTCTTGGCGGCGTCTTCGTTCTTGCTCATGTGGGCTCCTTGCTGGGCCGGGCCGGCTGGACGAGGCGGTGTTGGTGGTATTCGCCGTCGGGGTCGTCGGCGAAGGCGTTGGTGAGGTTGTGGGCCAGCTGTCGGGTGAACTCGTCAAGGTCGTTCCAGAGGTCAGTCCAGCCGTCGGCGTGCGGGTAGGTCTTCTCCAGCCAGGCTTCGAGGGCCCGGCCGCAGCGTCCCTTGTGGGCGACGTAGATCGGCGACTGACGGTGGGGGCCCGGTTTACCCTCGTCGGCGACGGTGGTGCACCAAGTGACGATGCCCTGGTCGACGACCTGCTTGCGGCAGGCGTCGCAGATGAAAGCGGGGCAGTTCATAGCCTCCGGGGGTCCGGAGCGGGCGACGTATTCGATCACTGGTTCCTCCTGGTGTGGGTGGGGTGTCGATGTTGTCCGGGTGCGGGTGTCCGCGCTACGGGTTCGACGGATGTTGCGGTTAGCGGATGGGGCGGCCGTCGCGCTGGTGTTGGACGACGTCGACGTAGGCGTGCAGCAGCTCTTTGAGGCTCTTGGCCTGCTGGTCGGGGTCGAGGAGCTGCCACGCCTTCACGCCGATGACGATGGGCAGCTGGTCGGGGTCCTGCGCTTCGGCCTGGATGACGGCCCGGTACATGGGCGATAGGCCGAGGTCGAGGTCGACGATGTCCTCGAACGTGGTGGCCGGCTGTTCCTGTCGCAGCTGGCCGGTGGCGGCCCCGTGGGTCAGGGCGGCGCCGAGGTCTTCGGTTTGGTCGGCGGGGATGGCGGTGTTGCTGAGCTCTTGGCCGTCGCGGTAGAGGGTGAGGAAGGCGCATCCGTCGTTGTCGAAGAGGGCGACGTGCTTGTCGGCGGTGTCGTAGGTGGTGCCGTCGACGGTGATGCGTGCGCCGTCGAAGTGGGGTGCAGTGGTCACGAGGTCTCCTTGAGGTGCTGGTGCATGTGGCGGGCGTTGTCGACGTCGGCTTGCGTGGGGGCGACGTACAGGACGTGGGGGGCGTCGAGTTCGGCGATGGGGTGGCCGGCGCGAAGGTGGGCGAGGCTGCGGGCGATGTACCCGATCGGGCCGAACACTTCGGCTTCGGTGAGGTCGTTGGTGGTCAAGGGCTTCTCCGAACTTCGGAACGGGCGCTGGGGACCTTCCAGCCGCATGGGCCCCTCACCTTCCGCACCTTCTGCCTGACCTGCGGTTTTGGTGCCTCACCTTCCCCCCCCACTACCCCTCCGGTTCTCCCCACCTTCAAATCGAGCGGTTAGAAGGTGGGGAGAAGATGAGGGGAAGGCGGGGGGAAGGTGAGGGGTACATATCCGCAGGTCAGAGAGAAGATGGGGAAGATGCGGAACGCGTACCTAGGGAGGGGGGTCGTCGGCAGACGCGTAGTCGGGCAGCTGCCAGAGCCAGGAGGCGTCTTTCACTCCCTTCGGCTTGACGCTTTTGATCTTGAGTTTCTTCTTTGCGTCACGGAGGGCGTTTGGGGTGATGCCCGCCTTGGTGGCGGCGGTCTGAACCTCCTTCGGTAGCGCTTCCCCGGCCCGGTCGCCTTGGGTCAGGTAGTCCTCCAGCCACTCGACGGCTTCGGTGCGCTCCGTCTTGTCCAGGCCGATGGACGCTTCGTCGCGCATGATGTTGCGGACGGAGGTGTCCGTCTCTGTCCCGAGGGTGAACTTCGAGACGTAGGAGGGTCCTTCGTCGGTCTGCACCGTGACGGGCTGGATGACGTACTCGTGAGAGGGCAGGCCGAGGCGCCCTAGGTTGTTCTTCTCCAGGGACATGACGAACTTGTCGTCGGTGCCGCCCTCTCCTTCATCGCGTGCGAAGGCAATTAGGCCGCGGATGAGCTGGCCGAAGGCCCCGGACCCGGCGACCCGTGAGAGCGGGTCTGTGCCGCCGGCTTTGGTGAAGTGGGCCAGGCCGAGGATGGTGAAGTGGTGCCGGTCCGCCGCTGCGACGAGCGGTTCGAGGGCGGCCCGAACCTCGGATGCCTTGTAGTCGTTGATGCCCTTGTCGATGTACGACAGCAGCGGGTCCATCACCAGCAGAGCAACGCTCCGCTCCTCTGCCTCCCGGGCCAGCAGGGACGTATCCACGGGCAGGGTGAGACGGGCGTGGGCGATCTCCTCGTCCTTCACCGCCACGTGAAAGACAAGGTCGAGGTCGGCTCCGGCTGCGACCAGCCGCGGTGCAATCGTGTACGTCCACGAGTCCTCGGCAGCCGCGTAGATCACTGGTCGCGGCTTGGCCCAGAGCTCGCCGGGCAGGGTGCCCGTTGTGATGCGGGCGGTCAGCCATACCGCGAACTGAGACTTGCCGAGGCCTGGCCCGCCCGCCGCGAGGACGAGCGAGTACATGGGGATTCGCCCGTGTGAGGTCGGCGGAGCGCCCTCGGGGGTTGTGTCCCACAGCCAGCGAACGGGCTTGATCTTGATCAGAGATGCGGGCCTCAGCAGCAGAGAGCGCCGTGGCCCAGCATCCTCAGTCGTACCCGTCGCCCCATTTGGTACCCCGGTCGCCGCCGGCTGGAAGGGGTGGCCCATGCGTCCGTCCCGGTGCGACCCTTCCACGTTGTCGCAGGGGCGGCCGTTCACCATCCGTGTGCAGTATTGGGTGGCTTCGTATTGCGTGGTCAAGCCGCCATCTCCTGCATATAGGTGAGGTACCGGCCGGGCTGTCCAGGGACGGCTATGGGGGGCCAGCCCGGAGTTGCCCGAAGTACGTGGGAGGGCTTCGGCTTCGCGGCTTCGTCTAGCTCGGCCTGCGTGCGCCCGACCCAGATGGGGGGCCGGGGAGCGGAGGCTTCCTGAAGCCACTGCGTGACGTCGGTGCCGTACTTGCGCCACTTCTCGGCGGCATCGAGGGCGGCGGCAAGTCGGCGGGGGTCGTCGGGGCCGAGCTGCCGCCACTCCGGGGTGGCGTAGTCGGGGAAGTCCTTGGCGAAGAAGAGGGACTTGGCGCTTGCCCAGAGACCGACCACGTCTCCGGGTTCGATCTGCTCGGCCAGCTCGATCAGCAGTTCGCTGGGCCCTACCTCTTTGCCATCAGGCTCCGGGGTGCATTCCGTCTGGCAGTCCTCGGGGTCGCGGTGCCCACAGTCCAGCGGTGGCAGGCGGTAGGCGGCTTGACGGCGACGACGTAGCTGTTCTGGGGTGCTAGTGGTCGTACTCACGTGGTGGTCCGATCGCGAGTGCAAGACGGTGCGGGTACTTGGAGGGCGTCTCGCTAACGGGGTGAGGGGTGCCCGGCCCCGGAGGGCCGGGCGGGGCGCGTCAGGCGCTGGGGACGGCGGAGAGGACGGCCCTGGAGCCGTGGACCCGGTCGTTGTAGCCGTCCTCGGGGACGGTGAAGGAGCGTCCGGCGATGCGCAGCAGGTTGTGCGTGATGGCTTTGGTCTCCGCGTTGGTGAACTTGGAGGGGCTGCGCTCCAGCTGGTGGGCGAGGGCGAGCCACGCTTCGTCGGTGCCGGTGGTCCGGAGGTAGGCGGCCCCGCAGTTGGCGTGCCACCAGGCGTGGAAAATCTTCGTGATGTCCTGGCCGGCGGTGGGCACCTTGTCGCATCCGGGGCAGAGGCTGCCGGTTCCTACGGTGTTGATGGTGGTGCCGTTGCCGAGCTCGACGGGTCCGCCGGGGATGGGTCCGGTGGACTCGGAGAGGGCGAGACGGATCTGTGTCATCCTGGTTCCTGTCTGGTTGTTGTGCGCCTGTCTGGTGGACGGTGGCGCGCGATGGTGATGGCCCTGGGGTGGCGACCCCGGGGCCGCTGTCGTTTTGCGGACTAGGCCGCTTCGAGGAGCCGGATCAGGTCCGCCGTGACGATCCGGTGGCGCGCTCCGAAGGAGAGGGTCCGGACGGGGGATTCGCCGCGCTTGATGAGCACGAGCAGGTGGCTCCTGCTGATCCCGAGGGCGTTGGCGGCGTCGGGAACGCCGATGGTGGCGGGCCAGTCGCGGATGTCTGCAAGCGTCGGCTTGTCGGGAGTAGCCATCAGGCAGCCACCTGTCGCTCGCTCATGAAGGCAAGGACATCGGCCCTGAGGTACCGAACGCGTCCAGCCCTCCCGGCGGAGATTTTCGTGTACCGCGGCCCCCTGCCCGCCGCTCGCCAGTTCGCGAGCGTCTGCGGCGCCACCTTCACCAAGGCACTGGTCTCAGGGGCTGTGAGCCAGTCGTCGGGCTTCCCAGCGTCATTCTGTGGCATGAGAACTCCAAGGTGCACAGCACAATTGCCGTTGTTGGCGAACTGATTCGCCATTGTGTGGAGTATAAAGCAGTAGCTTGCATGATGTCCATGGTGTGCAGGAGAATCCACATCATGGCTTCCAATGCAGTGATTAGCGGCCCCACCGCCGCACGCGTGGCAGAGAACATCAGGGGGTTCCGCCAGGCGCGGCGCATGGACCAGAAGGGCATGTCCGAAGCACTCGGCGAACTGGGACGCCCGATGCTGCCGACTGTTGTGAGCAAGATCGAGCGGCAGGAGCGGCGCATCGACGTTGACGATCTAGTTGCGTTCGCCCTGGTCCTTGACGTCTCGCCGGTGGCGCTCCTTCTACCGCAAGCCTGGGACGACGAGCCGGTCGAGCTGACGCCCAACTTCACCCTCGGCACCCGTACTGCGTGGCTATGGGCCGAGGGGCGAGCGCCGGCCAATGACTGGGGCACTACTGCTGAGGGGGCAGACCTGGACGACCAGAAGGAGCGTGAGTACTTCGAGCAACGAGAGCGATACGAGTCGTTGACTCACCCGGCGGAGCGCCGGCGTGCCGCCCGCCACCCCGCGAACACCGCTTCCGAGGCGGTGACCACGATGGTGGCTCGGCTCGTTCGTGCCATTGAGGGCGGCGACAAGGCCGCAGTAAAGCGGCAGTTGGCCGTCACGAAGAACCGACTTACTCGACTCCAGAGTGAGGTCGAGCAGATCGAGTTGGAGCTGGGCGACTAGCAGTCGGACACGACGAAGGGCGGGATCATGGCCGATCCGATCAAGAAGATCACGTTGAGGGACGGGACGGTCAGATACCGCTTCGTCATCGACGTGGGCCGGTCCGGGCAGCGCAAGCAGCTGACCGTGACGTCGGACACGAGCACGGAGGCGAAGAATGAGCTGGCCCGCCTGCGCCACGAACGGCGCACGGGCCAGCTCATTTTGCCGTCCAAGATGACCGTGTCGCAGCTCCTCGACACGTACATGAAGTCGAAGGCCGACGACCTCGAAGAGTCGACCCTTACCGGGTACCGGAACGCCCTCGTGCACGTCCACGAGTACCTCGGTCACTTCCGGGTCCAGGAACTGGAGGAGGAGCACGTCGAGTCGATGGTGGCCTGGCTGCTGGTCGCAGCACGCCGCCGCGGCGGCGAGGCCGGCACGGGCCTGCGAACGACAACGGCTGACGGGGTGCTGGGGCGCCTGCGTGCCGCCCTGCGGCTGGCCGTCAGGCGCCGCCTGGTGGCCCGGAACGTCGCCGAGTACGTCACCATCCCCCGGAAGGCCCGGAAGGCCGACAGGCGTGACAACCGGCGCGAGGAGCCGTGGGTCGTCACGGAGGTTCAGCAGTTCGTCGTCGGGATCCGTGACGACCGCTGCTTCGCCGCGCTCCTGCTCGGGCTGATGGGGCTGCGGCCGGCAGAGGTGGCCGGGCTGCGTTGGGCGGACATCGACCTGGAGGCGGGGACGCTGGTCGTCGCGAACACCCGGACGATGGTCGGCAACGCCCGCACGCTGGAGAAGGACACGAAGACGGAGACCGGCGAGAGGACGCTGCCGCTCCCCCACCCGGTGACCCGGGCCCTGGTGTCCGCCCAGATGACGCAGGAGGTCGAGCAGCTGTCGCTGGGCGACTACTACCAGCGGTCCGGCTACGTGTGGGTGGATCATCTGGGCTTGCCGATGGACACCCGGCAGCTGCGTGAGCACGCGTACAGCCTGATGGCGAGGCTGGGGCTGCGGAAGGTGCGTCTGTACGACGCCCGGCACTCCTGCCTGACGTTCCTTGCGATGAACGGTGTGCCCGACACGATCCTCGCGGCGTGGGCGGGGCACACGAACGCGAGCTTCACCAAGCGCATCTATGTGCACCCGACGGCCGCCGACATGCGGGTTGCGTCGGCCCAGCTGGAGACCCTGCTGGGCTTCGAGGACGGGCCAACTCAGCCCGCCGTGTGAGAGATTGTGAGATTTCGGCTCTCACGCTGAGAGCGAAACCGCGTCTGACCTGTTGCTTCCCTTGGATCACTAGGCCATAGTCCCCATCATAACCTTCTGTACGTCCTGTACATTTTTTACGGACGGGCAGACGGATGGCCAGCTCCAGGAGAGAGGCACCGCCATGATCCGCCCCGCCGCCCGCCACGTACTGCCAGAGTTCACCGAGCGCACCGCGACCGGAACCCGGACGCTGGACCCGTACTCCAAGCTGCTGTCCGAGCGGATCGTCTTCCTCGGGAGCCCGATCGACGACATCGCCGCGAGCGACCTCATCGCCCAGTTCATGTATCTGGAGCACGCCGATCCCGACCGGCCCCTGTCGCTCTACATCAACTCCCCCGGCGGCACGTTCCAGGCGATGGCGGCGGTCTACGACACCATGCGGTTTCTGACCTGCGAGGTGGAGACCTTCTGTCTGGGGCAGGCCGGCTCCTACGCGGCGGCCCTGCTGGCGGCCGGGGCGAAGGGGCGCCGACATGCGCTGCCCGGCGCGCGGGTAGTCATTCAGCAGCCCGCCATGGAGGAACCGATGCGGGGCCAGCCGTCCGACCTGGAGATCCACGCGCGCGAACTGGTGCGCACCCGCGAGATGTTCGCGGCCATGCTGGTCCGGGACACGGGCCGGACCGCGGAGCAGATCACCGCCGACATCGAGCGCGACACCATCCTCGACGCCAAAGCCGCCCTCGCCCACGGGCTGGTCGACCACGTCGTGGAGAACCGCTGACTCTCCCGGCCGCCGTACGACGCGAGGTGAAACGCCGATGGAGCCACCCGAGTTCCCGCCCCTGCCCGCACTGACCCGGGCCGAGGGCGAGTTCGTCGACTGCTATCTGGCCGTGCTCGACCAGGTGGGCCGGATCAACCCGGCCCGTGGCAGCGACACCTACAGCGCGCTGCGGGCCGCCCAGGCCCTGGCCTCGCGGGCGGCCGCGCTGCGCGACGCCCTGGCCCTGATGCACGAGCGCGGCGAGTCGCGGATCCACGCCGCCACCCTGGCGCGGGCCCTGCGCGTCCTGGACGGGGAGCGCCGGGCGGGCCGGGTCGCGATGGAGCCGCCCGTGAACTGACCGGCCCCGCGCACGGGGAGCGCGCTACGGGAGCGGGCCGGTCGGCCCCGGGCACGACACGCCCGGTCCCGGGACCGATTCGTCTCGCTCGTTCGGCGTAGACGATCACCCGCCCGAGCGACGGCTCAACTTGCGTTCGGCGCGCGGTCCGTACTCGAAATGCGCCCTTTCGTCGCTGGTACGAGGGTGTGCGCCCGGCTCGCGGGCGAGCGCGAATCCGACCTGTCCACTCGAATGGATCAGTGGTGAGGAGACTCACAAACCGCTGTTTCGGCTCGGAAATCCGGCACCGGGTGAGTCAAGATCCCTGGGACGACAAGCCCCCGCCACCGCGGCGGGGCGGTCCGGGCGGACGCCGAGTCCTGCCGCCGCCCGGATGACTGGTCGACAGGAGTGGATCGGCAGGAGTGGAGGACCCGAGCACAACGGGCCGCCCGGGAGACCGGGAAGCCCTCGGGGTGAAGCCGCGAGAGCGGCCGGGCAACTTCGCCAGCCCGAACCCGACAGGTCATCCTTCACAGGCGGCTGACGAAGGGTTGCGCATGTCTGCGCAGGTTCATGTCCCGTCTCTGTTCGCCCGGGTCGGTACGGCCTCGGTACTCACCCTGGCCGTGACGTCCTCGATGCTGGCGCCCGGTCTGGTGAGCGATGCCGAGGCCGCCACCCACGCGACGAAGGCCCTGAAGGTCGCCGCGTCGAAGAAGGGGGCCCCCTACAAGTACGGAGCGGCCGGTCCCAGCCGCTTCGACTGTTCGGGGCTGACGGTCTATTCGTTCAAGAAGGCCGGCAAGAAGCTTCCCCGCACGGCACAGCAGCAGTACAACAAGACCCGCCACATCGGGAAGTCGCAGCGCAAACGCGGCGACCTCGTCTTCTTCCATTCGGGGCGCAGCGTCTACCACGTGGGCATCTACGCCGGGGCCGGGAAGATCTGGCACTCCCCCAAATCGGGGGACGTGGTGAGACTGGCCAAGATCTGGTCCAAGAGCGTCTGGTACGGGCGGGTCCGCTGACCCACCGACCGGACGCTCTTGCGGTGCGGGCGGCCGGGCCCGTCCTCGGGGCCGCCCGCGACGTCCACCGCGCCCTCAGCGCAGCAGGGGGCCGGTGACCAGCGCCAGCCCCAGACCGGTGAGCGCCACACCGCTGCCGCCCTCGATGGCGCGGGCGGTACGCGGGCGGCGCAGCCACCGGCCCAGCCGGTCCACGAGCAGGGCGACGGCCGGGAACCAGATCAGTGCCAGCACGACCACCAGGGCCGCGAGCAGCAGGGTCCTGGGCAGCGGCGGCTGACCGTGGGGCACGAACTGCGGCAACAGGCTGAGGAAGAGGACCGGGGCCTTCGGGTTGAGCGCGTTGGTCAGAAACCCCTGGCGCAGCGCGCGTCCGAACTCCCCGGTCACGGGCCGCCCCGGCTCGTCCTCCCGCGTACCGGAGGGTGGGCCGGAGCTGTCCTGCGAGGGTCGGCGGCGGATCGCGTACAGCGCGCTGATCCCGAGGTAGAGCACGTACGCGCCGCCGAGCAACTGCACGGTACGGAAGAGCACCGGCATGGTCACCAGCACCGCGGCGAGTCCGGCGACCGCGAGCGCGGTGTGCACCAGCAGCCCTCCCGCGACGCCGAACGCGGTGGCCAGGCCCGCGGTGCGCGAGCCCAGGGCGTTGCGTACGACGACGGTGAAGTCGGCGCCGGGCAGCGCGACCATCCCGGCGGCGACCCCGGTGAAGGCGATCAGTTGTGCGTCCATGGGTCCACCTTGGACCGGCGGAGCCTTTAGCGTGTACTTGCAATCTTCTGGGTCTGCCTAAAGGAACGCTTTCATGTACGACCCCACACGGCTCGCGGCACTCGTGGCGGTCGCGGAGGCCGGATCGATCACCCGGGCCGCCGCCCGCCTCGGCTACACCGCGCCCGCGCTCTCCCAGCAGCTGGCCAAACTGGAGCGGGAGGCGGGGGCTGCGCTGCTGGTGCGCCACCACCGCGGGGCGCGGCTGACGGCGGCGGGTGAGCTGTTGGCGGGCCGGGCCCGGCGGGTCCTGGACGAGCTGGAGCAGGCGCGGCACGAGCTCGCCCAGCTGGCCGGGCTCTCGGGCGGCAGGCTGCGGGTGGGGACGTTCACGACGGCCGGGATCCATCTGCTGCCGCCGGTGCTGAGCGCGTTCCGGCGGGCCCATCCGGAGGTCGAGCTGGCCGTCGCCGAATACGAACCGCCGGGCGGCATCGCCGCGGTCGTCGCGGGCGAGGTGGATCTCGCCCTGACCCACGCCTACGAACCGGCGGCGGCCGAGCCCCCGTCGGCGGGCGTTCTCGTCGAACCCCTGCTGGTCGAGGAACTGGTGCTGGTCGCCTCGGTGGGCCACCGGCTCTCGGAGGGCACCGGTCGGCTGCCGGTCGGCGAGCTGGCGGGGCGGCCGCTGATCAGCAGCGCGCCCACCCACCCGCCCCGGCGCGGGGTCGAGAACGCGCTCGCCGAGGCCGGGGCGACTCCGGCCGTGGTCTGTGAGTCGCCCGGGTACGCGCTGGTGTGCGCGCTGGTCAGCGCGGGGCTCGGGGTGGCGGTGGTGCCGGAGATGGTCGCCTCGATGTCCTCGGCCCCGCTGTCGGTCCGGCGGCTGGAGCCCGCCTCGTTCCGCCGGACCATCTCGGTCGTGCACCGGGGCGACCGGTCGACCGCGGCGGCGGCGACGCTGCTCGCGCTGCTGCGCAGCGGCTTCGGCCGCGGGAGCACGGTCCCCGCGCGATGAGCCTCACCGGGTCAGCCCCTGGATCGGGACGACCCAGGGGAGGGCGATCCAGACCGTCTTGCCGCCCTCGGCGGTCGGGGTCACCTGGAGCCGCCCGCCGCGCTCCTTGGCCAGTGCCCGGATGATGACCATGCCCCGGCCGTTGTCCTGCCGTACGGCGGCGGGCAGCCGTTGGGGCCAGCGGGGGTGACTGTCCGTGACGCCGAGGTACAGCTCCTCGTCGCGTTCGAGGCGCAGGTCCACGGTGAAGGTGGGCGACTGGCCGAACGTGTGCTGCACGGCGTTGGTGGCCAGCTCCGAGACGATCAGCCGGATGGTGTCGGCGAACTCCGTGTCGTCGGGCAGGCCCCATTGGGCCAGGGTCCTGGCGACATGTCTGCGGGCCGATGAGACCGAGACCGGATCGGTCGGCAGCGTGACGGTTGCTTCCTGATGGTCTGCCATGGCGACGCCGTCCCTTTCCCGCCCTGGCCGACCGGCGGCCTGCCAGGATTGTGCTTCGCGCCAGATTGCCATTGATGCAGCTCCCTGTAACGGCGTTCGGCCAAGATATGCATATATCTGTCGCTCGAAGCGGTGAATTCGGGACCCGTACGGTGTGGGCGGGCGGCACACTGACCTCTCTGCGGGCCCGCCCCGGTGACGGGCCGGCCCTTCCCGAAACAGCAGAAGGAGACCGGCATGCTGCACGGCCCCGTCGTCCGACGCCGCAAGCTCGGTGAGGAGCTGCGGAGTCTGCGCCACGCCTCCGGGCTGACCAGCCGGGACGCTGCGCGACTGCTCGGCTGGCACCAGTCGAAGGTGAGCCGCATCGAGACGGGCGCGAGCGGGGTGGCGCCCGCCGACGTGTCACGGCTGCTGGACGTCTACGCGGTGCGCGACACCCAGTTGCGCTCCCTGCTCGAAGTCCTCGCGGGGTCGGCGGGCGGCGGCGGTTCGGGCTGGTGGCATGCCTACCGGGGGCTGATCCCGCCGCAGTACCGGGACTTCATCAGCCTGGAGTCGCAGGCCAGTACGGTCCGGACGTTGGAGACCTCGGTGGTGCCGGGGCTGCTCCAGACCGCCGGATACGCACGTGCCGTGACCCGCGCCTCGCTGGACGGCTTACCCGACGGCCGGCTCGACTCGCTGGTCGAGGTCCGGTTGACCCGCCAGCGGGTGCTGCGCGCGAGTCCGCCGCTGCGTTTCACCGCCGTGCTGGACGAGGCGGTGCTCCACCGCGAGGTGGGCGGGCCGGAGGTGATGAGGGACCAGCTGCATCACCTGACCCAGGTTGCCCAACTACCGCATGTGCAACTGCAGTTGCTCCCCTTCTCGGTCGGCGGATACGTCGGGCTCACCGGGCCTTTCGTTATTTTCTCTTTTCCGAACAATTCTGATCTGGATGTAGTCGTTCTTGACCACTTGACGAGTAGCCTCTACCTGGAGCGGAAAGAAGACCTCGACGCGTACAGCTCGGCCTTCCGTTCCTTGCAGGCACACGCGCTGTCACCAGAACGCTCGCTGGACCTCATCACCGAGATCAGACGCAGCTAAGGGGCCGCCATGTCAGACCGTCTCGCACTGCCCGCCTTACCGCCGCCGTCCACCGTGCCGCCCGCCCCGCGGTGGCGGCGCAGCAGCCGCTCGACCGGGATGAACAACTGCGTGGAGACCGCCCTGCTGGGCGGCGCGCTCCTCGCCGTACGCGATTCCAAGGACGTGCGCCGGCCACCGCTGCACTTCTCGGCGGCGGCCTGGAGCACCTTCGTGGACGGACTCGGCCCGCACGGAGCGAGTCAACGGCGCTTCAACTGACCGGAGCGTCCGCCTGCCGGGGAGCGGTGGTGAGGACCGTGGCCACCGCGGCCGTGATCTGCTCCTCGGTCAGGTCGGCGCGCGCGGTCAGCCGCAGCCGCGAGACACCGTCCGGTACCGACGGCGGGCGGAAGCAGCCCACCGCCATCCCGGCCGCACGGCAGTCGGCCGCCCAGCGCACCGCAGCGTCCGCCGAGGGCGCCCGGACGGAGACGACGGCCGCGTCGGGCCGGACCGCTCTCAGCCCGGCCGCGGTGAGCCGGGTGAACAGCGCGGTGGCCACCTCCCGGGCACGGGCCGCCCGTTCGGGCTCCCGGCGCAGGACCCCGAGGGCGCCGAGCGCGCCGCCGGCCGCCGCCGGGGCGAGTCCGGTGTCGAAGATGAACGTCCGGGCCGTGTTGACCAGGTGGTCGATGACCCGGGCGGGCCCCAGGACCGCTCCGCCCTGGCTGCCCAGGGACTTGGACAGCGTGAGCGTGGCCACGATCCCGTCGCGGCCCGCCAGTCCGGCCGCGGCGAGCGCGCCGCGACCGCCCTCGCCCAGCACTCCGAGGCCGTGGGCGTCGTCGACCAGCAGGGCGGCGTTCGCGGAACGGCAGACCTCGGCCAGTGCGGGGAGCGGGGCGGCGTCGCCGTCGACGGAGAAGACCGAGTCGGTGACGGCGAGGGCCCGCCCGTCGTGTTCCCGCAGGGACTTCTCGAAGGCGTCCGGGTCGGCGTGGGGCACGACGGCGGTCCCGGCGCGGGAGAGTCGGCAGCCGTCCACGATCGAGGCGTGGTTGCCCGCGTCGGAGACGATGAGGGAGCCGCGTCCGGTCAGCGCGGTCAGCGCGGCGAGATTGGCCGCGTACCCGGAGGAGAGCACGAGGGCCGCCTCGAAACCGCAGAACGCGGCGAGTTCCCGTTCCAGCTGGGCGTGCAGGGCGGTGGAGCCGGTGACCAGCCGGGACCCCGTCGCTCCCGCCCCCCAGCGTCGGGCGGCGTCGGCGGCGGCGGCGGTGACCTCCGGGTGCCGGGTGAGGCCCAGATAGTCGTTGCTCGCGAGGTCCAGCAGCTCCGGCTCGGCGCCGCGCGGACGCAGGGTCCGTACGAGTCCGGCGGCGGCCCTGCTGCGGGCCTCGGCGTCGATCCAGTCGAACGGGGCGAAGGACATGGGGCGGTCCCTTGGGTAGGCGGGCCCTCGGCGGGCGGCTCCGCGCGGACGGTCCGGTGCGGACGGTCCCTTTGTAGGCAGCCAACAGACCCTAGCCGGGTGCGCAGCAGGCCAGGGTGTGGCGATACACACACCCTCCCCCGGGTCTCCTGTCTGGTTCCTCCTTGGCTGGAGGCGGTGCCGTACGTCAGGATCATCTCTCATGGACCTGCTGAACACGCTGGTGGACAAGGGGCTGCGGCGCGAACTGCCGACCCGCGAAGAAGCGCTCGCCGTACTGGCGACCTCCGACGACGAGCTGCTCGACGTGGTGGCTGCCGCCGGGAAGGTGCGCCGTCAGTGGTTCGGGCGGCGCGTCAAGCTCAATTATCTGGTCAACCTCAAATCGGGGCTCTGCCCCGAGGACTGCTCCTACTGCTCGCAGCGGCTCGGTTCGAAGGCCGGGATCCTCAAGTACACCTGGCTGAAGCCGGACGAGGCGTCCAAGGCCGCCGCCGCCGGAGTGGCGGGCGGCGCCAAGCGGGTCTGCCTGGTCGCGAGCGGGCGCGGCCCGACGGACCGGGACGTCGACCGGGTCTCGAAGACCATCGAGGCGATCAAGGAGGAGAACGAGGGCATCGAGGTCTGCGCCTGCCTCGGCCTCCTCTCCGACGGACAGGCCGACCGGCTGCGTTCTGCGGGTGCCGACGCGTACAACCACAACCTGAACACGTCCGAGGAGACGTACGGGGCGATCACCACCACCCACACGTACGCGGACCGGGTGGAGACCGTGCAACAGGCCCAGGCCGCCGGGCTCTCGGCGTGCTCGGGGCTGATCGCCGGGATGGGCGAGAGCGACAAGGACCTGGTCGACGTCGTGTTCGCGTTGCGGGACCTGGACCCCGACTCGGTGCCGGTGAACTTCCTGATCCCGTTCGAGGGGACGCCCCTCGCCAAGGAGTGGAACCTCACCCCGCAGCGCTGCCTGCGCATTCTGGCGATGGTCCGCTTCGTCTGCCCCGACGTCGAGGTCCGGCTCGCGGGGGGCCGTGAGGTGCACCTGCGCTCGATGCAGCCGCTCGCGCTCCACCTGGTCAACTCCATCTTCCTGGGCGACTACCTGACGAGCGAGGGCCAGGCCGGCCAGACCGACCTGGACATGATCGCGGACGCCGGTTTCGAGGTGGAGGGCGCGGGCACCACGACCCTTCCCCGCCACCGGGCCGACGCCCTGAGCGGCGGCTGCGGGACGCGGGACGCCCCGGCGGGGTCCGGCTGCGGAGCGCATGAGGACTCCGAAGCCGCCGGCTGCGGTTCCCACGGTGGCGGCGGGGGCTGCGGACCGTGCGGTGGACACGGGGAGCGGGAGCCGGCGGCTGCCGCCGACTCCGAAGCCGGGGAGAGCGCGCCGGTGGCGCGTACGGACGCCAACAGCGCGGCGCGCACGGATCTGGTGGCGGTGCGCCGGCGCGGCGCGGGAACGGACCTCGCGCCCAATGCCTGAGCCGTACGCCCCGGCACTCCCCCTGTCCGCCGCGCCGAAGCCGTACGCCCCCGACGAACTGCGGGCGCTGGACCGGGCGCACGTCTGGCATCCGTACGGTCCGATGCCCGGCCGCCAGGAGCCGCTGATCGTGGAGTCGGCCTCCGGCGTACGCCTCCGGCTCGCCGAACCCGTCGAGGGGCGGAGCGAGTTGGTGGACGGCATGTCCTCCTGGTGGTCGGCGGTGCACGGCTACAACCACCCGGTCCTCAACGAGGCGGCACGCGGCCAGCTGGACCGGATGAGCCATGTCATGTTCGGCGGGCTCACCCATGAGCCCGCCGTCCGGCTGGCGACCCGGCTGGTGGAGATCACCCCCGGCCCGCTCCAGCACGTCTTCCTGGCCGACTCGGGGTCCGTCTCCGTGGAGGTCGCGGTCAAGATGTGCCTCCAGTACTGGCGTTCGGCCGGGCGGCCTGCCAAGCAGCGGCTGCTGACCTGGCGCGGGGGCTATCACGGGGACACCTGGCAGCCGATGTCGGTGTGCGACCCGGAGGGCGGGATGCACGAGCTGTGGTCGGGGTCCCTGCCCCGCCAGGTCTTCGCCGACGCCCCGCCGGACGGCTTCGACGCGGAGCCGGACCCCGCCTATACGACGCATCTGCGGGAGCTGATCGCCGCGCACGCCGAGGAGCTGGCGGCGGTCATCGTGGAGCCGGTGGTGCAGGGGGCCGGCGGGATGCGGTTCCACTCCCCCGCCTATCTGCGGGTGCTGCGCGAGGCCTGCGACGAGCACGACGTCCTGCTGGTCCTCGACGAGATCGCGACCGGTTTCGGGCGTACGGGCAAGCTGTTCGCCGCCGGGCACGCCGGGATCTCGCCGGATGTCATGTGCGTCGGCAAGGCTCTGACCGGCGGCTATCTCACGATGGCGGCGACGCTGTGCACCACGCGGGTGGCCGAGGGCATCTCCAGCGGCGAGGTGCCGGTGCTGGCCCACGGACCGACGTTCATGGGCAATCCGCTGGCCGCCTCGGTGGCCTCGGCCTCCGTGGACCTGCTGCTCGGGCAGGACTGGGAGGGCGAAGTGGCGCGGATCGGCGCGGGCCTGCGCGCAGGACTCGCTCCCGCGGCGGACCTCGCCGGGGTGATGGACGTACGCGTCCTGGGGGCGATCGGGGTCGTCCAGCTCGACCACGAGGTGGACATGGCGGCGGCGACCCGCGCGTCCGTGCGCGAGGGCGTCTGGCTGCGGCCGTTCCGCGATCTCGTCTACACGATGCCGCCGTACGTCACCGAGGACGAGGACGTGGCGCGGATCTGCCGGGCCGTGTGCGCGGCGGCACGGGAGGGCTGAGCCGATATGTCGACGATTCTGGTGGTGTCCGGCACGGGCACGGAGATCGGCAAGACCGTGGTGACCGCCGCGGTGGCCGCCGCCGCGCGGGGCCGTCGGGTCGCGGTGCTCAAGCCCGCGCAGACCGGGCTCGCCCCCGGGGAGCCAGGCGACGCGGCCGAGGTCGCGCGCCTGGCGGGGGGCCAGGTCACGGCGGTCGAACTGGCCCGCTTTCCGGAGCCGTTGGCTCCGGCCACGGCCGCCCGGCGGTCGGGGCTCGTGCCCGTGCGGCCGTACGAGGTCGCCGAGGCCGCGGAGAAGCTGGCCACCGAGCACGATCTCGTGCTGGTGGAGGGTGCGGGCGGGCTGCTCGTGCGGTTCGACGACGAGGGCGGCACCCTCGCGGACGCGGCCCGTCTGCTGTCCGCGCCGGTGCTGCTGGTGGCCCCCGCGGGCCTGGGCACGCTGAACGCCACCGCGCTGACCGCCGAGGCGCTGCGGAATCGGGGGCTGAGCTGCCGGGGCGTCGTGATCGGCAGCATGCCGGCGGAGCCGGACCTCGCGTCCCGCTGCAACGTCGAGGACCTTCCGGTGGCGGCGGGTGCACCGCTGCTCGGCGCGGTACCGGCCGGCGCGGGTTCACTGTCGGGCGCCGCCTTCGCGGCCCTCGCGCCGGGCTGGCTGGCTCCGGAGCTCGGAGGGACCTGGGCGGCACCGCGCTGACGGGCGCGCCGGGGGCGTCCGGGCGGCCTTCGGGGACTCACTCCTGTCCTGGCGGTACTCGAGGATTCCCGTCGGAGCGGTGCTGAAGATTCCCGTCGGAGCGGTGCTCGAAAATTGACGTCGGGGCGGTGCTCGATGATCCCGCCGGGGCGATCCGGGGGAGAATCGTGGAGGGACGTCACGTCCGCTCCTCAAGCGTCACGACCACTCCTCGACGGAGGTCCGTCATGCAGCCGCGCAGCAGGAAGCTCCCCCGGGACGCCGTGCACCACCCGGTCTTCGCCCGCTTCTACGCACGGGTGAGCGTGACCGCGGACCTGAAGGGCGGCATCGCCGCGTACCGCGAGGAGCTGCTGTCGGGGCTCCGGGGCCGGGTCATCGAGATCGGCGCGGGGAACGGGCTGAACTTCGCCCACTATCCCGGCGCCGTCTCGGAGGTCGTGGCGCTGGAGCCGGAACGCTCGCTGCGACAGCTCGCCGTCCGCTCCGCCCTGCGCGCGGAGGTGCCGGTGGACGTGGTGCCGGGGGCTGCCGAGGCGCTGCCGGTCAAGAGCGAGGCCTTCGACGGGGCGGTGGCGTCCCTGGTCCTGTGCACCGTGCGGGATCTGCCACGGGCGCTCGCCGAGATCAGGCGGGTGCTGCGGCCGGGCGGTGAGCTGCGGTTCTTCGAGCACGGGCTGGCGCCGGGCCGGGCGCTGGCCACAGCGCAGCGGGTGGCGGACCGGACCCTGTGGCCGCTGCTCTTCGGCGGCTGTCACACGGCCCGGGACCCGCTGGCCGCGATCGAGGCGGCGGGCTTCGAGGTGGGCACGTACCGCAGGCTGCGCATTCCGGAGACGGGTCTCCAGGTGCCCTCCTCCCCCTGTGTGCTGGGCGTGGCCCGCAAGCCGTTCGCCGAGGACTGAGGGGTCGAGATCTGGGGCCGAACCGGGTCGAGGAGCGCTTCGCCCGGTCTGTCGTGGCGTGTTCCGCCCGGCCTCACACGCTCCACTGCCGCAGCTCGTCGGCGATGGCGCGCACGTCCGCCTTGCCCTGCTTCACCAGCAGCGCCAGATCGCGGACCTGCTCGGGCGAGGTGATGACCTTGAGGCCGGAGGCGACGAGGTAGCCGTAGGCGACGGCCGAGGCGAACATCGCGTTGGAGTGTTCGAGTGCGGGCACGTGCAGGAGCAGCTGCAACAGGGCGGCCGCCCGCGCGTGCGGGTCGCTGTAGACGGCGCTGCCGAAGATCTCCGCGTCATGCCGTGCGACGGCGGCGACGAGCGCACCCCAGTCGACGACCTGCGGGTCCCCGGGCGTCTTGTGCTCGGCGACCATCAGCAACCAGGAAAGGTCGATCCGGAGGTTCAACGGGTACCTTCGCGCTCCGGGCCGAACTCCTCGGCGAACACCGACTCGTACTGCTTCATGAAGTCGGCCGCGGCCTCGACGAAGGTGTGTCCCACCTCGCCCGCGTCCTGCTGGACGAGTTCCTCTATGTAGCGGTTCACGCTCATCCCCCTTTGCAGCGCGCGCTGCCGCGCGGCCTCGGCGGTGGCCTCGTCCACTCGAACGTTCAGCTGAGTCTTGGGCACCCGACCACGCTAGCGCGGCCGTGCTAGCACCGGCAAGGGGAGCGCGGGGGCTCAGTGGGGGTGCCGCGCCCGGAGTGTGGAACGCGATCGACGCCCGTCGTCACGGATGGTGGGATGGCCGCCATGAACGATCTTTCGCTACGGTCCGCGACGCCGGACGATCTGGACGCGGTCCTCGCCTTCTGGAAGGCGGCCGCCGAGGGCACCAGCATCAGCGACGACGGGGACGGGGTCGCACGCCTGGTGGAACGCGACCCCGACGCCTTGATACTCGCGGAGCGGGACGGAGCCCTGGTGGGCACGGTCATCGTGGGCTTCGACGGCTGGCGCTGCCATCTCTACCGGCTCGCGGTCCACCCGGACCAGCGGCGCCGGGGCGTGGGCGGCGCCCTCCTGGCGGCGGCCGAGGAACGGTTCGTCGCGCTGGGCGGGCGGCGCGCCGACGCCATGGTCCTCGACCGCAACACCTCGGCCCACCACGCCTGGCGCGCGGCGGGCTACGAGCCCCAGCCGCAGTGGAGCCGCTGGGTGAAGCACCTGACCGGCTGAGCGGTGCGGCGGGCGCGGACCGCGGTACCGCACCGCCGGCACGGTACCGCGGAGCTTCCGGCACGGTACCGCGGAGCTTCCGGCACGGTAGCGCGGAGCTTCCGGCACGGTAGCGCGGACATTGAGGCGGTAGGCGGGGCGGCGCTGGGCAGACGCCTACGATGACATGCCCCCCGTCACCCCCTGCCGAAAGGTGTGAGCGTCCGTCCATGGGCGAGCCTCCCAGTAGCCGATACCGCCGACACCGCGCGGTCCCCCCGCCCCTGCCCGATCATGGGACGGAGGTGAACCGATGATCGAAGTGCTGCTGCTGCTCGTCGCCCTGCTGCTCTGTGTCGCCTGCGGCGCGTTCGTCGCCGCGGAGTTCTCCCTGACCACGGTGGAGCGCGGCGAGCTCGAACGGGCCGTCGAGCGGGGTGACCGGGGCGCCGCGAGCGCGCTCAAGGCGGTCCGGAGCCTCACCTTCCAGCTCTCGGGGGCCCAGCTCGGCATCACCGTCACCAATCTGGTGATCGGCATGCTCTCCGAACCGTCCATCGCCAAGCTGATCCGCGGTCCCGTCGAGGCGGCGGGGCTGCCTCCCGCCGCCGCGTCCACCCTGGCGCTCGTCCTCGGCACGGCGCTCTCCACGGTGGTCCTGATGGTGGTCGGCGAACTGGTCCCGAAGAACTGGGCGATCTCCTCCCCGCTCGCCGTGGCCAAGGCGGTGGCCACACCGCAACGGGTGTTCACCGCGCTGTTCCGCCCCTTCATCAGCCATCTCAACAACACGGCCAACCGGCTCGTGCGCCGCTTCGGTCTGGAACCGACCGAGGAGCTGGCCTCCGCCCGCAGTCCGCAGGAGCTGGTGGCGCTGGCCCGGCACTCCGCGAAGGCGGGTGCGCTGGAGGCGGACACGGCCGAACTGTTCGTCCGCACGCTGAACCTCTCGGAGCTGACCGCGGAGAACGTGATGACGCCACGGGTGCAGGTGACCGCCCTGGAGCTGCGCGCGACGGCCGAGGACGTCGCCAACGCCACCCGGGCGACCGGTCTGTCCCGCTTCCCCGTCTACCGGGGCAACCTGGACACCGTGGTCGGCGTGGCCCACATCAAGGACGTGCTGGCGATCCCCGCCGACCAAAGGCCCCACACCCGGATCTCGGAACTGCTGCGCGAGCCCCTGCTCGTACCGGAGACACTCACCGTGGACCGACTGCTGGACCGGTTGTCCGGAAGGCTCGCCATGGCCGTGGTGATCGACGAGTACGGCGGGACGGCCGGGGTCGCGACGCTGGAGGACATCGTGGAGGAAGTCGTCGGCGAGGTCCGGGACGAGCACGATCCGCACGAGACGCCGGACCTCGCCGCCGCCGGCGAGGACGCCGACGGACGGACCTTGTGGTCGGCCGACGGGGCGGCGCGCACCGACCAGCTCCGCAGGATCGGTCTGCGGGTACCGGACGGGCCCTACGAGACCCTCGCGGGGCTGGTCGCCGCCGAGATCGGACGGATCCCGACGGTGGACGACAGCGTCGAGCTGGAGGGATGGCGGATCGACGTGGTCGACGCCTCGGGCCGCCGCGCCGCGCGGGTCCTGCTGCACGCCCCACTTCCGGGGTCCGAGAACCGGACGGAGGACCAGCGGTGATCGTTCTCCAGCTTTTCATCGGCCTGCTGACCCTGGTGGCCAACGCCTTCTTCGTGGGTGCCGAATTCGCGCTGATCTCCGTGCGCCGCAGCCAGATCGAACCGGAGGCCGAGGCCGGGAACCGGCGGGCCCGCAGTGTCATCTGGGGCCTGGAACACGTCTCCGCATTGCTTGCCGCCGCCCAGCTCGGCATCACGCTCTGCACCCTGGTGCTGGGCATCGTCGCCGAACCGGCCATCGCGCATCTGCTGGAGCCGGCCTTCGACGCGGTGGGGGTGCCGCACGGGCTGGTCCACCCGCTGTCGTTCGTCATCGCGCTGGGCGTGGCCACCTATCTGCACATGCTCCTGGGCGAGATGGTGCCGAAGAACATCGCCCTGGCCGAACCGGCGCGGAGCGCCCTGCTGCTGGGCCCACCGCTGGTGGCGATGGCCCGTGCCCTGCGGCCGGTGATCTTCGCGATCAACGCGTTCGCCAACACCCTGCTCAAGCTGTTGCGGGTGGAGACGAAGGACGAGGTCTCCGCGACGTTCTCGGACGACGAACTGGCCCGGCTGGTCCAGGACGCCGGGGATGCGGGGCTGGTCGACGACCGCTCCGCGCAACGCCTCCACCATGCTCTGGAGCTGGGCCGCCGGCCGGTACGGGACGTGGTCATGCCGGTCGACCGGGTGCTGTACGCCAGGGTCGGCACCACGCCGGAGGAGCTGGAGCGGCTCTCGTCCGAGTCGGGGTTCTCCCGCTTCCCGGTGATGGACGGCGAGCAGCGCATCCTCGGGTACCTCCATGTGAAGGACGCCCTGGACGCGACGCCCCGGGACGTCCCCTTCCCGGTGACGGCGATGCGGCCGATCGCCCGCGTCCGGGCGGTGACTCCGCTGGACGACGTGCTCACCGCCCTGCGGCGCAGCCGAACGCATCTGGCGGCCGTTCTCGACGAGGACGACCGACTGGCCGGCATGGTCACGATGGAGGACGTACTCCGCGAACTCGTGGGACGGCCGGGTCCCCGCTGATCTGCTGGCCTCCCGGCCTACCGACCGGTACGCTCATCTCGCCATGGAATTGAATGCCTCCTACACCAGTCTCGTCGCGGTCGGCGACTCGTTCACCGAGGGCATGTCGGACCGGCTCCCCGACGGCACCTACCGGGGCTGGGCCGACGTCCTCGCCGCCCGGCTCGCGGTCCGGTCCCCCGGTTTCCGGTACGCCAATCTCGCCGTACGCGGGAAGCTCATCGGCCAGATCGTCGACGAGCAGGTGGAGGCGGCGGCCTCACTCCAGGCCGATGTCATCACCCTCGTCGGCGGGCTCAACGACACTTTGCGCCCGAAGTGCGACATGGGAAGGGTCAGAGGGCGGCTCGAAGAGGCCGTGGAGCGTCTCGCACCGACCTGCAAGCAGCTCGTGCTGATGCGCAGCCCCGGGCGGAGCGGGCCGGTGTTCGACCGGTTCCGCCCCCGGGTGGAGGCACTGTTCGCCCTGATCGACGATCTGGCCGGGCGGCACGGCGCCGCGGTGGTGGACCTCTACTCCGCGCCCTCGATCGCCGATCCCCGGATGTGGGACGTGGACCGGCTCCATCTCACCGCCGAAGGCCACCGGCGCGTCGCCGAGGCCGTCTGGCAGACCCTGGGGCTGCCGGCCGAACTGGACTGGGGTGCGCGGATGCCCGCGACCGCGCCGCCGCGCTGGGCGGCCCGGCGAACGGAGGACATCCTCTTCGCCCGTCAGCACCTGGCCCCCTGGATCGGGCGGCGGCTCACCGGCCGCTCCTCCGGCGACGGGCGCTGGGGCGCCCAGTTCGATGCCACGACGGGCCGTGCCTTCTGGATCACGTCGGCGGACGCGGAGAACCCGGGCCCGGTGACGGGGTGGCGTCGCGCCGTCTCCCCCGACGCCGCGGTGGGCACCGCGGAGACCGACTGAACCGGTCGCCCGGGCCGACGCCCTCCCTCGCTCCTTCGTAGCAAGCCACAAACCGGGGCGCGTCGCTGGCCTGCACAAACCGCCAGTAGAATCCCGTTACGTGACTGCTGTGTCTGCGAAGCCTCGCATCCCCAATGTCCTGGCCGGCCGCTACGCCTCCGCGGAGCTCGCCGTCCTCTGGTCCCCCGAGCAGAAGGTGAAGCTGGAGCGTCAGCTGTGGCTGGCGGTGCTGCGCGCTCAGAAGGACCTCGGGATCGAGGTTCCCGATGCGGCGTTGGCCGACTACGAGCGTGTGCTGGACCAGGTGGACCTGGCCTCGATCGCCGAGCGCGAGAAGATCACCCGGCATGACGTCAAGGCCCGGATCGAGGAGTTCAACGCCCTCGCCGGTCATGAGCAGGTCCACAAGGGCATGACTTCGCGGGACCTGACGGAGAACGTCGAGCAGCTCCAGATCCGCCTTTCGCTGGAGCTGATGCGCGACCGCACCGTGGCCGTGCTGGCCCGGCTCGGCAGGCTCGCGGCGGAGTACCGCGAGCTCGTCGTCGCCGGACGCTCGCACAACGTCGCCGCGCAGGCGACGACGCTGGGCAAGCGCTTCGCGACCGCGGCCGACGAGATGCTGGTCGCCCACGGCCGTCTGGAGGACCTCCTCTCGCGCTACCCGCTGCGTGGGATCAAGGGGCCGGTCGGCACGGCGCAGGACATGCTGGACCTGCTCGGCGGTGACGCGGGCAAGCTCGCCGATCTGGAGCAGCGCATCGCCGGGCACCTCGGCTTCGCCGAGGCGTTCACCTCGGTGGGTCAGGTCTACCCCCGATCGCTCGACTACGACGTGGTCACCGCTCTGGTGCAGCTCGCCGCGGCGCCCTCCTCGGTGGCGAAGACCATCCGCCTGATGGCCGGCCACGAGCTGGTGACCGAGGGCTTCAAGCCCGGCCAGGTCGGCTCGTCCGCGATGCCGCACAAGATGAACACGCGCTCCTGCGAGCGGGTGAACGGTCTGATGGTGATCCTGCGCGGTTACGCCTCGATGACCGGCGAGCTGGCGGGCGACCAGTGGAACGAGGGCGACGTGTCCTGTTCCGTGGTCCGCCGGGTGGCACTCCCGGACGCGTTCTTCGCGTTCGACGGCCTCCTGGAGACCTTCCTGACGGTGCTGGACGAGTTCGGCGCGTTCCCCGCGGTCGTGGCGCGCGAGCTGGACCGCTACCTTCCGTTCCTGGCGACCACCAAGGTCCTGATGGGCGCCGTACGGGCCGGAGTGGGCCGCGAGGTGGCGCACGAGGCGATCAAGGAGCACGCGGTGGCCTCCGCCCTCGCGATGCGGGAGCAGGGCGCCGAGCGCAACGAGCTGCTCGACAAGCTCGCCGCGGACGAGCGGATTCCGCTGGACCGCGCGCAGCTGGACGAGCTGATGGCCGACAAGCTCTCGTTCACGGGTGCCGCCGGCGACCAGGTGTCCTCGCTCGTCGCCCGGATCGAGGGGATCACCGAGCGGTACCCCGAGGCCGCGAAGTACACCCCCGGCTCGATCCTCTGACCGGCACCGCCCTCACCGCGTGACCCCCGAAGAGCTGAGCGCCGCCCGCGATCGCATCGTCCCCGATGTGGCCGCGGGCGGTCTGCGCGTGCTCTTCTGCGGCATCAACCCGAGCCTGACGACCGCGGTGACGGGCCACCATTTCGCTCACCCCGGGAATCGGTTCTGGCCGGTCCTGCACCGCGCGGGTTTCACCCCCGGCGGCTGCGTCCGTCGGAGCAGGACGAGCTGCTCGGTCTCGGACTCGGCATCACCAACGTGGTGGCGCGGGCCACGGCCCGGGCCGACGAGCTCGGCGCGGACGAGTTCCGGGAGGGCGGAGCCGCTCTGACGGCGAAGGTCGAACTGCTCGCGCCCCAATGGCTCGCGGTGGTCGGCATCACCGCCTACCGCGCGGCCTTCGGGGAGCCCCGAGCCCGGATCGGCCCCCAGGAGCGCACGGTCGGCGGGGCCCGCGTCTGGGCTCTGCCCAACCCCAGCGGCCTCAACGCCCACTGGACGGTCCAGAGCATGGCCGAGGAGTACGCCCGCCTCCGGGACGCCACCCTCACCCCGCCCCCGGCCGACCGGGCGACCCCCGGCCCCGCCCCGACCGACTGAACCGGCCCGGCCTCGCCCCTTCCCCGGACCTCTCGACCGCGCGTCTCCCCCGGGCCTCACGCGTCCCGGTTGCGGACCGCCGACCAGCCCGCCAGGAGCGCGGCCGCCGCCCATACGGCGGTCACCGCCAGGCCGGTCCACGGCCCCGGACCGTCTTCCGGATTCTGGTGCAGCACCGCCTGTCCCGCGCGGTCGGGCAGATAGGTCACCACCGCGGTGGCCACGTCCACCAACACGAAGGGGACGATGAGGAAGAGCGGTATGAGCAGGCCGAGCACCGCCACCGCGCTCCGCAGGAGCGCCGTCAGGCCCGCCGCGAGCAGTGCCATCAGCGCCAGGTAGATCCCCCCGCCGAAGGCGGCACGCAGCGCGCCCGGGTGCCCCAGGCCGATCGCGTGCTCCCCCAGGAAGAGCTGACCGACCAGGAACGACGTGAAGCTGGTCACCAGCCCGACGACGAGCACCGATCCGCCGATCGCCGTCATCTTCGCCGCGTAGAAGAGGGAACGTCGGGGAACCGCGGCAAGCGATATGCGCAGAGCTCCGTCGAGGAACTCGGAGGAGACCGCGGTCGCACCGAACGCGATGGCCGCGATCTGCCCGAAGGTCAGAGCGAAGAAGGCGTTGAGGAGCGCGTCGGATCCAGGCTGCTCCGCTTGCTCCTGGCCGGTGGTTCCCAGGATGAGCACCGTGATGATGAGGGTGGTGGCGAGGACGGCCATCAGGGAACCGTAGATCGACCGTATGGATCTGATCTTGATCCACTCGGAGTGGAGTACTGCCGTCAGGGTCATGGTCACGCCTCCTGGCGGTTGCGGGTGGCCGAAGCGGCGAAGGGGGTCTCGTCCGCCGTGAGGTCGAGGTAGGCCTGCTCCAATGTGGCGCGCTCATCGCCCAGTTCGAGCAGGGGAACGCCTTCTTCGGCGACGATCGCGCCGATCTCCTCCGCCGTGGCGCCGTCGATCACCCAGCGGCCGTCCTCGGCCTGCACTCCGGACAGGCCCTTGGCGGCCAGCACCGAGTGGAGCCTGCCCGCTTCGGTCGTTCGCAGGCGTACGCGGGGGCGGCTACGGGAGTCGAGGAACTGTTCCATCGGCATATCGGCGAGCAGGCGGCCCCGGCCGAGCACCACCAGGTGGTCGGCGAAGGAAGCGGTCTCGTTCATGAGGTGGCTGGAGACCAGCACCGTCCGGCCCTCGCGGGCAAGCCGCTTCATGAGTTCGCGGATCCAGATGATGCCTTCGGGATCCAGGCCGTTCGACGGCTCGTCGAGCATGACCACCCGCGGGTCGCCGAGCAGGGCGGCCGCGATGCCGAGACGCTGCCGCATGCCGAGGGAGAAGGTCTTGATGCGCCGTGCGCTCACGTCGCCGAGCCCGGTCTCCTCCAGCACGGCCTTCACCCGCGACATGGGTATCCCGTTGCTCACGGCGAGTACGGTCAGATGGCTGCGCGGTGTGCGTGAGCCGTGGGCGGCCTGGGCGTCGAGCAGTGCGCCGACGGTGCGCAGCGGTTCGACGAGCCGGGCGTACGGCCTCCCGCCGATCGTGGCCGAGCCGCCGGTCGGCCGGTCCAGGCCAAGGACGAGACGCATGGTCGTGGACTTGCCGGCGCCGTTGGGGCCGAGGAATCCGGTGACCCTGCCCGGTTGCACGCGAAAGCTGAGGCGGTCCACCGCACGGGTGGTTCCGTACTCCTTGGTGAGCTCGTGGACGTCGATGCTGGTCATGCCCACCAGCCTGGCCCGTACGCCGGGCGGCCCGCCTCCCCCGTCAGCGGGGATCGTCTCCCTCGCATGGGGGAGCCGGTGCGCCCGGCCCGCTGGGACGATGAGGGCATGCACCGCATCCTCACCCCGCTGACCAGCGCGGTCACTTACAGCCGCTGGTTGCACATGTTCATCCCGGCTGCCGCGGCCAGTCTGTGGTTCTTCATCTCCGACCAGCTCTGGATGCCCCTGCTCTTCGCGGTGCCCGTGGGCCTCATACCCGCGATGCGGCTCGAGGAGGGTCTGCAGGCGCAGTTGCTGCTGACTCCGTCCGAGCGTGGGCAGCCGGACGCCTCCATCTCGGTGGCTTCCTCGACGAGTTGGGCGGAGCGGTGGCGGACCGTGCTCTGGCTGGAGGTGCGGCTCCTGATCTCGGCTGCTGCGATCATGGCTCTCTGGCTGCCCGTCGCGTCGATCGAGCTCGTCCTGTCGGCGACGGGCAGGCCTCCGGACGGGCTGGTGGAAGGCATGAGTCCGCACTGGTGGAACGCGCTGCTCGCACCGCTGCCGATCATTCCGCTGCTCGTTCTGGTGGTGCTCGGCGGCCGGCTCAGTACAGCGGCCGCCCGGTGGCTGCTGGGCCCGTCGCCGACGGACCGGCTGAGCGTGTTGGAGGAGCTGACCGAGCAGTTGCTGGAGCGCAACCGCATGGCGCGGGAGCTGCACGATTCCATCGGCCATGCCCTGACGGTGGCGGTGGTGCAGGCCGGTGCGGCGCGGGCGGCGAATGATGCGGCGTTCACCGAGCGGGCGCTGGCCGCCATCGAGGAGACGGGGCGTGATGCGCTGGAGGACCTGGAGCGGGTGCTGCGGGTGCTGCGTGAATCCGGCACACCCGTGAGCCGGCGGCCGACGCTGGGAGAGGTGGAGCGGCTGCTGGACTCCGCGAGGAGTTCCGGGGCGCAGGTGGATGCGCGGGTGTCCGGGAATCTGGGACTGATCCCGGCGCCGGTCTCGCGGGAGGGGTATCGGATTCTTCAGGAGAGCCTCACCAATGTGCTCCGTCACGCGGGGCCGGTACCCATCCGGGTGAGCATCACGGTGGCCGACGGGCGGCTGGAGTTGGAGGTGATCAATCCGCTCTCCGGAGCGGCCGGTCTGCCGGGGAGCGGCAGTGGGCTGCGCGGTATGCGGGAGCGGGCCGCGCTGCTGGGCGGGAAGGCGCGGATGGAGTCGTGGGAGGGCGATTGGCGGGTGCGCGTGAGCCTCCCGCTGGACGGCATACGCTGGTCGGATGCCCTTCACCGTTCTTCTGGTCGATGACGAGCCGTTGGTACGCGCCGGACTGCGGGCCGTCCTGGAGGCCCAGCCCGATATCGAGGTGGTGGGCGAGGCGGCGGACGGCGCGGCGGTGCTCCCCCTGGTGAACCGGTTGCGGCCCGATGTGGTGGCGATGGATGTGCGGATGCCGCTGATGGACGGCATCGAGGCGACCCGGCTGGTGCTGCGTACGGTGCCGGATCCCCCGAAGATCCTGGTCGTGACGACGTTCGAGAACGACGAGTACGTGTACGAGGCGTTGAGGGCGGGGGCGGACGGCTTCCTGCTCAAGCGAGCCCGGCCCGCGGAGATCGTGCATGCCGTGCGTCTGGTGGCCGAGGGGGAGTCCCTGCTGTTCCCGGCGGCGGTCCGGCAGCTCGCCGCGGAGTACGGGACGGACAAAGCACGGGCCGCTCTCGACCGGGCGGCGCTCACCGAGCGGGAGGCGGCGGTCCTCCGGTTGATGGCCCGGGGCCTGTCGAACGCGGAGATCGCGGCCACCCTCGTCGTCGGGACGGAGACGGTGAAGTCCCATGTCAGCTCGATCTTGGCGAAGTTGGGGGCCAGGGATCGTACCCAGGCGGTCATCGCCGCGTACGAGTCCGGGTTCGTCGCTCCGGGGTGACCGAGGTTGCGGCTCGATACCGGCTTCCCTCGCTGGTCGCAGGGCTCACGGCCAGCGAGTACGATCCGGCAGACATGCGCACGAGCTGGGAGGACATACCGTGGGCCGGCTGACCGGTGGGGACCCCTCGCTGTTGCGACGGATCAATTCCGCGGTAGTACTGCACGCCCTGAGAGGGGCCGGCGCGCCGACGCTGACGGACCTGACACGGATCACCGGGTTGTCCCGGCCGACGGTCGAAGGGGTCGTCGAGGGGCTGTTCGAAGCGGGTCTCGTGGTCGAGGCGCTGCCCGACGAGGGCGAGGCGCGGCGCCAGGGGCGGCCTGCCCGGAGGTTCCGTTTCCGGGCCGAGGCGGGGCATCTCCTCGGGGTGGAGATCGGTCCGCACCGGGTGTCGGCGCTCATCTCGGGGCTCGACGGCCGCATCATCGGGGCGGGCTCCCGCGTGGTGTCCGAGACGGCCGGCGCGGACGACCGGCTCGACCAGGTACGGGCCGTCATCGCGGACATACTGCGACGCACCGGGGTGGCCCGGAGCAGTCTGCGTGCGGTCGGCGTGGGCAGTCCCGGGATCGTGGAGGCCGACGGCACCGTACGGCTGGGTACGGCGTTGCCGGACTGGACCGGCCTCGCCCTCGGGGAGCGGCTTCGCCGTTCGTTCCGCTGCCCCGTGCTCGTCGAGAACGACGCCAACGCCGCGGCGGTCGCCGAGCATTGGAAGGGCGCGGCCACCGAGTCCGACGACGTGGTCTTCGTGCTGGCGGGGCTGAGCCCCGGGGCGGGGTCCTTGATCGGTGGGCGTCTGCACCGGGGGTTCGGCGGGGCCGCCGGGGAAATCGGCGCTCTGCACCTGCTGGGCAGGGACGTGACGCCGGAGCATCTGCTGTCGACGACGGACACACCACTGGACCCGCTGGACGAGCTTGCGGTGGCCGCGGTGTTCGCCAAGGCCCGGGAGGGCGACGCCGGGGCCCAGGCGGCGGTCGAGCGCTTCCTTCAGCGGCTGGTGCACGATGTGGCGGCGCTGGTGCTGGCGCTCGACCCGGAGCTGGTCGTGGTGGGTGGTTGGGCCGCCGGGCTGGACGGGGTGCTGGAGCCCCTGCGCAGGGAGCTGGCCCGCTACTGCCTGCGCCCGCCCCGGGTGACCCTGTCGCTGCTCGGGGAGGCCGCCGTCGCGACGGGGGCGTTGCGGCTCGCCCTGGACCACGTCGAGGAGCAGCTGTTCGCCGTGGAGGGTGCTGTGACGGCCCGCCGCTGACCGCGGGGAGGGGGCGGCACACGGACCGCGTGCTCTTCGGCGGGTGGGCTACGGACGCTGTCCGGGAGCCGGGGGACTACGGGCGATGCCCCGGGAGCCGGGGTATCACGGGCGCTTCTCCGCACCGGGTCGCTCACCGGCACTGTTTCCTGAGCGGGATCGGGCGGGAACACGCGCGCCCGCCGGTTCCCGGGGACTGAGGTCCTGGAGAAGCGGCGGGCGTGGGGCCGAGCGGGTCGGAGGCGTCAGGAGGCCTGGCGCTCCGGCTGGTCGTCGTGGCTGATCTCCAGTGCGCCGGAGTCCCCGAAGGTGAGCCGGCAGGTGTCCGCGCGGTAGGTGGCGACCGACACGGCCGCCGTACCGTCCGCGGTGAGGTAGCGGGTGGTGACGACGAGGACGGGGCGCCGGGGAGCCGGTCCAGCTCCTTGGCGTCGGCCGCGCGCGCCGAGCCGAGCTCCACGGAGCGGTCCTGGCCGTGCAGGCCGAGCCGGTGCAGCTCGCGCAGCACGCTCCGGGCGCGGACGGCGCCGGACGGGGCCTCGATGGCCGAGAGGTCGGGCACCGACGAGGCGGGGATGTAGAGGAGTTCCGCCGCCACCGCCTGCCCCTGGGTGTCACGGATACGGCGCACCACGTGCACCGGTTCGACGGGGTCGGTGCCGAGCATGGAGGCCACCGCCGCGGGGGCCTTGTCCATGGCGCTGTCGACCGGCTGCCAGGCCTCGCCGCTGACGCCGCCCGTCCATTCGTGCTGGGCGGTGGAGACGGCGATGCCCACGCGCGGCGGGGCGACGGTCGTCCCGACACCACGGCGGCGCTGCAGTCTGCCTTCGAGTTCGAGCTGCTCCAGGGCCTGCCGGAGCGTGGCTCGCGCGACACCGAACCGCGCAGCGAGGTCCCGCTCGTTGGGCAGGATCTCCCCCACCGCAAAGTCCGAGTCGAGTGCCTCACTGAGCACGGTCTTGAGGTGCCAGTACTTCGGCTCCTGTACCGATTCCAGCTGCGTGGTCCCCACCCTGATCCTCCGCAATCGCCCGGCTTCTTTTCCGCGACGTTATTTATTAAAGGTTCCTGCCTTAAGGGAGACCCTAGGACGGCATACCCCCTTGGTCAAGACCAATCCTTATTCCGTAACGGAACGAAACGGAACTCTGGCGCAGAGCGTTCACACGACGTTCGTGGTGCCGTGGGGCGAGCGCAGCAAAGAGCCCCACCAGCACGACGGATGGCGGGGCTCTGACCAGGCTCGTGGCGGACCTGCGGGGTTCCGGGGGTCGAAGGGGGCCGGTGGTGCTTCTGGTTATACGACGGGCAGCCCGGAAAGCTTGTCCGGATTACGAATGATATAGGCGCATTGAACAACACCTTGGCTGACTTCGATCTGGAAGACGGTGTCGGCTTTCCCCCCGACGAAGTAGACGGCGGCCGGCCCGCCGTTGAGCTCCATGATGCGGACCTCCCCGTCCTCGCCGAGGCTCCCCGCCACGGCGAAGAGGAAGCGGCCGACCTTGTCCGCGGTCTCGATGATCCGCCGCGGCGCCTTCGCTTTGCCACCGCTGTCGCTGACCAGCCGGACGTCCGGGGCCAGCAGTGCGAGAAGCTGCTCGATGCCGCCTCCGGAGGCGGCGGCCAGGAAGCGTTCGGTGAGATCACGGCGCTCGGCCGGGTCCACGTCGTAACGCGGCTTGCGCTCCTCCACATGCCGCCTGGCACGGCCTGCGAGCTGCCGGACGGCCTCCTCGGTGCGGTCCAGGGCGGTGGCGATCTCGGCGTACGGGAACCCGAAGGCCTCCCGGAGCACGAACACCGCGCGCTCCGGCGGCGAAAGTGATTCGAGGACGACCAGCACGGCCAGGGACACGGAGTCGGCGAGGACGGCGCGCTCGGCGGTGTCCGGCACGGCGGGGCCGAACTCCGTGACCACCGGCTCCGGCAGCCAGGGCCCCGTGTACGACTCCCGGCGTGACTGGAGGTGCCGGAGCCGGTCGATGGCCAGCCGGGCGGTGATCCGCACCAGGAAGGCACGCGGCTCCCGGACGTCCTCACGCGCCGCCGCCGACCACCTCAGCCACGCCTCCTGGACCACGTCCTCGGCGTCGGCGATACGACCGAGCATGCGATAGGCGACACCGGTGAGAACGGGCCGGTGTTCTTCGAAGAGCTCGGTCGCGGTGTCGACGGTCATCGGCCCATCCCAGCCCACCGGTCACGCGCTGTCCAGCGGGAATCGCCGAGCCCCTTGAACTACGAGCTACCCGACGGTAATTGTTGCTGACACGATGTCTACCCACTCCAGGGAGCAGCAGCATGACCACCACGGTCTCCTTCACCGTCGTATCGGCCGACGGCCCCCACCCGGTCTCGGTCGCGTACGAACGGACCGGCTCGGGCGAACCGTTGCTGCTCCTGCACGGCATCGGACACCATCTGAGGGCCTGGGACCCGGTGACACGGATCCTGGCCGCCGAGCGCGAGGTGATAGCCGTGGACCTGCCCGGCTTCGGCACCTCACCCGCGCTGCCGGACGGCGTCCCCTACGATCTCGCGACCGTCGGCCGGGTGCTCGGAGCCTTTTGCGCCGAACTCCGTCTGGACCGCCCCCACGTGGCCGGGAACTCGCTGGGCGGCCTGCTCGCGCTGGAACTGGGGCGCACCGGGCTGGTGCGGTCGGTGACCGCGCTGTCCCCGGCGGGCTTCTGGACCGAGGCCGAACGGCGCTACGCCTTCGGAACGCTTCGGACCATGCGCCGGAGCGCGCTGGCCCTGCCGGTGGGACTGATCGGGCGCCTGTCGCGCAGCGCGGCCGGCCGGGTGGCCCTCACCAGCACCATCTACGCCCGACCCGCCAGGCGTTCACCGGAGGCCGTCGTCGCCGAGACGCTCGCCCTGCGCGGAGCGACCGGCTTTCACCAGACCCTGGAGACCGGCAGGGGCCTGCGCTTCGGCCACGACGTCAAGGGCGTCCCCGTCTCCGTCGCCTGGGGTACCCGCGACCGGATACTGCCGCGCCGGCAGGGGGGCCGCGCCAAGAGGGTGATCCCCGACGCCCGCCTCGTGAGGCTGCCCGGCTGCGGGCACGTCCCGATGAGCGACGACCCCGCGCTCGTGGCCCGCGTCATCCTGGACACCAGCCGCTGAGCCGACCGGTCGGGGCATCGACGCTCCGACCGCCCCTCGCCGCCCGAGGACGCCGGAACCGTACGCCACACCTGCACCGACCAGGAGGCTTCCCACCCCCTGTGCGATGCCGTACGTCCCGGCTCCGACGAGAGGTGCGGTCAGGGCGGCGGAGACCGGGATCAGGCCCGAGAAAAGTGTGGCGCGTTCGGCTCCGATGCGCTGTATCCCGCTGTACCAGCAGACGAACCCGATCACGGTGACGACGACGGCCTGCCACAGCAGGGCCACCGCCTCGCCTCCCGTCGGGACGCGCAGGAACGACCCGCCGTCCATCAGCAGACCGAGCAGCGCCGACTCGACGGCCGCGACCCCGCAGACCGTCGCGGAGAGCAGCTTCGGGCCGAGCGGCCGCAGCACAGGCACGGCGAGGACCGCGAAGCCGACCTCGCCCGCGAGCGCGCCCACCGAGAAGAGCACGCCCGCCAGGTCGGTGCGCCCCCAGCCCTGAACGGTGAACGCCCCGACGGCGACGAGTCCGGCCGCGTACAGCGTGACGCGGGACGGGCGACGACCGTCCAACAGCGGGACGAGCACGCCCACCACGATCGGCGCACAGCCCACGAAGACACCCGGAACAGCTGGTTCCGCCGACTGTTCGGCCGCCAGCACCGCCAGGTTGAACCCGACCATGCCCACGGCGGCGAGCAATCCGATCCGCCCCCATTGGCGGCGGGTGAGACGACGCAGCCGCGCCGCCGTGGAGTCGGGATCACGCCGCAGGAACGGGACGAGCAGGAGCGCGGCAAGACCGTAACGGAGCGCCTGGCCACCCGCGAACGGGTAGTCGCCGAGGACACTGTTGGCCGTGAAGGATGCCCCCACCAGCACACACGCGAAGGCCGCGAGGAGGGCCCCGCGCAGAGAGGTTGCGTTCATGGGGTCGACGCTAGGTTCGGCGGCGGACCGGTTTAAGGTCCACTTCCATGACGTCTTCGGGGACCAATGCGCATCGTCCGTCGGCGGAACCCCGTTCTCCGGCGTGGGAATTGCTGCTGCCCGCCGCCTCCGCGCCGGCGCGCGGACGAGGGCGCGCACTCCGGTCCGCGCTGCGGGAAGCTGTCCGCTCCGGCCGTCTGGCGGCCGGCACGAGGCTGCCCTCCAGCCGCGAGCTCGCCGCCGATCTGGGGGTGTCGCGCGGGCTGGTCACCGAGGCGTACGAGCAGCTCACCGCGGAGAGTTATCTCCGCAGCGGGCAGGGCGCGGGCACCTGGGTGAGCGAGGGCGTACGCGCGGCGGAGCGTCCCGTACGCGACCGCGCGCCGCGCGCGGCGGGCGCGCTGGTGGACTTCCGGCCCGGCACCCCCGATCTGTCCCTCTTCCCGCGCAGTGCGTGGAGCGCCGCCCAGCGGACGGTGTTCGGCCGACTGCCGCACGGCGCGTTGGGCTACCCCGATCCGCGCGGGCTGCCGGAGTTGCGTGAGGCCCTGGCCGGACTGCTCGCCCGGCGCCGGGGCGTGGTGGCCGATCCGGAGCGGCTGGTGGTCTGCTCGGGGGTGGCCCAGGCGACGACCCTGCTCGGCTTCGTCCTCCGGGACGAGGGCGTGACCAGGGTCGGGGTGGAGGATCCGGGCAGCCCGGAACACGCCTCGCTGTTCGCGGCGACCGGTCTGGGCACGGTCCCCCTGCCCCTCGACGACGAAGGACTCGCCCTCACACCCCTGAAGCGCTCCGGGGTGCGCGCCGTCGTGACCACGCCGGCGCACCAGTTCCCCACCGGAATCGGATACTCCGCGCAGCGCCGCGGCGAACTGCTCGACTGGGCGCGGGACGCGGACGCCGTGATCATGGAGGACGACTACGACGGGGACTTCCGGTACGACCGGGCGCCGGTGGGAGCCTTGCAGGGGCTGGATCCCGAGCGGGTCGTGTACACCGGTTCCGTGAGCAAGTCGCTGGCCCCCGGCCTGCGGCTCGGCTGGCTGGTCGCCCCCGCCGCGCTCACCGGGCGGATCGTCGCCCGCAAACGGACCATGGATCTGGGCAACCCGGTGATCGACCAGGCCGTCCTGGCCGACTTCATCGTGCGCGGCGGCTACGACCGGCAGTTGCGGCGCTGCCAGCGGGCCTACCGGGAACGCCGGGACGCCCTGGTCGCCGCGCTCGACGAGCACTTCCCCGGGGCGACGGTCAGCGGCATCGCGGCGGGCCTGCACATCATCGCCCGACTGCCCGCGCGGTACGGCCCCGAGGACGTCTTCCTGGAGCGGGCGGCCCGGGCGGGCGTCGCGCTGCGGCCGCTGCGCGACTGCGGAACGGCCGACTCCGAGGACGGGACCCTGCCCCTGGTCCTGGGCTACGCCCACCTCGCCCCCGGCGACATCGCGCGGGGGATCGCCGCGCTGGCGGCCGCGTGGCGTTCCGGTCGGCCCCGTCCCGGCTGACGGGCGCCGTTCACCCGGGGTTGGGGCTCCGGCCGCCGCGGGGCGCTAGGCATGGGCGAAGACCGGCGCCGGTCCACGGTCCTCTCGCGAACGGCGCACCGCCCGCCCACCTCCCTGGAGGCGCTCCGATGTCCTACCGTCCGCACCGTCCGCGTGTTCCCTCGCACGGCCGCCGTGCCGTCCTGCGCGGCTCGCTGATCGCCCCGGCGGCGGTCGCCCTCTCCCCCGCGACCGCTTCGGCGGCGCCCGCGCTGCACCTGGCGGGGCGGCCCGAGGCGTCGTGGGGTGTGCAGGTGGGCGGCGTCACCGCCTCGTCGGCGCTCCTGTGGGTGCGCTCGGACCGGCCGGCCCGGATGCTGGTGGAGACCTCGGCGACCGAGTCGTTCCGGCGGGTCCGCAGGTGGAACGGGCCGTCGATCGGCCCCGGTACGGATTTCACCGGAACCACACCGCTGTACGGCCTGCCCGCGGGCGAACAGGTGCACTATCGGGTGACGCTCGCCGATCCGGCCGATCCACGACGTACCGGCAAACCGGTGTACGGGACCTTCCGTACCGCCCCGGCCCGGCGACGCACCGGGGTGCGGTTCCTCTGGTCCGGCGACATCGCGGGGCAGGGCTGGGGCATCAACCCGGACATCGGGGGCTACCGCGTGTACGAGGAGATGCGCCGGCTGGACCCGGACTTCTTCCTGTGCAGCGGCGACAGCATCTACGCCGACGGTCCGCTGGAGCCCAGCGTGACGCTGCCGGACGGCCGGATCTGGCGCAACGTCATGACCGAGGAGAAGGCGAAGGTCGCCGAGACGCTGGACGAGTACCGGGGCAACTTCCGCTACAACCTGCTCGACCGGAACGTCCGCCGCTTCAACGCGCAGGTGCCCTCCGTCGTGCAGTGGGACGACCACGAGGTGCGCAACAACTGGTACCCCGGCCAGATCCTCGACGACGCGCGTTACACCGAGAAGAACGTGGACATCCTCGCGGCACGCTCCGTGCGCGCCTTCCACGAGTACGTTCCGCTCGCGCCCGGTCACGGTTCCGGGCGGCGTTCGCGGATGTACCGGATCGTGCACCACGGGCCGCTGCTCGACGTGTTCGTGCTCGACATGCGTTCGTACCGCGACGCCAACTCCCCGGGCCGGCAGGCCGATGACACGACGGGCATCCTCGGCGAGGAGCAGGCGCGGTGGCTGAAGCGCTCGCTGGCCGCCTCCCGGGCGGAGTGGAAGGTGATCGCCGCCGACATGCCGCTCGGCCTCGTGGTCCCGGACGGCGCTACGGACTTCGAGGCCGTGGCGCAGGGCGATCCCGGGGCCCCGCTCGGGCGGGAACTCCAGATCGCCGAACTGCTCCGGTTCATCAAGCACCGCAGGATCACAGGCACCGTGTGGCTGACGGCCGACGTCCACTACACCTCGGCCCAGCACTACGCGCCGGAGCGGGCGGCGTTCAAGGACTTCGCGCCGTTCTGGGAGTTCGTTTCGGGGCCGCTGGCGGCGGGCGGCTTCCCGGCCAACGCGCTGGACGGCACCTTCGGCCCGGACCGGGTCTTCGTGCGGGCTCCCGACCGGGCCAATGTCTCGCCGATGGAGTCCCCGCAGTATTTCGGCGAGGTGGAGATCGACGGCGACAGTGCGGAGCTGACGGTGCGGCTGCGGGCCGAGGGCGGAGCGGTGCTGTTCTCCAAGGTGCTCCGGCCGGGCCGCGTCGGGCAGTGAACCGGGGTCGGGGCAAGGTGCGTTGTCAGTGGTGGGTCCTACGCTTTTTCTCATGACCCGATCCGTTCAGGCCCTGGCCTACGCACGCCCGTCCTCCCTGACGTCATCGCAGGTGGGGCCGTCCCTCGGTCTGGAGACCGCGGGGGGTCTCACCCCGCGCGGAGCGGAGGCGCACCCGCGGTTCTTCGCGGGCTTCCTCGCCGCGCCGCGGACAGCGGCACGCGGGCTGCTGGCGGTCGCGGACGTGGCCGCCGCCCGCTACTACCAGCGCGCGTTGCCCGCCTCCCTGGACCCGGTGGTGACGGGCAACGGCGACCGGCTGCGCTTTGAGTCGTTCTCCGGCTGCTGCGGGGTGTACGCACGCCTCGACGTGCTCCAGGAGGGCCTGGACGGCCGGGAGACGGGCCACGGAACGACGAACGTGGACGTGAACCCTCCGCTGCGGGAGGCGCTCTCGCGGATAACGGCGGACGATCCGCTGCATCTGCGGGTGGGTCCGGAGGAGCTGGCCGTGACCACCCTCGACGGTCCGGTGGTGGAGAAGAAGGTGCCGCTTCCCGACCGGTGGCTGCGCGGTTTCGCCGAGGCGCAGGTCGCCTCGGCCGGGTTCGATCTGCGGGCCGAGCTGACAGCGGCGCAGGCGGTGGCGTTCCTCCGTTCGCTGCCCCGCTCCCCGTCCTCGGGCCGTGCGGCACGCGGCGCCCGGTGGGTGGTGGCGTCGGGAGGGTCTCTGCGCCCGACGACCCGCCCCGTCCCGGGCGCGGTGTGCCTGCCGGGCCCCGAGCGGCTGGTGGCGTTGCAGCGGGTGTTGCGCGACGCGACGGCCCTGCGGGTGTACGGGCCGGTGGCCGACGGCGCGGCGGCGGCGAGTGCCTGGGAGGTGGTGCTGCCGGGGATGCGGCTCACGCTGACGCTCTCCCCCGACTCCTCCCGGGGATTCTCGGGCGAGGGCGGCGTCCTGGAGGCGCTGGCCACGGATGACGCGGCGGCCGATGCCGAGCTGGTGTCGGTGCTGCTCGCCTGGGAGCCCCGGATCGAACCGGCTTCGCTGGCCGAGCAGGCGGGTCTGGGCGTGGAGCGGGTGCGCGCCGCGCTGACCCGGCTCGGCACGGCGGGCCGGGTCGGCTACGACTTGGCGGACGCCGCGTACTTCCACCGGGAACTGCCGTACGACGCGGACCGGGCGGAGCGGCACAACCCGCGTCTCGTGGCCGCCCGCAGGCTGGCCGGTGGGGGCGCGGTGTCCCTCGACGGTGCGCGGGCGACGGTCGCCTCCGGGGACCGGCGCTACCAGGTGCGCGAGAGCGGTTCCGAGGTCAGCTGCACCTGTCAGTGGTGGGCGGACTACCGGGGGCGGCGAGGGCCGTGCAAACACGCGCTCGCGGTGCGCATGGTCCGCCGGGGTGCGAAGGCCGCCGGAGGCCTGCGATGAACGAGCTGCTCACCGCCGTACGGGCGGGACGCCACCACGACGTACCGCCGCTGGTGCTCGGTCTGGATCGGCCCGGCCGCCGCGCCGCCCTCGCCGGGTTGAAGGAGTTGCGCAAGGAGGTGCGGAGCTGGGACTGGCAGCGGCGGGACAAGATCCGCAAGGCGCTGCTGGTGGCAGGCGCGGGCTGTCACACCGGGGCGGCAGGGTGCGCCGCCTGGATCGGGGGCCGTGATCTGCGCGACTGGGCCCGCTCTCCGTATCCGCTGATCCTCGCTTCGCTGAAGGACCGCGATCCGGCGTGGCTGGGCGATCTCGCCCACCGGTTCGCCGAGCGCGCGGCCCTCTCGGACGCGGAGTACACCTTCGTCGGCGAGCTGACGCGGCTCGCCCAGGTCCCTCTCCCCGTCACGGACAACCTGGTCGTGGGCTGGAGCGAGCTGGTCAGCACGGCGCGTTGGCGCGGCCGGACCCGCCGCCCCCTGACCGAGATCCTGCGGGAGGACCCGCACTCCCCCGCGCTGGCGGCCCGCTTGTTCGAGATGCCGGAGCTGCCGCCTCAGGTCGACTTCTACGACGCGCCGGATGCACGGGACACCTGGCCCGGAGCTCTGTGCGCGCTGGTCGAGGAGGGGGCGCTGGACCGGGCGCACCTGGTGGAGCGGTGCGTGATCCGTCTGATGCGCGGTGGCAGATCCGTCGATCAGCGGTTCTTCCTGGCCGTTCTCCTGCGGCTGGGGACGACGGAGGAAGAGGAGGAGCGGCATCTGCGGGACTGGACGGCGATGGCGGCGGACGGGATCACCCCGGTCGCCTCGCACGCCCAGCAGGTGCTCGTACGGCTCGACGCGCGGGGCGTGTTGTCCACCCGGGAGCTGGCGGACGTGTCGGGCGCCGTGCTCTTCCGGCAGGAGAAGAAGCTGGTACGGGCCCAGCTGACCCTGCTGGGCAAGGCGCTGCGCCGGGACGCCTCGGCGGCGGACGAGCTTCTTCCGGCGGTCGCCGAGGCGTTCGGCCATGAGGGCATCGACGTCCAGGAGCGGTCCCTGAAGCTGGTCGCACGGTATCTCCCCGCCGTCGCCGGCCCGCGGGTGCGGGAGGAGTTGGCCTCCGCCGCCGCACAGTTGGGCCCCTTGCACCGGGAGACGGTCGCCGCCCTGTTCGGTGGCCCGGTGGAGGAGGAAGCACCCGAGGCGTACGAGGAGTTCCTGCCGGCCGCGCCGGTGCTGCGGCGTCAGGAGCCCGCGCCGGGGACGGTGGCCGAGCTCGTCGAGGAAGTGGCCGCGCGGGTGAAGGCGCATGCGTCGGAGCGCTGGATCCCGGCGTCGGCCGTCATGGCTTCCTCGGCCGGGGTCACCGGCTTCGAGCGGGCGCTCGACGGCCTCGTCCGGCTGGCCCGGACCGACCGGGAGGAACTGACGGCATCCCTGCGGGAGGCCCTGGCCGGTGTGCACTTCGTCGAGAACGGCCTGTCTCCGTACATGATCGATCCTCGGTCCATCTCGACCTCGCACGGGCTCTCCGTCGTGGTGGCCTCGCTGCTGGGCCTGGTCTCCGAACGGGACAGGGCCGCGTGGCGGGCGAAGACGACCGTGAAGGGGGCGGACGCCTGTGCCCATGCCGCGTTGAACGGGGTGCTGCTCGACCGGGCGTGGGAGGCGGCGGAGGCGATAGCGGTCGAGGAGGTTCCGTTCCTGCTGGCCACGCCGGACTGGCACACCGGGGCGATCGACGCGGCCGAGCTCGTGGAACGGCTGCGGACGTATCGGGAGCTGGGCGCCCGTCCCGGCCCCGCCGACTTCGGCCAGGCCCTGCTGCGGGTCCGCCGGGGCGGCGGCCCCGAAGGGGCGGACGTCGCCGCGGCGGCCGAGGCACTGGGCACCGGCGAGGGCGAACGGCTGGCCGCCTGGATCCGTGCCGACGAGCCGGTGGCCCCGGTGATCCGGCATCCGGCGACCACCGTCTCCCGCCCGTCCGCGGGCAATTGGTGGCAGCGGACGACGACGGGGGCCCGTCAGGTGCTGTTGGCGACCCGGGAGCGACCGGTGATCCGGCATGAGTTCCCGGAAGCCTTCCACTGGCTGGGCCGGGCGCAGCTCCCCCGGGCCCAGGAGTGCTACCACTGGGGACCCGAGCGGTCCTCGCACTGGACGGCCACCCTGCCCGAGGATCCGGAGACGCTGGCCGCCTGGTTGATGCCGGACCTCCTGTTCGCCGCCGACCAGGGGCAGCGGGGAGCCGCCGGGTTCCTGCCGGCCCTGGCGGAGAGCGCGGGCGAGGTGGGCGGTGCGACACATCTCGCGCTGGCCTACGGTCTCGGCGCACGGCACCCCGAGGACCGGACGTCGGCGGTGGACGCCCTGCTCGTGCTGGCCGCGGGAGGCCGGCTGGACGGTGCGTCGCTCGGGCGGGAGTTGGCGATCCTGGTCGACCGCGACCTGGTGAAGGTGAACCGCACGGCCGACGCGCTCGGCACGGCGGCCGCCACCGGCGCGTATCGGACGGTGCTGACCGTGCTGGCCGCGATGCTGCCGGGTCTCCTGGCGTACGGGAAGACGCCGCGGGGACTCGGCGACCTGCTGTCCGTGGCGGCCGAGTGCGCCGAACGCTGCGGTACGGGCGGGATCCCGCCGATAGCGGGGCTCGCGGCCACGGCGGGACGCAAGGGCTCCTCCCAGACGGCCCGTCAGGCCGCCCGGCTGCTCGCGACGTTCCCTGCCGTGGCGGAGGGTTCCACGGAATCTGACTGAAAACGACGATAGCGACCAGATCAACACGTAACCCATCAGTCACAGGGCGTTCGTGATCAGGCAACACCGTTCGTTCACAGTGAGGATATGACTGATGTGACCTCCGCGAAGAGCGCCCGCCGTCCGCACCACTGGCGGCGGGACCTGATCGAACTGGCCGCCCTGTTCACCGCCGTGGCCGTGGCCGACGCCATCGCCAACCTCATCGGACACCAGCCGGACGGGCCCTACCTGCTCGTCGCGTCGGCGGTGGCGCTGGTGGCCACGGCGGCGTTCCACACCTGGTGGGCGCGACGGCACAGCCACGCTCCCCCGTCCGGCGAGGGGGGCTCCGCGCCGGGCGGAGCGGACGCGGCGG
This sequence comes from Streptomyces sp. MGP-P1, assembly GCF_057766565.1. NCBI lineage: Bacteria > Bacillati > Actinomycetota > Actinomycetes > Kitasatosporales > Streptomycetaceae > Streptomyces > Streptomyces sp. MGP-P1. Next base: position 2,390,655 of record NZ_JBYMEM010000007.1, on the reverse strand, counting down.
TGCACGGGGCACGGGACGGGTCGGCCGGCGGGGCCGGAGGCAGCGGTGCGGGCAGGGTGACCGGTGCCGAGGAGACCGCCCTGTGGCGGATGCGGACGACCGTGCGCGACGCCCCGGGGAGTCTGGCCGCGCTGTGCGTGGCCCTCGCCGGGCTCCGGGTGGACATCCTGACCCTGGGGACCCACCCGCTGGCGCGGGGGACCGTCGACGAGTTCCTGCTGCGGGCCCCGGCCTCGCTCCGGGCGCAGGAGCTGTCCCGGGAGATCGCGGCCGCCGGCGGCACGTCCACGTGGATCGAGCGGGCGGACGCCCACGACCTGGTCGACATTCCGACCCGGGTGCTGTCGCTGGCCACCCGGACGGCGCTCGACGCGGCCGAGCTGCCGCTCGCTCTGCGCCAGTTGCTCGGCCGGTGCACCATCCACTCGCTGCCCGCCGTCTCCGTCACCGGCCGCCCGAACGAGGAGGGCGCCCCGATCGAGGGCGTGCTGGAGGAGACGGTGATGCGGCTGCGGGACCCGTCCGGCGGGGTGATCTCCGTCGAGCGGCCCTATCTGCCGTTCACGCCCACCGAGTTCGCGCGGGCGCGTGCCCTGGTCGAGCTCGACGCCCGGCTCGGCCCGCGGGTGCCGCGCAGCGAGGACGTCCTCACACTGCCCGAGGGCAACGAGATCACCGTGCGCCGCGCGGACCACGGCGATCTCGCCGCGGCCCGCGCCATGCACGACCGCTGCTCGCAGCGCACCCTGGGCCTGCGCTACCACGGTCCGGTCGCGGACGCGGACCGCTATCTCGACCACCTGCTGTCCCCCGCTTCGGCCGCACCCTGGCGGTGCAGACGGCCTCGGGCAAGCTGGTGGCGCTGGGCCATCTCCTCTGGGACGGCGACGAGACCGAGGTCGCCCTCCTCGTCGAGGACGGCTGGCAGCGCCGGGGCATCGGCTCCGAGTTGCTCGGCCGCCTGGTGGCCCTCGCCGTGGAGGCGGGCTGCGACAGCGTGTACGCCGTCACGCAGTCCCACAACACCGGCATGGTGGCGGCGATGCGCGCGCTGGAGCTGCCCCTCGACTACCAGATCGAGGAGGGCACGCTCGTCATCACCGCCCGGCTGACGACTGACCGGCTGACGACTGAAGGGTCCGCCCTTCCCGCTGCGCCGACGGAAGGGGCCCGTCGCTGAGCGCCTGGCACAGGTCGGCCCACAGGTCCTCGACGTCCTCCAGGCCGACCGACATCCGCAGCAGCCGGTCGCCGACGCCGGAAGCCCGCCGGTCCCCCTCCTCCACGATGCGGTGGCTGATGGAGGCGGGGTGCTGGATCAGCGAGTCCACGCTGCCGAGGCTGACGGCGGGCGTGATGAGCCGCACCCCGGAGATCACCCGGTGCGGGTCCCCGTACACCTCGAAGGAGATCATCGCGCCGCCGATCCGCGGGTAGTGCACCCGGGCGATGCGCGGGTCGACGGTGAGCCTGCGGACGAGTTCGGCCGCGCTCGTGGAGGCCGCCCGTACGCGCACCGGAAGCGTGGACAGGCCGCGCAGCAGGAGGTAGCCGGCCAGCGGATGCAGTACTCCCCCGGTGGCGAACCGCACCTGGCGCAGCGTGGCGGCGAACTCCTCGTCGCAGGCGACGATGCCGCCCATGACATCGCCGTGGCCGCCGAGGTACTTGGTGGCGCTGTGCAGGACGATCCGCGCGCCGTGTTCGACGGGGCGTTGCAGGACGGGGGTGGCGAAGGTGTTGTCGACCAGCAGCGGGACGGTTCCGCAGGCGTGGGCGACGGCCCGGATGTCGATCTCGGCCAGCGTCGGGTTGGCCGGCGTCTCGACCATCACGAGCCCGGTGTCCGGGCGGATGGCGTCGGCGATGCCCGCCGGGTCGGTCCAGGTCACCTCGGTGCCCAGCAGCCCGGCGCCGAGCAGATGGTCGCTACAGCCGTAGAGCGGGCGGACCGCGACGACATGGCGCAGCCCCTGACTCGCGCGGGCGAGGAGGACCGCGGTCAGCGCCGCCATCCCGCTGGCGAAGGCGACCGCGCTCTCGGCGCCCTCCAGCCGGGCGAGCGCCGTCTCGAAACGGCCCGTGGTGGGGTTGTCCAGCCGGGCGTAGACGGGCGGGCCGTCGGGTCGGGCCCCGGTGGTGGCGAAGGCGTCGATCCGCATCGCCTCGCCGCGCGAGTCGTAGGAGGGGTAGGTGGTGGACAGGTCGATCGGCGGGGCGTGCAGACCGAGGGAGGCGAGGTCGTCGCGTCCGGCGTGCACGGCTTCGGTGGCGAGAGCCCTGGACGGGGTGGGGGCAGGGGGCGTCATCGAGACTTCGTTGTCCATGCCGTCACTCTGAACAGTTACCGGTTCGTAGGGGCAAAGCCCCGTGCTACGTTCGCCACATGTCCGATTCCGTCGCTCTCGATCCGGTAGATCTGCAGATTCTACGGCTGCTGCAGAACGATGCGCGGACCACGTACCGGGAGCTCGCGGCCGAGGTCGGCGTGGCCGCTTCGACCTGCCTGGACCGGGTGGCCCGGCTGCGCCGCTCCGGAGTGATCCTCGGGGACCAGCTGCGCCTCGATCCGGCGAAGCTCGGCCGGGGTCTCCAGGCGCTGCTCCTGGTGCAGGTCCGGCCGCACCGCCGGGAGCTCATCGGGCCGTTCGTCGACCGGGTCAGGTCCCTGCCGGAGTCGCGTGCGCTCTTCCACCTCACCGGCCCCGACGACTACCTGGTGCAGGTCGCGGTGGCCGACGCGGCTGATCTGCAGCGGCTGGTGCTGGACGAGTTCACCTCGCGGCGGGAGGTGGCCCGGGTGGACACCCGGCTGATCTTCCAGCAGTGGGACTGCGGGCCGCTGCTGCCTCCGGCCGGGAGCTGAGTACCGGAGAGGTGCCCGGGAGGCGCCGGCGACGCCCACCGGAAGCGCTGGAAGTGATCGTCTTTCGGACGCCCCGGGGCCCCGATGATGACGAAGAGGCCACCGCCGTACGAGGATGTCCGCATGTCAGACACTTCGAGCAGCGCGCTGCCCCGTCAGGTCGCCGACGCCTACGTCGACGCCATCATCGAACTCGACCCCATCACGGGCACCTATCTGGGTGTGTCCGAAAGCTCGCGTCGGCTGCCCGACTTCTCACCCTCGGGTCAGGCCGCGGTCGCCGACCTCATCCGGGCCACGCTGCGGGAGCTGGACGCCGCCGAGCTGCGTCCCGGTGCCGACAGCGCATCCGAACGACGCTGCGGACGCCTGCTGCGGGAACGCCTGACGGCGGAACTCGCCGTGCACGAGGCCGAGGAGGGGCTGCGGACGGTCTCCAACCTGCAGTCGCCGGCCCACAGCATCACCGAGGTCTTCACCCTCACGCCGACCGCGACGGACGAGGACTGGGCGGCGGTCGTGGACCGGCTGCGCGCGGTGCCCGCCGCGCACGAGGGGTACCGCGCCTCGCTCGCGCTCGGCCTGGAGCGCAAGCTGTACGGCGGTCCCCGCGCGACCGCCACGTTCGTCGGTCAGCTCACGGAGTGGGGTGGGGAGGGCGAGGGCACGGCGTTCTTCGCGGAGTTCGTCGCCCCCGGCCCCGCGTCGCTGCGGGCGGAGCTGGACGAGGCCGCACGGCTGGCGAGTGCCTCGGTCCTCTCCCTGCGTGACTGGGTGCGCGACGTGTACGCCCCGGGCATCGAGGGGGCACCGGACCCGGTGGGCCGGGAGCGCTACGCCCTCTGGTCGCGGCTGTACAACGGCACCGACCTGGATCTCGACGAGGCGTACGCGTACGGCTGGTCGGAGTACCACCGGCTGCTCGCCGAGATGAGGACCGAGGCCGAGAAGATCCTGCCCGGGGCCGGCCCCTGGGAGGCGCTCGCCCACCTCGACGTGCACGGCAAGCACATCGAGGGCGTGGACGAGGTCCGCGAGTGGCTCCAGGGTCTGATGGACGAGGCGATCGAGGCGCTGGACGGCACGCACTTCGACCTCGCCGAACGGGTCCGGAAGGTGGAGTCCCGCATCGCGCCGCCCGGCGGGGCCGCCGCACCGTACTACACCGGCCCCTCCGAGGACTTCTCCCGCCCGGGGCGCACCTGGCTGCCCACCATGGGCGAGACCCGGTTCCCGGTGTACGACCTGGTATCGACCTGGTACCACGAGGGCGTTCCCGGCCACCACCTGCAGATCGCTCAGTGGACGCACGTCGCCGACAGCCTCTCCCGTTACCAGGCGTCGATCGGCATGGTCAGCGCGAACGCCGAGGGCTGGGCCCTGTACGCGGAGCGGCTGATGGACGAGCTGGGCTTCCTGCCCGACGCGGAACGGCGGCTGGGCTATCTGGACGCGCAGATGATGCGCGCCTGCCGGGTGATCGTCGACATCGGCATGCACCTGGAGCTGGAGATTCCCGCGGACTCCCCCTTCCACCCGGGCGAGCGCTGGACACCCGGTCTGGCCCAGGAGTTCTTCGGCAACCACAGCGGCCGTCCCGCCGACTTCGTGGAGAGCGAGCTGACCCGCTATCTGTCGATGCCGGGCCAGGCCATCGGCTACAAGCTCGGGGAGCGCGCCTGGCTGCTCGGCCGGGAGAACGCGCGCGCCGCGCACGGCGACGCCTTCGACCTCAAGGCCTGGCACATGGCGGCGCTCTCCCAGGGGTCGCTGGGCCTGGACGATCTGGTGGACGAGCTGTCGCGGCTGTGATCCAGGACATCTGATCGAGGAGATCAGATCGAGGAAAGTGGGCAGCGCGTCATGAAGGGCATGAGCGAGCGGAACGGATTCCTTTTCCGCTCCGACCCGTTGCGGCTCTCCCGGCCCGATCCGCAGTTCGCCGCCGAGCTCGCGGCGGCGCGTGCTGCCGACGGGCGGATCGCGCTGCTCGATCATGACGCGCGGGTGTGGTGGGTGGACGGGGAGGCGGTGCCCGTCACCGCCCACCCCGGCACTCCGGGCCCGGTGTCCGTGCCCGGACCGGCCTCTGCGCGGGAGGCCGTGGGCCGCCTCGGGCTGCGCTGGGCCACCACCGACCTGGCGTTGCGCGAGGACGGCGTCCGGCGGGTGGTGGAGGTCGGCGACGGCCAGGGCAGCGGGCTTCCCGCCGGGGCGGAGGCCGGGGCCCTGTTCGCCGCGCCGGCGGGCGCCGAACCGCGCTGACCCCGACCCGGGGGGCCGGGCGACCGTCGAACCGTGCCACCCTCCGCCCGCGCACCGGTCTCAGCAGCCGCAGTCGGCGGCGTCGGCCGGCGCGGTGAGCGGGTCGGCGCCGCGCCGCTCGACGCCCTCCGGGGTCTCGAAGGCGAATCCCTCGCGCACCCAGTACTCGAATCCGCCGAGCATCTCCTTGACCTGGTAGCCCAGTTGGGCGAGGGCCAGGGCCGCGCGGGTCGCTCCGTTACAGCCCGGCCCCCAGCAGTACGTGATGACGGGGACGGCCGGGTCCAGCAGTGCCGCCGCCTGCTCGGGGATCAGCGCGGTGGGCAGGTGCACCGCGCCGGGCACGTGTCCCTGGTCCCAGGAAGCGGTGGAGCGGCTGTCCAGGACGACGAAGCCGGGATCGTCGTCGGCGGCCAGCGTGGAGGCGACGTCGGAGACGTCTGCGTGGAAGGCGAGCGAAGCGCCGAAGTAGGCCGCCGCCGCAGCGGGAGAAGCGGGCGCGACGCTCAGGACGGGGTTGGCGGCCGTGGCCGTGGGGTGCGAGGTCATGACCACGAATCTATGGCCGCGGAACGGGACCGGGAAGGAGGATTCCCCGGCACTCCTCTTGATTCGCCGAGGTTTTCCCTGTTGTCTCGGCCCAGTGACCGACTATTCCCCGGACGCCACTGACTGGCGCATCCTCGACGTCCTCCAGCGCGACGGCCGTGCCACTTTCGCCGAGATCGCACGCGCCGTCGCCATGTCCCCGAGCGCCGTGACGGAGCGGGTGCGCCGGCTGGAGGAGCTGGGGGTGATCAGCGGGTACACGGCGGTGGTCGACGCCGAACGGCTCGGGCTGCCCCTTCTCGCCCTGGTGCGCCTGCGCTACCCGAACGGGAACTACAAGCCCTTCCACGATCTCCTGGAGACCACGCCGGAGATCATCGAGGCCCACCACGTCACGGGCGACGACTGTTTCGTCCTCAAGGTCACGGCCCGTTCGATGAGGCATCTGGAGGAGACCACCGGGCGGATCGGCGCGCTGGGCTCCGTCACCACCAGCGTCGTGTACTCCTCGCCGCTCCCCCGCCGCGCGATCGGCCGCTGACCCGGCGGGGCGTCCGCGTGGCCGGGCCGGTCACAGGCGGTGGCGGACGAAGGAGCCCTGGCGCTCCTTCACCACCTCCAGCCGGACCGGGATCCGGCGGCGCAGGTCGGCCACATGGCTGACGATGCCGACGCTGCGGTCCCGTTCCCGCAGGGAGTCCAGCACGTCGAGCACCTCGTCCAGGGTCTGGTCGTCGAGGCTGCCGAACCCCTCGTCGATGAAGAGGGTGTCCAGGCGTACGCCACCGGCCTCCTCGGTCACGACGTCGGCGAGGCCCAGCGCCAGCGCCAGCGAGGCGAAGAACGTCTCCCCGCCGGAGAGCGTCGCGGTGTCCCGTTCGCTGCCGGTCCAGGCGTCGACCACATGCAGCCCGAGCCCTGCTCGGCGTCCGCCGGTGCGGGCGTCGGAGTGGACCAGGGTGTAGCGGCCGGAGGACATCCGCTGGAGCCGTGCGGTGGCGGCGGCCGCCACCTGTTCGAGGCGGGCGGCCAGGACGTACGCCTCCAGCCGCATCTTGCGCTCGTTGTCGGCGGAGGTGCCCGCCGTCAGACCCGCGAGCCGGGCGATCCGCTCGTACTCCTGGCGCACCGGGCCCAGCCGCCGCACCTCTTCGGCTGCCTCACCGGAGAGCCGGGCCAGCTCCCCGCAGCGCTCGTCGGCGGCGGCATATGCGGAGGTCGCCTCGCGCAGCAGCCACTCCGCTGTCTCGAACTCGCCCTGAGCTACCGCTGGTCGAGCGGGCGGCTGCTCGGCGGCCTCGCGGGCGTCGCGTTCGGCGCGGCGGTCGGCGACCGCGGCGGCCTCGGCCTGCCAGGCGTCGATGCGGTGCTGGAGGTCGCGTTGGGCGGCGGCGTCGAGGAGCGTCGCCGCGGCGGCCTCCGGGGTGTCGAAGCCGGCCCGGAACGCCGCGTCGGAGAGCCGGTCGTCGGCCTCCTTGCGCCGCCGGGCCGTCTCCTGCTCGGCGCGTACGGCCTCGGCGGCGTCGGCGAGGCGTGCCACGCGGCGGGTCAGCCGCTCCGCGTGCTCAGCGACGGACGGCGACTCTCCCCGGGCGGCGGCGATCTGCTCCGCCAGGCGGGTCTGTTCGGCATCGAGGGCCTCGCGCGCGGCGGTGCGAGCGGAGATCCGGCTGTGCGCTTCCTGCCGCTGTTCCAGCCGCTCGGCGTGCTCGCGCTCGGCGGTGGTGAGGGCCTCGCGCGCCGGGTTCGTCCCGGCGGCGAGCCGGTGGGCCTCGGCGTGCTCGTCGACCAACCGGTCTACCAGCGCATCGAGTTCGGCCACGGTGGCGGTTGCGGCGGCATCGTCCCCCAGAGCCTGATTCTCCGCCGCCGCGTGCCGTTCGCGTACGAGTCCGAGCTGCTGCTGCGTACGGGCGCGGGTCTCCTCGGCGGACCGCTGGGCGTCCAGTGCCCTCTCCTCCGTCGCCCGGTCGACATGGCCGTCGCCGGGGCTGGCGGGGGCCGGGTGTTCGGCCGACCCGCAGACCGTGCAGGGCTCGCCCGTGACGAGACCTGCGGCCAGCTCGGCCGCGATGCCCCGCAGTCGGCGTTCGCGCAGGTCGAGCCAGGATGTGCGGGCGTCCAGCTCCTGCTCACGTGCGGCGGTGAGCCGCTCCTCGGCCTGCTGTACGTCGGTGGCGAGCGCGTCACGGCGGCCCGCCGCGTCCAGGCGGCGGCGGGCCGGGGCGAGGAGTCCGGCGAGCTGCTCGGCGCGGGTGGCGGCCTCCTGCGAGGCGTCGATACGTCCCTTGAGGGCCGCACGGGTGATGTCCCAGTCGGCAAGCCACGCGTCCGCCTCGCGGATCAGCTCGTCGTCCGCCTGGGCCTCCCGGTTCAGCCGGGCGCGCTCCCCGTCGATCCGCGCACTGCGCTCCTCGGCCTGTCGCGCCGCGTCGAGTGCGTACAGCTCCTGCTGGAACTTCCTTCCCAGCTCGGCCAGTCGCTCGGCGCCCGCGTCGGAGAGTTCCGGAGTCAGCAGCGACCGGGCCCGGTGGAGACCCTCGCTCGCGGCCAGGTACGCCCGCTCCGCCTCCTCGCGCAGCTCCAGCGCCGGAGCGACCCGATCGGCTTTGCGGGCGCGCTCCAACTCCTTTTGGCAGCGGTCGTGTTCGGGACGCCGCTCCTCCAGGGCCGCGGCGCGCCGCACGGTCTCCTCGTACCGCTGCTGGAGGCGGGCGCGTTCGCGCTCGGTGTCCAGGGCGTGGCGTGCCGCGCGCTGTCGGCCCTCGGCCCCGGTCAGGACGCAGTGGGCGATGTCGAGCCGTTCGCGGGCCGTGGACCGGGCGATGGCGGCCCACTCCAGGACGGCCTCGGCGAGACCTGGTTCGCCGGGCCGGGCGGCGATCGGCGTGGCCTCGGCCCCGACGGGTCCGGCCGCCTGGGCGATGCGCTGGGCGAGGGCGAGGATCCGCTCGTCGGCGGCGGTGACCCTGGCCTCGGCGCCCCGGCGCAGTTCGGCGAGGCGTTCCTCGACGGCGGCGAAGCGGCGGGTGTCGAAGAGCCGGCCGAGGAGCTTGCCGCGGGCTTCGGCGTCCGCGCGTAGGAAGCGGGCGAAATCTCCCTGTGGCAACAGCACCACCTGGCAGAATTGGTCCCGGCTCATGCCGATGAGCTGGGTCAGCTCCTCGCCGATCTCCTGGTGCGACTTGCTGAGCGCCTGCCAGCCGCGCTCGGGGTCATGGCCGCGCAGCCGGCTCTGGGCCTTCTCCAGGGTGAAGCCGTCGCCGCGCTTCTTCGGGCGGGGCTGGGCGGGGCTGCGGGTGACTTCGAGGCGTCGGCCGCCGACGGTCAGTTCCAGCTGGACCTCGGTGGGCAGGTCCGCCGGCGCGTGGTCGCTGCGCAGGGAGGCGCCGGGGCTCTGCCGGGCGCCGGGGACGGCCCCGTACAGGGCGAAGCAGACGGCGTCCAGGACGGAGGTCTTCCCGGCGCCGGTGGGTCCGTGGAGCAGGAAGAGCCCGGCGGAGGAGAGGGCGTCGAAGTCGACTTCCTGGGTGGCGCCGAACGGACCGAAGGCGGTGATGCTCAGGCGGTGCAGTCTCACCGGGACACCTCGCGCACGGTCTCGTCGACCCGTACGTCGTCGAACGCGGCGCGCAACACGGTGCGTTCGAGGTCGCTGGGGCCGCTGCCGCCGCGGACGTGGGCGACGAAGTCCTCGGCGATCTGGTGGTCGTCGCGGCCCTGGAGGCGCTGGGCGTAGGACGCCCCCGGGTCGTCGGGGGGCCGCTCGGGGTCGAAGACCAGGCTGAGGGTGTGGGGGAAGCGCCGGGCGAGGCGGGCCATGGGTTCGGCGGGGCGCGCAGGGTCGGTGAGGGTGGCCTCGACCCAGGCGTGCTCGTGGCGGTCCAGGGCGGGGTCCTCCAGGAGGGTGTCGAGCCGGCCGCGGAGCCGGGCGAGGGGCCGCTCCACGGGGCAGTCGATCCGTTCCTCGGCCGCGATGTCCCCGTCGCCGTCGAGGTCGATGAGCCACATGGTCTTGCGGTGGTCGGCCTCGGAGAAGGAGTAGGCGAGCGGGGAGCCGGAGTAGCGGACGCGGCTCGTGACCCGCTGGGAGCCGTGCAGATGGCCGAGGGCCACGTAGTCGACGCCGTCGAAGACCCCGGCCGGGACCGCCGCGACCCCGCCGACGGTGATGTCGCGTTCGCTGTCGCTGGGCTCCCCGCCCGCCACGAAGGCGTGCGCGAGGACGACGGAGCGGGTGCCCTTCGGGCGGGTGGCGAGGTCGGCGCGGACCCGGTCCATCGCGGCGGTGAGGACCGCTTCGTGACCGCCCCTGTCCGCCCGGAGCACGTCCCTGACCAGGGCGGGTTCCAGGTAGGGAAGCCCGTAGAACGCCACGTCGCCGTGGTCGTCGGCGAGCACGACGGGGGTGGCGCAGTTCTCCGGGTCGGTCCGCAGGTGGATCCCGGCCCGCTCGAAGAGCCCGGCGCCGACGCCGAGCCGGCGGGCCGAGTCGTGGTTGCCGGAGATCATGACGGTGGGAACGCCGGCGGCGGCGAGCCGGTGCAGCGCGCGGTCGAACAGCTCGACGGCGGTGAGCGGCGGCACGGCCCGGTCGTAGACGTCGCCCGCGACGAGGACGACGTCCACCTCGCGTTCCCGGACGGTCGCCACGAGATGGTCGAGGTAGGCGGCTTGGGCGTCGAGGAGGGAGACGCGGTGGAAGGACCGGCCCAGGTGCCAGTCCGAGGTGTGCAGGATCCTCACGCCATCGCTCCGGCGGATCCGGTCGGCGCCGTCGCTCCGCCGGTCGCGGCCCGCGTCGCCGTCCCGCCGATCGCGGCCTGCCCGGCCGTCCCGCCCGTCGCGGGCGGCATCGTCATCGCGCCGGTTGTGGCCTGCATCGTCGTCGTCCTCCACCCCGTGGGCCGCGCACCGGCGGCCCGTGATCCCGCTCGGCACCGACCACGCTATCGCCGCCGGGCCGCCGAACCCGCATCGATCATGATTTCGGTGTCCGTGGGATTGCCCTCATCGCGCGTTCGCACGTCGGCGCCATCACCGGTCGCCGTCACACGTCGCCGTACGCCTCGCCGCCCAGCTCCAGCACGGCGGTCCCCGCCGTCGCGTCGGCCAGCCAGGCGGTGAACGCCTCGACGTCGCCGTCCGGCAGCCCGATGTCGATGGTGACAGCCTCGGCGTACCGCACCTCGCGGACGTCCCGCCCGGTCGCCCGCAGGTCGTTCTCCAGCTTTCCGGCCCGTTGGTGGTCGACCCGGATCGTGGCGAGCCGGAAGCGCTGCCGGGTGAGGGTGCCGAGCGCGTCCAGGGCTTCGCCGACCACTCCCCCGTACGCCCGGATCAGCCCGCCCGCGCCGAGTTTGACCCCGCCGTAGTAGCGGGTGACGACCGCCACGGCGTACCGCACCTCCCGCCGCATGAGCATCTGGAGCATCGGGACGCCCGCGGTCCCGCCGGGTTCGCCGTCGTCGCTCGCCTTCTGTACGGATGCGTCGGCGCCGATCACGTACGCGAAGCAGTTGTGGGAGGCGGTCGGGTGCTCCTTGCGGACGCGGGCGAGAAAGTCCTGCGCTTCTGGTTCGGTGGCGGCGGGGGCGAGGGAGCAGAGGAAACGGGATCGGTTGATCTCGCATTCGTGCACACCCGCGCGGGCGACGGTCCGGTACTGCTCCTGCATCCGTCCACCCTATGCGCTGCCGCGAGGGCGGGTTCCGGCGGGAATGAGCGGGCGGGGCTCGTCGGTTGTCCCGGCATGAACGCAGACGGCAGCAGCGCGGCGGACTCGTACGCGGACCCCGCGACGATCAGGCGGATTCTCCAGGAGACGGGCGACACCTGGGCGGTGGTGGGCCTGTCCGGCAACCGTTCCCGGGCGGCCTTCGGGGTGGCGGAGGTCCTCCAGCGGTTCGGCAAGCGGGTGGTTCCCGTGCACCCGAAGGCCGAGACGGTGCACGGGGAGCAGGGGTACGCCTCGCTCGCGGACATCCCCTTCCCGGTCGACGTGGTGGACGTGTTCGTCAACAGCGAGCTGGCGGGCGCGGTCGCGGACGAGGCGGCGGCGGTGGGCGCGAAGGCGGTGTGGTTCCAGCTCGGCGTCGTGGACCCGGACGCCTTCGGGCGGACGCGCGCGGCGGGGCTGGACATGGTCATGGACCGGTGCCCGGCGATCGAGATCCCGCGGCTGGGCGGGCCCGCCTGAGCGGACCGGGTGTGCGGGACGCCCCGGGACGGGAAGAATCACCGCCGTGGACGACGTACTCGACGCGGACGTGCTCGACGGGGCCCGGACGACGGCAGCTCTGACCGCGCTGGGCGTGCGGCCCGGCGACGTGCTCCTGGTGCACGCCTCGCTGCGCTCGCTGGGACCGGTCTCGGACGGCGCCCGGGGCGTGCTGGGCGCGCTGCGCCGGGCCGTGGGGCCGGAGGGGACCCTGGTGGTCCCCTCCTTCACCCCGGAGAACTCCGACACCTCCCCGCACTACCGCGAGCGGGTACGGGGCCTGGACGCGGGGGCCGTCGACGCCGTGCGGGCCTCGATGGAGCCGTACGACCCGGCGCTGACCCCCGCGCCGTCGATGGGTGCGCTGGCCGAGACCGTACGGACGGCTCCGGGGGCCGGGCGCAGCGCGCATCCGCAGACCTCGTTCGCGGCGCTCGGCCCGGACGCGGCACGCCTGCTCGCCGGGCACCGGGCGGACTGCCATCTCGGGGAGGACTCGCCGCTGGCCCGGCTGTACGAGGCGGATGCCCGGATCCTGCTGCTCGGCACCGGCTACGCCACGTGTACGGCGTTCCATCTGGGCGAGTACCGGATGCCCGGTCCGCCGCGCCGGGGTTACCGCTGTGTGGTGACGTCGCGGGGGGTGCGCCGGTGGTGGGGTTACGAGGATGTCGCCCTGGACGACGGGGACTTCGCCGCCCTGGGCGCGGCGTTCGAGGATGCCGCGGCGGACGGTGCCGTACGCGCGGGACGCGTGGGCGCGGCCGACTGCAGGCTCGTCCGGCTGCGCCCCGCCGTCGACTTCGCCACGGACTGGCTCACGGAGCACCGGTCCGGCCGCCCGATGGGACGTTGAGGCGCCCGCGAAGAGCGGCTCAGACGCCGAGGCCCTCGACGAGGACGGCGCCCGGGAGGGCAGCGAGCGCCTTGCCGGGGACGATGAGCTTGCCGCGTCGGCTGCCGCTGCCGATCAGGACCCATTCCTCGTCCACCACGGCGGGGTCCAGCAGGAGGGGCCAGGCGGCGGGCAGGCCGATCGGGGTGATGCCGCCGTACTCCATGCCGCTCTCGCCGACCGCCGTGTCCATCGAGGCGAACGAGGCCTTGCGGGCGCCGAGGTGTCTGCGGACCGCCCCGTTGACGTCGACCCGGGTGCGGGAGAGCACCACGCAGGCGGCGAGGGTGACGTCCTGGCCGCGCTTGCCCGCCACGACGACGCAGTTGGCCGAGGAGTCCAGCAGTTCCACGCCGTAGTGCTCGGCGAAGACCGCGGTGTCGGCGACGGCCGGGTCGCTGTCGACGTGGATGACCTGCTCGGCGGTGAAATCGCCCCAGCCGGCGGTCAGGGCCGTGACGACGGGGGCGGGGAGCAGGTCGAGCCGTTCCGCGGCGGGAGCGGCGTCCTCGAAGGTACCGATGGGTGCGCGCATGGCACTCACGCTAACAGCGGCGGGGTCGGGTCCGGCCAGGCGTCTCAGCGGACGGGCGGGATGGCGACGGCCATGGTGAACACGGACGGTTCGGAGCCCTCGTTGCGGTAGCCGTGCGGCACGTGCGCCTCGAAGGTGGCGGAGGTTCCGGCGGGGACGAGGTGGGTGCGGCCGTCGACGACCAGGGTCAGTTCGCCCTCGGTCGCGTGGAGGAGTTCGACGGTGCCCTCGGGGTGCGGGTCGGAGGAGGTGCCTTCTCCGGGCATCAGCCGACAGGTCCACAGTTCGAGCGGGCCGCGGGCCTCGGCGCCGACGAGGAGTGTCTTGGAGCTGCCCGCCCCGGTGGACCATATGCGGACGGCCCGGCTCTCCGGGACCAGCCGGACCTGGGCGCCCTGCTCGTGTTCGAGGAGGGTGGTGATGCTGATGCCGAGCGCGTCGGCCAGTTTGACGGTGGTGCCGACGCTCGGGTTCGTCCGCGCCTGCTCGATCTGGATGATCATCCCGCGGCTGACCCCGGCGCGGGCCGCGAGGGCGTCGAGGGTGAAGCCGCGCTCCCCCCGCCAGCGTTTGAGGTTGCGGGCCAGCGACTGGGTGAGCTGGTCGAGGTCGGGCACGTACCGTCCCTGCGGTGGATGGCGGAGTTCGGGTGGCGGAGTGCGCCGTACCGGGTGCGACGTGCTGAGTGCGGAGTCGTGTACGGCGCATGCCGGGGTCAAGAATATTGCACCGCCGTACGGTGTGTTTCCCGCGTCCGGCGGGCTGTGCCGCCACCGCCGCCCTACGGCGTTTCGCGCGCCTCGTCCAGCTCCGCGAGGGCCAGCAGCTGTTCGGGCGTGACGCCCTCGGGGATCGGCACGGGCGCCGGTGTGCGCAGGGGCGGCTGCCAGCCCTTCTCCGGGTCCCAGCTGCGGACGACGCGGGCGGGGGCCCCCGCGACCACGGCGTGGTCGGGCACCTCGCCCCGGACGACAGCGCCCGCGGCGACCACGACGTTCCGGCCGAGCCGGGCGCCGGGCAGGATCACCGCGCCGGTGCCGATCCAGCAGCCGGGCCCGATCGCCACCGGTTCCATCCGGGGCCACTGTTTGCCCACGGGCTCGTGCGGGTCGTCGTAGCTGTGGTTGGTCGAGGTGATGTAGACGTACGGGCCGCAGTACGTGTCGGGGCCGATCGTCACCGTCGTGTCCGCGATCACGTGGCTGCCGCGCCCCAGCACCACGCCGTCGCCCAGCGTGAGGACGGTGTCGGGGCCGAGGTCCAGGTCCGGCATCATCCCGGCCGTGAGCGTGACCTGCTCGCCGATGACGCAGTGCGCGCCGAGCTCGATCCACGGCTCCCCGAAGACGGTCCCCTGCGGGAAGGCGAGCCGGGTCCCCGTGCCGATTGCGCGGAACCGCAGCCGCCCGGGGTGCTCGGCGGTGACCGCGCCCACCCGCTGTGCCCAGGCCCAGCCGAGGTGGACCGCGCGGGAGGCGGCACGGCGCGGCCGGCGGGAGAGGAAGGAGAACGCGTTTCGGTTCTTCGGCACGCGCTCACGGTAGTCGGCGGCGCGGTGGGCGACCCGTGCGATGACCTGTGATGTTCGCCCCACCGGGCGGCGTGCGCGGGGAGCCGTCCCCTACCGTGTGAGGCGGCCCGGTCCGGCGGATCCGACGATTCGGCGGGAAGGCCCAGGAGCACCACACCGGCGCGAAGGAGCAGGCGATGGCGGAGCAGGCGTTGATCACGGGCATGGGCGGCAAGGAGCCGGACATCGACGTGGACGCGTTCGTGGCCCCGACCTCCGTGGTGATCGGCGAGGTCACGCTCGCCCCGGGCTCCAGCGTCTGGTACCAGGCCGTGCTGCGGGCCGACTGCGGTCCCATCACGCTCGGCCCCGACAGCAATATCCAGGACAACTGCAGCGCGCACACCGACCCCGGTTTCCCGCTCACCGTGGGCGCTCGGGTCTCGGTCGGCCACAACGCGGTGCTGCACGGCTGTGTGATCGAGGACGACGTGCTGGTGGGAATGGGCGCCACGGTGCTCAACGGCGCGCACATCGGGGCGGGTTCGCTGGTCGCGGCGCAGGCGCTGGTGCCGCAGGGGATGCGGGTGCCGCCGGGCTCGCTCGTCGCGGGGGTGCCCGCGAAGGTGAGGCGGCCGCTGACCGTCGAGGAGCTGGAGGGCATCCGCTTCAACGCGGCCGGGTACGTGGAGCTGGCCAAGGCCCACCGCGAGGCGCACGGGGGCTGAGGCCCGGACCTGGCAGCACAGCGCACCGGGCCGCCGCCCCTCCTGTGTTCGGGGAGGGGCGGCGGCCCGGATGCGTACGGCCGATTCTCAGCCGCCGGGACCTCTCAGCTGTTGGGGCGCAGGGTCCACACCACGGTCATCTCGCCGGTGACGGCGCCGTCGGCGCGCCGGATCTCGATGGCGACGGGGAATTCCGGCCGCTGTCCGGCGTCCAGCTCGGCGACGACGTCGGCTATGGGGCGGCCGAGGGTCGCGGTCGCCGTGACCTCGCCCTTGGCGAGCTTCTTGTAGCCGATCTCCGCCTTCACGGCGAGCGGCACGGCGCGCGACATCTGGTCGCCGAAGGCGGCGATGACGATCGCGCCGCTGGCGGACTCGGCGAGCGTGAACATCGCTCCGGCGTGGGGTCCGCCGAGGTGGTTGTGGTACTGCGCCTGGTCGGGCAGCCGGACGACGGCGCGCTCCGGGGTCGTCTCCAGGAAGTCGAGGTCGAGGGTGCGGGCCATCGGGACCGTCGCGACGAGCATCTCGCCCACGGTCATCTGTTCAGCGCTCATGCCCGAAGGTTACTCATCAGTAGCACCGTTTGGCCATCCCCTTGTGACGGCTCTGGGACAGGGCGGCCGTAGAAGTGGCCGGACGGCCCATCTATGGTTACTGGCCATGTGGCCAGGAACGCAGCCGCCCGGGGGCGAGCAGAACCCGCAGGACCAGAATCAGAACCCGTACCAGCAGCCGGGGTACCAGCAGCCGAATCCCTATCAGCAACCGGGATATCCGCCGCAGGGCCAGCCGGGGCAGCCCACGGAGCCGGGCTACGGGTACCCGCAGGGACCGCCCGCCGGGCAGCCCGGGTACCAGCAGCCGAATCCCTACCAGCAGCCGACGGTGCCGCAGTACGCCGTCCCGGGTCCGCCCGGCGGGCCGAAGCCCGGCGACGACAAGAAGAAGACGACGATCGTGGCGATCGTCGCGGCGACCGCGGTCGTGGTCGCGGCGGGCGTCACCGGTTTCCTCGTGCTCGGCAAGGACGACGACGGCAGGACCGTCGCCGACGACAAGAAGTCCGCGTCGCCGAGCGCCAAGCCCAGCGAGGCGGACACCGGCTCCGCACCGCCCGCGGAGAACCCGCGGGGCTCCGAGAGCGACCCCAAGCCGGTCGTTCCGGGCTGGAAGGTCGTCACCAACCCCAAGTGGGGTACGCAGTTCGACGTTCCCGGTGACTGGGAGGTCGCGAGCTCGGGGATGTTCTCCGGATTCGAGGACGCCAAGGAGCCCACCGGCAAGCCGGTCGCCGGCTTCTCCGCACCCGCCTACTACAAGAGCAAGTGGTGCGTCGACGACTCCGACGGGGACGGCAGCGAGGAGGACACCGGGCTGGCCGGCGTCGGGACGAAGGGCGCCCAGGGCGCCAAGAGCACCGACGAGGCCGCGAGGATCGAGGCTGCCAACTGGGTGTGGGCCGCCTACGCCCAGCTGGACCCCAAGACCAAGGTCAAGACCGGCAAACCCAAGGCGTTCACCACCGAGTCGGGTCTCTCCGGCAGCGTCGTGCAGGGCACCGCGCTGGGCCTCGCCAACAAGGAGAAGTGCGACAGCGACGGGAAGTCGATCGCCTTCTCCTTCAAGAACTCCAAGGGCGACTTCTCGACCTGGGTCCTCTACGCCGCCGCCGGCGTCAAGGACGAGCTTCCGGACACCACCATCCAGAAGATCCTGAGCACGGTCCGCCTCTCCGGTGAGCCCACCGGCTGACCGGCCGCGCCCCGTCCGTTCCCGCCCCCGAACCGCCCGCCGGAGCCTCAGCCGACGCTGAAGGCTCCGGCGGGCGGTTCGGGCGAGGCGACCGCGTCCACGTCCGCCACCGGGCGGGCCCTGCCGATGAACCGGGTCAGCGCGGGTCCGTGGGTGACCCGTGCGGGGAAGGCGTCGGCGGCGCAGGCGCGGACGAGCGGGGCCACGTCGAGGGGCTCGCAGGAGGCGAGCAGGACGACGTTGCCGAAGCGCCGCCCGCGCAGCACGGCCGGTTCCCCGATCAGCGCGAGTTCCGGGAAGACCGCGGCGAAGTTCGCCAGCTGGGAGCGGAGGAAGGCGAACGGCGCGCTGTCGGCCAGGTTGGCGGCGTAGATCCCGTCCCCGCGCAGCGCCCGGCCCGCGGCCCGCGCGTACTCGACGGAGGTCAGGTGCGCCGGAACACGGGAGCCGCCGAAGACGTCCGCGATCAGGAGGTCGGCGGAGGCGGGCGCCGCCGCCTCCAGCCGCTCCCGGGCGTCGGCCGCGTGCAGGGAGATGCCGCCGCCCTCGGGCAGCGGCAGGTGGTCCCGGACCAGCCGCAGCAGCTCGTGGTCCGCGTCGACGACGTCCTGGCGCGATCCGGGGCGGGTCGCCGACACGTAGCGCGGCAGGGTCAGCGCCCCGCCGCCCAGGTGCAGGATGTCCAGGGGCTCGCCCGGCCCGGTCGCGCCGTCCACGACGTGGGCGAGCCGGCGCACGTACTCGAACTCCAGGTGGGACGGGTCGTCGAGGTCGACGTAGGACTGGGGGGCGTCGTCGACCGTGAGCAGCCAGGCCCGGTCGCGGTCCACGTCGGGCAGCAGCCGGGCGGTGCCGCGGTCGACCTCGCGGATGACGGGTATCGGCTCGTTCACGCCTCCATTGTCGCCTCTCGCGCACCGCTGCCCGCCACCCCCGGGGCGGGGGTGGCGGGCAGTGGTGGTGCTCAGAGCAGCGCGGTGACCGTGCCCGCGCCGACCGTGCGGCCGCCCTCGCGGATCGCGAAGCCGAGACCGGACTCCAGTGGCACGTCACGGCCCAGCTCCACGGTCATCGTGACCGTGTCGCCGGGGCGCGCGAGGGCCGACTCGCCGAGGTCGACGTCGCCGACGACGTCCGCCGTACGGATGTAGAACTGCGGCCGGTATCCGGTGGTCACCGGGGTCGACCGGCCGCCCTCCTTCGTCGACAGGACGTACACCTGGGCGGTGAACCGGCGGCTCGGCACCACGCTGCCGGGCGCGGCCACGACATGGCCGCGGCGGACCCGGTCGCGCTCCACCCCGCGCAGCAGCAGCGCGACGTTGTCCCCGGCCTCGGCGGACTCCATTGGCTTGCCGAAGGTCTCCAGACCGGTGACGACCGTCTCGACGTCCGCGCCGAGCACCGCGACCCGGTCGCCGACGCGGACGGTGCCGCGCTCGACGGCGCCGGTGACGACGGTGCCCCGGCCGGTGATGGTCAGGACGTTCTCGACGGACAGGAGGAACGGCGCGTCGGTGTAGCGCACCGGAATCGGTACGTACGTGTCGACGGCGTCCAGCAGCCCTTCGATCGCCGCCGTCCACCGTGGGTCGCCCTCCAGCGCCCTGAGCCCGGAGACCCGGACCACGGGGACGGTGTCGCCGCCGTACCCGTGCGCGGAGAGCAGCTCGCGGACCTCCAGCTCGACCAGGTCGGTCAGCTCGGGGTCGCCCGCGTCGGCCTTGTTGAGGGCGACGACGATGTGGTCGACGCCCACTTGACGGGCCAGCAGGACGTGCTCGGCGGTCTGCGGCATGATCCCGTCGAGCGCGGAGACGACGAGGATCGCCCCGTCGAGCTGCGCCGCGCCGGTCACCATGTTCTTGATGTAGTCGGCGTGTCCGGGCATGTCGACGTGTGCGTAGTGGCGGGTGTCGGTCTCGTACTCGACGTGCGCGATGTTGATGGTGATGCCGCGCTGGGCCTCCTCGGGGGCCCGGTCGATCCGGTCGAAGGACACGTAGGAGGTGGAGCTGCCGCCGCGCTCGCTGAGGACCTTGGTGATGGCGGCGGTGAGGGTGGTCTTGCCGTGGTCGACGTGGCCCATGGTGCCGATGTTGAGGTGCGGCTTGGTGCGCACGTATGCCGTCTTGGACATGGCTCGTTCCTTGAAGAACTCGAAGCTGAGAAGAGAAGACCCCAGGGCCCCGCCGACCCTCCCCTTGCGGGGTCCGCCGGACTGTCGGGGGAGGGTCAGCTTCGGGCGCCGCCGATGGGCGCTGCGGCAGCGGTGCACGCTGCCGCTTCCGCGGAGAACGCCGCCGCGAGGGCCGCGTCGTTCGCGGCAGCCTTCGGCGCGTCCGCGACTGCGGACGGCGCTGCGGGGAAGGCGTACCGGAACATGCCCCTGATCATGGCCGGGCGGGGCGTCGGCGTCGAATGGTTTTCCCGACGCCTCAGAGGTTCCTGAGCGCCTCGCGCGCGGAGAGCGGCGACAGGCGGGTCCCGGCTCCCTGGACGAAGTCGCGTACGGCGGTGGGGTCGGTCCTGGCGTACTCCCGCAGGGCCCAGCCGATCGCCTTGCGGAGGAAGAAGTCGGGGTGGTCCGCGCGGCGCAGGCAGTAGCCGAAGAGCCGGTCGGTGTCGGTGGCTTCCCGGTAGCGCAGCTGGTGCAGGAGGGCGGTCCTGGCCGCCCAGAGGCTGGGGTCGTCGATCCACCGGTCCATCTCCCGGGCGAGCGCCGGATCCGCGGCGACCAGAGGTCCCGCGACATGCGCGGCCAGCACGTCGACCGTGTCCCACCGGGGGACGGTGGTCACGAGGTGGTGCAGGACGGGCAGGAAGCCCGAGGTGCAGCGGCCCACGTACCGGCGCAGGTAGTCGGCGGCGAAGTACTGGTACTCCCGCTCCGGCAGCCGCCAGCAGCGCAGCGCGATCGCCGTGCAGTCCGCCTCGTCCGGCCGCCCGGCGCCCGCCAGCACGGTCCGCGACAGGGCCCGGCGCTCGGGGGTGGGGATCCCGAGGAAGGGGGCGACGTGCTTCATGTACGCGGCGGCTCCCTCGGCCCGTACGGGGTCGGCGGCCGGGGCGTAGACGGCGACGAGCCGCTCCAGGACGGTGTCGGCGAGGGTGCTGTCCGGCGGGTCGTGGGCGTCGGCGGCGGGGTTCACGCGAGGCACATTACGGCGATCACACAGCCTTTTCGGTTACTCTCCCCGAATGTTCGACCCCGTCCCCTCCGCCCGGCCCGCCACCGGTCCCGCCCTGCGCCTCTCCCGGGCGCTGCTGTCGCCGTGGTCCCGGTTCTCGCTGCTCGTGGTGGTCCTGCTGGGGGCCGCGTCGACGATGCTGCTGTTCGAACCGCAGCGGCTGCTGGCGTCGGGCTGGCCGGACCAGCTGACCGGGGGCACGGCCGCGATGCTCTTCGGGCTGGCGTACGGGGCGCTGACGGTGGCGTTCGTGCCGCGCCCGCTGCTCAACATCGCCGCGGGCGCGTTGTTCGGCGCGCAGGCGGGTCTCGCGGCGGCGTTGGCGGGCACGGTGCTGGGCGCGGGTGTGTCGTTCATGCTGGGCCGGGTGCTGGGCCAGGACGCGCTGCGGACCCTGTTGCGCGGGAGGCTGCTGACCGCCGCGGACGGGGTGCTGAGCCGGCACGGCTTCCGGTCCGTCCTGGCGCTGCGGCTCTTCCCCGGGGTCCCGTTCGCCGCCGCCAACTACTGCGCGGCGACCTCCCGGATGAGCGCTCCGCCGTTCCTCCTGGCCACCGGGCTGGGGTCGATCCCGAACACGGCGGCGTACGTGATAGCCGGCAGCGAGGCCGCGTCGCCGACCTCGCCGGTCTTCCTGGCCGCCATGGCCTTCATCGTGCTGTCCGCTCTCGGCGGGGCGCTGGTCGCCTGGCGCAAGCGCCACCGGCTCGGCCGCGACACGCCGGAGAGCTGAGCGTACGGCGGCACGTGGACGACCGGTGCAGTAGGCCTGACGTTTACCTTCGGGCGATACGCTGCCCGCGACCTCGATGTCCTTGTTGTCCTTGACCGCACTCCGTACTCCGCACGCAGCCGACGGGCCCAGTCGTCCGTGGCCGATGCACGATCACCTCCGGGATGGCCAAAGCCCCATGAGCTGGTTCGAATCATTCGTCCTGGGACTCGTTCAGGGACTGACCGAGTTCCTGCCGATCTCCTCCAGCGCCCATCTGCGGCTGACCGCCGCGTTCGCCGGCTGGCACGACCCGGGGGCCGCCTTCACCGCCATCAGCCAGATCGGCACGGAGGCGGCGGTGCTCATCTACTTCCGCAAGGACATCGCGCGCATCCTGTCGGCGTGGTTCCGCTCGCTGACGGACCGTGCGATGCGCGGTGACCACGACGCCCAGATGGGCTGGCTGGTCATCGTCGGCTCGATCCCCATCGGCGTACTGGGCATCACGCTCAAGGACCAGATCGAGGGGCCGTTCCGCGATCTCCGGCTGATCGCGACGACGCTGATCGGCATGGGCATCGTGCTGGGCATCGCCGACCGGCTGGCCGCGCGCGACGAGTCGGGCGGCAAGCACCGGGTGGTGAAGGAGCGCAAGACGCTCAAGGAGCTGGGGGTCAGGGACGGTCTGATCTTCGGGTTCTGCCAGGCGATGGCGCTGGTCCCCGGGGTCTCCCGGTCGGGCGCGACGATCAGCGGTGGTCTGCTGATGGGCTACACCCGCGAGTCGGCCGCCCGCTACTCGTTCCTGCTGGCGATCCCCGCGGTGCTCGCCTCGGGCGCCTACGAGCTCAAGGACGTGGGCGAGGGGCATATCTCCTGGGGCCCGACGATCTTCGCGACCGTGGTGGCGTTCTTCGTCGGATACGCCGTCATCGCGTGGTTCATGAAGTTCATCACGACCAAGAGCTTCATGCCGTTCGTCATCTACCGCATCCTCCTCGGCATCGTCCTCTTCATCCTGATCTGGGCCGGGGTGCTCAGCCCGCACGCGGGTGAGTCGGCGGGCACCACCCCGTAGGCGTTGCGCGCCCCGCCCGGGAGCAGCCGGGCGGGGCGATCCAGCAGCGCAGCAGCCAGCAGCGCGGATAGATGGTCCCCACCGTACGGCGGGGGTCTGACAACGCCGGGGGCCGACCTCTGTTCGTTCGGCTCCCGCGTTCGGTGACGCGCGGCTCACGCGCACGACGGCGCGTGACGGACGGGACACCCGCTGTTCAGGCTGCGGAGTGGTTGCCGGGTGTGGGGTGTTCCTCGCCATGGGCGGAGTCGAGCTGTTTCTGCAGTCCCGCCAGGCCCCGGGCGAGAGCGCCGCGTTCGCCGGGGGGCATGCCGGCGATGGCCTGGTGGAGCATGGCGTCGCGTTGTTCGCGGATGCGTTGCAGGTGCTCTCTGCCGGTAGGAGTGAGCCGGAGGATGATCTCGCGGCCGTTGTCCGGGCACGGCAGGCGTTCGAGGAAGCCGATGGCTTGCAGACGGTCGCACATGCGGGTCACGGTCGGAGGCGCGGAGGCCAGGCGTTGACACACGGTGCGCATCCGTACGCCCTCTCCACGGTCGACGACGTACATCAGGCGGAGCTGGGATGTGGAGCCGGGTGCTGTCATGCCCGTGGTCGCGTTTCTGGCGTGGTCCCACATCACGTCGAGGAGTTCGACGATGGAGCTCGCGGAGTGGGTGGCCTCCTGCCAGGCCCTGCTGGAAGCGGCCTCTGCTGCGGTCATGATTGCCCGTCGGGTGTGTGCTTCTGCCCGGTGAAGGGCCGGGCAGTGGCTCAGGTGGTGTTCTCCGGTCCGGTGGACCGGGCCCGCATGGGGCTTCCCTCGGCGACCGATCCGGTCGGGGGCGGGGCCGTGAGGTGGTCAAGGGTACCGGTGAGGGCCAGGAGCCGGTCCAGTCTCGCCGGCCGGTCGTCCAGGTGCATCCACACCCCTGCCTCGGTGGTACGGCGACTGATCATCAGCAGGGCGCTGAGTCCCGTGGAGTCGACGGCCCGGAGGCCCGCGCATCCCAGGTGCAGGTCGGTCAGGGTGGGCCGTGCGGTGAGCTGGGCGAGGGCCTCCTGCACGAGGAGATCGGCGTTGTCGTGGTCGAGGTCCCCATGGAGCTCGATGCGGACGCTGTCCTGGGCGTCGACCGTGGTCAGCCGCAGGTGGTCGGGGTGTGTGGTCATACGGTGTTCCCGGCGGCGGTGTGATGGGCGGTGGAAAGGGTGCGTGTCCCGGCCCGGAGGATACGGGAGGCCCGGGGGAAGTCCTTGAGTTCGCGGGCCAGGAGATCCAGGGCCGGCGGCAGACTCGACGCGGGGACGCCCCGGGCCACGAGGACCTGCGCGGTCCAGGCGATGAACCCGGTGAAGAGTTCCTCGTCGTCGAGGTAGAGGGCGGTGGTGAGGAACTCGACGATGTGCGCGAGGTCTTCCGCGGTGCGCTCGCGCTGCAGATCACTGTAGGCACGCATCGCGGGAAAGGCGTCCTCCAGTGCGGTGAGAACGTGACGAACGAGCGAGGCGCCGCTGCGGGAGACCACGGTGTACTCCTGGTCGGCCAGGTGCGGCAGGTCGTCGAACTGCTGGTGGTCGGTCTCCGGCCTGGCAAGCGGCTCCTCGGCGAGGAGGTCGGCGGCGGCGCGGGCGTCGGGGGCCCAGGCGTCAGCGCCCAGCGGCTTCGCGTATCGGCCCCGGGGCCCGAAGGCTGCGCCGCCGACGAGGACGGGGACGCCGACGGCCTGGCAGGCGGTGATCGCCGCGTGCGCGGTGGGGAGCCGGGTGGCGATGGAGCTGGAGAGCGCGACCGCGTCCGCCCGGGTGTTGTGGAGGTGAACGATCAGGTGCGGGGTGGGGACCTGGGCGCCGAGATAGTCGACTCGCCAGCCGCGCAGCTTCAGGACTTCGGCCAGCAGGCGGGCCGGCAGCCCGTGCCACTCACCGTCCACACAGGCCACGGTGATCCGGCCCCGGGTGGCAGCGACGCGGGCGGCGGGGTGCCCGCTCACCGCTGCGACGACCCGTTCGTTGATGGCGGTCGCCGCGTGCTCCTGGGCGACGCTGAGCCTGTTGGCCGCCCATTCCTCACCGACGTGGCCCTGCACCCTGGCGATCACGTCCAGCAGGACGCTCTCGGGGTCGGCCCCGTCGTCGAGTATGCGCAGCACGAGCTCCGCGGCCGCGTGTTCGTCCGCGGTCGAGACGGCGTCCCACAGAAGCCTGGCCGACTGCTCCACGAGTTCGGCCTGGGCAAGGCGGGGCGGGGTGGTCGTTCTCATGCGGTGAACCTGCCCCGGGTATGGCCGTTCACCGCACTGAGATGGTGGGTGCGAGGCGCGGAGATCACGACGACGGCCATGTCGTCGTGGGGTCGGTCGCCCAGCCACTGGGCGGCCAGCATCTGCACGTGTTCCACGATCCCCGCGGCCGGCATACCCGCACATCCGGCGAGCGCGCGCTTGAGGCGCTCGTCCCCGAACAGGTCGTCGCCCATCGGGCCGCCCTTGGCCTCGGTGATGCCGTCGGTGTACAGGACGCAGGACTCCCCGGGGGCCAGCGACACGGCGGCGGTGCTGGCGGAGACGTTCGGGATGGCCCCGATCAGGGTTCCGTGGGTGTCGGCTTCCTCGACGGTGCCGCCCGCGCGGATGATCAGCGGGGTGGGGTGGCCGCCGCTGGTGAGCTTGAGGTCCACCGCACTGCCGCGGCGTACGGCTGAGGCGAGGACCATGGTCGCGAAGCGGGTGTGGTGGGAGCTGAGCAACGCTGTGTTCAGCAGGCTGAGCATCCGCTGGTGGTCGTCGGCCAGTGGCAGCAGGGCGTGCAGCGTGTTGCGGATCTTGCCGGTCAGCACGGCGGCCTCCAGGCCCTTGCCGCACACGTCCCCGAGCGAAACCAGGGAGCCTTCGCCCTCGACGGTCGCCGGGTGGACGTCGTAGAAGTCACCGCCGATACGCTCATGGTCCGCCGAGGGCCGGTAGCCGCCGGCGAAATCCACGCCGGAGATCTGGTGCAGGACCGGGGGCAGGAGTTCACGCGTCAGCATGTCGCTGATCGTGCTCTGCTCCGCGTACAGCCGGGCGGCCGACATCGCCGCTCCCGCACGGGCGGCGAACAACCGGGCGAAGACCTCCTCCTCGTCGCTGAAAACGGCGGTCTCGGTCGCGCGCAGGAGGATGAGCGCTCCGGCCGGGACGCCGTGCCCGGGCAGCGGGGTGATCACGATCGAGCCGACCGGCCCGAACCCCTCGGGCATCATCCACCCGGGGGCCGCGGCCGGGTCGATCCAGCGCGAGGGCACCGGGGGGAACCCGCGCAGCGCCTCCGCCAGCCCCGGCACGCCGTCGAGCTCCCCCGTCATCGTGGTCGTCGCGGGGACACCGCCGCGCACACAGGTCACCACCGGGAGGCGCTGACCACGCGCCGGCGCGATCACGAGTGCCGCGTCGGCGAGGTTCTCGGCGGCCATGCGCGCGGTGACATCCATGCAGCGTCCGAGATTGAGGGAGGCGAGCAGAACGTTGGACGCCTTCGCGAGGAACGCGCTTCGCTCGCGCTCCCTGCGCAGAGCTTCCCGGACGAGCTGATGGGCGGTGTCATCCACCAGCCACCAGGCCACCGAGCCGTCGCCCCGCACCGTGGGGTGCGCCTCGAAGTGGAGCCCGTCGATGTCGCCGCGCACCGTCGCTCCGGTCTCCGGGACGGCGTGCGGGCCGGCGGAGGCGAGCCTGGAGTGTGCGGCACAGAGCCAGGCCGGAGCCACATCCGCCAGGGATGCCCCGGGGACCGCGGCAGGCAGAAGGGGGCCGGCCGCGTCATTGCGCCGCACCACCACGCCTCGGGCGTCAGCGACCAGCACCGGATACGGGGGCCGGCCCCACGGGGAGTCCGACCGCGTGTCCGCAAGGGTTCGCGCTTGGGTGGAAGCCAAATATCGAGGACCCGCTGGGCGGATCCCTCACCTCATCAACTAGACGATTGCCTGAAGGCAACCATCCCTCACCCCGTCGCCGCCTGACAACCCGCCCCCCTTCCACACGGGCCCCACCGCGTGGAAGGTCGCAGGGTCTTCACCTGGCAACCACATACCCCGCATCCGAAGGCCCAGACCTGCCGTCGAACCCCCGCCCGACCCCGCAGGGCCGCCCTTCGGTCGACGAGGGAAGCTTGACGACAGGACCTCGACGACCGCAGCCGCCCTAACGGCCGTGCCAGTCCAGGCACATCACGAGGGAGTCGTCCGCGGCGGGGCCGGACCCGCGGTGTCCCAGCAGTTCCTGCAGCATCACTCTGGGCACCTGCGGAGCAGGCAGCAGACGGGTGCTGCTGATCGACGCGGCGAGTGCGCGAAGGCTGTACTTCTCACCGCCCGGGGAGAGCGCGTCGTAGACGCCGTCACTGATGAACAGCAGACGGTCCCCGGGTTCGACCCGGAAGTGCTGCGGACGGTAGGCAGTGTCCTCGAACATGCCCAGAGGCATCTGCTCCTCCAGCTCGATCGGCTCGACCACACCGCCGCGCACCCGCCAGACCCGCGGTGAACCGGCGTCGATGACCTCCACATCCCCGGTCGGGAGGTGGAAGCGGAAGAGCAGGGTCGACAGATGCCGGCTTCCTCCGTGCTGCCCGTACACCGCCTGATCGGCCAGGTAGGCCTGGTCGCTCAGGCTCAGGCCCGCGCGGCGGGCGTTGCGCAGCGCGTTGACGCAGAGGTTCGTCAGCAAGGCGGCGTCGATCCCTTCGCCCATGCCGTTGCTGACCGTCACATACAGGTCGTCGGCCGACGCCGACCAGTCGAAGCTGTCGCCGAAGATGGCGTAGGCGGGCTCCAACTGGGCGCCCAGGCTGTACTCCGGCCGGGCGCATGACCGTCCGGGCAGTAGCTGCCACTGCATCTCGGCGGCGAGCGTCAGACGCTCTGCCCGCCGTGCTTGCAGGAAGAGGTCGGTGTCCCGCTCCGCGACGACCACCTCGTGCGCCAGGGCATCGGCGCATTCCCGCAGCTCCTCCAGCACGTCGGCGGCCAGATCGGCGCCTCCTTCCACCCCCAGGGTGACGCTCAGGACGCCCAAGCGGTCCCCCCGGACGCTGACCGGGAGGTGAGCCGTCACGGTGGAAGCGGAGTGGTCGTACGAACAGTGCGGCTCCTGGGCGCCGAACGCACGGCCCGGATCACTGTTGTGCACCGGCACCGGTGGACGCGTGTGCGGAAGCACCCCGACGGGCTGCAGCCTCGTCATGGCGTAGTCCGCCAGCAGCAGCTCCACCGCCCGGGCGCCATGGCGGCGCTCGATCTCCGAGCGGATCACATCGAGAATCTCATGGGGCGCGGCCTCGCGCAGGGAGCGCTCGACCGCGCTGGGTCTGTCCACCGGTACCGGACCTACTTTCTTGCGCACTTCTCCGTCGGAGCGGCTGTCGACAGCGACCAGCCGGAATGGGTACGAATGCCCCCACGGGAGTCTCACATGCCTCGGGGCAGCCCACCGGCGGGCGCCGCCCGCTCCCCCAGGCCGTCGGCCGCTGGAGCGTCAGGGCCCCGAAGGCGTCAGGCCGGTGGCGGACAGGACCGCGTCGACCGTCTCGTCCACGGTCAGCTCCGCGCTGTCGATCCAGATCTTCTCGTCGGCCAGTTCGGCGCGCAGGACGTCGTCCAGGGGGGACCAGTCCGTCGTCAGCGACTTGTCCCGGGCGAGGTTGCGCTCCATGGCCTTCGCGGCGCCCGGGGCCAGGACCACGCAGTGCAGCGGTACGCCGGTGAGCGTGGCGCGGTAGAAGTCCAGATGGGCACGGCGTACGACGACGTCGTCGATGACCGGGAGGAAACCCGCGGCGACGAAACTGTGCGCCAGCAGGCAGGCGTTGCGGGCCCGGAGGAAGATCTGCCGGTCCGCTTCCTCGTCCCTGTCGGGCGAGGGCCACCGGCCGCCGGAGACGATGAGTTCCTGAAGGGCGTCCACCTCGATGTGGGCGGAGGCGGCGAAGCGGGCGGCGAGAGCCGCGGCCACGGTGCTCTTGCCGCTGCCCGGGATGCCGATCAGCAGGACGGCGCCCGCCACCGGCTCGGTGTCCACCGGTACTTCCGTCCACCCCATGGGCCGCGCTCCCTCGTTCAGTACACGTCACGCACGTATCTGCGGTCCGAGGCTAGCTGCTTGACCTGCGCGGCCGCCGCGTCGGGTTCGAGTCCCCCGTGGGCGACGGCGATGTCGCGCAGGGCCCGGTCGACGTCCTTGGCCATGCGGGAGGCGTCGCCGCAGACATAGAGGTGGGCGCCGTCGCGGAGCCAGGACCAGAGCTGGGCTCCGTGCTCGCGCATCCGGTCCTGGACGTAGACCTTGGCCCGCTGGTCGCGGGAGAAGGCGGTGTCCAGCCGGGTCAGGGTGCCCGAGCGGCTCAGCGCGTCGAGTTCGTCGCGGTAGTAGAAGTCCGTGGCGCGGTGCTGCTCGCCGAAGAACAGCCAGTTGGCGCCGGCGTGGCCGAGCGCCCGGCGTTCCTCCAGGAAGCCCAGGAACGGGGCGACTCCGGTACCCGGTCCCACCATGATCATCGGGGTGGCCGGGTCGGCGGGCGGGCGGAAGCGTTCGTTGCGCTGGACGAACACGGACAGAGGGCTCTCCGGTGCGGCGTCGGCGAGGAACGTGGAGGCGACGCCCTTGCGCGTCCGGCCGCGGTGGCTCTCGTAGCGGATCACGGAGACGGTCAGCCGCATCCGGTGGGGGTCCACGAGCGGGCTGGAGGCGATGGAGTACAGCCGGGGCCTCAGCGGCCCGAGCACCTCGGCCCAGGCGGCGGCCGTGGCGCGTACCGGGTGTTCGGCGAGGACGTCGACGGCCTGCCTCCCCCAGATCCACCGGTCCCGCTCGCCCTTGTTGTCGGGGCGCAGCAGCTTCTTCAGGGACCGGTCCCCCGTGTGGTCGGCGACCAGGCGCAGCAGGTCCGGGGTGATGCGGGCGATGTCCAGGTGGCGGTGCAGGGCCGTCTCCAGGGCGACCGGGCCGTGCCCGGGGACGTCCACCTCGGCGGCGGGGTCGAGTCCGGTGACGGCGAGCCATTCCGCCACCAGGTCCGGCGAGTTGAGGGGCTGGACGCCCAGCGCGTCCCCGGCCGTGTACGTCAGGGGGGTGTCGGCGCCCCGCGTGTCGATCGTGAAGGCACGGACCTCCTTCGTCGCGCCGGGCAGGCTCAGGAGGCGGTTGCCTGTGAGGAGGGCGGTGACGGGTGCGGCCCGGGAGGGACGGGCGGGGGCCGTCCCGACCGGCGACTCCGCCGCCGCCGCTGCGGGCGGTGCGGCCGCCGTCGGCTCCGCCGTCCCTTCCGGTGCCGTCGTCGCCTCCAGCGCGGCCCGGACCTCCTTGAGCCACTGGCCGAAGGGCTGTTCGTACTCCGGTTCGCAGTCGGTGCGCGGGACCAGCCGCTCCGCGCCCAGTTCGCCGAGGCGTTCGTCCAGACGGCGGCCGTGGCCGCAGAAGTCGTCGTAGCTGGAGTCGCCGAGCGCGAGTACGGCGTAACGGACGCCCGCCAGGCCCGGGGCCCCGGGGGCGCTCAGCGCCTCCCAGAAGCCGGAGCCGTTGTCGGGGGCGTCGCCGTCGCCGAAGGTGCTGGTGACGACGAGGAGGTCGGCCGGGCTCGGCAGGGCGTCGGGCGCCCCGTCGTCCATGCCGAGGAGCGTGGTGCGGTACCCCTCGGCGGCCAGGGTCCGGGCGGCCGTCGCGGCGACCTCCTCGGCGTTGCCGGTCTGCGAGGCCCACAGCACGACGACCGGCCGGCCCGGTTCGTCCGATGCCCCGGGGGCGGGCCCGGGCTCCGGCGTCCCGGCGAGCCGGGAGTACGTGCCGGCCAGCACTCCGTTGACCCACAGCGCGTGATCCGGGGCGAACGGGGCGCCCGCCGGAAGCACCGGGGTGCCCTCCGGCCGGGTGCCCAGGCCCGCGAGGAATCCGGCCAGATAGCGGCGCTCCGTCTCCGTGAGGACGGGTGGGGCGGTGTCCACCAGGCCCAGCGCGCCCACCAGCCCCGAGGTGTTCACCGGGCCCGGCGTGCCGCCCACGAACGGGAGACCGGGGCCACCGGTGGGCGAGGGCCGTTGCGCCGCGGCGGGATCGCGGCGCGACGCGGGTGCGGCCACCTTCGCCAGCCGGACCGCGCACACCTTCAGCTCGGGCTGGAACGAGATCGGGTCGACCGCGTCGTTGGTCACGGCGTTCACACCGAGGTACTCGCCGAACAGGTCGTTCCAGTGGAACGGGGCGAAGCACTCCCCCGCCCGCACGCGGTCGGTGATCCGGGCCGGGAGCACCGCGCGGCCGCGCCGCGAGGCGACCTCGACGCCGTCGTCCTCGCCGAGGCCCAGGGCGGCGGCGTCGTCGGGGTGGATCTCCACGAACGGGCCGGGGTCCAGCCGGTTCAGCTTCGTGATCTTCGCGGTCTTGGTGAGGGTGTGCCACTGGTGCTGGAGCCGCCCGGTGTTGAGGACGAACGGGTAGTCCTCGTCGGGCATCTCGGCCGGCGGCAGGTGCGGGCGGGTGTGGAAGACGGCCCGGCCGCTCGGCGTGGGAAAGGCCAGCCTCGGCACGCTCCCGTCGGGCCGTACGGTCAGCTCCTGGCTGACGCCGTCGTTGACGTAGCGCACGGGGTTGCGGGCCGGACCGTCGACCTCGGCGCTGGGCCACTGCACAGGCGTCTCGCGCAGCCGCTCGTACGTCACTCCGCGCAGGTCGTAGCCGGTGCGCGGGTTCGACGCCCGGGTGATCTCGGCGAAGACCTCCTCGGCGCTCGTGTAGCCGAAGGCGTCCTCGTACCCCATGGCGCAGGCCACCGCGGCGATGATCCGCCAGTCCGGCCAGGCCTCTCCCGGCGGGTCGGTGGCGCGGCGGGAGAGGGTGAGGGTGCGCTCCGAGTTGATCAGCACGCCCTCGGACTCGGCCCAGAGGGCGGCGGGCAGGACGACATCGGCGTACGCGTTCGTCTCGGTGTCGGCGAACACGTCCTGGGTGACGACGAATTCGGCGGCCTCCAGGCCCTCGATGACGGTCCGGCGGTTGGCGACCGTGGCGACCGGGTTGGTGCAGATGATCCAGCAGGCCTTGATCTCTCCCTCGGCCATGCGCCGGAACATGTCGATCGTGCCGGTGCCCGAGCCGTCCGCGCGCAGGGTGCCGGGCGGAACGCCCCACAGCTCCTCCGTGAAGGCGCGTTCCTCGTCGACCAGGACCGATCGCTGGCCGGGCAGTCCGGGGCCCATGTAGCCCATCTCGCGCCCGCCCATGGCGTTGGGCTGGCCGGTGAGCGAGAACGGGCCGCTGCCGGGACGGCAGATCGCTCCGGTCGCCAGGTGCAGGTTGACGATCGCGTTGGTGTTCCAGGTGCCGTGGGTGGACTGGTTGAGGCCCATCGTCCAGCAGCTCATCCAGTCGCCCGCCTCGCCGATCCAGCGGGCCGCCTGCCGGATGTCGTCCTCGGGGATGCCGGTGATCTCCGCCACCGCGGCGGGCGGGTAGTCGCGGAGGAAGGCGGGCATCCCTTCCCAGCCCTCGGTGTGCTCGGCGATGAACTCCGGGTCGGTGTGCCCGTTCTCGACGAGGAGGTGCAGCAGCCCGTTGAGGAGGGCCAGGTCGGTGCCGGGCCGGATCCGGAGGTACAGGTCGGCCTTGGCGGCGGTGGCGTTGCGCCGGGGGTCGACGACGATCAGCTTCGCGCCCGCCTTGACGCGCTCCATCATCCGCAGGAAGAGGATCGGGTGGCAGTCGGCCATGTTGGCGCCGGTGACGAGGAAGACGTCGGCGTGGGCGAAGTCCTCGTAGGAGCCGGGCGGCCCGTCCGCGCCGAGGGACAGCTTGTAGCCGCTGCCCGCGCTCGCCATGCAGAGCCGGGAGTTGGACTCGATGGTGTTGGTCCCGATGAAGCCCTTGGCCAGCTTGTTGGCGAGGTACTGCGCCTCCAGCGTCATCTGGCCGGAGACGTAGAGGGCCACCGCGTCGGGGCCGTGGGTGTCCAGCACGGACCGCAGTCGGCGCGCCGTCTCCTCGATGGCGGCGTCCCGGCCGAGCGGGGCTGGCTGCTCGCTGCGGTCGGGGCGGGCCAGGGCGGTGGTCAGCCGTCCGGGGGCGGCGAGGAGGTCCGCGCCGGTGGCGCCCTTGGTGCACAGCCGGCCGGCGTTCGACGGGTGCTCCTTGTCCCCGAGGCCTTCACGACGGTGCGGCGGCCGTCGGGTCCTGCGGCGATGTCGAGGACGATCCCGCAGCCGACACCACAGTACGAGCAGACCGTGCGCACCCGGTCGGTGGCGGGAGCGTCCGGCGGCGGGGGCGGCACGGTCATGGGGGCCCTTCGGGGACGGCGTTCCCGGAGGGACGCGGGGGCGGGCTGCGGTCACCCCCGAATCTAGGAAGGGCCCGTTACCCGGGGATGACACCGGGCGAACAACGACGGTTACGTCGCCTGCACACCGCCCGGGGGCCGCCGGTGAGGCCCGGGCGACGCCGGACGGTGGCCCCGGCGCCGGCCGGTGATCGCCGGGAACTTCCCGGTCGGGTCGCCCGACTACTGGAGAGACGCCGGGTGTGGGAGGCCCTCCCGGCGACGGAAGCGGCGGCCGGTGACGTGACACGGCTGCCGGGGCGACGGCAGCAGGACACCCACGGGCCCCGGGCCCGGGAGGAGGCCGCGAGGCATGCACTGGTACGAGGACGACGCGCTCTGGTCCGATTTCGCCCCGACGATGTTCTCGGCGGCGCGGGCCGAGTCCGCCGCCGCCCTGGTCGCGTCCTCTCCCCTGCTGGACTTCCCACCGGGCACGAGAGTCCTGGACCTGTGCTGCGGGCCGGGTCTCTTCGTGGTGCCGCTGGCGGAGCGCGGGTACGAGGTGACGGGGGTCGACCTGTCGCCCTCCATGCTCAAGGGCGCACGGGCCGCCTGCGACGCGGCGGGCGCCGAGGTCCGGCTGGAGCGCGCCGACATGCTCGCGTACCGGCAGCCGGGCGCCTTCGACGTGGTGCTGAACGTCTTCACGTCGTTCGGCTACTTCGACGAGGCCGAGGACAACCTCCGGGTGCTGCGCAACGCCCACGAGAGCCTCGCCCCGGGCGGGCAGCTCCTGGTGGACGTGATGGGCAAGGAGGTGCTGGCGGGCTGGATCGGGCGGCCGAAGGCGGTCGACCTGCCCGACGGCGCCTACGTATTCCAGCGCGACACCGTCCTCGACAGCTGGCGGCGGCTGCGCACGGACTGGACGCTGGTGCGCGGCACGACCGCGCGGACGGCGTCCATCACCTCCTGGCTCTACTCGGCGGCCGAGCTGCACGCCCTCTTCGAGAGCGCGGGCTTCACCGACGTGGAGTGCTTCGGCGGGTTCGACGCGTCCGGCTACGACCAGCGCTCGGACCGGCTGATCGTGCGCGGGCGGCGCAAGTGAGGGCCGGGGCGGACGCCCGTCCGCGCGCCGCGGGACCGGACGCTTCCGCGCGCCCGGCCGTCGCGACGGTCCACGAGCACATCACCGACGCGGTGAAGACCCCGGACCTGATCCGGCTGACCGACGACGTCGTCCTCGCCCGCTTCGAGACGATGAAGGTGTACGCGGCGCTCGGCGCGGTCCGCTCGCTGCTGCGCCGGGGCCGGGTGGCCCCCGGGCAGACCCTGGTCGACAGCTCCAGCGGGATCTACGCGCTGGCGCTCGCCATGGCCTGCCACCGCTACGGGCTGCGCTGCCACATCGTCGCCTCCACCACCGTGGACGCCACCATGCGGGCGCAGTTGGAGATCCTCGGCGCGACGGTCGACGCGATGCCGCCCTCGCGGAGCCTGCGCCTGGACCAGGAGCTGCGGGTGCGCCATGTCCGCCGGCTGCTGGCCGAGCGGCCGGATTTCCACTGGATGCGGCAGTACCACGACCAGGTCCACCACGAGGGCTACCGGGAGTTCGCGGAGCTGCTCACCGGGGCGCTGCCCGAGGGCCCGCTGACCGTGGTCGGCGCGGTGGGCACGGGTGCGTCGACCGGTGGACTGGCCCGCGCGCTGCGGGAGTCGGGCCGGTCGGTGCGGCTGGTGGGCATCCAGCCGTTCGGCAGCGTGACGTTCGGGAGCGAGGGGTTCGAGGACCCGGAGGCGATCATCGCGGGCATCGGCAGCTCGATACCCTTCGGGAACGTCCGCCACGAGCTGTACGACACCGTCCACTGGATGGACTTCCGCCATGCGATGGCGGGCGCGGTCGGACTGCTGCGGGAGCACGCGGTGTTCGCCGGCCTGTCCACCGGGGCGGCCCATCTGGCGGCGGCCTGGGAGGCGGCCCGCGATCCCGGCCGGCTGCATCTGGTGCTGGGCGCCGACACCGGGCACCGGTACGCGGAGCGGGTGTTCACCCGGCATGCCGAGGCCCTGGACCCGGCCGGGCTGCGGCCCCGGACCATCGCGTCGCCGGCCGAGCTGCGACCGCCGTGGTCCGTGATGGAGTGGGCCGGGCGGGCCGCGCCGGAGGCCGCCAGGACCGTCGAGGGCGACGCCCCCTCCCCCGTACCGACCGTGGAGCTGCTGCCATGACGATCGCCGCACTGGAGTCTCTGTCCTTCGGCCTGGGCAGGATGGCGGAGGCCGCCGCCGGAGCGGGGCACCGGCTGTGCCTGCTGACCGGCGACCGTTCGGTCTACCGGCACGAGCTGGCGGTCCTGCCGCCGGACGCGCTGGACGTCGTGGACGTCGACACGATGGATTCGGAGGCCACCCGCCGGGCCCTGGCCGCCGTGCCCGGCCTGGCCGGGCTGATCAACACGACGGACACCTGGAGCCTGCCGGCCGCCGAACTGGCCGCCGAACTGGGGCTCCCGGGCGCCGATCCCGGCGCTGTGGCCCTGCTGCGGGACAAGCGCCGGGTCCGTCAGACGCTGCACGCGCGCGGGCTGAGCCGCAGTGCGGCCGTATCCGTCCCGCCGGGTCCCGAAGGCGCCGGGGAGGTGCTGCGGGCAGTGGGGCTGCCCGCGGTCCTGAAGGACTCGGCGGGCACCTCCTCGCGCTCTGTGTGGATCGTGCACGACGAGGAGGCCCTGCACCGGGCGCTGGCGGAGGCGGCGCGACAGCCTCTGACCGGCGAGCTGTTCGCCGAGGCCTTCCTCGCCGGTCCGCTGTACAGCGCGGAGACCATCGGCTGGGACGGGACCACCCGGCTGCTCGGGGTGCTGAGCCGCCAGACGTCCCGGGCGGCGGTGGTACGGGAGGAGGCGGCGGCGTTCCCGGTGGCGCTGGACCAGGAGGAGCGGGCCGGGATCGAGGCGTGGGTGGGCCGGGTCCTCGCGGCGGCGGGGCACGTGCGCGGCTTCGCCCATGTGGAGTTCGTCCTGACGCCCGAGGGGCCCGAGTTGGTGGAGATCAACCGCAGGATCGGCGGCGCGCTGGTCGGCGAGGTGCTGTGCCGGACGCTGCGGACCAACGTCTACACGGCCATGATGGACGAGGCGCTCGGCCGCCGCCCGGCGCTGCTGGACACCCCGCTCGACACCGCAGGGCCCGCGTACGGCTTCGTCCTGGTGTACGCGGAGCGGCCCGGGGTGCTGAAGGGCTGGCACGGCCTCGACGAACTCGGGGCGTTCCCCGGGGCGGTGGAGTGGTTCCCGGTCCGCGAGCCCGGCGAGAGCGTGCTCCACGTCGGCGACCAGCGGGGCTGTACGGGCATGGTGCTGGCCGAGGCGCGGACGGCGGAGCTGGCCCAGCACCGGGCGTGGAGCGCGGCCGTCCGGGTCCGCCCGGTCGTCGCCGGGGCGCCGTGAGCCCGGGAAGGTGAGCCCCGGCCGGACGGACGCAGCTCCGGGGGCCGGCGCGGGCCCGGGGCGGCCGGGCCGGGCCGCCCCGGGGCGTAGGGGGCACTCGTCGCTCACCGGCCCGCAGCGGTTCCTGCTGGGGGGCTCGTTCCTGATCACGCTGGGCAGCTTCGCCGTCCTGCCCTATATGTCGGTGCTGCTGCACCAGCGGCTCGGCCTGGGCCTCGGCACGGTCGGCTTCGTGCTGGCCGTCGCCTCGCTGATCCAGTTCGCCGGCGGTGTGGTGGCGGGGCCGGTGACCGGGCGGATCGGGCTGCGGCGCGCGATGCTGCTGGCGCTGGGGCTGCGTACGGCGGGGTTCGCCGCGTTCGTCCCGGGGCTGACGAGTCCGGTCCTGGCGGTCGGGGCGCTGCTGCTGGTGTCGGCGGGCGCGGCGCTGTACCTCCCGGCGAACAAGGCGTATCTGGTGGAGGGGGCGTCGAAGGCGCGGCGCCCGGCTGCTGTCGGCGAGCGGTTCGGCGTTCAACGCGGGTATGGCACTGGGCCCTCCGGCCGCCGCGCCACTCGTCATGGGCTCCCCCGGGGTGCTGTTCTCCTGCGTCACCGTGCTGTTCGCACTCGTGGGGGCCGGGCACGCGCTGCTGCCGGCGGGCGCGGCGGACCGGCCCTCCGAGGACGGGTCGTTCGACGGGTCCTCCGCGGCGCCCGCCGCCGGTCGGGCCCCGGACTCCGGTGCACCGCGCCCCGGGCCTTCGCCGTTCGTGGTGACCGTGCTGAGCGTGTACGCGTTCATGTTCTTCCAGCACTACCTGGCGCTGTACGCGGTCCCCCGGACGTCGGCGGCCTTCTACGGGGCCGTCCTGACGGGGTACGCGGCCCTCCTCGTCGTCGGCCAGCCGTTGCTGGCGGAACGGGTCGCCGCACTGAGCTACCCGGCCGCCCTGCGGTGGGGGTTCGGCGCGATGGCGGCGGGCATGGCGGCGATCGGGGCCGGGGGGCACGCGGGGATCGCGGTGGGCGGGGCGCTGCTGTGTCTCGGGGAGATCGTGCTCTTCCTCAAGAACGACCTGGAGGCGCTGGCCCGTTCGTCGGCCGCCCCGGCGAGTGTGTTCGGTCGCCAACGGCTGGCGGCGGGCATCGGCGCGTTCGCCAGCGGGGTGGTGGGCGGGCAGTTGTACGGGGCGGCGGAGGCGGCGGGTTCGGCGCGGGGGTTCTGGGTGGCGGTCTGCCTCCAGTGTCTGTTGCTGCCCGTGTTCCTGCTCCGCCGACGGCGCACCGCCCGGGACCCCGAGGGATCGCGGGCGGGCGTCGGCTGAGAGGTGCCCGTCCGGAGCAGGTCGGTCAGGCCGATGCGGGGAGCGGGGGCCGGTGCTCCGGGGCCGACGCCCCACGCCAATGCCCGGCGAGTTCGCGGCGTGCTCGGGCCACGCGGGAGCGCACCGTGCCGATCGGGCAGCCGGCGGCGGCGGCCGCCTCCTCGTAGGACGCGCCCAGCAGTTGGGTGAGGACGAAGGCCTGACGGCGTGCCGGGTCCAGTCGGCGCAGGGCGTCCAGCACCGCGACGGACTCCTCGAATCCGGCGGGATGACGGGGCTGGGCGCGCTCCGCGGCGGTCTGCCAGTCCGCGGTGTCGGCGGTCCGGGGGCGTACGGCGGCGGCGCGGTGCCGGTCGATGACGACGCGTCGCGCGATCGACATCAGCCAGGTCCGGGCGCAGGAACGCCCTCCGAACCGGGCCAGTCCGCTCATCGCCCGGAGGTAGGTCTCCTGAGCGAGGTCATCGGCCCCGGGGACGTCGGAGCTGAGGTAGGCGACGAATCTGCGGACGTCCTCGTAGGTGGCCCGGACGAAGCGGTCGGCGGCCTCCCGGTCCCCGCCGCCCGCGGCGAGCGCCCAGTCGGTGATCTGCCCGTCGTTCTGCCGTGCGGCCGGGGCCTGGGGGCGAGGCGGGCGGGTGGCGGACACCCGGATGACCGGCGGCCGGGGGGCGGTCGGCGGCGCGGCGGCAGCGGGCGTTGCGACGGCCGGTGGCGCGGGAGCAGCGGGCCTCGCGACGGCCGGTGGTGCGGGAGCGGCGGGCCTCGCGACGGTCGGTGGTGCGGGGGCCGGTAGCACGGCGGCCGGTAGCGCGGGAGCGATAAGTGTCACAGCAGTCCTTCGCGTCCTTGCGGAGCCGCGGCAGCGGTCGCCCGGCTCCGGCGACCGGTCCCGGGCCCCGTCGGGGGCGGCCCGGTGGACCGGCATGCCTGTCACGGGTGTGCGCGGCGCACACCCGTGCCGCCCCGGCGCTCAGCGGCCGGAGGGCGGATGGAGGTCAGAGGAAGGGGAGGGAGTGCGGTGGCCCGCGCCGGGAGATGGCGTGCAGGGCGAGAAGGTCCCGGGGGCGGCGGGGCCGGGGGCGGACGCGTCGTCGGACGGGCGGCGCGGGTGCGGGGGGCGTCGCGGACCACAGGCGCCAGGCCGTCCGCAGCGGAGCCCGGACGAACAGCACCAGACAGCGGCCCAGCCGGGCGAGGGCGACCTCGCCGCGCCACAGCCACCAGCCGCAGATCAGCCCGGCCACCGCGTGGGCGGCGGCCATGCCGAGGGTGAACACCGCCCCGTCGAAAGCGGCCAGAAGCCCCATCAGGTCGGACGGTCCGCCGATCGGGACCTCGTGAGCGGAGTGGTTCATCGCGTCCGACGCACGACGCCCGCCGCCCGAGTGGTGCGCGCCGAAGCCGGACGGGAGCCAGGATCCGGCGCAGGCGAAGAGGGCGTGCAGCCCCAACTGGCCCAGGACATGCGCCGTCACGGTCACCGGAGCGCTCCGCTCCCGCGCGGCGAGCCACCACCCCGCCCCGCACACCGGCAGCAGCGCGGCGGCCTGGACGGGCACGGGCAGGGGCGCGCCGGACATCAGCGCGTGGCCGAGTCCGGACACGGCGACGCACACCACCGCGAACAGCGCGGTGCGTCCGAGTCGGAGTGCGGTTCCGGCTCCCATAGCGGCCATCGTGCCAGTCGCACCCACCCCGGAGAGAAGAGCACCAGATGCCGAAACAACGGGAGTTCGCCGCGTTTGCCCCACCAGCAACCACACGTGATCCATATCACACACGAAGAGCGGGAACTTTCCCCTCCGAGCGTCCGACTGCTCCAACAACGCGTCTGCGTACGCCTCGTGGCCCGGGGCCGCCGCATCCGCCCCCGCCACCCGATGCCCCCCGCCCCGAAGAGGCCGCATGACGAACCCGCTCCCCACCCCTGAACCGGCAGCGGCCGCCGAGACGCCCGGAAGCACCGCGCCGACCACCGAAGTCCGACCGGGAACCGCGGCCGCGGCCCCCGGAAGCACCGCACCGGACGACGGCCGGGTTCCCGCCGCCCGACGGCCGGCAGAGCCGAGACGGCCGACGCTCCGCTCCGACCTGCGGGCCTCGTGGCCCGACGGCCTGGTGGCGCTCCTCATCACCGCGGCGATCTTCGTCCTGCTCTACATACGCATCCGCAACAAGACCTCGTCCACGGTCACCGTGATGCCGTTCATGGCCGACGCGGGCGGCTTCTGGATGTACTTCCTCAGCCAGGCGTTCGGCTGGTCCGCCCTGCTCTGGGCCTGGGGGACCGTCATCCTCGGGCTGATGCTGTCCGGGCCGCGACCGGGCCGCCTGCCGCTGTCGGGCCCCCGGCTGGAACGTCTGCACCGCACCACGAGCCTCAACACCATCGCCCTGATCGCGGCCCACGCCCTGCTGTTCGGGGCCGAACTGGTCCGGCACGACACCGCGTCCTGGAACTCCGCGGTCGCCACCG
Source organism: Streptomyces sp. MGP-P1 (assembly GCF_057766565.1). Taxonomy (NCBI): domain Bacteria; kingdom Bacillati; phylum Actinomycetota; class Actinomycetes; order Kitasatosporales; family Streptomycetaceae; genus Streptomyces; species Streptomyces sp. MGP-P1. Next base: position 2,350,838 of record NZ_JBYMEM010000007.1, on the reverse strand, counting down.
CCTTCGTGGAGGCCCTCGTACCCGGCGGCTACGACTCGGGGACCGGCAAGATCGCCATCCCCATCGGCCAGGCGGCCCTCTACCTCGCGATCCCCCTCGGCCTGATCTTCTACGTGCGCCACCGCATCGGTCAGAAGACCTGGCGGGTACTGCACCGCTGCGTGATCGTCGTCTACGTCCTCAGCGTCTGGCACACCCTGCTGTACGGGACCAACGTCTGGTACGACGGCTGGTTCCGCACGAGTGTCTGGCTGCTCCAGCTCCCGATCGCCGCGCTGCTGCTCCTGCGCCTGATGCGGCCCGCCCGCCGCTCCGAGAAGCTGCCCGGCCGGCCGGGCACGACCACCGGGGCCCGTACCGGGTGGGCCCTGCGCGTGGGTGGCCGGCTCGCCGTGGTGGCGGTCCTGGCGGCTCTCGTCGCCGTCGTGGCCAGCGGCAGTGACGGCGGGCGCAGCACACCCCGAAGGACGCCACCTCCACCCACAACCACGACTGAGAGACCGTCCGCCGCAGGGCGTGCGCGCCGTCCGGTGGCGGGCGTGCGCGCCGTCCGGTGGCGGGCGTGCGCGCCGTCCGCCACCGCGGGTGCGCGGCGTCCGCCACCGCGGGTGCGCGGCGTCCGCCACCGCGGGTGAGGGCCGTCCGCCCGGCGACGTACGCTCGGAGCCATGACCACCAACGATCTTCCCGTGATCGCCGCAGTCGACGGCTCCACGCACAGTCGGCAGGCGCTCGACTGGGCCACCCACGAAGCCGTGCGGCGGGGGCTGCCCCTGCTGATCGTCCACGTCCGCCCGCTCACCCGGCAGGTCGACGAGGAGACCGGACGGCGCGAGGCGGAGGCCCTCCTGGCCGAGTCCGTGCGCCAGAGCGCGCTCATCGCTCCGGAGCTGCGGCCCTCGACGCTGGCCCCGCTGGACTTCCCGTCGGCGGCCCTGGTCTCGCTCGGCCGGGACGCGTCGATGATCGTGGTCGGCTCGCGCGGGCTCGGCGGCTTCCGCTCGCTGATGGTCGGTTCCAACAGCCTCGCCACCGCGTCGATGGCGAGCTGTCCCGTCGTGGTCGTGCAGGAGGACCGCCCGGAGGGGGACGAGAGCCGTCCCGGGGACGCGGGGGCCTTCACCGACATCGTGGCGGGTGTGGCAGCCGACGAGAGCAGCGAGGCGGTCCTGGAGTTCGCCTTCGCCACCGCGGCCTCCCGGCCGGGCGCCCGGCTGCGGATCGTGCACGGTTGGACGATGTTCTCCTCGATGCTCGCGGGCGGCCCCGTCCTGGACCGGCAGGAGGCCGCCGGCTCGGCCGCGCGGACCCTGGCCGAGCTGACTTCCGGGTGGCACGAGAAGTACCCGCAGGTGGAGATCGTCCGGGAGCCGGTCAACGGTTCGGCCTCGCGCACCCTGGTGACCGCGTCGGCGACGGCGGCCCTGACGGTGGTCGGCCGTCGCAAGGGCGGCGAGTCGCTCGGACTGGGGCTGTCCCCGGTGGCGCAGACGGCGGTCACGCACGCGCTGGGACCGGTCGCCGTCGTGCCCTGCTGAGCCGGTTCCCCTGCTCGGCCGAGCCGACTCCCCTGCTCCGCCGAGCCGGCTCCCCTGCTCCGCCGAGCCGTTCTCCCACGCGTCGACGGGTCGCCGGACGCGGCCCGTCGGCGCGGGCCCCTTGGCCTGGCGGGCGGCGTGACCGAGACTTGCCCGATGACACAGCGTGTGGCACTCGCGACCGTGCTGGACCGGCTTGCCATCGATGCGGTGATCACCGGATACGCGGTGGCCGTCGACGACGGGGCCTGGTCGGACTACGGCGCCCTGTTCGCCCCGGACGGCCGCGCCGACTACCGGGGCGCCGGGGGCGTGGAGGGCCCGGCCGACGAGATCGCCCGGTGGCTGGAGGAGACGATGCGCCTCTTCCCCGTACGTCAGCACCTGATCGTCAACCGCCGGATCGACCTGGAGGACCTGGGCGGCTACACGGGCGACCGGGCCGAGGTACGGGCCGACTACCTCAATTCGATGTGCCCGGCCCCGAGGACGGCGGACGGACCGGAGGCGGGCGCCCCGGGCCGGACGGATTCCGGGCAGTCCGGGGTCGCCACGCCCGACTTCGTGACCGGCGGCCGCTACACCTTCGAGCTGCACCGCGCCGAACCGGGCTGGCTGATCCGTACAGTCACCGTCCATGAGAAGTGGCGCCGGGCGCCGGGCGCGTAGGCCTCGCCGTCGCACTGCCGCCGCCCTCGCATTGCCGCCGTCGAAGGGCGCCGGGCCCGTCCGCCGTGCCCCGCTCGGCCCGCGTCCTGTGTCCGGCGGGGACCACCTCCCCCACACTGGGTATCCAGGGGTTGACGCGGTGACGGCGACCGCCCGCCCGCGCACGACCGAGGAGGGCACGGCATGCGAATCCGGGGCGGGCGTCTCCCGGCCGGCCGGGACGCGGCCGGCGAGGGCACGCCCGGTGCGGGCACGGCCGCCGAAGGCGGTACCGGCGCAGACGCCGCCACCGGGGACGGCGCCTCCGGGGACGGTCCGGCGGCTGGCGGCCGGGGCTCCGCCGGCGCGGGGGCGCTCTCGTCCCCCTGGGCCCGGGGCGCGGCGGCGCTGCTCGCCGGGGCGCTGCCCGCGCTCGCCTTTCCCGCGCCCGGACTCTGGTGGTTCGCCTACGGGGCGCTGGTCCCCTGGCTGCTGCTGATCCGCACCGCGCCCTCACCCCGCAGAGCCGCGCTGGACGGCTGGCTCGGCGGCATCGGTTTCGTCATCGCGATGCACCACTGGCTGATCCCGAGCCTCCACGTCTTCATCGTGCTGCTGGCCGCCCTGCTGGGACTGCTCTGGGCGCCCTGGGGGCTGCTGGTGTCCCGGCTGCTCGGCGGAGCCCCTTCCGTGCCGCGTGCCGTCGCCGCCGTGGTCGTCGTACCCTCCGGGTGGCTGATGATCGAGCTCGTCCGTTCCTGGGAGGGGCTCGGCGGGCCCTGGGGGCTCCTCGGCGCGAGCCAGTGGGAGGTCGCCCCCGCCCTGCGGGTCGCCTCGGTGGGCGGGGTGTGGCTGGTGAGTCTGCTGGTGCTCGCGGTGAACACCGGCGCGGCCCTGCTGGTCGCCGACCGCGCGGCCCGTACGGCCGCCGGCGTCCTGCTGGTGGGGTGCGCCCTGTCCGTCGCGGCGGTGTGGGCCTGGGCGCCGCGGCCCACGAACACGGGAGCGGTCAGGATCGCCGTCGTGCAGCCGGGCGTCGTGGAGGGACCGGGAAGCGTCGCGCGCCGCTTCGACCGGGGCGAGGAGCTGACCCGTTCGCTGCGGGGCCGGAACGTGGACCTGGTCGTGTGGGGCGAGAGCAGCATCGGGGCGGGCGCCTGGGAGCGTCCGGAGACTGCACGGCGGCTGGCCGGGCTGTCCCGCCTGGTCGGCGCGGATCTGCTGGTCAATGTGGACGCCCGGCAGACGGACGGCTCGGGGCGGTCGGGGATCTTCAAGTCGGCGGTGCTCGTGGGCCCTGACGGGCCGACCGGGGACCGCTACGACAAGATGCGTCTGGTCCCGTTCGGTGAGTACGTCCCGGCCCGCTCCCTGCTGGGGTGGGCGACCTCCGTGGGCAAGGCCGCGGGCGAGGACCGGTTGCGCGGCGACCGCCAGGTGGTGATGACCCTGCCGGACGGGGCGCGGGGGCTGCGGATCGGCCCCCTGGTCTGCTTCGAGACGGCGTTTGCCGACATGAGCCGCGGGCTGGTGCGCGCCGGGGCGCAGGTGATCGTCGCCCAGTCCGCCACCTCGACGTTCCAGGAGAGTTGGGCCCCGGCCCAGCATGCCTCGCTGGGGGCGCTGCGGGCCGCCGAGAACGGCCGCCCGATGGTCCACTCGACGCTCACCGGGATCAGCGCGGCGTACGGGCCCCGGGGGGAGCGTGTGGGCCGGCCGCTCGGCACGGACGCGAGCGCGGCGGAGGTGTTCGACCTGCCGGTGGCGCGCGGGAGCACGCTCTACGTCCGGCTCGGCGACTGGCCGGTGTACGGGGGGCTGGCGGCGCTGGCCGTGCTGTGCGCCGTCGAGGGGCTGCGGGCGCTCAGGGGGCCTGCTCCAGGGCCTCCCGGACCACCCGCTCGCACAGCTCATGGGTCGCCAGGGCGTCCCGGGCACTGAGCGTTTCGCCCCGGCGCACGGCGTCGAGGAAGGCGTGCACGCAGGCTTCGATGCCGCGCTGCCGGGCCACGGGGACCCAGTCGCCGCGCCGCCGCAGGCTGGGCTGCCCCTTGTGGTCGACGATGTCCGCGAGGTTGAGGACCTGTCGCTTGGAGTCCTGGCCGGAGACTTCGAGGATCTCCTCGGTGGACCCGTTCAGCCGGTTCATCATGCCGATCGCGGTGAATCCGTCGCCGGACAGCTGGAGCACCACGTGGTGCATCAGCCCGTCCACGATCCGGGCCCGCACGGTGGTGTGATCGACGGTGCCCGGGACCAGGAAGCGCAGGGTGTCGACGACGTGGACGAAGTCGTCGAGGACCATCTTCCGGGGGTCCTCGGGGAGTCCGACCCGGTTCTTCTGCATGAGGATCAGCTCGCGCGGGTGCTCCGCGCACTGCGCGTAGCCCGGGGCGAGGCGGCGGTTGAAGCCGACGGCGAGGCTGACGCCGCGTTCCTCGGCGAGGTTCACCAGCCGCTCGGAGTCGGCGTACTCGTAGGCGATCGGCTTGTCGACATAGGTGGCGACACCGGCTTCGAGGAGCCGTTCCACGATCTGCGGGTGCACGGCGGTCGGGGCGTGCACGAACGCGGCGTCCAGCCCGGCGGCGAGGAGGGAGTCGAGGGTCGTGTGGCGTCCGTCGGCCGGAACGCGGTGGGAGTCGCCGACCGCGTGGAGCGTGGCGGGGGTGCGGGTCTGCAGATGCAGTTCGACCCCCGGTACGGCGCTGAGCACCGGCAGGTACGCCTTCCGCGCGATGTCGCCGAGCCCGATGCAACCGATCTTCACGAGGTCTCCTGTCGCCGTGTCGCGCCGCGGTGCGCGGCTGTTCGCGCCCCGGCAGCATACGTCGCCTCCGCTGTCGGCCCGCGCTCCGGTTCCGGTCACAAAACCCCTGGCCAGGGACATGATCATGGGTGACGATGGTCGTCATGACTTCTTCCGCGAACCTTGAACGCTCCGAGCCGGCCTTCGACGCCGCCGAACGCCCCATGCTGGAGGGCTGGCTCGACTTCCACCGCGAGACGCTCGCCATGAAGTGCGCCGGTCTGACGGACGCGCAGCTGCGCGAGGCGTCCGTCCCGCCCTCCGCGTTGACCCTGCTCGGCCTCGTACAGCACCTGGCCGAGGTGGAACGCTTCTGGTTCCGCGAGATCCTGGAGGGCGCGGAGCTGCCGGACCTCTACTCCACCGAGGAGGATCCGGACGGGGACTTCATGGTGACGGAGTCCACCACGTGGGCCGGGACGGAGCTTGTCTGGCGGGCGGAGATCGCGGCGGCCCGCGAGAGCGCCGCCGCATGTCGTCTGGACGACCTCTCCAGGGGCGTCAGCTCGTCGGGCGAGCCGTTCAGCCTCCGCTGGATCTACATGCACATGATCGAGGAGTACGCCCAGCACAACGGCCACGCCGATCTGATACGCGAGCGCGTCGACGGTGCGACCGGCAAGTGAACGCACCGGCGCCCGGCCCGGCTCCGCACCGAAGGACCGGCGCCCCCTTGGGGGTACGCAGCTGACCGGGTCACTCGTGCGGGCCATTTCGCGCCCACCGGGCCCCCGGCGGGCGCGCCGCACCGCAGAGTTACCCGGGTGCAGAGAACCAGAATCGCCGCGAAACTCCTGGTCGGGCTGACGGTCACGGCCGTCTCCGGCTGCGTCTCGGTGGAGCCCCGGGCCGTTCCCCCGCCGCATCCCGGCGCCACCGGGCCGGTCCAGGACGTGGCCCCGCAGATCGTGCAGCCGCCCGCCCGTGAGGCGTTGGAGGCAGTGCCGGATCCGAGCCCCTCGGCGGCCCCGCCGCCCTCCCCCGCGACCCCGGCCGCCGACTCCCCACCGCGGGCCCGGCGCACCGCACCGGCGGGGGTCTCCCGTCCTCGGGAGCGCCCGGAGCCGCCGGAGTCCCGGGCGCCGCGCCGGGTCCCGGGCCTCCCGTCCGTCACCGTGCCCACCCTGCCGCGCGTCCCCGGCCTCGGGGCGGGCGTCTGCGCGCTCGGCCGGGGGTACGGCGGCTGGCCCGCGGGCAGTCCGGAGTCCCGCAGCTGTTCGGAGACGTACGGCCGCTGACGCTCCCGCCTCCGCGCGGGGTCACTGCTCCCGCATGCGGAGCTCCAGGCGGTCGATGGCGGCGCGGACCCCGCCGCCGTACCCGTCGTCCGCAAGCGACTCGGCCGCGGCGCGGGCCCGCTGGAGGTGGATGCGGGCCGAGTCGGGGCGCTGGAGTTTGAGGTAGTCCGCCGCGAGGTTGAGGTGCAGCGAGGGGTAGAACGCCCGGACGGCCGGGGTGTCGCGGTGTTCCGCCGACCGGGCCACGTCACGCCCCTCGCCGCCGCCCGGCCCGTCCCCGCCGTCCGTCCCGTCGCCCGGCCCCTCGGCGGTTCTCAGCCCCTCGGCGGCCGTCAGGGCGCGCAGATCCCAGGCCAGCTCGTCACCGGGGTCGTCCTGGGTGTCGGCCATGTAGTGCGCGAGGGTGCAGCGGTGCAGGGCGTCGCCGTCCGCTCCGAGTTCCGACCAGAGCGCGCCGAAGCGGTTGCGGGCCTCCTCCCGGTCACCCCCGTGGAGCAGCATGATCGCCTGGCCGATCCTGGTCATGACGGCGTCGTCGGACGCCTCCTGCTGCTCCACCACTGCGGTCTCCTCCGTCGCCGGTCCAGCCGGTTGCCGTCGGTCCGACGCTAACGCCGGGGTTACGCATAACCGGTCAGACACGGGCGTCGAGACCCGCCGGTCGGGGTCTGCCGGCCGGGGCCGTCAGCCGAGTTCGGGGATGCGCCAGTCGATCGGCTGGTGCCCCTGGGCGGCCACCGCCTCGTTTATCCGCGTGAAGGGGCGGGAGCCGAAGAACTTCTTGGCGGAGAGCGGCGAGGGGTGCGCTCCCTTCACCACCACGTGGCGCTCCTCGTCGATCAGGGGCAGCTTCTTCTGCGCGTAGTTGCCCCAGAGCACGAAGACCGCCGGGTCGGGCCGGTCGGCGACGGCGCGGATCACCGCGTCGGTGATCTTCTCCCAGCCCTTGTTCTTGTGGGAGTTGGCCTCGCCGCCCCGGACGGTGAGCACGGCGTTGAGCAGGAGGACGCCCTGCTCGGCCCAGGGCATCAGATAGCCGTTGTCCGGGATCGGCAGGCCGAGCTCCTGCTGCATCTCCTTGTAGATGTTGCGCAGGGACGGCGGCGTCCTGACACCGGGGCGCACGGAGAAGCAGAGTCCGTGTCCCTGGCCCTCGCCGTGATACGGGTCCTGGCCGAGGACGAGGACCTTCACCTTCTCGTACGGAGTGGCGTCCAGTGCGGCGAAGACCTGCTCGCGCGGCGGATACACCGGGCCCTTGGCCCGCTCCTCCTCGACGAAGTCCGCCAGTTCCTTGACGTACGGCTTCTGGAGTTCTTCGCCGAGGACGGCGCGCCAGGACTCGGGCAGCAGGTCGATATCGGTCACGTCCACAACCTCCGGTGAGCAACAGGTTCTTGATCCCAGAACCTACCGGTCACCACTGACAACGGGTCCCGAAAGCCCCTCCGTGCGGCGTCTACCAGCTGGCCTTGCGGTACAGCTCCCACAGCTGCATCACGGTCTGCGGGTCGAGTGCGCGCTCGGTGCCGCCGATGTCCTCGCCCGAGGCGACGTACAGCTTGGCCTGCCACAGCGGCAGCAGCCGGACGTCCTCGACGAGGATCTCCTGGGCCCGCTCGAACTGCTTGCTGACCGCGCCCCGGTCGCTCTCCTGCCGCGAGGCGGGGATCAGCTGCTGGGTGATCTCCTTGTTGATGTACGGGGTGCCGGTGACGCTCTCCTTGCCCACGAAGGGCGCGATGAAGTTGTCGGGGTCCGGGAAGTCCGGGTACCAGCCGCGACCGAAGACCGGGTACTCGCCCTTGTTGAAGCCTTCCTGGAAGGTTGTCCAGGGCTCGCCCTGCAGCGTGATCTCGAACAGTCCGGAGGCCTCCAGCTGCCGCTTGAGTTCCTCGAACTCGGGCTCAGTGGAGGAGCCGTACCGGTCGGTGGTGTACCAGAACTTCATCTTCACGGGCTCGGTGATACCGGCCTCGGTGAGGATGTTCTTCGCCTTCTTGACGTCCGGGTCGCCGAAGGTGTCGAAGAAGCTCGTGGTGTGTCCGGCGATGCCCTTGGGGACCATGGAGTAGAGCGGCTCGGCGGTTCCCCGGTAGACCTTGGCGACGAGGGCGTCGCGGTCCACCACGTGGGCGATGGCCTTACGGACGGCGGGGTTCTTGGCTGCCGGGTCCTTCGGGTTGAAGACCAGGAAGCGGATGTCCGAGCCGGTGCTCTCGACGATCTGGAGGCCGGCGTTGTCGTCCTTGTTGTCCTCCAGGCTGACGACCTCCTCGGCGGTCAGGCCCCGGTAGGTGGCATCGATCTCGTCCGCCTTGAGCGCGCTCACCATGTCGGCGGACTTCTCGAAGTAGCGGATGGTGACCGCGCCGTTCTTCCGGTCCGCGAAGCCCTTGTAGTCCGGGTTCTTCTTCAGCTCGGCGGTGACCCGGGCCTTGTAGGACTCCAGGAGGTAGGGGCCGGAACCGGTGACCTTGCCGTCGTCGCGGATCTTGTCCTTGGGGTAGTCGCCGGGGGCGACGAGGGACATGGCGGGCGTGGCCAGGATGAACGGGAACGTGGCGTCGGACTTGTTCAGGTGGAAGACGACCGTGTCGTCGCCCTTGGTCTCGATCCGGTCCAAGGAGTCGAGCATCCCGGCCGGGCCGCCCTTGAAGTGGATGTCCACGATGCGGTCGATGGAGTACTTCACGGCCTCGGCGTCGAGCTTCTCGCCGTTGGAGAACGTGAGGTTCTTCTTGAGCGTGCACCGGTACGCCATGCTCGTGGCGTCGGTGAACTTGCAGGAGTCCGCCGCGTCCGGCTCCGGCATCGTGGTGCCGGAGGGGAAGCTCACCAGGGTCTGGTAGACGTTCCGCATCAGCTCCCAGGACCCGTCCCAGGCTGCCGCGGGATCCAGTGTGGACGGGGAGCTGGTCGTCCCGACGGTTATCTTCTGGTCGGTTTCCGATCCACTGTCGGAAAGGAGACCGCAGCCGGCCAGCAGAGAAAGGGAAGCTAGGGCTGCAGCAGCCTGCAGACTGGCCCGGTAGAACACGTGCACGCTCCTCGATCAGCCATGGGTCGGCAGACCATACCGCAGCGCCCCACCGGGTCAATCCGCTGGCCCGGCGGGGCACTTGGCCCAATCAGGGCCAAACCGGCCCAGGCCGCTCTCAGCCCACGCCGGCGTTGAGGAAAATTCCCCCGTCGACCACGAGGGTCTGACCGGTGATCCAGTCGGACTGGGCGGAGGTGAGGAAGGCCGCCGCGCCCCCGATGTCCTCGGGTACGCCGAGCCGGCCCAGCGGGTAGGCGGCGGCCGCCTCCGCTTCGCGCCCCTCGTAGAGGGCCTCGGCGAACCTGGTCTTGACCACGGCCGGGGCGATGGCGTTGACCCGGACGACCGGCGCGAACTCGTGGGCCAGCTGGAGGGTCAGGTTGACCATCGCCGCCTTGCTCATGCCGTACGCGCCGATGAACGGCGAGGCGGAGACCCCGGCCACCGAGGCGATGTTCACGATCGCCCCGCCGTTCTCCTTCTGCCAGGCCTTCCAGGTCTGCTGGGCGAAGCCCAGCGCCGAGATCACATTGGTCTCGTAGACCTTGCGGGCGACGTTCAGGTCGAGCTCCGCCATGGGGCCGAAGACCGGATTCGTCCCGGCGTTGTTCACCAGGTAGTCGACGCGGCCGAAGGCCTCCATCGCGCGCTCGACCGCGACGGCCTGGTGCGCCTCGTCGTGCGCCTTGCCCGCGATGCCGATCGCCCGGTCGGAGCCGAGCCGCTCGACGGCCTCCTTCAGGGCGTCCTCGCCCCGCCCGGTGATGGCCACCCGGTCGCCGCGGGCGACGAGCGCCTCGGCGATCCCGTAGCCGATGCCCCGGCTCGCGCCCGTGATGAGGGCGACCTTTCCGCTGTCCTGCACCGTCATGATGTCCGCTGCCCTTCGGGTCAGTTGAGGGGTCCGCCGGCCACGTACATGACCTGCCCGGAGACGAAGCCCGCGTCGTCGCCCGCGAAGAAGGCGATGGCGTTCGCGACGTCCTCGGGACGGCCGACGCGCTGGACCGGGATCTGGGTGGCGGCCGCCGCCTGGAACTCCTCGAAGCCCATGCCGACACGGGCGGCCGTCTGCGCGGTCATCTCGGTGACGATGAAGCCGGGCGCGACGGCGTTGGCGGTGACGCCGAACTTGCCGAGCTCCTTGGCGAGCGTCTTGGTGAGGCCCTGGAGCCCCGCCTTGACCGCGGAGTAGTTGGCCTGGCCCCGGTTGCCGAGGGCCGAGGAGGAGGAGAGCGAGACGATCCGGCCGAACTTGGCCTCGACCATGTGGGCCTGGACGGCCTTCGCCATCAGGAACGCGCCCTTGAGGTGCACGTTCATCACGAGATCCCAGTCGGACTCGCTCATCTTGAACAGCAGGTTGTCGCGGAGCACTCCCGCGTTGTTCACGAGGATCGTCGGCGCGCCCAGCTCGGCGGCGACCCGCGCGACGGCGGCTTCCACCTGACCGGCGTCCGACACGTCGCAGCCGACGGCGAGGGCGGTGCCCCCGGCGGCGGTGATCTTCTCGACCGTGTCCTTGCAGGCCGCCTCGTCGAGGTCGAGTACGGCGACGGAACGGCCCTCGGCCGCGAGACGTACGGCGGTGGCGGCGCCGATGCCCCGCGCCGCTCCCGTCACGATGGCGACGCGCTGCTCGGTGGTGGACATGCTTGGTTCTCCTCGCCCTTGGATCGGGGCTCAGCGGGGGCCGGGGCGTTTCCCTGACAGAAAGGCTCCCGATGGCTGAGCAACCGCTTAGTACCTTCAGCAGACGAGACGCTAGAAGCCCTGGCACCCGGTGTCAACGGCGCACGCCCCGGCGGGCCGCACGTCACACCGGGCGGAAGCGCCCGCCGCTGTGCCGTCAGGGTCCCGCCGGGCCGTGGATCAGCGCACGAGGAGGTCGAGCAGCCGTTCCACCTCACCGGCCGGGTCGGTGGTCAGGCCGCTGTGCACGGCGCCGGGCTGGACGACCGTGGAGCGCGGGGCGATCAGCCAGCGGAACCGTCGCCCGGCGTCGTCGCCCGCCGCCTGACCGGCCCCCTCACCGCCGCCGCAGACGCCCTCGACGGCGCGCAGGGCGGCCCGCACCCCGATGGCGTCGGCGCCCGGGTCCAGAGCCTTCAGCTTCGCCTCGTCGAGGTGCGTACGGGCGGCGACGAACGAGTGTGCCCGGCAGTAGACGAGCACCCCGGCGTTGAAGCACTCCCCCCGCTCGACGCGGGGCACGACGCGCAGGAGCGCGTACTCGAAGACGTCGCGGCGCGTCATCGGCCACCCTCCTCTCCGGTACCGGCGGACGCCGCGGCGCGGTCGTCGGCGGCCCGCTTCGGCCGGGGCGGCAGCCGCTCGGTGAGCCAGCCCGGCACCTGGGAGGGCCGGGTCGAGGCCGGCGCGTCCAGCGTGATCCGCCCGTGGATGTCGGCGGCCCGCGCGAGCAGCGGTGCGATGTAGGCCCGGCGCACCTCGTCGGCGGAGGCGAAGCCGGGCTCGTCGGCCAGCCAGACGTCCGGCACGTCGGCGGCCACCTCGGTGAGCAGCTCCTCGGTGACCAGCGGGGCGAGCTCGGCGGCCGCGGTCGCGATGTCCGGCCCGAAGGGCGCCAGGACATGGTCCGAGGCGTTGTACGGCTTGCCGGCGGAGGCCTGGGCGCCGGGCCAGTTGTGGTGCCAGATCATGGTCGCGCCGTGGTCGATGAGCCAGAGGTCACCGTGCCAGACGAGCAGGTTCGGGTTGCGCCAGGAACGGTCGACGTTGTTGATCAGCGCGTCGAACCAGACGATCCGGCCCGCCTCGGCGGCCCCGACCTCGTAGGCGAGCGGATCGAACCCGAACGAACCCGGCAGGTAGTCCATCCCGAGGTTCAGTCCGCCGCTCGCGCGCAGCAGCTCCTGCACCTCCTCGTCGGGCTCGGCGAGTCCGATGACGGGGTCGAGCTCGATGGTCACCAGCTCCGGCACCCGAAGCCCCAGCCGACGGCCCAGCTCCCCGCAGATGATCTCCGCGACGAGCGTCTTGCGGCCCTGCCCCGCCCCCGTGAACTTCATGACGTATGTGCCCAGGTCGTCTGCCTCGACGATTCCGGGGAGCGAGCCACCCTCACGCAGAGGCGTGACATAGCGAGTCGCTACGACCTCTTTCAACACTTTCCCAGGCCACCCATCTCTTCAGCCTTACCATCAACGGAGGACCCCCGCGGGGCGCAGAGGCGAGAATCGCCGACCGACGGCGCTGGGGAGAATCCGAGGAGTTTCGGCCGGCGAGCCGATGCCCCGCCCTTCCCAGGCAGCCCGTCGATGGCGCCGCAGCCCTTGCTGCCGGCCTCCGGCATGAAGTGAGCATATTAACCGAGAGTGATCGCCGGCGAAGAATGTCCGAGCCCCCGCGCCAAGGTCACGACAGGCTCTCCGGCTTCCCCCACGGCAGCTCCACAAGGGTACGGCGGTAACGGTTGGCGTTGATGCGGCCGGCAGCACCGGCCGGAATGGGGAGCGTGATCGTCGGCCCGGCGGTGTCCGAGCCGGACACCGCCGGACCTCATCGCCGGGTACCCCCGGGGGATGGGCGCAGCCGGTCGCCGACCGTGGCCACCACTTCCTGCCACGCGTCGTCGATGAAGAAGTGGTCGCCCTCGAAGACGGCCAGGTCGAACGGGCCCGTGGTGTGGCGGCGCCAGTCGGCGATCTCCGGAAGGCTCGCGTCCTCGTCCCGGTCGCCGCCCAGCGCGGTCAGCGGGCAGGTAAGCCGTTGTCCCTCCGCATACGCGTAGGTTTCGGAAGCGGTGAAGTCGGCCCGCAGCACCGGCAGAAGGAGCTTGCGGAACTCGGGGTCGGTCAGCGCGCGCAGCGTGCGGGAGCGTTCGCCGAGCCTCGCCAGGAACTCCGGGTCCGGCAGGTGGCGCAACGCCTCCTCCCGCAGGGGAAGGTGGGGAGCCCGGTGGCCCGACACCAGCAGCCGGGCCGGCTGGACGCCGTGCTCGGCCACGAGGATGCGGGCGCACTCGAACGCGAGCAGGGCGCCGAGGCTGTGTCCGAACAAGGCGATCGGACGGTCCGCCAGACCGGGGAGACGGGTCCGGAGGTCCGCCAGCAGGTCTTCCCACCGGTGGCGGGGGGTCTCGCCGATCCGCTCGCCGTGACCGGGCAGTTGCATGGGGCAGACCTCGATGTCCGGTCCCAGGTGCCGTTGCCATCGGATGTACGTCCGGGCGTTGCCGCCCGCGTAGGGGAAGCACAGCAGGCGCAGCGGTTCAGTCACCCGCGCTCACCCCGATCATGATCGAGGCGATGGTTCGGAGCAGCACGTTGGAGGTGCCCTCGTAGATCTTGCCCGCCTTGGCGTCCCGGTAGAAACGTTCGACGGGGTACGCGTCGGTGTACCCGTTCCCGCCCAGGGTCTCCAGGGCGACCGAGGCCGCCCTTTCGGCCACCTCGGACGCGACGTACTTCGCCATGGCCGACAGCCGCATCGTCTCCACCGGGTCGGCGCCCCGCCCCTGGTGGTCGGCCGCGTGGTACAGCAGGGCCCGGGCCGCCGCCAGCCTGCTGGCCACGTCGGCCAGCGGGAACTGAACGCCCTGGTAGTCGGCGATCCGGCTGCCGAACTGCTCGCGCGACAGGCTGTAGCCGACCGCCACGTCCAGGGCTCCCTGGGCGAGCCCGACCATCTGTGCGGCGATGCCGAGCCGCCCGAGGTCCAGGCCGGCCATCGCCACCGTCTGGCCGCCGCCGGGCGGGCCGACGCGCTGGGCGGCACGGACCGGGACCCGGTCGAGGATCACGTCCGAGGTGGCTGCCGCCCGCACGCCCAGCTGCTCCACCCGGGCGTCCAGGGACAGCCCCGGCGCGTCGGCCGGGACCAGGAACGCCGTGGGGCCGCTGCCGTCGACCAGGGCGAAGACGAGCAGCAGATCGGCGTTGCGCGCGTTGCTGGTCCACCGCTTGCGACCGCTCAGCAGATAGCCCGTGCCCTCCTTGACGGCGACCGTGCTCAGGGCGAACGCGTCGCTGCCCGCCCGCTCCTCGGACAGGGCGAAGGCCCCGATCCTCCCGGTGGCCAACTGCGGCAGATACTGCCTGCGTTGGTCGCCCGTGGCGTGGCGCAGCAGCGTTCCCGCGACGAGGACGTTGTGCACGTGGATCCCGACGGCGACTCCCGGGTCCACTCGCGCCACCTCCTCGATGGTGAGGATCAGGCGGCAGAGGGTGCCGCCCGCGCCGCCGTAGCCGCGCGGGATCTCCACCGCCATCAGGCCTTCGGCGAAGAGGCGTTCGCGCAGGGTGGCGTCCAGGGCCGCCTTCCTGTCCATCGTGGCGGAGAGGGGGGCGATCTCCTCCTCGGCGAACCGCCGGACCTTCTCCCGCCACCTCTGGTTCTCCGGGCTGTCGGGGTGGTCCGCGGCGTGCGGCACGGGTGTCGCTCTCACCGGTCCTCCCCGGGCACGGCCCGGCGGGCGGCGTCCACCGTGCTCGCCAGCTCCGCCACCGTACGGGCGGCCAGCAGTTCGCCCACCGCCAGGTCGAGCGCGTACTCACCGCGCAGCCGGGCGGCCAGCCGCATCGCTCCGAGCGAGTGCAGGCCCACGTCGCCCAGCTCGTCGTCCGCGCCCACGTCGGAGACCTGGAGCAGTTCGGAGAGCAGCCCGGCGACCAGCCGCTCGGCGTCGGTCCCCGGGGCGGTGTGCCGGTCGCGCCCCCCGGTGTCCGGTACGGGGAGGGCGGCGGCGTCCACCTTGCCGCCGGGGGTGGTGGGGATCCGGTCGATCCAGTAGACGGCGGCCGGGACCATGTGCTCGGGCAGTCGGGCGCGCAGTGTCTCCCGTACCACGTCGGTGAGCAGGGGCCCGGCGGCGAGCGCCTCGTCCGGGCGCTGGGGCACGGCGTACGCCACGAGGCGCTGTGCCGCGCCGGAGCCGAACACGGACACGGTTGCCGATCCGACTCCCGGCACCGCGCGCAGCGCTGCCTCGATCTCGCCCGGTTCGACCCGGAAGCCGCGCACCTTGACCTGTGCGTCGGCGCGGCCGAGGAAGCGGAACTCGCCCTCGGAGGTGGCGGTGGCGAGGTCGCCGGTGCGGTACAGGGGGCCGGTCGAGGGCAGGGCCGTCAGCGCGTCCACGCCGAAGCGCTCCGCGGTGAGCCGGTCCCGGTCGTGGTATCCGGAGGCGACCGCGTGCCCGGCCACGCACAGCCGGCCGGTGGCGCCCACCGGTACCGGGCGGTCGTACGCGTCGAGCAGGTACACCCGCTGGTTGGGCAGCGCGCGGCCGATCGGGATCGGCAGGCCGGCGTCCGCCTCCTCCCCGCGCACCAGGTGGTAGGTGGAGACCACGGTGGCCTCGGTGACCCCGTAGAGGTTGTACAGCTCGATGTCCCGATCGCCGAACCGGGCGAACCAGGGCCGCAGGATCGCGGGTTCCAGCCGGTCGCCGCCGAGGAAGACCCTGCGCAGCGCGGTGTCCCCGGGCAGCTCGAGCACCAGGTGCTCGAAGAGCGAGGGCGTCTCGCTGAGCACCGTCACCCGCTCCTCGGCGATCAGCCGGGCCAAGGCGCGCGGGTCGCGTCCGGTCTCGCGGTCCACCACGACCAGCGTGGCGCCGTTGCCCAGGGCGCCCCAGATCTCCCACACCGAGTAGTCGAAGGCGAAGGAGTGGGCGAAGGTCCACACGTCCTCGGCCGTGAAGCCGAAGACCTCGCGGCCGGCCGCCAGCAGGCTCTGCACGTTGCGGTGGGTGATCGGTACGCCCTTGGGCCGTCCGGTCGATCCCGAGGTGTGGAGGAGATAGGCCGGTGCGTCCGGGTCGGCGGCTGTCGGCGGGGCGCTGTCGGCCGTCTGCCGGTCCACTTCGGCGAGGGTGACCACCCGGGCCTCGGCCACGGTGAGCGCGTGGTCCGCGGCGCCGTCGGTGAGGACCAGTTCCGCGGCCGAGTCGGCCAGGACCTCGGCCAGCCGGTCCGCCGGGTACTCCGGGTCCAGGGGGACGTAGGCGGCGCCCGCCTTGAGCACCCCGATCATGGCGGCCACCAGCTCGGTGGAGCGGGTCAGACACAGGCCCACGCGGCTCACGTCCGGGCACCGCTCGCGCAGGGCGGCGGCGACCCGGTCGGAGTACGCGTCCAGCTCCCGGTAGGTGAGCGTACGGCTCCCGTGGCGTACGGCGACCGCGTCCGGGCGCAGCCGGGCAAGGCGCCGGAACGTCTCGTGCAGGGTGACGTCGCCCGGTTCGGTGAGGGGGGTGGTCACGGGCTCCGGAGTGCTGGGGAAGGCCAGCTCCCCCAGCGTGACGTCGGGACGTTCGGTCAGCTGGGTCAGCACCGCGACGACGTCGTCGGCGAAACGCTCCGCCACCGCGTCGGACACCTTCCGGCGGTCGTGGACGATCCGCAGCGGCATGGCGTCGCCGGGCATGATCACCATGGTGATCGGGAAGTGGGGCCTGCCGTCGTAGACCAGTTCGGTCATCCGCGCGCCGACGTCGGCCAGGTCGAAGTCCGGCATCGGTACGTTCTCGTACGAGACGCTGCTCTGCAGGACCGGGATCGCGGGGTCCCGGCCGAGCAGCTCCGGCATCTCGGACAGGGGCACGGCACTGTGCCCGCTCGCCTCGACGACCTTTCGGCCGAACTCCCGCAGCCAGGAGCGCAGACGGGCCGTGGGGTCCAGCGTCCTGCGGAGCGGGAGGGTGGCGATCATCGGTCCGAGAATGTCCTGCGAGCCGACCAGGTCGGGGGGCCGGTGCGCCATGGTGATGCCACAGGTGAGGTCCGTGACGCCGAGGAAGCGGCCGAGGACGACGAACCAGGCTCCCTGGGCGAGCGTGGCGAGTGTCAGTTGTTCCGCGCGGGCCAGTGCGGTGAGCCGCGGCGCCAGGTCGCCCAGGATCCGTTCGACGTGGGCGTGGACGGGCTCCCCGGCGGGCACCTCGGTCCCGCCCAGGTGCACGTCCTCCACCGGCTGGTGGCCGGCCAGCTCCTTGCGCCAGAACTCCCGCGCCTCCTCGGGGTCCCGGTCGCGCCACCAGGAGAGGTAGTCGCGGTACGGCCGCCCCGGGGAGACGGTCGGCCGCCCGCCCCGGCACAGCGCCCGGTAGTGGCCGAGGAAGTCCTGGATGGCCAGCGTGAACGACCAGCCGTCCATCAGCAGGTGCGAGAACCGCCAGGAGAACGTCCACCGTTCCGCGCCGCGCCGGATCAGGGTGCCGCGCATCAACGGCGCGTCGGCGAGGTCGAATCCTTCCTTCCGCTCGGCCTCCAGCGACGCCCGAAGCCGCTCCTGTTGGGCAGGTTCGTCGAGATCGCGCCAGTCCAGCGTCTCCACCGGCAGCCGGGCGGAGCCGTGCACGACCTGCACCACTTTTCCGTTCCTGCGCCAGTGGAAGGAGGTGCGCAGGATCGGGTGCCGGTCGACCACCAGCTGCCAGGCCCGCTCGAAGCTCTCGGGGTGCAGCGTCCCGGCGAACTCCAGTTGCAGTTGTTCCACGTAGACGCCGACTCCCGGCTGGGCCAGTTGCTCGTAGAGCAGGCCCTGCTGGATCGGTGAGAGTTCGTAGATGTCCGCGATATCGCGGGCAGGTCGCTCGGTAGCACCGTTGTCCGTCATCTCGCCGCCCCATCCACCGTTGTCAGTCATCACAGCCCCGTCCGCAGTCGTCAGTCATCGCAGCCCTCTGCCCGCCGTCGCGGCTTCCTCGGCCCGTTCGCCGTCGTCGGCCGTGCCCGGCCGGCCGTCGCCGTCACCGGTCACCGGTCACCGCAGTTCGTCGAGGAACGCGTCCAGCTCGTCCTTGGAGAGGCCGGACAGCGGGAAGTCGGACGGTTCGTAGGTCCCCGCCGCCGCGCCGCAGTGCTCGGCGATCTCCCCGAGCACCGTCTCGAAGGCGTCGGCCAGGCGGGTCGCCCCTTCCTCGGACACGGAGGCGCCCAGGAGCCAGCGGACGCGCAGGGCGCCGTCCAGCACGGCGGCGCTCAGCTGTCCTTCCGCCCCGTCGTGCCAGCCGGCGAGCCCGGCCACTCCGGTGAAGTCCGCGGGGACCGTGATCGCGTCGTCGCCGCGATCCCAGGTCACCACCTCCCTGACCGCGACCGTCGCCCCCCGGACCGGGAGCGGGTCCGTCGTCCGCAGCCGGCTCTTCACCGAGGTGAGCACTTCGGCGAGGGGGGTCCGAGCCGCCGTCGGCTCCATGGTCCGCAGCTCGGTCACCCGGCCCACCAGGCGGCCGGCCGGCTCGTCGCTGGCGGCCAGGTCGGCCCGCAGCGAACGCTCGACCAGCAGCTGCGGCGGTTCGTCCAGGGCCCTGCCCAGGGCGGCGGACGCCGCCGCCACCAGCACCTCGGTCGGGTCCAGGTGGTAGCTGCCCGCGGCGGCGGTGAACAGCTCCGCCGTACGTGGGGCGTCCAGCTCGACGGTCCGTTGCCGGGGCAGCGCCCGCGGCGCCCCGGGGAGCGCGTCGAGCCCCGCCGGGTGCGCCGGCTTCCGGCGCAGGCCCTGGTTCCACGCCTGCGGCGACCCCGCGCCCGCGCTCCACACCACGGGCTGATCGGCGGCCAACCGGTCGTACGCCTGGATCAGTTCGCGGCAGAGCAGGAGGACGGAGGCGTCGTCCATCAGCCCCTGCGCCACCGTGCAGGCCAACACGCTGCCCCGTTCGCCCAGGCGGAACACCGCGGGCTTGACCGTCGGCCCGGCCTCGATGTCCAGCTCCCCGGCCATCTCGTCGAGCATCTGCGTCATCGCATCGGCCCGTACGTCGTCGGGCAGTGCGCCGAGGTCGATCTCCGGGACCTCCTGGTCCTCGCTCCGGTCGGTCCGCACCACGAACGGCCGGCCGTCCTCGGCCCGCACCCGGGCGCCCAGGGCCGGATGGCGGTCGGCCAGCGCGGTCAGTGCGCGGCCGGCCAGCACGGGGTCGAACGCGTCCGGTACGTCCAGCAGCACCGATCCGGCCTGGGCCCGTGCCACCGCCTGGTGCGGGGTGAGCGGCACGGGCGCGCCCACGTCGCCGACGCCGGTCCCGGCGGGTACGGCCCCGGCCAGTTCGATGAAGCTGGAGGTCTCGAAGAGATTCTGCGGGGTGATCGGGATGCCCTCGGCGTTGGCCCTCCCGACGAGTTGTACCCCCATGATGGAGTCGCCGCCGAGCTCGAAGAAGTTGTCCCGCCCCCGGGGCCGCTCCACGCCGAGGAGATCGGCGGCCAGGACCAGCAGGGTGCCCAGCGCCCCTGTCGCCGGCTCCTCCTCGTCCTCCGGCGCGCTCGCGGTCGCCTCGCCCGCGTGCCGGGGGTCGGGCAGGGCCGAGCGGTCGACCTTGCCGTTGCCGCTCAGCGGCATCGCGTCGATGAGGACGATGTCGGACGGGGTCATGTAGGAGGGCAGGGTCGCGGCGAGGTGGGCCCGCAACCGGTCGGCGAAGTCCGGGGCGTCCCGCAGCCCGGGGCGGGCCGGGACGACATGGGCGACCAGCCGTTGCCGCGTACGTTCCCCGGGTGCGGACACCACGGCGCTGAGGACGTCGGGGTGGCCGCTCAGAGCGTGCTCGATCTCGCCCAGTTCGATGCGGTAGCCGCCGATCTTGACCTGGAAGTCGTCGCGGCCGAGGAACTCGATGGTGCCGTCGGGCAGATACCGCCCGAGGTCGCCGGTGCGGTACAGCCGTTCCCCCGTCTCCGGGTGGACGATGAACGACTCGGCGGTGCGCCGCTCGTCCCGCCAGTACCCTTCGGCCAGTCCGGCCCCGGCGATGTGCAGTTGGCCCGGCACCCACACCGGCGCGTGCCGCAGCCGGTCGTTGAGGACGTGGAAGCGCTGGTTGCGCAGGGGGCGTCCGTAGGGGATGGAGGGCCAGTCGGGCGCGACCTCGCCGATCGGGTGGGCGATGGACCAGACGGCGGCCTCGGTCGCGCCGCCCAGACCGACCACCTCGGTCGCGGGAGCCACCGCCCGGAGCCGGTCCGGCAGGGACAGCGGTATCCAGTCGCCGCTCAGCAGGGTCAGCCGCAGGTCGGGGAGGTGGCCCGGACCGTCGGCCGGGCCCCGGCTCTCCAGGTGCTCGACGAGCATCTGCATCAGGGCGGGCACCGAGTTCCACACCGTGACCCCGTGGAGCCGGCACAACTCGGTCCAGCGGTCCGGGGCGCGCCGGTCCGCATCCGCGGGCAGCACGACGGCGCCGCCCGCCGAGAGCATCCCGAAGACGTCGAAGACGGAGAGGTCGAAGCTGAGCGCGGACAGCGCCAGGACCCGGTCGCCCGGCCGGATGCCGTACCGCTCCTCGATGTCCACCAGGGTGTTCAGGGCGGCGCGGTGACTGACCGCCACGCCCTTGGGGGTTCCGGTGGAGCCCGAGGTGTAGATGACGTAGGCGGTGTCGTCCGGCCGGGCGGGGCAGGTCCACGCCGACGCGGCCGCCGGGTCCCACGGCGCGTCCTCGGGAACCGGCAGCACCCGGGGAGCGTTCGGCCAGTGCGCGGCCGTGTCCGGTTCGGCCAGTACACAGCCGATCCCGGCCTGCTCGACCAGCCAGCGGCGTCGGGGCTCCGGGAGGCCGGGGTCGAGGGGTACATACGTACAGCCGGCCGCGGAGGCCGCGAGTGCCGCCACGATCTGCCGCCATCCCTTGGCCAGTCCGATGCCGACCACGGCTCCCCGGCCGAAGCCCTCCTCGGTCAACTTCTGGGCCAACGCGACCGCTCGGCCCGCGAGTTCGGCGAAGCCGAGTGTGCGGTCCCCGGTGATCACGGCCGGTTCGGTGGAGTCGGCGCGGGCCAGTACCCGGGCGGGCAGGACGTCGGCGGGCAGCTCGCCGGCGGTGTCGTTGGCCGCGTTCCGGGCCGCGAGCTGCGTGTCGGGCAGGTCGAGCACCGGGGGGCGCTGCCAGCCGTCGCTCTCCGCCAGTCCCACCACGAAGTCCTGGTAGGCCTGGAACATCTCCGCCATGAGCCCCTCGGGGAAGATCCCGTCGACGGCATGCCACGCCAGCTCCAGATTGCCCCCGAACTCCAGCAGGAAGTGGTCGATCGTCACCTGCGGGGTCTGCGAGATGAAGTAGCTCTGCTCACCGAGCCAGTCCACCGGCGACGGCGCGGGCTTGCCGTCGACGTCGCCGCCGAGCGCGCTGGTGAACACGACGGGCATGACGTCGCCCGCGCCGCCGCGCGCCCGGGCCCGCTCGCGCAGGATGCGTACGCCGCTGACGTAGCGGTGGTCGAAGTCCGCCCAGCTCTGCCGTTGCAGTTCGCGCACCAGCTCGGCGAAGTCGGGTGCCGAGACCGCGTCCACCTCCAGCAGGTCGAAGGAGGCGAACTCGCCCACCAGGTCGTCGACGTCCTCGTGCACGGGGAGCCGGTTGACGGCCGTGAAGTTCAGGGTGAAGCGCTGGGTCTTGCTCCAGGTACCGATGGTGACGGCGAACGCCGCGAGCATCGCGCTGGACGGGGTGACGCCGAACTCGCCGGCCTTCGCCTTGATCCGGCCCCACAGCTCGGCGTCCAGCCGGGCGTGCCGGCGGACGAATCCCAGGCGCTCGCCGTCCCCGGTGGCCTGCACCGTGGGGAGTTCGGGTGCCGCGGGGAGCTCGCGGACCCGCTTGCGCCAGTACTCCAGCGAACGCTCGTACCTCGGTGTCCGCCGCAGCTCCTCCTCCGCGAGCACGTAGTCCCGGAAGGAGAGGGCGAGCGGGGCGGGGTCCAGTCCGGGCTGCTGGTAGAACTCGCGCCACTGCGGGAGGAGTTGGTAGAAGAACGAGGAGACGTCGGCGACCAGCAGGTCGAAGCCGATGTGGACCCGGACCTGGTGGTCGGGCAGCAGGCTGACGCGTACCTCCCAGAGCGGCCAGACGTCCGCCGGGCGCACCTCGGCGCTCATCCGGTCGCGTATCAGGGTCAGTTGGCTCTCGGCCTCCGACGGCTCCGTCTCCCGCAGGTCGAGCACCTCGAAGCGGTACGGCGCCGTGTCCGCCAGGACCTGTTGCCGGCCGTCGGGCAGGACCACCATGCGCAGCATGTCGTGCCGCTCCACGACCCGCTGCCAGGCCCGCTCCAGCCGGTCGGTCTCGATGGTGCGGCTGTCGAACTCGAAGTAGAGATGGGGGGCCACGCCGCCCATGTCGAAGCTGGACAGCCGGCCGATCCACTGGGCCTGCTGCATCTCGGTGAGCGGGAACGGCTCGTACCGCCGGTCCGGCCGGGGGACGACGGTGGCGAGCCGGTCCTCGGCCCCGACCGCCCCGATCTCGCGCAGTTGTTCGACCATGCCCCCGATGGTGGGGGTGGCCAGCAACTTGCCCAGTTCCACCGTCGCCCCGGAGGCGGTGTGGAGCCGGTTGAGCACCTGAATGGCGAGGAGCGAGTGGCCGCCGAGTTCGAAGAAGTCGTCCGTGGTGCCGATCGGCGCGATGCCGAACATCTCCTCCCAGATCCCGGCGATGGTGCGCTCCAGTTCGTCCGCCGGTTCCACATAGGAGGTCACCAGGGTGCTCGGCCGAGTCGCCCTGGCGGGCTGCTCCGCCTCGGGCTCCTCGTGGTCGGCGATCCCCATGGTGAGGGGCACGCCCGTCGCCGTGCCGCGCGGCTCGATCCAGTGGCGGTCGCGCTGGAAGGGGTAGCCGGGCAGTTCCACCCGGGTGCGCCGCCCCTCGTGCTGGGCGGGCCAGTCCACCGCGCCGCCGAAGAGCCAGACGTCCCCGACCGCGGTCCGCAGGACCTGGCCGTCGTCGGCGGTCTCGTCCGGCCTGCGCATCGTGGTGACGGCCGCGGCCCGGGGCCCCGCGGCCCCCGTGCCGGCGCGGGCCAGGACGCTCAGGGTGTTGCCCGGGCCCACCTCGACGAGGACGGCGGGGCCGTCGCCGATCGCGGTGCGCACCGCGTCGGCGAAGCGCACGGGGCGGCGCAGATGTGTGCCCCAGTACGCGGGGTCCGTGGCCTGCTCGGCGGTGATGGCCTCCCCGGTGACGCAGGAGACGAACGGCAGGCGGGGTGCGGCGAGCGCCGTGTCGGCCACGGCCCGGGTGAACGGCTCCACGACCGGGTCCATCATCGAGGAGTGGAAGGCGTGCGAAGTGTGGAGCGGGCGGACCGTGATCTCCTTGCCCGCCAGGATCCCGCCGAGTTCCGCCACCGCTTCGTGGGGGCCGGAGGCCACGCAGAGCGTGGGTGCGTTGAGGGCGGCGATGGACACCCCGGGCGGCAGGAACGGCTCGATGTCGGCCGCGGCGGCGGCGATGGAGACCATGGCCCCGGTCGGCAGGTCCTGCATGAGCCGGCCCCGCAGGGCGACCAGATGTGCCGCGTCGGCCAGGGACAGCACTCCGGCGAGCACCGCCGCGGTGAACTCGCCGATGCTGTGCCCGACCATGACGTCGGGTTCGACTCCCCAGGACCGCAGGAGCACGGCCAGCGCGTACTCGGTGGCGAAGAGGGCCGGCTGCGCGAGGGTGGTGTGGGTGAGCCCGTCCTCGCCGGGTGCGTCGGGGTAGAGCACGGTCCGCAGGTCGATGCCGAGCGGTTCGGCCAGCAGGCCGGCGCAGGCGTCCATCGCCTCGGCGAAGACCGGTTCGCTCTCGTACAGCCCTCGGCTCATGCCGGCGTACTGGGAGCCCTGGCCGGGGAAGAGGAAGACCGTCTTCGCCGGGGTGTTGCCCGCGTCCGCGCCACGCACCCTGCCCGGGTCGGCCCCGGACAGCAGGGCCGCCGCCTCGGCCGTGTCGGCGGCCACCACCGCCCGGCGGTAGCGCATGGCCGCGCGACCGGTCTGGAGGGTGTGGGCGATATCGGCGAGCGGGTGCCGGTCGAGTCCGGCGAGCTTCCGCGCGAGTGCCTCGGCGGCCGTGTCCAGGGCTGCCGGGGTCCTGGCCGAGACCACCACCAGCTCGGGCCGGCCGGAGGGGTGGCCGGGGCTCGGTTCGGGCGCCTGCTCCAGCACCACGTGGGCGTTGGTGCCGCCGATGCCGAACGAGCTCACCCCGATCCGGCGGGGGGACTCCCCCTCGGGCCAGTCGCGCAGTTCCGTGTTGACGAAGAACGGAGTGGCGGCGAAGTCGATGCGCGGGTTGGGCCGTTCGTAGTGCAGGCTCGGCACCAGCGTCCGGTGGTGCAGTTGCAGCACGGCCTTGATGAGACTGGCGATGCCCGCCGCCGACTCCAGGTGCCCGATGTTCGACTTGACGGAACCGACGGCGCAGAACTGCCTGTCCTCGGTGTGCCGTCCGAACGCCCTGGTGAGCGCCGTGATCTCGATGGGGTCGCCGACGTGGGTACCCGTTCCGTGCGCCTCGATCGCGGTGATCGACCGGGCGGGCACCCCGCTGTCGGCGATCGCGGCGGCGACCACCGCCTCCTGCCCGCGCACGCTCGGTGAGGTGTAACCGACCTTGTCCGCACCGTCGTTGTTCACCGCGGAGCCCTTGAGCACGGCGAGGATCCGGTCGCCGTCGCGCCGCGCGTCGGCCAGCCGCTTGAGCACGACCACGCCGGCCCCGTTGCCGAAGACCGTGCCCGCGCCGTCGGCGTCGAACGGACGGCACCGCCCGTCCGGCGAGTAGATCAGCTGCTGTTCGTAGCGGTAGCCGACCCGGTGGGGCACCCGGACGCACACCCCGCCGGCGAGCGCGAGCTCGCAGTCGCCGGAGCGCAGGGCCGCGGTGGCCTGGTGCACCGCGACCAGTGAGGTGGAGCACGCCGTCTGCACGTTCACCGCGGGGCCGGTCAGGCCGAGCTTGAACGCGGTCCGGCTGGCCAGGTAGTCCTTGTCGTTGTGGATCTGCAGCTCGAACATGGCCGAGTCGAGCACGATCCGGGCCCCGCCCAGCAGGTTGGACATCAGGTACGCGGGCATGTTGCCGCCGGCGAACACCGCGGTCCTCCCGCACCGGGCGGGGTCGATCCCGGCGTGCTCCATCGCGTGCCACGCGCTCTCCAGGAAGAGCCTCTGCTGCGGGTCCAGCAGGGCGGCCTCCCGGGCCGTGAAGCCGAAGAACCCGGCGTCGAAGAGCTCGATGCCCTCCAGCGTCGGCGCGGCCCGTACGTAGCCCGGCGCGTCGATGACCTCCCTGCCGAGCCCCTCGGCCAGCAGGTCGTCCTCGGTCAGCTGCTCGATCGACTCGACGCCGGAGCGCAGGTTGTGCCAGTAGGCGTCGATGTCGGGGGCGCCGGGGAAGCGGCCCGCCATGCCGACGACGGCGATGTCGACGGACGTGCCGTCGTGATGGACACCCGTGGCGAAATCTTCGGAAACCACCGGGGAATCTCCTTTGCAGAGGAAGGGTCGGCCATGCGGGATCGCCGGACGCGCCCAGGGGCGTCGCGTCGCGTTCGCGCCGTCGTCCTTAGGGACGGGTGGCGTCCGGCGGCAGCATCAGGCGGTCGACGCGGTAGTCGGTCGCGCCGTCGACGCACAGGTCGGCACAGATTCGGCCGAGCAACGGCACGAACTTGAACCCCCACCCGCCGGTGGCCACCACCACGTTCTCCCCGCCGTCGAACTTGCCCTCGGCGGTGCCGAGGAAGAACTGCCGCTCGGGGTCGGCGGGCAGCACGGCGAGACAGGTCTCGCGCGCCAGGGGGCGCGGGTCCACCGAGGGCAGATGCTGCTCGACCCACTCACACATCCGGGCCACGTGCCGCGGGTCGGGGGCGCCGGTCGCCTGCCCGGGATCGGCCAGCGCGTTGACCTCGAACACCGGGCCTACCCGGACCCTGTCCGTGTCCTGCCACGCGTTGGGCGGGAAGCCGTAGAAGAGGTTGGTGTCCTCCTCGGTCGGCTCCTGGAAGACGAACCAGAACGGGTAGCGCGCGTCGGGATCGCGCTGGCGCAGGGTCACCAGGGCCATCTCGAACACGTTGAGATCGAGCCGGGCGCCCAACGGTTCGAGCAGGTCGTTGGCGTAGGCGCCGTTGGCCACCACCGCCTTGCCCGCCCTGCACCAGCCGCGTGACGTGCGCAACCGCACCCCCTCGCCGTCGGGGACCAGTTCCAGCACCGGCTCGTGTGCCCGCAGCACACACCCCGCGGCCTCGGTCAGCCGCAGCAGGCCCTCCACCGTGGCGCGTACGTCGACGGCTCCGCCGTCGGGCTGGACGAAACCCTCGAAGTGGCCGGGGAGGCGGGTGAAGCCGTAGCGGCGCTCGATGTCGGCCGCGGTGAGCCACTCGTACGGGATCGACAGGTCGTCCATGGTCCGCGCGGTCTCGGAGATCTTGCCCTCGTTGGTGGCGACGTCGACGTCGCCGAACCAGAGGCTGCCGAACGCGTGCAGGAGCCGACTTCCGGTGGCCCGTTCGAGTTCGCGCCAGAGCGGCAGGGCCTCCCCGGTCAGCCGGCACAGATCCGGCTCGGTGTACTGCAGCCGCCAGTGCCGTTCCGCCCCGCTCGTGCCGCACTGTTCGTTGCCGAACGCGTACTGCTCGAAGACCGCGACCCGCGCGCCGCGGCGGGCGGCGTGCCAGGCGGAGGCGAGCCCGACCGGGCCGCCGCCGATGACGACGATGTCGTAGTGCTCTGCTTCGGTCACCGGGTCCGGCCCTCCGTCGTCCGCGGCGTTCCCTCCGCGATGGGTACGCCCCGGGCCTCCTGGCCGAGGACGGTGTCGAGCCGGGCCACGACCTGCTCGACCTGCCGGTCGGTCATGCCCGGGTGGCAGGGCAGGTTGACCTGCTGCTCGAACCACATGCGCTCGGCGACCGGGCACTCCCCGGCGGCGTGCCCCCTGGCCCGCCATTCGGCGAGCAGGTGGAGGGGGAAGTAGCGCAGCTGCATCTGCACACCGAGTGCGTCGAGCCGGGAGACCAGCCGGTTGCGCAGGATGCCGTCGGCCGGGTCGGCGAAGAACGTGTACAGATGGTGTCCGTGCCGCACCGGCTCGGGCCCCTGGTGCGCCCGTACCCCGGGGTACCGTTCGAGGACCTTGCCGTAGGCGGCCGCGATCTCCGCCCGCCTGCTGACCAGTTGGTCGAGTTTGGCCAGCTGCACGGTGCCCACCGCCGCGTTCGGCTCCGCGAGGGTGGCGTTCGTGCCGCCGTAGCGGATCCTCGAGCAGTCGTGGGTGAAGGCGAAACCGGGGTGCATCATCCATGGGTGGGCACTGGTGGACTCTCCGATGGCGCGTGCCTGCGCGCGGTAGACGGCGTCGGCGTCGTTGGACCGGATGCGGTCCGCCCGCTCCGCCAGTGTCCGGTCGAACAGCGTGATCATCCCGCCCTCTCCGAGGGTGGTGATGTTCTTGCTGGAGTGGAAGCTGAAGCAGCCGATGTCGGCCAGCGCACCCGGCTTGCGTCCCCGGTACTCCGCGCCGAGCGCGTGCGCGCAGTCCTCGATGACGGTGATGCCGTGCCGGCGAGCGATCTTCATGACACGGTCCATGTCGCAGGGCAGCCCGCCGTAGTGGACGAGGATCAGAGCCTTGGTCCGGGCGGTGATCAGCGATGCGAAGTGGTCGGGGTCGATATTGAGCGTGTCCGGCTCGACATCGCAGAAGCGCACTTTCACCGGGTAGTTCAACAGCGGTTGCACACTGGCCTTGTACGTCTGCGGGGTCGCGATGACCTCGTCGCCCTCATTCAGGTCGAGCAGCCGTATCCCGATCTCCAGCGCCACGGTCCCACTGGTCACCGAGAGCGCGTGCGGCACTCCGAGGTACTCGCGGAAACACCGTTCGAACTCCTCTCGGCATCTTCCCCCCGACAGGTTCTCCCCGGATTCGAGCAACCGGGCCAGAACGCCGATTTCCTGCTCACCGAGTACGGACCCCAGCTCCGGGTAAGGAATTTCGTACGACTGTTGCACCGTCTACCCCCATGACTTCCCGAACGCCTGAACACGTGTCACCCGAGAATTCGGGCATCGATAGGCTCCAGTCCGGATCGGCAGCGCGCCGATCAACGGGTCGAATTTCCCGCGGTCACCATCCACAACGCACCGCAGGCTTGCAATATTCGTCCGGCACAAGCGCAACACTCTCAAATCTCACCGGAATCGGAAATACACCGCTTGGTGTAAGGCCGGTCTACGCCTTCCACACCGCGCTTCTCCCCCAGCGATGGACAACCTCCGTGGCCCGGGCCGGGAACGGAACGAGGCCCTAGTACCGGCGTACTAGTCCGTTGTCAGGCCGAAGGGCGTCGATTAGCCTCGGCCTGCGCTCCATACGGAGTTTCGCGCAAACGGCGGAACGTCACCGCCTTGCATCCTCGACATCAAAAATCAGGGAGCCGCCGTGTCCATGGAGGTCATCAAGCAGTTGCTGCTCGATATCGGCATTTCGGAGCAGACCCTGAGCGAGGTCGAACCGTATACCCGGCTCCGCGCCGACATCGGTCTCAACTCCGTCGAGACCACCGACCTGGAGATTCAATTGCGCGAACGGTTCGGAGTCAGGATGGATCTGTGGGACAAGGACGACTACACGGTGGATCAATTGACCCGCGGGATAGCGGAGGCCCCCCGATGAGCCCGCTCGGGGCCCGGCCGCTGGACGGGGACGTCCCGGTGATCGACCGGCGACGGGCCGAGGCCTATCTGAGGGCCGGACTGTGGCGCGAGGAGCGGATCGCCGATCTGCTGCGTGAGGCGCGCCTGCGCCACCCCGACCGGCTCGCCGTGGTGAGCGGTACGACACGGCTGACCCACGGCGAACTGCACGCGGCCGTCACCACGGCCGGCCGGCGCCTGGAGGGGCTCGGCGTCCGTGCCGGGGACCGGGTGGTGGTGCAACTGCCGAACCGCGCGGAGTTCGTGGTCCTGGTCCTGGCCCTGCTCGACATCGGAGCGCCGCCGGTCCTGGTCCTGCCCGGGTTCGGCGACTACGAGCTGGGCCATGTGGTGCGCGCCGCCCGGCCGGTGGCCATCGCGGTGAGCGCCGGCGGCAGGGCGGCCAACCCCGTGGAGTCGGCCCGGCGGCTGCGGACGGAACACGAATTCCTCGGGCATGTCCTCTCCCTCGGCGACGTCGGCGCCGGCGACGTCGACCTCGCCGCCCTGTGCGATCCGGCCGGGCCCTGGGACGGACCGGTCGGCCCCGCTGTCGCGGGCGCCCGGCCCCCGCGTCCGTCCGCCCTGACCGACGCCGCCGTGTTCCTGTTGTCCGGCGGCACCACGGGCCCGCCGAAGGTGATCCCGCGGGGCGACGCGGGGTACGCGTACATGATGCGGACGGCCTGCGGGATCGCGGGGGTCTCGCACGACACGGTCTACCTGGCGGTGATGCCCGCCGCGCACGGCTTCGTCCTCAACTGCCCCGGAGTGCTCGGTACGTTGTCCCAGGGCGGCACGGTCGTGCTCGGCGACACCACCGACCCGCGGCAGGCCCTCGCCCAGATCGAACGCGAACGGGTGACGCACTGCGCTCTCGTGCCGACGGTGGCCATGCAGTGGCTGGCGGCCGCCGACGGGGCGGCAGCCGACCTCAGCAGCCTGCGGGTGCTCCAGACCGGGGGCGCCCGCCCGACCCCCGAGCTGGCGCGCCGGATCGGCCCCGTCCTGGGAGCGACGCTCCAGCAGTGCTACGGGATGAGCGAGGGGCTGCTCTGCTACACGGCGCTCGACGACCACGAGACGGTGATCGTCGAGACCCAGGGCCGCCCCGCCTCCCCGATGGACGAGGTGCTCATCGTGGACGAGCACGGCCGCCCGGTGCCGGACGGCGCGACGGGGGAACTCCTCACCCGGGGCCCCTACACCGTCGCGGGGTACTACCGGGACCCGGCCGCCACCGCGAAGGCGTTCACCCCGGACGGCTTCTACCGCACGGGCGATCTGGCGACCCGGACGCCCGGGGCGC
Source organism: Streptomyces sp. MGP-P1 (assembly GCF_057766565.1). Lineage (NCBI taxonomy): Bacteria > Bacillati > Actinomycetota > Actinomycetes > Kitasatosporales > Streptomycetaceae > Streptomyces > Streptomyces sp. MGP-P1. The sequence goes on along the minus strand of NZ_JBYMEM010000007.1, from coordinate 2,320,813 downwards.
CCTCGTCGTCAACGGCCGGGTGCGCGACATCATCAACCGCGGCGGCGAGAAGATCCCCGCCGAGGACCTGGAGATGGCGGTGGCGCGCCATCCCGGCGTGCGCGCCAGTGCCGCCGTCGGCGCTCCTCACGAGCTGTACGGCGAGACCGTCTGCCTGTACGTCGTCCCTGAGACGGGTCGGGAACCCACGCTGCTGGAGCTTCGCCGGTTCCTGCGCGGGCTCGGGCTGGCCGTCTGGAAGCTGCCCGAACGGGTGGAGGTCGTGGCCCAGCTGCCGACCACCGCCATCGGCAAGATCGACAAGAAGGCGCTCCGCGAAGATCTCGCACGGCGTACGGCCTTGGAGGCATAGCCCATGACAGAGCGCATCGACGCGGACCTGCTCATCCCCGGCGCCGGCGCACCCGTCGCGCACGGCAGCGTCGTGCACGCGGAGGGCCGTATCCTCTTCGCCGGGCCGACAGCCCAACTGAGCGACGACTACCGGTCGTTGCAGCCGACCCGGGTGGCCACCCTGCTGCCCGGACTGTGGGACTGCCATGTGCACTTCGCCGGGATCCGTGGCCGGGTCAGCACCGAGGAGCTGATGCTCACTCCCCAGGCGTTGGCCGTCGCGCGCAGCGTCAAGGACGCCGAGACGGCGCTCCACGCAGGCTTCACCAGTCTGCGGGACATGGGCGGCCATGGCTGCGTCCTCGCCGAGGCCGTCCGGGAAGGCACCTTCACCGGCCCGAACATCTACAGCGCGAACCAGGTCATCGGGCAGACGGGGGGCCACAGCGACGCGCACCGCCTGCCCTACCGCTGGGTGACCGACCCCTGCCGGAGCGGCGGCACGCTGCGCATCGCCGACGGGGTGGACGAGTGCGTGCGCGCGGTGCGCCTGCAACTGCGGGCGGGAGCCGAACTGATCAAGATCTGTACCTCGGGCGGTGTCCTGAGCGAGGTGGACAACCCGGTGCACCAGCAGTACCGCGACGAGGAGTTGACCGCGATCGTCACCGAGGCGGCACGGGCCGACCGGGTCGTGGCGGCGCACTGCCACGGGCGGGCCGGGATCCTGGCCGCGATCAACGCGGGATGCCACACGATCGAGCACGGTACGGAGCTCGACGAGGAGACCGCGGACCTGATGGCCGAGCGGGGCATGACGCTCGTGCCGACGCGCACGATCTACGAGGCCTTGCGGCAGAACGCCGCCGCGCTGCCGCCCGCCTGGCGGGACCGCTTCGCGGCGATGGCCGATCGGCACCTCGCGGCGATCGCGATCGCGCACAGGGCCGGCGTCACCATCGCGCTCGGCACCGATCTGGGCACCAGCGACCGCGGCGGCCCGCTCTCCTGGGGCGGACACGCGAGCGAGTTCGCCCATCTGACCGCCGCGGGCCTGAGCCCGCTGGAGGCCATCACGGCGGCCACCGCCCACGGCCCCGGCACGCTGGGACCCCGGGCGCCCGGTCCGGCCGGCTGGCCGCCGGTCACGACGCCGATCTTCTGGCGGTGGACGGAGATCCCCTGGCCGACGTGGCCGTGCTGGCCGACCCGGACCGCATCGCGCGGGTGTGGAAGGCCGGGGAGCTGGTCCACCGGAACGCCGCAGCGGGTGCGGCCACCGCGCGGGCCGCCTGAACGGCCCGGCGTCCGCCACGCCGACGCACGGAGACCGTCCGCTGGACAGCGGACGGTCTCCGTGCGTCGGCGTGCGCGTCTCAGGCGGCGGGGGAAGGGCCCCAGTCGGCGAGGAATCGCTCCATCGACGTCACACCCGCGTTCACCCGTGCGAAGGCGTCCATGCCCTGCCGGTTTCCGTCGATGCCCTCCAGGATCTTCTCGAAGTCCGCGGAGAGGGGGTCCAGCGTGGAGACCTGGAGCGTGAAGTCGTAGACGGGTCGCGCATGCCGGTCGCGGGCGGATTGATAGGCGGCCATCGACGCGTCGAACGGCACGCGTCCGGACAGCGCGTCGTCCAGCGACGCGGCGCACAGCTCGGCGGAGACGAACGCGTCGCTGATGCCCTGGGCGGTGAAGAAGTCCTTGCAGTAGCCGGAGTCGCCGACCAGCGCCCAGCCGGGTCCGAAGGGCTTGCGGAAGAAGTTCGGCAGCGCCGCACCGACGATCCGGTCCTCGCGCTTCGCTTCGCGTATACGGTCCGCCCATGCCGGTGCCAGGGTGAAGTTCTTGAAGTAATTCCCCTCGACGTCCTTCCGGATGGCGTTGAATTCCGCGAACGGCCAGCAGCCGCCGACCAGCGTCAGGCCGTCATGGGTCGGCCATGCCCCGAAACTCCGGTAGGGACGGGAATGGGCCTTGAAGACCCCCTCCATCTCCAGCCCGCTGAAATAGCTGTAGTAACCGACCATCAGCTTCGGATGCTCGTCGTAGCGCGGCGCGTCCACCGCACGCGCGACCAGCGAATGCAGACCGTCGGCCCCCAGCACCACCCGCGCGCGCTCGGTCACCTCCGGCCCCCGGGGCCCCCGCCCCCGTACGCCCACCACCCGGCCGGCGTCGTCGGAGACCAGCCCGGAGACGGTGAACCCCACACGCACCTCGGCCCCTGCCTCCACCGCCATGTCCACCAGCATCGCGTCCAGGACGGTCCTGCGGGGCGCGTACGCGTACGGTTCGGCCTCCGTACCCGGAGCGCCGGGGAGGACCAGCGGGCCGAAGTCGAACTCGTAGGTGTGGATGGGCGGACAGCCCGTGGCCACCAGCCGGTCGAGCAGACCCCACCTGCGCAGCGCGGCGACGCCCGGTGGGTGCACGAGGTGGGTCGACAACGTGTCGCTGGGAAAGGTCGCCCGGTCCACGACCAGGACCCGGTACCCCCTCCTCGCCAACAGCATCGCGGTCGGCGACCCCGCGCACCGCGCACCCACGACGATCACGTCGTAGCGGCTCTCGCTCATCTTCCACTCCTGCCCGCACTCATGTGACGGCCCGTCGGATGGAGGCTGTTCGCACGTCTTTACGGAAATCGGAACAGCACCCCGCAGACTAATCACGCCACCGGGCGAGCGGCAATGAGTCTAGATCCACGGTTGTAAAACCAGGTAATCCATCGGACGAGGAAAGGGGGCTGGCGGGAGGGGTATCGGCCTTGTACCTTCAAAGAGATTCCGGAGGCTGCGCCCGACCAGCGGTCCGGGCGCACGAGTTCGAGCGGATGCATTCTTTCCCTCCACTCAGCCGACCGTCGAAAGACAATGCCGAGGAGCAGGACGATGACCTCACGCGCCGCATCCGCACTCGACACTCCGTGGGACAGCCCGCCAGATGCGCAGGAACTTCTTCAGGAAGCCATGGCATGGCATTTCGATCCCGCGACGGGATCGCCTTTCTGGCAGGAACAGAGTAAAAGGCTGGACTTTGATCCGCGCAAGGACGTGCGGACCGTGGAGGATCTCTCACTGTTCCCCAACATCGTCGACGAGCTGCGCGACGCGCGCATCGAGGATCTGGTCCCCAGGGGGTACGGAGACATCGCGGAGCTGCCCGCACCGCCCGTGGTGGGCGAGAGCGGGGGAACGACCGGGGCGCCGAAGCGGGTGTTCATGCTGCCCGATGTGCGGGAGCAGTCCTGGGCCTGGTACTACAACCGACTGGTGGAGCACGGCATCGCGGCGGGCGACAACTGGCTCGGGATCATGCCGGGCGGACCGCACATGGCCGGCATCCTGGCCCAGGACACCGCCCACCGCTTCGGGAGCATCTTCTTCACCCTGGACTTCGACCCCCGGTGGGCGAAGCGTGTCATGGGCCGCGGGGCCGCCGACGAGGCGAAGGCCTACGTCTCCCACCTGGTCGACCAGATCGAATGGATCCTGCGGAGCCAGGACATCCGCGTCATGGTCATCACACCGCCGCTCCTGGAGGCGGTCTGCCGCCGCGATCACCTGGTGGAGCTGATCAACGCGAAGGTCAACACGGTGATCTACGGCGGCACCTCGATGGACGAGGACACCCGGCACCTGTTCCGCACCGAGCTCTTCCCGCAGATCGACTTCGTCAGCATCTTCGGCAGCACGATGATCTTCTGCGCGATGCCGCAGCGGCCCGGGACGCCGGCCGACGACGCACCGGTCTTTGACCCGCCGTCACCGTTCTCCATGTTCTCGGTGATCGATCCGGACACCGGGAAGAACGTGCCGTACGGGGAGCGCGGCCAGGTCGTCACCCATCACGTCACCCGGAACCTGTTCCTGCCCAACAACCTGGACCGGGACACCGGGATCCGCCACCCGCACCGCCTGGGCCTGCCGGGCGACGCCGTGGCCGAGTTCAAGCCGGTACGGGAGTTCGGCGCCTCCCCGTGGTCGAAGGGGTCTACTGACGTGCGAGACGCCCCAGCCGCACCGGTGGACCTCCCCGCACTCGGTACCGGAGGGCCCTTCCGGAGCCGCAACCGCGAAGTCGTCCATGACGTCCGGGGCAGCCCGGTGGCCGAACTGAGCCTGGTGCCCTGGCTGTTCGCGCAACGGACCATCACGGCGCTGCGCAGGGCCGCTCCGCCGGAGGTGGAGCGGCGCAGGAGGCTCCTGACCCGTGCGGGCTGGCTCTTCGCGAGCGGCCAGGTGGGCGGGGTCTCCTCCGACGTCTACACCCGGGCCGTGGCCGACGTGTCCGGTCTGCCGATCGCCACCGTACGGGAGACCGCGCGGCAGGTAGGCGCGTACGCGGAGACCGCGTACGACAGTGTGCGTCAGGCCCGTCCGATCGGCGCGGTGGACAGCTGGCGCGACCCGCGGGCGCGAGGCGGTTGCGGGGTGTGGACCCGTCGTGGCGAGGTGCTGGTGGTGCACGCGCCCGCCAACTCCCTCGCGGTGCACACCTCGTGGCTCGACGCCCTGGCGCTCGGCTACCGCGTGGCGGTCCGGCCGTCGCAACGGGAGCCGTTCACCGCCCACCGGCTGGTCTCGGCGCTGCGCCAGGCGGGCTTCGACCATGATCAGGTCGCCCTGTTGCCCACGGACCACGAGACGGCCGACCGGCTGGTCGCCGAGGCGGACGTCGCCATCGCGTTCGGCGCCGATGAGGTGGCCCGCAAGTACGGGTCCAGCACGTTGGTCATGCCGTTCGGGCCCGGCCGGTCCAAGATCCTCATCACAGCCGGGGTGAACGCCCTGGACCATCTGGACACCATCGCGAGCTCCGTCGCCGGGCACGCCGGCACCGGTTGTGTGAACGCGACCGCGGTGTTCGTGGAGGGCGACCCGGAGCCCGTCGCGAAGGCTCTCGCCGACCGGTTGGGAAGGCTTCCCTCGCTCCCGCCCGGTGACGAGCGCGCGAGGCTCCCGGTGCGCCCGGTCGCCGCCGCGCGCGCCATGGAGACCTATCTGCGGGCCCAGGCGGGCGACGCACGGGCGCTGCTGGGTGGGGACACGATCGTCTACGAACTGGGCGACGGTTCCGCGGTGTTGCGTCCGGCGGTGTTCGTCCTGGACCGTCCGGACGCCCCGCAGGCCCGGATCGAGTTGGGCTTCCCGTGTGTCTGGGTGCTGCCGTGGCGACGCGACGGCGACGCGCTGTCGGCCCTGCGCGACACCTTGGCGCTCACGGTTTTCACGGACGACGGCGAGCTCATCACCTCACTGGTCGCCGAGCCGTCCATCGACAAGATCCATGTCGGGGACCGTCCGACCACCTGGACGCTTCCCGGCCTCCCCCACGAGGGGTACCTCGGTGAATTCCTCATGCGGACCAAGGCGGTCGTCGTCGATTGACCACCAGGGGACGTCGTTACGTTTCGCCGCCCCCGCATCCGTGTCGTTCCCACCCGTTCGGCCTCCGGCGTCAGACGCCGGAGGCCGAACGGGTGCTCGCGCTGTTCGCGGGGCCGCACCGTCCGGGCGGTGCGGCCCGTCCGCGGCTACACCGGGGCGGTGGCCTCGATCATGTGGAGGGAGGAGTCGACCGGGCGAACGTTCCGCACGGTCAGCCCGGCCCGTTCCGCGATCCCCAGCAGCCCGGCCCTGGTGTGCTTCTGTCCCCCGATGACCAGCAGCATCCGCAGGTCCTGCGCGGAGGCGAGCCGCTGTCCGGGACCGTCGTCGACGAAGTTCTCCACGATGACCATCCGGGCTCCGGGCGGTGCCGCCCGCACCGCGTTGCGCAGGATCCGGACCGAGGCGTCGTCGTCCGCCCCCAGGATGTTCTTGAAGAGATAGACGTCGGCCTCGACGGAGATCTCCCTCAGGCAGTCGCCCGGCACCAGCGTCACGCGGTCGGCCAGTTCACCGCCCGGGTGCAGTCGCGGATCCGCGTTGGCCACCACGTCGGGGAGGTCGAGGAGGAACCCCCTCGCCTCCGGATGGCGTTCCAGCAGCGTGCCGAGGACGAGTCCCTGCCCTCCGCCGACATCGGCGATCGTGCCGGCGCCGGAGAGGGGGAGCAGGTCGGCGATGGCGAGTGCGGACACCCGGGTCTGCTGCGTCATGGCGCGCTCGAACGTCCGCGCGGACTCCGGCCACTCGGCGTGCAGTTGCTCGTAGAACTTCCGGCCGTGCGCCCTGGTGAAGACCTCGCCCCCGGTCCGGACCGCCTCGTCGAGATCCCCCCACAGCGACCAGAGCCACGGCTCGGTGCACCACAGCACCAGGTGTTTGACGCTGTTCGGTGCGTCCTCCCGCAGGACGAGCGACGTGTCGGTGTGGGCGAACGAGCCCGCCGGCGTCTCGGCGAACACACCGTAGGACGTCAGCGACCGCAGAAGTCGCCGAAGCGCCGCCGGATGCGCGCCGACCGCCGACGCGAGTTCGTCGGCCGTCGCCGCCTCGTCGCCGAGCGCCTCTGGCAGGCCCAGGGTCACCGCCGCGCGCACCGACGCCGCGCATGCCGCACTGAGCGCGTGCTCCATCAGTCCCGACACCAATGACTCGGCGGATACCGCACTGCTCATGGGGAAACCTCTCTGCCGGTTCGACTGATCGTGAACGTGAGCCGCGCGGGCGATGTGCCCGCCGGCCATCGACGGGCACGCCCTCGTCCCCCCGTCAGGGCAGGAGACGGTGGCCGTCCTGGTCGCGGAGGATCGTGCAGACATCACGCAGCGCGGACTCCGTACGGGCGATGTCGGCGTCCGTGAGATGGATCGAGGGTTCGAACCGCACCGAGTTCCCCACGGGCCCGACCGGCAGGACGCGTATCCGGTGCTCCCGCAGGATGTGGCCCGCGACGACGTATCCGAGCATGCCCGCGCCGGCCTTCTCCCGCAGCACCTCGCACGACGCCCGAGTCTGGTCCGTGAACTCCAGCGCGACCATGAGGCCGAGGCCGGCGACCGTGTCCACCACCTCCGGGAAGTCGGCCCGGACCGAGCCGAGCATCTCCTTCAGCCGACTCCCCCGTTCGGCGGCGACCCGGTACGCCCGGCCGTCGTCGGCCTCCAGCATCTCCAACACCTTCAGGGCGATGGACGCGGAGAATCCGTCCTTGGCGAAGGTCGAACTGTGCATGACCTCGAATTCCGGGCGGAATCGGTCCTGGCGGAAGAGGGCCACCGCGTTCTTGGCGATTCCTCCGCCGATGCTCTTCGCCAGGGTGTAATAGTCGCCCCGCAGACCCATGTGCGAACTGGCGAGAAAGGCGCCCGTCCGGCCCATGCCGCTGTGTATCTCGTCGACGATCAGAGGGCACCCGACCGCGTCACACACCTCCCTGATCTCGCGCGCCGAAACCTCGGACAAGGGGCGCATGCCGTTCGCGCCCTGGACGGGTTCGACGAAGAACGCCCCGATGGCGGGAAATTCCCGCTCCACCACGGTCACCGCATCGTCGTCCACCACGATGTCCAGCAGGTTCTCGCGAAGCTCCTCGACAGCCGCCTTCATCTCCTTCGGCCGGTCCGGGTGGAGAAAGCGGGTCGAGGAGGACAGGGCGGTGAAGGGAAGTCGCCAGTGCGGATTCTGGGTGAGCTGCACACTGGCGACCAGCTTGCCGTGAAAGGCGTTCTCCAGCGCCAGATGGACCGGCCCCCGCGCGACCAGCTCCGCGTTCCTGCGGTCGATTTCCGCGATCAGCTGTTCGAGCTTTTCCCTGTCGTCGCGCCCGCGGCCGACCGGAACGTACGGATTCTCGACGACGGTCGCCCGCCCGGCGCCGACGGCTTCCCGCGCTTCCTCGATGTGCCGGGCGATGTCGTCCGTGAGCTTCACGATCCGGGCACGGCGTTCCAGTTCCGCGTGCTTCACGCAGATCTCGACGGCCTCGGCACCGCTGTTGGCGAATATCGCCGCGTATCCGTTGTCCTCGCCCGGCACCTCCCGCCGCACGATCGCGTTCAACACGGTGGCTATCTCGTTCGCGTGCGACTGCCGGGACAGCTGGGCATGCACCGGAATCTGCTGGTCCAGCACGGACTTCGCGTGCTCCGTGATGTCCGGGTTGTTATGGCCGAATATCAGCGATCCGAATCCACACACCTGGTCGAGCACCGCTACTTCCTGATCGTTCTCGTCCCGGAAGTACAGTGTGTTGGCCTCGGCCCGGGAATACTCGATTCCGAGCCCCACGCTGCTCAGCCAGTCGTTCAGCAGACGGTCCGCGAAGACGGGATCACTGGCTGCACTGCTCATACCACGCCTCTTTCGTATCACTGCCGATGAACCCTGTCAGGGATCGTGCAATCACCTGTCCGTTTTGGTGGTTCCGGACTTTACAGGCGTCTGTCCGGCACCGGCAACGGGTCTAGATCGCCGGGTCTAAACAGCTCGAACCTTCGTTTATGTTCGCCCGGGCGGGCTGCTCTGCCGGAGTACGGTGACCCAACGACCAGAGGCGCGTTCCGGGACGGCTCATCATGGTTCACGGTCGCTCCCTCGCGCGGATCGAACGGCGGAGATGACGGACAGACCCATGAAACGCGACGACAGTTACGGTGATGAGGAAGATGTGTTATCCGACCCGACGCCGATTTCCACGATCGTCACACCCGACGATCTTCGCTACGAGAATCTTCGCCACGCCTACAACTACCGGTTCCTAGCAAAGCCGGACTATTTCCGGCTGGCCCATTCGCCGCGACAGGTCGAGGAAGCGGTCCGTGAAGCGGTCGAGGCCGGGAAGCGGATCGCCGTCCGGTCGGGCGGGCACTGCGGCGAGAACTTCGTCGCCGCGCCCGACGTGCGGATCGTCCTGGACCTCTCCCCCATGTCCCGCGTCGATTTCGACCGCGAGCGCAACGCCTTCGTCATCGAGGCGGGCGCTTCGGTGGGGAGGATGACCGACGCCCTCTTCCACCACTGGGGAGTCACGATCCCCGTCGGCTTCTGCATGGGCGTGGGCGCGGGCGGGCACATCAGCGGCGGCGGTTACGGACCGCTCTCCCGGATGCTGGGGCTCAGCGTCGACCACCTGTACTCGGTCGAAGTGGTCGTCGTCGACCAGGACCGGAACGTGTCGACGGTGGTGGCGACCCGCGAGGAGAGCGACCCCAACCGCGATCTCTGGTGGGCGCACACCGGGGGCGGCGGCGGCAACTTCGGCGTGGTCACCCGGTACTGGATGCGTTCCCCGGACGCGCGGGGAACCGATCCGGCCGGCCTGCTGCCCCGCCCGCCGAGCGCTCTGCACATCGCGGAGGCGCGCTGGCCATGGGACGGGCTCACCGAGACGGACTTCGTCCGGCTGACCGGCAACTTCCTGCGCTGGCAGCTGGCGAACAGCGCGGTCGACTCGCCCGACGCCGACCTGTACGCCCTGCTCGACTGCCCCCATCGCTCGGCGGGGGACCTCACCCTCCACGCCCATCTGCCCGTGGACTCACCGCGCGCCCACGCCCGCATGGACGCGTTCCTCGAAGCGCTCGGTGCCGGCGTCGGCACCGCTCCGACCGTCCGGCGCACGTCCCTGCCGTGGCTGGCCGCGAGCCGGTATCTGGCGGTCCCCGACACCGGTCCGACCGCCATCGGACTCCGGTGCAAGGTCAAGTCGGCGGATCTGCGCGCCCCGCACTCTCCGGAACAGCTCGCCACTCTTCACGGGCACCTGACCCGCGACGACTACCGAGGCACGTACGCGGCGGTGGAGTACATCGCGTACGGCGGCAGGGTCAATGCCGTGCCCACCACCGCCACGGCCATACCGCGGGGCGCCCTGGTGAAGACCTTTTACATGGTCACCTGGAAGGACCCCGCCGAGGACGACCGGCATATGCGGTGGATCCGCGAACTGTACCGGGACATACACGCTTCGACGGGCGGCGTCCCGGTGCCGAACGATGTCAACACGGGTGCCTACATCAATTACGCGGACATCGATCTGGCGGATCCGCAGTGGAACACGTCCAGCATTCCCTGGCACGAGCTGTATTACGGCGAGAACTATCCCCGGCTGCAAGAAGTGAAGGCGAAGTGGGATCCGTTGAACATCTTCCACCACACCTTGTCCATCACGGGCCCTCAAGCAACGACGCAGAAGGAATGGTGAGTTCATGACGACCGAGGCCGACGCCCGCCGCACCGTGATATCAGCGATCTTCGGGACGCTGGCCACCCAGGCCGTAGGAGCTGCCGCGCGGCTGGAGCTGGCCGACCGTATCGGCGACGGCGAGGCCGGGACCGACGACCTGGCGCTCGCCTGCGGAGTGCCCGCCGAACAGCTGGGCAGGCTGCTGCGTGCCCTGGCCTCCCTCGGCCTGTGTGTCGAGTCCCGGCCCGGACGCTTCGCACTCACCGAGGCGGGGGCACTGCTGCGCCGGGACACCCCGGCGTCGCTGCTGGACTTCGCCGCCTTCCTCACCCACGACGTCTTCCAGCGCAACTGGCTGAATCTCGGGGAGTCGTTGGGCACGGGCCGACCCGCGTTCGACACGCACTTCGGCGAGCCGGTGTACGACTACCTGGCGGGCAAACCGGAACTGGCCGCCCTGTTCCACGCGGCGATGAGCAAGCGCCATCTGCCGGTGGAGATGGCCGAGGCGATCTCCGGGGCCTACGACCTGAGCCGCTTCGGCACGGTGGTCGACGTCGGGGGTGGCGACGGCACGCTGCTCGCCGCGTTCCTCGAACGGCACCCTCGGCTGACCGGCACCGTGTACGAGACCGAGGCCGGGACCGCGCGAGCGCGGGAGACCATCAGCGCGTCCGGTCTGGAGAAGCGGTGCCGCGCGGTCGCGGGAGACTTCTTCGCCGAGGTGCCCGAGGGCGCCGACCTCTACCTCATCAAGAACGTGGTGCTGAACTGGGACGACGAACGCGCCTCGACGATCCTGAGCCGGGTCCGGGCCGCCATGCCCGACCACGGCACGCTGCTCATCGCCGAGCCGGTGCTGCCCGACGTCGCCGACGCGGACAGCCTCAACCACGCCGCCCTGGAGAACCCGTATCTGACCGATCTGCACATGCTGGTCACCATCGGCGGCCGGCAGCGCACCGGGGCGGAGTACACCGCGCTCTGCGCCCGGGCGGGGCTACGTGTCGTCCAGGTCGCGCCGCTGGCCCAGGAGTTGAACGCGTCGCTGATCGAGGCCGTCCCCCACACCGCGGTCTGACGGCGAGCGGTCCCGGCCGAGCCTTCGCCCGGCCGGGACCGCGCCCTCTCCCTGCCCGTGCCTTCTCACCGGTCACGGCGGAACACTCGCCCCCGCGTGCGGGCCGGTCAGGTAGGCGTGTCCTCCCGGCGCTGGTGCTGGACCAGTCCCTGGCGCATGGCCAGGACCACGGCCTCGGTACGGTCCGCGACGCCGAGCTTGTGGTAAACCATGTGCAGATGGGCCTTCACCGTCTGCTCGGTGATATGCAGGGCCCGGCCGATCCGGCGGTTGGACAGGCCCTGGGCCAGCAGGTTGAGCACTTCCTCCTGACGCCGGGTGAGCGTCAGGGGCTTCTGGGTGGCGCCGGGCCGGTTGTCCCGGGTCCCGGCCTCGCCGGTGGAATCGCTCTCGGACCGTGTCGGCGGACGTGGCGCTCCAGGGGGCGTCGCCTGGACCGGGACGCCGTGGGAGCCCCGGTGCCGCGGGGAGACCAGATCCTTGCGTGCACGGCGTGCGACGTCACCGAGCTCCTGGAGAAGGATCAGCACTTCGTCGATCTGGACGATGGCCGCCTCGGCTTGGTCTGCATCCTGGCGTTCCGTTAACGGTATGACATTCACACGATCAACCATCGGGTGATTCGCCTTTCGTTTGGACGACGCATGGGAACGAGCGCTTCGGGCTTACGGCTTCGTGAGAATCACTTCACAATGCCGATGACTTCGCGTAATCCGAGGTAATCCGAGAGCGCCCCGGAAGGCCGGTTCGATGATGTTCATCGACAGGTGATCCGGAACCTGGAGGGAATTGTTACCACGGTTTCGACTGCCGTCAACAGGAGGAATCATGGTGCCGAAGCAGCCCGAACAGACCGCCCTGACGACCTGCTCTCAGAGCGCCCGGCCGCCTCTGTGACGGGTCGTGAAAGATTTTTATGCAGTTACCTGGCGGTGGTGTTCATGACGATGGTCACTGCTGAATTCCGCCCGGGCTCCCGCCGGGTAGGGCCGCACCTGGGCTGCTCATCGATGCGCTTCTCTCACCGAGCGCGGCGGCCGGGGCGGCCGAGGGGTCCTGGTGTGGTGAGAACGCGAGGAGCAGGCCACCGGTGACCGGGTGGGTCAGATGGGTGCAGGCGACTCCGAAGACCGTCCGGACGAGCTCGGGGCTGAGTACCTCCGCCGGCGGGCCGTCCGCGACGATCCGCCCGCGGTGCAGGACGTAGAGCCGGTCGCAGTAGGCGGCCGCGAGATTGAGGTCGTGCAGCACGCACAGCGTCGCGCGCCCCAGATCCCGTACCAGTTCCAGGAGTTCGAGCGCCGCGTACACATCGAGGTGGTTGGTCGGTTCGTCGAGGAGGAGCAGCGGGCTCTCCTGGGCCAGCGCACGCGCGACCAGGGCCCGCTGCCGTTCACCGCCGGACAGCGTGGAGAGCCTGCGGGCGCGGTGCTCCGTCAGGTGGACCCGCTCCAGTGCGGCGGTGACCTTCGCGTCCCCGCCCCCGGTCGCCGACTCGAAGGCCCGGAGCCACGGTCCGCGCCCCATGGCCACGACTTCCTCCACGGTGAAGTCGAAGTCCGGGGCGCTGTCCTGGGCTACGAGCGCGGCCCGTCGGGCGACCTCGCGCTGGCTGAGATCCGTGACGTCGTCCCCGGACAGGGCGACGCGGCCGGCGAAGGGGTCGAGCGCGCGGTAGACCGTGCGCAGCAGCGAGGTCTTGCCGCTGCCGTTGGGTCCGACGAGGCCGACGCGTTCGCCGTCGGCGACGGTGAGGTCGCACTCCATGACGATCGGGGTGGAGCCGATCCGGACGCCGACGCCGGACAGGGCGAGTCTCATGACGCCTCCGAACGTCGCAGCAGCCACAGGAAGACCGGCGCGCCGAGCACGGCGGTGACGATCCCGACGGGCAGTTCCTCCGGGCGGACGAGAACGCGGCAGAGCAGGTCGACGACGACGAGGTAGATCGCGCCGACGAGCATGGCGACGGGAAGCAGCCGCCGGTGGTCCGGGCCCACGACCAGCCGTACGAGATGGGGAACGATGAGCCCCACGAAGCCGATCCCGCCCGACACCGCGACCAGGACGCCGGTCAGGAGCGAGGCGACGACCAGGAGATGGATGCGGACGCGGTGCACGGGGACGCCGAGCGAGAGCGCCGCGTCGTCACCGGCCGCGAGGGCGTTGAGCGTCCGGGACCGCGCCAGCAGATGGACGCCGACGACCAGTACGGCCGCCGCCGGCAGCACGAGATTCGACCACGACGACTCCGAGAGGGAGCCCAGCAGCCAGAACAGCACCGAGTGCGCCGCGTCCGCGTTGCCGCTCCGGAAGATGACGAAGCTGGTGGCTCCGCTGAACAGGTAGGAGAGGGTGACCCCGGCGAGGATCAGGCGGCTCGGGATGACGCGGCCGGCGCGGCGCGACAGTCCGAGGACCGCGGCCATCGCCACGAGCGCGCCGACGAAGGCCGCCGCCGACGTGGAGAGCCCGGCCACCGCCACCGATCCGAGGGTGATGGCGATGGAGGCCATCAGTCCGGCGCCCGCGGAGACGCCGAGCACATAGGGGTCGGCGAGGGGATTGCGGACGGTCGCCTGGAGAGTGACACCGACGACGGCGAGCCCCGCCCCGACCGCGGCGGCCAGCAGGACCCGCGGCATCCGCAGGTTCCACACGATCTGGTCGTCCATGACGCCGGGGGTCGCCCCGAGCCCGGTCAGGTGGTGGGCGGTGACCCGGGTGACGGTTCCCAACGGCACACCGACGGATCCCACGGACACGGCCACGCAGACCGTGACGAGGAGGAGGGCGAGCAGTAGGGGCGCGACGACGGGGAGGGAGAAGGACCGGCCGCCGCGGATCGGAGTCGGCCCGGGGTCGCCCCGCGGGCTCTCGTCGGCGCCGGTGACGAGCGTGCTGGAGTTCTGCCTGTGCATCGCGGGCCCCTACTGCGAGCGGAACGGGGTCGGGTGCAGGAAGGCCGCGATCTCGGTGACGCCTGACACCGGTCGCGTGCTGCCGCGTGCTCCGGTCCTGGCCGCGTCGATGACGAGCACGCGCTCCTTCTTGACCGCTTCGACGGTGGGGAACGTGCGCTTCAGGAACGCGAGCGCCTCGTTCCGGCCCTTCTCCGTCGCGGTGAAGTTGTCGACGACGAGGGCCTCGGGGTCGCGCGCGACGATCTGTTCGGGGCTGACCGGGGCGTACTGGCCCGGCAGGTCGGCGAAGACGTTCGTCCCGCCGGCCCGTTCGAGCACGTCGTTGGCGAGGCCGCCGCTGGTCACGTAGAGCTGGCCGGCGACCTGGGAGAGCTCGGCGACCTTGCGCTCGGGCTCCTTCGCGGTCTTGCGGCGTACGGCGTCGAGTTCGCCGCGCAGCTCGTCGGCCAGGTCGTGCGCGTGGTCCGTCACGCCGAAGACCGTGCCGAGCTGGTGCAGGTCGGCGTCGAGCGCGTCCAGTCCGGAGGTGTCCGAGCGCAGGTCCGCGGCGCAACCGCCGCCGACCACATAGGTCGCGATCCCCAGTTCCCTCAGTTCGGCGATGCTGGGGCTGCCCTGCTTGCCGGAGACCTTCTCGACCTGATCGGTGATCAGGAGATCGGGTTTGGCGGCGATCAGCGCCTCGACGCTCGGATTACGCGTCCCGAGACTCGGCAGCGCGGCGAGGCGCTCCTTCAGTTCGGGCGCGGGGGCGGATTCGCCGCGTGTCTTCGCGACGATCCGGTCGCCGACGCCGAGCGCGAACAGGGTGTCGGCTATGGCGTCCGTGGTGATCGCCACCCGCTGCGGGGCCCGGTCGAGCTGGACGGTGCGACTACAGGACTCGAAGGTGATGCGGCTCGCCTTGTCGTCCGGGCGTGGGCCCGCCTCGACGCCCGCGCACCCGGTGGCACCGACCGCCGTGAGAGCGACGACCGCGCTGACCACGGCGGCGCGGGGGTGGTGGGGAGCGGCACGGGAGCGGCGGCTCGGTGACGGGGGGTCGAAGTGCGGTCGGAACATGACGGGACGTTCCCTTCGGTGGAGGCCGTGAGGGCGTCACCCCGGACAGAGCTGCGTGCGGGATGACGCGCATGTTTATTGAATGAGGCTCAGTCGCCATGTTAGGGTACCCTAATGAAACGATCAACATCGCAGACTCCTGGGCTGGCCGGGCCCGGCGCGTTAATGCGTCTGCTCGCCCCGATCCGAAACCATCTCGTCATCTGTGCGGTGCTGTCGTGCCTGAGTGCGGCGGCGGGCATCGTGCCCTACATCGCCGTGGCCGAGATCGCGCGGCTCATGCTCGACGACCCCACTCCGTCGCACACCGCCATCTGGACCTGGGTCGGCATCGGGGCCGCGGGTGCGGGCCTCTGGCTCGTGCTGTTCGTGCAGTCCGCCCGGGTGGGGCACTACGCGGACGCGAAGATCCTGCACGACGTACGGGTGCGGATCGTGACGCATCTCGGCAGGCTGCCGCTGGGCTGGTTCCGCTCGGCCGGCTCGGGCAAGGTCAAGCGGGCGATGACCGGTGACCTGGAGGAGATGCACGAGGTCATCGCGCACGCCCTGGGACAGCTGGTCGGGGCGACCACCGTGACGGCCGTCGCGACCGGCTATCTGCTCTTCGTCGACGTCCGCATGGCCTTCGTCGTGCTGGGTGTGCTCCTGCTGATGGGCGTCTTCTTCCGCATCTCGATGCGCTCCATGACGACCCATATGAACCGACTGGTCGTCGCCGACGCGCGCATCAGCGCCGCCAGCGTCGAGTACGCCGACGGGATCCAGGTGGTCAAGACGTTCGGCACCGGGGGCCGTGTCCTGCGCCGCTACGACGACGCCGTGGACGAGCACACCGAGGCGTTCGCGGCCTGGGTCGCCGAGGTGCGCCACAGCTCCGCGGTCTCGCGGCTGTTCGGCTCGGAGATGGCCGTCCTCACCGCCGTGGCGGCCGTGGGCCTGTTCCTCGTCGACCGCGGGTCGCTCGGCGTCGCGGACCTGGTGACGTTCCTGGTCGTCGCCATCGGGCTGCCCAACTCCATCCTGCCCGCCGTCACCGCCGCCCAAGGCGTGCGCAAGGGCCGGATGGGCGCTTCGAACATCGAGCAGTTGCTGTCCCGCACACCGCTGCCCGAGCCCGCGACTCCGCTGACGCCCGAGGGCCACGGTGTCGAGTTCGACCGGGTCTCCTTCTCGTACGACGGGGTGACCAACGCGGTCGAGAACATCAGCGCCGTCTGTCCGCCGGGCGGGGTGACCGCCATCGTGGGCCCGTCGGGAGCCGGCAAGTCGACCCTGGCCGGCCTGCTGCCCCGCTTCTACGAGGTGTCCGAGGGGGCGATCAGGGTCGGCGGGGTGGACGTGCGCTCGATCCCGTCCGCGAAACTGCTGGCGTCGATGTCGCTGGTCTTCCAGGACGTCGCCCTGCTGCGGGACAGCGTGTCGGAGAACATCCGCATCGGCCGCCCCGGGGCGAGCGACGCCGAGGTCCGCGCGGCAGCGGAGGCCGCGCACATCCACGAGGTGATCGCGGGTCTGCCCGACGGGTACGACACGCTGCTCGACTCGGGCGGCGGCAGTCTCTCCGGCGGTGAACGCCAGCGGCTGACGATCGCCCGGGCGATCCTGTCCGGGGCGCCGATCGTGGTCCTCGACGAGGCGACCGCCGCGTTGGACGCCGACAGCGAGTCCGCGGTCCAGGAGGCGCTGTCCAACCTGGCGGTGGGCAAGACGGTGATCGTGATCGCCCACCGGCTGCACACCATCGCGGGCGCGGCCCAGATCCTCGTACTCGACCACGGGCGGCTCGTCGAACAGGGCCGCCACGACGAACTGCTCGCCCGGGACGGGCTGTACGCCCGGCTGTGGGCGGCACAGGAAGGAGTGCTCGCGTGATCCGCCGCCTGTACCGACTCTGGCCGAATCCGAAGCTGCTGGCCCGCCTGTGGCTGCTCACCGCTGCGCAGGCGATCCTGCAGGGCCTGCTGCTCGCTCTGCTCATCCCGATCCTGGACGCGGTCGTGCGGCCCGAACCGGACGTCGGCGCCGCCACCCCGTGGTTGGTGCTCGGCGCGGTCGGCGCGGCGCTGTACGCGGCGTTGAGCATCATCGCCACCCCGGTGGGCTTCGCGGCCGCGGGCGCGCTCGCGGCGCAACTGCGCCGACGGCTGATGCACCATGTGAGCACGCTGACGCTGGGCTGGTTCACCGCCGAGCACAAGGCCCGGCTCGCGCGCGGGGTGACCGCGGACGTCGGCAGCGCCGCGCATCTGGCCGTGACCATCGGCGGGCCCGTGATCACCTCGACGCTGCTGCCCGCGACGGTCGTCGTCGTGACGTTCACGGTCGACTGGCGGATGGCGCTGCTGCTGTGCGCGATCGCGCTGGTCGCCTACCTGGCCCTGCGGCGGGCCGCACGCATCGCCGAGATCACCGAGAGCGAGCTGGAGCAGGCGGCGGCCGGGGTGGCCAGTCGGGCGATCGAGCTGGGTCAGGCCCAGCCGGTGCTGCGCGCCGCGGGCCACGCCGACGGCACGCCCCGGATGCGCGCCGCGCTGGAGGATCACCGCGAGACCTACCGCGACGGGATGCGCCGTGCGCGGCAGCCGTTCTTCGTCTACACGGGCGTGATCATGGCGGGGTTCGTCGCGGTGCTCGCCCTGACCGCCCAGCTGATGCTCAGCGGGCGTATCGAGGTCGCCACGGCGATCGTGCTGCTCGTGCTCGCCGCCCGCTTCCTGGAGCCGCTCGGCAATCTCATCGAACTCATCGGCGCGCTGCGGGCGTTGCGGAACCAGATCGGGCGCATCGAGGAGCTGCTGGCCACTCCGGCTCTGCCGGTTCCGGCCGAGCCGGTACGTCTGATCGCGAAGGCCGACGTCGAGCTCACAGACGTCACCTTCACCTACCCGGGCGGCGACACCCCCGCTCTGAAGAACGTGACCCTGCGCTGCCGACCGGGCACCACCACCGCCCTGGTCGGGCCGTCGGGGTCCGGGAAGACGACGGCGACCCGGCTCATCGCCCGGTTCTTCGACGTCGACTCGGGCCAGGTGCGCGTGGGCGGCGTCGATGTGCGCGAACTCGACCCGAGCGCCCTGCTCGACGAGATCGCCATCGTCTTCCAGGACGTCTACCTGTTCGACGACACCATCGAGGACAACCTGCGCCTGGCACGCCCGGACGCGACCTGGGACGAGTTGCGGGAGGCCGCCGCCGCGGCACGGCTCGACGAGGTGATCGAGCGGCTTCCCGCCGGCTGGCAGACCCGGGTGGGCGAGGGTGGGGCGCAGTTGTCGGGCGGCGAACGCCAGCGCGTCGCGATCGCCCGGGCGATGCTCAAGCGGGCGCGGATCGTCCTGGTGGACGAGGCCAGCTCCGCCCTCGACCCGGAGAACGAGGCCGCGGTCACCCGGGCCATCGCCAACCTCGGCGACGACCCCGACCGCACGGTGATCGTGATCGCCCATCGTCCCGCCACCCTGGCCACCGCGGACCACGTGGTCTCGCTCGATGACGGCCGGGTCGTGGAGGCCGGCACCAGGGACGAACTGCTGCGCGCCGGTGGGGCGTTCTCACGGCTGAGCTCACAGTACGAGCGGGCCCGTCACTGGCGCATCGCCCCGGTGAACGGCTGACCGGCGACACGTGACGGATCTCCGGAGAGCAACCCGCCGGCCATCCGTCGCCCGTACCGCACCGCTGCCGTCGGCCCCGCACAGGGGTCGTCGGCGGCGGGTATCGGTTCGCGCGGTGCTCGGGCCCGGTGGCTCAGACCTCGGCGCGCAGGTAGCGGTGGGCGAGGTCGGTGATGTCGGCGATGAGTTCATCGGCCAGGCGGTCGATGTCCTCGGCCTCGTGGTGCAGCAGCGCGTGGGTGCCGCCGTACCAGGCGCTGTAGATCAAGAGCGCCGCCATGGCGGGGTCCGGGGCGTCCGCCGGCGGGTCGGGGCGCTCGGAGATGAGCTGCCGGAACGCTTCGACGTGCGCGTTCGTGGGACTGACCTCGATCTCCGTCGACGCGTTGATCGGGGTGTGGCCGTACAGCACATCGTGCAGTTCGGCATGTTCCAGGTAGACGCGGACCGCGTCACTGAGCCAGGCGTCCACGCGTGCGACCCAGTCGTCGGCGGGAAGGCTCCGCACCGCTGCGTTCTGCCGTTCGACCAGCCGATCGATGAAGCGGGCCTGTACGGCGAGCATGATCTCGCGCTTGGAACTGAAGTACAGGTAGAAGGTGCCGATCGCGATACCCGCGCCCTCGGCGATCTCATCGATCCGAGCAGCGTCGATGCCCCGCTCGACGAACACCCTCTCGGCCGAGTCCAAGAGGTCGGCACGCCGCTCCTCGGCGGGCTTGGTTCGCGGGCGTCCAGGGGTGATACGGCGCACACTCATTCCACGGAGTCTACGTGTTCGGCGGCGGTTACCGGCCACTGGGCCCCGGCCTGCGACGACTGGCAGCCCCACGGCCGGCCCGGGTTTCCGCGCGAGCCGGACCTCGGTCCGCCCCGGCTCAGACGCCGGAGGGAGCCCCGGCCTTCTCGGGGGGACCCGTCTGCTTCCCGCCGTCCGCCGCCAGCCTGCGGTTGCGGCGGACGGAGGACCAGAAGGACCCGGCGATCAGCAGGACACCGATGAGACCGGTGACCACCTCGGGGATCTGGTAGCGGATGGAGATCATGAGGATCACGGCCAGCGCGCCGATCGCGTAGTGCGCGCCGTGCTCCAGGTAGACGTAGTCGTCGAGGGTGCCCTGGCGGACCAGGTAGACCGTCAGCGAACGGACGTACATGGCGCCGATTCCGAGGCCGAGCGACATCAGGACGATGTCGTTGGTGATCGCGAAGGCGGCGATGACGCCGTCGAAGGAGAAGGACGCGTCCAGGACCTCCAGGTAGAGGAACATGAAGAACGCCGCCTTGCCGGCCATCAGGACCACGGGGACCTGCCGGCCGCTCCTCCTGGCCTCTTCCTCGGCCTCGTGTTCGCGCTCCTCTTCCTTCTCCAGCTTGTTCTCGAAGTAGCCGGAGAGACCGCCGACGACGAGGTACGTGATGAGACCGAAGACGCCCGAGAGGAGGACCGTCGACGCCTTGTCGACATGCAGGCCGCCGTGCTGGTGGGCCTGGGTCGCGAACGTCATGGCACTGATCGCCAGGACGATCAGGGCGATACAGACCGACACCATGTCGATCTTGCCGAACTTGGCCAGCGGGCGCTCCAGCCAGCCGAGCCACTTGATGTCACGGTCCTCGAAGATGAACTCGAGGAAGATCATCAGCAGGAACATGCCGCCGAAGGCCGCGATCGACGGGTGGGCGTCGGTGACGAGCTGTTCGTAACGCTCGGCATCGTTGATCGCGAGATCGACGGCCTCGATGGGGCCGACCTTGGCACTGATCGCGACGATCACGACGGGGAAGACCAGCCTCATGCCGAAGACCGCGATGAGCACACCGATGGTGAGGAAGATCCTCTGCCAGAAGGCGTTCATCTTCTTCAGGATCCCGGCGTTGACCACGGCGTTGTCGAAGGACACCGAGATCTCGAGGATGGACAGGATCGCCACGACCCCGAAGGCCGCCCACCCCCCGTACAGCACCGCCACGACGAGGCCGAGCGCGGTCACCGCGAACGACCAGCCGAACGTCTTCAGAATCACTGTCTACCCCATCATCCGTGCGGGGCTCCCCCGCCGACCGTATCCGGCCCCACCGAACACTGATCGAAGTCTAGAGCGAAACCTCGACACCCTGACAAGTACAGGCCAAGTCCAGGGCCTCCAGCGCCGGTGACCGACCAACCCGGCGTCGACGCTGAAGGCGGCGATGGCCGGCCGGCCCGGCACGACCGCTGACCTACGGCGGAGCCGCGGCGGGCCCGGGGGTCTCCCGGGCCCGCCGCGGCTCACGGCTTTCCCTGCGTACGGCTGTCAGCCCGCGAAGCAGAGCGGCTGGCCGCCGGAGAAGGCGAAGCAGGAGACCTGGCGGGAGGTCGTGCCCGTGCGCCCGCCCCGGTCCGTGACGGTCAGCTGCGCGGTGTAGGTGCGCTGGACGGACGGGTAGCGGTGGGTGACGGTGGCGCCGGAGCCGGTCGTGCCGTCGCCGAACTTCCAGGCGTACGAGGCGATGTCGCCGTCCGGGTCGCTGGAGGCGGAGGCGTCGAAGGAGCAGTCGCCGTACCAGCAGGAGAGCGCGAAGGAGGCGGTCGGGGCCTGGCCGGGCGAGGGCTCGGTGGTGCCGGCGGTGACCTGCTTGGTCAGGGTGTCGATCTCGCCGCTGTCGTCGGTGACGGTGAGCTCGACGGCGTAGGTGCCGGCCTTGGTGTAGGTGTGGGACGGCTTCGCGCCCTCGCCCTCGGTTCCGTCGCCGAAGTCCCAGGCGTAGGAGGCGATGTCACCGTCCGGGTCGGTGGAGCCGGAGGCGTCGAAGGTGCAGGCCGGGGTGGTGGTGGAGCACTGGGAGGTGAACGCGGCGACCGGCTTGCCGGGTTCGGACGGGCCGCCGCCGAGGTCGGTGACGTCCAGCAGCCTGTTCGGGGAGGAGGAGCCGGGGTTGGTGACGACGCCGGAGAGGGCGTTGTTCACCAGGGCGTCCCGTACCTGCTGCGGGGTGGCGTCGGGATGGGCGGAGAGGTGGATCGCCGCCGCGCCCGCGGCATGCGGGGTGGCCATCGACGTACCGCTCATGGTCTGGGCTCCGCCGCCCATGCGCGTGGAGACGATGGAGCCGCCGGGGGCGAACAGGTCCAGGCAGCGGCCGTAGTTGGAGAAGCTGGAGCGGCCGTCGTTGCTGTCGGTGGAGCCGAGGGTGATGGCGGCGGGCAACCGTGCGGGGCTGGTGTTGCACGCGTCCCGGTTGTCGTTGCCCGCGGCGACCGCGACCGGGATGCCGGCGTTGATCGCGCCCTGGACCGCGTCGTCCATGGCCCGGTCGACGCCGCCGCCGAGCGACAGGTTGGCGACGGCCGGCTTCTGGGCGTTGCGGACGACCCAGTCCATGCCCGCGACGATCTGCGAAGTCGAGCCGGTGCCCTGACAGTTGAGCACCCGAACGCCGACGAGCTTCGCCTTCTTGGCGACGCCGAAGCTCTTGCCGCCGACCGTGCCGGCGACGTGGGTGCCGTGTCCCTGACAGTCGGCGGAGTCGGCGTCGTTGTCGATGAAGTCGTACCCCGAGGACGCCCGGCCCTCGAAGTCGGTGTGCTGGCGGTAGAGGCCCGTGTCCACGATGTACGCGGTCACGCCCTCGCCCTCGTTGGGGTAGGCGTACGAGGAGTCCTTGACGCCGTCGACCCGGTCCAGGCCCCAGGAGGGCGGGTTGGGCTGGGTCCCGGTGGTCCGGACCTCGGCGTCGGCCTGGACGTAGCGGACGCCGGGCTCGGCCGCCAGCTTCTTCGCCTGGGCGGCGGTCGCCCTGAGCGCGAAGCCCTTGAAGGCGGTGGAGTACACGGTGCGCACCGTGCCACCGTGCTCCGCGACCAGGTCGGCGGCGGTGGTGCCCGCGGCGATCGAGGGCGCGTCGTCGAGGGCCACGATGTACCGGCCGGGTATGGCCTCGGCCCGGTCCGCGCCGAGGACGCGGCCCTCGGCGGGCGGGGCCGGGGCGGTCGCCCCGTGGGCGGGGGCGGTTCCGGCGAGTCCGAGCACCATGACCGCGGCGGCGGCGGTGCACAGTGCGCCGACGAGGCGCGGTCTGCTGGTTGTGCGCATGATCTGGTTGCTCCCTTGGCTCCGTGTGATGGGGAACCGTGCCGGGCCGCCGAGAGTTGGGGAGGGCGGCCCGGCACGGGTGACACAGGAGCCGCCGCTCCGGGCTGGGGCGTGGGGCAGGGTGTGTGCCCGGTGCGACGACGGGGGCAACTCTCCGGTCCGGCCCGGGTCGGAACAATCCGTACGGCACTGCGTAGCGCCACCTATTCAATGGCCCCCGTACGCCCGGAATCATCCGGGCCGCCCTCCGGGTGGATCTCCCGCACCTCTCCGCGGGCGGAGACGTTCAGCTTTCGGAGCACCTTCGCGACGTGCTGTTCCACGGTGCGCGGCGACAGGAACAACACGTCGGCGATCTCCCGGTTGGTGTGTCCCGTCGCCACCAGGCGGGCGACGTCCCGTTCGCGCGGGGAGAGTTCGTTGCCGTATCCCCTGCGCCCCCGCCGGGGCCCGGGCGGAGTTCCCGCACCCCGCTCCCGCAGGGAGCTGCGGCAGCGCGCTGCGTCCCGTACGGCGCCCAGCGCCTCGAAGCGCGCGGCGACCTCGCGCAGTCGCTCCACCTCTCCTGAGGCGGCCCGCTCCGCGCACAGCGCCGCCGGGTACGGGGCCGGGAGCGCCGCGTACTGTTCGGCGGCGCCGGCGTGGTCTCCCCGGCAGGCGGCGAGCGCGGCGCGCGCGGCGGGCACGTCCAGGTCACCGAGCCCGGCGGTGAACTCGGCGAGCACGGCGTGTGCTTCGGGGGCGCGGTCCGCCCGGCGGTACGCCGTCAGCGCGGCCGGAACCAGCTCCGCGGCCCAGCCCCAGACGCCCTTGCGGCGGACCCGGTCCAGCGCTCGCACGGCTTCCGCGCACGCCTCGTCGCTCTCGCCCCGCTCCAGCCGGATCCGTACGGCGGCGGCCGACGCGGCGGCGAGTGCGGGCGCCGGGGCGTTGACGGGGTCCCCGAGCGCCGCCGCGTCCAGGTGCTCCAGCGCCGCGTCCCACTCGCCGTGGGTCTCGGCGAGCAGCCCGAGGACGAGGTGGGCGTCGGACGCGATGCCCGAGACGCCGGGCGCGTCGGCCAGGACCGTACGGGCCCGTTCGGCGAGTCCCCGCCAGGCGCCGCGCGTCCAGGCCATGCGCAGGGCGGTGCCCTCGATGATGCCGCTGAGGAAGGGCGCTCCGGCCGCTTCCGCCAGCCGAACCCCCTCCTCCCGAAAGCGTTCGGCGTCGGCGGACCGGCCCACCCAGGCGCAGGCGTCGGCCGCGTTGGCGCACATCCGGGCCAGTTCGACGCGTTCGGCCGGGCTCCGCCCGTCGGCGAGCAGTCTCTCGGCTTCCTCGCGCACCGCGTCGCCGTCGCCGAGGCAGACCCGCAGCGCCAGCTGGTTGCCCCGCACCGCGATCCGCAGCGCGCGGTCACCGTGCCGGGCGGCGAGCTCCTCGGCCCGTTCGGCCCAGTGGGCGTGGACGGCGACGGGGTGCTCGCCCCACACCGGCATGGCGAGGCCCGCCATGGCGCGGGCGGCCAGCTCGGGGCGTGTCCGCAGCTCGTCCACGGCCAGCTCGGTGTCCAGGCGGCCCTGTTCGTGCCGGCCCGCCTGGTTGTTGAGCAGCAGCCCCAGGTTGAGCCGGATCTCACCCCGTACGGCGTCCGGCAGTTCGGCGGAGGCGGCCGAGGAGACGACGCGGCGGAGCAGCCGGCTGGATCGCCGGTGGGCCAGCCCGAAGAGGGCCGCCCGGCTGAGGCGCACCGCGAGCCGTGCCCGGTCCGCCTCCGGGAGGAGTGGGTCGTCCAGGACCCCCTCGTAGAGCTCGACGGCGAGCGCCGCGTCACCGAGCTTCCGGGCGGATTCGGCGGCCTGTTCGGCGTACGTGCGCCAGGCGGTCAGGTCGCCCGCCTGGCGGGTGTGGTGGGCGAGCTGGACCAGTGGCGGGGGTTCCTGGGCTGCCAGCACGGCGGTGGCGCGTCGGTGGAGACGTCGTCGGTCCGGCCTCAGAAGCCCCTCGTAGACGGCCTGTTGGGCCAGTCCGTGCCGGAATCCGTAGCGGTCCTCCCCGCAGTCGTGGAGCACGCCCGCGCGCAGGGCCTCGCGCAGGGCGTCGGCAGCCTCTTCGCCGTGCTGGTCCGCGACCGCGCCGATCAGCTCCTCGGCGGCGGGCACCCTCAGCACGGCGGCGGCGTGCACGGCGGCCGCCGCCGGCTCCGAGAGGCCCGCCACCCGCTCGGTCATGGCGTCGCGCAGGAGGAGGGGCACCGCCCCCTGGGAGCCGTCGAGTTCGCCCGGTTCCTCCAGGACGAATTCGAGGACGAAGGGAATGCCGGCCGTCCGTTCGTGCAGTCGGCGCGCCATGACGGCGGGGACGTCACGGCCGGTCAGCGCCGCCGTGAGGGTCCTGACTCCGGCGACATCGAGCGGGCTCAGCGGGAGGACCACCGAGGTGACGCCCGGCGAGTGCCGATAGGCCCGGCCCAGGGGCAGCGCCCCGCTCCTGAGGTCCTCGCGGCGGTAGCTGAGGACGGTGGACAGGCCCGGCGGCGGGTCGTCGGCCAGGAAGCGGAGGAGGTCCCGGGTGCCGTCGTCGGCCCAGTGCAGATCCTCCACGACGAGGACCACCGGGGACACCGCCGCGAGCAGGGCGCGCACGGCCCGGAAGAGACGGTGGGCCGCCGCCTGCGGATCGAGCAACGGGGCCGGATCGGGCGGAAGTTGACCGGCCAGCTCGGGGAGGTAGGGGCGCAGGGCCCCGCAGACCGGGTTGAGCCGCTCGGGGACCGCGCCCTCCAGGGTGCGCAGGACGTCGAAGACGGGACCGTACGGGAAGGGCTCGCGCAGCGGCGGGCAGGCCCCGGCGAGGACCCGGGCGCCGGGCGGGCGGCCGGGGCCGGGCACCGGGTGTCCGACGGCCTCCCGGATCAGCCGGGTCTTGCCGACGCCCGCCTCCCCCTCGATCAGGGCGACCGACGGCGGGTGGGCCATCGCGTCGAGCAGGGCGTGCAGCTCTCCGGTCCGTCCGACCAGCATGAACGCGGACTCCCCTGACGGCGGCGGCAGATGTCGGGGAAACTACCCCCGGCCGACGGGGCCGTCCAGCGGCATCCCGACATCGCGGGATCCCGGCGTGAACATCGTGTCCCCGGGGCACGTACCCCTGACCGAAGTGACCGAGCCGAGAAGACCGACGAGAAGACCGACGAAGGGAATGCCGCGATGAGCGCAACGCAGGAGCGCCGGAGCCTCCTCGGACGCCGCACGGTCGTCGCCGCGGTGGGAGCGGCCGGAGCGGCCGCCGCCCTCACCGCGTGCGGCGGATCGGACGGCTCGGGGGGTTCGGAAGGTTCGGACGCGGTCGAGCAGCCCGGGAGCGGCGGCGGGAAGGGTGGAGAGGTACTCGCAGCGACCGCGGACATCCCGGAGGGCGGCGGGGTGGTCTTCGCCGCGCAGAAGGTCGTGGTGACGCAGCCGCAGCCGGGCGAGTTCAAGGCGTTCTCGTCCACGTGCACCCATCAGGGCTGCGCGGTCAAGGCCGTCTCGGACGGCGCGATCACGTGCCCCTGTCACAACTCCACGTTCGACGCCGCCACGGGCAGCCCGACCGGCGGGCCCGCCACGCAACCGCTGCCCGCACGCGAGATCACCGTCGAGGGCGACTCGATCAGGCTGGCGTAGCCGCTCCCTGCCCCGTCCCCTGCCTGCGCGGTCGCTTCCAGCCGCCGAGTACGGCGTCCGTGGTGGTGACGGTGGCGACGAGGGCGAGCGTGTTGCGGACCATCGCGGGGGTGTGTGCTCAGCGGGCACCCCCGCGATGGCGTCGGCCGGGACGACGGCCGTGTAGCCGAGGTTGACCGCGTCGAGGACGGCGTTGGGGATCGCGATGTTGGCCGATACGCCGGTGACGACGAGCGTCCGGCAGCCGAGGTTGCGCGGCAGCGGGTCGACGCCGGTGCCGGC
This sequence comes from Streptomyces sp. MGP-P1, assembly GCF_057766565.1. Taxonomy (NCBI): domain Bacteria; kingdom Bacillati; phylum Actinomycetota; class Actinomycetes; order Kitasatosporales; family Streptomycetaceae; genus Streptomyces; species Streptomyces sp. MGP-P1. Next base: position 2,293,714 of record NZ_JBYMEM010000007.1, on the reverse strand, counting down.
CGGCGGCGAGAGGCCGTGCAGCCGGCGGACGACGAGGTCCTCGTCGGCCACCTCGATGGGGGCCGCGGCCCGGACGGCCGTGCTGCCGGTGTGCTGCTGGACGGGCAGCCGGGCGGCGGCGCGGAAGAGCCGGGCATTGTGGTTGGCGCCGCGACCGTCGGGCCGGCTCTCGGTGACCGCGTGCATCACCTGGACTCCGCTCCCGTGGGCGGCGGCGACGAGCCGGGCGATGTTGTCGAGCGCGCCCAACGAGCGGGCTGGCTGCGGCGGCGAGTTCGGGCAGGGCGCTGCCCGGGCCCACGACGCCCTGCTGGCTCTCGACGGTCAGCAGGCAGGACGGTGGTGGCGGGGTCGAGCAGTTCGGTGAGCCGCTCCTGTGACGACCTCGACGGCACGGGCGCCCCTCTCCTTGCTCGGTGACCGCCGCCCGGGAGGACGGGCTCCCGCGGACGGACTCCTGCGGACGGACTTCGGCGGACGACTTCGGTGGACGACTTCGGTGGAGGACCGGGCGCGCGAGAGTAGCGGCCATTGCGTCATGAAGGAAGAGCGTCCATGATTCCTGACGTCCAGTCACATTTCGGGAGGGCGACCATGACCGACACCCAGCGACGAGGCCGCCGGATCATGATGACGCCCGAGGAGCGTGACGCCTATCTCGGTGAACAGCGCACCTGCCGGGTGGCGACGCTCGGCCCCGACGGCGCCCCGCACATCGGCGCCCTGTGGTTCGTCTGGGAAGGCGACTCCCTCTGGCTCTACTCCATCACGCGCAGCCTGCGCTGGTCCCAACTGCGCGGGGATGCCAGGATCGCCGTGGTCGTGGACGACGGCGAGGGGTACGAGGAGCTGCGCGGCGTGGAGCTCACCGGCCGGGCGGTGTTCGTCGGCGAGGCGCCCCGCACGGGCGAGCCCTGCCCCGAACTCGTCGAGCCGGAGCGGCTGTTCCCCGTGAAGTACTTCGGCATGACGGAGATGCCGCACGACGGACGGCACGCCTGGCTGCGGCTCACCCCGGAGACGATCACCTCCTGGGACTTCCGCAAGCTCGCCGATCTCGCCTGAGCTACCGCCCGCGGCCCCGACGCCCCGATTTCCGGGGCTCACCCACCGTCCGCCGCCACACCCACACCTACACCCACACCCACACCCGCCCCCGCCGCCCGCAACGCCTTCACCGCGGCGCGGACCGACGGCCGGCGGTCCGCGTCCGTGCGCCAGACCGCGTGGACGTGCCGCCGCATGGTCTGCCGCACCGGCACCAGCCGCACGCCTTCGGGGACCGGGCCGCGCCCCAGGCGAGGAGCCACGCAGACGCCGAACCCGGCCGCGATAAGAGCGAGTTGCGTATGGTGCTCACCCGCCAGATGGGCGATGCGGGGCTCGATGCCGCGGGAGCGGAGCGTGAACATCAGCCACTCGTAACAGAATTCGCCCTCGGGCCAGGACACCCACGGGTCGTCCGCGAAGTCCTCCAGCTCCACCTCTTCCCGGTCCGCCAGAGGATGCCCGACCGGCATGGCGATGTCCGGTGCGTCGTCGAGGAGTTCGGCCTTGGCCAGACCTCCGGGCACGGGCAGCCGCTTGTTGCTCCAGTCGAGCACGACGGCCAGGTCGACGTCTCCGCGGAGCACCGCGCGCAGCCCCTGTTCGGGCTCCAGCTCCCGGGTACGGACGGTGAGATCGGGGTGGTCCGCGCGCAGGGTGGTGAGCATCGCGGGGAACAGCCCGCGAGCCGCCGTCGGGAAAGCGCAGATCCGCACCTCGCCGACGACCTCGCCGCGCTGTGCCTCGATGTCGGACTGGGCCAGCTCCACCTGCGACAGGATCCGCGCGGCGTGGTCCGCGAGCAGCCGGCCGGCGTCGGTGAGGCGGACGCCTCGGCCGTGTCTGGCGAGCAGCCGCTGCCCGACCTCGCGCTCCAGCTTCGCCAGTTGCTGCGAGACCGCCGAGGTCGTGACGTGCAGCCCGTCGGCCGCCCCGCTCACCGAGCCGTGCCGGGCGAGGGCGTCCAGCGTGCGCAGCCGCTCCAGGTTCAACATGTAAGCGATACTACGCGAACGAGCCCAGAAAGATTCGCTTGTCCTACGACGTCATCTTCGTCAGGGTTGACCTCATGAGCGCTCCCTGCGAGCCGGGGGTCACGGCCCCGGCGTCAGCACCTTCCCCGCCGCCTCCTCCGCCGCCTCCTCCGCCCGCCCCGATCGCGCCCGCCGCGCGGCGCCCCGCCCTCGACTGGCGGATCCGGTTCGCGGGGCTCTCGCTCATCTGGGGGTTCAGCTTTCTGCTGATCAAGGTCGGAACCGAGGGCTACGCCCCGTTCCAGGTCACCTTCGGCCGGCTGTTGGCCGGTACGGCGGTGCTGGTCGCCGCCATGGCGATGCGCCGGGAGCGCCTTCCGCGCTCCGCCCGGACCTGGGGGCACCTCACGGTCGCGGCGCTCCTCCTCAACGCACTGCCGTTCTCGCTCTTCTCCTACGCGGAGCTGACGATCCCCTCGACGCTGGCCGGGATCTGCAACGCGACCTCGCCGCTGTGGGGCATGGCGCTCTCGGTGATCGCTCTGTCGGAGGACCGCCCGACCCGCCGCCGGGTGGGCGGTCTCGGCGTCGGCTTCCTCGGCGTCCTCACGGTGCTGGGCGCCTGGCAGGGCTTCTCCGGCCTGGACCTGCCGGGTACGGGCATGGCGCTGCTCGCCTCGTTCTGCTACCCGGTCGGCTGGATCTACGTACGCCGCACCCTGGCCGGAACCGGGTCGTCGACGCTGGCGCTGACGGGCAGCCAGCTCTTCCTCGGTACGTTGCAACTGGCCGTGGTGACGCCGCTGTTCACCTCGGCGCCGACGTCCTTTCCGCTGCTCCCGACGCTCTCGGTGCTCGCCCTGGGCGCGCTGGGCACGGGCCTCGCCGTCCTGCTCCAGTACGGCCTGGTCCAGGAGGTCGGTCCGACGACGGCCCAGATGGTCACGTACTTCATCCCGGTGATCGCGACGGCGGCAGGCGTCGCCCTGCTCGGCGAAGAGCTGAGCTGGAACACCCCGGTCGGGGCGCTGATCGTCCTCGTCGGGGCGGCCCTCACCCAGAGCAGGGCCCGCCCGGCCGCCCCACCGGGGCCCGCGGAGGCTTTTGTCGCTGTCCCACCGGAGCCCACGGAAGCTCTCGCCACCGCCGCACCGGAGCCCGCGGACGTTCCGGTCGCCGCCGCCCCGCCGGGGCCCGCGGCGGACCGCGCCCTGCCGCCCGACGCGGACGCCGCCGGTCTCAGCCGTAGCTGACCGGCCGTGCGGGACCAGCGGCCGCGGCCACCGCGTCCGCCAGGGGGCCGATGTCCGCCGCGGACAGCGGGGAGACGGTGAGCCGCACCCCCTGGGGCGTGTCCAGCCGGAAGCGCGCGCCCGGGGCCGCCGCCCAGCCCGCGTGGAGCAGCCGGGCGACGGCCCCGGTCTCGTCGCTCACGGGCACCCACACGTTCATCCCGCTACGGCCCCGGGCGCTCACTCCGCGCTCCGCCAGCGCATGGATGAGCGCGTCCCGTCGGTCCCCGTAGGAGCGGGACACCGCCCGGGTGTCGACGGCTCCCGAGGTCCACAGCTGGAGCACGGCACGCTGGAGCAGCCGGCTGACCCACCCGGGCCCGAGCCGCTGCCGCCCCGCCACCCGGTCGACCGTGACGGCGTCCCCGGTGAGCGTGGCGACCCGCAGATCGGGGCCGTACGCCTTGGCCGCCGAACGGATGAACGCCCAGTGGGCCGTCACCCCGGCCAGCGGGTGCAGCGGCAGGTCGACGATGGCGTGCCCGTGGTCGTCCTCGATCAGCAGCACGTCCGGGTGGCGTCCGAGAACCGCGCGCAGCTCCCGGGCGCGCGGCGCGTCCAGGGACGCGCCGGTCGGGTTCTGCGCCCGGTCGGTGACGACCAGGGCCCGCGCCCCGGCCCGCAGCGCCCGCTCCACATCCGCGGGCAGCGGACCGGAGTCGTCCACGCCGACCGGCACGGCGCGCAGCCCGAGCGCCGGCACGAGGTCGAGCACGCTGCCCCAGCCGGGGTCCTCCACCGCCACCGCGTCACCCGGCTTCAGGTGCGCCGCGAGGACCCGCTCGATCGCGTCCAGTGCTCCGGACGTCACGGCGACCGGCCCGGCGGGCACCCCGTCGGCGTCCAGCGCGGCGCGGGCGTACGCGGCGAACTCGGCGACCACCGCGGCCTGCCCGTACAGACCATGGCTCTCCGCGTCTGCCACGGCGGCCGCCGCGAGCGCCGGCCCGAGGTCGGGCAGCAGCTCCGGATCGGGATTGCCCTCGCCGAGGTCCCGGACGCCCGGGGGCGCTTCGATCCGCAGCGACCCGCGCGACGTGCTGGCCGGGGCCGGACGCACCCGGCTCCCCCGTCGGCCCGCCGTCTCGATCACGCCGCGCTCGCGCAGCGTCCGGTAGGCGGCGGCCACGGTATTGGGGTTGACCTCCAGACGAGCGGCCAACTCCCGCATGGGGGGCAGCACATGACCCGGCGGAAGGTCTCCGGAGCCGACCCCGCGCTCCACACTGGCGGCGATCTCCGCTGCGCGCCGCCCACTGATCCGATACTCTCCTAGCACAAACAACAGTATGCACTAGTGCAATGGAGTAAGCAATGCAGCACACCGCAACGCCCGACGACACGGGCTCCGGCGTCGCCGCCCCCTACCTGCCCACCGACCGCACGGTGCCCACCCGGTCCAAGGACCGCGCCTCCTACGACCGCGAGCTGGTCCACTCCATCCTCGACGAGGCCTACCTCTGCCACCTGGGCTTCGTGCGCGACGGCGCCCCGGTCGTCCTGCCGACCCTTTTCGGCAGGATAGGAGAGCGGCTGTACGTCCACGGCTCCACGGGCTCACGACCGCTGCGGTCGGCGAGGAGCGCCGACCCCGGGCTGCCGGTCTGCCTGACGGTCACCCATGTCGACGCCCTCGTGCTGGCCAGGTCCGCCTTCCACCACTCGATGAACTACCGCTCGGTGGTGGTGCACGGCACGGCCGTGACGGTGACCGACCCCGAGGAGCGTCGGCTCGCCCTGGACGCGATCGTGGACCAGGTCGTGCCCGGCCGCTCCCGCGACTCCCGGCCGGCCGACGCCAAGGAACTCGCCGCGACAGCGGTGATCCGGCTGGACCTGGACGAAGTGTCCGCGAAGGTCCGCACCGGCGGGCCCAACGACGAGCCCGAGGACAGCGCCCTTCCCCACTGGACCGGCATCGTGCCGCTCACCCGGGGCTATGCGGCACCGGTCCCCGCGGACGACATGGATCCGGCCATCGCCGTACCGGAGTACCTGTCCATGCTCTGAAGGCCGACGGAGGCCGCGGCGGCATGCCGACCGACCGAGGTCGCGGTGGCCATGGCCACCGCGACCGGCACCGCCGCACCGCCACGCCGCCGCACCGCCACGCCGCCACGCCGCCACGCCGCCACGCCGCCACGCCGCCGGGCAGGGTCGTCACACCGCCGGCGCCTCCTTCCGGCGGGCCGCCGCCGCGCCGCGCGCCTCCGCGAGGGCCAGTCCGGCCACCGCGGTCAGCAGGAGCAGCGTGCCGAGGACCGTGGCCGTCGTCAGCCGCTCCCGCAGCACGGTCACCGCGATGACGGCCGCGCTCACCGGCTCCAGGAGCATGATCACGGAGACCGTGGCCGATCGGACGGCGGCCGCCCCGGCGAAGTACAGCGCGTAGGCGAGCGCCGTGGGGACCGCGGCCACATAGACCAGCAGCCACAGCACCTGCCCCGTCTCGGCGGTGTGCGGCAGCATCCCCTCGGCGAGGGCCATGGGCAGCAGGCCCACCGCTCCGATGCCGAACGCCCAGGCGCTGGTGGCGAGCGCGTCACCGCCGCCGCCGTGCCGCCCGAGCCACCGGGTGAGCAGCGTGATGGCCGCGTACCCGGAGGCGGACAGCAGCGCGAGCAGCATCCCGGCCGGCACGACCTCGCCGCCCTCGCCGCCCAGGACCAGCACGGCGAGCCCGGTCAGCGCGCCGGTCACGGCGACCAGGCCGCCCCGGCCGAGGCGTTCGCCCAGCAGCAGACGCGCTCCGAAGGCGATCAGGACGGGCCCGGCGCCGAGCGTGACCACGGTGCCGACGGCAAGGCCGGTGACCTCGACCGCCGCGAAGTACGCGGTCTGGAACACGGTGAGACCGATGCCCGTACCGAGGATCCGGAGCAGGCGGCGATGTCGGGGTTCGGGCTCCCGGGGCGTCCGGCGGGGGCGCAGTGCGAGCGCCCCGGCCAGCAGGAGGAGACCGCCCACGCAGCGCCAGAAGGACAGGGCGAGGGGGCCGAGATCGCTGATCCGGAAGATCAGGGACGCGGCCGCGCCTGCGGTGCCCCAGGCGACTCCGGCGACGACCAGATACAGCATGCTCCGCCCGACGGGCAGCGCGGGAGCAACAGGGATGGACATATGACTTCTCCAGAGGAGGACAGGGTCGGCAGGTCGCTCGGCTCCGCATGCGGGCAGCGACGAGCCGCTCGGGGACTGCCCGAGCCCGGTCTTCGTCAGGAGTGGCCGCCCGCGCTAGGCGGCAGGGGGCGGCAGCACAGTCAGATGCATGGCCGTCACACTAATGCGGGGCCCGGCCGCCGGACAACTCGCCCTCGACGGCCCCGGCCACCGCTCCGGCACCGGCACCGGCACCGGAGGCGACGGGACCCGTCGGGGGCTTCGGCGCGGCGGACTGGGCGATGAACGCACCGGTCAGGACCACGAATCCGCCGACGAGCTGCGGTGCGGAGAGGTGCTCGCCGAGCAGCACCCAGGCCAGTCCGGTCGCGATGACCGCTTCGAGGCAGGCGACGACTCCGGCCACCTGGGGCGAGAGCAGCCGGACCGAGACGACGCCCGTGACGTACGCGAGCACGGTGGCGAGCAGCACGATCCAGCCGAGCAGCAGCCAGGCGGGGACCTCGTCGCCGTTCATGCCCGCGCTGCCGCCGAGCAGCGACCAGTCCATGCCCCAGGGGCGGGCGACGACGGTGAGGACGGCCGCGCCGACGATCAGTCCGTACGCGATGACCCCGACGGGGTGCGGAGGCTCGGCGTGCTTGCCCCCGCCGTCCCGGCCGTCCTGCCCGCCGTGGTCGGAGAGAACGAAGTAGCCGACCTGGCAGCAGGCCGCGCCGAGGGCGAGCAACAGGCCGAGCAGGTCGAACTTGAGCCCGGACCAGACCTCGACGACACACGCCAGGCCGCCGACCGCCAGCACCACACCGACCGCGGCGGCCCGGGTGACGGGCCTGCGCTGCACGAAGCGGACCCAGCCGAGGACCAGCGCGGGCGCCAGGTATTCCACCAGGAGCGCCACACCGACCGGGATACGGGAGATGGAGGCGAAGTAGAAGGCCTGGACCCCGGCCACCGCGAACAGGCCGAACCCGGCCAGCAGCGCGGGGCGTTCCCGTACGAGATTCCGGTGTCGCCAGGCGACCGGGAGCATGATGACGGCGGCGCCCGCCACTCGCAGCCAGACCACGTGCAGCGGGTCGAGCCCCGCCTCGATCAGCGGCTTGGCCGCCACTCCCGAACCGCCGAAGGCGAAGGCCGAGACCAGCGCGAGGCCCAGCCCGGCGCTTCTGCCCTGAAATCCCGAAGACGCTTGCATCGGCACATCATGGCAGCAGTCGACAGCACCGTCATCCCCATGACACCTGTCGAGACGGCCCTCCGACCGCGACTACGGGAAGGGGGTGCGGGGTCACCGTCACGGCGCGGCTCAAGCGTGTCGCGCCGCCTCGGCCGTGAGCACGGCGACCCGGTCCGCCAGCCACCGCGCGTCCACGCCCCCGCGGGCGAGCACCTCCACCGCACGGCACTCGGTGTCGGCCGCCAGGGCGGCGAGCAGATCGAGGCCGGCGGCGCGCGCTGTGCCGCGCGACGCCGCGCGGCACAGCGCGCCCTCCATCGCGGCGAGGGCCGAGGGCGACCAGCCGTCGACCACCGGGTCGCGCACCACCGGAACGGCGCCGGAGTCCTCGACGGAGCCCTGCCAGCGGAGCCCGTAGCCGATGCTGCGCTGAACGAGATAACCGAGCACCTTGGCCACCTGGGGCCCGCCGTCGAAGGCCTCGCGGACTTCGGGGTCCGTCTCGATCAGCGAATGCAGGAGGTGGGCGGTGTCGATCTGCCGGTCACCGTCGCGCAGCGCGCGCCTGCGCGCACCGTTGAGCACCGATGCCAGTTCCACGGTGAAGCGGGCATCGTTCTCGGCGTGGTTCGGTGCGGGCTGGTCAGGCATGCGCGGCGTCCGGTTTTGCACACCTCTACCCCATCAGTCCCACGGCCGGAAGACATCCCCGGAGCGACCCATTGGGCATCCCACCGAAGTTGGGGAGACCGCAGCCGTCCGTCATCCTTGCGGATGAGATCGTGCCGAACGGCACAACCATGACGGTCCGGAGCGCGCGCCGCCTTGCGTCCCACGCCCCGGCGGCAACCGCAGGCCCCCGCGCGCTCGTCCCCCACGCCACACGGAAGCGGCGGGGGCGAGAGGGGAGGGGCGGGTGTTCTGGATGGTCGCGCTGCTCGCCCAGGACGGGCTGCAGTACGTCTACCGCGTGTACGCACCCGACGACGCCCTGCCCGCCGATCTCTTCTGGGCGGCCTTCCACTGCCACGACGAGGGCCCCCACCCCCGCGCGTCGGACAGGTTCGACTCCGCGGTGATCTGGCGGAACAGGCAGCCCCAACAGATCTGACGTCTCATCAGCATGGAATGTCGACGCGGCCCCCGCTACCTTCCGCGACACCGAAACCGGACGAACCAGGGGTGGCCGCATGGCTGAAGTCAGCGCCGAGGCACGCATCGAGGCGCCCGCCGGGAAGGTCTGGGGCCGCCTGACGGACTTGCGGCGGTCTCACTGATGGGCGGCAAGCTCAAGGACTCCGCGACGGCGGCACTCCAGGAGTCGCTGCGCAAGCTCGCCGGGCTCGTCACGTCCTGACCACGCCCACGACCGCGCGGCACGCGACGGTACCCGGAAATAATCACTCGCCCCCCGCCCGAGCTGTGGTTACGCTGACGGCGTTCCTCGGTCTGTTCTGGGCTTCCGCGCCCTGGAAAAGAGAGATTCTTATGTTCCGGCCCGCGCCGCGCGCGCCTCGCTGCACCGTCTAGCCAGTAGTCCGTCCTTCTGCTGCCGTCCTTCTCCGACGGCGTCCGGACGTGACTCTCCGGTGCACTGAATCAGCCCCTGCCCCCGTCCGCACGCATGTCGCGTCGTACGGGGTGGGCGTCTTCGTCGAGGCCGCTCGGCCTGCTCTTGCTGTCATCACAGACTTCCCAGCAAGGAGCACCCCGGGTGTCCAGCACCAACGAAACTCTCTCCAGCACTCCACACACCACCCCGAACAGCGCTTCCTCCTGCGCGTGGTGCGGCCGGACCGTGCTCGCCGTCTCCGACGACGGCGCACGGCGCCATCACTGCCCGTCGTGCCTGCAGTACCGGCATGTTCTCGACCCCGCCGACGGCGGCTCCAGTGACTGCCGGGGCCGCATGTCGCCGATCGCCGTCGCCGTGCCACGTGCGGGCGACTGGGTGGTCATCCACCGTTGCGTGCGCTGCGACGAGCTGACCTCCCACCCCACCCGCACGGACGACAACCAGCTCATCCTGATGCGGTTGGCCGTCCGGCCACTGGCGCAACCTCCCTTTCCGCTCGAAGCGTTCGGCGACCTCTGAACCGGTAGGAGAGGAGAGGACCGGCCATGCCGAGACGAGCGAAGAACACCCGCCGCCGTGCCCGGGCCGCACGGCGGCCGCAGCGGTACAAGGACGTCCTGCACAGCCAGGGAGGGCACCGGGGAGACGCTTTCCGGTGCGCGGGCTGCCGGCTGGACGTGTCCCTGGAAGCACCCGGCACCACGCACCGCAACCACTGCCCGAACTGCCTGGTCAGCCTGCACGTCGACCGGCGGGTGCCGGGCGACCGGGCCGCGGACTGCCGCGCCCGGATGGAAGCCCTGGGCATGTCGGTCAGACCCGACGGCGAGTGGATGCTCATCCACCAGTGCGTTTCCTGCGGCGAGCTCAGCGCCAATCGCATCGCCGGTGACGACAACGCACTGACTCTGGTGCGCCTGGCGCTCAAGCCCCTGCGGGACCCCGGCGTCGCCCATCGCATGCGGCTCGCGCCGTGACCCGGCCGTCCCCCGCGATGCCGTGGCACACGGCACCCACCACCCCCACGCCTTGACGCTCAGGGTTTCCCCCGTCCCCGCCCCCCAACAGATCGCACTCGTGTGCGACGCACAAGGAGAAGCCATGCGCCCCATGACCAGGGAAGAGGTGCGCGGCGCGATCGTGAACCTGGACCCGGCCGCGAAGAAGGTCCGCCTGCCGGCCCGGTTCGACGACGTCCGATGGCACCGGATCGACTACCTCGGCTGGAGAGACCTGCGCGCCCCGGCCCACGCCTACCTCGTCACCGAGGTCGACGGCAACGCGCGGGGAGTGCTGCTGCGCCAGGCCCCGAACGACTCGGCGCGCGGTTCGCGCGCGGTGATGTGCGACCTGTGCCGGTTCGCCCGCCGCTTCAACGAGGTCTCGTTGTTCACCGCCCAACGCCCCTCACGTGACAAACGCCAACGCCTCGACGCGATCGGTCTCCTGCTGTGCACCGACCTCGACTGCGCGGTGAAGGTGCACGGCAGGCCGGTCCGCGAGGCCTTCGACCGTCCGGTCGACGAGATCATCGCCTCGCGCCGGGAAGGCCTGCGCTCACGCACGATCACCTTCGTCCGTTCGGTCGCCGAACCGCGGCAGGCCTCGACCGGGACGACATCGACTAGGTCTCGTAGCGGGCCGCGAGGGTGACGGCGATGTCGCGCAGGGCGCTGCGCAAGGACTGCGGGGCCAGGGCCTCCGCATCCGTACCGAGACGCCACAGTGCCCATTCGGCGTGCCGTGCGTCCTGGAAGGTGACCTCCAGCCGCGGCCAGCCGTCCGTGTCGGGATCTTCCGCGCGGACGGCCAGCACGGTGCCCAGCAGTTCCTCCCGCCGCGCCGGATTGACCCGTACCAGCGCGGTGACGTGGTCGCCGCCCGCGAGGAATCGCGCGGAACGGTCCCGCCAGATTCGGTCCAGGTCGACCCGGTTCGGTCGCTGGGCCGGTTCGGGCAGTTCCTCGGCGGCCAGCACCCGTGACAGCCGGTAGGTGCGGTCCGCGCCTGATCTGGTGGCCAGCAGGTAGCCCCGGTCCCGTACGGTCACCAGACCGATCGGGTCCACCGTGCGCCACTGCGGCGCCCGGCCCGTGGCCGCGTAGTGGATGCGCAGCTTGTGTCCGGAGAGCACGGCCCGGCGGACCTCGATCATGGTGGTGCCCGGTACCTGGTCCATGTCCGGCCGGCGCGAGAGGAGGTCGGTCTCCGGGTCGACGAGAAACCGCTGGGCCGCGTCGCTCGCGGCGGCCTGATGGCTTTCGGGCAGTGCGTCGACCACCTTCCGCATGGCCGAGGCGAGCGCCGGTCCGAGGCCGAACATCTGCTCCCCGCGTCCCGATCCGGCGGCCAGCAGGGCGAGGGTCTCGTCGTGGTTCAGCCCGGTGAGCTCGGTCCGGAAACCGGGCAGCAGGGCGAACCCGCCGTGCCTGCCGCGTTCGGCGTAGACCGGGACTCCGGCCGCGGACAGTGCCTCGATGTCGCGCAGCACGGTACGGGTGGACACCTCCAGCTCACGGGCCAGCGTGTCGGCGGTCAGCCGCCCGCGCTGACGCAGCAGCAGTACCAACGAGACCAATCGGTCGGCGCGCATGCGGGAACGGTAGCGAAATACATGACCAAGGGTGTCGTCATTTGTTGGAAGGCTCCCCCGTAGGACGTCGAGGCCGGCGACCGCCGGGCCGACGGGCCTCCGTACTCCCATGAATCCAATGCATCGAATGGAGCTCAAGTGGCGCTGGAACGAACGGCCGTGAACCCGGTGACCTGGTCGGTGGACCTGGGGTTCAACCAGGGTGAAGTCGTTTCCGGGCAGACCCGGACCCTGTACGTCTCGGGGCAGACCTCGATGAGCGACGACGGCAAGCCCCAGCACGACGGGGACATGGCGGCACAGTTGACGCTGAGCATCGACAACCTGGAGGCCGTGCTGAGCGAGGCGGGCATGTCTCTCGCGAACCTCGTCCGCCTCAACGTCTATACGACCGACGTCGATCTGCTCCGCCGGCACTACGGCGCGCTGGCGGGGCGGCTGGGCGCGGCCGAAGTGGCGCCGGCCAGCACCCTGCTCGGCGTGACGCGACTGGCGGTCCCCGGCCAGCTGGTCGAGCTCGAAGGCACCGCCGTCGCGTGACGCGGCCTCACCGCCCGCACGGTTTCCGTCGCCCCAACCGGCGGGGACCGTACGGGCGGCGGGGACCGTACGGGCGGCGGGGACCGTACGGGCGGCGGGGACCGTACGGGCGGCGGGGACCGTACGGGCGGCGGGGACCGTACGGGCGGCGGGGACGGTACGGGCGGTGAGAACGGCAGGGCGGTGATCCGATCCCCGGTGCTCCGCATCGCGGACGCCGAGGGATACCGCCCGGTCGCACCCGTACGAGGCCGGGCACGCCTCCCGTACCCTCCCGCCCACTCCCGTAATTGCCTTTCTCCCCCGCTCGGCAAGCGCTAGCGTTCCGGGCGGCGAATGGCTCGCCAGGAGTGACCCCACCAGGAGCGGAGAGACATGCCCGGTCGTCCGAGCGCGCGCTGACGTCGTAGCCAGATCGGCCCGTCATCGCGTGCTGCCCTTGAGGTCGCGGCACAGCGAGCCCTTCTCCCGCCCGTTGCCCGGGCACGCTTCCGTGCGCCGGGCCGCGGGTCTCGTGCCCGGCGACCCACGAGGTTCCTGTGCGGCCCCTTCCCTTCCCCTCTCCTTCCTCCCCCACCCCTCCCTCCGGCGTACCGGAGTCCGGCAGGGCCGTGCCGTCAGGTCCCTGGCGGGACGCCGACTTCCGCAGGCTCTGGGCCGGTCAGACGGCCTCCCAGCTCGGCGAACACACGACGCTCGTCGTGCTGCCGCTCTTCGCCGTCCTGACGCTCGACGCGGGCGCGGGCCAGCTGGGCGCCCTCCGCGCCGTGGGGCAGGCGCCGATCCTGCTGCTCTCCCTCCTCGCGGGTGCCTGGGTGGACCGGTGGCGGGCCCGTACGGTGATGGTGCTCACCGACGCAGGCCGGGCCGTGGCCCTGGGGGCGGCGGCCGTGGCCGGTCTCCTCGGACTGCTCGGCCTGCCCGCGCTGTTCGTGGTGGCGTTCACCGTCGGAGCCCTGTCGGTCCTCTTCGACGTGGCGTACCAGGCGTCCCTCGTACGGATGGTGCGGCGCGACCAACTCGTTCGGGGCAACAGTGCGTTGGAGGGCAGCCGGTCCGCGGCGCAGATCGGCGGCCCCGCGCTCGGCGGCGCGTTGGTGTCGCTGTTGTCGGCGCCGGTCGCCGTGGCCACCGGCGCGCTGTTCTTCGCGGCTTCGTTCGGGTCCTTGAGGCGGATCCGCCACCCCGAAGCCGTACTCGGGCGTGTGGCAGTACCGGAGCGCGTCTCCCCGGTCCGGCGCCGGATCGTCGAAGGCCTGCGCTTCGTCGCCCAGAACGCCTGGCTGCGGGCCGTGTGCCTCGCCTCCGCCGCCTTCCAGCTCTCCTTCGCGGCCACGATGACCGTCTACCTGCTCTTCCTCCCGCACGAACTTCGGCTGACGGGCGTCACCGTCGGCCTCGCCCTCGCGGCGACCGGTCCGGGCGCCCTCCTGGGCTCCGTCCTGGCCGCACGGCTGCCGGGCCGGTTCGGTCACGGTGCCGTGCTCGTGTCCGCGGCGGTGCTCGGCAACGGTGCGCTGCTGTGCGTACCGGCCCTGCACGGCTCCTCGATCGCGACGGTGCTCGCGCTCCTTGCCGTCAACTTCGTGTTCGGGACGTTCAGCCAGCTGGTGAACGTCACGATCATGTCGGTGCGGCAGGCCGTCACACCGGACGGGATGCAGGGGCGCGCGGCCGCGACGATCACCTTCGTCGGGATGGGGTTCACCCCGCTCGGCTCGCTGCTCGGCGGCCTCCTCGCACAGGGGTGGGGTCTGCGCACCGGCCTCCTGGTGTCGGCCGCGGGCATGATGCTGTCGCCGGTCCTGATGGCCGTCTCCCCGCTCGCTCGCCTGGGACGGGTGCTGCCGGTCCCGCAGGCGTGCGGTGCTCCCGGCCGAGTCGGGCCGGGGCGAACGTCCGCCCGGTGACTCCGTCGGGCCCGGGGAGTCACCGGTGAGCCGGGAACCGTCGCCGGCACGGCCGCTCCGGCACGAAGGCCAGGGGCCGGCCACCCGGAATTGGCCTTGGCCCGCCTCCGCCCCGGCGATCTACGGTCGTCCCATGAGGATTCGCATCGTCGACGCGTTCACCGACCGCCCCTTCTCCGGAAACCCCGCCGGCGTACTCCTGCTGGACAGCGGTACGTTCCCGGCCGACGCACGTCTGCAGGAGATCGCCGCCGAGGTCAACCTCTCCGAGACGGCCTTCGCCCACCCGCTGCCGCCGGGCGGCACGGCCGACTGGGCGCTGCGCTGGTTCACTCCGGCCACCGAGGTGGACATGTGCGGGCACGCGACGCTCGCCACCGCCCACGTCCTGCACACCACGGGTCTGGCCACGGGCCCGGTGCGCTTCACCGCGCGCTGCGGGATCCTGACCGCGACCGCCCGGCAGGACGGCACTCTCACCCTCGACTTCCCCACCTCCCCGCTGACCGAGGAGCCGGTGCCGTACGGCCTCGCCGACGCCCTCGGGGCGGACCCCGTCTCGGTGCACGACACCGGTGAGCACATCGGCGACCTGCTCGTCGAGCTCCGCGACGAGGCGGCCGTACGGGCGCTCGCCCCGGACTTCGCCGCGCTGGCGGCCCACTCCCGGCGCGGTGTCATCGCCACCGCCGCTGCCGAGGACCCCGCCCGGGGATACGACTACGTCTCGCGCGGCTTCTTCCCGGGCGTCGGCATCGACGAGGACCCGGTCACCGGCAGCGCCCACACCGCGCTGGCCCCCTTCTGGTCGGCCCGCCTCGGCCGCGACGACCTCACCGGCCTCCAGGCGTCCGCCCGCTCGGGGCTGGTCCGCACCGCGTTGCGCGGCGAGCGCACCCTGCTGACCGGCACGGCGGTCACGGTGATCGACGGCGAACTGCTCACCACGCTCTGACGGCCGTCGGGGTGCGCCGACACTTCCGGCGCACCCCTTCACCGCCCTGACGCACAGCCCTTCACCGCCCTGACGGCACAGCCCTTCACCGGCCTGCCGGCACCGTCCTCACGGCGTCGGCAGCCAGTCGACCCGGCCGGCGAGCAGGGCGTATCCGACGAACGCCCCGATGTCCAGGAGTGCGTGCGCGACGACCAGCGGGCCCACCCGGCCCCAGCGCCGGTAGAGCAGCACGAACACGACGCCCATCACCACGTTGCCGATGAAGCCGCCGATCCCCTGATACAGGTGGTACGACCCGCGCAGCACGGAACTGGCCACCAGCGCGGCCATCGGCGTCCAGCCCCACTGTCCGAGTCTGCGCAACAGATAGCCGACGACGATGACCTCCTCCACCACGGAGTTCTGGATCGCCGAGAGGATCAGTACGGGGAATTTCCACCAGACCTCGGGCAGGGACTCGGGAACGACCGTCAGGTTGAATCCGGTGGCGCGCGCCACCAGGTAGAAGGCGAGGCCGGCGCTGCCGATGCCGGCCGCGACGAGGGTTCCGCGGCCGAGGTCGAACCAGGGTTTCGTCACGTCGAATCCGATGGTCCGCAGGCCCGCTCCTTCCCGGATCAGCAGGTGCGCGACCAGCGCGACCGGCACCAGGGCCGTGGCGATTCCGAACATTTGCCATGACAGATCAAGCCATGGACGGTCCGGGGCGTACGAGCCGTTGAGCGTCGCCGCCTGGTCCTTCAAACCCCCCGGTTTCGTCAGCGATCCGACAAAACTGATCAGGGAGGACACCGCGCTGGCACCCAGCGAGAGCGCCAGGACCAGCAGCACCTCGGACCGCGAGATCCTTCGTGGCACGGTCTCCTGGGGAAAAGCATCAGCCACGCGCCCGGTCTCCACCTGTACACCTGCCTTTTGTCCTGCGATCACGTCTCATCCCACCGGCCGCCGCACCAGGGTCTCGAATAGCGGTACGAAGATCATGCGCGACAGGCCGGGGGACGACCACCCTCGCTGGCGGTTCGGTCCCTTTTCCCTTGTTTCGTCCTCAACGAGGGGCACCACCGGCATGGGACGTCCCGGCTTGCCCGACAGCAACGCGGCGAGGATGCCGGGACCGCAGGACCACCGGCGGCTCATGCCGGCGAAGCGGCTCGGCGACCCGGTCAAGGGCGGCAGGACCGACCGGAGAAGCGCACGGCGGCCGGGCAGAACGGACTCGTCGCACAGGAGCGACCGGCCCGGGAGCCGGAGCCGGGCCCGTCAGCGGCGCCGGCTTCCCGGGAATCTCAGGGCGCCGGGAATCCCACCGGCCAGGTGTGGACCGGCTCCCCCGCGTGCATCAGCTCGGCATAGCGGCGGGTGGTGGCCGCGAGCGCCGCGTCCCGCCCCAGCCCGGCGCCCAGGGCCCGGCGGTACGTGGCCACCTGCCAGGAGGCGCCGTTGACGCGCCGCTTGCAGCGCTCCTCGATCACCCCGAGATAGCGGTCCCGGTCGGCGGGTTCGATGTGCCAGGCGTCCAGCCCCGCGGCGGCCAGCGGCAGCAGCTCCTCCAGCACCAGCTGTACGGCGGGGATCCTCACCGGCCCGCCGGAGCGGCCCGACCGCGGCCAGAGCAGCTCGGCCTCGATGCCGTGCCGACAGGCCTCGGTGAAATTCTCCTCGGCGGCCTCGAACGGCAGCCTGCTCCACACCGGCCGGGACTCCTCGGCGAGCGCCCGTACGAGCCCGTAGTAGAAGGCGGCGTTGGCGATCACATCGGTGACCGTCGGCCCGGCGGGCAGCACCCGGTTCTCCACCCGCAGATGGGGGACGCCGTCGGCGATCCCGTACACCGGACGGTTCCAGCGGTAGACGGTGCCGTTGTGCAGCACCAGCTCGGCCAGCTCCGGCACCCCGCCCTCGTCCAGCACCTTCAGGGGGTCCTCGTCGTCGCAGATCGGCAGCAGCGGCGGGAAGTAGCGCAGGTTCTCCTCGAAGAGCTCGTGGGCGGAGCCGATCCAGCGCTCCCCGAACCAGGTCCTGGGGCGCACCCCCTGGTTGACCAGCTCCGGCGGCCGCACGTCGGTGGCCTGCTGGAACAGGGGCGGCCGGGACTCCCGCCACAGCTCCTTGCCGAAGAGGAAGGGGGAGTTGGCGCCCAGCGCGATCTGGACGCCGGTGATCGCCTGGGCGGCGTTCCACACGTCGGCGAACCGGGCGGGCGTCACCTGGAGGTGCAGCTGTACCGAGGTGCAGGCCGATTCGGGGGCGATGGAGGGCGAGGTGCAGACCAGTCGCTCGACGCCTTCGATATCCAGGAGGAAATCCTCCCCCCGGGCGGCCGCCATTTGATCGTTGAGCAGAGTGTAACGGTCCACGTCCGAGAGATTGGCGGACACCACGTCATGCTCGCCCAGGGTGGGGAGGATTCCGATCATCACGATCCCCGCGTCCACCTCCCCCGCCTTGCGGTGGGCATAGGCGAGGCCGGTCCGCAGCTCCTCCGCGAGCTGATCGAAAACCCGGCCGCCGAGGCGGTGCGGGACGATATTCACTTCGAGATTGAACATCCCCAGTTCGGTCTGGAAATCCCGGCTCGCGATGCGCTGGAGCACTTGCTGATTCATCATCCGGGGCATCCCGTCGGAGCCCGCGAGATTCAGCTCGATCTCCAGCCCCATCAGGTTCCGCGGGCGGTCGAACCTCCGCTCCTCCAGGAGTCTGCCCAGCCCCTCCAGGCACTGGTTGAGCTTGGCGCGGTACGCCTGTCGATCGGACAGGTCAAAGGCTTCCGCCACGACCTTCTCCCCCATCGAGGGGTCCCTCCTCCAGTGGGCGGCCCGCGGCCCAGGCCGCTCGCATCACGATCGATAATGCCCAGCGGGAGTGATCCGTAACGCCCCCACGGGCCTCCGATACCCGATAGTCTGATGGAAGGAGACCGGGGGCACATTCCGGAGGCATGTGGTTGCCCACATTTTCGGCCGGGGTATGCGCGGTGAAAACACCGACCAGTTTCAGCCGACCGCTCCCCCGGAAGAACGCCAGGTCGGGGTCGTCGGCAGCAGTTCAAATCACCAGGAATACCACAATTCGAAGGCCGGATGACGCCTTGCGCGACATAACTCCGACCGCTAGTGGAAACACTGTGTGAACACGCGTCATATAAACTCCGCTCAACGAGGCAGAGAGTTGATGCGACTCGCCCGTCACCGGCCGTCTCCGGCCCTCATGCCGACAGCGCCGTCTGCACCCGCCCAAGCGCCACCGTGTCTCCGAAGTGAGAGGCGACCCACTATGCCGCTGCATGTTCCCCCAGCTCCCGCGCCCGCCCTGCGCAGTGTTCTCGCGGCCCTCGGTTCTCCCACCGCCGTCCGCGAGGCCCGCACATCCGCTCTCCGGTCCGTCCAGGGACCGCTGAGCCCCGAACTACCGCTTCCCGTGCATGTGCTGGACCGGATCACGCCCACCAGGACAGCACCTCTGACACGCCTCGCGGCCTGGCGTTTCCTGATCCGGAGCGAGGGCCGCGCGGTCGCCGCGGCGGACACCGTGCTCACGCCCGACGGCTGGGCCTTCTCGCACTTCTTCGAGGGGCCCTACCTCGCCTCGACCGAGCTGGCCCTCCGGCAGGCGGAGGGATCGTCCACCGCCTGCCAGGCCCGGCTGCTGTCCATCCCGGAGCTGTACATGCTCACCCTCTGGCTGCACGGCGACACCGACGCCGATCCCGGCGGCGGGATGCTCGCGCCGACGGACGTCCTGGTACCCCTGGCCCCGGCCCCGCCGGGCATCGCCGCCCACCGCCCGCACCGGGTCGCCGATCTGCTGCCCGTCATCTCGCTGCGCGTGGCCCCCGGCCCGCTCCTCAGATCGGCCTGACCGGCGCCACTCCGGCACAGCGCCCCCGCAGCGACCCCGCCCTGCCCCGCCCGGACACCGGGCGGGGCAGGGCGGGGTCGCTGCGGGGGCGCTGTGCCGCCCACCCGGACTAGCCCCATCCGGCCACCCCGAACCACCCAAAGGGACAGTGCAGTTGCGGTGAACCGTCCGCGCGGGTGATGCGTCATGAGAGGAGTACGGGTGCTGCGGCCAAATCCCTGCGGAATCATCCCCGTAGGGCAACACTGGGACCGGACCGACTGATACGGGGGCGGCCATGAACACCACATCCAGCCGCAGGACACTCGACTCGACGCAGCGAAAGAACCCATCCATGTGCCAGCACCAGCCACCCTGCCCCACCGCCGAATCACCCGACCGGGAGGCCGCCCGCCTGACGGCCCACCACCCCGAACAGGGATGGAGCCTCTTGTGCAACGGCGTCCTGCTCTTCGAGGACACCGGCGAACTGCTGCCCGACGGACAGATCATCGCTCCGCACCGGACTCTAGCAACCGGTCGTGTGGTGAAGGCCGCCTGAGGACGGGCCGACGAACAGGGGCCGGCCCGGAGAGATCTCCGCACCGGCCCCGACGCATGTCCGGCGCGCACCGCTCACGGCGCACGCCCTGCCTCAGCCTGTCTCAGTCGTCGTACGCGTCCAGCGGGGGGCAGGAGCAGACCAGGTTCCGGTCGCCGAAGGCGCCGTCGATGCGGCGCACCGGCGGCCAGTACTTGTCCGCGGCGGAGACTCCGGCCGGGAAGACGGCCTCCTCGCGGCTGTAACCGTGGTCCCAGTCGCCGCCGAGCGCGGCCGCGGTGTGCGGGGCGTTGCTCAGCGGGTTGTCGTCCTGGCTCCACTCCTCCGAGGCGACCTTCTCGATCTCGGCCCGGATCGCGATCATGGTGTCGCAGAATCGGTCGAGCTCCGCGAGGTTCTCGCTCTCCGTCGGCTCGATCATCAGCGTGCCGGCCACCGGGAACGACATGGTGGGCGAGTGGAAGCCGTAGTCGATCAGACGCTTGGCCACGTCGTCGATGGAGACGCCGGTCGCCTTGGAGATCGGGCGCAGGTCCACGATGCACTCGTGCGCGACCAGACCGGCCGGGCCGTTGTACAGGATCGGGAAGTGCGGCTCCAGCCGCTTGGCGATGTAGTTCGCGGCCAGCACGGCGACCTGCGTGGCCCGCTTGAGCCCCTCGCCGCCCATCAGACGGACGTACGCCCACGAGATCGGCAGAATGCCCGCCGAACCCCACGGGGCGGCCGAGATCGGGCCCACACCGGTCTCCGGGCCCGCGGCGGGCTGGAGGGGGTGGTTGGGGAGGTACGGGGCGAGGTGCGCGCGGACACCGACCGGGCCGACGCCGGGGCCGCCGCCGCCGTGCGGGATGCAGAAGGTCTTGTGCAGGTTCAGGTGCGAGACGTCGCCGCCGAACTTGCCGGGCTTGGCGAGCCCGACCAGCGCGTTGAGGTTGGCGCCGTCGACGTAGACCTGGCCGCCCGCGTCGTGCACCTCGCCGCAGATCTCGGCGACGTGCTCCTCGAACACCCCGTGCGTGGACGGGTAGGTGATCATGAGCACGGCCAGCTCGTCGCGGTGCTGCTCGATCTTGGCGCGCAGGTCCGCGATGTCGACCTCGCCGTCGTCGGCGGTCTTCACCACGACGACCTTCATGCCCGCCATGACGGCGCTGGCGGCGTTGGTGCCGTGCGCGGACGACGGGATGAGGCAGACGGTGCGCTGGTCGTCGCCGTTGGCCCGGTGGTACGCGCGGACGGCCAGCAGACCCGCGAACTCGCCCTGGGAGCCGGCGTTGGGCTGGATGGACACCGCGTCGTAGCCGGTGACCTCGGCGAGGCGCTCCTCCAGCTCACGGATGAGGGAGAGGAAGCCCTGCGCCTGGTCGGCCGGGGCGAAGGGGTGCAGCGCGCCGAACTCGGGCCAGGTGATCGACTCCATCTCGGCGGTCGCGTTCAGCTTCATGGTGCAGGAGCCGAGCGGGATCATGCCGCGGTCCAGCGCGTAGTCGCGGTCGGCGAGCTTGCGGAGGTAGCGCAGCATCGCGGTCTCGGAGCGGTGCTGGTGGAAGACCGGGTGGGTCAGGATGTCGTCGGAGCGCAGCAGCCCCTCGGGCAGCGTGTCGGCGACCGTCGCGTCCAGCGCCTCGATGTCGCCCTCGGCGCCGAAGGCGGCCCAGACGGCGGAGATCTGCGCGCGGGTGGTGGTCTCGTCGCAGGCGATGGAGACCTGGCCGGCGTCGACGAGGCGGAGGTTGACGCCTCGCTCCCGGGCGTCCGCGACGACGGCCGCGGCCTTTCCGGGGACCCGTACGGTCAGGGTGTCGAAGAACGCGCCGTGCACGACGTCGACACCGGCACTCCGCAGGCCGTCGGCCAGGATCGCGGCGAAGCGGTGGGTGCGCCGGGCGATCGTCCGCAGCCCGTCGGGACCGTGGTAGACCGCGTACATCCCGGCCATGACGGCGAGCAGGACCTGCGCGGTACAGATGTTGCTGGTGGCCTTCTCCCGGCGGATGTGCTGCTCGCGGGTCTGGAGGGCCAGACGGTAGGCCTTGTTGCCGTCGGCGTCGACGGAGACGCCGACGAGGCGGCCGGGCAGGGAGCGGGCGAACTTCTCGCGGACCGCCATGAAGCCGGCGTGCGGACCGCCGAAGCCCATCGGGACGCCGAAGCGCTGGGTGGTGCCGACCGCGATGTCGGCGCCGAGCGCGCCGGGCGAGGTGAGCAGCGTGAGGGCCAACAGGTCGGCGGCGACGGTGACGATCGCACCGAGCTCGTGGGCCTGCTCGATGACGGGCTCGATGGCGCGCACGGCACCGGAGGCGCCCGGGTACTGGAGCAGGACACCGAAGACGCCGCGCTCGGCGATCTCGGCGGGGATGCCGTCGCTCAGGTCCGCGACGACGACCTCGACACCGGTGGGCTCGGCGCGGGTCTCGATCACCGCGACGGTCTGCGGCAGCGTGTCGGCGTCGATCAGGAAGACGCCCTTCTTGACCTTGCCGACGCGCCGGGCGAGGGCCATCGCCTCGGCGGCCGCGGTGCCCTCGTCGAGCAGCGAGGCGCCGGAGGTGGGCAGCCCGGTCAGCTCCGCGACCATCGTCTGGAAGTTGAGGAGGGCCTCCAGGCGGCCCTGCGAGATCTCCGGCTGGTACGGCGTGTAGGCCGTGTACCAGGCGGGGTTCTCCATGACGTTGCGCAGGATGACGGGCGGCGTGAAGGTGCCGTAGTAGCCGAGGCCGATCATCGGGGCCAGCACCTCGTTGCGGTCGGCCAGCGACCGCAGCTCGGCCAGGACCTCCGCCTCGGTGCGCGCCGACGGAAGGTTCAGGGCCTCCGCGCTCTTGATCACGTCGGGCACCGCGGCGGCGGTGAGCTCGTCGAGGGAGCCGTAGCCGACCTGGGCGAGCATCTTCGCCTGGGCTCCGGCGTCGGGCCCTATGTGGCGCTGCTCGAACGGAATGCCCTGCTCCAGCTGGGAGAGCGGAGTGCGACGGGGGGTCATGGTGGAGGCCTCCTGGTCTGTCACGACCTGCGAGGGGCACCACGGCGCGGGTGCCCGAACGGCCTCCCCCTCTGTCATCTCAACCTGAGAGCTTCACCGGCGCGCCCGGGGGCGTGCCGACTTTCACCGTCGGTGAGGGTCGAGTCCGCCTGGGCCTGCGCCCGCACGGAATCGCCCTGCTTTCCAGAGTGACCTCGTCCGTGCGGTACGGGGGCCTGAGAGATTCCGGGGAGGAGTTGCTCCTTCGGCGCCTCCGGATTCTGCACCGGAGGACTCTCCCGCACGGGGTCAGCAGCCACAGCCAGCCTACCAGCGGCCATCGCGCCGGGGTTCTCGAGTGGCCGACGCCACGGATCTGCACTTGTGTGGTGCTGGTGGAGCGTCAGCGTCCACCCTGAGCAGTTGCGACCAGTGGGAGGCACCGTGCAGACCGATGTCGATCCGCGCCGCCTGATCGGCCGCAAGGCATTCGATCGCAAGGGCGCCAAGATCGGAACGGTGGATGAGGTCTATCTTGACGACGCGACGGGCGTGCCCGAGTGGGCGGCCGTCCGCACCGGCCTGTTCAGCAGGGACGCCTTCGTCCCCCTGGAGCCCAGCGAATTCGTCGAGGACGCGCTGCGCGTCCCCTTCGACCGCGCGTTGATCAAGGGCGCGCCGGACTTCGGCGTCGGCCGGCACCTCTCGCCCGAGCAGGAACTGCAGCTCTACCGCCATTACGGGCTGGACTCCCCGCCCCCGGCGGAGTCGGCACCCGACCGCGACTTCGGCAGGCTGGCGGGCCAGGAGGAGTAGTCGGCCGCTTCACGGACGAGCGGCAGCGGGTCGGCGGGCCGCAGCAGCGGATCGTCGACGCGGAACGTCAGCACCCGGCCGGGTGCGCTCCACGGTTCCTCGAACCGGACGGTGACCCGGCCCACACCGCTCCCCTGCACCCAGCCGTGCCCGTGCTCCTCGTGGTGCACGTCGTGCCCGGCGGGCCAGCGCCGCGCGGCGAGCAGCTCCGCGCCGTCCGGTTCGGGCTCGGCCGCCACGTTCTCCTCGTCGCCCCCCACCGGCGCCCGGTGCTCCTCCCGGTCCCGCCGAGCGAGCTCCCGGGCGTCTGCGGCCTGGGCGAACAGGTCCTCCTGGGTGTAGTCGGCCAGCCCCGTCACGCCGACCCCCAGCAGCCGTACGCCCCCCGTGGTGTCGACGGACTCCAGCAGCCGCCCCGCCGCCTCACGGACCACGGTGGGGTCGTCCGTGGGGCCTCTGAGCGTCTCGGAGCGGGTCAGGGTGGAGAAGTCGTAGCGGCGCACCTTCAGCACCACGGTGCGGCCCGACCGGTCGGCGGCGCGCAGCCGCTCCACGCACCGGACGGCCAGCCGCTCCACTTCGGCCCGCACCCGCACCCGGTCGTGCAGGTCCACGTCGAAGGTGTCCTCCACCGATACGGACTTGGCGTCCCGCTCGGCGACCACCGGCCGGTCGTCGAGCCCCAGCGCCATCCGGTAGAGCCCGTGGCCGTGGGCCTTGCCGACCAGCCGTACGAGCTCCGCCTCGCCCGCCTCGGCCAGATCGTGGACGGTGGTCATCCCGGCACGTCTGAGGTGGTCGCCGGTGGCCGGTCCTACCCCCGGCAGGATGCGCACCGACATGGGAGCGAGCAGCTCACGCTCGGTGCCCGGCTCGATGAGCAGCAGCCCGTCGGGCTTGGCCTCCTCGGATGCGATCTTGGCGAGCATCTTGGAACCGGCCAGCCCGACGGATCCACTGAGGCCGGTCACCGCGCGGATCGCCGTCCGCAACCCCTCGCCCGTCGCACGGGCCGACGCCGCGTCGTCGGCCGTCCCGCCGGCCTCCAGGTCCACGAAGGCCTCGTCCAGGCTGAGCGGCTCCACCAGGGGCGACAGCCGCCCCAGGAGCTCCATCACCTGGTCGCTCACCGTCCGGTACAGCGAGAAGCGCGGCACCAGGTAGGCGGCGTTCGGCGCGAGCCGCCGGGCCTGTGCGGTGGGCATCGCCGAGTGCACGCCCAGGCGCCGGGCCTCGTACGAGGCGGTGGCGACCACTCCGCGCGGTCCGAGGCCGCCCACCACGACCGCCTTGCCGCGCAGACTCGGCTTGGCCGCCTGCTCCGCCGACGCGTAGAAGGCGTCCATGTCCAGGTGAAGGATGGTGGGCGCGGGTCTCACACCCTCGATGCTGCCCTACGGCACTGACAACGGGACGGTCCGGCACCCCATGGGTGCCGGACCGTCCCGTCGTCCTCTGCGTGCTGCCCGCCGTGCTGCGCTTCCGGGGTGCTCAGACGGCGCGGTTGCGCCGCCGCGCCAGCTCGTCGGCGGGGTTGTGGCCGACGAGCGTCTCACCGGTGTCGACCCGCTCGCCGTGCAGCTGCGAGAGCGCCGCGTCCACGTCCCGCCAGACGACGCCGACGGCGATCCCGAAGATCCCCTGCCCGCCCTGGAGCAGGCTGACGACCTCGTCGGGCGAGGAGCACTCGTAGACCGTGGCCCCGTCGCTCATCAGCGTCATGCGCCCGAGATCCTGGAAACCGCGGGCCCGCAGGTGCTGAACCGTGGTGCGGATGTTCTGCAGAGCGACCCCGGTGTCCAGGAAGCGCTTGACGATCTTGAGGAGAACCACGTCCCGGAAACTGTAGAGACGCTGGGTCCCCGACCCGTAGGCCGGGCGCACACTGGGCTCGACCAGTCCCGTACGGGCCCAGTAGTCCAACTGGCGGTAGGTGATCCCCGCCGCCGCGCACGCCGTCGGTCCGCGATAGCCGATGTCGACGGCATCGCTCGCCGCTGCCACGCCGCCCGCTGCCACCGCTGCCGGTTGAACCGGCTGCCTGATGGCGTGGTCGGCTCCACTGCCGTGCTGCGGATACGGCCCACCCGCCGCCGTACCGTCGCCGCTGCTTCTCACGCCGACCTCCGTCCTTGACCTGCCCACTCGAAGGTAGGCAGTCACTCGGGGTGCGTCAACGATCGCCACACTCGGCACGCCGAGTGATAATCACCCTGAGGGTGGTTTCCCGTGTCTCGTTTCCGGGAAAGGCTTGTCGGATGCGCTGACAGCACCCCTGCGGGACGGTCACTGACTGTTCGTACCGAAGTCCTCCGGAGAGATCTGATCGAGGAACTCGCGGAACTTCTCCACCTCGTCCTCCTGCTCGTCGGGGATCGCGATGCCCGCATCGTCCAGCACGCCGTCACTGCCGTAGATCGGCGTGCCGGTCCGCAGGGCGAGCGCTATGGCGTCGGAGGGCCGGGCGCTCACCTCCACTCCGCTGGCGAAGACGAGCTCCGCGTAGAAGACCCCTTCGCGGAGGTCCGTGATGCGGACCTCGGTGAGCTCCTGGCCCAAGGCCTCGAGCACATCCTTGAACAGGTCATGGGTCAGCGGCCTGGCGGGAGCCATGCCCTGCTGGGCGAAGGCAATCGCAGTCGCCTCCCCAGGACCGATCCAAATGGGGAGGTACCGGTCGCCTCCCACTTCACGCAGGAGAACGATCGGTTGGTTGGAGGGCATTTCCACCCGGACACCGACAACGTCGAGCTCGTTCACACAGCAACCCTAGGACGTGCTCGCCATGTTTGGGTAGTCGGGCTCCGCCGAGGTCAGTGCAGACGGCTGCGCAGAGCGCTCTGCACGAGGGCCGCGTGCAGCCGTACGGACAGCTCGGCGAGCTCGTTCGCGGTGGCCTCGGCATGGGCCCTGGTCTGGGGATTACGGTGTCGGCGCAAGGGCGCGACCAGCTGCTCCACCAGCCCCGCCTCCCGGTCGGCGGAGGCCCGCATGGCCCGAAGATGACGCGGTTCCAGGCCGAAACGCCCCAGGTCCGCCACCAGCTTGGCGACGGTCACCATCTCGGCGTCGTAGCCGCCCCCGGGTGCGGGGACGATCAGCCCGTAGGACTCCCACTCGGCCAGCCGGTCCTCGTCGACCTCGGCCGCCGCGAGCAGCTCGGCCCGTCCGACCCGGGCGGCGGTCGCCGTCCCGGGACCGGTCTCCCACACCCCGTCGGCCAGGTCCCGCCGCTCGCCGGGCGAGGGCAGCACGGGCTGCTCCCCGCGGGCCAGGGCGTCCAGGTGCTCCCGGATGACCTTCAGCGGCAGGTAGTGGTCCCGCTGCATGCGGAGCACCTGGGCCAGGCGCTCCACATCACGCGGGGCGAACTTCCGGTATCCGGAAGGAGTGCGCTGCGGCTCGACGAGCCCCTCCGCCTCCAGGAACCGGATCTTGGAGATGGTGACTTCGGGAAACTCGTCGCGCAGCTGGATGAGCACCGTACCGATGCTCATCGGGCGCGCTTCCGCGGTGGCGGTGCCGTGTCCGGCACCGCCCGTCGGTGTTCGCAGCATGGGCCTTCCTCGGGGTCCCCCCGGACGGAGTCCGGGGGCTGGTCACACGCCCCGCGGGCTCGCATAGAAGACCAGGCGGTACTTTCCGATCTGGACTTCGTCGCCGTTGGACAGCTGGACCGAATCGATGCGCTCACGGTTGACGTAGGTGCCGTTGAGGCTGCCGACATCACCCACGGTGAAGCTACCGTCCGGGCTCCTGCGGAACTCCACATGACGCCGCGACACGGTCACGTCATCGAGAAAGATGTCGCTCTGCGGGTGACGGCCGGCCGTGGTCAGGTCGCTGTCGAGCAGGAAGCGGCTCCCGGAGTTCGGGCCCCTCCGCACGACCAGCAGCGCCGAGCCTCCGGGCAGCGCGTCGACCGCGGCCTGGGCCTCCGGGGAGAGCGAGGGCAGAGCGGTCTGCCCCGTCGCCTCCGCCTCGTAAGCCTCGAGGCCGGAGATGGAGATGGTTGACGTCGTCTCCGAGGGGCGCTCGGGAACACCGCCCCGCAGCGGCGCGCCGCAGTTGGAGCAGAACCTGCTGGCCTCCGCGTTGCGGTGACCGCACCTCGTGCAGACCGGCATCGACGAGCCCTCCGGGGTGAACCCTCCACCCGTACTCGAGGCTGATGGTGCGCCGAAACCTATGCGTCCGGCACCGGCAGGGTCAACAGACGACACGCCGTCACCCCCCGGGGCGCCGGACACCTCGTCGCGGAAGAGCGGACGCTCCGCCTCCTGCTCCTCGCCCTGACCGTGGCGCGGCGCGCGGTGGCGGGCAGCACTGTTGCTGTCCTCGCGTGCACTCTTCCCGAACAACTTCGCAAACAACTTCACGGGCGATTCCCCTTGACCGACATAGACCCGCCCGTGGGGCAGGACGAACCCTGATTGAACACACCTGCCGACCCGGACATCTTCACAACGTCCGTATCCACCCGACAGTTTCCACCACGCACCACCAATCCGGTGCGCCGACCCCCCGCAACCGTCCGACCCGCTCCACCGGCCCCCACGCTCGCCCGGCTCACGGGGATGACGACCGAGCGTAGTCAGGCCGCTGCGCCGGTCGCAAGGCGTCGACGACGATGTCGTCGGACCGCTCCACGAGCACGGTGGCCTGCTCCTTCTCCAGCGTCTGGACCACTCCGCCGGGAATGTTGAGGGCGGGCTCCAGATCCTGAGGTTTTCCGATCACCGTGAACTCGTACGGCGCCTCAATCCCCTTGCCGTCCACCTGGACGTTCCCGGCGTCACCGGAGAAATAGGTGTTGGCCACCACCCGCACCCCGTTGACCTGGATCGCCTCGGCCCCCGCCGCCCGCAGTTCCTGAATGGCGTCGAGCAGCATGTCGGGCGCGACCGCCCCCGAGGGGTCGGTGATCGTCAGCGTGATGCCGGGGCCCTGCGCCGCCGCGGTGCCCGCGAGGATACCGAGCTGGCGTTCCTTCTCCAGCGTCTGCTTCCGGGCCTCCTCGGCCTGGTCGGAGCTGTTCTCCAGCTCGGTGCGCTGATCGTCCAGACGCTGTTTCTCGTCCTCCAGACGCTGGGTCCGGTCGTCGACCTCGTCGAGGATGCGGACCAGGTCCTCCTGCCGGGCTCCACGCAGCGCACTGTCGTCGCTGGTGGACCGTACCTGGATGGCGAGCCCCAGCCCGAGCCCGAACAGCAGCAGGGCGACGATCAGTTGGGCCCGGCTCAACCGCGGCGGCCACAGCCCCGCCTTGAGCCTCTGCCGTCCGGACACCTCCGTGGCCGGCGGCGGCACGGGAGGGTCGGGGGCGGCGGACGCGCCGCTCTTGGGCTGTTCGCTGCGGGGATTCTCGTCGTTGTTCATCGGCCTCAAGCCCGGAAGACGTGTCGGCGGATCGCGGCGGCGTTGGAGAAGATCCGAATGCCCAGCACGACCACCACACCGGTGGAGAGTTGGGCGCCGACACCCAGTTTGTCGCCGAGGAAGACGATCAGCGCGGCCACCACGACGTTCGAGAGGAAGGAGACCACGAAGACCTTGTCGACGAAGATGCCGTCGAGCATGGCCCGCAGACCGCCGAAGACGGCGTCGAGCGCGGCGACCACCGCGATCGGCAGATAGGGCTCGACCACCGCCGGCACCTCGGGCCGGACCAACAGTCCGACCACGACTCCCACGACGAGGCCCAGTACGGCGATCACGATGTGCCCTTCCCTGTGTCTGCCGCACCACTGCCGGCGGCCTTCGGCTCTGCTGTGCGGACGATCAGGCTCGGCGCGGCCGGAAGCCGCACCTCCGCCTGGTCGGAGATGCTGGTGCGGATGTCGAAGCTCTCCTTGAGCGCCTGAAGGTACTGGCCGTCGGCGCTGTCCTGGAAGGCGGTCGCGAGCTTCTTGCCGTCCCCCACCGCGAGCACCGTGTACGGCGGTACGAGCGGTCTGTTGTCGACCAGTATGGCGTCGCCGGCGGCCCGGATGGCCGACAGGGCCGTCAGCCTTTGCCCGTTGATGGCGATCGCCTCGGCCCCGGATTCCCACAGGCCGTTGACGACCCGCTGCATGTCCCGGTCGCGCATCCGCCCGGTGTCGGCGAAGCCCGTCGACTCGCGGGGGCCGCCACCGCCCTGGTCAGTGTCCTTCGCGTCATCGACGACCAGTTTCACGCCGGGGCCCTCGACCGGCGTCGCTCCGGCCAACAGCGCCACCAGCTGCCCCTGGTCCCCACCGTGCTGCTCGAGCGCCTTGCGCTGACGTTCGCTCACATCGCGGCGGAGCGCGTCGACGTCGGACTCCAACGTGTCCGCGGCCTCTGTCTCCGCGTCGATGCGGTCGATCAGCTCCTCGCGCTCCTTGGCCACGACCGGCGCGGAGATCCGCGCCTCGGCGGCGCCGAGGGTGACCACCAGGGCGGCCACCACCAGTCCGGCGGCCAGGCCGAGCTTCGACTTGAGCGTACGGGGCAGGCCGGCGCTCCCGTCGGCCCTGCGCCGTGCGGAGGCCTCCGCGTACCCGTCGTCGAGGCTGTGGTCCATCACGTTGTTCAGCAGCGACATGGAGGCGTCGGGGCGTGCGGGCGGTGGGGCGGTGCTCCGATCGGGGGACTGCTGCGACATGCCGCACATCGTCGCACGTCATCGCGGCTGCCGCCGAATGGCCCCACCGGTGCGCCGCGACCCCCTGCCCGGGGCGTCGCGGCGCACCGCAGGCGCGTCAGTCCCCGGCGCTGTCCACCACCGCGGCCCACTCGTCGAGCAGTGCCTGGGCCGAGGCGTCGTCCGGGCCTTCGGCCCACAGATGGGTGACGGCCTCCGCCCGGTCGGGCAGGACCATGATCCACCGGCCGTCCGCCTCGACCACACGGACCCCGTCCGTGGTGTCCACGCTGCGGTTCCCGGCCGCTTCGACGACCCGGCGCATGACGAGCCCCTTGACGGCCCACGGGGTCGCCAGGTCGCGGCGCAGGACATGCGCCCGGGGAATCCGGGCGTCGATCTGGCTCAGCGTGAGCTGGGTGCGCGCGACGAGCCCGATAAGCCGGACGAAGGCGGCGCTCCCGTCGAACACGCTGCTGAATTCGGGAACGATGAACCCGCCGCGCCCGTCTCCTCCGAAGATGGTGTCCTCTTCACGGCCCACCCGGGTCAGATCGTCGGGCGAGGTGGTCGTCCACTCCACCTGGGTGCCGTGGTAGGCCGCCACCTGCTCGGCGACGCGCGTGGTCGTCACGGGCAGGGCGACACGACCGCTGCGCCGCTCGGCGGCGACGAGATCCAGGAGGACCAGCAGGGCCCTGTCGTCCTCGATGATCCGGCCCAGTTCGTCGACGAGGGAGAGCCTCTCGCCCACCGGGTCGAACCGCACTCCGAAGGCCGCCCGTGCGGAGGACACGATCTCCCCGAGCCGCACGAGACCGGCCCGCCGGGTGTCGGCCGACTCGGTGGGCCGCGCCTCGTCGAGGCCGGGGTTGATCGTCAGCGCGTCCACGCCGAGCCGCCCGAGCAGGCTGGGCAGGACGAGCCCGGCGCTGCCGTTGGAGGCGTCGACGACGACCTTGAGTCCGGAGTCCGCGATGCCGGTGACGTCGACGTTCCGCAGGAGGGACCCGGTGTACGAGTCGAACACGCTGGACGGGAAGTGCAGGTCCCCGATCTCGCCGGGGAAGGCCCTGCGGTACTCCTGGCGTGCGTAGACCCGGTCGAGCTTGCGCTGCTGCGCCTGCGAGAGGTCCGCGCCCCGCTCGTCGATGAACATGATGTCCACCGAGTCGGGCACCCCGGGCGACGTACGGATCATGATGCCGCCGGCGCTGCCCCGGGCGGTCTGCTGACGCGCCACGGGCAGGGGGACGTTCTCCAGGTCCCGGACGTCGATGGCGCTGGCCTGGAGGGCCGAGATGACGGCCCGCTTGAGGGCGCGGGCGCCTCGGGAGTGGTCACGTGCGGTCGTGACCGTCGACCCCTTCTTGAGGGTCGTGGCGTAGGCGCCGGCCAGCCGTACGGCGAGTTCGGGGGTGATCTCGACGTTGAGGATTCCGGAGACCCCGCGCGCCCCGAAGAGGTGCGCCTGCCCTCGGGACTCCCAGATCACCGAGGTGTTGACGAACGCGCCGGCCTCGATCGTCTTGAACGGGTACACCCGGACGTTGCCCTGGATGATCGACTCCTCGCCGACCAGGCATTCGTCCCCGATGACGGCCCCGTCCTCGATCCGGGCCGCGCGCATGATGTCGGTGTTCTTGCCGACCACGCAGCCCCGGAGGTTGCTGTGCTGTCCGATGTAGACGTTGTCGTGCACCACGGCCCTGTGGAGGAAGGCGCCCGTCTTGACGACGACGTTCGACCCCACGACCGTGTGTTCGCGGATCTCGACGTCCGCCTCGACCTTGGCGTAGTCGCCGATGTACAGCGGTCCGCGCAGCACGGCGTCGGGGTGGACCTCGGCCCCTTCGGCGACCCACACGCCGGGCGAGATCTCGAAGCCGTCGAGCTCCACGTCGACCTTGCGCTCCAGGACGTCCGCCTGGGCCTTCACATAGCTTTCGTGGGTGCCCACGTCTTCCCAGTAGCCCTCGGCGATATAGCCGTAGATGGGCTTGCCCTCCTTCATCAGCTGAGGGAAGACGTCACCGGACCAGTCGACCGAGGTGTCGGCCTGGACGTAGTCGAATACTTCGGGCTCCATGACGTAGATGCCCGTGTTCACGGTGTCCGAGAAGACCTGTCCCCAGGTCGGCTTCTCCAGGAACCGTTCGACCTGGCCGTTCTCGTCCACGATGGTGATCCCGAATTCCAGGGGATTGGGAACCCTGGTCAGGCAGACCGTGACGAGCCCGCCCTTCTCCTTGTGGAACGCGATGAGGTCGGTGAGGTCGAAGTCGGTGAGCGCGTCACCGGAAATGACGAGGAAGGTGTCGTCCTTCAACGCCTCTTCCGCGTTCTTCACGCTGCCCGCGGTGCCGAGTGGCTTCTCCTCGTTGGCATAGGTGAGCTCCATCCCGAGCTCTTCGCCGTCCCCGAAATAATTCTTGACGAGGGAGGCGAGGAACTGGACGGTCACTACGGTTTCGCTGAGCCCATGCCGCTTGAGTAGCCGCAGGACGTGCTCCATGATCGGCCTGTTGGCCACGGGCAGGAGCGGCTTGGGCATGCTCGAGGTCATGGGGCGAAGGCGTGTGCCTTCGCCGCCAGCCATCACGACGGCCTTCATGTCGGAAACGTCCTCCTAGAAGAGACGACGGTCGGCCGAGTTCGCCCGTCGGGGCATCTTTGACATCTGCCGCGGGCCGGCCACACTGCGCGGCACCGCTTCAACGAGCTCAATCGGCTACTGCGTCCGCCTTCACGATCCGGCGGACCTGAACCACATAGAGGATTCCTGCCCACCAGTAGAGCGTTGTACCCCATCCTGCGAACGCCCATCCGAAAACGGCGGCCAGTGTGGCCAGCCAACCACTCCCGTCGCTGAGCAGCAACAAGGGGAACGCGTACATCAGGTTGAAGGTTGCAGCTTTTCCGAGAAAGTTGACCTGCGGAGGCGGATACCCGTGGCGTCGCAGGATGGCCACCATCACCAGGAGCATCAGTTCCCGGGCGAGAAGCGCCGCGGTGACCCACAGCGGCAGGATCTCACGCCAGGTGAGGCCGACAAGGGTGGAGAGGATGTAGAGACGGTCGGCCGCCGGGTCCAGGAGCCGGCCGAGGCGGCTGATCTGGTTCCACTTGCGGGCCAGCTTCCCGTCGAGGTAGTCGCTGATGCCGCTGAGCATCAGCACCAGGAGCGCCCAGTTGTCGCTGTTGGGCCCTCCGAACACGGGGCGAAGAATCAGCCACAGGAAGAGCGGTACCCCGACGAGGCGAGCCATGCTGAGGATGTTGGGGATGGTGAGGACCCGGTCCGTCTGGACCCGAGTCTCCTGGACCTCCACCCGGGGGCCTCCTGTGAAGAATGTGCCAATGATGCCCCCTGACCCTACCCTCAGCTTCCCCCGCCCAGTGCACGGGGGTGGAGGTCGAACAAGGCACGCCCTAGGTCCTGGAACGCAGAAAAGCCCCGCACCAAAAGGTGCGGGGCTTTCCCGGAAAAATTGTTCGGCGGCGTCCTACTCTCCCACAGGGTCCCCCCTGCAGTACCATCGGCGCTGAAAGGCTTAGCTTCCGGGTTCGGAATGTAACCGGGCGTTTCCCTAACGCAATGACCACCGAAACACTATGAAATTAACCAACACCGGATGAAAACACGGCCGTTCGTTATTTCAGAACCAACACAGTGGACGCGAGCAACTGAGGACAAGCCCTCGGCCTATTAGTACCAGTCAGCTCCACCCGTTGCCGGGCTTCCACATCTGGCCTATCAACCCAGTCGTCTACTGGGAGCCTTAACCCTTCAAGAGGGTGGGAATACTCATCTCGAAGCAGGCTTCCCGCTTAGATGCTTTCAGCGGTTATCCTTTCCGAACGTAGCCAACCAGCCATGCCCTTGGCAGGACAACTGGCACACCAGAGGTTCGTCCGTCCCGGTCCTCTCGTACTAGGGACAGCCCTTCTCAATATTCCTGCGCGCGCAGCGGATAGGGACCGAACTGTCTCACGACGTTCTAAACCCAGCTCGCGTACCGCTTTAATGGGCGAACAGCCCAACCCTTGGGACCGACTCCAGCCCCAGGATGCGACGAGCCGACATCGAGGTGCCAAACCATCCCGTCGATATGGACTCTTGGGGAAGATCAGCCTGTTATCCCCGGGGTACCTTTTATCCGTTGAGCGACAGCGCTTCCACAAGCCACTGCCGGATCACTAGTCCCGACTTTCGTCCCTGCTCGACCCGTCGGTCTCACAGTCAAGCTCCCTTGTGCACTTACACTCAACACCTGATTGCCAACCAGGCTGAGGGAACCTTTGGGCGCCTCCGTTACTCTTTAGGAGGCAACCGCCCCAGTTAAACTACCCATCAGACACTGTCCCTGATCCGGATCACGGACCCAGGTTAGACATCCAGCACGACCAGAGTGGTATTTCAACGACGACTCCACAACCACTGGCGTGGCCGCTTCAAAGTCTCCCACCTATCCTACACAAGCCGAACCGAACACCAATATCAAACTATAGTAAAGGTCCCGGGGTCTTTCCGTCCTGCTGCGCGAAACGAGCATCTTTACTCGTAGTGCAATTTCACCGGGCCTATGGTTGAGACAGTCGAGAAGTCGTTACGCCATTCGTGCAGGTCGGAACTTACCCGACAAGGAATTTCGCTACCTTAGGATGGTTATAGTTACCACCGCCGTTTACTGGCGCTTAAGTTCTCAGCTTCGCCACCCCGAAAGGCAGCTAACCGGTCCCCTTAACGTTCCAGCACCGGGCAGGCGTCAGTCCGTATACATCGCCTTACGGCTTCGCACGGACCTGTGTTTTTAGTAAACAGTCGCTTCTCGCTGGTCTCTGCGGCCACCCCCAGCTCAAGCAGCAAGTGCTATCACCAGTGATGGCCCCCCTTCTCCCGAAGTTACGGGGGCATTTTGCCGAGTTCCTTAACCATAGTTCACCCGAACGCCTCGGTATTCTCTACCTGACCACCTGAGTCGGTTTAGGGTACGGGCCGCCATGAAACTCGCTAGAGGCTTTTCTCGACAGCATAGGATCATCCACTTCACCACAATCGGCTCGGCATCAGGTCTCACCCTTATATGTGTGACGGATTTACCTACCACACGGGCTACACCCTTACCCCGGGACAACCACCGCCCGGGCTGGACTACCTTCCTGCGTCACCCCATCGCTTACCTACTACAAGTCTGGTTCATCGGCTCCACCACTACCCTCAACTCCGAAGAGATCGGGCCGGCTTCACGGACTTAGCATCGCCTGATTCAGTACTGGGCGTTTCAAAGCGGGTACCGGAATATCAACCGGTTGTCCATCGACTACGCCTGTCGGCCTCGCCTTAGGTCCCGACTTACCCTGGGCAGATCAGCTTGACCCAGGAACCCTTAGTCAATCGGCGCACACGTTTCTCACGTGTGTATCGCTACTCATGCCTGCATTCTCACTCGTGAACCGTCCACAACTCGCTTCCGCGGCTGCTTCACCCGGCACACGACGCTCCCCTACCCATCCATACGGGCGTTGGCCCTATGTGTATGAATGACACGACTTCGGCGGTACGCTTGAGCCCCGCTACATTGTCGGCGCGGAATCACTTGACCAGTGAGCTATTACGCACTCTTTCAAGGGTGGCTGCTTCTAAGCCAACCTCCTGGTTGTCTCTGCGACTCCACATCCTTTCCCACTTAGCGTACGCTTAGGGGCCTTAGTCGATGCTCTGGGCTGTTTCCCTCTCGACCATGGAGCTTATCCCCCACAGTCTCACTGCCGCGCTCTCACTTACCGGCATTCGGAGTTTGGCTAAGGTCAGTAACCCGGTAGGGCCCATCGCCTATCCAGTGCTCTACCTCCGGCAAGAAACACACGACGCTGCACCTAAATGCATTTCGGGGAGAACCAGCTATCACGGAGTTTGATTGGCCTTTCACCCCTAACCACAGGTCATCCCCCAGGTTTTCAACCCTGGTGGGTTCGGTCCTCCACGAAGTCTTACCTCCGCTTCAACCTGCCCATGGCTAGATCACTCCGCTTCGGGTCTAGAGCGTGCAACTCAATCGCCCTATTCGGACTCGCTTTCGCTACGGCTTCCCCACACGGGTTAACCTCGCTACACACCGCTAACTCGCAGGCTCATTCTTCAAAAGGCACGCAGTCACGACTGCATGTGCAAGCACATACAGCGACGCTCCCACGGCTTGTAGGCACACGGTTTCAGGTACTATTTCACTCCGCTCCCGCGGTACTTTTCACCATTCCCTCACGGTACTATCCGCTATCGGTCACCAGGGAATATTTAGGCTTAGCGGGTGGTCCCGCCAGATTCACACGGGATTTCTCGGGCCCCGTGCTACTTGGGTGTCTCTCAAACGAGCCGTTGATGTTTCAGCTACGGGGGTCTTACCCTCTACGCCGGACCTTTCGCATGTCCTTCGCCTACATCAACGGTTTCTGACTCGTCTCACAGCCGGCAGACTATGAAAGAGAGATCCCACAACCCCGCATGCGCAACCCCTGCCGGGTATCACACGCATACGGTTTGGCCTCATCCAGTTTCGCTCGCCACTACTCCCGGAATCACGGTTGTTTTCTCTTCCTGAGGGTACTGAGATGTTTCACTTCCCCTCGTTCCCTCCACACTGCCTATGTGTTCAGCAGCGGGTGACAGCCCATGACGACTGCCGGGTTTCCCCATTCGGAAACCCCCGGATCAAAGCTTGGTTGACAGCTCCCCGGGGACTATCGTGGCCTCCCACGTCCTTCATCGGTTCCTGGTGCCAAGGCATCCACCGTGCGCCCTTAAAAACTTGGCCACAGATGCTCGCGTCCACTGTGCAGTTCTCAAACAACGACCAGCCACCCATCACCCCACCCATACAGGCGAGTTCACTGGGGCCGGCAACCGAAGGACAGACTCAAACGAGCCCGTACCCTCAGACACCCAACAACGTGCCCGACACAATCAACCCGTTCCCGTTTTCCACGCCGAAGCAGTACTCACGAAACCGTGCTCATCATGCCGAATAGTCAACGTTCCACCCATGAGCAACCAGCACCGAACATTCGCCGGTGTACTGGCCTCTGACCAGACCGAAGCCCGGTAAGAAGTGCTCCTTAGAAAGGAGGTGATCCAGCCGCACCTTCCGGTACGGCTACCTTGTTACGACTTCGTCCCAATCGCCAGTCCCACCTTCGACAGCTCCCTCCCACAAGGGGTTGGGCCACCGGCTTCGGGTGTTACCGACTTTCGTGACGTGACGGGCGGTGTGTACAAGGCCCGGGAACGTATTCACCGCAGCAATGCTGATCTGCGATTACTAGCAACTCCGACTTCATGGGGTCGAGTTGCAGACCCCAATCCGAACTGAGACCGGCTTTTTGAGATTCGCTCCGCCTCGCGGCATCGCAGCTCATTGTACCGGCCATTGTAGCACGTGTGCAGCCCAAGACATAAGGGGCATGATGACTTGACGTCGTCCCCACCTTCCTCCGAGTTGACCCCGGCAGTCTCCTGTGAGTCCCCATCACCCCGAAGGGCATGCTGGCAACACAGAACAAGGGTTGCGCTCGTTGCGGGACTTAACCCAACATCTCACGACACGAGCTGACGACAGCCATGCACCACCTGTATACCGACCACAAGGGGGGCACCATCTCTGATGCTTTCCGGTATATGTCAAGCCTTGGTAAGGTTCTTCGCGTTGCGTCGAATTAAGCCACATGCTCCGCTGCTTGTGCGGGCCCCCGTCAATTCCTTTGAGTTTTAGCCTTGCGGCCGTACTCCCCAGGCGGGGAACTTAATGCGTTAGCTGCGGCACCGACGACGTGGAATGTCGCCAACACCTAGTTCCCAACGTTTACGGCGTGGACTACCAGGGTATCTAATCCTGTTCGCTCCCCACGCTTTCGCTCCTCAGCGTCAGTAATGGCCCAGAGATCCGCCTTCGCCACCGGTGTTCCTCCTGATATCTGCGCATTTCACCGCTACACCAGGAATTCCGATCTCCCCTACCACACTCTAGCTAGCCCGTATCGAATGCAGACCCGGGGTTAAGCCCCGGGCTTTCACATCCGACGTGACAAGCCGCCTACGAGCTCTTTACGCCCAATAATTCCGGACAACGCTTGCGCCCTACGTATTACCGCGGCTGCTGGCACGTAGTTAGCCGGCGCTTCTTCTGCAGGTACCGTCACTTTCGCTTCTTCCCTGCTGAAAGAGGTTTACAACCCGAAGGCCGTCATCCCTCACGCGGCGTCGCTGCATCAGGCTTTCGCCCATTGTGCAATATTCCCCACTGCTGCCTCCCGTAGGAGTCTGGGCCGTGTCTCAGTCCCAGTGTGGCCGGTCGCCCTCTCAGGCCGGCTACCCGTCGTCGCCTTGGTAGGCCATTACCCCACCAACAAGCTGATAGGCCGCGGGCTCATCCTTCACCGCCGGAGCTTTTAACCCCGTCCCATGCGGGACAGAGTGTTATCCGGTATTAGACCCCGTTTCCAGGGCTTGTCCCAGAGTGAAGGGCAGATTGCCCACGTGTTACTCACCCGTTCGCCACTAATCCACCCCGAAAGGCTTCATCGTTCGACTTGCATGTGTTAAGCACGCCGCCAGCGTTCGTCCTGAGCCAGGATCAAACTCTCCGTGAATGTTTACCCGTAATCGGGTGCACACATCACGAGAGCGGAACAACCGGTCGGAATAAGACCCGTTGTTCACAACGTCCTCGCTGTGTCATTGCCTACCGGCCACCGAAGTGGACCCGTAGGACTTTCAAAGGAACCACCAACCTGCCGAAGCAGGCCGGGGTATCAACATATCTGGCGTTGACTTTTGGCACGCTGTTGAGTTCTCAAGGAACGGACGCTTCCTTCGGTCCCGTTTCACCGGGGCCCTCCGGGCGCTTCCCTTCGTTTACTTCTTTGTCTTGCTGTCCTGCTGCCTTGCGTTTCCGACTCTATCAGACTCTTTCGTGTCCGATTCCCGGTCAAGCGGGTCTCGCTTTTCGCTTCCAGGTAATTCGCTTTCGCGTTTCCCTTTCGGCGAGTCCGACTCTATCAGGCCTTTCCTGTCCCTCTGACCACGTCCTGCGGGCATGCCGAAGGAGGGTTGAAGGTTAGGATCTGGGCTTGAAGGTCGCCGCCGACCCCCGACTCAAAGTCGCGTTGGGGTCAGGCAGGAGTACGACAGTACAGGCCGCCGGGGACCGAGGCAAATCGTTTCTGGTGCGCCCCTAGGTCCGCCAAGCGGTAGGTCTCGGGCGGAACCGGGACTTCATATGACTTACTCTGCTGAGCAGTACGCCGTCCCCCATCAGTCGCGGCGGCGACATCTGAATCTCCACCCCCTGGGAGGCTCCCCATGACCAACGTGACGTCCCCTCTTGCTGGACGCGCCATCGGACTCGCCGCGGTTCCCGACCCGGTCTTCTCGGGCGCGATGGTCGGTCCCGGCACCGCCATCGACCCCGTACGTGAGC
Source organism: Streptomyces sp. MGP-P1 (assembly GCF_057766565.1). NCBI lineage: Bacteria > Bacillati > Actinomycetota > Actinomycetes > Kitasatosporales > Streptomycetaceae > Streptomyces > Streptomyces sp. MGP-P1. The sequence goes on along the minus strand of NZ_JBYMEM010000007.1, from coordinate 2,254,252 downwards.
CCTCCGAGGCTGTGTCCCCGGTCGACGGCATCGTCGTCTCCCTGCACCCCCACGCGTTCGTCGTGGTCGACGCGGACGGGCACGGAGTCCTGACGCACCTCGGCATCGACACCGTCCAGCTCAACGGCGAGGGCTTCGAGCTCCTCGTGAACAAGGGGGACACGGTGACCCGGGGCCAGAGCATCGTGCGCTGGGACCCGGTCGCCGTCGAGGCCGCCGGCAAGTCACCCATCTGCCCGATCGTGGCCCTGGAGGCCACCGCCGAGTCGCTCTCCGATGTCCGTGAGGACGGGGACGTGAAGGTCGGCGACCCGCTTTTCGGCTGGCAGTGACGCCTCGGGCGCAGTGACCAGCCAGTTGCACAACCACCGCGGTGACTCGGTCGCCGCACAACCGGAGACGGGTGAAATGGAGACAACGCTGCGAGGCGTCGGCGTGAGCCACGGTGTGGCCATCGGCGAGGTTCGGCACATGGGTACGGCGGTGCTGGAGCCGCCCGCCAAATCGATTCCCGCCGAGGAGGCCGGTCGCGAACAGGGGCGCGCCAGGCAGGCGGTGGAAGCGGTCGCCGCCGATCTGATCGCGCGCGGCAACCTGGCCGGCGGCGAGGCACAGCACGTGCTCGAGGCGCAGGCCATGATGGCGCAGGACCCCGAGCTGATGTCCGACGTCGATCGGCGGATCGCCGTGGGCAGCACCGCCGAGCGTGCGGTGTACGACGCGTTCGCCGCGTACCGGGCGCTGCTCGCCAATGCCGGGGAGTACCTGGCGGGGCGGGTCGCGGACCTGGACGACGTGCGGAACCGGATCGTGGCGCGGCTGCTCGGCGTGCCGATGCCGGGCGTGCCGGACAGCGACGAGCCGTATGTGCTGATCGCGCGCGACCTCGCGCCGGCCGACACCGCGCTCCTCGACCCGACGCTGGTGCTCGGCTTCGTCACCGAGGAGGGCGGGCCGACCAGCCACAGCGCGATCCTGGCGCGGGCGCTCGGCGTTCCCGCCGTGGTGGCACTGCCCGGCGCCGGTGAGCTGGCCGAGGGCACCGTCGTCGCGGTGGACGGCAGCACGGGCGAGATCTTCGTCGACCCGAGCGACGAGAAGCGCGCCGAGCTGGAGAGTGCCGCCGCCGCTCGCCGGGCGGCGCTGTCCGCCTCGACCGGTCCCGGCGCCACGTCGGACGGGCACAAGGTGCCCCTGCTCGCCAATGTCGGCGGTCCGGGCGACGTGCCCGCGGCGGTCGAGGCGGGGGCGGAGGGCGTCGGGCTGTTCCGGACCGAGTTCCTGTTCCTGGACGACAGCAAGCAGGCTCCTTCCGAGGAGAAGCAGATCGCGGCCTATCGCGCGGTGCTGGAGGCGTTCCCCGAGGGGCGTGTCGTCGTGCGTGTGCTGGACGCCGGCGACAAGCCGCTGGACTTCCTGACGCCGGCCGACGAGCCGAACCCGGCGCTCGGCGTCCGTGGGCTGCGGAGCCTGCTGGACCACCCCGACGTGCTGCGTACCCAGCTGACCGCGCTGGCGAAGGCCGCCGAGGGGCTGCCGGTGTACCTGGAGGTCATGGCCCCCATGGTGGCCGACCGCATCGACGCCAAGGCGTTCGCGGACGCGTGCCGCGAGGCCGGGCTGCGGGCGAAGTTCGGTGCGATGGTGGAGATTCCGTCCGCCGCTCTGCGGGCGCGGTCGATCCTCCAGGAGGTGGAGTTCCTGTCGCTGGGCACCAACGACCTGGCGCAGTACACCTTCGCGGCCGACCGCCAGGTGGGCGCGGTGTCGCGGCTCCAGGACCCGTGGCAGCCGGCGCTGCTGGATCTCGTGGCGCTGTCCGCCGACGCGGCGCGTGCCGAGGGCAAGAGCTGTGGGGTGTGCGGTGAGGCGGCGGCGGATCCGCTGCTGGCGTGTGTGCTGACGGGTCTGGGTGTCACCTCCCTGTCGATGGGCGCCGCGTCCATTCCCTATGTGCGGGCCACGCTGGCCAAGTACACGCTGGCGCAGTGCGAGCGGGCGGCGAACGCCGCTCGTGCGGCGGACTCGGCCGACGAGGCGCGCAGCGCCGCTCAGGCTGTGCTGTCCGGCGAGTAGCCGGGAATCCGCAGGTCGAGGAGGGGCTTTCCGCCGGGTGGCGGGAAGCCCCTCCTGCTGTGTGGTCGTGGTGGGTCAGCGGTGGGGCTCAGCCGGGTCGGCTCCGATGTCGAATCCCGCGCAGTACTCCACGCCGGATTCCGGGGAGACGGGCTCTCCGGTGTCCGCGTCGGTGCAGTAGGCGTTGAAGACCTCGCCCGCGGTGAGCGGGGCGAGGGCTCCGTGGGCCAGGCGCCAGCCGTGGACGCGGTCCGGGCTGTCGGGGGCGCTGGTGCGCAGAACGACTCCCCCGCGCGATTCCAGGGCGATGGCCACCGCGAGGACGGTGGCGAACTCCGCGCCCTCCGAGCTGTCGAGGCGGGCCGGTCCCGCGGTGTCGCGGTGGGTGTGCAGCATGGCCAGGAGCTGGTCGCTGTCCGTCGGGGTGCTGCACACCAGGTGGTGGGTGCCCGGTCCCGCCGCTTCCAGTAGGCGCGTGAGGAGGTGCGAGGCGCGGTCGAAGGCCGCGCGTCCGATGTCCTGGCCGCAGTCGGCGCAGGTGCCGAGGTCGGCGAGGAGGAGGGTGGCGTACTCCCAGGTGGCCTGGCGGACCGCTCGGGAGACGAGGACGGGGATGAGGTCGCTCAGGCGTTGGCCGGTGTAGGCGACCGTGGCTCCGGCGGCGGCGATCTCCGCGGTGAAGCGGCTGCGGCTGGCTCCGGTGTCGGCGTCGAGGCCCGATTCGGCACAGAACTCCGCGTAGTCCTCCGGGTCGAAGAGGGCGACGGTGGTGTGCACGCCTTGGGCCGCGAGTGCTTTGAGCAGGCCTTCGACCTGCTGGAGATAGACGGTGTGGTCGTCGAAGGCGAAGGTGCGGTAGCGCCGCATGGCCGCGAAGTCCTGTGCGTCGGCGAGGAGGCCGATCGTGCTGGGTGCTTCGCGGCGCAAGGTGCGTCGCATGGTGGCGCTGTGCTTCGTGTGGTGGGTGGTGCTGTTCTCGGTGTGGCCGGTCTGCGCCATGTGTCCCCCTGTGCGCGGTGAATCCTTGCTCACTCAGCGTAATCAGGGGGACTGACAAGCGACCTAACGGCGGCGGTTCGCGGCCAGGGCGGCGTAGAAGTGCAGGAGGTCGACGTTGTCGACGGAGCCCGGGTTGACCGCCTTGGCCAGTTCGGTCCCCTGGAGGAGGCGCTTGACCGGGACCTCGATGCGCTTGCCGGTGAGGGTGTGCGGGATGGCGGGGACCTCGATGACCTCGTCCGGTACGTGGCGCGGGGAGAGGTTCTCGCGGATGGTCCGCTTGATCGCGTCGCGCAGGTCGTCGTCGAGGGTCGCGCCGTCGGCGAGGTGGACGAAGAGCGGCATCCAGTAGCCGCCGTCGGGTTCTTCGAGGCCGATGACGAGGGATTCGCGGATCTCGGGGAGCCGTTCGACGGCCTCGTAGATGTCGGCGGAGCCCATGCGGACACCCTGGCGGTTCAGGGTGGAGTCGGAGCGGCCGTGGATGATCACCGAGCCGTGGTCGGTGAGGGTGATCCAGTCCCCGTGGCGCCAGACGCCGGGGTACGTGTCGAAGTAGCTGTCGTGGTAGCGGCTGCCGTCGGGGTCGTTCCAGAAGCGGATCGGCATGGACGGGAGGGGGTTGGTGACGACGAGTTCGCCGACCTCGCCGATGAGGGGTTTGCCGGCCGGGTCCCAGGACTGGAGGTCGGTGCCGAGGCAGGGGGCCTGGAGCTCGCCGATGTGGACGGGGAGGGTGGGGACGGCTCCGGCGAAGCAGCTGCAGACGTCGGTGCCGCCGCTGACGGAGGCGATCCAGAGGTCTTCGGCGACCTCGTCGTGGAGCCAGCGGAAGCCGTCGGGCGGGAGCGGGGAGCCGGTGGTGGCGACGCACTGGACCCGGGAGAGGTCGAAGTCTCGGCCGGGGTGGATGCCGGCCTTGCGGCAGGCCATGACGTACGCGGCGGAGGTGCCGTAGAGCGTCGCGCCGGTCTGTTCGGCGATCCGCCACTGCGCGCTGACGTCCGGATGGCCGGGGCTGCCGTCGTACAGGACGACGGTGGTGCCGGTGAGGAGGCCGGAGACGAGGAAGTTCCACATCATCCAGCCGGTGGAGGTGTACCAGAAGAAGCGGTCCTCGGGTCCGAGGTCGCAGTGCAGGCCGATCTGCTTGAAGTGTTCGAGCAGGATGCCGCCCTGGGACTGGACGATGGCCTTGGGCAGGCCGGTGGTGCCGGAGGAGTAGAGGACCCAGAGGGGGTGCTCGAAGGGGACCTGTTCGAAGACCGGTTCGGTGTCGGCGGAGGTGAGGGCGGCCCAGGCGAGCGCGCCTTCGGGGGCGTCGGTGCCGAGCAGCGGGATGTGGACGACGGCGCGCAGGGTGGGCAGTTCGCGGCGGAGTTCGGCGACGGTCTCGGTGCGGTCGTGTTCCTTGCCGCCGTAGCGGTAGCCGTCGACGGTGAACAGGACGACGGGTTCGATCTGCTGGAACCGGTCGAGGACGCTGCGGGCACCGAAGTCGGGGGCGCAGGAGGTCCAGATGCCGCCGACGGCGGCGGTCGCGAGGAAGGCGACGACGGCCTGCGGGATGTTGGGGAGGTAGCCGCTGACGCGGTCGCCCGGGGTGACGCCCAGCGCGCGGAGTTCGGCGGCGAGCGCGCCGACCTGGCGGCGGAGCTCGGCCCAGCTGACGGGGGTCTGGGTGTGGGTCTCGTCGACGTACAGCAGGGCGGGGGTGTCGGCGCGGGCCGGGTCCTCGGCGGTGCGCAGGGCGTGTTCGGCGTAGTTGAGGGTGGCGCCGGGGAACCAGGTGGCGCCGGGCATCGCACGGTCGCCGAGGACGCTCTCGTACGGCGTGGAGAAGCGGATGTCGAACCACTCGGCGACGGCCTGCCAGAAGGTGTCGAGTTCGTCGACGGACCAGCGGTGCAGGGCCGCGTATCCGCCCTCGGCCGGGGCGCCGTACCGGGTCGCGGCCCAGTTCTGGAAGCGGGTGACGGCCGCGGCCTCGATGCGGTCGGGGCCGGGCTGCCAGAGCGGGGCGTCGGGCGTGGCTGCGGTCATGAGGGCTGCTCCCTGGCTGTACGGGTACGCGGGGTGGGCGTGTCGGTGCCGCACGGGCCGGGATGTGCGCGTGAGCGGCTGACACGGACGATGCCATGTGATCGTCTTCGGCACCAGGGTGGCCCGGTGCGACGGGGGGTCCTGTTCGCGGGGCACGGTATGGGTGAACGGGAGTTGAACGGGAGGTTCAGCGGGTCGGACGGGTGGCAGGGTGTGCGCCATGGACGGTCGTGACCTGGTGCGTCGGGTGAGGTTGGTCGGTTCGGTGCGGGGGCTGCGCACGGTGCGTTCGGCGTGGCGGCGGCGGTCCGCGGACGCGGCGGCGCTGCCGCCGCGCGGGGTGGAGCGGGCCCGGGTGCCCGGTGCGCTGACGGGTGCGGAGCCGGGCCCGGGCGGGGGTGTGGTGCGGTTCGTCCGTTCGGAGCTGCGTATCCGGGTGTCGGTGGGCGGTGCGGTGTTCTGGGCGTGGGACGGGGCGGAGCCGCTGCCGTCGTACGCGGTGGCGGGCGAGGCGCCCGCGCCGGATCCGCGGGCGGTGCTGGAGCCGGACAAGGACGGCGGCTGGCAGGTGGTGTCGGAGCGGCTGACGGTGGTGGTGTCGCGGACCGGGGCGGTGGAGCTGCGTACGCCGGGCGGGTTGCTGCTGCGGCGGGAGCTGCCGCCGCGCTGGTGGGAGCCGGTGGGCGGGGGGCCGGTGCGGTGGGTGCAGCGCTCGGAGGTGCCGGCGGACGCGCGGTTCTTCGGGCTCGGGGGCCGGGCGGGCGGGCCCCGGTTGCGGGACGGGGTGTACGGGCTGTGGAACACCGATCCGGGCGGGCGTTTCGGTCCGGGGGACGATCCGCTGTATCTGACGATGCCGGTGCAGGTGGTGGTGTCGGACGCGGGGACGCATCTGGTGTTCCACGACAACAGCTGGGCGGGCCGGGTGGTGCTGCGGGAGGGCGAGGAGGGCGCCGGTTCGGGGCATGACCGGCCGGGCGGCTGCGAGGTGCGGATGGAGGGCGGGCCGCTGCGCTGCTGGGTGGTGGCGGGGACGCCGGCCCGGGTGCTCCAGGGCTGGACGGCGCTGACGGGCGCGCCGGCGCTGCCGCCGTCCTGGGCGCTGGGGCCGCAGCATGCACGGTGGGGGTTCGGCAGCGAGGTGGAGGTGCGGCGGGTGGTCGACGGGTACCGGGAGCGGGGGCTGCCGCTGTCGGTGCTGCATCTGGACATCGACCACTACGACGCGCACCGGGTGTTCACGGTGGACCGTGCGCGGTTCCCCGCCCTGCCCGCGCTGGCGAAGGAGCTGCGCGAGGACGGGGTGCGGCTGGTCTCGATCGTGGATCCGGCGGTGAAGGCGGAGCCGGGCGACGCGGTGTTCGACGCGGGGGCGGCGGTCGGTGAGCGGGGGGCGTACGTCCGGGACGCGCGGGGGCGGGTGGTGGTCGGGGAGGTGTGGCCGGGGACCTCGGTCTATCCGGACTTCACCGATCCGCTTGTGCGGGATTGGTGGGGATCTCTGTACGAGGAGCGGCTTGCGCAGGGCTTCTCGGGGGTCTGGCACGACATGAACGAGCCGGTGTCGTTCGCGGCGTTCGGGGATCCGTCGCTGCCGCGTTCGGCCCGGCATGTGCTGGAGGGCGCGGGTGGTGACCATCGGGAGGCACACAACGTGTACGCCCTGGCGATGGCGCGGGCGGGATATGAGGGGCTCCTGCGGTTCCGTCCGGAGGAGCGCCCGTTCTTGTTCTCGCGGTCGGGCTGGGCGGGGATGCAGAGGTACGGGGGCACCTGGTCCGGTGATGTGTCAACGGGGTGGCCGGGGTTGCGGGCGTCGTTGGCGCTGGTGGTGGGGCTCGGGCTGTGCGGGGTGCCGTACTCGGGTCCGGATGTGGGCGGGTTCGACGGGTTCCCGTCGCCGGAGCTGTATCTGCGGTGGTTCCAGCTGGGGGCGTATCTGCCGTTGTTCCGAACCCATGCGGCGATCGACGCGGGGCGGCGGGAGCCGTGGGAGTTCGGTCCCGAGGTGCTGGAGCACGCTCGGGCGGCGCTGGTGGAGCGGGAGCGGCTGCGCCCGTACTTCGTGACGCTGTCGCACCTGGCGCGGCTGACCGGCGCCCCCTATGTGCGGCCGATGTGGTGGGGTGCGCCGGGCGACCGGGCGTTGCGGGAGTGCGAGGACGCGTTCCTGTTGGGCGACGCGCTGCTGGTGGCTCCGGTGCTGGAGGCCGGGACGCGGCGGCGGGCGGTGCGGCTGCCCCGGGGGCGGTGGTACGACACGGCGACCGGGCGGGCGTACGAGGGCCCGGGCCAGGTCCTGGTCGACGCTCCGCTGTCGCGGGTGCCGGTGCTGGCGAGGGCGGGCTCGGTGATTCCGGTGCGGGGTGCGGACGGCGGCCCGGAGCTGGAGGTGTGGGCGCCCGCGCCGGGGGCCACCGGGGGCGGGCTGGTGGTGCGGGACCCGGGGGACGGGTGGGCGGAGGCGGAGGTCGAGCGGTATGTGTCGCGGTGGGAGGGCGACCGCGTGGTGGTGGAGCGGGACGGCACGGAGGGCGGGGTCGACTGTCCGGTACGGGTGCGGGGGCGAGGGCGGGTCTGAGGGCGGTCCCGCCCAGGATCTCTCGTCTGGATCACGTCGGATCAGGGGGGCGGCGGGGCGCTGCGCGTGCGTGTCCGGCGCGCGGGGCGCGGGGCGCGGTGGTCCCAGCTGGGGCCTGCCTCAGCTGTGGTCGGCCTCAGCTGTGGTCGGCCTCAGCTGTGGCGGCCGGCGAACCAGGCGTCGGCCGCTTCCGTGTGCAGGGGGAAGGCCAGGGGGCGCGGGCCGTACAGGACGTCGTAGCCGGATGTCTCGTGGGTGGGGACCGAGGGCGGGAGGCTCGCGAGGGGGCGGGCCGGGAGAAGGCCGAAGACCAGGAGGTGGCCGGCGGTGTCGCTGAGGGTGTCGGCGAGACGGACGTCCTCTGCGGCGGCCTCGATGCCGGTCTCCTCGCGCAGCTCCCGGACGACCGCCGCACGCCAGTCCTCGGCGTGGTCGATGAACCCGCCGGGCAGGGCCGTTCCGCCCTTCTGCGGCTCGATGGCGCGGGTGATGACGACGAGGCCGGTGGGGCCCGGGCCGGTGACGGGGAGCAGGGCCACGGCGACGGGGAGCGGGTTGCGGTAGGCGGTGGTTCCGCAGTGCGGGCAGGTGCGGGGCCAGGCGTCGGCGGACGGTAGCGAGGTGTACGGGGCTCCGCAGGTGCCGCAGTGGGAGTCCCGTACGTACCGGGGCGGCTGCGGGGCGGCGGTCGGGGATGGGCTGCTGCCGGGTTCGGACACGGGCGGACTGTATCGAACCGGCTTTCCGGCTGTTCGGCGCTTCCGGCTGTTCGGTGCATTCGGCTCTCGGGCCGTCCCGGGTTTCCGGGGGAGGCGACGCCGTGTTCTTTCCCGGAGGCCACGAAGCTGATAGACGGTGTGCCCATGACACGAATGCGTACCGCTCTGCGTGCTCTGGCCGCCACGGCCGCCGCCCTCCTCGCCGTCACCGCCCTCTCCCCCGCGGCACAGGCGCGCCCCGAACCGAAAGCCCCCGAGGAGTTCGTGGCGCTGCGCTCGGTGGACCCGACGATCATCCAGGAGATGCGCTACACCACGGCGCACACTTTCCTCGGCGAGCGGGTGGACGGATACCGGCAGGCGGTCTGCATCCTGACCCGGCCCGCCGCCCGTGCCCTGCACCTGGCGCAGCAGCGGCTGTTGCGTCAGGGGTACTCGCTGAAGGTGTACGACTGCTACCGGCCGCAGCGGGCGGTGGACCATTTCGTGCGGTGGGCGAAGGACCTCGACGACCAGACCATGAAGGGGGAGTTCTATCCGCGGGTCGACAAGGACCGGCTGTTCGAGGACGGCTACATCGCGGAGAAGTCCGGGCACAGCCGGGGCAGCACGGTGGACCTGACCCTGGTCCGGCTCCCCGCCCTGCCGACCAGGCCGTACCGTCCGGGCGAGGGGCTGACTCCCTGCTTCGCGCCGAAGGACGTGCGGTTCCCCGACAACTCGGTGGACATGGGCACGGGTTACGACTGCTTCGACACCCTGTCGCACACGGACGATCCCCGGATCCAGGGCCCTCAGCGCGCCAACCGGCAGCTCCTGAAGCGGACGTTGGGCGAAGTGGGGTTCGTGAACCTGCCGGAGGAGTGGTGGCACTTCACGTTCAGGCCGGAGCCGTTCCCGGACACCTTCTTCGACTTCCCGGTGCACCGCCGGTCGGTCGCCGGGCGCTGACCGAAAACAGTCCGCCCCGAGGGGCGGGGAACGGGCGACCGGGACCACCCCCGTGGGCTCCGGCCGCCCGTTCTTCATCTCGGACGCGAAAGGGGCGTGTTCGGTTGCCGACCGGGCGGTTACGGTGCCCGTATGTCACAGCAGACGTTCGATACGTACGAGGAATTCTGGCCGTACTACGTCGCGATGCACTCCCGTGCCGCCACCCGCTGGGTCCATCTCACCGGCACCCTGACCGGGCTCGCGATCTCCGCGTACGGGCTCGCGCGGGGCCGGAAACGCTATCTCGCGGCCCTGCCCCTGATCGGTTACGGCACGGCGTGGCCCGCGCATTTCCTGATCGAGAAGAACAACCCGGCCACGTTCGGGCATCCGGCGTGGTCGCTGCGCGGTGACGCGCGGATGATCCGGACGATGCTCGCGGGCCGGGACGCGGAGCTGGCGGAGACCGCGGCGAAGTGGCTGGCGGAGCACGGCGAGGACGGGAGCACCAGCGGGGGTGAGCACGGGCAGGGGTGAGCACGGGCAGGTCGGGGCCGGTCGCGGCCGGGCCCGTCCGGGTCCGGCGGGCCGGGCCCCTCGCCGGACAAGGGCTCCCGTGGCACACTCCTGACCTCCCGTCAGGTTCGGTGCCGGGAGGGGCTTTGTCGCGCACGCGCATACCCGTGGTGGCCGGTTGGTTCACCGAGGACGCCGCGGAGGGGGACTTCCGGCTGCTGGGCCCCCGGTGCTCCGGCTGCCGGTCGGTGCACTTCCCCCGGGAGGACGACCGCTGCCGCAACCCCGGCTGCCCCGGGGCGATTTGCAGGAGGCTCCGCTGTCGAAGCGGGGCACGGTGTGGTCCTCCACCGACGGGCGCTACCGGCCCCCTCCCCCGTACGTCAGCGACCCCGAGGCGCCCTGGACTCCGTACACCCTGGTCGCCGTCGAGCCGGCCGCCGAGCGCGTGGTGGTGCTGGGGCAGGCCGCCCCCGGGGTAGGCGTGGCCGATCTTCCCGTCGGCTCGGCGGTAAAGGTCGTACCCGGAGTCCTGGACGAGGACCGGGCGACGGGGGTCGTGCACACGACCTGGCACTGGCGTCCCGTCGCGGCGGCGGAGACCGGGTCATGACCGGCGGAAGGACCGGCGACGTGGCCGTCCTCGGGGCCAGGATGCACCCGTGGGGCAAGTGGTGGCGCGGGTTCGTCACGTACGGGCGGAGAGCTTCCGCGCCTCGATCGCACGGGCCGCGTACGAGGAGGCGGGGACCGGGCCGGAGGATCTCTCGCTGGCCGAGGTCTACGACCTGTCCACGGCCCTGGGGCTGGAGTGGTACGAGGGCATCGGGCTCTACGGTCCCGGCCAGGGGGCGAAGCTGCTGCGGACGGGGGCGACCGCGCTGGGCGGCCGGATTCCGGTGAACGCGAGCGGCGGTCCGGCCTCGTTCGGCGAGGCGGTCCCGGCCCAGGCCATCGCGCAGGTCCGCGAGCTCACCCGGCAGTTGCGCGGGCGGGCCGGGGAGCGGCAGATACCGGGCGCACGGGTCGGCATTACGGCGAACCAGGGTCTGTTCGGGCACGGCTCGGCGGTGGTGGCGGTCCGCTGAGTCGGCCGCCCCACCAGGTTTTCCCTGCCTTTTACTTGACCGGGCGCCACCGCCGCAGAACACTCGGGGCCCGGTCCGCCGGACGACGTGCGGCCCGTACCCCTGTCGGCGGGGGTACGGGCCGTACGCGTACCCGTGGACCCCCGGCTCAGGTGGTGACGGGTTCGCGGGCCCGTGCCGCGCGCTCCAGGGCGTGCTCCACGACCGCGACCAGGACGTCGCGGACGGAGGACCGGTCCCGCGCGTCGCAGACGAGCACCGGGACCTCGGGGTCGAGGTCGAGGGCGGCCTGCACGGTCTCGGTCGGGAACCGCTCGGCGCCCTCGAAGGTGTTGACCGCGACCGTGAACGGAATCCGCCTGCGCTCGAAGTAGTCGACTGCGGCGAAGCAGTCCTCAAGGCGCCGGGTGTCGGCGAGGACGACCGCGCCCAGGGATCCCTGGGCCAGTTCGTCCCACAGGAACCAGAAGCGGTCCTGGCCCGGCGTGCCGAACAGGTAGAGGACCAGGTCCTCCCGCAGCGTGATCCGGCCGAAGTCCATCGCGACCGTGGTGGTGGTCTTGGACTCGACCCCCGCCAGATCGTCCACCGGGCGGCCCGCCTCGCTGAGGCGTTCCTCGGTGCGCAGGGGCCTGATCTCGCTGACCGAGCCGACCGCGGTCGTCTTGCCGACGCCGAACCCTCCCGCCACCAGGATCTTCAGGGTGACGGGCTCGACGTGCCGCTGCTTGCGGCGGCTAGAGCGCCCGAAGGCCATTGATAACCTCGCGAAGAATGTTCACGTCCGGCAGCTCGGCCGGCGGAACGGGACGGGTGACGTGCACCAGCTCGTCCTCGACGAGGTCGCCCACCAGGACCCGTACCACCCCTACGGGCAGGTCGAGTTCGGCGGCGAGTTCGGCGATCGACTGGGGCATGTCGCTGCAGAGTTCGACGATCGTCACGTGTTCGGGGGCGAGCGTCTGGTCCCGGCCGGGATCGTCGGCGGCCGGTTCCGGCACGACGAGCGCGATCAGGTCGAGGCGGTGGCGGGAGGCGCTGCTGGTGCGCCCGCGGGTCATCGCGTACGGGCGGACCACCGGTCCCGCCTCCGCGTCGTACCACCGCGAGACCTGGGGGTCGACGGACCCGTCCGTGGATCCGGGGCCGGTGCCCCGGGGGGAGTCGGCGCTCATGCCCGCCACCCTCACCCTCCGGCGGGCAGACCGGTCGTCCGTGGGGCGTTGGCCAGATGGGCCCCCACGCGCTTGACCATAAGTGTCATCTCGTACGCGACCTGGCCCACGTCGGAGTCGGCGTCCGCCAGGACGGCGAGACAGCTCCCGTCGCCGGCGGCCGTCACGAAGAGGAAGGCCTCGTCCAGTTCGACGACCGTCTGGCGGACCCGGCCCGCGTCGAAGTGGTGGCCCACTCCCTTGGCGAGGCTGTGGAACCCGGAGGCGACGGCGGCGAGATGCTCGCTGTCCTCACGCGTCAGGTCGCCCGACGCCCCGGTGGCGAGCCCGTCGCTGGAGAGCACCAGCGCCTTGCGGATGCTCGCGACGCGTTGGACGAGCTCGTCGAGCAGCCAGTTCAGTTCGCCCGAGCCCTGGCGTGCGGGGTTGTGTGCTGCGGCGTTCGGTGCGGTCATCGACCGTCCCCTCCCGGAGTGGTTCCTGGTGCTGTGCCACCGGGGCCGCCGGTGTCTTCGGTGTTCGCGATGGATTCGATGTGCTCGGCGGTATCGGTGTGCTCGGTGGTCGCGGTGGGATCGGTGGTCGCGGGGGAATCGGCGGCGTTCTGCCGACGGCCGCGCTGCCAGCCCCGCTGGAGGGAGGCCATGCGGTCGCGTACCTCGTCCGCGTCGCGCTCGCCGTCGTCGAACGTGTCCACGGGCGCCCGCTGCGGGGTCCGGTCCGCGGATTCCTCACGGAGCTGGCGGGCGAGGCTGGCCTGCCGGACCCGCCGGGGCAGTCCGCCCACGGTGTCGGGCGCCGGTGGGCCGGCGGGGGACGGAGTCCTGTCGTGCCGTGCCCCGGGGACCGGGGACGGCTCTGTGACGCGCGGTGCCTCCGTGACGCGCGGTGCGTCCGTGACGCGGGATGCCTCTGTGGCACGGGTACGGGTACGGGACGGCTCCGCGGCACGGGGCGGCGCCGTCGCGCGGTCCGTCTCTGTCGTGCGGTCCGTCTCTGTCGCACGGTCCGTCTCTGTCGCACGGTGCGTCTCTGTCGTGCGGTGCACGGCGGCTCGTACGGTCCAGGGCGCTTCGGTGGTCCGGGACCTGCCGGCCGCCTCGGGCTCCTGGTCGGCGGTGTGCGGGACCGGGCCCGTGGCCCTCCCGGGGGTCTCGACCGGGTCGTCGCCCGGGTCGTCGACCCGGCGGCCCCGGTCGGTGACCAGCGTCGGCGGGTTACGGCGCGGCAGCGGGACGGGTCCTGCGGGGCGCATCGGGCGCACCTCCGCCGTGGGCTCGTCGGCGTGGTCGCGGGCCTGTTGGTGCTGGTCCCGGTCGGTGGCCCGGCGCATGGAGCCGGGCTCGTCGCGGCGGGGCTCGCGGTCGCCCTCGCGGCGCAGGTCCCGGGCGCGGAAGATGCCGCCTCGCTCGCTCTCGGTGTCCTCCAGGTCGGACACGCCGTCCAGGACGGGACCGAGGGCCGGGTCCAGTTCCGGATCCGGCGAACGGTCCAGCGGGTCGCCGGTGAAGTCCAGCGGGCCGACCGGGGGCTCCAGCTCGACCGGCCCGTCCAGGACGCCCGGTGCGGTGAGCCCGGTCGGCACCGGAGACAGGGCCGGGGACCGGCCGTTGACGCGGCGCTCCACGCCCGGGGCCGTGCCCGGCGCATCCTGCGCCGCGTCGGAGCTCCGTCCGCTGCCGATCGCCCGCTCGGCCCGACGGTCGAGGCGGAACCCGGTGCCGTGGGTGTCGGGGGCGTCGGTGAGCAGCGCCGCGGGGATGAACACGACCGCGGTGGTGCCTCCGTACGGCGACTTCTGCAGGGAGACGCGGACGTTCTGCCGCTGGGCGAGCCGACTGACGACGAACAGGCCCAGCCGGTCGGTGTCGGAGAGCTCGAAGTCGGGGGTCTCGGCGAGCCGCAGGTTGGCGTCGAGGAGGATCTCGGGGGCCATGCCGAGGCCCCGGTCGTGGATTTCGAGCGTGAAGCCGTTGGAGACGCGTTCCCCGTGCACCTGGACCGCGGTGTGCGGGGGTGAGAAGACGGTGGCGTTCTCCAGGAGTTCGGCGATCAGGTGGGTGAGGTCGGCCACGGCGGGGCCGCCCACCCCGATCCGGGCGAGGCGCCGGACCTCGATGCGTTCGTAGTCCTCGACCTCGGCGACGGCCGCCCGCACGACGTCCATCAGCTGGATGGGCTTGCGCCACTGGCGGGAGGGGGCGGCACCGGAGAGGATCACGAGGCCCTCGGCGTGGCGGCGCATGCGGGTGGTGAGGTGGTCGAGGCGGAACAGGTCGGCCAGCTCGTCGCCGTTCTCGGTGCGGCGCTCCATCGCGTCGAGCAGCGTGAGCTGGCGGTGCAGGAGAACTTGGTTGCGGCGGGCGAGGTTGACGAAGACCTCGGAGACGCCGCGCCGCATGTCCGCCTGCTTGACCGCGGCCTCGACGGCCGCCCGCTGAAGGGTGTTGAGCGCCTGTCCGACCTGGCCGATCTCGTCGGGCTCGTAACTGAGGTGCGGGGCCTCGGTCTCGACGTCCACCTGCTCGCCCGCGGCCAGCCTGCGCATGACGCTGGGCAGCCGGACGCCGGAGACCTCGTGGGCGTCCTTGCGCAGTCGGGAGAGGTCGCGGACGAGTTGCCGGCCGATGCGTACGGAGACGAAGACCGAGACGATCAGGGCCAGGAAGCCGAGGACTCCGGCGATCCCCGCCTGGACGAGGACCCGGTAGGCGGCCGGTTCGGCGCGGTCCTGGAAACGATTGCCCATCTCCGTGGCGTCGCCCGCCAGCCGGTCGAGGACGGTGACGGCCGATTCCTCCCAGTGGTCGGCGTCGACGGCGCCGGGGCCCCTCGTCGGACCGGCGGCGATCAGGGCGTCCTCGGCGGTGCGCAGCGGTTCGGTGTCGGGGCTGCCCCAGAACTGCTCGACGCGGCGGCGCTCCGCGGCGGGCAGGTTGCCCAGGCTGACCTCGTAGAGCAGCTCGCGCTGGGCCACGAGCCCGGATATCTGGCGCAGCTCGGAGGTGGTGAAGCGGCCCGCGATGAGGCCCGAGGCGATCAGGGCGTCCTCGCGGGAGAGCATCTCCCGGGCCCGGGAAACCCCGACCAGGGCCCGCATCTGCTGGTCCATCGACACGTTCTCCAGGGTGTGGAGTCCGGTGAGGAAGCGGTACGAGGGGTCGACCAGGCCGTTGTAGAAGTCCAGCGCCTTGGCCCGGCTGATGGTGCGCTTCTCGACCGATTCACGCAGGGCGTCCAGTCCGTCGACGGCGCTGAGGATCGCGTCCAGGCGGCTCGCGTCCGAGGCGCTCAGCGCTTCCCGGACGTCCTGCTCCCGGGCGTTCTCCCTGACCTCGCCCACGATGCGGTCGGTGGCGGCGCGCCGGCCCATGAGGACGGGGAGCGCGTCGGAGGCCCGGGGATCGGCGAGGAAGACCAGTGTCTGCCGTCGCTCGTCCTGGACGGCTCGGACGGCGTCCTCCAGTGGGTGGCCGACCTTCTCCACGATGGAACCGGCGCTCATCAGCTCGTCGGCCTGACGGCCGGTGATGTAGGTCGCGAAGACCCAGAGGCCCGTGAGGGAGACGAGCGGCACCAGCAGCAACGCCACGATCTTCCTGCGGATGGACTTCCCGCGAAAGCGCATGGCCTCCCCCAGATCGGCCCCGCACCGCGGGGATGGTCTTCTCCCGGTCGTCCCTCGGCCCCGCCTCGCCGCGCACCATGCGTACACCGGTGCGCATCGGGCGGACGCGGGCGAGGTCCGTCCTGCGTCAATAAACGGCGCGAGCCTACTACTGACACCGAGACAACTCGAAGGCACGTCCGGATGATTTTCAGCCGTCCATCTTGGACTTGATCATGAGTTGTCCCGGTATTCCCGGAGATGAAATTCGCGAAAGCGACAGAGGGTACCGGCTGGACCTGTCAGCACCAGCACGTATCAGTTGGCTGGAATTCTTCGCTCCGTGCCCTTCTGTGCCCTGCGGGCGTTTTCCAGGGGAATCTTCGGGACGGGTGGTTCGTCCATATGTACGGGGTAGACGCACGGTGGGGTCGTGCGCGGCAGGGTGGACGTGTCCGCCCGCGTAGAACCGGCGCGAGCCGGGCAGCCACCCTGAAGTCGGACAGTGGTGGGGAGTTGAAGGTCCTTGAGTACGCAGGAACGCGGGAGCGCCGGAGCACCGGCGGCCGCGAGAACAGAAGCCGCGGACGGGGCACGGGTGCCGCGGCAGTTGTGGGTGGAGGAGCCGGCCTCGAAGCGCCGGATGCCCGACGCGGTGCGGACGGCCGCCGTGCGCGCCGTGCTCATCATGTCGCTGACGATCATCCAGGCGATGGTCGCTTTTCTGAGCACCTTGACCGGCTCCTGGCTGGCCTTCCCGATGGTGCTCAGCAGTGTGGCCAGCACGGTGGTCGCCACCTGGTCGGTGCTCGACGTCTGGGTGACCCGGCAGGTGTGGAACCAGCGCAACGGCGTGGTATCGGCGCCGAGCAGTTCGGCCCGGCAGATACGTCGTGAGCGGCGGCGGTCCCGCCGGGCCGAGCGAGCCGCCGAGCGGGACGGCACAGGCGGTGGCATAGACGGCCGCCGGAAGACCGGAGACCTCTCCCGGGCCTGACGCGGGGAGCTGATCCGCGGACCCGATCGCGGGATTGAGCGGACCTGATCTCGGGTTGATCCAAGGACCCGAGCACGGGGTTGAGCGGACCCGAGCACGGGGTTGATCCACGGACCTGATCGCGGACCGTCGTCGCTGACGGGGCCGCTCCGCGGTTCGGCCACCGCTGCCGGGCGGCTCCGCCCGACCGGCAGCGGTGGTGGTGGCCCGTGGTCAGGCGCGGGGCCGTGGTGCCGGGGTTTCGGCGGCCGCCTGCTCGTTCCTCCTGAACATGCGGGTCGCCGTGATCTCGCCGTGGACCGTCTCTCCGTCCGGGTCCTGCTGCGGCAGACCGGGACGCAGATGCTCCTCCACGCTGATGTACTTGAGCCCCGCCCTCAGGTCCGCGTCGTTGCGCAGCCGGATGACGAG
Organism: Streptomyces sp. MGP-P1; assembly: GCF_057766565.1. Classification (NCBI taxonomy): domain Bacteria; kingdom Bacillati; phylum Actinomycetota; class Actinomycetes; order Kitasatosporales; family Streptomycetaceae; genus Streptomyces; species Streptomyces sp. MGP-P1. The sequence goes on along the minus strand of NZ_JBYMEM010000007.1, from coordinate 2,237,107 downwards.
GGGGAACTCGGCGAGCGCGGTCGTGTCGAACAGGCCTGTCGTGTAGAGCAGTTGCACGCCCAGCGCGTCCGACACCGCCCGCTGGAGCTCCAGCAGGTACGTGGCATTGGCGCGGCCGATCGGATTGTCGAGGAACAGGGTGCCCGCGTGCCGGTGGCGGTCGCGGCCCCGGTCGTTGCTGCGCAGCGCCGCCATCGTGCAGTAGAGGGCGATGGCGGCGGTGAGCAACTGCCCGCCGGAGAAGACGTCGCCCATCTGCCCGACGGGGACGCGCTCGGCGCGCAGCACGGCGTCCGGCTTGAGGATCTCCACCGCGATGCCCTTGGGCCGCAGCGCCGCCTCGACGCCCCTCAGCAGCAGGGACATGCCGTCCCGGCGTAGGTCGGAATTCTTCTTGAGGGCGGCCCGGGTGGCCTCGTCGACGACCTCGCCGAGGCGTTCGGTGAGGGTGGCCTGGTCGGGTTCCTCGAATCGGATCCGGAGGAATTCCTGCCCCGACCACTCCCCCAGCCCTTCGGGGAGCTGGGAGAGCCGCTGGGCGGAGCGCAGGGTGGTGAGCGCGGAGTCGACCAGGCCGCGCAGCCGGTCGACGATCGAGTCGCGGTTGCGTTCCAGCTGGATCAGTTCGTCGGTGAGGACGCGGAGCCGGGGGGCGAAGGCGTCGGCCCACCTCTGGGCGTGCTCGGGCAGTGCGGAGGCGGGCAGCTCGCGGATCTGCTGGCGGGCGGGGGTGCGGACCTGTTCGTACCGGGTGGAGTTGGCGTGCCGGACGAGGACGTCGCTCGCTTCCCGGACGGCGCTCTCGGCCGCCGAGAGGTCGGTGTTGCAGCCTCGCAGGGAGCGGCGGGACTCGGCGGCGGACTGCCGGGCCTCCTCCAGGGTGCCGGGGTAGGGGTCGGGGTGCTCGGCGCCGTCCTCCGTGCCGTGGTCGCGCAGGAGGTCCCGCAGCAGGGCCGCGGTCTCGTCGAAGCCGCCGGCGGAGTCCTCGGCGGTGCGGTGGGCGTGCAGCAGTTCGCTGTGGGCGGCGCGGGCGGTGTCCAGGGCCCCGGTGGCGGCCGCGAGTTCGGCGGTGGCGGTACGCAGGAGGGCCTGGGCTCCTTCGGCGTCGGCCGGGACGAGGTCGTCCGGCAGTTCGGTGTGGTGCTGTCGCTCGTCGTCGGGGGCGAGCCGCTCGGCCTCGCCGCGCAGTCGTCCCAGATGTTCGCTGGCGGTGGAGGCGCGGGTCTCCAGGAGCTGGACGTGCGCTTCGGCGCGGGCGGCGGCGGCCTGGCGGGAGGGTCCGTCGGCTCCGTCGGTGCCCTCCAGGAGCTGGGCGGCGCGGGTGCGGACCTTGTTGGTGAGCCGGTCCAGCTCGGCGAGGGCGGCGCTCTCGTCGCTCTCGGCGCGGGCCTGTTCGGCGCGGAGGTCGGCGCCGACGCCGACCTTCTCGTAGAGCTGGGAAGCGGCCCGGTAGGCCTCGCGCAGGGTGGGCAGGGCCGTGCGGGCCTTCGACTGGTCCTCCTCGGGGAGGACTTCGGGGACGCCGGCGATCTCGGCGCGCTCGGCCCGCAGGGCGCGTGCGGTGCGGCGGGCGTCGTCCCCGGCGCGCTGGGCGGCCCTGCGGTCCTCGTCGGCGGCGCGGGCGAGTTCGAGGCAGACGGCGGCACGGGCCTCGGACTCGGCGGCCTCGTCGACCAGTTCGCGCAGTCGGACCTGCCAGCCGGCGCGCTCCCGCAGCCGGTGGGCGAGTCCGGCCAGGGCGTCGGCGGCGCGGCGGGCCCGCTGGGCGGCTTCCTGGCGCTCGTCGCGGACGCGGGCGGTGTCGGCGGCGGCCTCGTCGGCCTCGGCCCGGGCGGTGCGGGCCTCGGCGAGGACGGCTTCGGCGCTCTCGGCCGCCGTACGGGCGGTGGCGGCAGCCTCGGCCAGTTCGGTGAGCATGCCGGGCGGACAGTCGGCGCGCCAGGAGCCGATGCGGGCGGCCAGCGCGCGGTCCCCGGAGAGGCGGGCGGCGAGCGTCCTGATGTCCTCGTCGCGGGCGGCGGCGCGGCTGCGCAGCGCGTGACGCTCCTCGTCGGCGGCGTGTTCGTCGTGCATGGCCGGGTTCGGCGGGACGAGGAAGACGCCGTCGTGCTGCGCGTCGGAGCCGGTGCCGGCGGCCGGCACGGGGGCCAGGAGGGCGGCGGCGGTGCCGACGGCCACGGCGGAGCGGGGCAGCAGGGCCGCGCCGCCGAGGACCTCGCGGGCGCGGGTGTGGGCGTCGGGGTCGGTGATGACGACGCCGTCGACGAGCTCCGGGCGGGCGGCGAGGACGGCGGCGTGGTCGGCCGGGTCGACGGCCTGCGCGAGATAGCGCCAGCCGGGCAGGGCGGGGATGCCGTGCTCGCCCAGATACTCGACGGTGGCCAGGACGTCGGGGCCGGGCGGCAGCAGCCCGCCCTCGCCGAGCGCGCCGAGGATGCGGGCGTCGTCGGCCGCGGCGGTGCGCAGGTCGAAGAGGCGGCGCTCGGCCGCGGCGACGGACTGGTCGAGGAGGTCGCGCAGCTCGTCGGCGCTGCGGTCGAACTCCTGGGCGGTCAGCGGCTGCTGGGGGGCTGCGGGCTGGTCGGCGAGGGCCACCACGCGATCGGCGGCCGGTTCGGCGGAGGTGGCCGTGGCGCCGTCGGCCCTGGGGCCGGGGCGTGCCCCGGATCCCCGGTCCGGTCCGGACGGTTCGTCGGCGGCTTCCCTGCGGGGGTGCGGGACGCCGGTGCCGGACGGAAGGCCCAGCAGGTCGCCCAGGCGGGGGTCGGCGGCGATGGATTCGGCCGCGCGGAGCTCGTCCTCGTGACTCTGCTCGGCCGCCCTGGCCCCGTCGGCGGCGCGGGCGGCGGCCAGATCGGCGCGGCTCTCGGCTGCGGCCGCCTCGCGGGCGGTGTCGGCGGCGGTGCGCGCGGCTTCGCGGGCGGTGTCCCAGGCGGCTACGGCGGACTGTTCGGCGTCGCTGGCGGCGAGGGCCGCGCGGGCCGGGTCGGCGTCGGGCGCGGTGTCGTCGAGCCAGCCCGCCTTGACGGCTTCGGCGGTCTCCTGGCCCACTTCGGCGAGGCGCTGGCGCAGGTGTCCGGCCTCGCTGCGGGCGCGCTGGGCCTCGGTGGCGGCGACGGTTGCGTCGCGGTGGGCGCGTTCGCCGGTGGCCTGGAGGGTGTCGGAGCGCTCCTCCTCCTCGTTGGCGACGCGCTCGCCCTCCTCGGCGGCCCGGTGCAGGGCGCGGACGAGGTCGGTGGCGGCGGCGGAGCGGGCGGCGAGGGCGGGAGCGGCGTCGCGTTCGGCTTCGCGGATGGCGACGGCGACCCTGGCGGAGCGGTCGGCGGCGGCCCGGTGGCGCAGGACGGCTTCGGCGGCCTGCCAGGCGGCGTGCAGGGTGCGGGCCTCGACCAGCTCCTTGCGGCCGGCGGCGGCGTTCTTCTCGGCGGCGGTCAGGGCCAGCGAGGCATGCCGGTAGGCGAGTTCGGCGGCGATCAGGGAACGGCTGCCCCGGGTGGACTCCGCCTCGGTGACGGTGTGGGCGGCGGCGGTGACCCGTTCGGCCAGCTCGGCGGTGCGACCGCGCTCCTCGGCGGCGCGGGCGGTCAGCCGGCGGGCCAGGGTGCGGGTGCGGCGTTCGGCGCCGGCGTGGATGTCGCGGGCGCGGGCGCGGGCGTCGGTGGCCTCGACGATCCGGTTGAGGAGGTCCACGGAGCCTGCGGTGAAGTCGCGTTCGGCCGTCAGCTCGGCGCGGCGGCCCAGCTTGTCGCCGAAGCCGCTGACCAGGTCGGCGAGCCCGTCGGTGTCGCGGGTGTCGGTGACGGCGCGGAGCAGGAGGTCGGTGAAGTCGGAGTCCTTCTTCACCGCGAAGAGCCCGGCGGCCTCGCCCTCGTCGGCGTTCATCTCGCGCTGATAGCGGAAGAGTTCGGGGTCGAGACCGAGGTCGCCGAGGTGTTCGTTCCAGCGGTCGTGGATCTCTTCCCAGTGCACGTCGAGGTGGGCGTAGAACTTGCCCGCGTCCACCAGCGCGTCGCGGAAGCCCTTCATGGTGCGCCGCCTGCCGCGTGCGCCGGAGACGCCTTCGGCGGGGCGGCCCACGGCGGAGGACTCGGCGACGGGCAGGCTGTCCAGACTGAGCCCGGGGCCGGGCCGGAACGAATACCAGGCCTCGGCGAACTTCCGCGGGTCGTTGGAGACCTGACGGCCGCGCCACTCGCTGACCTTGCCGACGACGACGCACTCACCGGTGAGGGTGTGCTGCCACTCCAGGGCGACGTGCCCGCAGTCGTCGGCGAGGAGGAACTTGCGCAGCACGCCGGAGCTGGCGCCGCCGAGGGTGTTGCGGTGGCCGGGGAGCATCACCGAGAAGATCAGCTTGAGCAGGACGGACTTGCCGCCGCCGTTCTCCAGGAAGAGGACGCCCGCGGGGGCGGGTCGGCGGGGCGGGCCGACCGGCTCGTCCTCGAAGAACTCCGCCTGGGCGGGGGCGGGGCTGGGAACGGGTGCGCCGACGCCGCGCAGGTCGAGGACGGTGTCGGCGTAGCGCGCACCGGCAGGCCCGATGGAGTAGAGGCGGACCCGGGACAACTCGTACATGGCGGCGGACTCTCGTCGTTCGGTGAGCGGGGGCGGAGCGGCAGGTGCGGGGCGTGCGGGCCGGTCGGGAACGGCCGGTCAGGTCGAGAACGGCCCGTCAGGTCGGGAACGGCCGGTCGGGTCGGACGGGAAGGTCAGGAGTAAAAGGGCAGGCCCGCGTCGGCGGCCAGCTCCATGCTGTCGGGGTCGGGCGGTGGCAGCAGGGTGGCGGAGCCGTCCGTGACCGGGACGACGCCGAGCTCCAGAAGTTCGGCCATGGCGGCGCTGCCCGCCAGGTCGCGGACCTGGAGCTGGTAGCGGGCGGTGGTGCGGTAGGCGCCGCCCGCGTCGTCGCCGGTGCGCTGGAGGAAGCCGGAGTCGGTGAGGAAGGCGACGGCCTTGCCGATGATGCCGGTGGTGGATCCGGCGAGCCGACGGGCGTCCTTCGTCGCGCCGGTGGAGCTGCGGCGGGCGTAGATCCGCCAGCCCGCTTCGAGTCCGGGGGCGTCGCTGGCCGGGTCTGTGTTGTCGCCCTGTTCCTCGGCGCGCTCCTCCAGCCGCCGGCAGGCCTGGCGTACGAAGGCGTCGACGCCGTTGACCGTGATGCGGCCGATGTACGCGTCGTCGGCGAGGTCCTCGGGGCGGGGGAAGGCCAGGGCGGCGACGGCGAGATGGGCGAGGCCGTGCAGGAAGCGGTCGGCGGCGTCGGACGAGGCACGGCGGGCGTAGTCGCCCATGCGGACGGCGAAGACGGAGTCCTCACCAGCGGTCACGGCCATCCCGGCGCGCGGGGAGACCTCCAGGACGATGAGGCCGAGGCCGGTGGCGACGGCGTCGGCGAGCCGGGCGAAGGCGCTCTCCTCGCGGTAGCGCCGCAGCAGGTCGGCGTATTCGGCGTCGCGGGCGGGCAGCAGCTTGGGCTGGAGCCCGAAGGAGACCAGGCGGGCGGCGTCGGCGGCGTCCGCCGGGGTGACGGGCGTCTGTCCGACGGGCGCGGCGGCGCCGGGGTGCGTGGAGTCCCCCGCATGCGGGGCGGCGATCCCGGCGTACGCGGAGGGCTCGGTCCACGCGTCGGGGTGGTCGGCGTCGTGGTCGCTCACGGCTGGGACTCCTCGGTACGGAAATCGTGCGGGTGCGGAAGGAGGGCGGGCCGGGTCGCGGCGCAGAGCGCGGGACTGTTCACGATGGACGCGGCGGGGCTGCACACGACGGAGGCGACGGGGCCGGTCATGAGGCCTCCTTGCGGTCGGCGGCCATGCCGACGGCGTCCAGCAGGGCGGTGCCCACGATCAGGTCGGCGCCGCCGAACTCCGGGTCGTCCAGCTGTGCCCCGTCGTCCACGGCGAACAGCAGGCGTCGTTCGCCCTGGCGGTAGGCGGTGCCGACCGGCGGGCTGGCGGCGTGGACGGCGAGCAGGGCGACCAGGTACGGCAGGTCGGCGTCCCCGGTGCCGCGGGCCTCGGCGAGCAGCCCGGAGAGCCGGCGCGGGGCGTCGTGCTCCAGGTCGAGCAGGGTCGTGGCGCGGGCGAGCTGCTCCTCGCTGAACCGGCTGTCGTCGGGGGTGGCGATGAGGTCCGGCTCGGGCATCTCCGCGCCCAGGTGCTCGCGCTCCAGCGGCGGGGTGAGCAGCAGGTCGACCAGGTCCCCGACCCGTACGGAGGTGGGGGTGCGCAGTCCGGTGCCGTGGGCGAAGAACGCGTCGGTGGCGCGGGTGGACTGTTCGACGGGGAGGGGGAGGAGCGGGGCGAGCAACTGCCCGTACAGGTCGAGGCCCGCGTGGGCGGCGGGCGGGGCGAACGCCTGCCGGTCCTGCTCCGCGCGGAAGAGGGGTCCCGCCTCCAGGAGCCGGGACTGGAGCTGGGTGTGACGGCGGATGCAGTCCTTGACGATGTCGACCAGCTCGGCGGCCCGGCGCTTGTGCTCGGGCTCCTCGGCCTCGTCGCGTGCCTTGCGGATGTTGGTGAGGATCGCGTTCTCGTGGCGGTAGCGGTCGGCCACGTGGTCCAGGGCCTCGGCGATCATGTCCGGGACGGTGTGGAGCCAGTCGACGGCGCGGACGTTGCGCCGGGTGGCCTCCAGGGTCCGGCGCAGGGTCTCGGCGTACTGCACGGTGCGGTAGCGGGCCTGTTCGGCGGCGAGCTGGGCGTCGGCGAGGCGGCCCCGGCTGATGAGGACCTCCAGCTTGACCTCGGCGGCGATCTGGGCGCTGGTGACATCGGTGTCCAACGCGCCGACCAGGACGTTGACCGCCTCGTCGGTGGCGCGAAGGTAGACCGCGCCGCCGTAGCCCGGGACCTCCTCGATGAGCTTGAAGTCGTAGTCCCGGCGGACGTAGACGCCGTCGGGGCCGAAGGTGCCGTAGACCGCGCGGAAGCCGCGGTCGACGCTGCCGACGTTGATCAGGTTCTCCAGGACCCAGCGGGCGACCCGTTCGTGCTCGGCGACCGGGCGGTCGGGGGCCTGGGCACCGACCCGGGGCAGCAGTCTGGCCACTATCTGGTCGTGGTCGGCTCCGGTGTCGAAGTCCATGTTGAGCGTGACGTGGTCGATCGCGGCGAGGGCGACCTCCGCCATGGCGTACACCGTGTACTCGCCGGCCAGATTCGCCTTGCGGACGTCGAGGTCGTGCAGCGGCGCCGTGCACGCGAGCGCGCGCAGCCGCCGCGAGAGCCCCTCGTCGGCGGCGGGGCCCGGGGCAGGCCGAGGCCCCGCGCTGAGCTGCGGCGAGGGGGCGTCCGGGTAGGCAGGCGAAGTCACGTGGGACAGATTAGGTCCTCGCACCGACAACGGTCGAAACGGCGTTTATGCGACCGGCTCCGGGCGGGGGTCAGGTCGGTGCGGGTCCGTATCCTCCGCCGCCCGGTGTGCGCACCACGAGCACGTCTCCGGCGTCCAGTTCGGCGGTGTCGCAGCCCTCCAGCGGGACCAGCTCGCCGTCCGCCCGCTCGATGTGCTGCTCCCCGAGCGCCCCCGGCTCGCCGCCGGCCGCTCCGTACGGCGGGACACGGCGGTGTCCGGAGAGCAGCGCGACCGTGACCGGTTCCAGGAAGCGGATACGACGCTCGACGCCGTCGCCGCCGTGCCACCGCCCCGCTCCCCCGCTGCCGTCCCGGACGGCGAAGCCCTCCAGCAGGGCGGGCAGCCGCCACTCCAGGATCTCGGGGTCTGTGAGCCGGGAGTTGGTCATATGGGTCTGTACGGCGTCGGCTCCGTCGAAGCCGTCCCCCGCACCGGAGCCGCTGGCGATCGTCTCGTAGTACTGGACGTGGTCGTTGCCGAAGGTGAGGTTGTTCATGGTGCCGGAGCCCTCGGCCTGGCCGCCGATCGCTCCGTACAGGGCTCCGGTGACGGCCTGGGACGTCTCCACGTTGCCCGCGACGGTCGCCGCCGGGTGGACGGGGTCGAGCATGGACCCGGGCGGGATCGTCACCTCCAGGGGCTTCAGGCAGCCGCTGTTGAGCGGGATGTCCTCCCCGACGAGGGTGCGGAAGACGTAGAGGACGGCGGCCATGACGACGGACCGGGGCGCGTTGGCGTTGCCGGGCTGCTGGGGCGAGGTTCCGGTGAAGTCGAGGTGGGCGCCGCGGGCGTCCCGGTCCACGGTCAGCCGTACCTGGACGAGGGCCCCGCTGTCGGTCTCGTAGCGGCAGTGCCCGTCGTGCAGTCCGGCGACGATGCGGCGTACGGACTCCTCGGCGTTGTCCTGGACGTGGCCCATGTAGGCGTCCACGACGTCGGCGCCGAACTGGTCGGTCATGCGCCGCAGTTCGGCGATGCCCTTCTCGTTGGCGGCGATCTGGGCGCGCAGGTCGGCGAGGTTGCTGTCCGGGTCGCGGGAGGGGTACGGGGCGGAGGTGAGCAGGTCGCGGGTCTCTTCCTCGCGCAGCCGGCCGTCGCGGACGAGCGGCCAGTTGTCGAAGAGCACGCCTTCCTCGTGGATCGTCCGGCTGAAGGCGGGCATGGAGCCGGGGGTGATGCCGCCGATCTCTGCGTGGTGCCCGCGCGATGCCACCAGGAAGCGCAGGCGGTCCGGTTCTCCTGCTCCGCCCTCGTCGAACACGGGGGTCACCACGGTGACATCGGGCAGGTGGGTGCCGCCGTGGTACGGGTCGTTGACGGCGTACACGTCGCCGGGGCGCAGCCTCCCCTCGTTGCGCCGCAGGACCTCCTTGATCGACTCGCCCATCGAGCCGAGGTGCACCGGGATGTGCGGTGCGTTGGCGATCAGGTTGCCCTCGGCGTCGAACAGGGCGCAGGAGAAGTCGAGGCGTTCCTTGATGTTGACCGAGTGGGCGGTGTTCTCCAGGCGGACGCCCATCTGCTCGGCGATCGACATGAAGAGGTTGTTGAAGACCTCCAGCATCACCGGGTCCACCCGGGTGCCGACGGCGGTGCGTTCGGGGCGGGGGCTGCGGCGCGTGAGGACGAGATGTCCGGTGGGGGCCGCTTCGGCGTGCCAGCCGGGGTCGACGACGGTGGTGGCGTCGTCCTCGGCGACGACGGCGGGCCCGGTGACGGTGTCGGCGGGGCGAAGGTCCGTCCGACGGAACAGCGGGGCCCGCTGCCGTCGCCCCTCGGCATACAGGTCCACGGTGTCGGCCGGGCGCGGCGTGGTGTCGCGGTGGCCGTCGCGCGCACCGGAGCCGACGGCGGGCGCGGCATCACCGGTCGCACCGGTCGCACCGGTCACACCGGTCACACCGGTCACACCGGTCACACCGGTCACATCAGTGACTTCGGTCGCACCAGGGACTCCGATGGCTCCGGTCGCACAAGTGGCTCCGGTGGCTTCCACCGTGACCGTCTCGACGACGACGGGCTTGTCCATCGTGAAGCCGAACCGGGCCCGGTGGGCGGCGGAGAACGTCTCGGCCATGGCGGACTCCGTGTCCAGGTCCACCGCCAGCGCCGCGTCCGTCCCCGCGTACCGCAGCAGGACACGGGCGTGTGTGGTGATCGCGGAGTCCGGCGTTCCGTCGGCGCGCAGGGCTTCGCGGGTACGGTCGGCCAGCTCCGCGCAGAGCCTCTCCACGCGCTCCCGGGCGGCCTCGTCGAGCTCCTCCTCCACCGACTGCTCGCGCATCGCGGTGGCGTCGGCCAGGCCGATGCCGTACGCGGAGAGCACCCCGGCGAGCGGGGGGACGAGGACCGTGTCGATGCCCAGGGCGTCGGCAACCGCGCAGACGTGCTGGCCGCCCGCGCCGCCGAAGCCGGTCAGCGCGTAGCGGGTGACGTCGTGGCCGCGCTGCACGGAGATCTTCTTGACGGCGTTGGCCATGTTGAGCACGGCGATCTCCAGGAAGCCCGCTGCCACTTCCGCCTCGTCCGGCCGTCGCCCGGTGGCACGTCCCACCTCGTCGGCGAGCGCCGCGAACCGCGTCCGCACCAGGTCGGCGTCGAGCGGGAGGTCGCCGCACTCGCCGAAGACCGCCGGGAAGTGGCCGGGCTGGACGCGGCCGAGCATCACGTTGGCGTCCGTGACGGTGAGGGGGCCGCCGCGGCGGTAGCAGGCGGGGCCGGGGGCGGCGCCGGCCGAGTCGGGGCCGACGCGGTAGCGGCTGCCGTCGAAGTGCAGGACGGAACCGCCGCCGGCCGCGACGGTGTGGATGCTCATCATCGGGGCGCGCATCCGGACCCCGGCGACCTCGGTGCCCAGTTCCCGTTCGAACGCGCCGGCGTAGTGGGAGACGTCGGTGGAGGTGCCGCCCATGTCGAACCCGATGACGCGGTCGTATCCGGCCTGCCGCGATGTGCGGACCATGCCGACGACGCCCCCGGCCGGGCCGGAGAGGACGGCGTCCTTGCCGCGGAACCGGGCGGCTTCGCGCAGGCCGCCGTTGGACTGGAGAAACATCAGCCGGATGCCGTCGAGGCGGGCGGCGACCTCGTCGACGTACCGGCGCAGGACGGGTGAGAGGTAGGCGTCGACGACCGTGGTGTCGCCGCGGGGGACGAGCCTGATCAGCGGACTGACCTCGTGGGAGCTGCTGACCTGGGTGAAGCCCGCCTCACGGGCCGCCTCGGCGACGGCCCGTTCGTGGGCGGGGTGGCGGTAGCCGTGCATCAGGACGACGGCGGCGCTGCGCAGACCGTCGGCGTGGGCGGCGCGCAACTGTGCGCGTACGGGGTCGAGTTCGAGAGGGCGTACGGTGCGGCCGTGGGCGTCGACGCGTTCGGGGACCTCGATCACGCGTTCGTGGACGGACTCGGGCAGGACGATGTGCCGGTCGAAGAGGCGGGGCCGGTTCTGGTAGGCGATCCGCAGTGCGTCCCGGAAGCCCTCGGTGATCAGGAGCACGGTCGGCTCGCCCCGCCGCTCCAGCAGGGCGTTGGTGGCGACCGTGGTGCCCATCCGGACGGCGGCGACCCGGGCGGCGGGCACCGGTTCGCCGGGGTCCAGGCCGAGGAGCAGCCGGATTCCGGCGACGGCTGCGTCGTCGTAGCGGTCGGGGTCGTGGGAGAGGAGCTTGCGGGTGATCAGGCGGCCGTCGGGGCGGCGGCCGACCACATCGGTGAAGGTGCCGCCCCGGTCGATCCAGAACTCCCAGCGTCCGGTCATGGCGCCATTCTCTGCCCGCACCCGCGGGCTCGCAGGGCCGAAGCATCCGCAAGGTGTCTCGCAGGGGATCTCCCAGGGGCGCAACGCCCCTCGGGGGTTCAGTCCTGGAAGAGCGCTGCCAGCCGGGGCAGATAACGGCGGTTGGCGGCGGCGTCCTCGGCGTCCCAGCTCTCGCCCGCCGGGTCCGCCGGGCGTATCCGGTCGCACAGCGCCGCTTCGACCGCGGCGTCGAGGGAGGCCTTCTCGCCCCGGAGACGGTGGTGGGCCTCGGCGATCGGGGCGTTCAGGGACTCGTATCCGATCCAGCCGCGCTCTCCTCGGCTCATCCGGATCACCACCGGCAGTCCGGCCAGCGTGTCCGGATCGGCCACCGCCCGGGTGAAGGTCTCCCGGCCGAGCAGGGCGAGCCCGTCGCGGAAGTCCATGAAGCCGTCGTCGCCGCAGCCGCCCTCGATGAGGTAGGCCGCGTTCCACAGGGGCCACCGGTAGGCGGACCTGGTCACGTCCACCGCGGTGACGGCGAAGGCCGCGATCCGCTCCGGCTCCAGGGACGCGAGCACGTCGGTCAGGGCTCCGGGCAGGGGGTCGTCGGCCGGGTCCCGGTCGTCCGCCCGGTCCCCGGCCGCGTCGCGAGCCCGCTCGACGAGACCCCACCACTCGTTGATGTCCATGGGGAGAAGCCTAGGAGGAGGGTCTGACATCGATACCCGTAGCGGGTTCCGGTGGTCGTGGCTCCCACGGTCAGAGAGCCGGTGCGTCCGGCCCGATCCGGCTCCGTACCGCCGTCTGGACCTCGGCCTCCTCGGCCGGGTCGGCGGCGAGTCGGCGCAGGCGTTCGGCGACGCGGACGTCTCCGGTCTCGGCGTGCAGGGCGGCCACCTCGCGGGTGGTCTCCTCGCAGTCCCAGAGGCACTCCACCGCGAACCCGGTCGGGTAGGACGGGTCGGTGGCGGCCAGGGCGCGGGCGGCCCTGCCCCGCAGGTGCGAGGAGGACGTCTCGCGGTAGACGTGGCGCAGCACGGGCGCGGCGCAGGCGATGCCGAGGCGGCCCGCTCCGTCGACCAGGGTCCACAGCCGGGGGGCGTCGGGTCCGTCGCCGCGTACGGCCTCCCGCAGCGCGCCGAGGACTTGGGGAGCGTCCTGGGCGGTGCCTCGGCAGGCGAGCACCCCGGCGGCCGAGGCCCCGAGTGCGTCGGGGCGGTGGGCCCAGCGCCGGGCCCGTTCCACGGCGTCGTCGCAGGTCATCCGCTCGAAGGCGGCGATGGCCGTGTCGGCGACGGTGCGGGCGGGGCTGACGGCGGCGGCCTCGATGAGGTCGAGGACGGCGGGGTCGCCCGCCTCCGCGAGGTAGTGCAGGGCGGCGCAGCGGGCGCCTTCGGGGCCGCTGCGGGCGGCCTCGACGATCACGGGCAGGTCGTCGCGTCCGGCGACGGCGGAGAGGCAGCGGGCCGCGGGGACGTGCAGTTCACTGCCGCGTTCGAGGGCCTGCTGGGCCCAGTCGAAGACGGCCTGGACGCTCCAGCCGGGGCGGGGACCCCCGGGGCGCATCTGGCGTTGCCATCGGTCGAACGAGCCCTGTTCGCCGGCGGCCCTGACCCGGGCGCCGACCGCCGCGCGCGGGTCGTCGGCCCACAGCCGCCAGGGGCGCGGCTCGAAGGAGTCCCGCACGGCGGCGGCGAGGTCGGCCGAGCCCTGGTCGGTGGCCGGGAAGCGGGCGAGGACGGGCAGCGCGAGGGAGCGCAGGCCGGCGTCGTCGTCGCGCAGGGCGAGTTCGTCCAGGGCCCAGGCCCAGTTGGCGCCGGTCGCCGCGTAGCGGCGGAGCAGGGCCAGGGCGTCGTCGCGCCCGTAGGACGCGAGGTGGCCGAGGACGGACAGCGCCAGACCGGTCCGGGAGTCGTCGGTATCGAGGTGGTCCTCGGGATCGGCGAGGTGTCGCTCGATCTCCTCGATACCGCCGTCGAGGTCGAGGTAGAGGCGCGCGTAGTAGAGGGAGCGGTTCTCCACCTGCCAGTCGTGACGGGGGTCGCTCACGACGCAGTGGTTGAGAGCCGCGAGGGCCTCGGGGCGCGGTGCGGCGAGCGCGTGGAGCGTGCCGTCGCCGCGGCCCCTCTGCAACAGGCCGAGCAGGGTGCCGCTCGGCGCTATGAACGGATCGAACATGGGAGAAAGCCTCACATCAAGCTGTCGACGCAACCGGGACTGTGCAGTGCCCCGTGCCTCTCGGCACGCGGGGATGTCCGGGGGGACACCGTTACGCCGCGCAGTGACATGATCGGCCGACCGCCGTCTTTCGCCTGGTGTAGAGCATCTTCCTCTGCCTCTCGTCGGTGGCCCTGAGCGGGCCCGCGACGTCATGATGACCCAGCCATTTCGCCACCGCGACCACATTTACGACGGACCGGTCAGCGGAGCCCACGGCGGACGCGCGACGGGGCGCGCCCGCCGGCGTCTCAGCGGGCACCGAAGCGTTCCAGCAGGTCGGTCTTGCCGAACATCCGGGCCGTGTCCAGCGCGGACGGGGTTCCCGCGGCCGGGTCGGCGCCGGCGGCGAGCAGCGCGTCGACGACGGCGTCCTCACCCTTGAAGACGGCTCCGGCCAGCGGGGTCTGGCCCCGGTCGTTGGCCCGGTCCGGGTCGGCCTCGCGGGCGACGAGGGCGGCGACCGTCCCGGCGTGCCCGTGGTAGGCGGCGAGCATGAGCAGCGTGTCGCCCCGGTCGTTGGTGAGGTTGGCGGGGACTCCGGCCTCGACGTACGCGGTGAGCGCCTCGGTGTCGCCGGCGCGGGCCAGGTCGAAGACCTTGGTCGCCAGCTCGACCACCTCGGGATCAGGGGTTTCGCTCATCGGACGGACCGCCTTCCTTGACTGCTGCCGCGGCTGTCACCGCCGCGGTCGACCTGGTGGGGAGTACGGCACGGGACCGTACGAGTGAATCGACAGGGTACTGGTCCCGGGCCGACATGACCCGGCCCGGATACGGCAAGGGATCACCGCGGCTGATCCTGCCCGGCACGGACGGGGTGATGCCGCTCCTCGGGTGCCCACTTCTGTGAGCCAGTCAAGTGAAAGTGCAGGATATTCACTCGATTGCACCTTTTGTCATATAGATACTTCTCGTGATCCTGGAAGGACTCATGGTGACTGTCCCCTTCGACCAGGAGAGAACCACTCATGATCCTTTCCATCTCGGGCGTGGTACTGCTCGCCATCGTCGTCTTCCTGTTCTTCAAGAAGGACGGGCTCAAGGCCTCCCACGCCATCGTCTGCGCCCTGTTCGGCTTCTACCTGGCCGGCACCGCCATCGCTCCGAGCATCACGGCGGGCGGGGCGAGCCTCGCCGGCCTGCTGGGCGGGATCAAGTTCTGACGCTCCGCAACCGCTCCCACCCCTACAGGAGACCGACGTGGCCCGGCGACCACTCCCCCGCATTCTGAGCAGCGGCAGCGTTTCGATCACTCGCGGCAGAGAGATCGCGCGCACGACCGCCGACAGTGCCACCGATGTCCTCCATCCGCTGATCACCGTGGTCCGCGGACTGCGGCTGCTGGCCGTGTCCGGTCGGCGGAAGTGGGTCGCGACGCCCAAGGAGCGGCGTGGGCCCAAGCTGCTCCTCGGCGCGGCCTGCGTGCTCGTGGTGGCGCTCGTCCCCTACGGGCCGATCCTGGCCCTGGTCACGGTGATGGGCGCTGCCGCGTGGAAGGGGCGGGAGCGGACCCCGGTGAGGACCGGGCCCGACGACGCGGAGACCGTGCGTCTGCGGTCGCTGTACGAGGCGCTCGTGCCGTACTTCTCGACGCCCGACGACCCCGATCCGCTGTTCGCCCACGGCGGCGACTGGGGGAAGGCCTTCGAGGGGTACGCCTTCGACGCCGACGGGCGGCTCACCCGTCTGCGGATCTCCTACCCCGCGTACTTCACGGACGGCGAGCCGGCCGCCCGCTCCCGTATCGAGCAGCTGCTCCACACCAAGTCCGGCCGGGGTCGCGAGTACCACTTCGGCTGGGACGAGGAGGCCAACCGTCTCGTCATGACCGTGCTGGACGCGCTCCCCACGACGATCGCCGCCCAGCGCTTCGTCACCGCCCCCGGCGAGACGGTGCTCGGCTTCACCGACCCGGACGCCGTCTCGCGCACCGTCCCCGTGCGCGACGGCGACATGACGGTGGACGCCTCGCCCGTGGTCTGGCGGACCGGCGGCCGCTCCACCGAACCGCACCTGCTGGCCGTCGGGCAGCCCGGCGGCGGCACCACGACCCTGGTCCGCTCGATCGCCCTCCAGGCGCTGCGGGACGGCGACGTCATCGTCGTCGACGGCAGCGGCACCGGCGAGTACGGCGCCCTCGCGGGGCGCGGCGGCGTCCTCGCCGTGGAGTCCGGCCTCGGCGGGGCGCTGGCCACGCTGGAGTGGGCGGCACACGAGACGGAGCGCCGACTGATCGCCGCCAACCGGGCCCGGCAGAGCGGCCATCCCGTGCCGGACGACATCCGGCGCCCGCTGTGGATCCTGCTGGACCGCCCCTGCGCGCTGGGCCATCTCGCGGCGGCCGACGGCAGGCCCGATCCTCTGGAGCTGCTCCGGATCCCGCTGCGGCACGGCCGGGCCGCCCAGATCACCGTCGTGCTGGCCGAGCAGTTCGACGCGTTGGACACCCTCACCGAGACCGTCATGACCCACACCCGCGCCCGCGCGGTCCTCGGGCCTGCCTCCCGCGAGCAGATCGCGGCCGTCCTCAACAGCGAACCGCACACCACGCCGCCGCCCGAGGTCCCCGCGGGACGCGGTTACGTCCGCCTGGGCGCCGGCCCGGTCCTGCGGCTCCAGGTGCCCGCCACCCCGGACCCGTACGACGACGCCACGAGCGACGCGCACCGGCAGGCGGTGCTCGACCTGCTGCCCGACCGGCACCCCCCGATGGAGGCGGCTCCGGCGAGGGAGCCCGCCGACGAGGGTCCCGCGACGGAGCAGGTCCCCGTGGCGGTGGAGGCGGCGGCCCGTCCGGCCGGGGCCGTCCCGGTGGAGGCGGCGGTCGCCGAGGCCAGGCCGTCCGAGCCGCTGGCGCAGCCGGCGGGCGCCGAGAGCTGAACGGGGAGCACCACCGCGGGCCGGGAGGCGGACCGTCGACGGTCCGCCTCCCGGCCCGCGGGTGTCCGCGCGCGGCCCGGAAGCGCTCAGGCCACGAAGCTGCGCGGGGCGTCGGCCCCCACGCCCGCCCCGGAACGCACCAGGTCCACCGCGGCGGCCAGCCGTACGGCCGCCTCGTCCGCGACGGGCCCGCTGACCGTGAACGGCAGCCGTACGTATCCCTCGAAGGCCCCGTCGACACCGAAGCGGGGGCCCGACGGCACCCGGACGCCGACCCGTTCGCCGGCCACGGCCAGTCGCGATCCGGAGAGGCCCCCGGTCCGCACCCACAGCGTCAGTCCGCCGCGCGGCACGGCGAACTCCCAGTCCGGCAGCTCCCGGCGCACCGCCTCGACCAGGGCGTCCCTGTTCTCCCGCGCCTGGCCGCGCCGGACCTCGACCGCCTGTTCCCAGCCGCCCGTGCCCATGAGCCAGTTGATGGCGAGCTGTTCCAGGACGGGGGTGCCCATGTCGGCGTAGGCGCGGGCGGCGACCAGGCTGCGGATGACGTCGGGGGCCGCGCGCACCCAGCCGATGCGCATACCGGCCCAGAAGGCCTTGCTGGCCGAGCCGACGGTCAGGACCGTGCTGCCCGCCGGGTCGAAGGCGCAGACGCGGCGCGGCATGTCGATGTCGGCGTCCAGGCGCAGTTCGTTCATGGTCTCGTCGACGACCAGGACCGTTCCGGCGGACCGGGCCGCGTCCACCAGGTCCCGGCGCTGCTGCTCGTCGGCGAGCGCGCCGGTGGGGTTGTGGAAGTCGGCCACCACGTAGGCGAGCCGGGGCGCGGCGTCCCGCAGCACCTGGCGCCAGCGGTTCATGTCCCAGCCGCCGAGCCCCTCCTCCATCGCGACCGGGACGAGGCGTGCGCCCGTCTCGCGCATCAGCTGGAGGATGTTGGCGTAACTGGGGGACTCGACCGCGATCCGTTCGCCGCGGCCCGCGAAGAGGTGGCAGATCGCGTCGATGGCGCCCATCGCGCCGGTGGTGACCATGATCTGTTCGGGCATGGTCGGGATGCCGAGCGCGGTGTAGCGGTCGGCGATCATCTGCCGCAGGGCGGGCAGTCCGGCCGGGTAGTCGCCGTGCGTGTGGGCGTACGGCGGCAGCTCCTCCAGGGCCCCCTGGACCGCGCGGGTCAGCCAGGGCTCGGGCGCGGGCAGGGCCGCACAGCCCAGGTCGATCATCGAGCCGAGCGACTCCGGCGGCAGTGGTTCGAGGCCGCGGGCGGGCAGCGGGTTGCCGGCCGGGACGGCGGTCCAGCTGCCGGCGCCGCGCCGGGACTCCAGGAAGCCCTCGGCGCGCAGCGCCTCGTAGGCCGCCGCGACGGTCGTACGGCTGACGGCCAGGGCGAGGGCCAGCTCGCGTTCGGCGGGGAGGCGGGCGGCGACCGGGACCCGGCCCTCCAGGACGAGCAGCCGCACCCCGTCGGCGAGCGCGCGGTAGGCGGGCGGCTTGCGGCCGCCGGGCCCGATGGGCCGGGCCTGCTGCGACCTGAGCTGCCGGGCGAGCTGGGCCGCCCCCACCGTCGATGTCCACTGCGCCATCAAAATCAGTCCACCTTCCTCAAATTGGCCATAGTTGGCGACCGATCCCCTGCCACAGAGTGGCACGAAGCAGTCCACTACCACTACAGCAGGGGGCACCACGTGGCCAGGACCACCGGCCGGAGCACCACTCACCTCACCCGGCGGCTGGTCCAGCTGTACGTCGGCCTGACGCTGTACGGGGCGAGCTCCGCGCTCCTGGTGCGGGCCGAACTGGGCCTGGAGCCGTGGGGTGTGCTGCATCAGGGCCTCGCCGAGCTGACCGGGATATCGATCGGCGTGGTGTCGATCGTCGTCGGCGCGGTGGTGCTGCTGCTGTGGATCCCGCTGCGCCAGCGGCCGGGGCTCGGCACGGTCTCGAACGTCTTCGTGGTCGGGCTGGCGATGGACGGGACGCTCGCCGTGGTCGGCGACGTGGCGGGGCTCGGGTTCCGCGTTCCCGTGATGGTCCTGGGCATCGTGCTCAACGGGGTGGCGACCGGTCTCTACATCGCGGCCCGGTTCGGGCCGGGGCCTCGCGACGGGCTGATGACCGGGCTGAACCGGGTCACCGGGCGTTCCATCCGGCTGGTCCGCACGGCGATCGAGGTGGCGGTCGTGGTGACCGGGTTCCTGCTGGGCGGTTCGCTGGGGGCGGGCACGGTGTTGTACGCACTGGCCATCGGCCCGCTGGCCCAGTTCTTCCTGCGGATGTTCGCGCTCCCCGAGCCCGCCGGACCGGGCGTCACCGTCGCCTCGGGCGAGCCGTCCACCCCCGCGCCGCCCGCCGGTTCCGGCCCCGTTGCCGACCCGGCGTCCGGGCAGGCCATACTGCCGCAGTGAATCCGAGCCACCCTTATCTGGACCACCCGGCGCCGATCGCCTTCGCCCATCGCGGCGGGGCCGCGGCCGGCGTGGAGAACACCGCGACCGCCTTCCGCCGGGCGTCCGAGGCGGGCTACCGCTACTTCGAGACCGATGTGCACACCACGGCGGACGGCCGTCTCGTCGCCTTCCACGACGCGACGCTGGACCGGGTCACCGATGCCCGGGGCCGGATCTCCGCGCTGCCCTGGAGCGAGGTGCGCCGGGCCCGGGTCGGGGGCAGCGAGCCGCTCCCGCTCTTCGAGGATCTCCTGGAGGAGTTCCCGGGGGCCCGCTGGAACGTGGACCTCAAGGCGGAATCGGCGCTGGAGCCGCTGCTCGGCCTGATCCGTCGCACCGATGCCTGGGACCGGGTCTGCGTCGGCTCGTTCTCGGAGGCGCGGGTGGCCCGCGCCCACCGCCTGGCGGGCCCCCGGCTCGCCACGTCGTACGG
The DNA here is from genome assembly GCF_057766565.1 of Streptomyces sp. MGP-P1. NCBI lineage: Bacteria > Bacillati > Actinomycetota > Actinomycetes > Kitasatosporales > Streptomycetaceae > Streptomyces > Streptomyces sp. MGP-P1. The sequence continues at coordinate 2,218,029 of NZ_JBYMEM010000007.1, read as the reverse complement.
GGTGCGCGGCGTCCTGGGGCTGCGTCTGCGTTCGTACGGCATCCGGGCGGCGCTGCGCGCGGGCGCGGTCTGCGCCCAGGTCCCGGAGCGGCAGGGCGGCGTACCGGTGGTGGACGCCCGCTTCGTCCGCACGGCGCACGCGCTCGGGCTCCAGGTGCACGTCTGGACGGTGAACGAACCGGAGCGGATGGCGGCGCTCCTGGACCTCGGCGTGGATGGCATCATGACCGATCACATCGAGACGCTGCGTACGGTGCTGAGCGAGCGGGGGGCATGGTCCTGACGCCCGGTCCGTCCACGTCCACAGGGGACGACCGAGGGGGCGCGGCTTGAGCACCGGGACCACAGGGAAGGCCGATCCGGCCGGGCAGCCGCCGGACGACGGGACGGCGGCCGCCCGCAGACGCGAGCAGCACGGCTGGTACTTCTACGACTTCGCGTGCTCCGTCTACTCCACCAGCGTGCTGACCGTCTTCCTCGGTCCGTATCTGACGTCGATCGCCAAGGCGGCGGCCGATCCCGACGGGTTCGTGCACCCGCTGGGCATACCCGTGCGCGCGGGTTCGCTGTTCGCGTACTCCGTCTCGGCCTCCATCGTGGCGGCCGTCGTGCTGATGCCGATCGTGGGCGCGGCGGCGGACCGTACCGGGCGCAAGAAGCCGCTGCTGGCGGCGGCGGCCTACACGGGGGCCGCGGCGACGGCGGGGATGTTCTTCCTGGACGGCCACCGCTATCTGCTGGGCGCGTTCCTGCTGATCGTGGCGAACGCCTCCATCTCCGTGTCGATGGTCCTGTACAACGCCTATCTGCCGCAGATCGCCGAGCCGGAGGAGCGCGACGCGGTCTCCTCGCGCGGCTGGGCCTTCGGCTACACCTCGGGCGCCGTCGTCCTGGTCCTCAACCTGATCCTGTACACCGGCCACGCGTCCTTCGGGCTCGCGGAGTCCGACGCGGTGCGGATCTGCCTCGCCTCGGCCGGGGTGTGGTGGGGCGCGTTCACCCTCGTACCGCTGCGCCGACTGCGTGACCGCCGGATATCGCCGGGCGGCGAGGGAGCGGTCGGATCCGGGTGGCAGCAGCTGAGAGCGACCCTGCGCGACATGCGGCGCCACCCGCTGACGCTCTCCTTCCTGCTCGCCTATCTCGTCTACAACGACGGGATCCAGACGGTGATCTCGCAGGCCTCGCTGTACGGCTCCGAGGAGCTGGGCCTGGATCAGACGACGCTGATCGTCGCCGTGCTGCTGGTGCAGATCCTGGCGGTGGCGGGGGCGCTCGGCATGGGGCGGCTCGCCCGGACGTACGGCGCGAAGCGCACCATTCTGGGATCGCTGGTGATCTGGACCCTCATCCTGATCTCCGCCTATCTGCTGCCCGCCGACGCTCCGGCGTTCTTCTTCGCTCTGGCGGCGGCGATCGGCCTGGTGCTGGGCGGCAGCCAGGCCCTGTCGCGGTCGCTCTTCTCGCACCTGGTGCCGCGCGGCAAGGAGGCGGAGTACTTCTCCGCGTACGAGCTGAGCGACCGCGGACTGAGCTGGCTGGGGCCCCTGGTGTTCGGTCTGGCGTACCAGCTGACCGGCAGCTATCGCGAGGCGATCATCTCGCTGATCGTGTTCTTCGCGCTCGGCGCGGTGCTGCTCGCGCGGGTCCCGGTGAGGCGTGCGGTGGAGGCCGCGGGCAACCCCGTGCCGGAACGGATTTAGACGTTGAAGTCAAAGGGCGGTAGTATACGTCTTTGGCCTGCCCGGAAGGACCGTTACTGCCAGTGGAAGCGGCTCAACCGTTGAGTGACAACTTCCACCAGAGGTGACAAACCGGGCATGCGCGGGTACTCAACCCAGATAAAGCAGCGGCACGACGGGCGACGCATGACCGGCAACGGGAATCTTTACCGCCGACCGGACGTTGACCGGATGACGACGACAGCGACATTTTGTCCTGTGGGCGACAAGCCCGGGAGGCACGATTCATGAGTGAGCGAGCTCTCCGCGGCACGCGACTTGTGGTTACCAGCTACGAGACGGACCGCGGCATCGATCTGGCCCCGCGCCAGGCGGTGGAGTACGCATGCCAGAACGGACATCGATTTGAGATGCCGTTCTCGGTAGAAGCAGAGATTCCGCCGGAGTGGGAGTGCAAGGCGTGCGGCGCCCAGGCACTCCTGGTGGACGGGGATGGCCCCGAGGAGAAGAAGGGCAAGCCGGCGCGCACGCACTGGGACATGCTCATGGAGCGGCGCACCCGCGAGGAGCTGGAGGAGGTGCTGGCCGAGAGGCTGGCGGTTCTGCGCTCCGGAGCCATGAACATCGCCGTGCACCCGCGGGACAGCAGGAAGTCTGCCTGACCGCGTAGTACCGCACAGCACAACACAGCGCCAAGAGCCGCGGGCCGTGACACAGAACCTGTGTCACGGCCCGCGGCTCTTCGGTATGCCCCGAGGCATGGTCCCGACGGCATGGCTCCCCGGCACGCCGGGAGCCCCCCGTCAGGGCGTGAGGGGCGGGCGGGGGCCCCGGGGGGCCTCGTCGGGCCCGGAGGGCGCCGGGGAGCCGTCCTCGCGGATGACCTCGCCCTGGACGACCTTTCCGTCCGGTCGGGCCATCCTGGCCTGCTGGAAGGCGTCCGAGAGGCCCCCGGGCGTCGCGGCCCGCATGCGGCGCTCCAGCGAGCGCTCCGCGTACCGGCTGACCATGGTGCGCACCGGCGGCACCAGCAGGATCAGTCCGGCCGCGTCCGAGATCGGACCGGGGATCAGGAGCAGCAGCCCGCCCAGCATCAGCAGCCCGTTGCCCCGGGAGCCCTTGCCGCCCGCGGACTCGGTCGGCGGCGTGGCCGGGGCGCCGGGCTGCCCAGGCATCTGCTGAAGGGTCTCGGTCAGGTTCTTGAAGGCGCGTCGGCCCGCGCTCTTGATGACCGCGGCGCCGAGCGCGGCCCCGGCCACCAGGATCAGCAGGACGACGAGGCCGCCGGCGGCCGAGGCGACCAGGGTCAGGAGCCAGACCTCCAGGACCAGCCAGGCGGCCAGGGCCAGCGGCAGGAATCTACGGGCGCGCGAGCGCCGGGGACGGGTCGGGGGCGGAGTGCCGGTCGTCATGTCCCCAGTGTGCCTGTACGGGCGTGCGAACGGCGTAAGCGGGTGATCATGAAGCCGGTCGGGCCGCGGCCCTCGTTCGCCGGTCCGGAGCTTCGGCGTTCGCCGGTGCGGGGCCCAGGTCCTGTCGTCGAACTGCCGTCGTCGCCCGGAGGGCGGCCCTGGGGGGTCAGGTGCGTGCTCTCGGCGTGCCGGGCTCACGTCCTCGTACTGGACGTACTCGGGCGTGGGCCCGGTGCGGCGAGAGTGCGTGCAGGGCGCCGCGGGGCAGACGGGAGTTCGACGACAGGACCTAGAGGGTCTTGCGGCCCAGGACCTTGTTCGCGCGGGAGCTGATGCCCCAGCCGGTGACCCGCCACAGCGCCTCCACGAGGATGTCCCGGCTCATCTTGGAGTCGCCGATCTCCCGGTCGACGAAGGTGATGGGGACCTCGACCACGTGATAGCCCGCCTCGACCGCACGGCGGGCGAGATCCACCTGGAAGCAGTAGCCCTGCGAGGCGACCTCGTCCAGTCCGAGGCCGTCGAGCGTCCCGGTGCGGAAGGCGCGGTAGCCGCCGGTGACGTCCCGGACGGAGAGGCCGAGGGCGAGCCGGGAGTAGAGGCTGCCGCCGCGCGAGATCACCTCACGGCTCTTGGGCCAGTTGACCACGCGGCCGCCCGGCACCCAGCGGGATCCGAGGACCAGGTCGGCGCCCTTCAGCGCGGTGAGCAGCCGGGGCAGCTCCTCGGGCTGGTGGGAGCCGTCCGCGTCCATCTCGACGAGCACGCCGTAGCCGTGTTCGGAGCCCCAGGCGAAGCCCGCGAGGTAGGCGGCGCCGAGCCCTTCCTTGCCCTTGCGGTGCAGGACGTGGACCTGGTCGTCGGCCGCGGCGATCTCGTCGGCCGCCTTGCCGGTGCCGTCGGGGCTGTTGTCGTCGGCCACCAGGATGTCGGCATCCGGGACGGCGGTACGCACCCGGTCGACGATCGGCCCGATGTTCTCGACCTCGTCGTAGGTCGGAATGATCACCAGAACCCTGCCGAGCGGGCCGAACTGCCTCTGACCGCCGTCGTTCACTACTGCCCCTTAGAGTCCGTACACAGGGGGACACCATATCCAGCGCACCGCCGTCGGGCGCCGACGCGGTCGCGCGGGCGCGCGGCGCGGCGCGGACAGAACCGTGGAACTGCGGACAGAACACGGGCCCGGGACACGGAGACCCCCTCCGGGAGAAAACGTGGGAGAAGGCGCGGGAGAAGGCGTCGGAACTTCGGATCGGGGCCCGGCGCCCTTCGGGCCGACCTGGGACCCGCTGGCTGCGGGTCGACCGAAAGCCGTTGTCTACTGAACGTCCGGGCCCCACCCGGGTCCCACCCTCCGTCCGGCTGGAACCTTCCCTCGCCCCCGAGGCGCGGGCGCTGAACCTGGCTGTCGGCGGTGGTGGGCCGGTGCGGCACACCACCTCATGACCCAGCGGCGTTCGACGACTGCGTGGAGGTTCAACCGGACGGACGTCCTGTGGTGGACCCGGCCGAACCTACCGGCCCGTGGGCGCTTTCTGTCAACACCCGTGCGACCTGCGACTTCTTCCAAAATCGCCTGGTCAGTACGGACGGGCCGCAGGTCGCGGACCAGCGATCGGGCCATCGATCGGCGGTACGAAATGTCCCGACGTCACTCGTTCGGTCGCACGTAGACCGTTTGTCCGAAGACCACGGTCCGCAGGCAGACGGGAAGGTCGGCCCCGGGGGTGAGATCCGGCAGGCCGGGCGTGCCGGACCGGGGGTCGGTGGACCATCGGGCGACCCGGTCGTCGGGGGCCTGGACCAGGAGTTCGGCGGTGCGCCAGACGGCGTAGTCGGCCGGGGCGCCGGGCACCAGGAGGCCCGCGTCGTCGCGGCCGACGGCCCGCCAGCCGCCGCGGGTGTGCGCGGTGAACCCGGCGCGGACCGAGATGCGGTGCTCCGGGGTGCGGTGGTGGGCGGCGGCCCGCACGGTGCCCCAGGGGTCGAGCGGGGTGACCGGGCTGTCGGAGCCGAAGGCCAGCGGCACACCGGCCCGCAGCAGCGCCGCGTACGGGTTGAGGGTGGCGGCCCGCTCGGCGCCGAGGCGCTCGGCGTACATCCCCTCCGGGCCGCCCCAGGCGGCGTCGAAGGCGGGCTGGACGGAGGCGGTGAGGCCCAGTTCCGCGAAGGCGGCGATCGTCTCGGGGGTGAGCATCTCGGCGTGTTCGACGCGGTGGCGGGCGGCCCGGATCCGGTCGAGGCCGAGCGTCCCCGCGGCGGCCCGGATCCCGTCCACCACGGCGGTGACGGCGGCGTCGCCGATGGCGTGGAAGCCCGCCTGGAGGCCCACCTCGGTGCAGGCGGTGACATGGGCGGCGATCCTCGCGGCGTCCAGGTGCGCGGTGCCGGTGTGCGGGTCGTCCGCGTAGGGCCGGTGCAGGCAGGCGGTGTGCGAGCCGAGGGAACCGTCGACGAACAGGTCGCCGGCCGCGCCGATCGCGCCCAGTTCGCGGATGCGCCGGGCGTCCTTCTCGTCGGCGATCTCCTCGGCCCAGAGGCCGAGGACGCGGGGTCCGGGCCGCTCGGCGGCGAGGGCGAGCAGCGAGGTGAAGTCCTCCTCGTCGGAGATCTCCGGCCCCCCGCACTCGTGCACGCTGCCGATGCCGAGGGAGGCGGCGTGGTCGAGGGCGGCGCGCTGCGCGGCTTCCCGCTGGGCGGCCGGGAGCGCGCCGTGGGCGGCGGCCCGTACCGCGTGGTGGGCGTCGCCGGTGAGCGGCGCGTCCGGGTGGTAGCCGGTCATCGCGGTGACGCCGGGGACGAGGTCGAGCAGAGCGGTCGTGACGATCGCGGAGTGCACGTCGATCCGCGGCAGGTACAGGGCCCGGCCGCCGGCCGCCTCGTCGAGTTCGGCGCGCGAGGGGTGACGCCGTTCGGGCCAGCGGGCGGCGTCCCAGCCGTGTCCGAGCAGGACGTCCCCGGCCGGGCGCCCGTTCGCGAACGCACGGACGAGGCCGAGGGCCTCGGGCAGGGTGCGGGCGCCGGAGAGGTCGAGCCCCGTCAGAGCCAGGCCGGTGGCGGTGGTGTGCACATGGGCGTCGGTGAACGCCGGGGTGACCAGGGCGCCTTCGAGGTCGACCACCTCGTCCACGCCGCTCGCGAAGGCGTCGGCGGCTCCCTCGGACCCCACCCAGGCGACATGGCCGCGTTCGACGACCATCGCGGTGGCGAACGGGTCCGCGGGGCTGTGGACGTCTCCGCCGCGCAACAGCACGGTGCGGTGTTCGGGGGCGCTCTGGGGGGCGGTGCTCTGGCTCATGGGACCAGTCTCGCGCCTGTCGGCCGCCGCCAGGCCCCCGGCCCCCTCCTCCGCGTCGCGCGGCCCGCCGCTCAGATACGCGGGGGCCGGGCCTCGTACGGGGTGGACAGGACGACGGTGGTCCGGGTGGACACGCCGGCGAGCGTGCGGATCCGGGTGAGCAGGTGCTCCAGCTCCAGCGGGGTCGCCACGCGCACCTTGAGGATGTAGTTCTCGTCCCCGGCGACGCTGTGGCAGGCCTCCAGTTCGGGCACTCCGGCGAGCCGTTCGGCGATGTCGTCGGGTGCGCTCGGGTCGAACGGTTTCACCGAGATGAACGCGGTCAGGGGCAGCCCGACGGCCTCGGGGTCGACGACCGCGGCATAGCCGCGGATCACCCCGCGCTGCTCCAGTCGGCGGACGCGCTGATGAACCGCCGAAGTGGACAGGCCCGTGGCCTTGCCCAGGTCGGTGTAGCTCATCCGCCCGTCCTTGACGAGCAACTCAACGATCTGACGGTCCAGCTCCTCCATGTGGATCAACCTACGGCCCAGGGCCCCGCTCGGCACAGTCGCGCGGGTCACGGTTCGGCACCTGCGCGCCGCATGTGACGAATGCCACATGCTCGCGGGTCGGTAGCGGGCCGCCTCGCGGTTATCGGGGATGCACGGCGGGAAGTGCTTGCTGTGGTCGAGGCCGTGGCGCCTTGTCGGCCCACCCGAGGGGGGAATTTCCATGCAGAGCCTGAAGCTCACCGAACGTACCGAACCGGAGCCTGTTGATCCGGACGACGACGGTAGCGACGACGCGTACGACATGTTCGAGATGGTCCGGGTGATCTGCCCGGACTGCGCCCAGCCCATCGCGCTGCTGGCCGACGAGGACGTCCTGCCGGAGCACGCCCGGTGCCCCACGCCGTGGAACCCGTTCGTCCTCACCGTATGCGCCGGAACCGGCCGCGGCGTGAGCGACGCCAGGCCCGCGGACGAGACGCTGGAACTCCAGGAGCAGGAGGCGGGGCTGCTGTTGACGCTCCCCCAGGGACTCGACTGGCGGATGCAGCCCTTCTCGCACGCCGGGGGGCCCGGCTCCCGTCCGCTGCGCGTGCCGGGGATGCGGCGCGAGGCCGCCTGACCCGTACGCCGTACGCGCTGCCCAGCACTACGACAGCCCAGCTCCTGTCGTCGAACTCCCGTCGTCGCCCGGAGGGCGGCCCTGTGCCGCGGGGCGGGCGGGACTTTCTAAACACGCCCTGGCCGCTGCGGTGCCCGAGACACCGCAGCCGCCGGCCGTCGGCGACCGGGGGCGGCACCCGCGAACGAGCGCTCGAATCGGCGCGGCAGTGACCCCGGCCCGCCCCGCCGCGTTGGCCTCGTATGACCACGCCGCATTCAACAGTCGGTTCGGGTCGCCGCCGGCTCTCCGTACCCGCCGCCGAAGAATCGGTTCCGCAACCGGGAACGCCCACACCGTCGCTGCCCCGCTCCGCAGGGACCTCGCCCGTGGGCGCCCCCACCGACCCGCCGATCTACAGCGCACTGCTCAGCCAGTGGGAGAGCGACGGCCGCACCCTGCCGGGGAGCCGCGACCCGGAGTGGCGCCAGGCCGCGGCACTGCCCCCGTGGCCCGAGACGCCGCTGCGGTTCAGCGCGTCTCGGGACCCGCGAGGTGGCGCGCGATGACCATGCGCTGGATCTGATTGGTGCCCTCCACGATCTGGAGCACCTTCGCCTCGCGCATCAGGCGTTCGACCGGGAAGTCGAGCGTGTAGCCGTAGCCGCCGAGCACCTGGACGGCGTCGGTGGTCACCCGCATGGCCGCGTCCGTGCAGAACAGCTTCGCCATGGCGGCCTGCCGGGAGAAGGGCTCCCCCGCGTCCCGCAGCCGCGCCGCCTCCAGGTACAGCGCCCGGCCGGCCTCGATCTGGGTGGCCATGTCGGCGAGCATGAACCGCAGCCCCTGGAAGTCCGCGATGGGGCGGCCGAACTGCCGCCGGTCCGTGGCGTACCGGACGGCTTCGTCCAGGGCGGCCTGGGCGACCCCGACGGCACAGGCGGCGATGCCGAGGCGCCCGGAGTCGAGCGCGGACAGGGCGATGGCGAAGCCCTGGCCCTCCTCACCGATGCGCCGGTCGTCGCCGACCCGTACGCCGTCGAAGTGGAGCTGGACCGTGGGCGAGCCCTTCATCCCCATCTTCTTCTCGGGGAGAGCCGCGTTCAGCCCCTCGGCGTCGCCGGGGACGAGGAAGGCCGTGATGCCGCGGGGGCCCTCGACTCCGGTGCGGGCGAGCACGGTGTAGAAGTCCGCGACGCCACCGTGGGTGATCCAGGCCTTGGTCCCGGTGATGACCCAGTCGTCCCCGTCCCGCACGGCCTTGGTGCGCAGGGAGGCGGCGTCGGAGCCCGAGGCTGGTTCGGAGAGGCAGTAGGCGCCCAGCAGGCCCCCGGAGAGCATCGCCGTCAGGTGCGTGGCGCGCTGCTCGTCGGTGCCGTATCCGGCCAGGGCGTGGCAGGCGAGGGAGTGGACGCTGACGCCGAGACCGACGGTGAGCCGGGCTGCGGCCAGTTCTTCCAGGACCTGGAGGTAGACCTCGTAGGGCTGGTCGCCGCCGCCATGGCTGGAGTCGTACGGGAGTCCCAGGAGTCCGGCCTCGGACAGGAGGGTGAAGACCTCGCGGGGGAAGACGCCCGCTTCCTCCTCCTCGGCCGCCCGGGGAGCGATCTCCTTCGACACGATGTCGCGGACGAGCGCGACGAGCTGCCGGGACTCCTCGGTGGGCAGACGGCGTTCCACCGGCTGCGGGGCACGGTCGGACATGACGGCGCTCTCCTCCCTGTCGGGCGTTGCGGCGGTCACTCGCTCGGGGTGGGAGAGGCGCCGCCAGGTGATCTCCCGGAAGTGGCCCGGGAAAGACAGACTGCCCGGCCGATCCTGCCTTCCCGGGTCACGGGTGGCGCGGTGATCGGCTGTGGCGGGTCGAGTATGCCCGATCGAATGCCTCCCGTCACGGGGGGCAACCGCGCAGGCCGGACGGTCCGCGACGGCCGCGAACCATCGGCGAGTTGGTCCGAACCATTGGCCCAACTGGTCTAGTCCTACGGTTCCATCGGACGCCTATCGTGCCCATGCCAAAAAGGGGACTCCCGGCCGCGGCTCCACCCGCACCCCCCACGCCGGCCCGCCACGGGCAAGGGGGCCGGTACGGCGTACGCACACTGCTGCACCGACTGGTGGAGTTGCGTCACCCCGGAGACCATCGGCACCAAGATGAACTACGAGAACGAACAGGGCCTGGGAGGCACGTTCTTCCGGGAGCTGAGCGGTGACACCGGGAACGGCGAGCCGATCAAGGCGATCCGCCGGCCTTCGCGGGATCGACGGACGGAAAGGGGCGGGGTGCCGGACGGCTCCCCGCCCTTTCGCAGGGCCCGCCCCACTCGCACGCCCTGCCCCGTACCCGTGATCGGAGTCGGGCCGTCACAGCAGGCCGAGCTGGGTGACGAGCATCGCGAACACGACCACGAAGGCCCAGCCGACGATGTGCTCCATCAGCTTCGAGCCGTCCTCGGGGCCGCCGGTGCGCGCGCGGCGGGCGTGGTGGGCGTTTCCTGCGGCGGTGGTCGCGGTCATGGCGTCTCGCTCTTCGTACGGCTTCGGCTGGGGTCCCCCGTGACCCGACCAGAGTGCCAGCACCCGGCGCCACGGAAAACGAGATCCCGGTCACGGCCCCAGGCGGGCCGAGCCTCTGCGGGCGTCGCGCTCCGCAGGTACGGCAAGGAAAACGGGCCGGGACGGGCCGAGCGGGCGGAAGCGGGCAGTGGGGCACGCCACACCGGCCCCGCCGCCCGACGGACCACCGGGACCGGCCTTCACTTGCGGCCGACGCCCGCGTACATCGCGACGTCCGGCGTCGGTGTCGCGGGCCGCCACGCGGAGCACGGCACGACCCCGGGCTCCAGCAGCTCCAGGCCCTCGAAGTAGCGCGCCACGGCGTCCGGGGTCCGCTGCGTGAGCTTCGGCGTCCCGTGCTCGTTCCAGAACGCCACCGCCTCGTCGACGTCCGGCATGTCGGGGTGGCTGACCGTGTGGGACAGGACGAGGTGGCTGCCGGGAGCGAGCGCGTCCATCAGCCGGCGGACGAGTCCGTACGACTCCTCGTCGTCCTCGATGAAGATGACGACCCCGAGCAGCATCAGCGCCACCGGCCGCGAGAAGTCGAGCGTCTTCGCCGCGGCCGCCAGGATCGCGTCGACGTCCCGCAGATCGGCGTCCAGGTAGTCGATGCGCCCCTCGGGCGTCCCGACCAGCAGGGCCTGGGCGTGGGCCAGCACAAGCGGGTCGTTGTCCACGTACACGACACGGGCGTCGGGGGCTGTGCGCTGGGCGACCTCGTGGGTGTTGTCGGCGCTGGGCAGCCCCGTTCCGATGTCCAGGAACTGCGTGATGCCCTCCCGCTCGGCCAGGTGCCGGACCGCCCGTCCCAGGAACAGGCGGTCCTCCTTCGCGTACGCACCGATCCCGGGGTGCAGCTCCCGGATCTCGTCTCCGGCCTGCCGGTCGACGGGGTAGTTGTCCTTGCCGCCGGTCCAGTAGTTCCATATCCGGGCCGTGTGCGGGCGGGATGTGTCGATGCGCGAACTGATGTCGGTCACCTGTTCAACATAGCGGTGCCCTCCGGCAACTCCCCTGCGGTCATGGCACTTTGGCCGCGCGCCCGGCGGGTACGGCCGCGCGGCCGCACGCGCTCACAGCAGGCCGAGCGCCCTCAGCACGCGCCACTGTCCCGGTGTCGTCCGGGTCGGCCAGTAGACGTAACACACCCCGCCCGTACCGCTTCTGACCTTGCCGCCCGCGTCGTAGCGCTTGGTCCGCAGCCAGATGTTCTCCCATTCGCGCCGCCGGTAGACGCGGCGTACCGCGTCGTTGTCGGGGGAAGCGGGGTCGTTGGCGATGACGTCGCCCTCGGGGGTGAAGCCGATGACCGTCATCAGATGGCCGGCCGTTCCGTATCCGGCGCCGGTCAGTTCCTCCTCGCGGAAGGACTGGGAGGTGATGACGGGGATGCCGGCGCGGATCAGCCGCTCCACGTCGGTGAGCGAGCCGAGCCGGGTGACGACGGCGTTCAGGTCGCGGTACGTGGCGGCGTAGGCGGCGTTGAACGGCCAGTTGCCGCAGCCCTCGTACTGGTAGTCGTAGGTCTGGCGGGCGGCGTGGCAGACCTGGGGGTCGGGCAGGCCGGGCTTGACCCAGGCCAGGTCCTCGGTGGTGGGGCGGCGGCCCCAGTGCTCGATGATCATCTGCGAGGAGGTGGGGCTGCACCACGCCTCGCCGCCGTTGTCGTACTCGGGGTACTGCCCGATGTGGATGTTCTGCGAGTAGCGGGGCACGGGCAGTTCGCGCGCGAGCGCGGGAGTGCTCGCGGGCACGGTGAAGCGGTCGGGCACGTCGGAGGCCATCGCGCCCACCCGCCAGACGGTCGGGGTGAGGCGGCTGCCCGGGGTGCGGTACAGCGTGAGCCGCAGCCGGTAGGAGACCAGGCGGACGCCGCTCGCGGGATCGTCCACCGAGAAGGTGTCCGTCCACACGGAGCTGTACGGGTCGCCCTGGCCGTCGACGGACGTACGGCGGATGTCGCCGTCGCCCGCCGCCCAGCGGCCCATCACGAACCAGGGGGTCGCGGTGCCGTCCGCGTAGACGCCGCTCAGCTCGACCTGGATCCAGGTGCCGGCCGGGGTGCGGGCGTTCCAGGAGGCGATCACCTCGGTGGCGGGGACGGCGGAGCGGTGCACCGGGGAGGTCCAGGTGGCGTAGTCCCAGGCGGCCGTCCTGCCGGTGTGCGGGTCCGTGTAGTCGGTGCGGCCGGCCGGGGTGGCGATCACGACTCCGGGCCGGGGCCCCGGAAGCACCCGGGTTCCGTCGCCCGTGCCGAAGCGCCAGTCGGTGTAGGTGTGCCAGAAACGGTTGTCCACGAGGGGCGCCGGGGCCCCGGAGGAGCCGGTGGGCGAGGTCGGGGCGGCGGACGCGAACGTGGTGGTTCCCACCGTGCCGGCGGCCGCCGCCGCGGCGAGCGCGGCGGTCAGAACGGTTCTGCGCGAAGTCGGACTGGTCATGGGCGTGACCCCCGGTCGGATGCGGAAGGTGGTCTGCGGGTGCCGTGCGGTGCGCCAACTATCCCGGTTCGCGGCCGGATCGGGCCAGTGTTCCGCAGTCGCCGCAAGGACCGAATATGGGTCTGGACCACTGGCGTGACCTGCGGTGGACCCCGGGCGCCTCCGTGCCGGAACGTACCCTGGAGCCATGGACGACCTGGCCCGCCACGCCGATGAACTCTCCGCACTGCCCCCCTCCTGCGGGCCGGTGCGGCTCGTCGCGGTCGACGGACACGCCGGTTCGGGCAAGAGCACCTTCGCCGCCCGACTCGCGGCGGCGCTGGGCGGTGCGCCGGTCCTCCATCTGGACGACCTCGCCACGCACGAGGAGCTGTTCGGCTGGACGGGACGGCTGCGGGAGCAGGTGATCCTGCCCCTCTCGCGCGGCGAGAGCGCCCGCTACGCCCCGTACGACTGGACGGAGCGGCGCTTCGGCCCGGCGCGGACCCTGGAACCGGCGCCGGTGGTGCTGGTGGAGGGGGTCGGCGCGGGGCGCCGTCAGGTGCGCCCGTGGCTGGCGGCGCTCTGCTGGATGGAGTTGGACCGGGAGGTGTCCTGGGAGCGTGGCCGGCGGCGGGACGGGACCGGGCTCACCGGATTCTGGGACGGGTGGACGCTCGCCGAGGCCCGGCATTTCGCCGAGGATCCCTCACGGCCGTACGCCGACACTCTGGTACGCCAGTTGCCAGAGGGGTACGCGTGGCTGGCGGGGCCCCGCGCGACAGCGGGAGTGAACCGAACCGTCACGCACGGTAGCCAGAACGTCCCGCCATACTGAGCAGTCGGAAATCGGCCCGGAAGTGCCCCAACTCCGCTTGACCGGGGGGCCTTACTGGTCTTACGTTCTCATTGTGCGGCTTTTCGGAGCCCCCATGGACGCGAAGCCCCCGGTTGTTCCCCCGTGATCGGGGGCTTCGCCCTGTGCTCCCCCCGCCACCCCGGCGACCACGCAGAGCGATTCACTCACCCTGGGTCACCACCTCAGGGGTCGGCCATCGGGCGTCCGCCTCCCCGTGCGCGGGTACGATGCACCTCGGTGTGGTCAATTCCCTTCCTCCACGCCGTGATTCAGCACGCTCCGGTGGGCATGCTGTGCGGGCGGGACATCCTGGGGGCACGGTTTGTGGGGGACCTGATGGACATCGGCACACAGGGCGCTGGAGCCCCTGCCGACCTCGCCTGGCTGCGCGGCATGGACGCCTACACGATGGGCGCCTACCCGCAGGCCGAGGAGGAGTTCAGAGCCGCGGTGCGGTTCGATCCGAGCATGGCGGACGGCTGGCTCGGCCTCCACGCGCTCCGCATCGACACCACTACGGCCCTGTTACGCATGTACCGGCACCGCGACCGCTTCGGCGAACAGCGCGCACGCCACCGACGTACGCTCAACTCCTGGTACTGGCTCGGCTGGTGGGTGCAGCCGGTGCTGGAGAGCCGGCGTGATCTGCTGCTCGCGCACGCCTCGCACTGGCTGGACGGACGCCATGTGCCGGAGCTGGACCGGGCGTTGGCCGGGCTGCCGCCGGTGGACGCGGATCCGCAGGTGCGGTTCCTGCACGCCTGCCGCTCCTATCTGGTCAAGGACTGGGAGCAGTTGGTGCGCTGCACCGAGCAGCTCGTCGACGATCCGATGCTGGGCATCGAAGCGGGTCTGTTCGGCGGGATGGCGCGGGTGCGGCTGGAGATGTTCGGGCAGGCGGAGCCCCTGCTGTCGGCCGCGCTGATGCGCTGTCGCAGCGAACAGCCGCAGCGCAAGGAGTTGCGCTACTGGCTGGCGCGGGCCCACGAGGGCACGGGGCGCAGCGCGGCCGCCCTGCCGCTGTACCGGGCGGTGCACCGGGTCGACCCGGCCTTCATGGACACCTCCGCCCGGCTCGCCGCGCTCGTGGAGGGCGACGGGTACGACGAGTCGGCTGACCTGGCCGCCGTGACCCTGACCGGTTTCGGTTCGGGTGCGTCGGGGACGGCGGCGCAGCCGGAGGGCGACGCGCTGCTCGGCGCCGATCCGGTGGACGGGCGGGAGTCCTGGCCGATGAGCGACCCGGGGCTGCTCGGCGACGAGCCGGTCCTCGGTTCGCCCGCCCCCGTCGAGGGCGCCCGCCGCACCAAGGCCCGGAAGCCGCCGCCCTTCCCGGCCGGGCCCAGCGATCCCTCGCTGCTGGCCGACGCGCTGGCGCAGTTGGAGCGCATGGTCGGTCTCGAACCGGTCAAGCGGCAGGTCAAGGCGCTCTCGGCGCAGTTGAACATGGCCCGGCTGCGGGCCGAGCAGGGCCTCCCGGTCCAGCCGCCGAAGCGTCACTTCGTCTTCTCCGGCCCCTCCGGCACCGGCAAGACCACCGTGGCACGCATCCTGGGCCGGGTCTTCTACGCCCTCGGGCTGCTCGGCGGCGATCATCTGGTCGAGGCCCAACGCTCCGACCTGGTGGGTGAGTTCCTGGGGCAGACGGCGGTGAAGGCCAACGAGCTGATCGACTCGGCCCTGGGCGGGGTGCTGTTCGTCGACGAGGCGTACAGCCTGGCCAACTCCGGTTACAGCAAGGGCGACGCGTACGGCGACGAGGCGCTCCAGGTCCTCCTCAAGCGGGCCGAGGACAACCGGGACCATCTCGTCGTCATCCTCGCGGGATACCCGGAGGGCATGGACCGGCTGCTCGCCACCAACCCGGGGCTCTCCTCCCGCTTCACCAGCCGGGTCGACTTCCCCAGCTACCGGCCGCTCGAACTCACCGCGATCGGGAGCGTGCTGGCGGCGGAGAACGACGACGTCTGGGACGAGGAGGCGGTGGACGAACTGCGCTCGATCAGCGGCCATGTGGTGGACCAGGGCTGGATCGACGAGCTGGGCAACGGCCGTTTCCTTCGGACGCTGTACGAGAAGAGCTGTGCCTACCGCGATCTGCGGCTCTCCGGCTATCCGGGCGAGCTGACCCGCCAGGACCTGTCGACGCTGCGGCTGGCGGACCTGATGCAGGCCTACGGCGAGGTGCTGTCGGGGCGCGGCCCGGTGGGCCGGGGGAAGCAGGAGCCGGGCGCGGGCTGACGGCCGCGCCGGGCGTCCGCTCCCGGCGCGGCGTCGCCTCACCTCAGTGCACGAGGGCTCCGGGCGCCGGAAGCTCCGGCGTCCTCGGCGTCTCCACCGTGCGGCGGGGCACCGAGACCGTCCGGTGGGCCGGGTCATGGACCTCCCCCACCAGCGTCTCCAGGACGTCCTCCATGGCGATCAGGCCGAGGATCCGGCCCGAGGCGTCCGCGACCTGCGCCAGGTGCGTCGCGGCCCGGCGCATCACGGTCAGGGCGTCGTCCAGCGGGAGTTCGGCCCGTACCGTCGCCATCGGGCGCCAGATCTGCTGCGGAACCGCGCGGTCGGCGTCCTCCAGCTCCAGGACGTCCTTGACGTGGAGGTAGCCCAGACAGGGGCCGCCGCCGTCCGCGCAGACCGGGAAGCGGGAGAAACCGGTGCGCACGGTCAGCTCCTCGATCCGGCGGGGGGTCACCGACGGGTCGACCGTGACCAGCGTCGCCCGCTCCAGCAGGACGTCGGTGACGGGCCTGCTGCCCAGTTCGAGGGCGTCCTCCAGGCGTGTCGCCGCCTCCGGTCCGAGGAGGCCTGCCTGTCCGGAGTCCTCCACGAGCCGGTTGAGCTGCTCGCTGGTGAAGACGGCCTCCACCTCGTCCTTCGGTTCGACGCCGAACAGCCGCAGCACCAGGCCGGCGCAGGCGCCCAGCGCGGTGGTGACCGGACGGCAGAGGCGGGCGAAGGCGACCAGGCCGGGGCTCAGCCACAGTGCGGTCCGCTCGGGTGCGGCCATCGCGAGGTTCTTCGGGACCATCTCGCCGATGACCAGGTGCAGGACGACCACGGACAGGAGCGCGAGGGCGAAGCCGAGGGGGTGGACGAGCCCGTCGGGGACGTGCGCCGCGTGGAAGACCGGCTCCAGGAGATGGGCGAGCGTCGGCTCGGCGACGGCTCCCAGGGTGAGGGAGCAGACGGTGATGCCGAACTGGGCGGCGGCCATCATCTGCGGCAGGTTCTCCAGCCCGTGCAGGACCGTGCGGGCCCGGCCGGAGCCCTGTGCGGCGAGCGGTTCGATCTGGCTGCGGCGTACGGAGACGAGAGCGAACTCGGCGCCGACGAAGAAGCCGTTCGCCAGCACGAGGAGGGCGGCGAGGAAGAGTTGGAGCATGCTCATCGCGCCGCCTCCAGCAGTACCGGTGCGGCCCTGTCCGGCAGCGGGTCGGGCAGCAGCGGGTCGGCCGCCCGGGTGAAGCGGACCCGTTCGGCGCGGTTGCGGCCGACCTGGCGGACGGAGATCCGCCAGCCGGGGAGTTCGGCCCGGTCGCCGGGGGCGGGGATGCGGCCCAGCAGTCCGGCGACGAGCCCGGCGACGGTCTCGTAGGGCCCCTCGGGCACGTCGAGTCCGCTGCGGCGCAGGGTGTGCACCCGGCAGCTGCCCTCGGCGTCCCACACCGGGCGACCGTCCTCGGCGGGGGCGGCGGTCAGCTCGGGGCGGCCCGCGCCCTCGGCGTCGTGCTCGTCGCGGACCTCGCCGACGAGCTCCTCGATGATGTCCTCCAGGGTGACGACACCGGCGGTGCCGCCGTATTCGTCGACGACCACGGCTATCGGCTGTTCGTGGCGCAGCCGCCGCAGCAGCGCTTCCACCGGAAGCGTCCCGGGCACCAGGAGCGGGGGTACGGCGATCCGTCCGGCCGGGGTGCGCAGGCGCTCGGGGGCGGGGACGGCGAGGGCGTCCTTGAGGTGGACCATGCCGATGACCTCGTCGATGCGGTCCCGGTATACCGGGAAGCGGGAGAGGCCGGTGGCGCGGGTGAGGTTGAGGACGTCCGCGGCGGTCGCGGTGGAGTGCAGGGCGCTGACCTTCACCCGGGGCGTCATGACGTGCTGGGCGGTGAGACCGGCCAGCGCGAGGGTCCGGACGAAGAGGTCGGCGGTGTCCTGTTCGAGTGCTCCGGCCTCGGCGGAGTGCCGAGCCAGGGAGACCAGCTCGCCCGGGGTGCGGGCGGAGGCCAGTTCGGCGGTGGGCTCGACGCCCAGAAGCCGCACCAGCCGGTTGGCCAGGGCGTTGAGGAGGGTGATCACCGGTCGCAGGAGGGCGGCGAAGCGGGCCTGCGGTCCGGCGACGAAGCGGGCCACCTGGAGTGGCCGGGAGACCGCCCAGTTCTTGGGCACCAGTTCGCCGACGACCATCTGCACGGCCGATGCCAGGAGCATGCCGACGACGACGCCGACACCCGGGACGGCCCCCGCGGGGAGTCCGGCGGCGGTGAGGGGGCCGGCGAGCAGCTGGGCGAGGGCCGGTTCGGCGAGCATGCCCACCACCAGGGAGGTGATGGTGATGCCGAGCTGGGTGCCGGAGAGCTGGAAGGAGAGTTCGCGCAGGGCTTCGACGACGGTACGGGCCCGTCGGTCGCCTTCGGCGGCGGCCCGTTCGGCGTCGGGCTTCTCCACGGTGACGAGCCCGAATTCGGCCGCCACGAAGAATCCGTTGGCGAGGATGAGGAGAAAGGCCGCTCCGAGGAGCAGCAGGGGGGTGGTCATGAGGCCGCCGCCTCCGGGGAAGGGGCGGCGCAGGTACTACCGGACGATCCGTCCATTGCTGGAGGGAGTCACTCCTTGGGTCGCAGGTAAGGCCCCGCGGGCCCGGGGTGGGGCCGTGGAACGGGCGGGGCGGGACGCGCGGGGCGCCGCCGCCCACCAGAGTAGACAAGAAGGCCCCGCGCCGGGCAGGGGCTCAGAGGCTTTCGGGTGACCTCTGCTTGGCCTGCCTGCCGGCCGGCGGGGTGTCGTCTCAGCCGCCGGCCGGGGTGTCGTCGGTCCCGGAGCCGCGCGACTCGGCGAGGGAGCGCAGGGCGCGGGCGTCGCGGATGGCCTGCTGCTTGGCCAGGCCGGGCTGGATGCCGAGGGCGGGCAGGCTCGTTCCGTCGCTCAGGTCGAGGTAGACCCAGGGGTCGCCGGAGCGCAGGTTGACGCGGAGGATCTCCTCCCACGCCAGCCTGCGGGTCAGGGTGAGGTTGACGACGGTGACCCCGGTCTCGTCGGCGGTGACCTTGGGCCTGCTGAGCAGGGCCAGGACGCCGAAGAAGAGCGCCGCGACGAAGACGAAGGTGATCCGCTCCCCCGGGTTCAGCCGCTCCAGCATCAGCGCGATGACGGTGATGACGACGAACATCGCCAGGCCCGTGCTCAGCAGGACCACCCGGGTGAGGGTGGGCCGGAAGGTGACCGGCAGGGTGGTCTGTTCGGGCCTGGGCGCGGACATCGGGTCTTCTCTCGGGGGGTGCGGGCGGGCCGGGACGCTAGGGGGTGTCTTGCCGATCAGGCCGGATCAGGGAGCGGGGTCTGGTGCCGCGCATCGCAAGGCAACAGGAGGGAGTCGGATGGGGTCTCCCCTGCTCGAACGGAGTGGAGAGCTTGGGGAAGGAGCGTCGGCGACCGACGACAACGCCGCGAGGTGCGGCACCAGACCCCGCGAGCCCGGCGTGATCGGCGAGACATCCCCTAGAGGCGGCAGGCGTGGATGGCCGTGGTGAGGATGGCGCGGGCGCCGAGCTCGTACAGGTCGTCCATGATCCGCTGGGCCTCCTTGGCGGCGACCATGGAGCGGACGGCGACCCAGCCCTCGTGGTGCAGCGGGGAGATGGTGGGCGACTCCAGGCCCGGGGTGAGGGCGACGGCGCGCTCCAGGTGCTCGACGCGGCAGTCGTAGTCCATCATCACGTAGGACCGGGCGACCAGGACGCCCTGGAGGCGGCGGAGGAACTGCTGCACCTTGGGGTCGTCGGCGGGGGCGCCGTTGCGGCGGATGACGACGGCCTCGGAGGTCATGATCGGGTCGCCGATCACTTCGAGTCCGGCGTTGCGCAGGCTGGTGCCGGTCTCCACCACGTCGGCGATGATCTGGGCGACGCCCAGCTCGATGGCGGTCTCGACGGCGCCGTCGAGGTGGACGACGGAGGCGTTGACACCCGCCTCGGCGAGGTGGGCGGCGACGATTCCCTCGTAGGAGGTGGCGATCGTCATGCCGTCGAAGTCCTGCGGGCCCGCCGCGGTGCCGGATTTGGTGGCGTAGCGGAAGGTGGAGCGGGCGAAGCCGAGCTGGAGGATCTCCTCGGAGTCGGCCCCGGAGTCCAGCAGCAGGTCGCGGCCGGTGATCCCGATGTCGAGCTTGCCGGAGCTGACGTAGATCGCGATGTCGCGGGGGCGGAGGTAGAAGAACTCGACCTCGTTCGCCGGGTCGACCAGGACCAGTTCCTTCGACTCCTTGCGC
This sequence comes from Streptomyces sp. MGP-P1, assembly GCF_057766565.1. Classification (NCBI taxonomy): domain Bacteria; kingdom Bacillati; phylum Actinomycetota; class Actinomycetes; order Kitasatosporales; family Streptomycetaceae; genus Streptomyces; species Streptomyces sp. MGP-P1. The sequence continues at coordinate 2,198,217 of NZ_JBYMEM010000007.1, read as the reverse complement.
TGCTGGTAGCCGGCCTCATGGAGCATCGCCATCGCAGGCCCGGAGAGTGAACCCTTGTTGGGAACGGCGATGCGCAGCATGAGGTCGGCTTCCTTCGTGCGGAGGGAGTGTGCGGGCGGTTTCGCGGGGGTGTCGCCCGGGCCGGGCCCGGGCGACGGCGCTGAGGTCGGCTCAGAGATGGGCGTAGACGTCGTCGAGCGAGATGCCGCGGGCGACCATCATCACCTGGACGTGGTACAGCAGCTGGGAGATCTCCTCGGCGGTGGCTTCCTTGCCCTCGTACTCGGCCGCCATCCAGACCTCGGCGGCCTCCTCGACGACCTTCTTGCCGATGGCATGCACGCCCTTGCCCACCAGTTCGGCGGTGCGGGAGGTCGCGGGGTCGCCCTCGGCGGCCTTGAGCTGGAGCTCGGCGAAGAGCTCTTCGAAGGTTTTGTCAGCCATGATGGTCCTCAGAATACGGGGTCGCGGGAGGGCGCTCAGCGCCAGGGTTCGCTGACGGTGCGCAGCGTGGCCGCGGTGGCCACGGCGGCGGTGACCGCTTCGTGCCCCTTGTCCTCGTTGGACCCTTCGAGGCCGGCCCGGTCCAGCGCCTGCTCCTCGGTGTCGCAGGTCAGTACGCCGAAGCCGACGGGAACACCGGTGTCGACGGTGACCTGGGTGAGGCCGAGGGTGACGCCGTGGGAGACGTACTCGAAGTGGGGGGTGCCGCCCCGGATGACCACGCCGAGGGCGACGATCGCGTCGTAGCCGCGTCCGGCGAGCACCTTGGCGACGACGGGCAGCTCGAAGCTGCCCGGGACGCGGAGCAGGGTCGGCTCGTCGATGCCGAGCTCGCGCAGGGCGCGCAGGGCGCCGTCGACGAGTCCGTCCATGACCTTCTCGTGCCACTGGGCCGCGATCACGGCCACGCGCAGGTCGCCGCAGTTGCGTACGGACAGTTCGGGTGCACCCTTGCCGCTCATGTCTCTCCTGTTGCTGGTTACGTGGTGTTCGGTGGGTCGCGTCACTGGTTGGCGCAGGTCGACGCGGGGGCGCCGTCGAGCCAGGGCAGGTCGTGGCCCATGCGGTCGCGCTTGGTGCGCAGGTAGCGCAGGTTGTGCTCGCCGGCCTGGACGGGCATGGGTTCCCGGCCGGTGACGGCGAGGCCGTGGCGGACGACGGCGGCGGTCTTGTCGGGGTTGTTGGTCATGAGCCGCAGGCTGCGCACGCCGAGGTCCGCGAGGATCTGGGCGCCCGCCGCGTAGTCGCGGGCGTCGGCGGGCAGGCCGAGCTCCAGGTTGGCGTCGAGGGTGTCCACGCCGCGCTCCTGGAGTTCGTACGCGCGCAGCTTGGAGAGCAGGCCGATGCCGCGTCCCTCGTGGCCGCGCAGGTAGACGACGACGCCCCGGCCCTGCTCGGTGATGCGCCGCATGGAGGCGTGCAGCTGGGGGCCGCAGTCGCAGCGCTGGGACTGGAAGATGTCGCCGGTCAGGCACTCGGAGTGGATCCGGACGAGGACGTCCTCGCCGTCGCCGACGTCGCCGTGGACGAGGGCGACGTGTTCGACGCCGTCGACGCTGGAGCGGTAGCCGTACGCGGTGAAGTCGCCGAACGCGGTGGGCAGCCGGGTCTCGGCCTCGCGGCGGACCGTGGGCTCGTTGCTGCGGCGGTAGGCGATCAGGTCCTCGATGGAGATGATCGTCAGTCCGTGCTTGCGGGCGAAGGGGATCAGCTCGGGCAGCCGGAGCATGACGCCGTCCTCGCCCGCGATCTCGACGATGGCCCCGGCGGGGCGGAGTCCGGCGAGCCGGGCGAGGTCGACGGCGGCCTCGGTGTGGCCGTTGCGGACGAGGACGCCGCCGGAGCGGGCGCGCAGCGGGAAGATGTGGCCGGGCCGGACGAAGTCGCCGGGGCCGGCGACGCCGCCCGCGAGCATCCGCAGGGTGGTGGCGCGGTCGGCGGCGGAGATGCCGGTGGTGACGCCGTGCGCGGCGGAGGCGTCGACGGAGACGGTGAACGCGGTCCGCATCGACTCGGTGTTGTGCTCGACCATCTGCGGGAGGTCGAGGCGTTCCAGCTCGTCGCTCTCCATGGGCGCGCAGATCAGACCGCGGCACTCGCTCATCATGAAGGCCACGATCTCCGGGGTGGCCATCTCGGCCGCGATGACGAGGTCGCCCTCGTTCTCGCGGTCCTCGTCGTCCACGACGACGACGGGACGGCCGGCGGCGATGTCGCGGACCGCCTGCTCGACCGGGTCCAGGGAGAGGCTCTCGGGGAGTGGTTCGTGGTCGGGGTGCAGCCAGGTGGGCTGGGCAGTCATGCCGTGGCTCCTTCCAGAGCGGGTGTCCGCGTACGCAGCCACCAGTCGCGCATCCCCCACAGGACGAGGGCGCCGTAGATGACGTAGACGAAGCCGGAGAAGGCGAATCCGTTGGCGAAGTTCAGCGGGACGCCGACCAGGTCGACGAGGAGCCAGGCGAACCAGAACTCGACCATGCCGCGGGCCTGGGCGTACATCGCGACGACGGTGCCGACGAAGATGTACGCGTCCGGCCAGGGGTCCCAGGACAGCGACGGGAAGGCGGTGAACAGGCCGCCGACGGCGAGGGTGCCGAGAGCGGCGGCGCCGATCAGCACGCCGCGCTCGCGCCAGGTGGCGAAGCGGACGGCTATGGAGCCGTCCTGTGCCTGCTGCTTGCCGCGGTTCCAGGACCACCAGCCCCACAGGGCGACGACGATGACGACCAGCTGCTTGCCCGCGCTGCCGGAGAGGTGCGCGGAGGCGAAGGCGACGAGCAGGATCACGCCGGAGAGGAGCTGGGCGGGCCAGGTCCAGATCGAGCGCCGCCAGCCGAGGGCCAGGGCGATCAGGCCGACCAGGTTGCCGATCATGTCCGACCACTTGATGTGCTGGCCGAACACGGTGAAGGCCTCGGAGTTGAGCCAGTTCGCCGCGTTCATCGCGGGTCCTGTCCGGCCCGGTCGCCGAGCAGCCGCTCGACGTACTTGGCGAGGACGTCCACCTCCAGGTTGACCGGGTCGCCGGGCTGCTTGCGGCCGAGCGTGGTCAGGGCGAGGGTGGTGGGGATGAGGCTGATGGTGAAGTGGTCGGCCGCCGCGTCCACGACGGTGAGGCTGACGCCGTCGACGGTGATGGAGCCCTTCTCCACGACGTACCGGGTCAGCTCGGCCGGCAGGGAGACCTTGACGAGCTCCCAGTGCTCGGAGGGGGTGCGCTCGACGATGGTGCCGGTGCCGTCCACATGGCCCTGGACGAGGTGTCCTCCGAGCCGGCCGCCGAGCGCCATCGGGCGTTCCAGGTTGACCCGGGAGCCGGTGGTGAGCGCGCCGAGGCTGGAGCGCTTCAGCGTCTCGGCCATCACGTCGGCGGTGAACTCGCCGTCGCCGGTGTCCACGACGGTGAGGCAGACGCCGTTCACCGCGATGGAGTCGCCGTGTTTGGCTCCCTCGGTGACGACGGGGCCGCGCAGCCGGAAGCGGGAGGCGTCCGCCAGCTGCTCGACGGCGGTGACCTCACCCAGTTCTTCGACAATTCCGGTGAACACTCAGTTTCCCTTCCGAGCAGGGGCGGGGACGGCGGTGACGCGCAGATCGGGGCCGATGCGCACGGTCTCGGTCACATCGAGGCGCAACGCCTCGGCGATCGTGGTGATTCCGGCGCCGGCGAGGGCGGCGGGGCCCGCGCCGAGCAGCACCGGGGCGAGATAGCCGACGACCTTGTCGACCTTTCCCGCGGCGACGAACGCGCCGGCGAGGGTGGGGCCGCCTTCGAGGAGCACGGAGAGGACGCCGCGCTCGTGCAGGGCCCCGAGGAGGGCGTCGAGGTCGAGGCCGGGTCCGGCGGCGGCACGGGGCAGGCGCAGGACGGCGGCCTCGGGGAGGTGCCCGGCGGGGGCATCGTCGGCGACGGCGACCAGGGTGGGCGCGGTGTCGTCCAGGACCCGGGCGCCGGGCTTCACGGCGGTGGCGTTCGTGTCGACGACGACCCGCAGCGGCTGGGTGACCCCGTCGATGCCGCGTACCGCGAGCTGGGGGTCGTCGGTGCGGGCGGTGCCGGAGCCGACGAGCACGGCGTCGGCCTCGGCGCGCAGCCGGTGGACGTCGGCGCGGGCCTCGGGCGAGGTGATCCAGCGGCTGGTGGCGTCGGCGGCGGCGATCCGGCCGTCGAGGGTGGCGGCGTACTTCCACAGGACGTACGGCCGCCCCCGGCGCACCGAGGTCAGCCAGGCGGCGTTGCCCGCCTCCGCCTCCTCCGCGAGGAGGCTCTGTTCGGCCCGGACCCCGGCGTGGCGCAGGGTGTCGCCGCCGCCCGCGGCCCCCGGGTTCGGGTCGGCGACCGCGTACACGACGCGGCTGATCCCGGCGGCCAGGAGGGCCTGGGAGCAGGGGCCGGTGCGGCCGGTGTGGTCGCAGGGTTCGAGGGTGACGTAGGCGGTGCCGCCGCGGGCCCGCCCGCCGGCCGCGCACAGGGCGTGGACCTCGGCGTGCGGTCCTCCGGCGCGCTGGTGGAAGCCTTCGCCGGCGACGGCTCCGTCGGCGTCGGTGATCACGCATCCGACGACCGGATTGGGGCTGGTGGAGCCGAGACCGCGCGCCGCGAGCGTGATCGCTCGGCGCATGGCGGTGATGTCGGCTGCGGTGTCCACCGGGTCCTCCTGCCTCTTCGGGCACGGACTCCGGGGCCTGTCGATGACGACAGATAAAGCGGCTCACCAGCGGAAACGCCGAGATCCCGAGAACGGGAACGCCAGGAACGCACGGCGTCACGGGAGACTCCCGGCCATGCGTCCGCCGACGGCGGCGTACCGATGACAACCCGCCGCGCACTGCCTCCCATCCGGACTTTCACCGTCGGTCCAGGAATCTCACCTGGTCAACCGGCCGCTGGCTGCGGACGGGTCGCGGACTATAACCGCCGGTTCGGAATTACACCGACCCCGGAGTGCGCTGCTACTGGTACGGAACCAGTCTGCCACGGACGCCTCACGGCCATGCGGGTGAGCACTGTGGGCTGGGTCACAGAACACGTGGCGTGAATCCGTTGGCGAGAAGCCGACAACGTAGTCATCGGGGCTTCACAGGGAAGTCACAGGGAACCCGTCGGAAAAGTTGACGCTTAAAGGTCCAGACCTATTGACGCACTGGTCTAGTCCTCTTAATCTCTGCGTCACCTCCGAGGTTCGGTCCGGCGGTGTGCGCACACCAGGACCCCGACACGACCCACCCCCCTTTGCCAGTTGTGTTCTGCCGACCTCCCCAGGAGGAACGACCACATGCTGTCCCCCACCCGAGCGAGAGCCACCCTGCTCGCCGCCGGCGCCGCCGTCGCCGGACTGCTGATGAGCTCACTCGCCGCAGGTCCGTCGGCCGCCGCCGACCAGACCTCCTGTCGCCCCGACGGGCTCTACCAGACCCCCGGCGTCGACGTCCCCTACTGCTCCGTCTACGACGCCGACGGTCGCGAGAAGATGGGCGCCGACCACAAGCGCCGCGTGATCGGCTACTTCACCAACTGGCGTACCGGCAAGGACGGCAAGGACGCCTACCTGGTCCCGGACATCCCGTGGGACAAGGTCACGCACCTCAACTACGCCTTCGCGCACGTCGACGGCTCCAACAAGCTCTCGGTCGGCCCCGACAGCGCCGACAACGCCTCCACCGGCATGACCTGGCCCGGTGTCGCGGGCGCGGAGATGGACCCGGCGCTCCCCTACAAGGGGCACTTCAACCTGCTGACGAAGTACAAGAAGCAGCACCCGAACGTGAAGACCCTGGTCTCCGTGGGCGGTTGGGCCGAGACCGGCGGCTACTTCGGACCCGACGGCAAGCGCGTCGACTCGGGCGGCTTCTACTCGATGGCGACCAACGCCGACGGCTCGGTCAACCAGAGCGGCATCAACACGTTCGCCGACTCGGCCGTCGACTTCATCAAGAAGTACGGCTTCAACGGCGTCGACATCGACTACGAGTACGCGACGACCATGAAGGACGCGGGCAACCCGCTGGACCACTCGCTGTCCAACGGCCGCCGCGCCGGACTGGTCAAGGGCTACGACGCCCTGATGAAGACGCTGCGCGAGAAGCTCGACCGCGCGGGCGCCGCCGACGGCAAGCACTACCTGCTGACCGTCGCCGCCCCCTCCTCCGGCTACCTGCTGCGGGGCATGGAGACGTACCAGATGCAGAAGTACCTGGACTACGTCAACATCATGTCCTACGACCTGCACGGCGCCTGGAACGAGTACGTCGGCCCGAACGCCTCCCTGTTCGACGACGGCAAGGACGCCGAGCTGGCGCAGGCGAGCGTGTACTCCACCTCGCAGTACGGCGGCACCGGCTACCTCAACACCGACTGGGCCTACCACTACTTCCGCGGCTCGATGCCGGCCGGCCGGATCAACATCGGCCTGCCGTACTACACCCGCGGCTTCAAGAACGTGCAGGGCGGCACCGACGGCCTGTGGGGCAAGGCGGCCACGACCGACTGCCCGGCGGGCGCGGGGCTGACCAAGTGCGGTGACGGCGCTGTCGGGATCGACAACCTCTGGCACGACAAGGACACCAACGGCAAGGAATCGCCTGCCGGTTCCAACCCGATGTGGCACGCGAAGAACCTGGAGAAGGGCATCGTCGGCGACTACGTCACCGACTACGGCTTCCCCGCGAACACCCAGCTGACCGGCGCGTACGTCCGCAAGTACGACTCCACGCTGGTCGCGCCGTGGCTGTGGAACGCCCAGAAGAAGGTGTTCCTCTCCACCGAGGACGAGCAGTCGGTGAAGGCCAAAGCCGCCTACGTCGTGGACAAGGGCATCGGCGGCACGATGATCTGGGAGCTGGCGGGCGACTACCAGTGGAACGCGGCCAAGGGCCAGTACGAGACCGGCTCGACGCTGACCACCGCGATGTACGACGCCTTCAAGTCGGCGACCCCGTACGGCGCGAAGCGCTCCACGATCGACCTGCCCACCCAGGCCGTGAACATCGACGTCTCCTTCGGACAGTTCCCGCTGGGCGACTCCAACTACCCGATCAGCCCCAAGCTGAAGATCACCAACCGGACCCAGGCCACGCTGCCCGGCGGTACGGAGTTCCAGTTCGACTACTCCACCTCCGCCCCGGCCAACGCCAAGGACCAGTCCGGCTTCGGCACCACCATCATCCGCAGCGACCACAAGGCCGCCAACAACATCGGCGGCCTCAAGGGCGACTACAACCGCGTCTCGCTGAAGCTCCCGGCCTGGCAGACGCTGGCCCCCGGCGCCTCGGTGGAGCTGGACTTCGTCTACTACCTGCCGACCTCCACTCCGTCGAACTGGACCGTGACCTTCGGCGGGAAGTCCTACTCCCTCGCCGGTGACCTGGCGCGCGGCACCACCGTGGTCGAGCCCGGCACCGGCACCAACCCCACGCCGACCCCGACGCCGGACCCGACCGGTCCGACGCCGACCCCGACCCCGACGCAGCCGGGCGGCACCTGCTCGGCCCCGGTCTGGAACGCGGCCACCGAGTACGGCGGCGGCTCCACCGTGAGCCACGGCGGCCACCAGTGGAAGGCCTCGTGGTGGACGAAGGGCGAGACGCCCGGATCCGCCGGCCAGTGGGGCGCCTGGAAGGACCTCGGCGCCTGCTGAACCCTTCTTTGACCGTCCGGTGGTGAGCGGCCCCACCCCTCCGTTCACCACCGGGCGACCGGCCCTGTCGTCCCCGGCCCCGGCGTCCACCGCCGGGGCCGGGGGCTTGCCGAGGACCCGGGGGAGCTGGGGCCGGGACAGGTGACCGGCCCCGGGCGCTTTCCGGCGGCCCGGACCCCGTTCTGGCAGGCTGGCACCATGACGACGATTCTGGTCACCGGCGCCACCGGAACCCTCGGTCGGCAGGTCGCGGAGCGGCTGCGCAGCGAAGGGGCCGACGTCCGCGGGCTCAGCCGCCGCTCCCCCTCGTACGCCGTCGATCTGCGCGACGGCAAGGGCCTGGACGCGGCGGCCGAGGGGGCGGACGTGATCGTCCACTGCGCCACGACCCCGCGCGGCGGCGACGACCGGGCGGCGGGGTTCCTCATCGACGCGGCGCGGCGGGCCGGGACGCCGCATCTGCTCTACATCTCGATCGTGGGCGTGGACCGGCTGCCGCTCGGCTACTACACGGTCAAGCGCCGGGTGGAGCGGATGATCGAGGACTCCGGTCTCGGCTCGACGATCCTGCGGACCACACAGTTCCACGACCTGGTCCTGCGCATCCTCTCCGGCGCGGCGAAGCTGCCCGTGCTGCCGGTCCCCTCCGGTGTCCGGGTCCAGCCGGTCGACAGCGGCGAGGTCGCCGACCGGCTGGCGGCCCTGGCGCTGGGCGGACCGGCGGGCCGGGTGCCCGACCTGGGCGGCCCCGAGGTCCGCGGGCTCACGGAACTGGCCGGGACGTTCCTGCGGGCCACCGGACGCAAGCGGCGGGTGGTACCGGTACGGCTGGCCGGCAAGGCGTACGCGGGCTACCGGCGCGGCGACCACCTGGCGCCCGGGCACGCCACGGGGACCGTGACGTTCGAGGAGTTCCTCGACCACCGCCACCGCCACCCGGCCTGAGCCCGACCACCGCCACCCGGCCTGAGCCCGACCGGCCCGCCACCGCGCCACCCAGCCTGAGCCGGACCGGTCCAGCACCGCCTACGCGGAGCTGTGGCCGGCCGCCGCCTGGGCGGAGCTGTGGGCCGCCGGTCAGCCCTCCGGCGCGAACAGCGCGTCCTGCGCAGCGTCCCGGGCGGTGATCAGCGCACCGCGCAGCACGGCCCCGTCGCCCAGCGAACCGGCCCGGACCTCGGTCCGCAGGGGTGACATCGCGGCCAGCCGCTCCTCGACCCGGGCCGCGAGCGCAAGGCCGCCCGCGTGGCCCACGGCCCCCGCGAGCAGGACGCAGCCGGGGTCGAGCACCGAGACGACGGCGGCGGCGCCGAGGGCGAGGCGGTCCGCCAACTCCTTCAGGAAGGGCTCGCCCGCCTCCCCTGCTCCCAGGGCGTTCCGCACCGCGTCCACGGCCGCCGCCTCCTCCCGGCCGTCGGTCACCGCGCCGGGGTCCACGAGGCCGTGCGCGGCGGCGAGTTCGCACAGCGCGGCGGAGCCGGCCAGGGAGTAGAAGCCGCCCTCGCAGTTGACCGCCGAGGGCAGCCCGCTCACGCCGGGGACGGGGAGGAAACCGATCTCGCCCGCGCCGCCGGACGCCCCCTGACGCAGCTTGCCGTCCAGCATGACGGCGGCCCCGATCCCCTGACCGAGCCAGAGCAGGACGAAGGTCTCCCGGTCGCGGGCGGCGCCCGCCCGGTGCTCCGCGACGGCCGCGAGGTTGGTCTCGTTCTCCACCAGGACGGCGGCGGGAAGCCGCCGCTGGAGCTCCCGGACCAGGCCCCGGTGCCAGGCGGGCAGGCCGGTGCTGTCGCGCAGCTCGCCGGTGCCGGGGTCGATCAGCCCCGGTGCTCCGATCCCGACGCTGTGCAGCGGGACGGACCCGGCCGCGCGGGCGGTGCGCTCCAGAAGGGCGGCGGCCCGCTCGACGGCCGGTTCGGTGCCGGTGTCGCTGCCGATGGGCAGGGAGCCCTCGGCGAGCGTGGCCCCCAGCAGGTCGGTGACGACCACGCTGACGCTTCCGAGCCGTACGTCCAGCGCCGCGAGATGGACTCGGTCGGCGACGATCCCGTACAGCCGGGCGTTGGGGCCGCGGCGGACGGCCCCGGACTCGCCCACGACCTGGATCAGCCCGGCGCCCTGGAGTCGTTCGACGAGGTCGGCGACGGTCGGGCGGGAGAGTCCGGTCAACGTCTTGAGCTGGGTGGCCGTCAGCGGGCCGTCCTGCTGGAGCAGCCGCAGGGCGAGCCGGTCGTTGATGGCCCGAGCCGTGCTCGGTGATGCGGGCATACCGGGATCCTTCCAGATCGCCGCCCCGCCGCTTTCCGGGGCCGCGCGGTAACGACTATTTATCAGGCAGGGTTCCTGATAGTTTACGGCCCGCATCGTCGCACGGGGCGCCGGGACCGCCGGCATCCGAGGATTCCCAGGGGAGGGACACGACGGCATGAGAGACGACCCGACCGTCACGGTCTACAGCACGGAACAGGTGAAGCGGGCGCGGATCGCCATAGCCGCGGTCTTTACCGTCCACGGGGCGGTGACCGGCAGTTTCGCGACCCGGGTGCCGTGGATCCAGGACCACGCCGGAGTGAGCGCGGGTCAGCTCGGTCTGGCGCTGGCCTTCCCGGCGATCGGCGCGTCGATCGCGATGCCGCTCGCCGGCCGGATCAGCCACCGGTTCGGCGCGCGGACCGCCCTGCGGGGGCTGCTGGCGCTGTGGACGCTGGCGCTGATCCTGCCCGCGCTCGCGCCGAGCCTGGTCACGCTGTGCGCGGCGCTGTTCGTCTACGGGGCGACGGCCGGGATGTCCGACGTGGCGATGAACGCCCTGGGCATCGAGGTGGAGAACCGTCTCGACAAGTCGATCATGTCGGGGTTGCACGGCATGTGGAGCGTGGGCGCGCTGATCGGTTCTGCGGCGGGCACCGTGGCCGCGCACACCGCGACCGACGCCCGGCTGCACCACACCATCGCCGCCCTGGTGCTCACGGCCGCGGGGCTGATCGCCTGCCGGGGCGTCCTCGATCTCCAGAGCCGCCCGGACGAGGAGCCGCCGCCGCGTTTCACGGTGCCGCCGAAGTCGGCCCTGATCATCGGGGCGATCGGGTTCTGCGCGGTGTTCGCGGAGGGCGCGAGCCTGGACTGGTCGGCGGTCTACCTGCGGGACGTGCTGGACAGCTCGGACGGCCTCGCCGCGGCCTCCACCACGGCGTTCACCCTGACGATGGCCCTGGCCCGGATCGCCGGGGACCGGATCGTCGACCGGTTCGGCGCGGTCCGCACGGTGCGGGCCGGCGGGCTGATGGCCACCGCGGGCGGGTTGCTGGTCGTGTTCTCCCCCTCCCCCGCCGCCGCGATGTCCGGCTTCGCGCTGCTGGGCCTCGGTGTGGCGGTCGTGGTCCCGCTGGCCTTCGCGGCGGCCGGGCGCAGCGGGCCGAACCCGAGTCAGGCCATCGCGGGCGTCGCCACCATCACGTACACCTCCAGCCTGATCGCCCCCTCCGCGATCGGCTCGCTGGCCGAGGCCACCTCGCTGGTGGTGTCGTTCGGCGTGGTGACGGCGCTGGCCTTCGGCCTGGTGCTGGGCGCCGGGGTGCTGCGATCGGCCGACCGCAAGGTCACCGGCTCGGCGGCCGACAGCGGTACGACGACGAAGAGCGCGACCGGGAACTGACGGGGCGGGGCGGCGGCACGCGCGCGGGTGCGGGAGCGCGGTACGGGGACGGCGGCACGCACGTGCGGCAGGCGGCGGGCGGCACGCACGGGTACGGCAGGCGGCAGGCGGCAGGCCTGGACGCGGTACCGCGGGCCGGGGCGCGGTACGGCGGCGCGCGGCGGGAGACCTCAGCGCGGCCGCCGCTCCGCGCACCACTACCATGGCGCTGATCTTTTCCGCAGGTGAACACCGAAGACCGGGTCACAGACCGGCCGGCACACCGAGCAGACCTTCAGGGAGCATCCATGAGCCTCGGCGTGCGCTGGACCTTGCACGGCGACGGGAAGACACCGGCGCCCGGGGCGGTGGTCCGCCCCGACGAGCGGCTCTCCTGGCCCCGTACGTTCGGCCTCGGCGCACAGCACGTGGTGGCGATGTTCGGGGCGTCGTTCGTCGCACCGGTTCTGATGGGACTCGACCCCAACCTCGCGATCATGATGTCCGGCGTCGCGACCATGATCTTCCTGCTGGCGACCAAGGGCCGGGTGCCCAGCTATCTGGGCTGCTCGCTCTCCTTCGTCGGCGTCGCGGCCACGATCCGGGCGAGCGGCGGCGATGTCACCACCATCACGGGCGCGGTGTTCGTGGTCGCGGTGGCCCTCTTCCTCGTGGGACTCGCCGTGCAGCGGTTCGGCGCGCGGATCATCCACGCGGCGATGCCGCCGGTGGTGACGGGCGCGGTGGTGATGCTGATCGGCTTCAACCTGGCGCCCGTGACCGCGTCGACGTACTGGCCGCAGGACCAGTGGACGGCGCTCGCGGTGATGCTGTTCACCGGTCTCGCCGTGGTGTGCCTGCGCGGCTTCCTCTCCCGGATCGCGATCTTCCTGGGGCTGATCTTCGGATACGCGCTGTCCTGGCTCCTCGACCTGACGTTCGGCAGGATCCACTCACCGGTGGGCGGGGGCGAGGCCACCGACCACTGGCGGCTCGACCTGTCCGCGGTCGGCTCGGCCGACTGGATCGGGCTGCCGTCCTTCCACGCGCCGAGCTTCGAGTGGTCCGCGATCCTGGTGGCGCTGCCCGTGGTGATCGCGCTGGTCGCGGAGAACGCCGGGCACGTGAAGGCCGTGGGCGAGATGACCGGCGACTCCCTGGACGACAAGCTCGGCACCGCCATCGCGGCGGACGGCGCCGCGTCGATGCTCTCCACCGCCGTGGGCGGGCCGCCCAACACCACGTACTCCGAGAACATCGGCGTGATGGCCGCGACCCGCGTCTACTCCACCGCCGCGTACTGGGCGGCGGCCTGCTTCGCGCTGCTGTTCGGTCTCTGCCCCAAGTTCGGCGCGATCGTCGCCGCCATCCCGGGCGGGGTCCTCGGCGGGATCACCGTGATCCTGTACGGGATGATCGGCCTGCTCGGTGCGCAGATCTGGCTGAACGGCCGGGTGGACCTGCGCAATCCGCTCAACCTCGTCCCGGCGGCCGCGGGCATCATCATCGGCGTCGGCGGGGTGAGCCTGAAGATCACCGACAACTTCGAGCTGGGCGGCATCGCGCTCGGCACGATCGTCGTGATCACCGGTTACCACGTGCTGCGGGCCTTCGCCCCGGCCCACCTCAAGACGCAGGAACCGCTGCTGGACTCCGGCACTTCGGCGTACGACGAGAGCGCGGACGGCGAGAGCGTGGACGTCACGAGCGCGGACGTCACGAACTCCGGCGACGGCGACAAGGGCGCGGGGCCCCGGAAGTCCTGATCCGGCGGGGGCCGCTCCGGGGCCACGGCCGCCGAGTCCCGTCCCGGGCACCCGCCCCCATGCCGCTGACGTACCCGCGACGCCCCGGTCCTGCGCTCAGTCCTCGGGGAGTTCCACCGGGGCGATCTCGTCGAAGACGTCGCCGGGCCCGGGGTTGGTCGCGTCGGTCGCCCCGCCGAACTGGTGCATGACGCCCCACACGGCGTTCAGCGCGGTCTGTACCGCGCCCTCGGCCCAGCCGGCCGTCCAGGAGATGTCGTCGCCCGCCAGGAACAGGCCCCGCTTGTCGGCGGGCAGTCCGTCCTGCATGAAGTGGGTGAACAGCCGTCGCTGGTAGCGGTAGTGGCCGGGCAGGTTCGCCTTGAACGCGCCCATGAACCAGGGCTCGTTCTCCCAGGAGACGGTGACCGGATTGCCGATGATGTGGCTCCGGACGTCGACGTTCGGGTAGATCTCGCCGAGCGACTTGAGCATGACCTCCATGCGCTCCTTCGGGGAGAGCGGCAGCCACTTCAGGCTGTCGTCGCACCACGTGTAGGAGAGGCAGATGACGGCGGGCCTGTCGGGGCCGTCGTCCAGGAGGTACGTCCCCCGGGTCATCCGGTCGGTGAGCGTCATCGACATGGTGTCGCGGCCGGTGGTCGCGTCCTTGTCCAGCCAGAACGGCCGGTCGACCGGGACGAACAGCTTGGACGACTCCATGTAGTGGGTGCGCTCCATCGCCGTCCAGTGGTCGATCGGGAAGAGCGCGTCGTCGCAGTCGATCTTGGAGAGCAGCAGCCAGGACTGGGCGGTGAAGACCGCGGCCCGGAAGGTGCGGATGTCTCCGGTGGCGTCGGTGACCGTGATGCGGTTGCCCGCGGTGCGGGTCAGCCGGGTCACGGCGGGACGGGGCTCGCCCTCGTGCAGGGAGGCCAGCGAGGTGCCGAGCGGCCAGTGGACGATCTTCTGCGGCTCGCGGTCCCACAGGCGCAGCGGGAGCTGCTGGCTGCCGCCGACGATGCCGCGGTGGTGGTCGTCGGCCTCGGTGTAGACGACGCGCAGGATCTCCAGGATGGAGTTGGGGAAGTCGGTGTCCCAGCCGCCGGTGCCGAAGCCGACCTGACCGAAGATCTCGCGGTGCCGGAAGGACTTGAACGCGTCGGAGTCGCAGAGGAAACCGTAGAACGTCTGGTTGTCGAGCCGCTCGACGAGCTGCGACCAGATCTCCCGGATGCGCGGTACGTCGCGCTCGCGCAGCGCCCGGTTCATGTCGGAGAAGTCGGCGCCCTCCTCCAGAGCGGCGCCCCACGCCTCGGCCACGTCACGGTAGACCTGCGGCAGGTCGTCGATGGTCTCGGCGTAGTGCGACTCGCCCTTGAGGTCGACGACGGTCGAGGGCGTCGCCGGGGAGAGCGGGTTGGGGAAGGGCCGGGTCTCCAGGCCCACCAGGTCGATGTAGTGCTGGAGCGCCGTGGAGGAGGGCGGGAAGCGCATGGCGCCCATCTCGGCGGTGAGCGAGGGGTCGCAGCCGTCGAAGCCGACGGTGCGCAGCCGGCCGCCGATCCGGTCGGCCTCGTAGACGACGGGCTTGAGGCCCATCTTCATCAGCTCGTACGCGGCGATGATCCCGGAGAGCCCGCCGCCGATGACGGCGACCTCCTGGCCGTGCTCGGTCGCCGGCACCTGCCCGAGGCCCGCCGGATGGGCGAGGAAGTCGTCGTAGGCGTACGGGAAGTCCGGCCCGAACATGGTGATCGGCGGGGCGGTCGCGTCGGTGTGCTGGACGGCGTTGGGCACCGTGGACGTCATGGGGTACGGACTCCTTGCGCGGTACGGAAGTTCGGGGAGGGGGCGGGGTCAGGCGAGGGAGCCGTACAGGCCGGGGCGGCGGTCGTGCAGATACGGGTTGGCGGCGCGCGAGGCGGCCAGGAACTCCGGGTCCACCTCGCCGACGACGAGTTCCTCGCCGCGTCCGGCGCGGGTGCGCACGGTGCCGTCGGGGCCGGCCAGACAGCTGAGCCCGACGAACTCGAACTCGCCTTCCGGACCGGTTCGGTTGACGTACGCCACGTACATCTGGCTCTCGAAGGCCCGTACGGGGACGACGGATTCGGCGACGAACTGGAAGGGGTGCATCTGCGCGGTGGGCACCAGCAGCAGATCGGTGCCGGCGAGGGCGTGCGCCCGTACGTTCTCCGGGAACTCGACGTCGTAACAGATGAGCAGGCCGATGCGGATGCCGTCGAGGTCGGCCTGGACGACCGGCTGGTCGCCGGGGGTGAACCACTCCTGCTCGAAGCAGCCGAACAGGTGGGTCTTGCGGTAGTTCGCGAGCCGCCCGCCGTCGGGGCCGATGAGCTGGGACGCGTTGAAGATCCGGTCCCCGTCGCGCTCCGGGTAGCCGTAGAGGACCGCGAGGCCGTGGCGTACGGCGATCTCGGCGACGGCCCCGGCGCCGGGGCCGTCGGCGCGTTCGGCCAGCTCGGGAACGGCGTCGCCGATGGCGTATCCGGTGAGGAACAGCTCGGGCGAGACCAGCAGCCGGGCCCCCGCGCCGGCGGCCCGTGCGGCGGCCTCGTCCAGCACCTTCAGGTTCTCGGCGACGGCGCCCGGGCGTCCGGAGCTCTGGAGCAGGGCGGTGCGCAACGACGGCATGGCTGACCTCGGGCGGTGCGAGCGGGGTGGGGAGACGTATCGAAGGTACGTGGCCCCGATCGGCGCGGACAAGGCGCGAGTGTTGCGCACCAACCGTTGATTCGTTGCGCGGAACGGGCCTGGCGCGGCGAATCGTTGCATCGCTCGTCATCGCAGGTCAGCGGGGTGATGTGCGTCACTGCCGGAGGAACTTCCCGGGTGGCGGGCCTCAGGCGGGCGGGCCCTCCGCCGAGTACCGCCGCAGCAGCGGCGAGAGCACCAGGACGGATTTGGTGCGCTCGACGTACGGCTCTCCCGCGATCCGCTCCAGGACCTGTTCGAAGTGGCGCATGTCGGCGGCGAAGACCTGCACCACCGCGTCCGCCTCCCCGGTCACCGTCGAGGCCGAGGCGATCTCCGGATAGTGGGCGAGGCCCTTCCTGATGGCGTCCGGGGAGGTGTTGCGACTGCAGTAGATCTCGATGAAGCCCTCGGTCTCCCAGCCGAGCGCCGCCGGGTCGACCCGCACGGTGAAGCCGGTGATCGCCCCCTCGGCCCGCAGCCGGTCGACGCGGCGCTTCACGGCGGGAGCGGAGAGGCCGACGATCGCGCCGATGTCGGCGTAGGAGCGCCGGGCGTCTTCGGCGAGGGCGTGGACGATGCGTTCGTCGAGGTCGTTCAGGCGCACGTCGGGCGGTTCACTTTTCTGCGGTGGGTCGGCTTGCGGGAGGCGGGGCGTGCCGCCTCCCGCAGTAGACCATGAGCCGCCGCCGCGGGCGTGCCCGGCGCGGTGGGCCCCGCCGCCCGGCCGGGACCGGGCGGGAGGCGATCAGAAGGGGAACTGCGAGCGGCCGTGCTGGATGGAGATCCACTTCTGGGTGGTGAAGGCCTCGACCATCGAGTCGCCGTTCAGCCGGCCGAGGCCGGAGCTCTTCTCGCCGCCGAAGGGGACGATCGGCTCGTCGTGGACGGTGCCGTCGTTGATGTGGATCATGCCGGTGTGGATGCGCTGGCCGATCCGCACCCCACGCTCGATGTTGCCGGTGTGGACGGCGCCGCTGAGGCCGTACGGGGTGTCGTTGGCGATGCGGACGGCCTCGTCCTCACCGTCGAAGGGCACCAGCAGGGCGACGGGGCCGAAGATCTCCTGGTGCAGGACGGGCGAGTCGGCGGCGAGACCGGTCAGCACGGAGGGGCTGACCAGGTTGCCGTCGGCGCGGCCGTGCAGCAGCGCCGTCGCCCCGGCCGCCACGGTCTGGTCGACGAGCTTGGAGATGGACTCGGCCTGCGAGGAGTTGATCAGCGGGCCGATCTGGGTGGCCGGGTCGGCGGGGTCGCCGACGGTGAGCGAGGCGACCTTGGCGACGAACTTCTCGGTGAACTCCGCCTCCACGGCGCGGTCGACCAGGATGCGGTTGGCGGCCATGCAGACCTGGCCCTGGTGGACGTACCGGCTGAAGACCGCCGCGTCGACGGCGTAGTCCACGTCCGCGTCGTCGAGCACGATCAGGGCGCTGTTGCCGCCGAGTTCGAGGACGGCGCGCTTGAGGTTGCGGGCGCAGACGGTGGCGACGTGACGGCCGACCTTGTCCGAGCCGGTGAAGGAGATGACCTGCGGCACGGGGTGCTCCAGCAGGGTGTCGCCGATCTCCGCGATGTCGGTGATCACGACGTTCAGGAGCCCGGCGGGCAGGCCCGCGTCCTCGAAGATCCTGGCCAGCAGGGTGCCGCCGCAGATCGGGGTGTTCTGGTGCGGCTTGAGGACGACGGCGTTGCCGAGGGCCAGCGCGGGGGCGACGGACTTGAGGGAGAGCAGGAACGGGAAGTTGAACGGGCTGATCACGCCGACGACCCCGACGGGCACGCGGTAGACGCGATTCTCCTTGCCCTCGGTCGGCGAGGGGAGGATCTGTCCGGCGGGGCGCAGCGCCAGCTGGATGGCCTCGCGGAGGAACTCCTTGGCCAGGTGCAGTTCGAAGGCGGCCTTCAGGCGGGTGCCGCCGAGCTCGGCGACGATCGCGTCGCTGATCTCCGGCTCGCGCTCCTCGACGAGGTGCAGCGCCTTCTCCAGGACGGTCCGCCTGCTGTACGGGTTGGTGTCCGCCCACGCCTGCTGGGCGCGCTCGGCGGCGCGGTAGGCCTGGTCGACCTCCTCGGCCGTGGCGACCGGGATCGAGGCGAGCTTCTCCCCGTCGAACGGGTTGAAGTCGATGATGTCCCAGGACCCCTTCCCCGGCCTCCACTCGCCGTCGATGTACTGGTGGGCCAGGTCAGTGAAGAAGGACATGAGATCCCTTACCGCAGAGAGGCAGCAGCTGAGTGCGCTTCATATTACTTACCATTCAACGAAGTTGAAGCGCACCCCCGCGCCGCCTCCGTCGCCCCGGAAACGACCCTGCCCCCTCCGGAGCGAAGTGCCGGAGGGGGCAGGGTCGTTGCGGTGATTCCGGGATCAACTCCAGCTGGCGTGGAGCGGCTTGCCCTCGGCGTAACCGGCGGCGCTCTGGACGCCGACGACCGCCTTCTCGGCGAATTCGGCGAGGAAGCCGGCGCCGGCGTAGGTGCAGGAGGAGCGGACGCCCGCGATGATCGAGTCGACGAGGTCCTCGACTCCCGGGCGTGTCGGGTCGAGGAACATCCGCGAGGTGGAGATGCCCTCCTCGAAGAGCGCCTTGCGGGCGCGGTCGTACGCGGACTCGTCCGAGGTGCGGTTCTTCACGGCGCGGGCCGAGGCCATCCCGAAGGACTCCTTGTAGAAGCGGCCGTCGGCGGACTGCTGGAGGTCGCCGGGCGACTCGTACGTCCCCGCGAACCAGGAGCCGATCATCACGTTGGACGCGCCGGCGGCGAGCGCCATCGCGACGTCGCGCGGGTGCCGGACACCGCCGTCCGCCCAGACGTGCTTGCCGTGCTTCTTCGCCTCGGCGGCGCACTCCAGGACGGCGGAGAACTGCGGGCGGCCGACGCCCGTCATCATCCGGGTGGTGCACATGGCGCCGGGGCCGACGCCGACCTTGATGATGTCCGCGCCCGCCTCGATCAGGTCGCGCACGCCCTCGGCGGCGACGACGTTGCCCGCGACGATCGGCACCCGCGGGTCGAGCGCCCGCACGGCCTTCACCGCGCTGATCATGGACTCCTGGTGACCGTGGGCCGTGTCGACGACGAGGACGTCGCGCCGGCGTCCAGGAGCTGCTTGGCCTTGCCGGCCACGTCGCCGTTGATGCCGACGGCGGCCGCGACGCGCAGCTTGCCCTCGGCGTCGGTGGCGGGGGTGTAGAGCGTGGCGCGCAGGGCGGCCTTGCGGGTGAGGATGCCGACGAGGCGTCCCTGCGCGTCGACCGCGGGGGCGAGCTTGCGGTTGGCGCCGTCGAGCTTGTTGAAGGCGTCGCGCGGGTCGATGTCCGCGTCGAGCAGCACCAGGTCCTTGGACATGACCTCGGAGAGCTGGGTGAAGCGGTCGACGCCCGTGAGGTCGTGGTCGGTGACGACGCCCACCGGACGGCGGTCGGCGTCGACGACGACGCCCGCGCCGTGGGCCCGCTTGGGCAGCAGGGACAGCGCGTCGGCGACGGTCTGGCCGGGGGCCAGCTCGATCGGGGTGTCGAGGACGAGGTGGCGGGTCTTGACCCAGGAGATGACGTCGGTGACGACCTCGATCGGGATGTCCTGGGGGATGACGACGAGGCCGCCCCGGCGGGCGATGGTTTCGGCCATCCGGCGGCCCGCGATGGCGGTCATGTTGGCGACCACGAGCGGAATGGTGGTGCCGGTTCCGTCGGGCGACGAGAGGTCCACACCCTGGCGGGAGCCGACCGCGGAACGGCCCGGGACCATGAAGACGTCGTCGTACGTGAGGTCGTACGGGACCGCGGGGGACTCTGTGTAGCGACCGGTGCCCGGCTCAAGAAAACGCATAACACTCATTTTTTCATACGAAACGGTGCAGGTCGTTTCCACGAAGACACAACAAAGGACCCCCGCGTTCGTCTCTTCCTCCGAAGTGGCGCGAAGAGGCGGTCGGGGGCTCCGGGCAAGTGGAACCTGCCTTACCCACGGACCCTACCCGAACACGATTCGAATCATTGGTGATCACCATCCCTGGACCGGGTGACAAGGGGTCAGGTAGCTTCAAACCCGCAGGTCCCGTGGGTGTCCGAAGCGTCGATCCGGCTCATCGGCACCCCTGGGCACACCGTTTGACCGGAGAGGATCCCGATCCGCCTGTGGACAGCGAACTGCCGGACATCTACTGCCCGTTCCCACAGCGGACCAACCCGCACGTGGCGCACACCCGTGGGCATCTGGACAGCTGGACCAGACGGACGGGCCTGGTCCACCGCGAGTCCGCGAGGAACCGATTCGAACAGGCCGATTTCGGGGCGTTCGTCGGCATGGTCTATCCGACCGCCGACGAGGAACACCTCGATCTGGTGGCCGACTGGTTCGTCTGGCTCTTCCTGGTCGACGACCAGCTCGACGACGGCCACCTCGGGCGTTCGCCCGACCGGGTGAGAGACGTCGTCGACCGGATGCGCGCGGTGGTCGACGGCTCCGCCCCCGAGCCGCTGCCGGGCGAGGACGTCCCGGCAGCCGTGACGGCCCTGTCCGACCTGTGGAAACGCACGATGCCGAACGCCGCCCCGCATTGGCGGACCCGGTTCGCCTGGCACCTGGTCACCTACCTCACGACCGCCACGACCTGGGAGGCGGGGAACCGCGCCGAGGACGTGGTGCCCTCGGAGGACACCTACATCGCCAAGCGGCGGCACACCGGGGCCATCCACGTCTGCATGGACCTCATAGAGATCGTGGCGGGCATCGACGCGCCGGAGTCGATCCACAACGACCCCCGCTTCATCACCGCCCTGGAAGCCGCGTGCAACCACGTGTGCTGGGCCAACGACGTGTACTCCTTCGAGAAGGAGCAGGTGCTCGGCGAGATCCACAACCTGGTCCACCTGGTCCGCCACCACCGGGGTTTCGGGGAGCAGCAGGCGCTGGACCACGTCGCGGAGCGCCTCGCGAGGGAGACCGAGCGGTTCCTGACCGCCGAGGACGAGCTGCTGGAGCTGTATCCGGAGCTGTCCGGGATGCTGGTGCCCTATCTCGACGGGATGCGGAGCTGGATGCGCGGCAACCTGGACTGGTCCCGCCGGACGCCGCGCTACAACCCCGCCGACGTGGGCCAGTACGAGGAGCCCGAGGAGTATCTGGAGGAGACCGTGCTGGGCGTTCCGTCCGCGCGCACCGAGACCGCCGCCCCCGCCCCGTACGTGGCCAAGGCCCCGCCGGCGGGCTGAACGCGGCGGGCGGGGACACACCGAGGGCCGTGCACCGGATGCGGTGCACGGCCCTCGGTGTGTCCCCGCCCGTCACTCCCCGTCGGGGTCGGCCCGCTCCAGTGCCGGACGGACGCCCGCAGGGGACTCGGTGAGCAGGAAGTCGGCCGCGGCGGTGTCCGTCACCAGGCTGGTGACGAGTCCGGAGCGCAGCACGGCGCCGATCGCCGCCGCCTTGCGCAGACCGCCCGCGATCGCGACCACCTCGGGGATCCGGCGCAGCCGGTCCGCCTCCACGGTGATGCAGCGCTCCCCCAGGTCACGGCCGACCCGGCGGCCGTCGGAGTCGAAGAGGTGCGCGGACATCTCGGCGGCGACGCCGAGCGAGGCGTAATGGGCGCGTTCGGCGTCGGAGAGCATGTCGTGGACCGTGGAGATGCCCGGCTCCCAGGAACCGATGGAGACGGCGGCGACCGTCACCTTGTCGAAGTACTCGAAGGCCCGGGCGATGCCGGTCTGCTCGCGCAGCGCGGCGGCCGTCGCCGGGTCGGGCAGCAGCATCGGTGCGTAGATGGGGTGCGCCTCGCCGCCGGAGACCTGCGCCGCCCGGCGGACCGCCTCGACCGAGCCGCGCTCGGCGGTGCCCGCGTCGTACACGCCGGTCAGCTGGACGACCGTGCACGGCGGGAGCCGGTCGAGGGCGGCCGCCATGTGGATGGTGGAGCGGCCCCAGGCCAGGCCGAGCACATCGCCCTCGACGACCAGCTCGCCGAGGAGGTCGGCCGCGACCTCGCCGAGGTTCTCCGGGTCGGGGGCGTCCTCCTGTTCCTCGGCCGGGGACTCGACGACCACCGCGTGCCGCAGCCCGTAACGGGCCCGCAGGGCGTCGGAGCGTTCGGCGTCCAGCTCGGCCGGTACCCGGATCTCGATGCGTACGAGATCGCGTTCGAGGGCTGTCTCCAGGACCCGGGCCACCTTGAAGCGGCTCACGCCGAACTCCTCGGCGATCTGGATCTTGGACTTGCCCTCCAGGTAGAACCGGCGGGCCATGGCCGCCGCCTGCACCAGCTCCGCGGGTCCCATCCGCATGGCTGACCGACCCGCCGAGATGCCAGACACCGCGATCTCCTCACTGCTGTTCACACGCCCGATACGCCGTTCATCCTGTCAGATCCGGCGATCCTTGATCGGCCCTGTCGGACCGCGTTCATCTGCCCTTGGTTCAGTGTCCGCATGCCCAGGGGGCGACGGCCGTGACCGCGTCCGCCTGGGCCCGCAGCTCCCGCACCGCCGCGGCCGGGTCCTGCGCCCCGTAGACCGCGGAGCCCGCCACGAAGACGTCGGCTCCGGCCTCGGCGCAGCGCTCGATGGTGGTGGCCGACACCCCGCCGTCGACCTGGAGCCACAGTTCGAGCCCGTGCTTGCTGATCAGCTCCCGGGTGCGGCGGATCTTCGGCAGCATGATGTCCAGGAAGGCCTGGCCGCCGAAGCCCGGCTCGACCGTCATGATCAGCAGCATGTCCAGCTCGGGCAGCAGGTCCTCGTACGGCTCGATGGGCGTCGCGGGCTTGAGCGCCATCGAGGCGCGCGCCCCCTTCGCCCGGATCTCCCGCGCCAGGCGCACCGGAGCCGCCGCCGCCTCCGCGTGGAAGGTGACGGACCCGGCCCCCGCCTCCACGTACTGGGGGGCCCAGCGGTCCGCGTCCTCGATCATGAGGTGGCAGTCCAGCGGGGTGTCCGTGGCCTTGCTGAGCGCCTCGACGATCGGCACGCCGAGGGTCAGGTTGGGCACGAAGTGGTTGTCCATGACATCGACGTGGAGCCAGTCCGCGCCCTCGACGGCCTTCGCCTCCTCGGCGAGACGCGCGAAATCGGCGGACAGGATGCTGGGGTTGATCTGCGCCATGACCCAAGCCTGCCACGTCTGCCGCCGGTTCCCCGCCTCGATGCGCTCCGAAGCCTCACAAGGCCATCACACTTCGCACATTCTGCGCATTTTGCCAGCGCTTTACTGTTCCTTTGCCCTGCTCGGAGCACTCGGAGTTCTCCGGGATCCAGGGGGAGATCGAGCCATGCGGGACCGACGGCCGCGCACGGCGGCCCGCCCGTGTGCGGGAGGCTCAGCCGGTCCGGCGCAGCAGCGCAAGGTACATCGCGTCCGTGCCGTGCAGATGCGGCCACAGCTGGACGTCGGGGCCGTCCCCCAGCGCCGGCACCCCGGGCATCAGCGGGCGGGCGTCGATCCACTCCGCCTCCACCGGCTCCCCGCCCCGGCCCTTGAGGACGTCCTCGACCACCACGCGGGTCTCCGCGAGATGCGGCGAGCAGGTCGCGTAGCCGACCACGCCACCGACCCGTACGGCCTTGAACGCCTCGCGCAGCAGGCCTCGTTGGAGCGGGGCGAAGGCTTCCAGGTCCCCGGCCCGACGCCGCCAGCGCGACTCGGGTCGACGCCGCAGAGCGCCCAGGCCGGAGCAGGGAACGTCCATCAGGATCCGGTCGAACGTGCCGGGCAGCCACGGCGGACGGGTGCCGTCCGCGGTGACCACCTGATACGGGCCCGGGTTGCCGGCGAGCGTTCGCTCGACCAGCCGGGCGCGGTGCGGCTGCTTCTCGGCGGCGAGCAGGGCGGCGCCCCGCCCGGCGGCGAGGGCGGCGAGCAGGGCGGCCTTGCCACCGGGCCCCGCGCAGCCGTCCAGCCAGCGGGTGTCGCGGCCCTCGACGAGTGCGGCGGCCAGGGCGGCGGCGACGAGCTGGCTGCCCTCGTCCTGGACGCCCGCCCGGCCCTCCTGGACGGCCTCCAGCGCGCCGGGCTCGCCGCCCTCGGCCATCCGGACCGCGTACGGGGACCAGCGGCCCGGCAGGGAGTTGTCCTCGCCGAGCGCCTCGGCCAGCTCGTCGGTGGTGGAACGGCCGGGGCGGGCCGCCAGCGTCACCTCGGGCCGCTCGTTGTCGGCTTCCAGCAGGTCCTCGATGCCCGCCCGGCCGCCGCCCAGCGCGTCCCAGAGGGCGGAGACGATCCAGCGGGGGTGCGAGTGCACGACGGAGAGGTGGGCCTCGGCGTCCTCGTCGTACGGCGGGGCGACCTTCTCCACCCAGCCGTCGAGGTCGTGCGCGGTGACCTTGCGCAGCACCGCGTTGACGAACTTCGCACGCCCCTCCCCCAGCACCACCCGGGCCAGCTCCACACTGGCGGAGACGGCCGCGTGCGTGGGGATACGGGTGCCGAGCAGCTGGTGGACGCCCATGTTCAGGACATCGAGGACCGGCGGGTCGACCTCGCGCAGCGGCCGGTCTACGCAGGCCGCCACGATCGCGTCGTACGTGCCCTGGCGGCGGAGCGTCCCGTAGACCAGCTCGGTCGCCAGCGCCGCGTCCCGGCCGTCGAAGTCGCCCTTGGCACGGGCCTTCTTCAGCAGCGGGGGCAGCACGAGGTTGGCGTACGCGTCACGCTCGTCCACGGCCCGGAGCGCCTCGAAGGCGAGGAAACGGACCGGGTCCTTCTGCGGACGGCGGTGGGGCTTGGCGGGACGGCGACGCGGCTGGTCGTTCACGTGAAAGGTGCTCCGCTGATGGTGAGAGGTGCGAACCCTCCCAGCGTACGTCGCCGCCCCCGGGCGCCCGAACGGCAGCCCGGGGCCCGCGGACGCCGCCCGGACCCGTCGCCGTCGCTCGGGGTGCGGCTCCCTACAGGCCGAGCAGCTCGCCGTGGACGATGCGGACGCCGCGCGCCCAGTCGGCGCCCTTCATCGGCTTCTTGCCCTGCGGCTGGACCCAGAGCAGCTCGACCGCGTGCGATCCGGTGCCCACGTACACGTTGTTCTTGGCGGCCGACAGCTCGCCGGGGGCCAGGTCGGTGCGGTCTGGGACCGGCGTGGCCTGGATCAGCTTGAGCCGCTCGCCGCGGAACAGGGTCCAGGCGCCGGGGGCCGGGGTGCAGCCGCGCACCACCCGGTCGACCCGCAGGGCGGGCGCGGACCACTGGATCTGGGCGTCCTCGACGGTGATCTTCGGGGCCAGGGTGACGCCGTCGTGCGGCTGGGGCACGGCGTGCAGCGTGCCGTCCTCGATGCCGTCCATGGTGGCGGCGAGCAGCCCGGCGCCCGCGAAGGCGAGCCGGGTGAGCAGGTCGCCGCTGGTGTCGGTGGGCCGGACCTCCTCGGTGAGGACGCCGTAGACCGGGCCGGAGTCCAGACCCTCCTCGATCAGGAAGGTCGACGCGCCGGTCACCTCGTCCCCGGCCATCACCGCGTGCTGGACCGGCGCCGCGCCCCGCCAGGCGGGCAGCAGCGAGAAGTGCAGGTTGACCCAGCCCCGGGCGGGCACGTCGAGGGCGACCTTGGGCAGCAGCGCCCCGTAGGCGACGACCGGGCAGCAGTCCGGGGCGATCTCGCGCAGCCGGGCGAGGAACTCCTCGTCCCGGGGCTTCGCGGGCTTGAGCACCTCGATCCCGGCCTCCTCCGCCCGCTCGGCCACCGGACTCGCGACGAGCCGACGCCCCCGGCCGGCGGGGGCGTCGGGGCGGGTCACGACGGCGGCCACCTCGTGGCGGCCGGAGGCGATCAGGGCGTCCAGTGCGGGGACGGCGACTTCGGGGGTGCCGGCGAAGACGAGCTTCATGGGTGGCTGACTGCCTCTCGGGCCAAGACGTACGGTGACGAGCAGCACACCAGTCTAGGGGTGTGCTCCTGACCGGGGCCCGGCCGCTCCCTTGCGCGGGGGCGGCGACCGGGGGGCGTACGCGCGCCGCGCACGCCCCGTGCATATGCACATACGCCCCGATAGCGTGACCACATACCCGGCTCGGGCGTTGGTCAAAGGAGATTGACCGAAGCGGGCCGCCCCGATGCGGCCCGATCCCTTTCAACGCCGGTTCGAGAGGCTTCTTCATGGCCGACCACGCAACCCACGACGCCCAAGCGCGGGCCAGTCTGCATCTTCTGGTGCGGGACATCGAGCGGGTCCGGCGGCAGGTGGACGCGCTGCGCACCCTCACCGCCCAGCTGGGCAACGTCTACCGTCCGCGCCGCTCCGGCCCCTCCGCGGGCTTCGTCGTCTACGGCAGGGCCCCGGCCCCCACCGTCCGCCTCGCGCAGGAACTGCGGGACAGCGTCGAGACGCTGGTCACGGCCGCGGTGGACTTCGACCGCTCCCTGGGCTTCTCCTGGGACGCGGTGGGCTCCGCCCTCGGCGTCACCAAGCAGGCCGTGCACCGCCGTTACGGAACGCGCCGGGCCACGCCGCAGCCCACCGCCGAGACGGGCGGCGAGAGCACGGCCGTGCCGCGCCCGGTCTCCGTAGGGAGCGGGCCGGCCGGTTCCTCCGCCGGGGGGTCCGGCTCCCCGGTGCCCTCGGTCCCGGCGGCCCGCTCGATGCCGCCGCAGCCTCTCGCGGACCGGCCGGTCCGCGAGGAGCTGCGTCCCGGCGCCTTCCCGGGCCCCCGCAACGGCTGACCGGGCGCCGCCCCTCTGCCCCACCGTGCCGGTCGCACGGCGGGGCAGTCCCCTGTCCGGGGTCCAGGGGCTGTCCGGGGCCGAGGCCCCCGCAGGAGCCTCCCCCGCGGGCTCAGCCGATGTCGGACGGATCGATCCTGATGCGCACCGGGTCGTTCGCCCCCTTGGCCATGCGGGCCGCGAGCGCCGTCTTCAGGGCGCGGGCGAGCGCCGCCCCCCGCCCCGGGACCACCCGGATCAGGACCCGCTCCCAGGTCTCGCCCGGCGGGGCGTCCCCCGACCGGCGGGGCCTGCCGGGCTCGGCCGACGGAATCGGCACCGGACCCAGGATCTCGGCCTCCGGCGGCAGCCCGGCGGTCCGGAGGAACGCGGCCAGGGCCTCGGCGGGGCCGGTCGCCGAGGCCATCCGGGAGACCGGCGGAAAGCCCAGCTCGGCCCGCTCCGCCAGCTCCCGCCGGGCGAATCCCGCCGGGTCCCAGCGGACCAGCGCCTGCACCGCGCGCTCCGTCGGCTCGGCCACGATCACCACCGTGCCGCCCTCGTCCTGGCCCCGCACCAGCGCCCCCGCCGCCGTCCACCGGCGCAGCGCCTCCTCCCCCGCGCGCAGATCGGGCCGGCCCAGCATGGCCCAGCCGTCCAGGAGCAGGGCCGCCGCGTAGCCGCCTTCGGCCACGGGCTCCGCGCCGGGCGTGCTGACGACGAGGGCCGGGGTGTCGGGCACCGCGTCCAGGATGTGGTCGCGCCCCGAGGTGCGGACGGGCACGGCGGGGAAGGCCCGGCCCAGCTCCTCCGCCGTGCGGCGGGCGCCGACGATCTGGGCGCGCAGCCGGGTCGCGCCGCACTGGGCGCAGTGCCAGGCCCGCTCGGCCCTCCCGCACCAGGCGCAGTTCAGATCCTGCTGGTCCGGGGCCTGGAGGGGGCCGGCGCAGTGCCGGCAGCGGGCGGGGGTGCGGCAGCGTTCGCAGGCGAGGCGGGGGGCGTAACCCCGGCGGGGCACCTGGACCAGCACCGGCCCGCTGCGCAGACCGTCGCGCACGGCCCCCCAGGCGAGGCTGGGCAGCCGGGCGGTGCGGGCGGCGCCGTCCCGGGCCAGCTCGCCGTCCCCGACCGTACGGATGAGGGGCGCGGCCCGGCGCAGCCGCTCGCGGTCGGCGAGGAGCGGCAGCGCCCAGCCGCTCTCCACGAGCTGGGCGGCCTCGACCGTGCAGCTGGTCCCGCCGAGGAGGAAGCCGCAGCGGCCCTGCGCCGACCGCAGCTCCAGGACCTCGCGGACATGCGGGAAGGGGGCGTTGTCGTCGCTGTGGCTGGAGTCCCCGTCGTCCCAGACGACGACCAGGCCGAGGTCCTGGACGGGGGCGAACATGGCGGCCCTGGTCCCCACGACCGCCCGCACCGAGCCCCGGCGCACCGCGAGCCACTGCCGGTAGCGCTTCTCGGGGCCGGAGTCGGCGGTCAGCAGGGCGTGCCGTCCGCCGCCGAGCGCCTCGGTCAGGGCCGCGTCGACCCGTCCGGCGGCCCGTCCGTCCGGGACGACGACGAGCGCGCCGCGCCCGGAGGAGAGCGTCGCGGCGACGGCCCCGGCGATCTCGGCGGGCCAGTGCGGGCCCGGCAGGGCGGTCCACACCGCGCGCGGGGCGCCCCCTCGGCCAGCGCGCGCAGGAAGGCCCGGCCCTGGCCGTACCGCTCCCAGGTGCCCGGCTCCGGGGCGGGGGGCGGGGGCAGCGGGTCCGGTGAGGGTTTGGACTCGGCGCGGGCGTTGCGGGGCGGGACGGCGAGCTGGAGGACATCGGCGAGGCTGCCCGCGTACCGGTCGGCGACGGCGCGGCAGAGGGCGAGCAGGTCGGGCCCAAGGACCGGCTCCGGGGAGACCACGGAGGCGAGGGCTGCCAGCGCCCCCCGGTAGTCGGAGTCGGCGCGGCGCTCGACGACGAAGCCGTCGATCAGCCCGCCGCCCTCCCGCCGCCCGCCCTGGATATTGCGCCCTCCGGCCCCGAAGCGGACCCGCACCCGGACGCCCGGCTGCGCGTCCGCGTCCAGCTCCTCGGGGACCGCGTAGTCGAAGTACTGGTCGAGGTGAAGGACGCCCTTGTTGACCAGGACGCGGGCGACGGGCAGCTCATCGGCGAGGGCCGCGCCGCGCCAGGTGCGCGGCTTGGCACGCGGCGCCTTCGCCCGGCGCACGGTCTCCCGGATCAGCGCAAGCTGCTCCGGCTCCCCGGCACCGGGTTCGGCGGACTGCTCGTTCTCGCTGCTCACAGCTGAATTCCTACCAGAGAGCACTGACAGCGGCGGGGGCACGGCAGCGGGGCCCGGTCACCGCGTTCGGTGTCCGGACCCCGCTGTCGTTCTCGATGGCGCCCGCCCCGCTGTCGTACGCGGGCGGGTCTCGCTACAGACCGGCGGCGGCGCGCAGGGCGTCCACGCGGTCGGTGCGCTCCCAGGTGAAGTCCGGCAGCTCGCGGCCGAAGTGGCCGTAGGCGGCGGTCTGGGCGTAGATCGGGCGGAGCAGGTCGAGGTCGCGGATGATCGCGGCCGGGCGGAGGTCGAAGACCTCGCCGATCGCGTTCTCGATCTTCTCGGTGTCGACCGCGGCGGTGCCGAAGGTCTCGACGAAGAGGCCGACGGGCTCGGCCTTGCCGATCGCGTAGGCGACCTGGACCTCGCAGCGCGCGGCGAGACCGGCGGCCACGACGTTCTTGGCGACCCAGCGCATCGCGTACGCGGCGGAGCGGTCGACCTTGGACGGGTCCTTGCCCGAGAAGGCGCCGCCGCCGTGCCGGGCCATGCCCCCGTAGGTGTCGATGATGATCTTGCGGCCGGTCAGGCCGGCGTCGCCCATCGGGCCGCCGATCTCGAAGCGGCCGGTCGGGTTCACCAGCAGGCGGTAGCCCTCGGTGTCCAGCTTGATGCCGTCCTCGACGAGCTGTGCGAGGACGTGCTCGACGACGAACTCGCGGATGTCGGGCGCGAGCAGCGAGTCCAGATCGATGTCGGAGGCGTGCTGCGAGGAGACGACCACCGTGTCCAGACGCACCGCCTTGTCACCGTCGTACTCGATGGTGACCTGGGTCTTGCCGTCGGGGCGCAGGTAGGGGATGGTCCCGTTCTTGCGCACCTCGGACAGCCGCCGGGAGAGGCGGTGCGCGAGGTGGATCGGGAGCGGCATCAGCTCCGGGGTCTCGTCGCAGGCGTAGCCGAACATCAGGCCCTGGTCGCCCGCGCCCTGCTTGTCGAGCTCGTCCTCATCACCCTCGACCCGCTTCTCGTACGCGGTGTCGACGCCCTGCGCGATGTCCGGCGACTGCGCGCCGATCGACACCGAGACGCCACAGGAAGCACCGTCGAAGCCCTTTTTGGAGGAGTCGTAACCGATCTCCAGAACCTTGTTGCGCACGAGGTTGGGGATGTCGGCGTAGGCCTTGGTGGTGACCTCGCCCGCGACATGCACCAGACCGGTGGTGATCAAGGTCTCGACGGCGACGCGCGAGGAGGGGTCCTCGCGCAGGAGCGCGTCGAGAATCGTGTCGCTGATCTGGTCAGCGATCTTGTCGGGGTGACCCTCGGTAACGGATTCCGAGGTGAAGAGACGGCGGGACACATCGCTCCCTGGGGTTGCAGCGGCTGCTGGCTGATCATGGGTGGCACGACCGAGAGCTGCGCTCGGCGCGTACCGTCGGCTAGTTTATCGGTCGCATCGGGCCACCGGGGCAGGTGTCTCGCCCTTTGGGAGGTTCGTGACGTGCGCCACGCAGGGAACCAGTAGGACAATCCACCCTTCCCGGCCCGTATTTCAGACCTTATGGAACGATTTCGCCCGCCCGGAGGGTTGATTGTGAAATCGGCCGGAACCTGCCCGAAACCAGATCCCAGACCGTGTCGGCGAGCGCTTCCTTGGGGCCGTACGGCACCGGCGTCTCCTGGCCGTCGGCGGCGAGGACGACCGCTTCGTTCTCCTCCGAGCCGAAGGTCTTGCGCTCCCCCACCTCGTTGACCACGAGGAGGTCGCAGCCCTTGCGGCGGAGCTTCGCACGGCCGTTGACCAGGACGTCGTCGGTCTCGGCGGCGAATCCGACGACGATCTGATCCGGGCGGGCCCGCTCGCCGGCGACCTCGGCGAGGATGTCGGGGTTACGGACCAGGGTGACGACGGGCGCCTCCTCGCCGTCCTTCTTCTTGATCTTGCCGGAGGCGTACGCGGCGGGACGGAAGTCGGCCACCGCGGCCGCCATCACGATGACGTCCGCGCCGGGTGCGGCCTTCAGCACGGCCTCGCGCAGCTGGACGGCCGTGCCGACGCGGAGGACGTCGGCCCCGGCCGGGTCGGGCAGCCCGGTGTTGGCCTCGATCAGCGTCACCCGCGCCCCCCGGGCCACCGCGGTGCGCGCCAGCGCGTACCCCTGCTTGCCGGAGGAGCGGTTGCCCAGGAAGCGCACCGGGTCGAGCGGCTCGCGCGTGCCGCCGGCGCTGATCACCACATGGCGACCCGCGAGGTCGGGTTCGGTGACCCCGCGCGCCAGCACCCGGCGGCAGACCTCGAAGATCTCGCCGGGGTCGGGGAGCCGTCCCTTGCCGGTGTCGACCCCGGTGAGCCGCCCGACGGCGGGCTCGATGACGACGGCTCCCCGGCGACGCAGGGTGGCGACGTTCTCCTGGGTGGCCGGGTGCTCCCACATCTCGGTGTGCATCGCGGGGGCGAAGACCACCGGACAGCGGGCGGTCAGGAGCGTGTTGGTGAGCAGGTCGTCGGCGAGCCCGTGGGCGGCCTTGGCCAGCATGTCCGCGGTGGCCGGGGCGACCACCACGAGGTCGGCGCCCTGCCCGATCCGCACGTGCGGGACCTCGTGGACGTCCTGCCAGACCTCGTCGGAGACCGGGTGGCCGGAGAGCGCCGACCAGGTGGCGGCCCCCACGAAGTGCAGCGACGCGGCGGTCGGGACGACCCGTACGTCGTGGCCGGACTCGGTCAGCCGGCGCAGCAGCTCGCACGCCTTGTAGGCGGCGATGCCCCCGCTGACCCCCAGGACGACCTTCGGCTTGTCCACTGCGTCTCCCCGCACTCGGCAACGTAAGGCAACGTATGCGTCCCATACGTGTGCGTCCCATGCTGCCTCACCGCGCGGACCGGGT
This sequence comes from Streptomyces sp. MGP-P1, assembly GCF_057766565.1. Taxonomy (NCBI): domain Bacteria; kingdom Bacillati; phylum Actinomycetota; class Actinomycetes; order Kitasatosporales; family Streptomycetaceae; genus Streptomyces; species Streptomyces sp. MGP-P1. Next base: position 2,166,699 of record NZ_JBYMEM010000007.1, on the reverse strand, counting down.
TCGTCCGGCCCCGGACACGCCTCAGGCCCGGCGGACGGGCCGCCGGGCCTGAGGTGAGGTGCCGTGGTGCTTCTGCGTTACTGCGCGGGGCCCTCGATGGCCTCGGAGGTCAGCAGGCCCGCGTTGATCTCGCGGAGTGCGATCGAGAGCGGCTTCTCGTGCACGTGGGTGTCGACGAGCGGACCGACGTACTCAAGGAGGCCTTCACCGAGCTGCGAGTAGTACGCGTTGATCTGGCGGGCGCGCTTGGCCGCGTAGATCACCAGGCTGTACTTCGAGTCGGTGGCTTCGAGGAGCTCATCAATCGGCGGGTTGATGATGCCCTCGGGCGTGGTGATGGAAGAGGACACTCTCTGCCTTCCGAAGGGGGTGTAGATCAAAGATCCGAGCGATCTGCGCGATCGCAGGGGTCTAGGCCTGAAGCATCAACGTTAGCAGCTCACGCGCCACGTCCTCGACGGAGGTGTTGACGAGCGTCGTATCGAACTCGGCCTCGGCGGCCAGTTCGATCTTCGCGGCGGCGAGCCGGCGCTCGATGACCTCGGGCGCCTCGGTGCCCCGGCCGGTGAGCCGGCGCACCAGCTCCTCCCAGCTCGGCGGGGCCAGGAAGACCAGGCGCGCGTCGGACATCGACTGGCGGACCAGCCGGGCGCCCTGGAGGTCGATCTCCAGCAGGACCGGTTCACCGGCCTCCAGGCGGTCGAGCACGGCGCGCCGGGGCGTGCCGTAGCGGTTGCCCGCGAACTCGGCCCACTCCAGCAGTTCGCCGTTGGCGACGAGCTTGTCGAACTCCTCGTCGTCCACGAAGAAGTAGTGCACACCGTTGCGCTCCCCGGGGCGTGGCTTGCGTGTCGTCGCCGACACGGAGAGCCAGACCTCGGGGTGCACGGTGCGCATATGAGCGACGACCGTGCTCTTGCCGACCCCTGAGGGGCCGGAGAGCACGGTCAGCCGCGGACGTACGTCCGGGGGTACGGGGGACGTCCCCCGGGATGTTGCAGCCATGGGGCGATTATCCCCGTTCTCAGGAGTGCCTGAGAACGTCAGGCGGGGCTGCCGCCGAACTCACGCTCCAAGGACGCGATCTGATTGGAGCCAAGACCCCTGACCCGGCGGCTCTCGGAGATGCCGAGACGCTCCATGATCTGCTTGGCGCGGACCTTGCCGACGCCCGGCAGGGATTCGAGCAGTGCGGAGACCTTCATCTTCCCGATGACGTCGTTCTCCTGGCCCTGCTTGATGACCTCGTGGAGGGAAGCGCCGGAGTGCTTGAGTCGATTCTTGACCTCGGCCCGCTCCCGGCGAGCCGCGGCGGCCTTTTCGAGCGCGGCTGCGCGCTGTTCAGGGGTAAGGGGCGGAAGAGCCACGCCTACGTCACCTCGGATGTCGATCTGTCGGATACGGACCGGCGGGGAAGCTGGACGCCACCCACCAGGTGAGCGGAGAACACACTGTGCTCGGCCGCTCTCGACGGAGACTAGCGGCAAGGGCCGCTGTAGTCAGCGAGAACAGACGAAAAGTCCTGGTCAGCTGTGGCCGACCAGGATTTTCGCGACATATCGACCAGGTTTCTCGTCAGTATTTCGTCAACACGCTGTAAACGTGTCAGGGTCAACTGCCGGATACGGCCCCGCGGATCTCGTCCGCGAACCGTTCGGCTGCTTCGCGCAGCCCGGACACGTCCGGGCCGTGGCGCAGCACGCCCCGGCTCACGCTGGGGACCACGTTGCCCACCGCTTCGCCGAACACCGCCGGAAGATCCGCCGGGGTCGCGCCCTGGGCGCCGATGCCGGGCGCGAGGAGCGGCCCGTTGATCGCCAGGTTCACCCCGGCGTCGCCGAGCGTCGCACCGACCACCGCGCCGACCGAGCCGAGCGGGACGGCCCCGGCGTTCTCGGCGGCCATGTGGTCGAGCATCAGCTGGGCGAGCGAGCGGCCGTCGGCCGCCGTGGCGCGCTGGACCTCGGCGCCCTCCGGGTTGGAGGTGAGGGCGAGGACGAAGACGCCCGCGCCGGAGGCGGCGGCCGCGTCGAGCGCCGGGCGCAGCGAGCCGAAGCCCAGGTACGGGGAGAGCGTGACCGCGTCCGAGAAGAGCGGGGAGTCCTTGTCCAGGTAGGTCGCCGCGTAGGCGTCCATGGTGGAGCCGATGTCGCCGCGCTTGGCGTCCATCAGCACGAGCGCCCCGGCGGCGCGTGCCTCCTCGACGGCCTTCTCCAGGACGGCGACGCCGCGCGAGCCGAAGCGCTCGAAGAACGCGGACTGCGGCTTGAGGACGGCGACCCGGTCGGCCAGCGCCTCCACGACGGTCCGGGTGAAGCGCTCCAGGCCGGCGATGTCGTCGTCGAGGCCCCAGGAGGTGAGCAGGGAGGCGTGCGGATCGATGCCGACGCAGAGCGGCCCGCGGGTGTCCATGGCGCGGCGCAGGCGGGCGCCGAAGGGTTCGGGCGTCACAGGGCGGCCTTCTTCCGGGTCTCGGCGCCGACGGCCTCGGCGAGGGTGGCGTACGGGGAGGTGGCGAGCCGGGCGGCGAGGCCCTTGTGGATCGCGCGGGCGTAGAAGGGACCTTCGTAGACGAAGGCGCTGTAGCCCTGGACGAGGGTGGCTCCGGCGAGGATGCGCTGCCAGGCGTCCTCGGCGTTCTCGACGCCCCCGACGCCCACCAGCGTGATCCGGTCCCCCACACGGGCGTACAGGCGGCTCAGGACCTCCAGTGAGCGCTCCTTGAGGGGCGCGCCGGACAGTCCGCCGGTCTCCCCCACCAGGTAGGGGGCCGACTTCAGGCCCAGGCCCTCCCGCGCGATGGTGGTGTTGGTGGCGATGATGCCGTCCAGGCCCAGCTCCACGGCGAGGTCGGCGACGGCGTCGACGTCCTCGTCCGCGAGGTCCGGGGCGATCTTGACGAGCAGCGGGACGCGCCGGGTGGTGACGGTGCGGTCGGCCGCCTCGCGCACGGCGGTGAGCAGCGGGCGCAGCGACTCGGTGGCCTGGAGGTTGCGCAGGCCGGGGGTGTTGGGTGAGGAGACGTTGACGACCAGGTAGTCGGCGTGGCCGGCCAGCGCCTCGGTGGACTTCACGTAGTCGGCGGCGGCCTCGGCCTCCGGGACGGTCTTGGTCTTGCCGATGTTGACGCCGACCGTGGTGCGGAAGACCGGGTTGCGGGCGGCCAGGCGGGCGGCGACGGCGGCGGAGCCCTCGTTGTTGAAGCCCATGCGGTTGATCAGCGCACGGTCCGCGACCAGCCGGAAGAGTCGCTTCTTGGGGTTGCCCGGCTGCGGTTCGCCGGTGACGGTGCCGATCTCGATGTGGTCGAAGCCGAGCATCGCCATGCCGTCGATGGCGACGGCGTTCTTGTCGAAGCCGGCTGCGAGGCCGAAGGGGCCGTGCATCCGCAGGCCGAGGGCCTCGGTGCGCAGCTCCTCGAAGCGCGGGGCGAGGGTGGCGGCGACGAAGGTGCGCAGGACGGGGATCCGGGCGGCGAGGCGGATCCAGCGGAAGGCGGCGTAGTGGGCCTTCTCGGGGTCCATCCGCTTGAAGACCAGCCGGAAGAAGAGCTTGTACATGAAGGGATGTCCTTGGTGCTCGGTGTGCTCGACGGGGCTCTCCCGAACGACAGGGCTCACAGAGAGGGGGACACCGTCCGACGGTGTCCCCCTCTCGGCTGCTAGTCGCGGGCCGCGATCAAGTGTTCCGCGTGTTCCTGGAGGGAACGGACCCCGACGTCGCCGTGGTTGAGGGCGTCGATGCCCTGGACGGCGGCGGCGAGCGCCTGGACCGTGGTCAGGCACGGTACGGAGCGGGCGACGGCCGCGGTGCGGATGTCGTAGCCGTCGAGCCGGCCGCCGGTGCCGTACGGCGTGTTGACGATGAGGTCGACCTCGCCGTCGTGGATGTGCTGGACGATCGTCTTCTCGCCGTTGGGCCCGGGGCCCTCGGACTGCTTGCGCACGACGGTGGCGTTGATGCCGTTGCGCTTGAGGACCTCGGCGGTGCCGGAGGTGGCCATCAGCTCGAAGCCGTGGGCGACCAGCTCGCGGGCCGGGAAGATCATCGAGCGCTTGTCGCGGTTGGCGACCGAGATGAACGCGCGGCCCTTGGTGGGCAGCGGGCCGTAGGCGCCGGCCTGCGACTTGGCGTACGCCGTGCCGAAGACCGAGTCGATGCCCATGACCTCGCCGGTGGAGCGCATCTCCGGGCCGAGGACCGTGTCGACGCCCCGGCCGTGGATGTCGCGGAAGCGCGACCACGGCATCACGGCCTCCTTGACGGAGATCGGCGCGTCCAGCGGCAGGGTGCCGCCGTCGCCGGTCCTGGGCAGCAGGCCCTCCGCGCGCAGCTCGGCGATGGTCGCGCCCAGCGAGATGCGGGCGGCGGCCTTCGCGAGCGGCACGGCGGTCGCCTTCGAGGTGAAGGGGACCGTGCGGGAGGCGCGCGGGTTGGCCTCCAGGACGTAGAGGATGTCGCCGGAGAGCGCGAACTGGATGTTGATCAGTCCGAGGACGCCGACGCCCTTGGCGATGGACTCGGTGGAGGCGCGCAGCCGCTTGATGTCGAAGCCGCCGAGCGTGATCGGGGGAGGGCGCAGGCCGAGTCGCCGGAGTGGATGCCGGCTTCCTCGATGTGCTCCATGACGCCGCCGAGGTACAGCTCGGTGCCGTCGTAGAGGGCGTCCACGTCGATCTCGATGGCGTCGTCGAGGAAGCGGTCGACCAGGACCGGCCGGGTGGGGCTGATCTCGGTGGACTCGGAGATGTACGAGGCGAGGCGCGTCTCGTCGTACACGATCTCCATGCCGCGCCCGCCGAGGACGTAGCTCGGTCGTACGAGGACGGGGTAGCCGATCTCGTCGGCGATGGCCTTGGCCTCGGCGAAGGTGGTGGCGGTGCCGTGCTTGGGCGCGGGCAGTCCGGCCTCGGCCAGGACCCGGCCGAACGCGCCCCGGTCCTCGGCGGCGTGGATGGCCTCCGGGGAGGTGCCGACGACGGGCACGCCGTTGTCCTTGAGTGCCTGCGCGAGGCCGAGCGGGGTCTGGCCGCCGAGCTGCACGATGACACCGGCGATCGGGCCCGCCAGCGATTCGGCGTGCACGATCTCCAGGACGTCCTCCAGGGTGAGCGGCTCGAAGTAGAGCCGGTCGGAGGTGTCGTAGTCGGTGGAGACGGTCTCCGGGTTGCAGTTGACCATGACGGTCTCGTAGCCCGCGTCGCTCAGGGCGAAGGAGGCGTGCACGCAGGAGTAGTCGAACTCGATGCCCTGGCCGATGCGGTTGGGGCCCGAGCCGAGGATGATCACGGCCGGCTTGGTGCGGGGCGCGACCTCGCTCTCCTCGTCGTAGGAGGAGTAGAAGTACGGCGTGTTCGCGGCGAACTCGGCGGCGCACGTGTCGACGGTCTTGTAGACCGGGCGGATGCCCAGCGCGTGCCGGACCTCGCGGACGACGTCCTCGCGCAGCCCGCGGATCTCGCCGATCTGGGTGTCGGAGAAGCCGTGCCGCTTGGCCTCGGCGATCAGGTCGGCGTCCAGGCGCTCCGCGGAGGCCAGCTCGTCGGCGATCTCCTTGATCAGGAAGAGCTGGTCCACGAACCAGGGGTCGATCTTCGTGGAGTCGAAGACCTCCTCCTGGGTGGCTCCGGCCCGGATCGCCTGCATGACGGTGTTGATGCGGCCGTCGGTGGGGCGGACCGCCTCGGCCAGCAGCTCGGCCTTGTCGCCGACCGGGCCGGTGAAGGCGAACTGCGAGCCCTTCTTCTCCAGGGAGCGCAGGGCCTTCTGGAGGGCCTCGGTGAAGTTCCGGCCGATCGCCATGGCCTCGCCCACCGACTTCATGGTGGTGGTGAGGGTGGAGTCGGCGGAGGGGAACTTCTCGAAGGCGAAGCGCGGGGCCTTGACGACGACGTAGTCGAGGGTCGGTTCGAAGGAGGCCGGCGTCTTCTCGGTGATGTCGTTGGGGATCTCGTCCAGGGTGTAGCCGACGGCCAGCTTGGCGGCGATCTTGGCGATCGGGAAGCCGGTCGCCTTGGAGGCGAGCGCCGAGGAGCGGGAGACGCGCGGGTTCATCTCGATGACGATGACCCGGCCGTCGGCGGGGTCGATGGCGAACTGGATGTTGCAGCCGCCGGTGTCGACGCCGACCTCGCGGATGATCGCGATGCCGACGTCGCGCAGCCGCTGGTACTCGCGGTCGGTGAGCGTCATCGACGGGGCGACGGTGATGGAGTCGCCGGTGTGGACGCCCATCGGGTCGAAGTTCTCGATGGAGCAGACGACCACGACGTTGTCGTTCCTGTCGCGCATCAGCTCCAGCTCGTACTCCTTCCAGCCGAGGATGGACTCCTCCAGGAGCACCTCGGTGGTCGGGGAGAGCGTGAGGCCCTGTCCGGCGATGCGGCGCAGCTCCTCCTCGTCGTGGGCGAAGCCGGAGCCGGCGCCGCCCATGGTGAAGGAGGGGCGGACGACGACGGGGTAGCCGCCGAGGGTGTCGACGCCGGCGATGACGTCGTCCATGGTGTGGCAGATGACGGAGCGGGCGGACTCGCCGTAGCCGATCTTCTCCTTGACGGCCGCGACGACGCCCTTGAAGAGGTCGCGGTCCTCGCCCTTGTTGATCGCCTCGACGTTGGCGCCGATGAGCTCGACGCCGTACTTCTCCAGGACGCCGTTCTCGTGCATGGAGATCGCGGTGTTCAGCGCGGTCTGGCCGCCGAGGGTGGGCAGGAGCGCGTCGGGGCGCTCCTTGGCAATGATCTTCTCGACGAACTCGGGGGTGATCGGCTCGACGTAGGTGGCGTCGGCGATCTCCGGGTCGGTCATGATCGTCGCCGGGTTGGAGTTCACCAGGATGACGCGCAGGCCCTCGGCCTTGAGGACGCGGCAGGCCTGGGTGCCGGAGTAGTCGAACTCGGCGGCCTGGCCGATGACGATCGGACCGGAGCCGATGACCAGGACGGACTGGATATCGGAGCGCTTAGGCACGCTGGCCCTCCATCAGGGTGGTGAAACGGTCGAAGAGGTACGCGGCGTCGTGCGGGCCCGCGGCCGCCTCGGGGTGGTACTGGACGCTGAAGGCGGGCCGGTCCAGGAGCTGGAGGCCCTCGACCACCTGGTCGTTCAGGCAGACGTGGGAGACCTCGGCCCGGCCGAACTCCGTGTCGGAGACCTGGTCCAGCGGGGCGTCGACGGCGAAGCCGTGGTTGTGCGCGGTGACCTCGACCTTGCCTGTGGTGCGGTCCTGCACCGGCTGGTTGATGCCGCGGTGGCCGTACTTCAGCTTGTAGGTGCCGAAGCCGAGCGCGCGGCCGAGGATCTGGTTGCCGAAGCAGATGCCGAAGAGCGGGGTGGAGCGCTCCAGGACGCCGCGCATGAGGGCGACCGGGTGGTCGGCGGTGGACGGGTCGCCGGGGCCGTTGGAGAAGAAGACGCCGTCCGGGTTCACGGCGTACACCTCCTCCAGCGTGGCGGTGGCGGGCAGCACGTGCACCTCGATGCCGCGTTCGGCCATCCGGCGCGGGGTCATACCCTTGATGCCGAGGTCGATCGCAGCGACGGTGAACTTCTTCGTGCCGATCGCGGGGACGACGTAGGCCTCCTTGGTGGCGACCTCGGCGGAGAGGTCGGCGCCCACCATCTCGGGTGCCTGCTGGACCCTGGCCAGCAGTGCGGCCTCGTCGGCCAGCGCCTCGCCGGAGAAGATCCCGACGCGCATCGCGCCGCGCTCGCGCAGGTGGCGGGTGAGGGCGCGGGTGTCGACGCCGCTGATGCCGACGACGCCCTGCGCCGCCAGTTCCTCGTCCAGCGAGCGCTGGGAGCGCCAGTTGGAGGGCTTGCGGGCGGGGTCGCGGACGACGTAGCCGGAGACCCAGATGCGAGCGGACTCGGGGTCCTCGTCGTTCACGCCGGTGTTGCCGACGTGCGGGGCCGTCATGACGACGACCTGGCGGTGGTACGAGGGGTCGGTCAGCGTTTCCTGGTAGCCGGTCATGCCGGTGGAGAACACCGCTTCGCCGAAGGTCTCCCCCACGGCCCCGTAGGCACGGCCGCGGAAGGCGCGGCCGTCCTCCAGGACGAGTACGGCGGGGGTCTGGGCCCCCCGGGTGGAGATCGTCATCGTGCGGTGCCTTCCGTAGGGGTGCTGGTGAGTTCCGTGGCGGCCGGTGCGCCGGTGAGCCGGCTGACGGCGTCGACCCAGGCCTGGTGCTCGGCTGCGTGGTCGGAGCGGAAGCCGGAGTCGATCAGCGTCTCGCCGTGCGCCCAGGTGATGATCAGCAGGCCGCCCTCGGGAAGGACCTTGCCCGCGAGCGCCTTGTCGAGGCGGGCCTCGCGCAGGGCGTCGGCCGGGATGAAGAAGTCGGCCGCCCCGGGGCGTACGACGTCCAGGCCGCGGGCGGTGAGCGTGAGCTCGGTGCGGCTGCGGGTGCCGAGGCCGTGCGCGACGATCCGGTCGAGCCACTGCCCGGCGGTGGTGGAGGCGTGGTAGCGCCCGTGGAGCGTCAGCAGCGTCTCGTCGCCGTCGAAGTCCTCGGGGGTGGCCGGGAGCTCCGGCAGATCGGACTGGAGGCTGGCGCGCCACTTCCAGCCCTGGCGCATCAGCCAGTAGACGAAGGCGATGAAGACGAACAGGCCGATCACCCAGGCGATGCGGGCGGCCCAGTCCGTCACTTCCGCCGACTTCTGCTCGGCGGCCAGGTGGTACAGGGGGGTCAGAGTTGTCACGCGAGCTTCCCGTCGACGACCGTGGCACGGCCCCGCAGGAAGGTGTGGGTGACGCGGCCCGGCAGCTCACGGCCCTCGTAGGGGGTGTTTCGGCTGCGGGACGCGAAGCCCGCGGGGTCCACGGCTCCACGGTATGCCGGATCGACCAGAGTGAGGTTGGCGGGCTCACCCGCCGAGACGGGGCGGCCGTGTCCTTCGAGCCGGCCGATGGCCGCGGGGCGGAAGGACATGCGGTCCGCGACGCCCGCCCAGTCCATCAGGCCGGTGTCCACCATCGTCTGCTGGACGACCGAGAGCGCGGTCTCCAGGCCCACCATGCCCATGGCGGCCGCGGCCCACTCGCAGTCCTTGTCCTCGTGCGGGTGCGGGGCGTGGTCGGTGGCGACGCAGTCGATCGTGCCGTCGGCGAGCGCCTCGCGCAGGGCCAGGACGTCGGCCTCGGTGCGCAGCGGCGGGTTCACCTTGTAGACCGGGTTGTAGGTGCGGACCAGCTCGTCGGTGAGGAGGAGGTGGTGCGGGGTGACCTCGGCGGTGACGTTCCAGCCCTTGGACTTGGCCCAGCGGACGATCTCCACGGAGCCGGCCGTGGAGAGGTGGCAGATGTGGACGCGGGAGCCGACGTGGGCGGCGAGGAGGACGTCGCGGGCGATGATCGACTCCTCGGCGACGGCGGGCCAGCCGCCGAGCCCGAGTTCGGCGGAGACGATGCCCTCGTTCATCTGGGCGCCCTCGGTGAGGCGGGGCTCCTGGGCGTGCTGGGCGACGACGCCGTCGAAGGCCTTCACGTACTCCAGGGCGCGGCGCATGATCACCGCGTCGTCGACGCACTTGCCGTCGTCGGAGAAGACCTTCACCCCGGCGGCGGAGTCGTGCATCGCGCCGAGCTCGGCGAGCTGCTTGCCCTCCAGGCCGACGGTGACGGCGCCCACGGGCTGGACGTCGCAGTAGCCGGACTCCTTGCCGAGGCGCCAGACCTGCTCGACGACGCCGGCGGTGTCGGCGACGGGGAAGGTGTTGGCCATGGCGTGCACGGCGGTGAAGCCGCCGACGGCCGCGGCCTTGGTGCCGGTGAGGACGGTCTCGGAGTCCTCGCGGCCGGGCTCGCGCAGATGGGTGTGCAGGTCGACCAGGCCGGGCAGCAGGATCTGCCCCTCGGCCTCGATCACGGTGGCGCCGGCGGCGTCGAGGCCGGTGCCCACCTCGGTGACGGTCTCCCCGTCGATCAGTACGTCCTGCGGCTCGCCGCCGAGGATCCGCGCACCGCGGACAATGATCTTGCTCATGGTTACTTGTTCTCCTCGGTACGGGCGGGGGCGGCGGACAGCGCGGTGTCGGAGCCGCCGAGCAGCAGGTAGAGCACGGCCATGCGGATGGAGACGCCGTTGGCGACCTGCTCGACGACCGTGCAGCGGTCGGAGTCGGCGACCTCGGCGGTGATCTCCATGCCGCGGACCATCGGGCCGGGGTGCATGACGATGGCGTGTTCGGGCATCTTCGCCATCCGCTCGCCGTCCAGGCCGTAGCGGCGGGAGTACTCGCGCTCGGTCGGGAAGTACGCGGCGTTCATCCGTTCACGCTGCACACGCAGCATCATCACCGCATCGGACTTCGCCAGCACGTCGTCGAGGCTGTAGCTGACGTCGCAGGGCCACTTCTCGACGCCGACGGGGACCAGGGTGGGCGGGGCCACCAGGGTGACGTGCGCGCCGAGCGTGGTGAGCAGGTGGACGTTGGAGCGGGCGACACGACTGTGCAGGATGTCGCCGACGATCGTGATGCGGCGGCCGTCCAGGTCGCGGCCGAGCCCGACGTCGGCGCCGACGAGCCGGCGGCGCATCGTGAAGGCGTCCAGCAGGGCCTGGGTGGGGTGTTCGTGGGTGCCGTCGCCGGCGTTGACCACGGCCCCGTCGATCCAGCCGGAGGTGGCGAGCCGGTAGGGGGCTCCGGAGGCGCCGTGCCGGATGACGACGGCGTCGGCGCCCATCGCCTCCAGGGTCAGCGCGGTGTCCTTCAGGGACTCGCCCTTGGAGACGGACGACCCCTTGGCGGAGAAGTTGATGACGTCGGCGGACAGCCGTTTGGCGGCCGCCTCGAAGGAGATGCGGGTGCGGGTCGAGTCCTCGAAGAAGAGGTTGACGACGGTACGGCCGCGCAGGGTGGGGAGCTTCTTGATCGGCCGGTCCGCGACCCTGGCCATCTCCTCGGCGGTGTCGAGGATCAGGACGGCGTCGTCGCGGGTGAGGTCGGCGGCCGAGATGAGGTGACGCTTCATCTGGGGGGTCTCCGGGTTGCTGGAGGGAGTTTCAGGCATGCGGGCACGCGGGAGCGGCCGTACGTACCCGAAAGGCCGTACGGGAGGGCTCGGGCTACTGCGTGTCCGCGGGGGCGGCCTGCTTGACGCCCAGCAGCACGGCGTCGCGGCCGTCCTCCTCGGCGAGCTGGACCTTGACCGTCTCCCGCAGCGACGTGGGGAGGTTCTTGCCGACGTAGTCCGCGCGGATCGGGAGCTCCCGGTGGCCGCGGTCGACCAGGACCGCGAGCTGCACCGCGCGGGGGCGGCCGATGTCGCCGAGCGCGTCGAGGGCGGCGCGGATCGTGCGGCCGGAGAAGAGCACGTCGTCGACCAGGACGACCAGGCTGCCCTCGATCCCCTCGCCGGGGATGTCGGTACGGGCCAGGGCGCGCGCCGGGCGCATCCGCAGGTCGTCGCGGTACATGGTGATGTCGAGCGATCCGACCGGCGTCTTCCGGCCGGTGATCTCCTGGAGTTTCTCGGCCAGCCGACGGGCGAGGAAGACGCCTCGGGTCGGGATGCCGAGCAGCACCACGTCGTCGGCGCCCTTGGCGCGTTCGACGATCTCGTGGGCGATACGGGTCAGAACACGGGCGATGTCGGGGGCCTCGAGAACGGGGCGTGCCGCGTTGCCGGTGTGGTCGTGCTGTGCGTCCATAGGAAACGGACCTCCTTCTCCGCCTCACGGGACGGATCGTTAAAGGACGTCGAAATTGCGTCATCCACGCTACCAGGGCTTGCGCCCGGCCCTGGCCCCGCCCCCGGGAGGCACCGGTCCGGACCATTCGGCTTGACGCATCCAAGTAACGCTGCGTAACCTCACAGTGAGTTACCAGCCACGCGGCGGAGCCGCACACTGTTCCAGCGTCCGGGGAGCCATATGTCCAGCGAATACGCAAAACAGCTCGGGGCCAAACTCCGTGCCATCCGCACCCAGCAGGGCCTTTCCCTCCACGGCGTGGAGGAGAAGTCCCAGGGTCGCTGGAAGGCCGTCGTGGTCGGTTCGTACGAGCGCGGCGACCGTGCGGTGACCGTACAGCGCCTCGCCGAGCTGGCGGATTTCTACGGGGTCCCGGTGCAGGAGCTGCTGCCCGGTACGACGCCGGGCGGGGCCGCGGAGCCGCCGCCGAAGCTCGTCCTGGACCTGGAGCGCCTCGCCCACGTCCCGCCGGAGAAGGCCGGTCCGCTGCAGCGCTACGCGGCGACCATCCAGAGCCAGCGCGGTGACTACAACGGCAAGGTGCTCTCGATCCGCCAGGACGACCTGCGCACGCTCGCCGTCATCTACGACCAGTCGCCTTCCGTCCTCACGGAGCAGCTCATCAGCTGGGGCGTGCTGGACGCGGACGCGCGCCGCGCGGTCTCCCACGACGAGGGCTGAGCGAGCGGGGCGGGGCCCCACAGCAGAAACGTGCCGCCGGGTGGGCGGGGACCTTCGTGCCCCCGCCCTCCCGGCGTCTGCGTTCCCGGCCCGCGCCCCGGGCCCATGCGGCCGGCGCGGGGGTTCCCGGGTACGACGAAGGGCCCACGGTCGGCTGACCCCGGGCCCTTCGTGGTGTGTGCGACCGAACCGTCGCGGCCGGGGCTACTGCTCCCGGCGGAGGTTCGGCTTCAGGTCCTTGAAACGGGCCAGCAGGCCGTTCACGAAGGACGGGGAGTCATCGGTGGAGAACTCCTTGGCGAGCTGGACGGCCTCGTCGATCGCCACGGCGTCCGGGGTCTCGTCCATCCAGATCAGCTCGTACGCACCGAGCCGCAGGATGCTCCGGTCGACGACCGGCATGCGGTCGATCTCCCAGTCCACGGCGTAGGTGACGATCAGGTCGTCGATCCGGTCCGCGTACTGCGCGTACCCCTCGACGAGCTCCATCGTGAACTCACCGACCGGCGGCTGACGGTCGTCGGTCCGCGAGAGCCGAACCCAGTCCGCGAGGACGCTCTGCACGGACTCACCGCGCTGGTCGGCCTCGAAGAGGATCTGGAAGGCGCGCTTGCGGGCCTTGTTCCGGGCAGCCACGGTTAGCTGTTCACCCGGCCGAGGTAGTCGCCCGAGCGGGTGTCGACCTTGATCTTCTCGCCGGTGCTGATGAAGAGCGGCACGCCGATCTCGTAACCGGTCTCCAGCGTGGCCGGCTTGGTGCCGCCGGTGGAGCGGTCGCCCTGGACGCCCGGGTCGGTGTGCTGGATCGTCAGCTCGACGGCGGCGGGCAGCTCGACGTAGAGCACCTCGCCCTCGTGCTGGGCGACGGAGGCGGTGAAGCCCTCGATCAGGAAGTTGGCGGCGTCGCCGACGGCCTTGCGCTCGACCATGAGCTGGTCGTAGGTGCTCATGTCCATGAAGACGAAGTACTCGCCGTCCATGTACGAGAACTGCATGTCTCGGCGGTCAATGGTGGCCGTCTCGACCTTCACGCCGGCGTTGAACGTCTTGTCGACGACCTTGCCGGAGAGCACGTTCTTGAGCTTGGTGCGCACGAAGGCGGGGCCCTTGCCGGGCTTGACGTGCTGGAACTCGACGACGGACCAGAGCTGGCCTCCGTCGAGCTTGAGCACCAGGCCGTTCTTGAGGTCGTTCGTGGAAGCCACGGTTGCGGAATCTCCTGGACTGAAGCTGGTGGAACGACCGAGGATGCGCGCTAGAGCGCGAGCAGCTCCTTGGTCGTCATGGTGAGTAGCTCGGGTCCGCCGTCCGCCTCGGGGCGCACGACGAGCGTGTCATCGATCCGGACACCGCCCCGGCCCGGGAGGTGGACCCCCGGTTCGACGGTGACCGGCACACAAGCGTCCAGTTTACCCATGGCTGTCGGTGCCAGTTGCGGGTCCTCCTCGATTTCCAGGCCCACACCGTGCCCGGTCCTCGGCTGAAGTCCCTCTCCGTGGCCCGCCGACTCCAGCGGATGCCGGGCCGCACGGTCCACGTCCCGGTAGGCGGCCCCCGGCGCCAGGGCTTCCCGGCCGGCCCGCTGAGCGGCGAAAACGAGGTCGTAGAGCTCGATCTGCCACTCGGCGGGGGCGGTGCCGATGACGAAGGTCCGGCCGATCTCGCAGCGGTAGCCGTGGTAGCTCGCCCCGAGGCGGACGGAGAGGAAATCCCCCTCCTCCACCCTGCGGTCCGAGGGCCGGTGGCGGCCCTGGCCGGAGTTGGGGCCGGTGGCCACGGAGGTGGCGAAGGCGGGGCCGTCCGCCCCGTGGTCGACCAGGCGGCGCTCCAGTTCGAGGGCGAGATGCCGCTCGGTGCGGCCGACGAGGATCGATTCGAGGAGTTCGCCGAGGGCCTGGTCGGTGATCTCGGCGGCGATCCGGAGGCAGCCGATCTCCTCCTCGTCCTTGACGATCCGCTGCTGCTCCACGGTGAAGCCCAGATCGGCCAGGATCAGGCGTGGGGCGGCCTTCCCCATGGCGCGGTGCCGGGCCACGGTCAGATCGTGTTCCTCGACGGCGAGCGAATCGGCGCCCGCCGAGGCGGCGAGGCCAGCAGCGGCGACCACCGGGTCCCCGTCCGGGGCGGGCAGGAGGTCGATCCGGAGCGCCTCGTCGGGCCGCCCGTGGGCGGGTTCACCGGTCGGGGCGCGGGGGCAGAGCAGAACGTCCTCGCCGGGGCCGAGCAGCAGCACGGCCCCGGGCGGCGCTCCGCCCGCGAGATAGCGGACGTTGGCGGGCCGGGAGACCAGGGCGGCCGCGGAGCCCGCGGCGGCGCACCGGTCGCGGAGCAGCCCGCGTCGGACGGCGTGCACCTCTGACATGGTTCGAGCGTACGAGCGAGGACGGCTCCCCGCCCGGCCGGCGCACCCGACCGGGGTTCCGGCCGGCGAGGCGCCGTCCGGTCGCCCGCCGTCGGGGGCCCGCCCGGCCCGGCGGGCCCGCGACGGCTACCAGGTGGGCGGGCTCGCGATGGAGCGGGCCAGTACGTCGTCCAGGACACGCGCGGTGGTCTCGACGTCGTACGTGGAGTTGTCGATGATCGGGAGGCCGGAGCCGTACCAGCCGGCCATCCGGCCGTGGATGCGGGCGACCTCCTCGTCGGAGAGCCTGCGGTTGCCGCTGCGGGCGGCGTTGCGCTCCAGGACGATCTCCAGGCCGGGCAGCAGGACCACGGGCAGCAGGCCGGGGCCCACGTGGCGCTTCCAGCCGCCGAGGCCGACGACCGGGCGGTCGGGGAAGACGGCGTCGTCGAGGATGCAGGAGATGCCGTTGGCGAGGAAGTTGCGGGCGGCGAAGCCGCAGGTGCGGCGGGCCAGCCGGTACTGGGCCTCGGAGTGGTCGTTCCAGCCGGCCTGCGGGTCGGCGAAGCCGGAGCGGACCCATTCGCGGACGTCGTCCAGGGAGACGTGGGCGGTGGGCACCCGGCGGCGGGCCGCCCAGAGCTTGGCGACCGTGGTCTTGCCCGCCCCGGCGGGGCCGATGAGCAGGACGGCGAGCGTCGCACCGCCGGTGCCGGCCCCGACGGGCGGTGCCGGCAGCGGAACGGGACCGCCCGGGGGCAGCTGGACGTGCCCGGTGTGCCCGGTGACCTGCCCGGCGGGCGGCGGCGTGGGTCCGGTGCCGCTCCAGCTCGGCTGCGGGGACCGGCCGGGGGCGGCGGGCTGCTGGGGCCGGCCGGAGGACGGGGGCGGGGCCTGGCCGGGAGCCTGGGGCGCCTGCCCCGGAAGGGGCGGCGGCGGGGATATCGGGGGCGGGCCGGGGTGCCCGGCGTGCTGGGCCTGGTACGGCCGGCCGACGTTCCCGATACCGGGGCCGTGGGGCGGCGGCAGCGGGGCCCCCGCTGCGTGCTGCATCCGGTGCCACTCCGTCTCGTAACTGCAACTGACGCTGATGGGACGGCCACCGTACCTTCCCGGGCCGTCTCGGGGTGAACGGCCCGGGAGGGTGCGAAGTGCCCGTCGGCCGTGCGGAGTGCGGACGGGCATCCGCGGGGTGTCAGTCCGTCAGTTCGTCGGCCAGGGCGCGCAAAGCGAGCCGGTAGGAGCCGATGCCGAACCCGGCCACCGTGCCCGTGGCCACCGCGGCGACCACGGACGTGTGCCGGAACTCCTCGCGGGTGTACGGGTTGGAGATGTGCACCTCGATCAGCGGGGCGGTGCGCTGGGCGGCCGCGTCCCGCATGCCGTACGAGTAGTGCGTGAACGCGCCCGGGTTGAGAATGACCGGAATCGATCCGTCCGCCGCCTCGTGGAGCCAGCGGATGAGCTGGCCCTCGTCGTTGGTCTCCCGCACCTCGACGTCGAAGCCGAGCTCCTTGCCGAGGGTCGTGCAGGCGTCGACGAGTCCGGCGTAGGAGGTGGCTCCGTAGACGTCGGGTTCACGCGAGCCGAGCCGTCCGAGGTTGGGGCCGTTCAGGACGAATACCCTGCGGGTCACGCGGAGACCTCCCCGTAGGCGGCGAGCAGCACGGCCGGGTCGGGTCCCTCCAGGACGGTGGGCCTGCCGATGCCGTCCAGGACGATGAAGCGCAGCAGGTCGCCGCGCGACTTCTTGTCGACCTTCATGTTCTCCAGCAGCTTGGGCCACTGGTCGCCGCGGTAGGCGAGCGGCAGGCCCACCGACGCGAGGACACTGCGGTGCCGGTCGGCGGTGGCGTCGTCGAGGCGTCCGGCGAGCCGGCCCAGCTCGGCGGCGAAGACCATGCCGATGGAGACGGCCGCGCCGTGGCGCCACTTGTAGCGCTCGTTCTTCTCGATGGCGTGGGCCAGGGTGTGGCCGTAGTTGAGGATCTCGCGGAGACCGGACTCCTTGAGGTCGCTGGAGACGACCTCGGCCTTGACCCGGATGGACCGCTCGATCAGCTCGGCGGTGTGCGGCCCGGCCGGGGTGCGCGCGCCCTCGGGGTCGGCCTCGACCAGGTCCAGGATGACCGGGTCGGCGATGAACCCGGCCTTGATGATCTCGGCCATGCCGGAGACGTAGTCGTTGACCGGCAGCGAGTCCAGCGCGGCGAGGTCGCAGAGGACCCCGGCGGGCGGGTGGAAGGCGCCCACCAGGTTCTTGCCCTCGGCGGTGTTGATGCCGGTCTTGCCGCCGACGGCCGCGTCGACCATGCCGAGCACGGTGGTCGGGATCGCGATCCAGCGCACCCCGCGCAGCCAGGTGGCGGCGACGAACCCGGCGACGTCCGTGGTGGCGCCGCCCCCGATGCCGACGATGACGTCGGTGCGGGTGAAGCCGGTCTGGCCGAGCGCCTTCCAGCAGTAGGCGGCGACCTCGGCGGTCTTGGCCTCCTCCGCGTTGGGCAGTTGGATGGCGATGGCCTCGTACCCCTGGCCGGCGAGGTCCTGACGGACCGCCTCACCGGTCTCGGCGAGCGCCTCCGGGTGCAGGACGGCGACGCGTCGCGCGCGGTCGCCGATCAGCTGGGGCAGCTCGCCCAGGAGCTGGTGGCCGACGAGGACCTCGTACGGGTCGGAGCCCGCGGAGCCTGCGACCTGGATGCGGGTGGGTCCCTGCTGCGTCATGCCGGTGTTCTCCACGCCGGGGGCGGCTTGGCCCTCCGGCAGTTCCAGTGCGTCGATGATCGCCTGGGCGACCTCTTCGGGGGTGTGCTCGTCGGTGGCGACGACGGTGCGGGCGACCTCTTCGTAGAGGTGGCGGCGGGCATCCATCAGATCGCGCCACTGCCGGCGCGGGTTGACCGCGAGCAGGGGGCGGGCGGCGCCCAGGCCGACGCGGCGGACGGCCTCGTCCACGTCCATGGAGAGGTAGGCGACCGGACGGCCGGCCAGCAGCTCCCTGGTCGCCGCGTCCAGGACGGCCCCGCCGCCGAGGGAGAGGACGCCCGGGTGCCCGGCGACGGCCGCCTCGACGGCCCGGCGCTCCAGGGCGCGGAAGTGCTCCTCGCCCTCGTCGTAGAAGATCTCCGCGATCGGTTTGCCGGCCGCGGCGACGACGTCGGCGTCGGTGTCCCGGTAGGTGGTGCCGAGCCGCGCGGCGAGCAGTTCGCCGACGGTGGACTTGCCGACGCCCATCGGGCCGACGAGGACGACCAGGGGGCCGCTCATCGGATCTGGAGGTGGTCGAGGTACGACTGGACGTTGCGGTGGGTCTCGGGGACGCTGTCGCCGCCGAACTTCTCCGCGACCGCGTCGGCCAGGACGAGGGCCACCATGGCCTCCGCCACGATGCCCGCGGCAGGGACGGCGCAGACGTCGGAGCGCTGGTGATGGGCCTTGGTGGCCTCGCCGGTGACGATGTCCACGGTGGCCAGGGCGCGCGGCACGGTCGCGATGGGCTTCATCGCGGCGCGCACGCGCAGCAGCTCGCCGGTGGTGAGCCCGCCCTCGGTGCCGCCGGACCGCCCGGAGGTGCGCCTGATGCCGTCCTCGGTGGCGACGATCTCGTCGTGCGCCTGGGAGCCGGGGACCCGGGCCAGCTCGAAGCCGTCGCCGACCTCGACGCCCTTGATGGCCTGGATACCCATGAGCGCGGCGGCGAGCCGGGCGTCCAGGCGCCGGTCCCAGTGCACGTGCGAGCCGAGTCCGACGGGCACGCCGTACGCCAGCACCTCGACGACCCCGCCGAGGGTGTCGCCGTCCTTGTGGGCCTGGTCGATCTCGGCCACCATCGCCTTGGACGCGTCGGCGTCCAGGCAGCGGACCGGGTCGGCGTCCAGTTTCTCCACGTCGGCGGGGACGGGGACGACCCCGTACGGCGCCTTGGCGGCGGCCAGCTCGACGACATGGCTGACGATCTCGATGCCCGCGGTCTCCTTGAGGTAGGAGCGGGCGACGGCCCCGAGGGCGACACGCGCGGCGGTCTCCCGGGCGCTGGCGCGCTCCAGGACCGGCCGGGCCTCGTCGAAGCCGTACTTCTGCATCCCCGCGAGGTCGGCGTGGCCGGGCCGGGGGCGGGTCAGCGGGGCGTTGCGGGCGAGCTTCGCCAGCTCGTCGGGGTCGACCGGGTCGGCCGACATGACCTGCTCCCACTTGGGCCACTCGGTGTTGCCGACCATGACGGCGACCGGGGAGCCCATGGTGAGGCCGTGGCGTACGCCGCCGAGGAAGGTGACCTCGTCCTTCTCGAACTTCATCCGCGCGCCGCGGCCGTAACCGAGCCGTCGCCGGGCCAGCGCCTCCGCCACCATCTCCGTGGTGATCGGGACGCCGGCGGGAAGGCCCTCCAGCGTCGCCACCAGTGCGGGGCCGTGCGACTCCCCCGCGGTCAGCCAGCGCAACCTGCTCAACGGTGCTCCTCATGCTCGCGCCTGAAATCCAACGGCGCCACCGGGTGCGCGGCCCTGGCCCGCCGCCTTTGATCCTCCCACGACCGGGGGCGCGATCCGGCCGCCGGTCCAGCAGACGGACGGACGGCGCGGGCCCGGTGGCCCGTCAGCGGGCCGCGAGCGCGGCTTCCCCGGCCTGCCGCATGGCGGTCAGCGGCGCCGGGACGCGGCCGGTCATCTGCTCGACCTGGAGCAGTGCCTGGTGCACGAGGAGGTCGAGTCCGCCGACGACGGCCCCGCCGTGCGCCGACCAGGCGGCGGCGAGCCCGGTGGGCCACGGCTCGTACAGCACGTCGAAGAGGATGCCCGGGGCCGCCGGCACGGATTGGGCCAGGGCGTCGGTGGCACCGGCCGGGGTGGTGGCGACGACGAGTGGCGCGGTCAGTGCCGCTGCCGCGTCCGCCCAGTCGGCGATCACGACATCGACGCCGAGCCGTTCCCCCCAGGCCCGCATCTCGGCCGCGCGCTCGGGGCCGCGCACGTACGCCGTCACGGGTCCGGCGCAGACCGCGGAGAGCGCGGCGAGTGCGGAGGAGGCGGTGGCTCCGGCGCCGAGGACCGCGGCGGAGTCGACCTCGTCGATACCGCGCTCCCGCAGAGCGGCGATCATGCCGGGGATGTCGGTGTTGTCACCGACCCGCCGCCCATCCTCGGTGAACACGACCGTGTTGACGGCCTCCACCGAGGCGGCCGTCGCGCTGATCTCGTCGAGCAGCGGGATGATCGCCCGCTTGAGCGGCATGGTCAGCGACAGCCCGGCCCAGGAGGGGTCCAGCCCCGCGACGAAGCCCGGCAACGCCGCCTCGTCGACCTCGAACCGGTCGTAGGACCAGTCGTGGAGGCCGAGCTCGGCGTACGCGGCGCGGTGCAGGACCGGGGAGAGGGAGTGGGCGATGGGCGAGCCGAGGACGGCCGCCCGGCGAGGCTCGCTCACTGGCCGGACTTCCCTTCTTCGTACTCCCGCCGGTTCTTCTCGTGCTCCTCGTTGGTCTCGGCGAAGACCGTCTTGTCCTCGTTGATCGAGACGAAGTAGTACCAGGGGCCCGGCTTGGGGTTCATCGCCGAGTGCAGGGCGTCCGCGCCAGGATTACTGATCGGGCCGGAGGGCAGGCCGATGATCTTGTAGGTGTTGTACGGGTCGTCGATCTTCCGGACCTCGTCGACCGCGCCGATGTCCAGGGTGCTCTGGCCCTTGATGTAATTGACCGTGGAGTCGAATTCGAGCCGCCCGACCGTCTCCATGTTGCCCGGCTTGAGACGGTTGTAGACGACGCGTGCGACCTTGTCGAAGTCGTGCTTGTACTTGCCCTCGACCTGTACGAGGCTCGCGACGGTGATCAGTTCCCACGGGTTCTTGAGACCGAGCTCCTTCGCACTCGCCGGCAGGTCGAGCTTGTCGTACTCCTTGTTGGCCCGCGTGACCATCCGCTTCAGCGCGTCCTCGGGCTTCGACCCCTTGGCGACCGGATAGGCGGCCGGGTACAGGAAGCCTTCCAGCGGGTCCTTCACATCCGGGTTGTCGTCCGCCCAGTCGGGCAGGCCCAGGGACTCCGCCTTGGTTTTGGCGACCTTCGCCGTCGTGCCCTTCTCCAGTTCCAGCCGCTCGTCGATCTTCGCGTAGACCGTGACGTTACGGGTGCCCTCGGGGATCACGAAAGCGTTCTGGCTCTTGGGGTCGAGCATCAGGTCGATCGCGCTGGCGGCGGACATCTCCTTCTTCATGAGGTAGACGCCGGCCTGGAGCAACTTGCCCTTGGGGTTGTCATTCTGCGCGGCGACGAAGGCGTCGGAGGACTTGATGACGCCCTTCTTGCGCAGGATGTTGGCGATGTCGTAGCCGAGCGACCCTTCGGGGATCTCGACCTCGACCTGGCCGGTACCCGCCCCCGCGTAGTCGGCCGGAGCGCCGAACTGCTTCTTCCAGAAGGTGTAGCCGACGTAGCTGACTCCGCCGAGGCCGCCGACCAGGACGACGGAGACCACCAGACAGGCGACGCCGCTGCGGCTCTTCTTCTTGCCCTTGCCGCCCCGCCGGTCGCTGCCGCCGCGATCGCGGCGCGAGGCGCGCGAACCGTCGTCGTCCGGGTCATCGTCGTCGCGCGGCTCGCGGCCGGCCGGTTCGTCCGCACCGGTGAAGAAGGGGTGCGTCTCCTCCTGCGGCGCCTCCGGATCCCAGTCCGTCGGCGACTGCTGCTGTTGCTCGGCTGCGGCGTCGCGGCGGCCCGGGGGCTGCGGCGGAGGGTAGGCCTCAGGGGTGCCGTAGTAGTCCTGCGCTGCGTCGTAGCCGCCGGGCTGCTGGGCGTACGGGTCCTGGGGCTCGGCCCCGTACGGCATGGCGGCCTGCTGCCCGGTGTCCCAGCCGCCGTCGTACTGCGGCTGGGCACCCGGCTGCTGGGCGTACGGGTCCTGCTGAGGCGTGCCGTACTGCTGCTGCTGCTGGTTCTGCTGGGCGTACGGCTGCTGGTTCTGCTCGTCGTACTGTTGCTGGTTCTGCTGCTGATCCTGCTGCTGGTACTGCTGGTGGTTCTGGGCGTACGGGTCCTGCGGATAGGACTGCTGCTGGGCGTACGGGTCCTGCGGAAAGGACTGCTGCTGGTCGCCGTACTGGCCCTGGCCGTGGGCGGCCTGCTGGCCTCCCCATCCCTGGTCCCCGTACAAGGGGTCCTCGGGATGCCACGGTTCGGAGCCGGGGCCCCGGCCATACTCAGTCATCGATCCCCTAGAGCCGCGAGACGCCGTTCCGTCTCTTCGCTTCGCTGTGCGGTGTTTGTTCGAACACCGCCGCATCGCGCGGAACGTTACCGTATCGCGATCAGACAACCACTTCGACGCCCTCACCCGGGGGGTTGCCTGACGCCCGTTCGGACTCCAGAGCGTTCTGAAGGATCACCACAGCGGCAGCCTGGTCGATGACAGACCGGCCCTTCTTGGACTTCACGCCCGAGGCGCGCATCCCCTGAGCGGCCGTCACTGTGGTCATCCTCTCGTCCACCAACCGCACCGGAACGGGTGCGATCGAGCGGGCGAACGCCTGGGCGAACTCCCGGACCTTGAGGGCCGCCGGGCCCTCGCCGCCGCCGAGGGAGCGCGGCAGGCCGAGGACGACCTCGATCGGCTCGTACTCCTCGACGAGTTGGCGGAGCCGCCGGTGGGCGGCCGGGACATCGCGTCCCGGCACGGTCTCCACCGGCGTGGCCAGGATCCCGTCGGGGTCGCACGAGGCGACCCCGATCCGGGCGTCCCCGACATCGACGGCGAGCCGTCGGCCCCGGCGCATCGGCGTCGTCCCGCTCGTCACGCGGTCTCGGTGACGAGGCGTTCGACGGCGGCGACGGCGTCGCCGATGGCGGCCGGGTTGGTGCCGCCGCCCTGGGCGACGTCCGGCTTGCCGCCGCCACCGCCGCCGAGGGTCTTGGCGGCGGCGCGCACCAGGTCACCGGCCTTGAGACCGCGCTCGCGGGCGGCCTCGTTGGTGGCGATGACGGTGAGCGGGCGACCGTTGGCCGTGGTGAACAGGGCCACGACGGCCGGCCGGCCGCCCTGGATGCGCCCGCGCACGTCCAGGACCAGCTTGCGCAGGTCGTCGGCGGAGGTGCCGTCGGGGACCTGGCCGGTGACCAGGGCGGTGCCGCGGACGTCCTTGGCGGACTCGACGAGTCCGGCGGCGGCCGCGAGGACCTTCTCCGCGCGGAACTTCTCGATCTCCTTCTCGGCGTCCTTGAGCTTGCCGAGCATGCCCGCGATCTTCTCGGGGAGCTCCTCGGGGCGGCCCTTGACCAGCTCCTGGAGCTGGGCGACGACCGTGTGCTCCCGGGCGAGGAAGTTGTACGCGTCCACGCCGACAAGGGCCTCGATACGGCGCACGCCGGAGCCGATGGAGGACTCGCCCAGCAGCTTCACCAGACCCAGCTGGGCGGTGTTGTGGACGTGGGTGCCACCGCACAGCTCCTTGGAGAAGTCGCCGATGGTGACGACGCGGACCCGCTCGCCGTACTTCTCGCCGAACTCGGCGATGGCGCCCTGCTTCTTGGCCTCGTCGATGGACATGACCTCGGCCTGGACGTCGAGCTCCCGCGAGAGGACCTCGTTGATCCGCTGCTCGACGTCGGTGAGGACCGTGCCGGGGACGGCGGCGGGCGAACCGAAGTCGAAGCGGAAGCGGCCGGGCGAGTTCTCCGAGCCGGCCTGGGCGGCCGTCGGGCCGAGCGCGTCGCGCAGTGCCTGGTGCGTGAGGTGCGTGGCGCTGTGGGCGCGGGCGATGGCGCGGCGGCGGGTGCTGTCGATGGAGGCGAAGACAGGAGCCCCGACCGTCACCTCGCCGACCTGGACGACGCCCTTGTGCACGTGGACGCCGGGGACCGGCTTCTGGACGTCGCGGATCTCGATCACGGCGCCGGTGTCGAGCCGGATGCGGCCGGTGTCGGCGAGCTGGCCGCCGCCCTCGGCGTAGAAGGGGGTGCGGTCGAGGACGACCTCGACCTCGTCGCCCTCGGTGGCGGCGGGCGAGGGCACGCCGTCGACCAGCAGGCCGACGATGGTGGACTCGCCGGCGGTGGAGGTGTAGCCGGTGAACTCGGTGGCGCCGGAGGTGTCGGCGACCTCGCGGTAGGCGGAGAGGTCGGCGTGACCGGTCTTCTTGGCGCGGGCGTCGGCCTTGGCCTTGTCGCGCTGCTCCTGCATGAGGCGGCGGAAGCCGTCCTCGTCCACGGAGAGCCCCTGCTCGGCGGCCATCTCCAGGGTGAGGTCGATCGGGAAGCCCCAGGTGTCGTGGAGCAGGAACGCCTTGTCGCCGGCGAGGACCTGGCCGCCGGCGGCCTTGGTCTCGGTGACGGCGGTCTCCAGGATGTTGGTGCCGCCCTTGAGGGCCTTGAGGAAGGCGGCCTCCTCGGCGAGCGCGACCGTCTCGATGCGCTTGCGGTCGGTGATCAGCTCCGGGTACTGGAGGCCCATCGTGTCGATCACGACGTCGACCAGGTCCTTCACCACGGAGCCGGTGGCGCCCATGAGACGCATGTTGCGGATGGCGCGGCGCATGATGCGGCGCAGCACGTAGCCGCGGCCCTCGTTGCCGGGGGTGACGCCGTCGCCGATGAGCATCACCGACGTACGGATGTGGTCGGCGACGACGCGGAGCGAGACGTCGGTTCCCTGCTCGGCGCCGTAGCGCACGCCGGTCAGCTCGGTGGCCTTGTCCATGACGACGCGCAGGGTGTCGGTCTCGTACATGTTCTGTACGCCCTGGAGGATCATGGCGAGGCGTTCGAGGCCGAGACCGGTGTCGATGTTCTTCGACGGCAGGTCCCCGAGGATCGGGAAGTCCTCCTTGCCGTCGCCGGCGCCGCGCTCGTACTGCATGAAGACCAGGTTCCAGATCTCCACGTAGCGCTCGTCGTTGACGGCCGGGCCGCCCTCGACGCCGAACTCGGGGCCGCGGTCGTAGTTGATCTCCGAACACGGGCCGCAGGGTCCCGGGACGCCCATGGACCAGAAGTTGTCCTTCTTGCCCAGGCGCTGGATGCGCTCGGCGGGAACGCCGATCTTGTCGCGCCAGATCTGCTCGGCCTCGTCGTCGTCGAGGTAGACCGTGATCCAGAGCTTCTCGGGGTCGAGGCCGTAGCCGCCGTCCTCGACGGAGTTGGTCAGCGCATCCCAGGCGAGCTGGATGGCACCTTCCTTGAAGTAGTCCCCGAAGGAGAAGTTGCCGCACATCTGGAAGAAGGTGCCGTGCCGGGTGGTCTTGCCGACCTCTTCGATGTCCGGCGTGCGGACGCACTTCTGCACGCTGGTGACGCGCGGGGCTGGCGGCTTGACCTCGCCGAGGAAGTACGGCTTGAAGGGGACCATGCCCGCGGGGACCAGCAGCAGAGTCGGGTCGTCCGCGATGAGCGACGCCGAAGGCACGGCGGTGTGACCGCGCTCCTCGAAGAAGCTCAGCCAGCGGCGGCGAATTTCAGCCGACTCCATCAGTGGTCCTCATTCCGGTTGTTCGAGTTGCGGGGGAGCGTGCGGTACGTGTTCGCGTTCGCGGGCGGTTCGGCCGCTTCGACGGCGAAGTGCCGCTGTACGGGAAGGTCGGGGTCGACCGGCGCTTGAAGGCCCAGGGCGCCGCCCAGTTCGGCTTCGCGCCGGACCATGCCCTCGCGTACGTCGAGGGCGAAGTCCTTGAGCTTGTGACCGGTCTCGATCGCCTTGTCCGCGGCCTGCGCCGCGAGGCTCTCGGGGGTCAGCTGCTTGAGCTTGCGGTTGACCTTGGTGGTGGCCCACACACCGGCGGCTGCGCCGGCGGTGAACCAGAACGTGCGGCGGAACATCGCTCGATCAGTCCTTCTGTCCGCGGGCGTTTCGGCGTGCGCGCCTGCGTCCGCGCGCCGAGGGTACGGTCCGGCCGACGATCACCGTGCGACGGGCGGAGCCGCGGCCCCGCGCCGGTTCCGGTTCGGGCTCGGGTGCGGTGCGGCGGCCGAGGGCCTGCCGTACGCCGTAGCCGAACGCGGCGACCTTGACGAGGGGGCCGCCGAAGGTGGAGGCGACGGTCGTGGAGAGCGCGGAGGCGTTGGAGGTGACCTCCTGGACGTCGCTCGCGATGGCGTCGACCTTGTCCAGCTGGGTCTGCGCGGAGCGCACCGTCGCCGAGGCGTCGGCCAACAGCGGAACGGCCTGGTCGGTCACGTCCGCCACGAGCTTGGTGGTCGCCCTGAGCGTCTGGGCGAGCCTCACCAGGACCACGGCGAGGAACGAGACCAGGATCGCCCAGAAGACGGCCACGAGGATCCCGGCCACCTCTCCACCGGACACTGTGCACCGCTCTCTGCTCGTCGCTCCGGCCCTGCCGGGCCTTGTCTCCGTCGGTCGCGTCCGGGCCCCGGCCCGGACGTCCGATCGTCGTCGTACGAGCCTATCGCGCCGCGCATCTCCTCCCCTACCGCATTCTCCGCGGGCCGGGCGGGAGTTGCCATAACGAGATTGTACGGAGAGCTTTCAAGCCAGTACGCTCCGTGTTTCATGCGACGCCTGCACGACCCCGGCCCGAATCCCGACGATCCGGACGCCCGCCCCGCACCGGCGCCCGGCAACCTCCCGGCCGAACTGAACCCCTTCGTCGGGCGCGAGGACGAACTGGCCGAGCTGGGCGGGCTGCTGGAGGAGTCCAGGCTCGTCACCGTGGCCGGAGTGGCGGGCGTGGGCAAGACCCGGTGCGTCACCCGGGTCGCCGCGCTTCGGGAGAAACGGTACTGCGACGGGGTCCTACTGGCCGAGCTCTCCGCCGTCCGCCACCCCGACCTGCTGGAACACGCTCTGGTCGACGCCCTGGGGCTGACCGATCACACGAGCAGGCCCCCGCGCGCCGCCCTCGTCGAGCATCTTTCCGAGCGCCGGACGCTGCTGGTGATCGACGGCTTCGAGCACCTCGTCGACGCCTGCGCCGACCTCGTCACCGAACTCCTGCGCCGGGCTCCGCGCCTCCAGGTGCTCGCGGCCGGACGCTGCCCCCTCCGGGTGGACGGGGAGCGGACGTATCCGCTCGCCCCGATGTCCGACGGGGACGCCGTGGAGCTCTTCACCGAGCGGGCGCGCGGGGTCCGGCCGGGCTGGGGGCCGACGGCGGGCGAGCGGGCGTCCGTGCTGGAGCTCTGCCGCCGCCTCGACGGCATTCCGCTGGCCCTGGAACTGGCGGCCGGGCGGCTGCGCGC
Source organism: Streptomyces sp. MGP-P1 (assembly GCF_057766565.1). NCBI lineage: Bacteria > Bacillati > Actinomycetota > Actinomycetes > Kitasatosporales > Streptomycetaceae > Streptomyces > Streptomyces sp. MGP-P1. Next base: position 2,139,797 of record NZ_JBYMEM010000007.1, on the reverse strand, counting down.
CCTCTCGGTGGAACAGGTGCTCCTGCGCCTGGACGACCGGTTCCGGCTGTTGACCGGCGGCCGTCGCGGCGCGCCGCCCCGCCACCAGACGCTGCGTACGGCGATCGGCTGGAGCCATGAGCTGTGCACGCCCGAGCAACGGCTGCTGTGGGCGCGGCTCTCGGTCTTCGCGGGATCGTTCGACCTGGAGGCCGCCGAGTACATCTGCGGCGGGCCGGATCTGCCGGCCGATTCGGTGCTCGATGTGCTGGACGAACTGCTCGCCCAGTCGGTGGTGGAGCGCGAGGACGGCCCGACCGGTGCCCGCTACCGGCTGCTGGACACGGTCAGCGAGTACGGGGCGCAATGGCTGGCGGCCGCCGGGGACGCCCCGCGGCTGCGTCGGCGGCACCGGGACTGGTTCCTGGGGCTCGCGACCTGGTGCGAGCTGGACTGGTTCAGTCCGCGCCAGGCGGAGGTGGCGGCGCGCGTCGACAGCGAGCTGCCCAACCTCCGCCGGGCGATGGAATATTCGATGGAGAGCCCCGACGAGGTGCATCTGGCGCAGCATCTGGCGGGCACGCTGTGGTTCTACTGGGCCGGCTGCGGGCGGCTGTCCGAGGGCCGGCACTGGCTGGACCACGTCCTGGAGGAGCCGACCCCGCACGACGCGGCACGGCTGAAGGTGCTGTGGGTACTGGGCTACGTGGCCGTGCTGCAGGGTGACGCGGTCGGCGCGATCTCGGCGCTCCAGGAGTGCCGGGAGGAGGCCGAGCGCTCCGGGGACGCGACGGCACTGGCGTACGCGGTGCACCGCACGGGGTGCCTGGCGATCGTGACGGACGATATGGAGCGCGCCGAGGAGCTGCTCCGGGACGCGCTCGGCCGGTACCGCGAGGTAGGCGAGCTGAACAGCAATGTGCTGATGGCGCAGGTGGAGTTGGCCATGGCGGTGGCGTTCCTCGGCGATCTGGACGCGGCGGCGGCGATCTGCGACGAGGTCCGGGAGATCTGCGAGGACCACGGGGAGCGGTGGGCGCTGGCGTATGCGCTGTACGTCCTGGCGTACGCGGCGCTGCGGCGGGGGCGGCCGGCCCGGGCGCGGCAGATGCTCGGGGAGTGCCTGACGATCGGCCGGACGTTCAACGACCTGCTGGGCACGGTGCTGTCGCTGGAGCTGTTGGCCCTGGTGACGGCGGTGGAGGGGGACCCCCGGGAGGCCGCCGTGCTCCAGGGAGCGGCGGAGGGCATCTGGCCGTCGGTGGGGTTGCAGCTGTTCGGCTCGGCGTTCTACGGGCGGCCGCGGGCGGAGTGCGAGGAGCGGGCGCGCCGGGAGCTGGGGAGCGTGGCGTACGAGGAGGGGCTGCGGGCGGGCCGGCGGCTGGATCCGGCCACCGCGGTCGAACGGGCCCTGGCCGGCGGCGGACCGGCAGCGGCGATGGACGGACCGGACGCCGGCGGCACGCCGACGGCGGGCGGATCCGGGGAAACGCGAAGGCCCGCCGCCTCCCGGATGACAGGGAGGGGCGGGCCGGAGCGCTGGTGAGAGCGGCTACGCCTGGATCAGCGGGCGTAGTACTCGACGACGAGCTGCTCGTCGCAGATCACCGGGATCTCCTTGCGGTTCGGGTCCCGGTCCAGGCGGAAGGCCAGGGCCTTCAGGTTCACCTGGAGGTAGCGCGGGGTCTCACCGTCGGTGTCGTAGCCACCCTCGCGGGCCACCTGGAAGGGGACCTTGGTGCGGCTGCGCTCGCGGACCTGGACGACGTCGTCGGGGCGCACGCGGAAGGACGGCTTGTCGACCTTGCCGCCGTTGACCTCGATGTGGCCGTGGACGACCATCTGACGGGCCTGGTAGATGGTGCGGGCGATGCCCGAACGCAGGACCAGGGCGTCGAGGCGTCGCTCGAGCTCGACGACCAGCGCCTCGCCCGTCTTGCCTTCGGCCTTCTTGGCACGGTCGTAGGCGCGCGCCATCTGGCGCTCACTGATGTCGTACTGCGCGCGCAGGCGCTGCTTCTCCAGCAGACGGACCTTGTAGTCCGAGTTCTGCTTGCGGCCACGGCCGTGCTCGCCCGGCGGGTACGGACGAGCTTCGAAGTACTTGACAGCCTTGGGCGTCAGAGCGATGCCGAGGGCACGCGACTTCTTGACCTTGGGACGCGACTGGTTAGGCACGTTCTCCAGACCTCCGTTGTAGGTTAGGTTAGGCTTACCTTACTCAAGGAGATCGCATGTCTCGCCCTGGGAACACCACTCACGTCACGGACAGCACAGACAGCGGCAGCACACCAGAAGGTGCTGCTACGACGGAAGGCCGATCTGATCGTGGTCAGCCGCGTCCCAGCGGGCTTGATAACACTCGGATGCCGTCAGCAGCCGAGCGCACACGAACTCTCGTACAGAGTACCTGCTCCGCGCTGCTCGTCGTACCGGGGCTCGATCCGGCCCGCGCCGAACCCCTGATCCCGGCCGGCCGGAGCGTGGGCCCCGAGGGCGACCTGTTCCTCGAATACCCCGCGGATTCCCCGGCCGTTCGGGCCGCCACGCACGCGCAGGGCGACGAGCTGACCGCCGTGCTGGAGATCACGGACGTCGCCCCGGTCTCCGTACCGCACCGGATCCGCGGCCGCGCGTGGGTCTCCGGCTGGCTCACCTCCGTCCCCGGACTGGCCCAGCCCGGCCGGATGATGCTGCGCCTGGAGTTCGGCGAGGCGTACGTGGACGACCTCTGGGGCGCCGAGGACATCGAGCCGGAGGACTTCCGGGACGCGGTACCCGACCCGCTGGTCCTCCACGAGCCGGAGCTGCTCCAGCATCTGCACTCCGCCCACGACGAGCAGATGCGCACCCTGTGCGATCTGCTGGGCGAGCGCACCGCCCGCGCCTGCTCTTCGCAGCAGCCCAAGGCCGTGCCTGTCGCCCTGGACCGCTTCGGGCTGCGGGTCCGCTTCGTAGAGGACCGGGGTTCCTGCTTCGACGCCCGCTTCGAGTTCCCGGAGCCCGTCCGCGACGTCACCGAACTGCGCCGCGCCATGCACACGCTCTTCGAGGCTGCCGCCTCCTGAACCGGCGACCGGGAGGCTCCAGGCCCTGTCGTCGAACTCTCGCCTGACCCCGCACGCACCTGACCCCGCAGGGCCGGCCTCCGGGCGACGACGGGAGTTCGACGACAGGACCTAGGACGGCTCCGCGCTCTCCCCGGACCGGCCCAGGCGCTCGCGAACGCGCTCGACGACGTCCGCGTACCGCGCCTCGGCGCCGTAGCGGGTGGGGGTGTAGTACCGCCGGTCGCGGACCGCGTCCGGGGCGTACTGCTGGGCGGCGATGCCACCCGGCACGTCGTGCGGATAGACATAGCCCTGGGCGTGGCCGAGCTTGGCTGCGCCCTTGTAGTGGCCGTCGCGCAGATGGGCCGGGACGGGTCCCGCGAGCCCTTTGCGCACGTCCTCCTGCGCGGCGGAGATCGCCAGGGTCGCCGCGTTGGACTTGGGGGCGAGCGCCAGGGCGATGGTGGCATGGCTGAGGGTGAGCGCCGCCTCCGGGAACCCGATCATGGCCACCGCCTGGGCGGCGGCCACGGCGGTGGGCAGCGCGGTGGGGTCGGCCAGGCCGATGTCCTCACTGGCCGAGATCATCAGCCGGCGGGCGATGAAGCGCGGGTCCTCCCCCGCCTCGATCATGCGGGCCAGGTAGTGCAGAGCGGCGTCCACGTCGGAGCCGCGGATCGACTTGATGAGCGCGCTGGCCACGTCGTAGTGCTGGTCGCCGTCCCGGTCGTACTTCACGGCGGCGCGGTCGACGGTCGCCTCCAGCGTCGCCAGGGTGATCTCCGCCTCGCCCGTGGCGATGGCCGCGCCCGCCGCGGCCTCCAGCGCCGTCAGGGCCCGGCGCGCGTCGCCGCCGGCGATGCGCAGCAGATGCGCCTCGGCGTCCTCGGGCAGGGTGACCGCCCCGCCCAGGCCCCGCTCGTCGGTCAGCGCCCGTCGCAGCAGATCACGCAGGTCGTCGTCGGTCAGCGATTCCAGGGTGAGCAGCAGGGAGCGCGAGAGGAGGGGGGAGATGATCGAGAAGTACGGATTCTCCGTGGTGGCGGCGATGAGGGTGATCCAGCGGTTCTCCACGGCGGGGAGCAGGGAGTCCTGCTGGGCCTTGGAGAAGCGGTGGATCTCGTCGAGGAAGAGGACGGTCTCCTTGCCGAAGCCACCGGTGGCGCGGCGCGCGCTCTCGATGACGGCCCGGACCTCCTTGACGCCCGCGGTGATCGCGGAGAGCTCGACGAAGCGCTTGTTGGTCGCCTTGCTGACCACATACGCCAGGGTCGTCTTGCCGGTGCCGGGCGGGCCCCACAGGATGACCGAGGACGCGCCGGCCGGTCCGCCGCCGCCCTCGCCCACGAGGCGGCGCAGCGGCGAGCCCGGCTTCAGCAGATGCTGCTGGCCGACGACCTCGTCGAGGACACGAGGACGCATCCGGACAGCGAGAGGGCTGCTGGACGGGTCCTTCTCCTGGCGGTCTTCGGCGGCTGCGGTAAAGAGGTCGGGCTCCACGTCATGAAGCCTATGCGACCCCACTGACAGCGCCGCCGACCCACCTACCGGATGGGTAGGTGGGGGTCAGCTGGTCCAGAAGTCCCACCAGCGGGTCAGGATCAGCATGCCGATGATCCCGATCCACATCACCGGCAGCACCCAGGGGAACTCGGTGAGCCCGCTGCGCAGCCAGGCCGGGGCCGGGAGGATGCGGTGCTTGACGTTGTGCGTGGTCACGTAGCAGAACATGACGATGGTGGCGACCCAGGCCAGGCAGCACCACAGGCAGAGCGAGTTGATGTTGTACAGCGACTGGTACTGGAGCCAGGTGCAGAAGCCGACGCCGAAGAGCGTCCCGGCGTTCAGCCCGAGCCAGAACCAACCGCGGAAGCGCGCGCCGGCGAGGAGCCCCATCCCGATCGCGATGACCATGCCGTACGTCACGAGGCCCAGCATCGGGTTGGGGAACCCGAACACGGAGGCCTGCTCGCTCTTCATGATGTTGCCGCACGCGACGACGGGGTTGAGGCTGCACCCGGGGGTGAAGGAGGGGTCCTCCAGCAGCTTGAACTTGTCGAGCGTGATGACCCAGGCGGCCAGCAGTCCGGCCGCGCCGGTGATCACCAGGAGCAGGGCGAGACCGCGTCCGGCCCCGAAGGTGCGCTTGCGGCCGCCCTCGTCCTGATCGGAGGAGAGGTCGTGGTCTACCGCTGCAGTCGTCATATCGCCGTTCCGTCACCGAGTGGTCAGCCGGGCATGGTCATTGTGCCGCACCCCCGTACGGACCAACCGTTCGATGGACATAAAGGTGTGCGTCCGCGAGCACTCCCCCGGGCGGGGTCGCTGGGTGGCGGGGCCAGGACTACGGACGATGCGCGTGTCCCCCGCGCCGGTCCGGCGACACCGGGCGCGCGGGCGGCTCCAAGCCGGGGTCACCGGCGAGGATGAATCCCCTTCCGCCTGGTTGACGGCAGACGAAAAGGCGCGGGCGGAAGGACCTGAGGTCTTTCCGCCCGCGCCCCGCTCACGACTCGGTCAGCCGAGGCGCTTCGTCAGTTCCGCCGCGACCTCGGCCAGCTTCACCGGGCCCTGCTCGCCGGACTCCATGTCCTTGAGCTGGACGACGCCCTCGGCGAGATCGCGCTCGCCCGCGACCAGGGTGTAGCGCGCGCCCGAGCGGTTGGCGCTCTTCATCGCGCCCTTCAGGCCGCGGCCGCCGAACGCGAAGTCGGCGGCGATCCCCGCGCGGCGCAGTTCGGTGACGACGCCGAACAGCACCCGGCGTGCCTCCTCGCCGAGCGGGACCGCGTACACGCTGGTGGTGTAGGGCAGGTCGAGCTCGATGCCCTCGGCCTCCAGCGCGAGGACCGTGCGGTCCACGCCGAGTGCCCAGCCGACGGACGGCAGCTCGGGGCCGCCGATCATCTCGGACAGTCCGTCGTAGCGGCCGCCGCCGCCCACGGCGGACTGGGAGCCGAGACCGTCGTGGACGAACTCGAAGGTCGTACGGGTGTAGTAGTCGAGGCCGCGCACCAGCTTCTCGTCGTCCTCGAAGGCGACCCCGGCGGTCGTGAGGAGCGCCCGGACCTCCTCGTGGTACGCCTTGCACGCGTCGCAGAGGTAGTCGCGGAGCTTCGGGGCGTCCGTGAGCTGCTGCTGCACGTCGGCCCGCTTGTCGTCCAGGACGCGCAGCGGGTTGATCTCGATGCGGCGGCGGGTCTCCTCGTCGAGGTCCAGGTCCCGCAGGAAGGTCTGGAGCGCCTCGCGGTAGACCGGGCGGCACTCCTTGTCGCCCAGCGAGTTCAGCAGGATGCGGAACCGGCGCAGGCCCAGCGAGCGGTACGCCTGGTCGGCGAGGATGATCAGCTCGGCGTCCAGGACCGGGTCCTCGGTGCCGATGGCCTCGGCGCCGACCTGCGAGAAGTGACGGTAGCGGCCCGCCTGCGGGCGCTCGTAGCGGTAGTACGAGCCGGAGTACCAGAGCTTGACGGGGAGGTTGCCCGCCTTGTGAAGGTTGGCCTCCAGGGCGGCGCGGAGCACGGACGCCGTGCCCTCGGGGCGCAGGGCCAGCTGGTCGCCGCCCTTGGTGGTGAGGGTGTACATCTCCTTGGTGACGATGTCGGTGGACTCACCGACACCGCGGGCGAAGAGCTCGACGTTCTCGAAGCCGGGCGTCTCGATGTAGCCGTAGCCCGAGTCGCGCAGCGGGGCGGCGATGGCCTCGCGCACGGCGAGGAACGTCGCGGAACGGGGCGGGGTCAGGTCGTACGTGCCCTTGGGGGCCTGAAAGGTGCTCACGATTGCGTCTCTCGTCTACATTCCTCGGCGCGGCGCCGCGTCCAGACCGTTCAGGAACGGGTTGGAGGCGCGCTCGCGGCCGATGGTCGTCTGGGGGCCGTGGCCGGACAGCACCACGGTCGAGTCGTCGAGCGGCAGGCACACACGGGCCAGCGACTCGAGCAGCTCGGCGTGGTCGCCGCCGGGCAGGTCGGTGCGTCCGACGGAGCCGGCGAAGAGCAGGTCGCCCGAGAAGAAGACCGGCGGAACGTCCGCGGCCTCGGGCATCCCGAACGTCACCGACCCCTTGGTATGGCCGGGCGCGTGCGAGACGCCGAACTCCAGACCGGCCAGGGTCAGCTTCGAGCCGTCGGTCAGCTCCTTGACGTCGTCCGGCTCCCCCACGGTCAGCTCGCCCATGAGCGGCATCCCGATCGAGCGGCCGAGCGCCTTCTCCGGGTCGCTCATCATGTAGCGGTCCTCGGGATGGATCCAGGCGGGGACGTCATGGGCGCCGCAGACCGGGACGACGGAGGCGACGTGGTCGATATGGCCGTGGGTGAGCACGACGGCGACGGGCTTGAGCCGATGCTTCTTCAGCGTTTCCTCGACGCCCTGGGCGGCCTGGTGGCCCGGGTCGATGATCACGCACTCCTCACCGGCGGCGGGGGCGACCAGATAGCAATTGGTCCCCCAGGCCCCGGCGGGGAACCCGGCAATGAGCACGATCGTCCTTAATGTTCGTCCGGAGGATGCGGCAACGGCGAAGGATGCGGCGGATCAGAGCCTACCGGCGCTCCTCATGACACAGGTAACCCATATACGGTACGGGCAACTCAGGCCCTCATCTCACGACGTAACAAGGAGCCCAACCGGTGTCCAGCAGCGAACAGCGGCGGCGGCAGCTCGCCCGGGAAAAGTTCGAGCGCCAGCAGAAGCGCCGGGAGGAGGCCCGCAGCAGGACGAGGCGCGTCACCGCGATCGTCGCGGCCTCGGTGGCCGTGGTCGCCGTCGTGGGTGTGAGCTCGTTCGTCGTGGCGGGCAAGGACGACGACAAGGACAAGAAGAGCGACGCGGCGTCGAGCCAGAGCCCCGCTCCGGAGCCTTCGAAGAGCGAGAGCAAGGCTCCCACGCCGCCGATGAAGATCGACAAGAAGGCGAAGTACACGATGTCGCTCAAGACGAGCCAGGGCGACATAGCGTTCTCGATGGACGCGGCAAAGACACCGGAGACGGTGAACTCCTTCAAGGCGCTCGCCGACAAGGGCTACTTCGACGACACCAAGTGCCACCGGCTGACCACCCAGGGCATCTTCGTGCTCCAGTGCGGCGACCCGAAGGGCGACGGCACGGGCGGTCCCGGCTACAACATCCCGGACGAGAACCTGGACGCGCTCGGCAAGGCGGGCGCCGACGGCACGGTCGTCTACCCGCCGGGCACGGTGGCGATGGCCAATACCGGTCAGCCGAACTCCGGTGGCAGCCAGTACTTCCTGGTCTACAAGGAGACGAAGCTCCCGCCCACCTACACCCCGTTCGGCACGATGGACGACGCCTCGCTGAAGGCCGTCCAGAAGGTCGGCGAGGCCGGTGTCGAGGGCGGTGCCGGCGACGGCGCCCCGAAGAAGGCCGTGACGGTCGAGAAGGCCGCGGTCGAGAAGGGCTGAACCGTCGGGACGGGACCGACGGCACGGTGACCGGCCGGGCGGCCACCGGCGGGGCGGAGCGCCGCCGTCGGCCCGAGGGAAGAATTTCGGCCGTGCTGAGTGCGGACAGCCGGGCGGCCGGTCGCCTAGATTGGCGTTGTGCAGGGCGGGCGATGCCCGCCCCAGGAAACTGTGGACGATGCCCGGGGGGCGAACCCCCTCGCAGGCATCAGGTGGAGGAGGCGCTGTGAGCAGCGACCCGTGGGGCCGTGTCGATGAGACGGGCACCGTGTACGTGCGTACCGCCGAGGGCGAGCAGGTCGTCGGATCGTGGCAGGCCGGTTCGCCCGAGGAGGCTCTGGCCTATTTCGAGCGCAAGTACGACGGCATTGCGGTCGAGATCGGCCTCCTCGAACGGCGGGTGAAGACCACCGATCTGTCGGCGAAGGACGCGACGACGGCCATCGACCACCTGCGGCAGCAGGTCGACGAGCACCACGCGGTGGGCGACCTCGACGCGCTGCGCAAGCGGCTGGACGCGCTCGTCGCGACGGTCGAGGCGCGGCGCGAGGAGCGCAAGGTCCTCAAGGCGAAGCAGACCGACGAGGCCAAGCAGGCCAAGGAGGCCCTGGTCGTCGAGGCGGAGGAGCTGGCGCAGAGCGAGCAGTGGCGCTCGGCCGGTGAGCGGCTGCGGGCGCTGGTGGACACCTGGAAGGGTCTCCCCCGTCTCGACCGCAAGTCGGACGACGAGCTGTGGCACCGCTTCTCGCACGCCCGCTCGGCGTTCTCCAAGCGGCGCAAGGCCCACTTCGCCGCGCTGGACGCCCAGCGCGAGGACGCCCGCAAGGCCAAGGAGAAGCTGGTCACCGAGGCCGAGGCGCTGTCCGGCTCCACGGACTGGGTGACCACGGCCGCGCGCTACCGCGACCTGATGACCGAGTGGAAGGCGGCGGGCCGCGCCCAGCGCGAGTCCGAGGACGACCTGTGGAACCGTTTCCGCGGTGCCCAGGACGTCTTCTTCGCCGCCCGCAGCGAGGTCTTCGCGGAGCGGGACGCCGAGCAGGGCGAGAACCTCAAGCTCAAGGAGGAGCTCGCCGCGGAGGCCGAGAAGCTGGTGCCGGTGAAGGACCTCAAGGTGGCCCGGGCCGCGTTCCGGTCCATCAACGAGCGCTGGGAGGCCATCGGCCACGTACCGCGTGACGCCCGCCCGAAGGTCGAGGGCCGGATGCAGGCGGTGGAGCGGGTGCTCCAGGAGTCCGAGGAGTCGGAGTGGCGCCGGACGAACCCGGAGGCGCGGGCCCGCGCCGCGGGTCTGACGGGTCAGCTCCAGGCCGCCGTGGACAAGCTGCGCGGCCAGATCGACACCGCGCGCGCCCAGGGCAACAACGCCCGTGCGGACAAGCTGGCCAAGGAGCTGGAGGGCCGCCAGGCGCTGCTGGACCAGGCGCTCAAGGGCCTGGAGGAGTTCGGCGGCTGAGAGAGACGGCTGCCAGAAGGCCCCGGTACGCGGTCGCGTACCGGGGCCTTTCCGTTGCCGCTGCTGAGGGCGGGACAGCCCTTAGGGCCGCCTGGCCGAGGTGACCCGGTAGACGTCGTAGACGCCCTCCACACCGCGCACGGCCTTCAGGACGTGGCCCAGGTGCTTGGGGTCGCCCATCTCGAAGGTGAAGCGCGAGGTGGCCACCCGGTCGCGGGAGGTCTGGACGGCCGCCGACAGGATGTTGACGTGCTGGTCGGAGAGGATCCGCGTGACGTCGGAGAGCAGCCGGGAGCGGTCCAGCGCCTCGACCTGGATGGCGACGAGGAAGACGGAGGACTGGGTGGGGGCCCACTCGACCTCCAGGATCCGTTCGGGCTGCTGCGAGAGCGACTCGACGTTGACGCAGTCGGCCCGGTGCACGGAGACGCCGCTGCCCCGGGTGACGAAGCCGATGATCGGGTCGCCGGGGACGGGCGTACAGCAGCGGGCCAGTTTGACCCAGACGTCCTCGACGCCCTTGACGACGACGCCGGGATCCGCGTTGGCGCGGCGCTTGCCGCGACCGCCGTGCGAGGGCGGAGTGGACTCGGCGAGGTCCTCGTTGGCCTCGTCGTGGCCGCCGAGTGCCTGCACCAGTTTCTGTACGACGCCCGCCGCCGCGACATGGCCCTCGCCGATCGCCGCGTACAGCGAGGAGATGTCCGGGTAGCGCATCTCGTGGGCGAGGGTGACCAGGGAGTCGCCGGTCAGGATGCGCTGGATCGGCAGGTTCTGCTTGCGCATGGCGCGCGCGATGGAGTCCTTGCCCTGCTCGATGGCCTCGTCGCGGCGCTCCTTGGAGAACCAGGCGCGGATCTTGTTGCGGGCGCGCGGCGACTTGACGAAGCCGAGCCAGTCCCGGGAGGGTCCGGCGCCGGCCGCCTTGGAGGTGAAGACCTCGACCAGGTCGCCGTTGTCGAGCGTCGATTCGAGCGGGACGAGCCGCCCGTTGACGCGTGCTCCTATGGTCCGGTGGCCGACCTCGGTGTGGACGGCGTACGCGAAGTCGACGGGGGTCGCGCCTGCGGGCAGCGCTATCACGTCGCCCTTCGGCGTGAAGACGAACACCTCGTTGCGCGAGAGGTCGAAGCGCAGGGACTCCAGGAACTCGCTGGGGTCCTCGGTCTCCTTCTGCCAGTCCAGGAGCTGACGCAGCCACGCCATGTCGTTGACGGTGTCCTGCCCGCGCCCGGTGCTCCTGGGCACGTCGGTACGGACCTTGGAGGCGCCGGCGGAGGGCTCCTGCTTGTACTTCCAGTGGGCGGCGATGCCGTACTCGGCGCGGCGGTGCATGTCGAAGGTGCGGATCTGGAGCTCGACGGGCTTGCCGCTGGGACCGATCACCGTGGTGTGCAGTGACTGGTACATGTTGAATTTGGGCATCGCGATGTAGTCCTTGAACCGCCCGGGCACCGGATTCCACCGGGCGTGGACGGTGCCGAGCGCCGCGTAGCAGTCGCGGACCGTGTCGACGAGGACCCTGATGCCCACCAGGTCGTAGATCTCGGCGAAGTCGCGGCCTCGCACGATCATCTTCTGGTAGACGCTGTAGTAGTGCTTGGGGCGGCCGGTGACGGTGGCCTTGATGCGGGCGGCGCGCAGGTCGGCCTGGACCTCGTCGGTCACTATGGCGAGGTATTCGTCGCGCTTGGGGGCGCGCTCGGCGACGAGCCGGACGATCTCGTCGTACATCTTGGGGTAGAGGATCGCGAAGGCGAGGTCCTCCAGCTCCCACTTGATGGTGTTCATGCCCAGCCGGTGCGCCAGCGGGGCGTAGATCTCCAGTGTCTCGCGGGCCTTCTTCTCCTGCTTCTCCCGCTTGAGGTAGCGCATGGTGCGCATGTTGTGGAGGCGGTCGGCGAGCTTGATGACCAGGACCCGGGGGTCCTTGGCCATGGCGACGACCATCTTGCGTACGGTCTCGGCCTGTGCGGCCTCGCCGAACTTGACCTTGTCGAGCTTGGTGACGCCGTCGACGAGCAGGGCGACCTGGTCGCCGAAGTCGCGCCGCAGGGTGTCCAGGCCGTACTCGGTGTCCTCGACGGTGTCGTGCAGCAGGCCCGCCATCAGCGTCGCCGGGTCCATGCCCAGCTCGGCGAGGATCGTGGTGACGGCCAGCGGGTGGGTGATGTAGGGGTCGCCGCTCTTGCGCTTCTGACCGCGGTGCCAGCGCTCGGCGACCTGGTAGGCCTTCTCGATCTGGCGGAGCGTGGCCGACTCGATCTTGGGGTCGTTGCCCCGGACCGTCCGCAGGAGGGGTTCCAGGACCGGGTTGTACGGGCTGGAGCGCTGTACGCCCAGTCGGGCGAGGCGGGCCCGCACCCGGTTGGAGGAGCCGCCGGTGCGGGAGGCGGACCCGGCGGTGGCCCCGGTCCTCGCCGGGGGGCCGGGGGCCGGGGGCTTGGGCGCCTCGGGGGCCGGTTTCCTCGCCGGTGGCTGCGCGGGCCCGGTCGTCCCGGCCGGAGTCGGCGGAGTCTCGGGGCCTGCGGGCTTCGCGGGAGGGGCGGCCGGCGCGGCGGGCTTCGCGGCGGCCGGGGGGCGCGCGGCGTCGGCGGCGGGCTCGGCGGGCGCGGGCGGCTCCGGCGCGTTCGAGGGCGCGGCCTTTTCCGGCGTGGCGGGGGCCGCCACGGGCTTGTCGGGCTGCGGGGCGGCGGCTGACTGGGCCTCGTCTGGCAAGAGCGCTCCTCGTGCGGATCCGGGGTACCCGGAGAGCCCATGGTATCGATCCCCCGGCGGGACCTCGCCCGGGGACGTCGGGAGCCTGCACAACGAGGGATGGGCACCCGGTGTTCCCGGGTGCCCATCCCTCGTGCTCGGTGTCCGTCGCAGGACGGTGACCTGCGGATCAGACCGTGATCAGAGCCTCCAGCGGTGCGCCTGCGAGGCGCCGTTCCAGACGGGCCCGGCCCGCGAGGAAGCCGAGCTCCATGAGGACCGCGACGCCCGCGACCTGGGCGCCGGCCCGCCGGATGAGCTCCAGCGAGGCCTCGGCGGTGCCGCCGGTGGCGAGGACGTCGTCGATGATCATGACGCGGTCCTCCGCGTCGAGGTCCTCGGCGTGGATCTCGATCTCCGCGCTGCCGTACTCCAGCTCGTAGGACTGGCTCAGCGTGGCGCCGGGGAGCTTTCCGGCCTTGCGGACCGGGATGAACCCGATGCCCGCCCGGACCGCGACGGGCGCGGCCAGGATGAAGCCGCGCGCCTCCAGGCCGACGATCTTCGTGGCGCCGTGCCGAACGCACAGCTCCGCGAGGGCGTCGGTGAGCGCCGTGAAGGCCACCGGGTCCGCGAGCAGCGGGGTGATGTCCTTGAACATCACGCCCGGCTTCGGGTAGTCCGCGACATCGCGGATCCGGCTGAGCAGCAGCTCCCTGGTGGATTCGGTGGTGCTCGTCATCGCTCAGCGCTTCCCGGGGGTGCGGCCGTGCGACCGGGGGCGGCCGATCGTCGTGCCCGCCGTCTCGGTGTCGTCGCGCAGGTCCTCGGGGCCGTGGTCGTCGGGGGACTCGCCCCTGGCGGCCGCGGCGGCCCGCTTGGCGAGGATCCGCTTCTTCAGCGCCTTCATCTGCGGCTCGCGTTCCTTGAGGTCGGCGACGAGCGGCGTGGCGATGAAGATCGAGGAGTAGGCGCCGGCGGCGAGACCGACGAACAGCGACAGCGAGATGTCGTTCAGCATGCCCGCGCCGAAGACGCCGCCGCCGATGAACAGCAGACCGGCCACCGGCAGCAGCGCCACCACGGTGGTGTTGATGGAGCGGACCAGGGTGCTGTTGATCGACCGGTTGGCGATCTCGCTGTACGTGAAGCGGGTCTGCTTGGTGATGTCCTTCTGGCCCTCCTTGAGGCTGTCGAAGACCACCACCGTGTCGTACAGGGAGTAACCGAGAATGGTCAGCAGACCGATCACCGTGCCCGGGGTGACCTCGAAGCCGACCAGGGCGTAGACGCCGACCGTGATGGTGATGTCGTGGATCAGCGCGATGAGGGCGGCGACGGCCATCCGCCACTCGAAGGCGATGGCCAGATAGATCACCACCAGGATCATGAAGACCCCGAGGCCGGTCCACGCCTTGTTGGCGATCTGCTCGCCCCAGCTGGGGCCGACCAGGTCCGCGTTGATGTCGTTGGCGGGAATACCGAGCTCGTCGGAGAGCGTCTCCTTGATCTCGTTGGCCTTGGCGGTGTCGACCTCGGTGATCTGGATGCGCAGACCGCCGTTGCCCAGTTCCTGGACGATCGCCATGTGGCCGGAGGCCTCGGTCGCCACGTCCGTGGCCTGGGCGGTGGAGATCTGGGCCTTGGTGTCGGTCGTGAAGACCGCGCCGCCCTTGAACTCGATGCCCATGCGCAGACCGCCGACCGCCACGCCGATGATGGCCGTGATGGTGATCAGTATCGAGATGCCGTACCAGATCTTGCGGTTACGGATGAAGTCGTAGCCGACCTCGCCACGGTAGAGCCGGGCGCCGAGATTGCCGAGTCGCGACATCTCACGCCTCCTTCGGTTCGGTGGGGGCGTTGACACCGCGCGAGCGGCGCAGCGGCGGCTGGGCGCCGAGCCGCTTCGGGTCCAGCCCGGACCACGGGCCGCCCCTGGAGAAGAACTTCGTCCGGCCCATGAGCGTCATGAGGGGCTTCGTGAAGAGGAAGACCACGACGACGTCGAGGAGCGTGGTGAGGCCGAGCGTGAAGGCGAAGCCCTGCACCTTGCCGACGGTGACGATGAAGAGCACCGCGGCGGCCAGGAACGACACGAAGTCGGAGACCAGGATGGTGCGCCGGGCGCGCGGCCAGGCGCGCTCGATGGCGGGACGGAGCGTGCGCCCCTCGCGGATCTCGTCTCTGACGCGTTCGAAGTAGACGATGAACGAGTCCGCTGTGATGCCGATGGCGACGATGGCCCCGCAGACCGCCGGCAGGTTCAGCGCGAAGCCGATGGCCGGGCCCAGCAGAGCCATGATCGTGTAGGTCAGTACGCCGGAGACCAGGAGACTCAGGAGCGCGATGAACGCGAGCCCCCGGTAGTAGACGACCAGGTAGACGACGACCAGTGCCAGACCGATGGCGCCGGCGATCAGACCGCCCTTGAGCTGCTCGCTGCCGAGCGCGGCGGTCACCGTGGTGACGCTGACCTCCTCGAAGGTCAGCGGGAGTGCGCCGTAGGAAAGGATGTTGCCGAGGTCCTCGGCCGACTGCTGGTCGAAGCTGCCGGAGATCTGGGCGTTCTTGCTGAGCGCCGTGCGCACCGAGGGAGCGGAGACGACCTCGCCGTCGAGGACGATCGCGAACTGGTTCATCGGCGGCTGCTGCTGCGAGAGCCGACTGGTGATCGTCTGGAACTTCTTGGCGCCGGCGGAGGTGAACTCCATCGACACGATCCACTCGCCGGTCTGCTGCTCGATGGCGCCCTTGGCGTCGTCGACGTCGCTGCCGGAGACCTCGGCCGGGCCGAGCACGTACTTCTCGTAGCTGCCCGGGACGTTCGAGCCGCAGGCGACGATCGAGTCGGTGGGCTTGGCGTTCTGCCCGGCCTCCGTGCGCTGCTTGGGGTCGCTGCAGTCGAGCTTGGCGAACTCCTCCTGGAGCTTGGCCGTGGCCGGGTCCGCGGGAGGCGTGGCCTCGGGGGAGTCGGACGGCTTCGGCTTGTCGGAGGCGCCGGGGGTCGGGTCGTCCTTCGTCAGGGCGCCGGTGACAGCGCGGCCCTGGGTGGTGGCGCTCGCGGAGGGAGTGGCCTGGGAGCCGGTGGCCTCCTCGCCCTCGGGCTTGTCCGCACCTTCGGCGGACTCGCCGGGCTTCGGGGTGGCGCTGCCCGAGGGAGTCGCGGAGCCGGAGGGCTTGGGCTCCTCGGGGCCGCTGGCCTGCACCGTCAGAACAGGCCGGAAGTAGAGCTGGGCGGTGGTGCCGACCTGCTCCTGGGCCTGCTTGGAGTTCGTCCCCTTGGGGATGTTGACGATGATGTTCTTCGAGCCCTGGGTCTGGACCTCGGCCTCGGAGACGCCCAGACCGTTGACGCGCCGCTCGATGATGCCGACCGCGGTGTTCATGTTGGTCGGGTTGATCGCGTTCGGCTTGCCGGGCTGGTTCTGCGCCTCCAGCGTGATCGACGTCCCGCCGGCCAGGTCGATGCCCAGCCGGGGCGTGGTGTGCCCGGACAGGAACAACCCGCCGGTGAGCGCGACCATGGCGATGAGGATCAGAGCCAGGGAACGCCCCGGCCTGCCCTGACCGCCGGACGGCCCTCGGCCCTTCTTGGGTGCTGCCACCTTCTCGTTTCTCCCTGTCCAACCGCCCCGCGCCGGGTACGCGCCCGAGCGGCCACGAAGTGTAGTGGGGACCCTGCCCCCGCAGACGACCGCACGGTCCCGGGGACGCCGCGCGCCGGTGGGCGCGCGACGTCCCCGGGATCGTGAGAACTACTTGGAGTCGGCGTCGCCGTCGGTCTTGCTCTCGTCCTTGGCGTCCTTGGCGTCCTTGACTTCCTTGACCGCGGCGTCCTCGGGCTCGACGTCGTCGGCCGCGTCGTCCTTGGCCAGGTCGATCTTGGCGACCTCGGCGGATTCGGACTCGCCGGTCAGCGAGGAGGCGTCGTCGGGAACGACCGTGCCGTCCGCGTCCAGCTCCGGGTCGTCACCGTGCACGATGCGGTTGTACTCCGCGTCGTCCAGGACGGCGCCGATGGAGTTCTTCGCGTAGATGGCGTGCACGCCGGGAGCGACCTCGAGGATAACGGTGTCGTCGTGGACTTCCTTGACGGTGGCGTACATGCCCCCGATCGTCCGGACGCCGGTGCCGGGCTGCATGTCGTTGCGCATCTGCGCGGCCGCCGCCTGCTTCTTCTTGGCGGAACGGGTCATCAGGAACATGGCCCCGATGAGCACGATGAAGGGGAGGAGAGTCAAGATATCCACGGGACGGGAATTCCTTCGCACGACCGCGCTGGCATGCGGCCTGTATATACGGGGGTGGGTACACCGACCGGTAAGGGCGGCATCGGCGGAGTCTAAGCGAGTCCGCATCGTTGGAACAACGCCCAGCATGGCACCGGGGTTCCTGTGCACGCGAACCTGTGACGCATCACGCCCCGAACAGGCCCTGTTGTCCCTTTGCTCCGTGCTGCGGCGGGACCAGTCCCAGATGCGCCCAGGCCGCCGGGGTGGCGACGCGGCCGCGCGGGGTCCTGGCCAGCAGTCCTTCCCGTACGAGGAAGGGCTCGGCGACCTCCTCGACGGTCTCCCGCTCCTCCCCCACCGCGACCGCCAGCGTGGACAGCCCCACCGGGCCGCCGCCGAAGAGCTTCAGCAGGGCGCCGAGGACGGCGCGGTCCAGCCGATCCAGTCCGCGGGCGTCAACCTCGTACACCTTGAGGGCGGCCATCGCGATCTCCCGGTCGATCGTGCCCTCCGCCTTGACCTGGGCGTAGTCGCGGACGCGGCGCAGCAGGCGGTTGGCGATACGGGGGGTGCCGCGGGAGCGTCCGGCGATCTCGGCGGCGCCCTCCACGTCGATGCCGACGTCGAGGAGGCGGGCGGAGCGGTGGATGACGCGCTCCAGCTCGGCGGGGGCGTAGAACTCCATGTGCCCGGTGAAGCCGAAGCGGTCGCGCAGCGGGGGCGGCAGCAGCCCGGCCCTGGTGGTGGCCCCCACCAGGGTGAAGGGGGGCAGTTCGAGCGGGATGGCGGTGGCGCCGGGGCCCTTGCCGACGATGACGTCGACCCGGAAGTCCTCCATCGCCATGTAGAGCATCTCCTCGGCGGGCCGGGACATGCGGTGGATCTCGTCGAGGAAGAGGACCTCGCCCTCCTGGAGGGAGGAGAGGATCGCCGCGAGGTCGCCGGCGTGCTGGATGGCGGGGCCCGAGGTGATCCTGATCGGGGCGTTCATCTCCGCCGCGATGATCATCGAAAGAGTGGTCTTTCCGAGGCCCGGTGCGCCGGAGAGCAGCACGTGGTCGGCGGTGGCGCCACGGGCGCGGGCGGCCTTGAGGACCAGGTCGAGCTGTTCGCGGACCTTCTCCTGGCCGACGAACTCCTCCAGGTCCTTGGGGCGCAGTGCCGCCTCGACCGCGGTGTCCTCGCCATCGGCGTCCGCGTCGACCAGCCGGTCGTCGAGGACCGGGCCGGTCGGCTCGTCGGTCTCGGGTCCGGTCTCGTCCCAGTTCATCAAGGGCCTCTTCGGTGGTTCGGTGCCGGTCAGCGGGCGCGGTTGAGAGTCTGCAGGGCGGCCCGCAGCAACTGCGGCACGGGGGGCGCCGTGCCCTCGGCGACGGCTGCCTCCGCCTGCGGGGCGACGGCGTTGACGGCCTCGTCGGCCTCGCGGCTCGCGTAACCGAGGCCGATGAGGGCGGCCTGGAGCTGGTCGCGCCAGCCGGAGGTGACGGGGGTGCCGATGCCCTGCTGGCCGATGTGCGCGCCGACCGGTTCGCCGAGCCGGTCCTTGAGCTCCAGGAGCAGCTTCTGCGCGCCCTTCTTCCCGATGCCGGAGACGGCGGTCAGCGCCTTCTCGTCGCCGGTGGAGACCGCGAGGCGCAGGGCGTCGGGGCTGTGGGTGGCGAGCATGGCCTGGGCGAGGCGGGGGCCGACGCCGCTGGCGGTCTGGAGGAGCTCGAACACCTGCCGCTCGTCGTCGTCCGCGAAGCCGTACAGCGTGAGCGAGTCCTCGCGGACGACCAGCGAGGTGGCGAGCTTGGCCTCCTTGCCGACGCGCAGGTCGGCGAGGGTGTGCGGGGTGCACTGGACCGCCATGCCGATGCCGCCGACCTCGATGACGGCGGTGGTCGGGGCGAGGGCGGCCACCGGGCCGGAGACGAAAGCGATCATGCGGTGCGGCCTTTCAGCGTGCGGGACGTACCGGGAGCCCCCGGCGGGCCGGGCGGGCGGGAGACCCCGGGCGCACGGGAGGCGCCGAGGGCGCCGGCCGCCCCGGGTGTGCGGGACGTGCGGTGGGCGGCGACGGCCTGCTGGAGCCGGTTCTGGGCGGGGGCGCGCCAGATGTGGCAGATGGCCAGGGCCAGGGCGTCGGCGGCGTCGGCGGGCTTGGGCGGTGCGTCCAGCCTCAGCAGGCGGGTCACCATGGCGCCGACCTGGTCCTTGTCGGCGCGGCCGGATCCGGTGACCGCCGCCTTGACCTCGCTGGGGGTGTGCAGGGCGACGGGGATGCCGCGGCGGGCGGCGCAGAGCATGGCGACCGCGCTGGCCTGGGCGGTGCCCATCACGGTGCGTACGTTGTGCTGGGCGAAGACGCGCTCGACCGCGACGAAGCCCGGGGAGTGTTCGTCGAGCCACTGTTCGATGCCGCGCTCGACGGCGACGAGCCGGTCGCCCAGCTCCGCGTCGGAAGGGGTGCGCACGACGCCGACGCCGATCATGGTCAAGGGTCTTCCCGCTACTCCTTCGACCACGCCGACGCCGCACCGGGTCAGCCCCGGGTCAATGCCCAGAACGCGCATGGAGCCCCCCTGTCCTCAGCCCGTCGCCGACGCGCGCCGCGCCCGCTCGATCATCTGTTCCCGCAGGCTATCGGGTCGCACTGACAATCCGTCGCAACCACAGGACGACGGGCCGACGGGGAGTGCCCCGTCGGCCCGTCGTGTGGGACCTGTCGGCCGTGCCGTCAGGCGTCGACCTTCTCCATGACCTCGTCGGACACGTCGAAGTTGGCGAAGACGTTCTGCACGTCGTCGCTGTCCTCCAGCGCGTCGATGAGCTTGAAGATCTTGCGGGCGCCCTCTTCCTCCAGCTCGACCTGCATGGTCGGGAGGAAGTTGGCCTCGGCGGAGTCGTAGTCGATGCCCGCCTCCTGGAGCGCGGTGCGCACCGCGACCATGTCCGTGGCCTCGCTGACCACCTCGAAGGTCTCGCCGAGGTCGTTGACCTCCTCGGCGCCCGCGTCGAGGACCGCGCCGAGGACGTCGTCCTCGGTCAGCTCGCCCTTGGGCACGATCACGACGCCCTTGCGGTTGAACAGGTACGAGACGGAGCCCGGGTCGGCCATGGAGCCGCCGTTGCGGGTCATCGCGACACGTACGTCGGACGCGGCACGGTTGCGGTTGTCGGTGAGGCACTCGATGAGCACCGCGACGCCGTTGGGGCCGTAGCCTTCGTACATGATCGTCTCGTAGTCGGCGCCGCCCGCTTCGAGACCGCCACCGCGCTTGACCGCGGAGTCGATGTTCTTGTTCGGGACGGAGCTCTTCTTCGCCTTCTGGATGGCGTCGACGAGCGTGGGGTTGCCGTCGGGGTCCACGCCGCCGGAGCGCGCCGCGACCTCGATGTTCTTGATCAGCTTCGCGAAGAGCTTGCCGCGCTTGGCGTCAATCACGGCCTTCTTGTGCTTCGTCGTAGCCCATTTAGAGTGGCCGGACATCTGCCTTCTCCTTCGCGTCACCAAAATCGAGTCGAACCCGAGAGATCCTACCGGGGCCCGCTCAGTTCACCGCGCGCACCATGTCCACGAACAGAGCGTGTACGCGATGGTCGCCGGTCAGTTCGGGATGGAACGAGGTGGCGAGGGCGTTTTCCTGCCGGACGGCCACGATGTGCCCGCCGTGTTCGGCGATGACCTCGGTCTCGGCCCCGACGGACTCGACCCACGGCGCGCGGATGAACACACCGTCCACCGGGCCGCCTTCGACGCCGCCGACCTCGACCGCGGCCTCGAACGACTCGTTCTGCCGGCCGAAGGCGTTGCGCCGCACGATCATGTCGATGCCGCCGATGGTCTCCTGGCCCGAGCGGGGGTCGAGGATCTTCTCGGCCAGCAGGATCATTCCGGCGCAGGTGCCGTAGACCGGCATCCCGGCCCGGACCCGCTCGCGCAGCGGCTCCATCATGCCGAAGAGCACGGCCAGTTTGGACATGGTGGTGGACTCGCCGCCCGGTATGACCAGGCCGTCGACCTCGGCGAGTTCCTCGGGGCGCCGGACCGGCCTGGCCAGGGCGTCCGCCGAGGCCAGGGCGATCAGATGCTCCCGTACGTCGCCCTGGAGAGCCAGAACGCCGATCAGGGGGGTGTCGCTCATCAGTGGTTACCAGCCGCGGTTGGCGTAGCGCTCGGACTCGGGCAGGGTGTCGCAGTTGATGCCGACCATGGCCTCGCCCAGGTTGCGGGAGGCGTCCGCGATGACCTTCGGGTCGTCGTAGAAGGTGGTGGCCTTCACGATGGCGGCGGCGCGCTTGGCCGGGTCGCCGGACTTGAAGATGCCGGAGCCGACGAAGACGCCCTCGGCGCCGAGCTGACGCATCAGCGCGGCGTCGGCCGGGGTGGCGACGCCGCCGGCGGAGAACAGCACGACGGGCAGCTTGCCGAGCTCGGCGACCTCCTTGACCAGCTCGTAGGGGGCGCGGAGGTCCTTGGCCGCGGCGTACAGCTCGTTGTTGTCGAAGCCGCGCAGCCGGGCGATCTCGTTCTTGATCTGGCGCAGGTGGCGTACGGCCTCGACGACGTTGCCGGTGCCGGCCTCGCCCTTCGAGCGGATCATGGCCGCGCCCTCGGCGATGCGGCGCAGGGCCTCGCCCAGGTTGGTGGCGCCGCAGACGAAGGGAGTGGTGAAGGCGAACTTGTCGCTGTGGTTGACCTCGTCGGCCGGGGTGAGGACCTCGGACTCGTCGATGTAGTCGACGCCGAGGGACTGGAGCACCTGGGCCTCGACGAAGTGGCCGATGCGGGACTTGGCCATCACGGGGATGGAGACGGCCCCGATGATCTCCTCGATCATGTTGGGGTCGGACATCCGGGCCACGCCGCCGTCCTTGCGGATGTCGGCCGGGACCCGCTCCAGGGCCATGACGGCGACGGCGCCCGCGTCCTCGGCGATCTTCGCCTGTTCGGCGTCGACGACGTCCATGATCACCCCGCCCTTGAGCTGCTCGGCCATGCCGCGCTTGACGCGGGCGGTGCCGGTGGCGGGGTACTCGGCGGACTGCGGGGTGCTGGGAAGCGTGGACACGGGACCTCACTCGGTGAAAGACGCTGGAGACTGCAACGCCGAGCAAACGCCCCGGGACCAGTCCACAGCAAGGGCCAATGGACAGGCCGTGGATCGTTTTGGCCCTGCGTCGGTCCCCGGATCGGCCCCTGAACCGATCCCGGCCCGGCGGCTGTCAGGTGCCGGGCCGGTCCGCGAGGGCCACCGGTGGGGCGTCGTCCATCTCGAAGGCGAGCGGGAACGGAGCGTGCCCGGCCAGTCGGAAGAGCCGGACGGTACGGTGCCGGCGCAGGGCGCGGGCGGCGCGTACGGAGTCGTTGTGGAAGCGTCGGGCCATGGGGACGCGGCGTACGGCGGCGGCCAGTTCGGTGGCCGCGTCCTCGCCGCCGGGGATCTCCTTCACCGCGTCGACCTGCGCCGGTTCGCCGAACACGGCGCGCAGGGCGGTGCTCAGTTCGCTCTCGGCGACCTCGCGGTGGTCCTCCTCCGCCTGCCGGGCGGCGTGCGCGGCCTCGTACAGGACGATCGAGGCGGCCGGGTCAAGGACGCCGGAGGTGGCCAGCTCCTGGGTGACCGAGGCGCGGCGCAGCAGTTGGGCGTCGAGGGCGGCGCGGGCGGCGTCGATCCGGGAGTGCAGCCGGTCGAGCCGGCCGGCGGTCCAGCTGAGGTACACGCCGACCGCGATGAGGGCGACGACGATCCAGACGATGAGGGTTACGGTCACGGGCCCCCACGCTACCGTCGCCGGGGGCCCCCGCTTCCACAGGAGCCCCCGGGGCTCAGTCCCGGGCCAGGCCGAACCGGGCCCGCAGCCCGGAGCGTTCGTCCGCCGCGACCGAGGCGGCCCCGTCGGTCACCGTCTCGTACACCGCGAGGATGTCGGCCCCCACCGTCGCCCAGTCGAAGCGCCGTACGTGGGCCTCGCCGCGCTCGCGCAGTCCGGCCCGGCGCTCGGGGTCGCCCAGCAGCCGGATCGCGGCGGCCGCCAGCGCGTCGGCGTCCTCATTGGCGAACAGGTCGCCCGCCGCGCCCTGGTCCAGCACCTGTGCGAAGGCGTCCAGGTCGCTCGCCAGCACCGGCGCACCGGCCGACAGCGCCTCGACCAGGATGATGCCGAAGCTCTCGCCGCCGGTGTTGGGGGCCACGTACACATCGACGCTGCGCAGCAGCCGGGCCTTGTCCTCGTCGCTGACCATGCCGAGGAACTCGACGCGCTCGCGCAGCTCCTTCGGCAGGGTCTCAACCGCCTCCTCCTCGTCGCCGCGCCCGGCGACCAGCAGCCGGGCCTCGGGGTGGGCGGCGAGGATCGCGGGCAGCGCCTTCATCAGGACGGGCAGGCCCTTGCGGGGTTCGTCGATGCGGCCGATGAAGCCGAGGGTCCCGCCCTGCCACGCGGTCTTCGGCTCGGCCTTGGCGAAGAAGCCGACGTCGACGCCGTTGGGGATGACGACGGCGTCCCCGCCGAGGTGCTCGACCAGGGTGCGCCGGGCGTACTCGCTGACGGCGATCCGGGCGCTGATCTTCTCCAGCGCGGGCTGGAGGATCGGGTACGCGGCGATCATCGCCCGGGAGCGCGGGTTGGACGTGTGGAAGGTGGCGACGATCGGCCCCTGCGCCGCCCAGCAGGCCAGCAGGCCCAGCGACGGGGAGGTCGGCTCGTGGATGTGGATGACGTCGAACGTGCCGTCGTGGAGCCAGCGCCGCACCCGGGCCGCCGAGAGGAAGCCGAAGTTCAGCCGGGCGACGGAGCCGTTGTACGGGACGGGGACGGCCCGGCCCGCCGAGACGGCGTAGGGCGGCAGTGGCGTCTCGTCGTCGGCGGGGGCCAGGACGGAGACCTCGTGGCCGAGCCGGATCAGGTGTTCGGCGAGGTCCCGGATGTGGAACTGCACGCCGCCCGGTACGTCCCAGGAGTACGGGCAGACGATGCCGATCTTCACGTGGATTCCCCCCGGGGGTCCAGATCGTCCAGCCAGAGTCGCTGGAGCATGTGCCAGTCCTCCGGGTGCTCGGCGATGCCGCCCGCGAAGGCGTCGGCCATCGCCTGGGTCATGGCGGCGGTCTTCTCGGCGCGGGTGCCTTCTGCCGGCGCCTCGACCGCCGGGTGGATGCGCCCCTTCATCACGGGTGTGCCGTCGTACCAGAGCGTTACCGGCATCAGCAGCGCGCCGGTCTGCTGGGCGAGCAGCGCCGGGCCCGCGGGCATCCGGGCGGTGGCGCCGAAGAACGACACCTCGGCGCCGGACGCGGACAGGTCCCGGTCCGCGACCAGGCAGATCAGACCGCCCGCGCGCAGCCGCCGGGCCAGGGTTCCGAACGCGGCCCCGCCGCTGTGCGGCAGGACCTCCATGCCCAGGCCCTCGCGGTAGGCGACGAACCGGTCGTAGAGCGTCGCGGGCTCCAGGCGTTCGGCGACGGTGGTGAAGGGGACCTTCAGGTCGGTGGTGACCCAGGCTCCCGCGAGGTCCCAGTTGGCCAGGTGCGGCAGGGCGACGATCACGCCCTTCCCGGCGTCCAGGCCCTCGGCCAGGTGGTGGACGTCGGCGATGTCGATGCTGTCCTTGATGCGCCGGGGGCTCCAGGTGGGCAGCCGGAAGGACTCCATCCAGTAGCGCATGTAGGAACGCATCCCGGCCCGCGACAGCTCGGCCAGCCGTTCCGGACCCGCGTCGGGGACGACCCGGGCCAGGTTCGACTCCAGGCGCAGCACGCTCTTGCCGCGCCGCTTCCACACCTGGTCGGCGATGGTGGAGAAGAGCCGGGCGGCGGCGGGCTCGGGCAGCTTCTTGACGGCGCCCCAGCCCAGTCCGTAGAGCCCGTCGGTGAGCCGCCCCTTCAGGTCGGACGCGTCGGCGCTCACCGGTCGCCCTCGCTCCCCCGGCCGACCTGACCGGCCTGACCGGCGGAACCGGCGGCGGACGGGTCCACGGCGGCCGGTCCCGAGGCGGTCTCCGCGGCGTCCGCCTCGGCGGATTCGCGGCGTACGGTCACCACGCGCTGGATCAGCGTCACGAGGCTGCCCGCGGCGACGATCCAGAGCGCGATCGGCAGCAGGACGTCGATACCGGGGACGCCGAATGCGTGCAGTCCGGCGAGACCGGCGGCGACCAGCGAGATCACCAGGCGCTCGGCGCGCTCCACCAGACCGTTGACCGCGACCGGCAGGCCGATCGACTCGCCCCGCGCCTTGGTGTACGAGACCACCTGGCCGCTGGCCAGGCAGAAGATCGCGACGGCGCACAGGATGGTGTCGTCACCGCCGCCCGCGTACCAGAGGGCGAATCCGGCGAAGATCGCCCCGTCGGCGACCCGGTCCAGCGTCGAGTCGAGGAACGCGCCCCACCGGCTGGAGATCCCGGCCTGCCGCGCCATGTTGCCGTCGACGAGGTCGGAGAAGACGAAGATCGTGATGACGATCGTGCCCCAGAAGAACTCCCCCATGGGGAAAAAGACCAGCGCACCTGCCATCACTCCGGCCGTGCCGACGAGAGTGACCGCGTCGGGGCTGACCCCGAGGCGGAGCAGCAGAGCGGCGAACGGTGTGAGGACACGCGTGAAAAATGCACGCGCGTACTTGTTCAGCATGGCCTTCCCGAGGGTTCGGTTCGCCGGGCGGCCCCTTCGGCCACCGGCTGGCCCATCGTAGTCACCGCCGGTGCCTTCCACCGGACGGGCACCCGCCGCCGGGTGTCACACCGGCACCCGCAGGGGCCGGGCGCGTACGCGCCGCTGTGGCCCGTGCCGGTGCCCGCCTTCCGGGGCGTGCCGGTGCGCGCCGTACGAACCGCGCCGTACGCGACGTACGAGCCGCGCCGTACGCGACGTAGGGGCAGAGCCCCGTCCGGACGAGCCGTGCCGTACGCGACGTATGGACGGGGCCCCGTCGCGGTGCCAAGCTCGAAGGACCGCGGGCGTCGCCGAAGCCGCCGCGCCGGCCTCCCCCTGCCCGTGACCACCGCTGCTCCGCGCGCGGTCGCCCTCCCCCGCACCGCGCCATCGACCGGGAGGCACGCACCATGGGCGACAAGGCACACGCACACCCCGGGGCCGCCGGAGGAGTATCGACGGCCGACCACCCCTCCGCCGTACGGAACGTGGTGCTGGTCGGCCCCAGCGGATCGGGCAAGACCACACTGGTCGAGGCGCTGGCCCTGACGGCGGGGGCCGTGAACCGGGCCGGGCGGGTCGAGGACGGGGCGACCGTCTCCGACCACGACGAGATCGAGCGGCGCCGACGGCGCTCCGTACAGCTCTCGCTGGTCCCGGTGGCCTGGGACGGCTGCAAGATCAATCTGCTGGACACACCCGGATACGCGGACTTCGTCGGGGAGCTGCGGGCCGGGCTGCGCGCGGCGGACGCGGCCCTCTTCGTCGTCTCCGCGGCCCAGGACGCGGCGACCGTGGCCGCGACCACCCGGGCCGCCTGGGAGGAGTGCGCCTTCGTCGGCATGCCACGGGCGATCGTGGTGACGCACCTGGACACCGCCCGCACCTCCTACCGGGAGATGAACCGGATCTGCGCCGAGGCCTTCGGGGGCGAGGACCCCGACGCCGTACTGCCCCTGTACCTGCCCGTGCCGGGGCCCGAGGGCGCAGACGGGCACGCCCCGCTGACCGGCCTCACCGGGCTGCTGAGCCGACGCGTCCTCGACTACTCCTCGGGGGAACGCGCCGAGCGGCCCCCGGCGCCCGACCAGGAGGAGCCCCTGCGGGCGGCCCGGGACCGGCTGATCGAGGGGATCATCGCCGAGAGCGAGGACGAGTCCCTGATGGACCGCTATCTCGCCGGCGAGGACCTCGACGTCGCGACGCTGATCGCCGACCTCGAACGGGCCGTCGCCCGGGGCTCCTTCCACCCCGTCCTCACGGCGGCGCCCGCGGCCGAGGGCGCCCGGCAGGGCGTCGGCACGGTGGAACTGCTGGACCTGATCACCCGCGGCTTCCCGACCCCGCTGGAGCGCACCCCACCCACCGTCACCACCCCGTCGGGCGAGCCACGGCCCGCCCCGGCCTGCGATCCCGGGGTCCCGCTGGTCGCCGAGGTCGTCAAGACGGCCTCCGACCCGTACGTGGGCCGGGTCTCGCTGGTCCGCGTCTTCTCCGGCACCCTGCGCCCCGACGACTCCGTACACCTCTGCGGCCACGGTCTGGGCGCCACGGGACACGCGCCCCGCCCCTGTCACGAGGCGGAGATCCGCGTCGGGGCGCTCACCTCACCCTTCGGCCGCCGGCAGCACGCCCTGGACCGGTGCGTCGCGGGCGATCTGGCGTGCGTGGCCCGGCTCGGTGAGGCGGAGACCGGCGACACGCTCTCCCCGGCCGACGACCCCGTCCTGATCGAACCCTGGTCGACGCCCGACGCGCTGCTCCCGCTGGCCGTACGGGCGCACGGCAAGGCGGACGAGGACAAGCTGTCGCAGGGCCTGTCCCGGCTGGTCGCCGAGGACCCCACGCTGCGCCTCGAACAGAACCCGGACACCGGTCAGGTCGTCCTGTGGTGCCTGGGCGAGGCCCACCAGGAGGTGGCCCTGGAGCGGCTGCGCAGCCGCTACGGCGTCCAGGTCGACGCGGAACCGCACCGGGTGCCGCTGCGCGAGACGTTCGCCGGGTGGGCCGCCGGGCGCGGACGGCACGTCAAACAGTCGGGCGGGCACGGCCAGTTCGCGATCTGCGAGATCGAGGTGGAGCCGCTGCCTCCGGGCTCGGGCATCGAGTTCGTCGACAAGGTCGTCGGCGGTTCGGTGCCGCGTCAGTTCGTTCCCTCGGTGGAGAAGGGCGTGCGGGCCCAGGCCGCCCGAGGGCTGGCCGCCGGGCACCCCCTGGTCGACGTGCGCGTCACGTTGCTGGACGGCAAGGCGCACTCGGTGGACTCCTCGGACGCCGCCTTCCAGACCGCCGGGGCGCTCGCGCTGCGCGAGGCCGCGTCCGACGCCCGCATCCAGCTCCTGGAACCGGTATGCGAGGTGAGCGTCCTGATCCCCGACGACTACGTGGGCCCGGTGATGAGCGACCTCTCGGGGCGGCGAGGGCGTGTCGTGGGCACCGAGCAGAGTCCGGGCGGGCGCACCGTCGTACGGGCCGAGGTGCCGGAGATCGAGGTCGGCCGGTACGCGGTGGACCTGCGCTCCCTGTCGCACGGCACCGGCCGCTTCGACCGCGCGTACGCCCGGCACGAGGCGATGCCGCCCCAGGTGGCAGACCGGGTCCGCGCGGAGCGGTCGGACGGGGGCCCCGGCGCGTGACCGGCGCACTGTCGCACACGCCGTTCGATGCACGCGGGTGACGGGTAGTGGTGTGATCAGGACGATACGCTGTGGTCGCAGCTCAGAAGGTATGCCGCGTACGGTAGTTGGGCACACCGCAGGAGCGGACGTGCGGCGAGTGGGGGCGACAGGTGGCCAACGACGGATTCGACTTCTCACCCGGGGCCCAGGTCCCGATCCAGGGCTCGGGCGGCCAGACCGTGGCGACCAATGCCCTGGCCTCGGCGGCGTATCGGGACAGTCCGGTGGAGACGATCCTCGACGCCAACAGCGAGTGGCACAAATCGGCGGTGAAGCCGGGCTCCTCGAAACTCTTCAAGTCCGACTACTTCAAGCCGAATCTCGGCGAGGCGTTCGCCCGTGCCGTCCAGGAGCGGATGCTCGGCGGCGCCCGCAAGGCGCTCATCCAGTCCTTCGGCACGGACCCACAGACCGTGGTGGAGCACTGCCTGTCGGCGAACAACCTGCGCAAGGCCCGTGACACCCGGCTCACCCTGGTGACCGTGGTGTTCGGCGTCCTGTTCCTGCCCGGCATGCTGGCCTGGGTGATCGCCTTCCGGGTCCGGGAGGCGCTCAACAAGTCCAAGGACATGGCGTTCCGCGCGGTCGGCACGATCCTCCTGGCCGCCTTCGGGATCGGCGCGCTGGTCCTGATGGTCGTGCTCCCCCTGGACGGGCTGCTCGCGCTCTACGTCCGGGGCGCGCTCATCGCCCCGGTGATCGGCTGGCTGATCGCCAAGCGGATCGCGGAGACCTCGGCCAGGGACATGCGGGCCCGCTGGGAAGGCCTGCTCTCCGGCGCCGGGGTGATCGCGAAGATCCCCGAGGCGGTGCCGAAGAACCCCAACGAGACCGCCCGCGAGGCCCTGCGCCAGAGCCTGGAGAAGCTGTCGGCCGAGCAGCAGTCGAACGCCGTCTTCTACGCGGGTCCCAAGGGCGTCCTCGGGATGGGCACCCGCTGGGGCAGCTGGCAGCTGGCCGAGGAGCTGCTGCCCAAGGACCCGACGAGGGAGATCCACCAGTTCCGCAGCTGGGACCTGATCCGGATCATCCACGACCAGCTGAAGATGCTGGAGCGCGGACCGCTGAACACCGGCGGCTTCCCGAAGCCGTCCGTGAAGCACTGGATCGTCTCGCCCATCGGGGAGAACGCCGACTCCGTCACGCGCCCCGAGGGCGAGGACGTCGCCACCTTCCAGGTGAAGCCCCACGAGATACAGCGGATCTGCAACCACCAGCAGTTCGGCAGCGGCGACCGGCATTACCTGGGCGTCCAGTTCACCCTGTGGGACGGCCAGCTGGTGATCACCATGATGATCACCGTCACCGTGCTCCACGAGACCCTGCGCATCGAGGTCACGGGCCACGCGCTGGGCCCGGTACACGGCCTGTTCCTCTCCAAGCCGGCGGCGAAGACGAGGACCGTCAACAAGACCGTCCGCTTCTGGGAGACCCGGGACATCCAGCTGGCGCTGGTGGACGCCAAGGAGGTCGTCCGGCTGGCCCTGCGGGCCCCGCTCACCTGGTATCCGCCGCTGCTGGACTACCTGGGCGGGAAGATAGTGCTGCCCGAGCCGTTCGGGCTGCGGCACGCGTGGGCGGCCAAGCCCTGGAACCACCGCTTCATGGCGGACGACGCGATGCGCGCCGCCACCCCGGTGCTGCGGGCCGTCCACACGGCGGCGATGCGAGTCCTCGCGGAGAACGGCGTCGACACGGAGCGCTTCGACAACCGCTCGATGATACTGAGCGGCCTCGTCCAGGACCCGGCCCCGCGCAAGGCCGACGTCTACGACGCGTAGGACGTGACGTGAGAGGGGAGGCCCGGCCGGGCCTCCCCTCTCACGTACCGCGCTCAGCGGGCAGACAGCTCGCCCTTCGGCCAGGCGTCGGACAGCATCGCCCGGGTGTCGCCCAGCAGCTGGGGCAGCACCCTGGTGTGGCCGATGACCGGCATGAAGTTGGCGTCCCCGCCCCAGCGCGGCACCAGATGCTGGTGCAGGTGCGCGGCGATCCCGGCGCCGGCCACGGAGCCCTGGTTCATGCCGATGTTGAAGCCGTGCGCCCCGGAGGCCGCCCGCAGCGCGACCATCGCGCGCTTGGTGAAGTCCGCCAGCTCCGCCGTCTCCGGGCCGTCCAGCTCGGTGTAGTCGGCCACATGACGGTAGGGGACGACCATGAGGTGACCACCGTTGTACGGGTACAGGTTCAGCACCGCGTAGACGTGCTCGCCGCGCGCCACGAGGAGCCCGTCCTCGTCGGATTTGGCGGGGATCGAACAGAACGGACAACCGTCCTCGGCGCCCGGGCCGCTCGGCTTGTTCTCGCCCTGGATGTACGCCATCCGGTGGGGAGTCCACAGGCGCTGGAATGCGTCGGGCGTCCCCACGCCGATCTGCTGCTCCGGCTCACTCGTCATGCCGATCAGCATATTGCGTCACCCCGGCGGAGCGTGTCGCCGGGGCCGCACCGCCCGGCCGCCCGCGATGCTGAGGCGATGAGCGACGGACCCGCCCCCGAGCCACCCACCCGGCTGACCCGCTGGGAGCGACGCACGGAGGTTCCGCTCTTCGCCGCGGGGCTGCTCTTCCTGACCGGGTACGCGGTCCGGGTGCTGACTCCGCACGACGACGAGCCCTGGAACGACCTCGCCCTGATCCTCGTCTGGTCGACCTGGCTGCTGTTCCTCGTGGACTACGGGGCCCGGCTGCGGCTCAGCGGACTGGGCGCGCGCTTCCCGCGCACGCACTGGCTCGACACCCTGGTCCTGCTGCTGCCCCTGCTGCGCCCGCTGCGCATGGTCAAGGTGTACACGGCGGTGCAGCAACGCCGCGACCGGCCGCGGCTCGGTCTGTACGCGCGAGTGATCTCGTACGCGGGCCT
This sequence comes from Streptomyces sp. MGP-P1, assembly GCF_057766565.1. NCBI lineage: Bacteria > Bacillati > Actinomycetota > Actinomycetes > Kitasatosporales > Streptomycetaceae > Streptomyces > Streptomyces sp. MGP-P1. The sequence continues at coordinate 2,108,775 of NZ_JBYMEM010000007.1, read as the reverse complement.
GACCGCCGCCCTGCTCGGTTTCGCCGCCGCGCTCGCGGTCTACCACCTGGAGCACACGGCTCCCGGCGCCTCGATCCGCACGTTCGGCGACGCGGTGTGGTGGGCGTGCGCGACGCTCACGACGGTCGGCTACGGGGACGCCGCACCGGTCACGTTCTGGGGGCGGACTGTCGCGGCGGGGCTGATGGCCGGCGGCCTGGCACTGCTCGGCGCGGTCACGGGGTCGTTCTCGTCCTGGCTGATCCAGGTGTTCACCCGGGAGGACGAGACGGCCCCCGGAGCGCGGGTAGCGCTCCGGAGGCCGTTCCTGCGTGACGGATCAGACCTGCACGCGGTCCTCGACAGCCTTCGCGATCTTGGCGAGGGCTTCGTCGACCGGGATGCCGTTCTCCTGCGAACCGTCGCGGTAGCGGAAGGACACCGTGCCCGCGTTCATGTCGTCGTCACCCACGATGAGCATGAAGGGCGTCTTCGCCTTCTGCGCGTTGCGGATCTTCTTCTGCATCCGGTCCGAGGAAGCGTCCACGTCCACCCGCAGCCCCTGCTTGCGCGCCTTGGCGGCGAACTCCTGGAGGTAGGGGATGTGGGCGTCGCCGATCGGGATGCCGACGGCCTGCACCGGGGCGAGCCAGACCGGGAACGCGCCCGCGTAGTGCTCCAGGAGCACGGCGAAGAAGCGCTCGATGGAACCGAACAGGGCACGGTGGATCATGACCGGGCGCTGCTTGGAACCGTCCGGGCCGGTGTACTCCAGGTCGAAGCGCTCCGGCAGGTTGAAGTCGAGCTGCACGGTCGACATCTGCCAGGTACGGCCGATGGCGTCTCGGCACTGCACCGAGATCTTCGGGCCGTAGAACGCGGCGCCGCCCGGGTCCGGGACCAGGGGCAGGCCCTGCTTCTCGGCGACCTGACGCAGGGTCTCGGTGGCCTCTTCCCAGGTCTCGTCGGAGCCGACGTACTTCTCCGGGTCCTTGGTGGAGAGCTCCAGGTAGAAGTCGGTGAGCCCGTAGTCGCGGAGCAGGTTCAGCACGAAGGTGAGCGTGCGGTCCAGCTCCTGGGCCATCTGCTCCTTGGTGCAGTAGATGTGCGCGTCGTCCTGCGTGAAGCCGCGCGAGCGGGTCAGGCCGTGCACGACGCCCGACTTCTCGTACCGGTACACCGTGCCGAACTCGAAGAGACGCAGGGGCAGTTCGCGGTACGAGCGGCCCCGCGCGTCGAAGATCAGGTTGTGCATCGGGCAGTTCATCGGCTTGAGGTAGTAGTCCACCCCGTCGTCGAGCTGCATGGGCGGGTACATGCCGTCGGCGTACCAGTCCAGGTGGCCGGACTTCTCGAAGAGCTTGCCCTTGGTGGCGTGCGGGCTGTAGACGAACTCGTAGCCCTCCTCCTCGTGACGGCGGCGCGAGTAGTCCTCCATGGCCCGGCGGATGACGCCGCCCTTGGGGTGGAAGACCGCGAGGCCGGGGCCGATCTCGTCGGGGAAGGAGAAGAGGTCCAGCTCGTTGCCGAGCTTGCGGTGGTCGCGCTTGGCGGCCTCCTCCAGGAACTCCAGGTGCGCCTTCAGCTCGTCCTTGGTCGGCCAGGCGGTGCCGTAGATGCGCTGGAGCATCGGGTTCTTCTCGCTGCCGCGCCAGTACGCCGCGGCGTTGCGCATCAGCTTGAACGCCGGGATGAACCGGGTGGTGGGCAGGTGCGGACCCCGGCAGAGGTCCTTCCAGCACAGGTCGCCGGTCTTGGGGTCGAGGTTGTCGTAGATGGTCAGCTCGCCGCCGCCCACCTCGACGTCCGCGCCGTCGTCCGAGGAGGCGGAACCCTTGATGCCGATGAGCTCCAGCTTGTACGGCTCGTCGGCCAGCTCCTCGCGGGCGGCCTCGTCGGAGACCACGCGGCGGGAGAACCTCTGGCCCCGCTTCTGGATCTCCTGCATCTTCTTCTCGATGGCCTTGAGGTCCTCGGGGGTGAACGGCTTCTCGACGTCGAAGTCGTAGTAGAAGCCGTCCTTGACCGGCGGGCCGATGCCGAGCTTGGCGTCGGGGAAGAGCTCCTGCACGGCCTGGGCCATGACGTGCGCGGTGGAGTGGCGCAGGATGTCCAGGCCGTCCTCGGAGGAGATCTCCACCGGCTCGACGGACTCGCCGTCCTGGAGCTCGTAGGAGAGGTCCTTGAGCTCGCCGCCGATGCGCGCGGCGACGACGGTGCGCTGACCGGGGAAGAGCTCGCCGGCCGTCGTGCCCGTCGTCACCACGTGCTCTTCCCGCTCGGAATCGCGTTGGATGATCACACGGACGTCTGACACCGGTCTCTCCTGACTGAGGGGATGCCCGCTCCATAGTGGCTGGGCACTATGGATCGTACCGAGCCGTACGCCCCCGATGCGAACGGCTTCCGGGCCGGGCTACGGCTCCTCCCCCGCGCACGCCTCCTCGAAGAAGTCCACGTTCTCCTGGAGGGCCTTCATCAGCCGGTCCCGTTCGGCCTCGTCGACCTGGACGGGCGCGACCTGCGAGGCCCCGGTGAGCCGCCGAAAGCCGCCCCGGTTCTCCAGCCGCCCCTCCACCCGGAGCGGCAGTCCGACCAGGTGCGCGTGGCCCGCGATGCGGTACGCCTCCTCGTCCAGCTCCACCCGGACGTGCGCGACCTCGGCCCCGGCCAGTACCCGCAGCCGTACGATTCCGGCGCCGCGCGGCCCCGAGCGGCGCAGCCGGACCACCGCGCCGGTCAGCAGCACCTGCACGGCGGGTTCGTCGCGGAGGTAGCGGGCTCCGGCGGCGCGCAGGGCGGGCAGGTCGCCCGGGGAGAACTCGACGGGCGCGGGGCGGGCCGGGCAGCCGTCCGGGGTGCCTGCGGCGGGCGCCCAGCGCAGGTCGATCCGGGCCCCCTCGGAGCCGCGCACCAGGGCGATCAACGCCTCGGTCAGCTCCCGGCCGACACCGGCCGCGACCGCGCTGTCGAAGGCCTCCATGCCGCCGGTGGCCCGCTGGTAGTCCACCGCCTCGCGGGTGGCGTGCAGGGCGTGGCAGAGCCGCACGGCGACGGCGCGGCCGGAGGCGACGGGGACGTACGCGGTGAGGCTCCGGCCGTCGGCTCCGGGCCCGATCAGGGCGTCGTCCAGGGCGGCGCGCGCTTTCCGGCGGTGCCGGGCCCCGTGGTAGCCGGCCCGGCCGCGGGCCGCGAGGGCGCCGGCCATGAGGACCTGCCGGGCGGCCGAGCGCAGCTCCTCCGCCTCGGTCCAGGCGGCGGCGCCCGCGGCTGCCGCCGCCGACTCGGGGACCTCGCGCCACCAGCGGATCTCGTCGCTGGGCAGGGTGAGGGAGAGAAGGATGTCGCGGGCGGAGGGGGCGGCGCTGCGGCCGAGGGCGAGCAGGGCCTCCTCGATCAGCTCCCCGCTGTCGGGGAAGCCCGCGCTCTCGGGCACCAGCAGGCTGGTCGTCCCCGCGGCGGATCCGGGCGGGGTCCAGCGGCCGTAGCGTCCCGGTGCTCCCCCGCGCCGCTGCCAGCCGTGCCGGCGCAGGAGGGCCCCGAGGACGGCGGGGTCGGGGAGTTCCTCACCGGCCCCGGCGAGGGGCGGGGGCCCGGGGCGGGCGGTGGGATGCGAGCGGGCGGCGGGCAGACCCGCTCCGCCCGTGGGCTCGTCCATCGACCGGTGCATCAGGGTCTCCCTCCGGCCCCGACCCGGGCCATGATGTCGCAGAGTGCGCGGTCGTCGAAGATCCGTGAGGTCGGGACGCGCACAGTGGTCCGGTGCCGGCCCGTCACCGCGTGGCCGGCCAGGTTGGTCCAGTAGCAGCAGTGGCGCAGGTCGAGGCCCCCGGGCCCGGCGCGCAGCCAGTCGTCCTGGCTGCGGGGGACGATCATCACGACCAGGATCTTGTGCACCGACACCGGGCTGCGGGCGAGCTTGACGAGGTGGGCGTTGTCGAGCGTGAAGGAGAACGCCCCGCCCGCCGGGTGCGGCGGTATCTGGTAGGTGCATTTGAGCTGCACCTTGATGGTCACTTCGTCGTCGACGGTGTGGGCCGGGGCGCCGTGGCTGACGTGCCAGTCGATGCCGTTGTCGGGGAAGGGCTGGGACAGGGAGCATCCCGCCGCCGCCGCGACGGCGTGCAGATAGCCCACCTGGAGGGTCTCCATGCAGGCGGTGGTGGCGAGGGAGCCGCGCAGCGGCGCGTCGAGCTGCTGCGGCGGCCGGGGCCCGATGGCCTCGGCGCGGGCGGTCCCCCCGGGGTCGGGCTGCGCGAGCGCCATGGCTCCGTGTGCCTTCCGGGCGTGCCGATCGATGGCAGGTGGTCTGCCGGCGGGTGTCGTGGGCTGGGCGGATCGACGGACGTCGGAAGCAACTCCCCGGCGTCTCACCTGTGTTGTCACCGCATCGGACCGCCCGCAAACGGCGTATCAGGCAAACAGCCCGGGTATCACCGATATCGGGCAGAGGAATCACTCCATCTGCCGTGCGGGTGCGAGGAGTTCGGGGATGATGCACTGGTTCGAGGGGCCGCTGGCCGCTTTTGACACGGAGACAACAGGCGTGGACGTCGAGCAGGACCGGATCGTTTCGGCCGCTCTCGTCGCGCAGGACACCGCGGGCGGGCGCGTCCGCGTCACGCGCTGGCTGGTCAATCCGGGCGTCCCGGTTCCGCCGGAGGCGGCCGAGATCCACCGTCTGACCGACGATCACCTCCAGCGCTACGGGCGTTGGCCCGCCCCGGTGATGGACGAGATAGCCCGGGCGCTGGCGGAGAGCTGCGCGACCGGGCGGCCGCTGGTGGTGATGAACGCCCCCTTCGACCTGACGCTGCTGGACCGGGAGCTGAAACGGCACCGGGCGTCGTCGCTGGCCGGCTATCTGGACGGGGTGCCGATGCGCGTCGTGGATCCGCGGGTGCTGGACAAGCACCTGGACCGCTACCGCAAGGGCCGTCGTACGCTCACGGCCCTGTGCGCGAGTTACGAGGTGGTGCTCGACGGCGCCCATGACGCGGCGGCCGACGCGACGGCCTCGTTGGAGCTGGTTCGGGCGGTGTGCCGGCGCTTCTCGGCCCGGCTGGAGCGGCTGTCGCCGTCCGAGCTGCACTCCTTGCAGGCGACCTGGCACGCGGCCCAGGCGCGTGGTCTGGAGGCGTGGTTCGCGAAGAGCGGGACGCCGGAGACGGTGGATCCGGCGTGGCCGCTGCGCCCGGAGCTGCCCGCGGCGGCGTGAGGGGTTCGAGGCGTGGGACATGCGAAAGCCGGTCCGCGTGATGCTGGCGGACCGGCTTTCCCCGGTGGGCGATACTGGGTTCGAACCAGTGACCTCTTCGGTGTGAACGAAGCGCTCTCCCACTGAGCTAATCGCCCGGGAACGGGTTGAACCATACAGGGCTTCGTGGGCTTCGTTCAAACTCCTTCCGGTCGGGCCGCACTCGGGGCGCGGCGGCCGGGAAGTGAGTATCCGAGCGCATGTGCGGGCCGGGTGGCCGGGGCCACACTCCCGTACATGGAACACGTGCCCCCGCCCGCCGAGGAACTGGCCCGCCTCGATCGAGAACTGGCCGAGCTGGACGCCCGCCGGGCCCAGCTGCTGACCCGGCGCACCTGGCTGCTCGCCGCGCTGCGGTCGCCCGCGTCGACGGCCGCCCCGGGCTGGAACCCGTCCGGCTGGGGAGCGCCTCCCGGCGCGCTCGCGCAGCCGTGGGGCTATGCGCCGAAGCGGCCGTCCGCGCCGCGCGGCGCGCAGAACGTCCTGCTGACGTTGGGCGGTCTGCTGCTGACGGTCGCGGCCGTCGCGTTCACCCTGGTGAGCTGGGGTTCGATGGGGATCGGCGGCCGGTCGGCCGTGCTGGCCGCGGTGACCCTGGGGGCGCTGATCGTCCCGGCGGTGCTGCTGCGGCGGGGGCTGGCGGCCACCGCCGAGGCGCTGGTCGCCCTGGCCCTGGTGCTGACGCTGCTGGACGTCTACGCGGTCCACGCGGTGGCCGCGCCCGACACCGACGGGCTCGGCTTCACGGCCGTCGCGTCGGCGGTGCTCGCGGCGCTGTGGACGGCGTACGGGCTGGCGCTGGGCACGCTGCGGCTGCCGTTGCCGGCCGCCGTGGTGCTGGCGCAGTGGCCGCTGTTGTTCTGGGCCTGGGCCGCGGGCGCACCGGCGCTGGTGGTCGGGTGGGCGCTGCTGGCGACCGCGGTGCTGGACGGAGCGATCGCCCTGTGGGGCAAGGGCGCCGGGGTACGGGTCACGGCGTGCGTCGGTGGATCGGCGATGGGGTTCTCGGCCCTGACGGTGGGCCTGGCGCTGTCCACGACGGCCTCGGGGCCGCTCGGGGCGGCGGCTCCGGGCGCGCTGCTGCTGGCCGCGGCCGCGGCGGCCCTGGCCGGAGCGTGGCGCGCGCCGAAGGGTTTCGCCCGGACGGGCGGTGTGGTGGCGGGCCTCGCGGCGGTGGCCGCGGTGGGCGGCGTACCTGCCGCCGCGCTGCCGGGCGGCTGGCGGGTGCTCGCGTATCTGCTGTGCGGCCTCGCCCTGACCGGGGTCGTACGGGCAGGGGTGCCGAGGGAGGCTGCACGCGGGGTGCTGGTGGCGTCGGGGGCGGTGGTGGCCGGCTCCCTGGTGTGGGCGCTGCCGCCGCTCGCGGCGGTGCTGCTGGGCCCGGTGACGCTGCTGTCGGACGTGTGGGCGGCGTCGCCGGAGGGTTTCCGGTCCGCGCTGGGGTCGACGCTGCCGTGGTCGGAGCTGGCCGCGGCTCCGCTGGTGGTCGCGCTGGTGGCCGGGCTGTTGGGGGCGGCGCACCGGTGGTGGCCGTCGGTCGTGCGGATCACGGTGCCATTGGCCGCGCCGAGGACGGCGGACACCGGCACGCCGGGAGTGGGAGTACCGGGAGCGCCGGGAGCGCTCGGGGCCGCGGCGCCCTGGCCCGGCTGGTCCGGCTGGACCGCCTGGTCCGGGGCCGGGGCCGGTGCCGGCGGGCGGCCTTCCGCGGCCACGCTGCGCGGGGTCGTCGGTGCTGGGGCGGTGGCTCTCGGCTGGGGCGCGGTCCTGCTGGCCGGGGCGCTGCTGGACGTGCCCTACGCGCTCGCGGTGGCCGGGGAGACGGCTCTGGTGGGCGGTCTGCTCGCGCTGGCGGTGCGGGGGGCCGGGGGCGGCCGGGGCGCGACCGCGATGCCGGTGACCGCCCTGGTGGCGGCGGTGGCGGGGGCGGTGAGCGTGGGGGTGCTGTCGCTGGCGTCCGAGGTGGCCTCCTACGCGGTGTTCGGCGCGCTGGCGGCCCTGTTCGCCGGGGCTGCGGTCCGGGCGGGAGCCGAGGTGCCGCGTGCGGTGTTCGCGGTCGCCGCGGTGGTCTGGGGCACCGCGCTCACGGGGCTGGCGGGCCGGTCGCTGGGCCTCGCCCCGCAGGAGACCGCGCCGCTGGTGCTCGTGGTGCCCGCGCTGACGGTGCTGCTCGGGGCGCGGCTGCGGCGGAACCCGGTGGCGTTGCCGGTGGAGCTGACGGGCGCGCTGGGTGCGCTGGTGGCCGTGGGGCTCGCGGTGTCCGACGCGCCGTTCCTGGCCCTGGTGCTGGCGTTGTGCGGGGTGCTGGCCGCGGGGGCGGCCGTGCGGCCTGAGCGGCGGCCGGTGGCGGGTTACCTGGCGGCGGCGCTGTTCGTGCTGGCCACGTGGGTGCGGCTGGCGGCCTCGGAGGTGTCGTTCCCGGAGGCGTACACGCTGCCGGTGACCGTGCCCGCGCTGGTGGTCGGCGTGCTGCGGCGGCGCCGGGACCCGGAGGCCTCGTCGTGGACGGCGTACGGGCCGGGGCTCGCGGCGACGCTGCTGCCGAGCATGGCGGTCGCCTGGACCGACACGGACTGGCTCCGGCCGTTGCTGCTGGGGGTGGCGGCGCTGGTGATCACCCTGCTCGGGGCGCGCCACCGCCTCCAGGCGCTGCTGCTGCTCGGTGGGGCTGTGCTGGCACTGGACGGGCTGCACGAGCTGGCGCCGTACGTGGTGCAGGTCGCGGGTGCGCTCCCGCGCTGGCTGCCGCCGGCCCTGGCCGGGCTGTTGTTGCTGGTGGTAGGAGCGACGTACGAGCAGCGGCTGCGCGACGCCCGTCGGCTCAGGGACGCGCTGGGGCGGATGCGGTGAGCCGCGCCCGGTCCGGGGGGCACGCCGGTCAGAGCGGCTCCCGGACCGGGCCCAGCGGGCACCGCACCGAGGGCAACGCAGAGGGCCCGGGAGACGGATTCCGTCTCCCGGGCCCTCTGTCCGGGTGGGCGATACTGGGTTCGAACCAGTGACCTCTTCGGTGTGAACGAAGCGCTCTCCCACTGAGCTAATCGCCCGGGCGCACCGCAAACATTACCCCATGTCAGCGGTGCTTCTGGACCGTCCCCCGGGCTACTCGCTGATCTTCCACGGCATGGTGAGCCCGAACTTCCAGACGTAGATCCCGGCCAGAACCGCCATGATCACGAGGCCGAGCGTGGTGAGGATGATGTTGCGGCGCCGGACCTTGGGATCGAGGGCCCGCTGCGCCGCCTCGGTGACCTTGCGCTTGGTCCAGCGCAGCACCAATTGGGCCCAGACGAACTCGGTCGCCCAGATCGCCATACCGCCGAAGATCACCAGCCAGCCGGGACCCGGCAGCACCAGCATGAGCACGCCCGCGATCACCACGCCGAGGCCGACGATGAAGACGCCGACCTGCCAGCTCAGATGGAGCGCTTTCGACGCCTTGATGAAACCCGGCGCCCGCGAGCCCAGCTCACGCTCCGCCCGGTCCGATTCCCCCGTGGCGGATGCCGGGGCCGCCTGGTCGGCGACCTCGCTCCGCTCGTCACTCTCCGCGTTCATGAAGCTCAACTTACCCGACCTGTCCTCGTCACTGGAATGGGCGCATAACTCAAAGTTACACGCCGCCGAGCGAGGGACCCGAAGCATCACAAATGGGTCAGAGGGGTTTACAACGCCACCGTAGGTGGCATGTCGATTTCGCCGACGTGCGAATCCCCGAGCGCACACTGAGCGAAAGGCCCTGGCGCTTATGAACACCACGGTCAGCTGCGAGCTGCACCTGCGCCTCGTTGTGTCGAGCGAGTCCTCACTGCCTGTACCCGCGGGCCTGCGGTATGACACGGCCGATCCCTATGCCGTGCACGCCACCTTCCACACCGGAGCGGAGGAGACGGTCGAATGGGTATTCGCCCGCGACCTCCTCGCCGAAGGGCTGCACCGGCCCACCGGCACCGGAGACGTCCGCGTCTGGCCATCTCGTAGTCACGGTCAAGGCGTCGTATGCATCGCCCTGAGCTCCCCAGAGGGAGAAGCCCTGCTCGAAGCCCCGGCGCGAGCCCTGGAGTCGTTCCTGAAGAGGACCGACGCCGCGGTTCCGCCCGGCACCGAGCATCGTCACTTCGATCTCGACACGGAGCTCTCCCACATCCTGGCCGAGAGCTGAGCCAGGCAGAGAGCCGCTCTACGCCGTCCGACTCGGGGCGACGGCGTCGTGCTGACAACCGCATAGGGCAGACACCGGCGCCGTCGTCGCGGAAACCACCGCGACGACGGCGCCGGTGCGCCCGGCCGCCGCGGCTCCTCCTCCCTGGCGCCGGAGGGATCCGTTCCCCCCGCACCGGGCCCGGCACCGGCCCGCCGAGCCAGTAGAGTCAGCCGCCATCGGCAGGCGCCCGCCCGCCGGAAGGCCAGGGAGCGAAGCGTGCTGATCCCTCACGACACCCGGATCGCCCTCGACACGGTGGTCGATCTGGTGAACACCGCACCGGAGAACGAGCCGCCGCGGGACGACCCCGGGGGCGGGCTCGCGGGTGGATCCGAGGACGGTCTCGCCGACATCGCCGCGCTGTACGCCTTCGCGGAGCGGCATCTCATCAGCGGGGTCGGCACGCTCGGCGGGAAGGACCTGACCGCCGTACGCGACGTCCGGGCCCGTTTCGCCGAGGTCTTCGCGGCGCCCGACCCCCGCGCCGCCGCCGACCTGGTCAACCGGCTCGTCGCGGCGGCCGGAACCACCCCCCAGCTCACGGACCACGACGGCTACGACTGGCACGTGCACTACTTCGCCCCGGACGCCTCGATCGCCGACCATCTCGCGGCCGACTGCGGCATGGCGCTGGCCTTCATCATCGTGGCGGGCGAGCAGGAGCGGCTGCGGCGCTGCGAGGCCCCGGACTGCGGGCACGCGTTCGTCGACCTGTCGCGCAACCGCTCCCGGCGCTACTGCTCCAGCCGTACGTGCGGGAACCGCCTCCACGTCGCGGCGTACCGGGCCCGGCGCAAGGAAGCCGCCGGCTGAGGCTCCGCACGGTGGCGCGAGGCGTCACAGCACGAAGGGCGCAAGGCGTCACAGCACGAAGAGATCATGCAGGGCTGCCATCAGCAGCAGGCCCCCGATCACCGTCAGGAAGATCATCAGGGGCGGCTGGGAGAGCGCGAAGAGACAGCCGCGGGGCTCTTCGGCGGGGGGTGCGGGGGCATCGCCCCGGGAAGTGTCCACCATCTCTGGGTGATCATGACGCACCCGCGGCCGTGTTGGCGATCAACCGACTTCATTCCCCCGGGAGTTCACCGTCCCGTGGCCATCGATAATCGCTCCGGCGTACGGGGAGCCGTCAGACATTCGGGCCGGTTGGCCCGAGCACGCGCCCACGAGGGCCGGCCGCCGTCTCGGATGCCGTGCTTCTTCAGATGTCTTGCTTCTTCGGATGCCGTGCTTCTTTCAGATGCCGTGCTTTTTGAGGATCGCCTCGATGTCGCTGAAGTCGTCGCCCGGTGCGGCGGCCTCCTGCTTCTTCTTCGGCTGCGGCTTCGGCTTCGCGGCCGCTGCCGCGGGTCCCGCCGCACCGCCCGCGCCGAGCGAGGGAGCGGAGGCGGCCGGGGCCACCGCCTCGTTCCGTCCTGCCGCCCGCGCGGCCTTGCGTTCCGCGCGGGTGGTGCCGCTGCGGCGCTCGACGGCGCGGGTGGTCATGAACAGCAGCCAGGAGAGGCCGAGCACCCCGAAGCCGAGCCAGACGCTCGGCTTGAAGGCGATCCCGGCGACCCAATCGACGACCCCGGTCAGCACGAGCCCGACCGGGACGAGGGAGTAGGCGGCGATCCTCGTCGCCGTGAGGAACCGCTTGCGGTACGCGGTCACCGCGGCGATGCCGAGGCCGGCCGCCGACACCGCGGAACAGATGGTCTCGGCAAGCATCAGGGCCTCCAGGCGCAGGGGATACGTCCCTTCCATCCTGCACCGGCGACCGCCGTCGGGGCCACGGTGGTCGCCCACCTCAGGGACATCTCAGGGCCGGACTCCTCCCCAGGGGGTGGCCAGGTCCCGGTCGGGTGGCGCCCGCCAGGCCTGGAAGACTGGGCACATGAGCGAATCCTCCCCCGCGGCACCGGTCGTCCTCGACCTCTGGTGCGACCTCGAATGCCCCGACTGCCACCAAGCCCTCGACGATGTGCGCGCCCTGCGCGCCCGGTACGGGGACCGCGTCGAGATCCGGCTGCGCCACTTCCCGCTGGACAAGCACAAGCACGCCTACGCCGCGGCCCAGGCCGCCGAGGAGGCGACGGACCAGGGGAAGGGCTGGCCGTACATCGAGGCGCTGCTGTCCCGCACCGCCGACCTCGGCCGCACGGGCGAGCCGGTACTCCTGGCCGTGGCACGGGAACTGGGCCTGGACGCCGAGGAGTTCGACACCGCGCTGATCGACGGCCGGCATCTGCTGATCGTCGACGCCGACCATGCGGAGGGCAAGGCGATCGGCGTCACCGGCACGCCCACCTATGTGATCGGCGACGAGCGGCTGGACGGCGGCAAGAGCCAGGACGGGCTGCGCGAGCGGATCGAGGAGATCATCGACGGGATCCTGGCCGCACGGGACCGGTAGCCGACCGCCAGCGGCCACCGGTGAGCGGGCAGCAGCGGCCGCCGGGCGGCTACAGCGCCTTGGCCAGGTTGTAGCGGGTCGTCACGTAGCCGAGGGACTCGTACAGCCGCAGGGCCGGGGTGTTGGAGGCGAAGACGTGCAGGCCGAGCCGGTCCGCGCCCCAGGTGCGGGTGATGTCCTCGGCGAGCAGCATCAGGGTCCTGCCGTGGCCCCGGCCCCGGTGCTCCTCGCGCACCTCGACATCGAAGACGAACCCGGCGTCGCCACCGGGCGGCAGCTCCCGGCGGGCCACCCACACATGTCCGACGACCTCGCCCGCGTGCTCCAGCACCTCGAAACGCACCCCGTCGGTCGCCAGTCCGTCCGGCAGGAGGGTGGCGTGGTCGGCCTCGGACTTGAGCCCGGCCTGCTCGGGCGACACGCCGCGGTCGATCCAGCCCTGTGCGTACGCGCCCACCGCGTCCTGCCGCCAGGCGGCGAACTCCTCGTCGCCCATCGCGCGCGAGGTGAGGCCCGCGGGGAGCGGGGCGGTGTCCGGGCCGAGGTCCTTGACCATGTTGCGGCTGTGTTCGGTGTAGCCGAGGGCGGCCGCGAGGCGGCGGGCCGGGTCGTTGTCGGCGGGGACCTCCACCCGCACCCGGGTGCAGCCCCACCCCCGCAGCACCTCCTCGGCGGCGAGCGCGGCGATGGTGCCCCGGCCGCGTCTGCGCCGGGGCTCCTCGACGCCGAGCGAGCGCAGCACCCCGGCGGTCGCGCCGAACGCGTCGTCGGTGCTGATCGAGACGGCGCCGACGGGCCTCCCGTTGTCGCACACGTCGTACTGGCGGGCCCGCGCACCGTCGGGTCCCTGCTGAAGCGGCCCGGACGGCCGGAGTGTCGTGGTCATCAAGGGTTTGTATCCCCTGCGCGAGGCCCCGTCACGCGCTTTTCGGGGCCGCCGGGCCGTGGAGCCGCCAGGGCCCGTTACGGGTCGAGGTCGTCGCCGGCCCGCTCGGCGAAGATCCGCATGGCCTTCGCCGTCACCGGTCCGATCCCGGGGGTCAGCTCGCGGTCGTCGAGGCGGTGCACGGCCTGGACGTCGCGGAGCGTGGAGGTCAGGAACACCTCGTCGGCCTCGGCGAGAACGTCCATCGGAAGATCGGTCTCCTCGGCCCCGGTCCACTCCACGGCCAGCGCGCGGGTGATCCCGGCGAGGCAGCCGGAGGCCACCGGCGGCGTGTGGACGCGGCCGTCCAGGACGACGAACACGTTGGAGCCGGTGCCTTCGCAGAGGCGGTCGGCGGTGTTGGGGAACAGCGCCTCGGACGCACCCCGTTCCCGCGCCCGTGCCAGGGCGACGACGTTCTCCGCGTACGAGGTGGTCTTCAGGCCGGCGAGCGCGCCGCGTTCGTTGCGCGTCCAGGGGACGGTGATCACCGCCGTGCTGTCCGGGCGGCGCTTCACCCCGTCGAGGGCGACGACGAGGCTCGGCCCGTCGGTCCCCCGGTCCGAGCCGAGCGGGGACAGCCCGCCGGTGTAGGTGATCCGCAGGCGCCCCAGGGCGACGGGGTTGGCGTCGATGACCGCGGCGGCCGCGCGGCGGATCTCGTCGTGGTCCGGCTCGGGCAGACCCAGGCCCCGGGCGGACCGGGTGAGCCGGTCGAGGTGCCGGGTCAGCGCGAAGGGCGCCCCTCGCTCGTACGCACCGTCTCGAAGATGCCGTCGCCCACGGTCAGCCCGTGGTCGAGCACCGACAGCCGGGCGTCGTCGGCGTCCCGCAGTCCGCCGTTGACCCAGATCCTCATAGCGCGGTCCTTCCTGTCTCCGGATACGCGCCCGACGCTACAGCGAGCAGCCGGGAGGCCTTGAGTTCGGTCTCGTCCCACTCGCGATCCGGGTCCGATCCCCAGGTGATCCCGGCCCCGGTCCCGAACCGCAGCAGCGGCGCGGGCCCGGTCCGGTCGATCCAGAACGTCCGTATCCCGACGGCGAGAGAGGCCGTACCCCGGTCGGCGTCGACCCAGCCGATCGCACCGCAGTACGGCCCGCGCGGGGTCCGCTCCAGCTCGGCGATGATCCGCAGCGCGCTGGACTTCGGCGCTCCGGTCACCGAGCCGGGCGGGAAGGCCGCCGAGAACAGCTCGGGCCAGCCCGCTCCGTCGGCCAGCCGGCCCCGGACGGTGGAGACGAGGTGGACGAGACCCGGGTGCTTCTCGACGACGCAGAGGTCGGGCACGCTCACGCTTCCGGTGGCGCAGACCCGGCCCAGGTCGTTGCGGACCAGGTCCACGATCATCACGTTCTCCGCGTGGTCCTTGGCCAGCAGGTCGTCCTCGGTCCGGCCGGTGCCCTTGATCGGCCCGGACTCCACGGTCCGCCCGTCGCGCCGGAGGAAGAGTTCCGGCGACGCGGTGGCGACCTCCACGCCGTGGTCCGGCAGCCGGAGCGTTCCCGCGTACGGGGCGGGGTTTCCGCGCGCGAGCAGGGAGGTCAGGGCATCGACGTCGGCGCCGGCCCCGCCGCCGGGGAGCGGTGCGGACAGCACCCGGCAGAGGTTGGCCTGGTAGACGTCGCCCGCTGCGATGTGTTCACGGATCCGACGCACGCCCGCCGTGTAGGCGTCACGGTCCAGCGAGGAGGTCCAGTCGCCGGTGGCGGGCCCGCGCCATGCTCCGGGCACGGGAGGGGGCACTGCTTCCTCGCGCACATCGGAGAAGCGGGCGCAGACGGTACGCCCTTCGAAATCGGCACATACCGCCCAGAAGCCGGATGAGTCGAGAGCTGCGGGATCATGGGTCACATCCTGCAGACCGGAGGCGATGAGGCCGTCGAAACGGGCCAAGGGGGCGAGGTCGGACACGCGAATGAGTCTAGGACGGTCCGCGGTGACCTGCGTCGGGGCGAGGTCACCGCAGCACGCTGCACAAACGCGTTTTTGTACTGGCCCAGGAATCCGCTAGAGTTCAACACGTCGCCGGGACGCGCAAGCGGGCCGGAAACGACAAGCGGACGTAGCTCAGTTGGTAGAGCGCAACCTTGCCAAGGTTGAGGTCGCCAGTTCGAACCTGGTCGTCCGCTCGCAGAAGGTGGGGGATTCTTCCCGAGCCCCCATCCCTGGTGGAGTGGCCGAGAGGCGAGGCAACGGCCTGCAAAGCCGTCTACACGGGTTCAAATCCCGTCTCCACCTCCAAGGACGATTAGCTCAGCGGGAGAGCGCTTCCCTGACACGGAAGAGGTCACTGGTTCAATCCCAGTATCGTCCACTGGTCCGCAAGGATCATCGGTCCGCAAGGATCCCCGCGCGATTAGCTCAGCGGGAGAGCGCTTCCCTGACACGGAAGAGGTCACTGGTTCAATCCCAGTATCGCGCACGCAGTACACGCAGGTTCGCCCTGCGCGATTAGCTCAGCGGGAGAGCGCTTCCCTGACACGGAAGAGGTCACTGGTTCAATCCCAGTATCGCGCACCACCGAGAACCCCCGGCCGTCTCCACGGCCGGGGGTTCTTTCGTCGTACGGTCCGTCCCCTCCGTGTCCCGGTGGCGCGAAGGCCGCTGGGGCACGGAGGGGACGCCCGGAACGATCAGGACGAGAACAGCATCCGGCCGAAGCCCTTCTGGCGGTGGTGGCCGTAGTGCCCGCCGTGCTGGCCGTGCCCGCCGTGCTGCGGCGCGCCCCAGGCGGGGGCGTGGGCGGCGGGCGCGGCCGGATAGGCCTGCGGGGCGGGGGGTGCGGGCGGGGCCTGCTGGGACCACTGGGACTCCAGGCGGGTGAGCGACTCCAGCTCGCCGTAGTCGAGGAATATCCCCCGGCAACCGCTGCACTGCTCGATCTGGACGCCGTTGCGGTTGTACGTGTTCATCTGCGCGTGACACTTCGGACACTGCATCATCGGCTCGGCTCCTCGCCCTCGTTGTGCCGTCGCGGGTATGTCTGCCCGGCGGCGGTCCGTTCACCCTACGACGCGTGGTCGGCGGCCAACTCGGGCGGCAACGTAGCGATTCGGGCACAGGATTCGATCATCAGCTGTTCGAGCTCGTCCGGATCCCGTTGCTCCGCGGCGCACTTGGCCAGGGCGAGCGCCGCCGTCTGCACCGTCAGCGCGCGGGCCGGGACGTCCAGTTCGGGCCAGGGGTCCCCGCCGGCGGGTACCGCGGGTCCCCCGGCGGACCGGTAGGCGGCCAGGAAGGCGGACCAGTCCTCGGGGGCCAGGAGTCCGGCGGCGTACCAGGCGGCGGGGCGGCCGAGGTCCCAGGCCGGGTCACCCGCCCCCGCGTCGTCCACGTCGATGAGCAGCCAGGGCCCGTCCGGAGCGGGGTGGCGGACGAGCTGGCCGAGGTGCAGGTCCCCGTGGCACAGGAAGCCGGCCCTCCGGGAGGGTGCCGGGGCCTCGTCCCGGGCCCAGGCCGGCAGGGCGCGCCACCCGGCCAGCACGGGCAGGACGGCCGGGTCGCCGGGAAGCGCGGCGCGCATCCTGGCGACGGCCCGCGCGGCCTTGGCCGGTCCACGCATCGGCGGAAGCCGGAACGGGGGCTCCGTCCGGTGGAGGCGGGCGAGCAGCACCGCCGCCTCGGCCCAGGGGGCCGCGTCGGGGTCGGTGGGGTCCACGGGCGCGCCGAGCGGCCAGAGGGTGACCGGGCGGGCACCACGACCGGCGGGCGGCGGGACGGTCAGCGGCGGGAGCAGGATCCCGGTGAGCTGCGGGGCGGCGGCCAGGGCGATCCGGGCCGCCAGCGCCTCCCGGTCGGTGTCGGCCGCGTGGGCCTTCGCGACGATCGCACCGCTGCGGACGACCGTGCCGTCGGGCCGGTCCGCGAGGACCTGCGGCGGCTCGCACACGCAACGCGCCCCGGCGGGGTGGGAGAGCCGGTGCGCCAGGGTGCCCAGGTCATGGACGACTGAGGTCTGGGTGGTGGTCAACGGCTCCCCCGGCGGCGGCGGTCGGCCCGGCCGTGGCACCGGTCCCGCCGTGAGCGTAACGCGAGAGCCGCCGGGGAACCGACCGGTCCGGGAAGCCACTGCCTGGGCCGGAACGCCGCGACACACCTCCCCGGGGCCGGGACGCCAGGGCAGGTCCCGGGCGGTCGGTGCTGGATGCGTCGGCCCGGCGGGGAGACGCACGGGCCCGGACAGCGCGATGCCCGGTCAGCTCCCCAGCTGACCGGACAAACGCTGCCGTCCGCCGCACCCCCGTCCCCACGGGGCTGTTGGCCGGATGTGCGGGTACCGGACCGCTCTTCCGGACCCCGGGCGCCGCTCAGCGCCCCAGCATCACCGCCACGGACGACGCCTGTGTGACCACCGCTTCCCAGCCGCCGAAGACGACCGCGAGCAGGGCCGCCAGGGGAAGGACCATCGCCGTCGCCACCAAGGGGTGACGGGTGCCGGACGAACGGGTGCCGAACGCGGCGTACGCCCTGCGTCCCTGCGTACGGACCATGGTCCGCGCTGCCGTGTCCGACATGGTTCCTCTCCTGACCTGATGGGGAGCGGCGGGCGTGTGACCTCGGGGGACGAGTGCTGCGCCCGCCGCTTGACCTCAACATTAGGTAACCGGCGAGCACGGGGCGTCATGCCCGCGTACCTAATCCCGGGCCTCCCGGAGGATGAGCCGTCGTCTATCGGCGTACTCCCCTGGGTGGAGACGGACCACCGGAGGTTGGGGTCATCCCGGAGGGGACACCCGGGCCCGTCCGGCACGCTTCCGGCTGCCTGTCGGCCTGCCCGGGGGGCGTGGGCGGCGGGTGACTTCACTCACGCCCACCACCACAGCGGGCTGCCGCAGCGGGGCCGACGCCGCTGCGGGACACCGCCGCCCCGGGGGCGCGGGCGGTGGTCACGGCCTCCGTGACGGCCGCGCCCCGGCGTTCCCGCGGTGGTCCAATGTCCCCTGCCCGGCGGGCCTTTGAGCGGACCGATCGGCCGAGCGGCCCGGATCCACCGCGCCCTGCCCCCTCTTCACCTCTCCCGCCCGGCACGGACAATCGAATCCCCCGCGAGGGCGCGGCCTCTGAGCGCGCCGGGCGCGGGGTACGTAAGCTGTGCCTCGTCAGGCGGACCAGGCAGCGGGGATGGGCAGACGATGGCGATGATGCGGCTCCGGCGCGAGGACCCGCGTCTCGTCGGCTCGTTCCGGCTGCACCGACGGCTCGGCGCGGGCGGCATGGGCGTCGTCTACCTCGGCTCCGACCGTCGCGGCCAGCGGGTGGCGCTCAAGGTGATCCGGCCCGACCTGGCGGAGGATCAGGAGTTCCGTTCGCGGTTCGCGCGCGAGGTGTCGGCCGCCCGACGGATCCGCGGCGGCTGCACGGCCCGGCTGGTCGCCGCCGATCTGGAGGCGGACCGCCCGTGGTTCGCGACGCAGTACGTGCCCGGCCCCTCGCTGCACGACAAGGTCGCCGAGGAGGGTCCGCTGGCCGCCGCCGAGGTCGCCTCGATCGGGGCCGCGCTCTCCGAGGGTCTGGTGGCGGTGCACGAGGCGGGGGTGGTCCACCGCGACCTGAAGCCGTCGAACATCCTCCTCTCCCCCAAGGGCCCCCGCATCATCGACTTCGGCATCGCCTGGGCGACCGGGGCGAGCACGCTCACCCATGTCGGTACGGCGGTGGGGTCGCCCGGCTTCCTCGCGCCCGAGCAGGTCCGGGGCGCGGCCGTGACGCCCGCGACGGACGTCTTCTCGCTCGGCGCGACACTGGCGTACGCGGCGATGGCCGACTCCCCCTTCGGGCACGGCAGTTCCGAGGTGATGCTGTACCGCGTCGTGCACGAGGAGGCGCAGCTCCACGGGGTGCACGACGCGTTGGCCCCGCTGATCAGCGCCTGTCTGGCGAAGGACCCGGAGGAGCGGCCCAGCACGCTGCAACTGTCCATGCGACTCAAGGAGATCGCGGCGCGCGAGGCGCAGGGGCTGCACGAGAGCCGGCCGCCCGCCCAGCGCTCGGCCCAGGAAGCCGACCGGCCGACCGGCCGGATGGCCGACCCGTACGCCGATCAGCACACCCGCCGCTCGGAGGGCCCCTCCGCCTCGCGCCCCCAGCCGGGCAGGCGCGGCACGCCCGCGCGTTCGGGGCCGCCGCGCACCGGTGGCTCGCGCCCTCAGCAGGCTTCGCGCGACACGACGCGCTCCGGGAAGCGGCAGGGGGCCCCGGCCGGGACGAACGGCCGGCCGGGGACCCGCTCCGGGGGGCGCTCGACCTCTGCGGGGCGGCGTCCGGCCAATCCGCGGCTGCTGCGCCAGCGGCTGGTGGTGTTCGTCGTGGTGACGCTGCTGGTGGCGCTCGGCATCGCGGCGGCGCAGGGCTGCCAGGGGCCCGCGCGCGGGGTGGGCGGCGGGACCGGGACCGGGACCGAGCAGCAGTATCGGGTGCCGCAGACGCCGACACAGGCGCAGGCCGGGCAGGAGCCGCGGTCGTCCTGACGCCGGGACCGGCCGGGGCCGGCCGTGCTCAGCTCTCCGGCCGTCCCGTGGCCACCGCGTAGAAGGCGACGGCCGCCGCCGCGCCCACGTTCAGTGAGTCGACGCCGTGCGCCATCGGGATGCGGACCCATGCGTCGGCGGCCCTCAGAGCCCGCGTGGACAGCCCGTCGCCCTCCGCGCCGAGCATCAGCGCCACCC
This sequence comes from Streptomyces sp. MGP-P1, assembly GCF_057766565.1. Classification (NCBI taxonomy): domain Bacteria; kingdom Bacillati; phylum Actinomycetota; class Actinomycetes; order Kitasatosporales; family Streptomycetaceae; genus Streptomyces; species Streptomyces sp. MGP-P1. Next base: position 2,089,347 of record NZ_JBYMEM010000007.1, on the reverse strand, counting down.
GGTCCAGTCGGTGCGGGGCCGCCTCGTCGATGCTGGTCGCCTTGGCGTCCGGGGTGAGGGCGAGGAGCCGGAAGCCGGCCTCCCGTACCCCTTCCAGCGCCTTGGGCCAGGCTTCGAGCCGGGCGTAGGGGACGGAGAAGACCGCGCCCATGGAGACCTTGACCGAGCGCCGGTAGAGCGGGTCGGCGCAGTCCGGGGAGAGCAGTACCGCGTCCATGCCCAGGGCCGCCGCGCTGCGGAAGATGGCACCGATGTTGGTGTGGTCGTTCACCGATTCCATGATCACCACCCGGCGCGCGGTGGCGAGCAGTTCGTCGGATGCGGGCAGCGGCTTGCGCTGCATGGAGGCGAGCGCACCGCGGTGGACGTGGTAGCCGGTGACGCGTTCGGCCAGATCGGGGGCGACGGCGTACACCGGGGCCGGGACCTCGTCGATGACGTCGCGCATGACGTCGACCCACTTGGCCGAGAGCAGCATCGACCGCATCTCGTACCCGGTCTGCCGGGCGCGACGGATCACCTTCTCGCCCTCGGCGATGAAGAGGCCTTCGGCGGGTTCGCGTCGTCGTCGCAACTCGACGTCGGTGAGGCCGATGTAGTCGCTCAGCCGAGGGTCGTCGGGGTCGTCGACGGTGATGAGTTCTGCCACAGGGTGATACTGCCTTGTCCGGTGTGTGGTGCCAACGCCTGGGATGAAGGTGGGTAACCGCGGGTTACTTCACGCCCGGTCGACCGAGCGGTCCCGGCCGGTCCCCGGTGCGGAGTGCGGGCCGACCGCGACGACCTCGCCGATGACGATCACGGCGGGCGGGCGCACGTCCTCGGCGACCGCGCGCTCGCCGACGTCCGCGAGGGTCGCGTCGACCCGGCGCTGAGTGGCAGTGGTGCCCTCCTGGACGAGGGCGACCGGCGTGGCCGGGTCCTTGCCGTGGGCGATCAGGGCGGCGGCGATGGCGCCGATCTTGTCGACGGCCATCAGCAGGACGAGGGTGCCGCGCAGCCGGGCGATGGCCTCCCAGTCGACCAGCGAGCGCGGGTCCTCGGGGGCGACATGGCCGCTGACCACGGTGAACTCATGGGCGACGCCCCGGTGGGTGACCGGGATGCCGGCCGCACCGGGGACGGAGATGGTGCTGGAGATCCCGGGCACGACCGTGCAGGGGATGCCCTCGGCGGCCAGCGCCTGGGCCTCTTCCATGCCGCGGCCGAAGACGAACGGGTCGCCGCCCTTGAGCCGGACCACGGACTTGCCCGCCTTGGCGTGCTCGATGAGCGCCTGGTTGATCGCCTCCTGGGCCATGAACCGCCCGTACGGGATCTTCGCGGCGTCGATCACCTCGACGTGCGGCGGGAGTTCGTCGAGCAGGTCGCGGGGGCCGAGGCGGTCGGCGATGACCACGTCGGCCTCCGCGAGGAGGCGACGGCCGCGCACCGTGATCAGGTCCGGGTCGCCGGGGCCGCCGCCGACGAGCGCGACGCCGGGGGCGCGGGTGCGGTGGTGCGGGGCGGCGAGGGTGCCGTCGCGCAGGCCCTCGACGATCGCGTCGCGGATGGCGGCGGAGTGCCGGGGGTCACGGCCCTGCGAGGTGGTGGTGAGGACGGCGACGGTCACGTTCTCGCTGCGGCCGGTGGCCGGGGTCCAGGCGGTGGCGGCCTCGGCGTCGTCGGCCCGGACGCACCAGGTGCGGGTGCGTTCTGCCTCGGCCGAGGCGGCGTCGTTGGCCGTGGTGTCGGAGGAGGCGATCAGGGCGTACCAGGTGTCGGCGAGGTCGCCGTCCTGGTAGCGGCGGCGCTCCCAGCGGATCTCCCCGGCGTCCGCCATGGCCTCGACGGAGGGCGTCGCGGAGGGGGAGACCAGAGTGATGACGGCCCCGGTGGCGATGAGCTGCGGCAGCCTGCGCTGCGCGACCTGGCCGCCGCCGACGACGACGACGCGGCGGCCGTGCAGACGCAGTCCTACGGGGTACGCGGGGTGGTCGGCGTGACCTGCGCGGTCGGCGTGACCTGCGTGCTCGGCGTGGTCTGCGTGCTCGGCCATGGCGGTACGGGCTCCTCGTGCGGGTGCTGCGTAGGGGCCGCTGCGGCGGTGGAGCGGCTGTGACGTGCGAAAGCTGAGGTCTGGGTCGGGAACACGATACGGGGTGGGGGGCGCCTGCGGCGGGCCTGTCCCCTACCCCGCCCCTTCCCGGAACCGGGGCTGCGCCCCGGGCCCCCTCTCGTCCTCAATCGCCGGACGGGCTGGGGTTCGGGGCTCCGCCCCGGACCCCGCTCCTCAAACGCCGGAGAGGCTGGGGGCAGGCGACCAGGGACGGGGTGCCTGGGTGGGCGACCGGGGGCGGGCGACCGGGGGCGGGGCCCTGGGCGGGCGACCGGGGGGCGGGGGCGCTGGGTGGGCGACCGCCGGGAGGACGGGGCGCCGGGTGGGCGACCGGGGTCGGGGCCCTGGGTGGGCGACCGGGGCGGGGCGCTGGGTGGGCGACCGGAGCGGGGCCTCCAGCCCCCGCCCTCGCCCTTTGCTACTTCTCCGTCACGCCCGCCGAGTCGAACGTCGCCACTTCGTGCATCGCGCGCGCCGCGCTCTGCACGATCGGGAGCGCCAACAGCGCGCCGGTTCCCTCGCCCAGTCGCAGGTCGAGGTCGACCAGCGGGCGCAGGCCCAGCTTGTTGAGCGCGGCCACGTGGCCGGGCTCCGCGCTGCGGTGGCCGGCGATGCAGGCCGCCAGTGCCTCGGGGGCGATGGCACGGGCCACCAGGGCCGCCGCGCCCGCGCTCACGCCGTCCAGGATCACCGGCGTACGCAGGGAGGCTCCGCCCAGGAGGAAGCCGGCCATCGCCGCGTGCTCCAGGCCGCCGACCGCCGCGAGTACACCGATCGGGTCGGCCGGGTCCGGCTGGTGCAGGTCGAGGGCGCGGCGGACGACGTCGACCTTGCGGGCGTGCATCTCGTCGTTGATGCCGGTCCCCCGGCCGGTCACCTCAGAGGCGTCGGCCCCTGTGTACACGCAGATCAGGGCCGCCGACGCGGTGGTGTTGGCGATGCCCATCTCGCCGGTGAGCAGGGCCTTGTTGCCTGCTGCCACCAGGTCCCGGGCGGTCTCGATGCCCACCTCGATCGCCGCGAGTACCTCTTCCCGGGAGAGTGCGGGGCCCGTCGTGAAGTCCGCTGTTCCCGCCCGTACCTTGCGGGGCAGCAGCCCCGGGGTCGCCGGCAGGTCCGTGGCCACGCCCACGTCCACGACACAGACCTCGGCGCCGACCTGGGCCGCGAAGGCGTTGCACACGGCTCCGCCGCCCAGGAAGTTCGCCACCATCTGGGCGGTGACCTCCTGCGGCCAGGCGGTGACGCCCTGGGCGTGCACCCCGTGGTCGCCGGCGAAGATCGCGACGGCCGCGGGCTCCGGAATCGGCGGCGGGCACATCCGCGAGAGCCCGGACAGCTGTGCGGAGATGATCTCCAGCATGCCGAGCGCGCCGGCGGGCTTCGTCATCCGCTTCTGGCGCTCCCACGCCTCGCCGAGCGCCTTCGCGTCCAGCGGGCGGATCGCGGAGATCGTCTCCTGAAGAAGGTCGTGCGGCTCGGCGCCCGGCAGCGCGCGACGGCCGTACGTCTCCTCGTGGACGACCCAGGACAGCGGGCGGCGCTTGGACCAGCCCGCCTGCACCAGCTCGGGCTCCTCGGGGAACTCGTCGACGTAACCGACGCACAGGTAGGCCACGACCTCCAGGTGCTCGGGGAGGCCGAGCGCGCGGACCATCTCCCGCTCGTCGAAGAAGCTGACCCAGCCGACGCCGAGGCCTTCGGCGCGCGCGGCGAGCCACAGGTTCTCGACGGCGAGGGCCGAGGAGTACGGGGCCATCTGGGGCTGGGTGTGCCGGCCGAGCGTGTGGCGGCCCCCGCGGGTGGGGTCGGCGGTCACGACGATGTTGACCGGAGTGTCGAGGATCGCCTCGATTTTCAGTTCCTTGAACTGCTTCGCCCGGCCCTTGGGCAGCGACTCGGCGTAGGCGTCGCGCTGGCTCTGTGCCAGTTCGTGCATGGAGCGGCGGGTCTCGGCGGAGCGGATGACGACGAAGTCCCACGGCTGCGAGTGGCCGACGCTCGGCGCGGTGTGCGCCGCCTCCAGCACCCGGAGCAGGACCTCGTGCGGAATCGGGTCGCTGCGGAAGCCGTTGCGGATGTCCCGGCGCTCGCGCATGACCCGCAGGACCGCTTCCCGTTCGGCGTCGTCGTAACCGGGGGCGGGCGGGGTGAACGGCTCGGCCTGCCCGGCGGGTTCCGCGGCTTCGGCGGGCCCTTCGAGCCGCTGTGCCTCCTCCGGTCGCTGTGCCGGCTCCGACTGCTGCGGTGCCTCCGACTGCTGCGGTGCCTCGGTGTGCTGCGGTGCTTCGATGTGCTGCGGTGCCTCAGCCTGTGCCTGGTGGTCGGCGGCGGGTGCCTGGTGGTCGGGCGCGGGCGGCTCCGGGAGCTCCGGTGTCTCGATGACCTCGGGGCCGTTGCCGTCCTCGGCCTCGGGCACGGCCACGTCGGCCGCTGCTGCCGCCGGTGCGCCGCCCGGTTCGGTGGCGGGGGCGGGGGCCGGAGTGGCTTCCCGCTCCGTTGCGGGGAGTTGCTGGGCCGACGGCTCCTGCGCCTCCGGTCCCTCCGTTCCCTCAACTCCTTGCGCTTCCTCCGTCGCGGGCTCGGCCGACTCCACCGGCCCCTCGGGCTCCGCCGGTCCCACGGGCTCCACCGGTCCCACGGGCTCCACCGGCTCCACAGCGACGGGCTGCGCGGGCTCGGGAGCGAGCGGCGAGGCCGCCGGCTCCGGCGCGACCACTTCCGGGGTCACGACCGCTTCCGGGGCCACAGCGGCTTCCGGAGCAGCCAGGGTTTCCGGGCTCTCGGCCACCGCTACCGCCGGGGCCGGCTCAGGAGTCGGTTCGACGGGCCGCTCCTGCTCGGGCAGCGCTGCCTCGGGCTGTACCACCGGCGCGACGACAGGGGTTTCCTGTGCCGGGGCCTGGGGTTCGGGGGCCGCGGCCTCCACCGGGACGGCCAGGGCCTCGGGCTCCGGGAGCGTGGCGGCACCGTGCTGCGCCGCCGCCGGCTCCGGCGGCCCGGATGCGGCCACCTCGTCGGCCGGAACCTGAGCGGGTGCCTCTGCCGGAGCCTCCGGCCGGGCCGCCTCGGGCTCCGGGACGACGACGGGGCCGGCGGGGGGCGTCTCCACGGCGGCGGGCTCGGGAACGACCGTTTCTGCCGGGGCGTCCTGCGGGGCCTGTTCGGGCTGCGCAGCGGCGACGGGCTGGTCCGGCTGCTCGATCGGGGCCGCCGAAACCGCCGCCGCCGGGGCGGGCACGGCCACCGGCTCGACCGGCTGTACCGGCTCGACCGCCTCAGCCGCCTCGACCGGCGGAACCTCCTGAACCGGCTCCTCGGCCTCAACCGCGGCCTCGGTCTGTTCGACCGCCGGGGCCTGCTCGACCACAACGGGCTCGGCCGTCGGCTGTTCGGCCTCGACAGCCTGAACCTGCTCGGGCTGCCGAGCCGGATCGGCCTGTGCCGGCTCCGCGATGACCTGTTCCGGCTCCGACTGCGGGGGCCGAGCCCCCCACGGGGCGCCGGCCTGCGGCGGGATCTCGCCCAACTGCGGGCCGGGCAGGGTCGAGGGGTCCTCGGCCGGGACCTCGACGTACGCGGGGCCGGCCGCCGGCGGGGCCGCGTGGCGTACGGGGGCGGCGATCCGGGTGGCTCCGGCGGGGCCCCGGTCGGCCAGCGAGCGCACGACGCCGCCCTGCGTACCCCCGTACGACGGGGCCTCGGCGGAGGCGGGGCCCCGGTGCAGCGGGCGGCGGGCGGGGGCGGCGTGCGCGCCGACCGGTGCGGGCGCGGGGTTGCGTACGCCGTCGAGGTCCGCGGAGCCGGAGTCGCGGCCACCGGACTCATGGGTGCTGTGCGTCTCGGCGGGAGCGGCGGCGGGAGCGAACTGGCCCTGCTGCGCGGGGAGCTGCTGGGCCTGGGCCTGGGGCACACCGTGTTCGGGAGCGGCGGGCTGCGCCACCGCGGTCTGCGCGGCGGGCTGGCCCTGCGCGGGGGCCGGGGCGGCCTGGGGGTCGCTCCAGGCGCCCTGGGAAGTCGGCATCAGCAGAAGGTCGTCGTCCTCGGGAGTGTGCTCGGAGGGGTCGAGGAAGGTGTACGCGTCCGGGGCGGGGATGCCCGGCTGCTCCACCATGCCTGCGTTCTCCGGCAGTCCCTCGCCCGGGATCTGGCCGGTGTCAGTCATGCGTACCCCTCGCCCATCGTCAGTGCTCCTTCGGCCCTTCGCCCGGGACGCCGAACCACGGCACGCCGGTGCTCGTCATCAAGAACGAGCGGGCTCGCCGCGCGGCACGAAGCGCCCGCGCGGCTTCCTATTCTCGCGGCCGTTCGCCGCCGCGACAGGCTGTTCTGCCACGGCTCACTGTGGACTGCGCCACGTTGCGCGTCCCCCGGGTTGTGCCGTACCACAGTGCGGACCAAAACGGTCCACTTTTCCGGACATTGACGAACGAAGCGACGAACGGCCGGGTGCGGTACAACAATCCGCCAGCCTACCTTCCGCACCGGGCCGAGCGGGTCAGGGGGCGAGGTCGGAACGCCCTGCGGAGAGCAGGAACACGACGGACCTCTCCCGCTCGGTCCACACCTCGGGGTCCAGGTCGACGGACTGGAGCAGCGAGCACTCGACGGTGTAGTCGTTGCCGGTGAGGGCCGCGCCGAGCGCCTCGGCCTCGTCCCGGGTGGAGGCGTGCGTGACGATGCGTTCCGGTCGCCGGTCGATGACGGCCCGGGCCACCGGGACTCCCCCGCCGCCGATCCGTACGACGTCCGGTTCGGGCAGCCGCTCCAGGACGTGCGGGGCGCGGCCGCGGACGACCTGGACGGGGACGCCGAAGGCGCGGGCCGCGGCCTCGGTGCGGGCGCAGGCCGCCGGGTCGTCGTCCACGGCCAGGACCGCCGCGCCGAAGCGGGCCGCCTCGATCGCGAAGGCGCCGCTGCCGGAGCCGATGTCCCAGACCAGGTCGCCGGTGCGGGGGCCGAGGCGGGCGAGCTGGGCGGCGCGCAGGCCGGGGAACTCGCCCTCGCCGGACTCCTGCATCCGCTCGGCCCCGGCGGCCCGGTAGGCCTCGGCGGGCAGGGCCCAGCCCCGTATCCCCTGGGGGTAGGCGGGCTGACGGCCGGCGATCCAGGCGCCGGCGGCGGTGGTCTCGGGGCCGCCGCCGATGACGATGACGACGTTGGGGTCGCGCCAGGCGTGGTCGGCCGCCTTGTCGGAGGTGAGGACGGTGACGCGCTCGCGGTCGGTGCCGAGTTCCTCGCAGATCACGAAGGTGCGGTGGACGCCGTCGAGGAGCAGGGCCAGTTCGGCGGGTCCGGCGCCCGGTGAGGTGAGGACGGCGACCTTGTGGTGGGCCCGGCAGACGTTGACCGCTCGGCGCAGGGTGCGGGGGTGGGCGACGACGACCTGGGCGTCGTCCCAGGGCATGCCGGCCCGGGCGAAGGCGGTGGCCACGGAGGAGACGGCGGGGACGACCTCGACCTCCAGGCCGTGTTCGCGGGCGTGCAGGGTGCGGACGACGCCGAAGAAGCCGGGGTCGCCGTCGGCGAGGACCACGGCGCTGCCGCGGTGGCCGGCGATCCTGCGGGCGGCGAGGTCGACGCTGCCGAGGCGGATGCGTTCGGCCTGCGGGGGCACTTCCGGCAGGACGAGGTGGTGGGCGGCGCCGGCGACGAGCGTGGCGGCCGAGAGCGCGGCCGTGGCCGCTCTGGTCAGTGGCGAGCCGTCCCAGCCGATCACCGTGACCCGGTCGGCCATCGTCGTCTGTCTCCTGAGGTGTCGGAGGGGGCGGGGCGTTGCCCGTGCGGTGCCGGGCAGGGGTGAGAGTACCTGGTCCGGACCTCGGGCCCGCGGGAGGCCTCGGGCGCTACTTCCAGGTGTTGTACGTGCCGTAGTCGCCGGCGTCGGCGAGCTGTTCCGCGACCCCTTCGAGATCCTCGGGGAGGAGTCCCCAGACGATCAGGTCGGTGCGGATGTCGGTCCAGCCGCCGTCGGTGCCGTTCTCGGTCCGGGTGCGGGCGATGCGGGCGTTGCGCAGGACGCCCTCGCTGATGCAGCCGAGCTTCTGGGCGACCTGCTGGGAGGCGGTGTTGTCGGCGGGGGTGCGCAGCTCGATGCGTTCGAAGCCCTGGTCCCGGAAGAGCCACTGGGCTATGGCGAGCACGGATTCGGTGGCGTAGCCCTCGCCGCGCGCCCAGGGGGCGGTGATGTAGCGGACCTCGGTGGAGCGGGTACGCCAGTCGGTGTCGAGGAGGCGGACGCTGCCGACGAGCCGCTGGGTGAGGAACTCGGTGACGGCGAGGGCGATGCCGTGGCCCCCGGTGCGCTCGGCAGGAGCGATCCTGCGTACCCAGCGTTCGGCGTCGACCTGGGTGTACGGGTTCGGCCCGTCCATCCACGCGACGACCGCCTCGTCGTTCATCATCTCGATGTACGCGGGGATGTCGGCCATCTCGAAGGGGCGCATCACCAACCTGTCCGTGCTGATGGAGATGGACGGAAAGGTGGTAGTCATGCGCAGCTCCATGCCGAAGACCGGTTAAAAGCACAGCATGCAGCATCGGGTGCGTGGTGCGCATGGGCGGGGCCGCACGAGGGAGCCCCGCGCCTCCGGGAGGGAAGTGCGGGGCTCCGTCGGCAAGTGCCGGGCGGGCGTCAGGACTTGGCGGGGGCGCCGAAGGCCGGGACGATCGCACCCTGGTAGGTGTCCTCGATGAACTTCTTGACCTCGTCGGAGTTGAGGAGCTTCGCGAGCTTCTCGACGCGCGGGTCCTTCTCGTTGCCGTCCTTGACCGCCAGGAAGTTGGCGTACGGGTTGCCCTCGGCCTTCTCCAGGGCGAGGGAGTCCTTGCCGGGCTTCAGGTCGGCCTCGATGGCGTAGTTGCCGTTGATGACGGCGGCGTCCACGTCGCCCAGGGCGCGGGGCACGGTGGCGGCCTCCAGCTCCTTGAACTCCAGGCCCTTCTTGTCGGTGATGTCGCTCAGCTTGGCGCTGGTGCCGACGCCGTCCTTGAGGGTGATGAGGCCGTTCTCGGCGAGCAGCTGGAGGGCGCGGCCGCCGTTGGTGGTGTCGTTGGGGACGGCGACGGTCTGGCCGGCCTTGATGTCCTTGAGGTCCTTGACCGTCTTGGAGTAGAGGCCCAGCGGCTCCAGGTGGACGTCGACCACGGGCACGATGGTGGTCTTCTGCTTCGCGTTGAAGTCGTCCAGGTAGGGCTTGTGCTGGAAGAAGTTGGCGTCGACCTGGCCGTTCTGGGTGGCGGTGTTCGGCAGGACGTAGTCCGTGAACTCCTTGACCTCCAGGTTGAGGCCCTCCTTCTTCGCCAGGTTCTTCTTGACGAAGTTCAGGATGTCGGCGTGCGGCGTCGGGGACGCGGCGACGACCAGGGCCTTGGAGGTGTCGGCGTTCGAGCCGGTCTCGCTCTTGGCGGCCGGGTCGGAGGCCGTGCCGCAGGCGCTCAGGCCCAGGGCGAGGGCGACGGCGGAAGCGGCGGTTGCGGTGATCTTGATGTTCTTGCGCACGAAAAGTGCCTCTTTCTTGTGGTGGTGCGCCCGGACAAGGAGTTCGGGCTCGGTGGGACAGGGAGTTCTGGGGGCCGCGCCTCAGGAGGCGGTGCGGCCGCGGCGGGCCAGCAGCCGGACGGCGATGTCGCCGATCAGCTGGATCACCGTGACGATGACGACCAGCAGCGCGACGGTGACCAGCATGAACCGGTTGTCGAAGCGCTGGAATCCGTTGGTGATGGCCTGGGAGCCGAGCCCTTCGCCGCCGACCGCGCCGGCCATCGCGGAGTAGCCGATGAGCACGATGAGGGTGGTGGTGACGCCCGAGACGAGCGAGGGCAGTGCCTGTGGGAGGAGCACCTTGCGGACGATCGTGGGGATGGAGCCGCCCATCGACTGCACCGCTTCGACGAGTCCGTGGTCGACCTCGCGGATCGCCGTCTCGACGAGCCGGGCGAAGAACGGGATGGCTCCGACGGCGAGCGGCACGATCATCGCGGTGGGGCCGATGAAGGTGCCGACGACCCAGGTGGTGAAGGGGATCAGGGCGATCAGCAGGATGATGAACGGCAGGGAGCGGCCGATGTTCACGATCACGCCGACGACCCTGTTCACCAGGGCGTTCTGGAGCAGTCCGCCCTGGTCGGTGAGGACCAGGAGGATGCCGAGCGGCAGTCCGCCGGCGACGGTGACCAGCGCGGACCACAGCACCATGTAGAGGGTGTCGACGGTGCCCTGGGTCAGCAGGGGCTGCATTTCGGACCAGGTCACTTGACGACCTCCTTGGTGAGCAGGGCGGACGTCTGCTCCGGTACGACGGTGGCGGGCGCGTCGGTCCCGTCGGTCCCGGCGCCGGCCTCCGGGCCGGTCTCGTCCTCGACGACCTCGGCCTGGAGGCCCTGCTCGCGCAGGAAGCCGATGGGAACGACGTTCTCCTCGAAGCGGCCGGGCAGCTCGATGCGCATCCGGCCGATCTGCTTGCCGCCGACGGTGTCCATCGCGGCGCCGAGGATCGAGATGTCGATGTTGTACGTACGGGAGAGCTGGGAGATGACCGGCCGGGAGGCCGATTCCCCCTGGAAGGTGACGTCGACGACCGTGCGGTCGGGGCCGGAGGCGGTCCCGCCGACCGGGAACAGTTCGTGGGCCAGTTCGGAGCCGGGGGTGGCGAGGAGTTCCGCGACGGTCCCGGACTCGACGATCCGGCCGCGCCGCATGAGCGCCGCGGAGTCGCAGACGGCCTTGACGACGTCCATCTCGTGGGTGATGAGCAGGACGGTCAGGCCGAGCTGTCGGTTGAGGTCGCTCAGCAGTTGAAGGATGGAGCGGGTGGTCTCGGGGTCGAGTGCGGAGGTCGCCTCGTCCGAGAGCAGCACCTGGGGGTCGCCCGCCAGGGCGCGGGCGATGCCCACGCGCTGCTTCTGACCGCCGGAGAGCTGCCCGGGGTAGGCCTTCGCCTTGTCGGCGAGGCCGACCAGGTCGAGGAGTTCCCCGGCCTTGCGGGTGCGCTCCTGGCCGGAGAGTCCGAGGATCTCCAGCGGCAACTCCACGTTGTCCAGCACGGTGCGCGAGCTCAGCAGGTTGAAGTGCTGGAAGACCATGCCGATGCGGGTGCGGGCCCGGCGCAGCTCGGCGCTCGCCCGCCGGCCGCGGCCGGCGAGGGCGGTGAGGTCCTGGCCGGCCACCGTCACGGTGCCGGAGGTGGGGCGTTCCAGGAGGTTGACGCAGCGGATCAGGGAGGATTTGCCGGCGCCGCTCTGTCCGATGACGCCGTACACCTCGCCTTCGCGGACGTGCAGGTCGACGCCGTCGAGTGCGGTGACCTCACGGTCGCGCGACTGGTAGACCTTCGTGAGGCCCGTCGTGGTGATCACAGGGGTTTCCGTCACTGTCGAGTGCGCGGCGCGGTGTCCGCCGGGCACGGGGCATTCGTCTGAAGAGACTTTTCGGGCTGGTCGGCCGGGGGTCTCGGCATGGCTGTGAGCGGCGATCGGCCGGGGGCAGCGCATGCGCGGGCGCGCTCGTTCCGCGGGGTGCGGACGGCGCAGGCTCGGTCTCGCTTCGGGGCGCGAGGCTCAGGCGGGGGCCCTCAGAAGGCGCGCATTCGACACATACAACGAGCACCGGGCGTGCTGATCGCCTCGGTCGCAAGGGTGCGGCTGCTCGTCGTGGTCATGGGCCAAGTAAAACAGACGTGAGGTCTCCGCGATCCCCGCTGTCCGCATAGCGGACAGTGCTGGATGGTCGGACGCCGACCTTCCGGTTACGCCGGAGGGCACGCGGCGCACGGCTGTGACCTGCGATGACAGGGCGATCGCAGGGGCGGGTTCAGGCGTGAGCGGGTGGCCGGGGAGCGGAACCCTGGCCGCCGGTTGTGGCCAAGGCCACGATGTGCGCCCCGGTGCGGTGGCCGCCTCCATGGTGGCCGGGGCCGCACGCGGGCGGGCGTTCCGTCCGTAATACCCTCGACTCATGCTTGACGCCCTGACGGTCGCGGTCGCCGTGACCGCGCTCGCCCTCGCCGCCTGGTGCGGACATGCCGCCTACCGGGACCAGCCGACGAAGGACTGGCACTTCATCGGGATGGCGGTCGTCTCCGTGCTGGCGTTGGCCCAGTTGGTCGTGGGCGTCGTGCAGCTGGCGCGCGGGGAGCGGCCGGAGCAGGGGATGGCGGTGTTCATCGCCTATCTGGTCGGTTCGTTCGCCGCCGTGCCCGCGGCCGGATTCCTTTCGTTGACCGAGCGGACCCGCTGGGGTTCGGTCACGGTCGCGGCGGGCGCGGTCGTGTTGGCGGTTCTGGAGGTCCGGCTCTATGACATCTGGGGAAACTGACGTGAGCGACACCGACCGCCCCGAGGTGGCCACGGCCCCGAAGCCGTCCTTCGAACTGGGCACCGGTCCCGGCCGGGTCCTGGTCTGGTTCTACGGGGTGTTCACGGTCGCGGCGGCCTCGCGGACGATCGTCGAGATGGTCAGGGGTTTCGACCATGCGCCGCTGGCGTACGGGCTCTCGGCCGTCGCGGCCCTGGTGTACGGATTCATCACGTACTCGCTGGTGCGCGGCGGTGAGAAGGCCCGCCGGGCGGCGCTGGTGTGCTGTGCCGCGGAGCTGCTCGGTGTGCTGGTCGTCGGCGCGTGGACGCTGGTCGAGCCGGCCGCCTTCCCGGACTCGACGGTGTGGTCGGACTTCGGGATGGGGTACCTCTTCATCCCGGTGATCCTGCCGGTCACCGGGATGATCTGGCTGCGCCGCGCGAAGACGGTCGCGGTGTAGCGACGCCCATCCGGCCCCGCCGCGCGCGGCGCGCGGTCAGGCGCTGGCCACGTAGTCCCGGTCGGCCGCGTTTTTCTCCAGCAGGACCATCCGGACGCCGTCGGCTCCGGTGACGGCCCCGACCTGGGCGTATCCGGCCCGCCGGTAGAGTCGCAGGTTTCCCTCGCTGCGGTGTCCGCTGTGCAGCCGGAAGCGGGTCGTCGCCCGCTCGGCGGAGAGCGCCGCCTCGGCGGCGAGCAGCAGCCTGGCCCCGAGGCCGTGGCCCTGGAGCCGGGGGTGGACGCAGAGCTTGCCGATGAGGCCCGTGCCGTCCGGGTCGGTGCCGCCTCGGACCGAGCCGACGACCTCGTCCCCGAGCCGGGCAACGAACACCAGGTCGTCGGCGACTTCGGAGCGCAGGGATTCCAGGCTCTGGACGAGCGGGTCGATCCGGTAGTTGTCGTACAGCTCCGCCTCGCGCTGGAAGCAGAGGTACTGAAGTCTGAAGATCTGCTCGACGTCCTGTGCCGTCGCCGCCGAGATGGTCACGCTCATGCCCATGTGTGCACGCCTCCCGCTCACCTGTTCGCCGGTTGCCTACCGCTCCCTTCCCGCACGGAAGGAGCGACAACCTCCGCAGCCAGCATTCTGCGCAGACATCCAAGGCAACGGGAACGGATCGGGCCCAAGCTCCCCTGTGACATACCCAACTCCCCTGCGATTTCCCGGTAGGTCGGGTCGCTGGGGGCGAGCATCGCCTCCAGCAGCCGGGGGCAGCGGCCGGGCAGCCGGGCCAGCGCGGAGCGCAACGCCCGGCGTTCGGCGGCCCCGAGGGCGGCGCGTTCCGGGCAGTCGGCCGGTCCGGCGGCGGGCTCCGTCCCGGCGTACGGGCGTTCCCGCCGGGCTGTCCGGCGTCCGCGGCGGGCCTCGCCCCGTACGGTGTCGCGCACCCAGCGGGCCGCGTCGGCGGGTGGTCCGGCGGCGGCCGGGCGTTCCAGCAGCCGCACCCAGACGCTCTGTTCGAGGTCGGCGGGGTCGAGCCCGGCGGCCGGGGCCTCGGCCCTCGCCTCCGCGCGCACCAGGGGTTGCAAGGCGCGGACGACGAGGGCGGTGGAAGCGGCCGGGCCGGGTTCGTGATCGGGAAGCGTCATGCCCCGGCGGACGTGCCGTGCGCGCCGCCGGTTGCCCCGGGCGGCGCTCCACCACCCGACCGGGGGACGCCGGGGGCGGGCGGCTGACGGCGCACCCCGAGTACGAGTGGTGCGCCGCGCCCGTCTCCGTACCGGGTCAGCGCCCGGCGTGGTCCGCCGCCGCGAGCAGCGCCGTGTCCGGATGGTCGGCGAAGATGCCGTCGATCCCGGTGGCGAGGTAGGCGGCGCAGGCGCCGAACACGTCACCGTAGGCGTTGGGGTCGGTGCCGCGCCGGAAGTCGGCGGGCAGGAAGCTGTTCTCGTTGCGCAGCGTGTACGGGTGCAGCCGCAGGCCCTCGGCGTGCGCGTCCCGCACCAGCGTGGTCGGGGTGGTGAGCCGTCCCGAGGCGTCCTTGGGGATGACGAGGTCGAGGGTGGGGCCGATGCCCTGGGCGAAGGAGGCCATCCACGCCAGCCCGGCGGGCTTCACCAGGTCGGCGACGGTGCGCGGGTCGCCCGACTCGACGAAGTCCCAGGGGCGCTCCTTCGGGCCGGAGAGCAGGACGATGCGCGGGGTGTCGACGAGGCGGGCGAGGCGCTGGACCGAGCCGGGCTCGAAGGACTGGAGGATGAGCGCGGAGTTCCCGCGGTCCCGGCCGTAGCGGCGCAGCAGCCGGGCGAGCGGCTCCTCCAGGCCGAGGCCCAGCTTGCGGAAGTAGGTGGGGTGCTTGGTCTCCACGTACAGCCAGACCGGCCGGGAGCGCTTGCGGCCCTCCCGCTCCGCCCAGCGCAGCACCTCCTCGAAGGTGGGGACGCTCCAGCGGCCGTCGTAGAGGGTGTTGTCCGGGCGGTTGCCCGGGATGCGCTCCTTGGCCCGCAGGGTCTTCAGCTCGGCGAGGGTGAAGTCCTCGGTGAACCAGCCGGTCAGGGAGAGGCCGTCGATGCTCTTGGTCGTCCTGCGGCCGGCGAACTCGGGGTGGTCGGCGACGTCGGTGGTGGCGGTGATGTCGTTCTCGTGGCGGCAGACGAGGTGGCCGTCCTTGGTCGGCACGAGGTCCTGCTCGATGATGTGCGCACCCATGTCGAGGGCCAGCTGGTAGGAGCCGAGGGTGTGCTCGGGGCGGTAGCCGCTGGCCCCGCGGTGGCCGATCACCGTCGGCACGGGCAGATCGCGCAGCGATCCGTGACCGCCGCCGTGGCCGCGGCCCCGCTCGGCCGCCCGGGCGGTGGCGGGCAGGCCCAGGGCCGCGGTACCGAGGGCCGCGGCGCCCAGGAGGCTCCGCCGGCCAGGGGTCTTCCGCGCACGCTCCGTCATGAATGCTCCTCGCTTGGTGATGTCCGGGACCGGTCGAGCGAGGCCCGATCGTAGGCTGGGAGGTATACGGGAGGACGGCTCGTCGGCCAACATGGCGGAAACACACGTCAACACCGTGTATCCGCTTCGTGAACCCGATGTGCGATCAGGGCATACCCGCGAGTATCGTCCTCACCTGCACCGACCATCACCCGTCGGCACCGGCCACCGCCCGTACGACCCATTGCATCGCGGCCGGCCAGGCCACGACACCGGAGGAACCGTTGTCCCGTCTCACGGTCATCAAGGCAGTGCTCGGACCGATTCTGCGCCTGATGTTCCGCCCACAGGTGGAAGGCGTCGAGAACATTCCCGGGACCGGGCCGGTGATCCTCGCGGGCAATCACCTCACGTTCATCGACTCGATGATCATGCCCATCTGCTGCGACCGGCCGGTGTTCTACATCGGCAAGGACGAGTACGTCACGGGCAAGGGCCTCAAGGGCAAGCTGATGGCCTGGTTCTTCACGGGCTGCGGCATGATCCCGGTGGACCGGGACGGCGGCCGGGGCGGGGTCGCGGCGCTGATGACGGGGCGCCGGGTGCTGGAGGAGGGGCAGGCCTTCGCCATCTACCCGGAGGGCACCCGCTCCCCCGACGGCCGGCTCTACCGGGGCCGTACGGGCATCGCGCGGCTGACGCTGATGACGGGCGCTCCGGTGATCCCGTTCGCGATGATCGGGACCGACAAGCTGCAGCCGGGCGGCGCCGGCCTGCCCCGGCCGGGCAAGGTCACGGTGCGCTTCGGTGAGCCGATGGAGTTCTCGCGCTACGAGGGCATGGACCGCGACCGCTATGTGCTGCGGGCGGTGACCGACTCGGTGATGGCCGAGGTCATGCGGCTGTCCGGCCAGGAATACGTGGACATGTACGCGACGAAGGCGAAGGCCGCCTGACCGGCACGACGGTGACGACGGAGGCCGCCTGACCAGCACGACGGTGACGGCGAAGGCCGCCTGACCAGCACGACGGTGACGGCGAAGGCCGCCTACCTCACCTCGCCCGGCGGATACGGCGCAGGGCCGTACGGCCTACGGGTGCTCGACGCCGTCCTCCAGCTTCTGGCCCCGCAGCAGGAACCAGGCCGCGACCGCCGCCGCCAGCAGTACCGCCGCACCGATGCCCGCGGCCGACCTCAGTCCGTCGACGAACGCCTCCTGGGCCGCCGAGACCAGCGGCCCGGCCTGGGCGGCGGGCAGCGCCCCAGCGGCCTCGACCGCGCCTCCCAGTGACTCGTGGGCGGCCGACTCGACGTCGGCGGGGATGCCGGACGGGGTCGGGAAGCCCCGGTAGACGCCGGTGACGATGGAGCCGAGCAGGGCGATGCCGAGGGCCGCGCCCAGTTCGTACGCGGTCTCGGAGACGGCGGACGCGGAGCCCGCCTGCTCCTTCGGGACGCTGGAGAGGATCACGTCGGCGGTGACGGTGAAGGCGAAGCCCGCGCCGACGCCGACGACCAGCAGCATGGAGCCGAGCAGCGGATACCCGGTGTTCTGGTCGAGCAGCGTCACACTGCCCAGAGCGAGACCGACCGCGGCCAGGCCGCCCGAGACGACGGAGCGGACCGAGAAGCGGCGGGCGGCGAACCCGGCCAGCAGACCTGCGGTCACCGCGCCGATGGCGGCGGGCAGTTCGGCGAGCCCGGCCTCCAGCGGTCCACGGCCCTGCACCAGTTGCAGGAACTGGGAGAGGAAGAAGACCAGACCCGACAGGCCGAGGATGGTCAGCAGGTCGGCGAGGACCGCGCCGGAGAAGCCCCGGTGGTGGAAGAGCCGCATGTCCAGCAGGGGCGCGGGCAGCCGCAGTTGCCTGCGGACGAACCAGGTGAGCGCACCGACGCCGACGACGGCCGCCGCCCCGGCCTCCCAGCTCACCCCGTGCGCGGCCGCCTCCTTGATGGCGTACACCACACCGATCATGCCGACCAGGGAGAGCCCGACGCTGAGCATGTCCCACGGGCCCGGGGCCGGATTCTTGGACTCCGGGATCAGCTTGACGCCGACGACGACCAGGACGGCCATCACGGGCAGGTTGATGAGGAAGACCGAACCCCACCAGAAGTGTTCGAGCAGGAACCCGCCGACGACCGGACCGACGGCCGCGCCCGCCGAGGCCATCGCGCCCCAGATCCCGATGGCGAGGCTGCGCTCGCGCGGGTCGTGGAAGAGGTTGCGGATCAGGGCGAGGGTGGACGGCATCAGGGTGGCGCCCGCGACACCGAGCAGCGCCCGGGCCACGATCATCATCTCGGGCGTGGTCGCGTAGGCGTTGAGCACGGAGACCGCGCCGAACGCGACGGCGCCGATCAGCAGCAGCTTCTTGCGGCCGATGCGGTCGCCGAGGCTGCCCATCGAGACGAGCAGGCCGGCGATGACGAAGGAGTAGACGTCACCGATCCAGAGCAGCTGGGTGCCGGTCGGTTCGAGGTCCTCGCTGAGGAACGGGGTGGCGAGACCGAGGACGGTCGCGTCCACGGCCACCAGCAGCACGGCGAGGACGAGGACCGCGAGCGCGATCCACCGCCCCGGGCGGCGTACGGCGTCCGTGGTGTCCGGGTTCTGGTCGATGCTGGTCATTGCTCTACGCTCCGGCGTGCTCCGCCGAGCAGCAACTCGACGGTCATGTGTTGGAAATCCTGTGCGGCGACCCGCCCCGCCTGGACGGCCCAGGCGCCCGTGCCGACGAGCCCGTAGAGGGCCTCCGTCAGCCAGGCGGGGGTGAGGTCGAGACGGAACTCGCCGCGCTCCTGGCCGCGGCGGAAGAAGGCGGAGACGCGGGCGTCGGCCCGGTTCCAGCCCTCGTTGACCTCGTCGCCCTCGAAGAGCTGGTTCTCGTTGACGAGGAAGGACAGCAGCCCGGCGCTGGGCTCGACGGCCGCGATGAGGCGGCGCAGCCCCTCCTCGGAGGTGTCCTCGTCGAGCCGGGCGGCGTCCAGGGCCGCCTCGAACTCCTGGATGCCGAGATTCTCCAGCGCCCTCACCAGGGCGTCGCGCCCGGCGAAGTGACGGTGGAGGGTGGCCCGGCCGATGCCCGCCGCCCTGGCGACCTCGTCCATGGTGGCGGTCGATTTGCGGGCCAGCAGGGCGGCGGCGCTGCGCAGCACCTGCTCACGGTCGAGAGTCATGAGACAACCATAACCCACCTGAGACATGTTCGTCTCACCGCGGGGTGTGGGGGCGTACAGCAGGGAGGGCAGGCACGAGGCGGGGGGCAGAGCGGGGGGGCGGAGCGAGGCGGGAAACAAAAAAGTGGCCGGAGGTGAAACCACTCCTTGCCACTCTCAACTTATAGCGCACGGGGGGCCTTGCCGCAAGACCCCCCATATGCCGCAGAATCGTCGGCCGTAGCCGGGACGGTACGCCGCCCCCCGTACGCACCGCAGATCGGAACCGATGCCGTGACACCCCTGACCGCCAGCGCGTTCGACCTCCCCGACCGCCTCTCCTCCAAGGCCGACCCGGCGCTGATCGCCGATGACGAGCAGCACTTCGCGGCCGTCGCCCACTGCCTGGAACAGTCGATCGCCGAACTGACCGACCGGCTCGCGGCCGAACGCAGGGCGCCCGGGGGAGCGAGCCGGCAGGCGATGGACCGGGATGTGGAGATCCACCGGCTGACCGGCCGGCTGCGCGCCCTGCGGAGGTTCGGCCTCGACCTGTGCCTCGGGCACATGGTCGCCGCGGACGGCTCCGGACCGCTGTACGTGGGACGGCTCGGGCTGACCGACAGCACGGGCCACCGGCTGCTGCTCGACTGGCGCTCCCCCGCCGCCGAGCCGTTCTTCGGGGCCACCCACGCCGATCCGATGGGCCTGGCGAGCCGCCGCCGCTACCGCTGGACCGGCGGCCGGATCAGCGACTACTGGGACGAGGTGTTCGCACCGGAGGGCTTCGCCGGTCACGCCGCGCTGGATGACCAGTCCGCGTTCATCGCCAGTCTGGGCGGCAACCGGTCGGCCCGGATGCGCGATGTCCTGGGCACCATCCAGGCCGACCAGGACGCCATCATCCGGGCGGGCTCCCGGGGCGCGCTCGTCGTCGACGGCGGGCCCGGCACCGGGAAGACCGTCGTCGCGCTGCACCGCTCCGCCTACCTCCTCTACTCCGACCCGCGCCTGGGCCACCGCCGCGGTGGCGTGCTGTTCGTCGGGCCGCACGAGCCCTATCTGGGGTACGTCGCCGATGTCCTGCCCAGCCTCGGGGAGGAGGGCGTGCAGACGTGCACCCTGCGGGACCTGGTCGTCGAGGGAGCGGGGCGGGCGCCGAGACCGACCCGGAGGTGGCTCGGCTGAAGGCGTCGGCGGAACTGGTGAAGGCGGTCGAGCCGGCCGTGCGGTTCTACGAGGAGCCGCCCACCACGGGCGTACGGGTCCAGACGCACTGGTCCGACATCTGGCTGGGCGCCGCCGACTGGGCCTCGGCGTTCGGGGCGGCGGACCCGGGCACACCCCACAACGAGGCGCGTGAGGAGATCTGGGAGGAGCTGCTCACGATCCTCGTGGACAAGCACGACGGCGACGCACCGGAGGAACAGCTGCGTGCCTCGCTGCGGCGCGACCGGGAGCTGTTCGCCCTCTTCGACCGCGCCTGGCCGCTGGTCGAGGCGGCCGACCTGGTCGGCGACCTCTGGTCCGTACCCGCCTATCTGCGTAAGTGCGCCCCCTGGCTGACCTCGGAGGAGGTCGGGCGGTTGCAGCGCCCGGACGCCCACGCCTGGACGGTGTCCGACCTGCCTCTCCTCGACGCGGCACGGCAGCGGCTCGGCGACCCGGAGGCGTCCCGGCGCAGACGTCGTCACGAGGCGGCGGCCGCCGCCGAACGCGAGCAGATGGACCAGGTTGTCGAGAGTCTGCTCGCCGACGAGACCCTGGCCGACGCGGACGCGGACGGCGAGGGCGCGCTGGTGATGCTGCGCGGGGCGGATCTCCGGGAGTCCCTGGCCACCGCCGACCGGCCGAGCGGCACCGAACCCGACCTGCTGGCCGGGCCGTTCGCGCACATCGTCGTGGACGAGGCGCAGGAACTGACCGACGCCCAGTGGCAGATGCTGCTCCAGCGGTGCCCGTCGCGGAGTTTCACCGTCGTCGGGGACCGTGCGCAGGCCCGGCACGGGTTCACCGAGTCGTGGCGGGAGCGGCTGGAGCGGGTCGGGCTCGACCGGATCACCCTGGCCTCCCTGACCGTCAACTACCGGACTCCGCGGGAGATCATGGCGGAGGCGGAGCCGGTGGTCCGGGCCGTGCTCCCCGACGCCAACGTGCCGGTCTCCGTCCGCAGCAGCGGCATCCCCGTCACGTACGGCCCCGTCGGGGAGCTGCCCACCGTCCTCGCCGAGTGGCTCGCCGCGCACGACGAGGGGATCGCCTGTGTCATCGGCGACCCCGCGTTCCGGGCGACGCCCCGCGTGCGGTCGCTGACCCCGGAGCTGTCGAAGGGCCTGGAGTTCGACCTGGTCGTCCTCGTCGACCCGGAGGACTTCGGTGTGGGCGTCGAGGGGGCGGTGGACCGCTATGTCGCGATGACGCGGGCCACCCGGGAACTCGTCGTCCTGACGAGCGCCTGAGACCGGCCGGGCCGGGCCTGTGGGCGGGCTTTCAGTGCCAGGGCAGTCCTGCCCGGTGGCGCCAGTAGGCCTCCGGCTCCTCGACCAGGGCGTCGAGGCCGGCCCGCTGCTCGTCGTCCAGGTCGACGACGGCGGCGTGCAGATTGCCGGAGAGCTGGCCCGCCGTGGCCGCGCCGGAGAGCACGACGTCCGCCCAGGGCTGGTGCAGGACCAGCGCGAGGGCGACCGCGTCGCCGCCCACGCCCGCGGCGGCGGCGATCTCCTGGAACACGGCGGGGGCCTCGTCCCCGGCGAGACGCCCGTTGGCCATGCCCTCCTTGACGATCACGGTGAGCCCGGCGTCGTGGGCCTCGGCGAGCGCGGGCGCGGCCGAGGTCTCCAGGGCGTTGTAGGTGGCCTGGACCGTACGGAAGAGGGGTTCGCCGTCGACCGTGACGGCGAGGGCGGCCCGGATCGCGTCGGCCTGGGCGGGCCCACTGGTGGAGAGGCCGACGGTGACGCCGTCGGCGGCCAGGGCGGCGAGGCGGCCGAGCAGTTCCTTGTCGGTGAGCGCGGGACTGTCCGGGGTGACCGAGTGGACCTGGTAGAGGCTGAGCCGGTCGCCGAGGAGGGCCCGGGTCTCGGCGTACTGGCGCTCGAAGGTGGCGAGGCTGTGGTCCTTGACCTCGTGTTCCTCGGCCTCGACGCTCCAGTCGGCGGTGTAGGTGTACCCCCACTTGCTGCCGACGACGAGGTCGGTGAACGAGGGCCGGGCGTCCAGCCACTCCCCCAGGAACTCCTCGGCTCGGCCGTAGGAGCGGGCGGTGTCGACGTACCGGACGCCCTGGGCGTAGGCGGCGTCCAGCAGTTCGTGGGTGCGGGCGCGCAGGGCGTCGGCGTCGCGGTCGGCGGGCAGGTCCCGGTCTCGGTGGAGATTGATGTAGCCGGGCCTCCCGACGGCGGCAAGGCCCAGCCCGATGTGGGCGGTCGGGGTCGTCGCGGCGGCCAGGGCGGCGAAGGGCATCGCGGGCTCCTCGGGTTCGGGTTTCGGTTACTCCTACCCCGGTGAGCGCGTGATGCCCTTCGCCCATCCGGTGCGGCGCGGCCCCCCGCGCGCACCCGATCGGCCTCCCTACTGGCGGGCGGTCGCCCAGGCGTGCTGGGCGGCCAGGTCTTCCTTCACCTCGGCGAGCTGTACGGCGACGGCGGAGGGGGCCGTTCCGCCCCGGCCGTCGCGGGAGGCGAGGGCGCCCCGCACGTTGAGCACCGTGCGGACCTCGGGGGTGAGGTGCTCGGAGATCTTGGCGAACTGCTCGTCGGTGAGCTGGTCGAGCTCGATGCCCTGCTGCTCGCACTCCTTGACGCAGGCGCCGGCCACCTCGTGTGCCACCCGGAACGGAACGCCCTGCTTGACCAGCCATTCCGCGATGTCGGTCGCGAGCGAGAAGCCCGCCGGGGCCAGCTCCTGCATGCGCTCGCGGTTGACCGTGAGGGTGGCCATCATCCCGGTGAAGGCGGGGAGCAGGACCTCCAGTTGGTCGCAGGAGTCGAAGACGGGCTCCTTGTCCTCCTGGAGGTCCCGGTTGTACGCGAGCGGGAGCGCCTTGAGCGTGGCGAGCAGGCCGGTCAGGTTGCCGATGAGGCGGCCGGACTTGCCCCGGGCCAGCTCCGCGATGTCCGGGTTCTTCTTCTGCGGCATGATCGAGGAGCCGGTGGAGAAGGCGTCGTGGAGGGTGACGAAGGAGAACTCCTTCGTGTTCCAGATGATGACCTCCTCCGCGATCCGGGAGAGGTTGACGCCGATCATCGCGGTGATGAAGGCGAACTCCGCGACGAAGTCCCGCGAGGCGGTGCCGTCGATGGAGTTGGCGACCGAGCCGTGCTCGAACCCGAGGTCGG
Organism: Streptomyces sp. MGP-P1; assembly: GCF_057766565.1. Lineage (NCBI taxonomy): Bacteria > Bacillati > Actinomycetota > Actinomycetes > Kitasatosporales > Streptomycetaceae > Streptomyces > Streptomyces sp. MGP-P1. The sequence continues at coordinate 2,066,589 of NZ_JBYMEM010000007.1, read as the reverse complement.
CGGCGACCGCCTCCGGGTCGAGGCCGAGCGAGGATCCGGCGAGCGCCCCGGAGCCGTACGGGGAGACGGCGGTGCGCTCGTCCCACTGGCGCAGCCGCTCGGCGTCCCGGGACAGGGACTGGACGTGGGCGAGCACGTGGTGGGCGAAGAGCACGGGCTGGGCGTGCTGGAGGTGGGTGCGGCCCGGCATCGCGACGTCCGCGTGGGCCTCGGCGAGGCCGACCAGGGCGCTCTGGAGATCGGCGATCAGGCCGCCGATGGTCCGGGCGTGGTCGCGCAGGTACATCCGGAAGAGCGTGGCGATCTGGTCGTTCCGCGACCGCCCGGCCCGCAGCTTGCCGCCGAGGTCGGCGCCGAGGCGCTCCAGCAGCCCGCGCTCCAGCGCGGTGTGGACGTCCTCGTCGGCGACGGTCCCGGTGAACGAGCCGTCCGCGACGTCGGCTTCGAGCTGGTCGAGCCCTTCCCGCATCCGGGTCAGCTCGTCCTCGCTGAGCAGGCCCGCCTTGTTGAGCACGCGTGCGTGGGCTCGGGAGCCGGCGATGTCGTACGGGGCGAGCCGCCAGTCGAAGTGGACGGACGCGGACAGCTTGGCCAGCGCCTCGGCCGGTCCGTCGGCGAAACGCGCGCCCCAGAGCCGGACGTCACCGTTGTTGCTGCTCACTGCGTGCTCCTCAAAAAGGCTAGGGCAAAGGCCGGGGTGTAGGCCAAGGTGCGGATATGCGACCGCCTCCCTGCCGCGTGACGACGGGGAGGCGGCTGTACAACGAGAGAGGGTCGGGCGAGGTAAGCGTCAGGCTATGCCTGCAGATCACGCTTCGCCGCGATCTTGGAGGAGAGACCGAAGATCTCGATGAAGCCCTGCGCCTTGGACTGGTCGAAGGTGTCGCCCGAGTCGTAGGTGGCGAGGTTGAAGTCGTACAGCGACTCCTCGGACTTCCGGCCGGTGACGACGGCACGGCCGCCGTGCAGGGTCATCCGGATGTCGCCGGTGACGTGCTGGTTGGCCTCGTTGACGAAGCCGTCCAGGGCGCGCTTCAGCGGGGAGAACCACAGGCCGTCGTAGACCATCTCGCCCCAGCGCTGCTCGATCTGCCGCTTGTAGCGGGCCAGCTCGCGCTCGACGGTGACGTTCTCCAGCTCCTGGTGGGCGGTGATCAGCGCGATGGCGCCGGGCGCCTCGTACACCTCGCGGGACTTGATGCCCACGAGCCGGTCCTCGACGATGTCGATCCGGCCGACGCCCTGCGCGCCGGCCCGCTCGTTGAGCTGCTGGATCGCCTGGAGGACGGTGACGGGACGGCCGTCGATGGCTACGGGCACGCCCTCTTTGAAGGAGATGACGACCTCGTCGGCCTCGCGCTGGACCGCGGGGTCGTCGGTGTACTCGTAGATGTCCTCGATCGGCGCGTTCCAGATGTCCTCCAGGAAGCCCGTCTCGACGGCGCGCCCGAAGACGTTCTGGTCGATGGAGTACGGGGACTTCTTGGTGGTCGCGATCGGGAGGTTCTTCTCCTCGCAGAAGGCGATCGCCTTGTCCCGGGTCATCGCGTAGTCACGGACCGGGGCGATGCACTTCAGGTCGGGGCCGAGCGCGGAGATCCCGGCCTCGAAGCGGACCTGGTCGTTGCCCTTGCCGGTGCAGCCGTGGGCGACGATCCCGGCGCCGTGCTTGCGGGCGGCGGCGACGAGGTGCTTGACGATGGTCGGCCGGGAGAGGGCCGAGACCAGCGGGTAGCGGTCCATGTAGAGCGCGTTGGCCTTGATCGCCGGGAGGCAGTACTCATCGGCGAACTCGTCCTTGGCGTCCGCGACCTCCGCTTCGACGGCACCGCAGGCGAGCGCGCGCTTGCGGATGACGTCCAGGTCCTCGCCGCCCTGGCCGACGTCCACGGCGACGGCGATGACCTCGGCGCCCGTCTCCTCGGCGATCCAGCCGATGGCGACGGAGGTGTCCAGGCCGCCCGAGTAGGCGAGAACGACGCGCTCGGTCACGGGTTTCTCCTTACGGTGCAATCACTGATGGGCATAACTATGCAGTCCACCGTATTGTTTGTCAAAAGAGCAGGTCAGCGCAGCGCGCTCGGCCGCCCGGGCGCACGGAGGCGGTACGGGGAGAGGCGTCGCGTACCGGGTCCGGATGATGAAATGCCCTACTCATCGCCCGGATCGGGGGCGATGATCACCTCATGGGAAAAACGCACGAACGCATCGACGGACGGCTCAGAACCTTCATCGAGGAACAGCGCATCTTCTTCACGGCCACCGCCCCGCTGGACTCCGACGGCACGGTGAACCTCTCCCCCAAGGGCCTCACCGGTTCCTTCGCCGTCCTCGACGAGCGGACCGTCGCCTACCTGGACTTCGCCGGGAGCAACGCCGAGACCGTCGCCCACCTCCGGGAGAACGGCCGCATCACCCTGATGTGGTGCGCCTTCCAGGGGCCGCCGAACATCGTGCGCGTGCACGGCCGCGGCGAGCCGGTCTTCCGTGACGACCCCCGGTTCCCCGGGCTCCTCGCCCGCTTCTCCGGTGTCGACCCGGCCTCGCACGGACTGCGCGCGATCATCGTGGTGACCGCCGAACTGATCCGCGACACCTGCGGGTTCGGCGTGCCGTTCCTGAGCTACGACGAGGACCGCACGCTGCACGCGGACCGGTTCCGGCGCGACGACGACGAGAGCCTCAGCGCCTACTTCGCGAAGAAGGAGGACATCGCGACGAGCATCGACGGGCTGCCGGGCCTGCCGCTCCCGCTGCCACCCCTGCCGGCCGCGCTCCCGGAGTGAGCCCGCCCCGTCCGGAGTGAGCCGCTGGGCCGTACGGAGCAGGTCCGGTGGGGCGGGCCCGCCGGCCGCCGTACGGTCCGGAGCATGCGCAGACCAATCGTGACCGCCGCCGTACTCCTCGCCCTGGCCGGCTCGCTCGGGGCCGGGCCCGGCCGAACCGATGCCCCTCCCCTGCCGTACCGGCTGGCGGACACGGGCGGCGGCTCCCAGCTGATCACCGCCGAGGCCACGGACACCGGCTCCACGACGGGCACCGTGACCTGGTGGGAGCGGCGCGGGGGCCGGTGGGCGGAGGCCGGGTCGGCTCCCGCGCGGTTCGGGGGAGGCGGCCTGGCCGAGGGGGCGGCCCGGGAACAGGGCACCGGCACCACGCCCACCGGCCTGTACGACCTGCCGTACGCCTTCGGCACCGAGGACGCCCCGGCCGGCACGACGTATCCGTACCGCGAGGTCACCGAGGACTCCTGGTGGTGCCAGGACAACGACGCGCGCGCGTACAACCGCTGGGTGGAGCCACGTCCGGCGGACTGCCGGGCGGCGGAGGCCGAGCACCTGGTCTCCTACGGCACGCAGTACGCCCGCGCCCTGGTGATCGGCTTCAACTACGACCGTCCGGTACGGGGCAGGGGCGCGGGAATCTTCCTGCATGTGAACGGGCGCGGGGCGACGGCCGGGTGCGTCTCGGTCCCGGCCGACGCCATGGCGGAGATCCTCGCCTGGGCGGACCCGGAGCGCGAACCGCACATCGCGATCGGCACCTCCTGGGGCCCGACCGCGATCACGCGCTACTGAACGGGGCGGTTCAGCGGTCGTTCTGAGCGAGCCTCAGCAGGTGGTCGGCGAGCGCCTGGCCGCCGTTCGGGTCGCGGCTGATGAGCATCAGCGTGTCGTCGCCCGCGATGGTGCCGAGGATGTCGTGCAGTTCGGCCTGGTCGATGGCCGAGGCGAGGAACTGGGCCGCGCCCGGCGGGGTTCGCAGCACCACGAGGTTGGCCGAGGCCTCCGCCGAGATGAGCAGTTCGGCCGAGAGCCGGCGCATCCGCTCCTCCTTGGCCGAACCGCCCAGCGGGGCCTGCGGGGTGCGGAATCCGCCCTCGCTCGGCACCGCGTAGATCAGCTCGCCGCCGGTGTTGCGGATCTTCACCGCGCCCAGCTCGTCGAGGTCCCGGGAGAGCGTCGCCTGGGTGACGCTCAGCCCGTCGTCGGCGAGGAGCTTGGCCAGCTGGCTCTGCGAGCGGACCGGCTGCCGGTTCAGGATGTCCACGATCCGGCGGTGGCGGGCGGTGCGGGTCTGCGGCACGGACGGCCCGCCGTGCTCGGATTCCTGCGCCTCGGTCATCGTCGTCGCCTCATTCTCCGGAGGGTCATGCTCCGGATCGTCCGTCCCCGTATGCCGCGTCGAGAGCGCTCGGCAGGATCTCCAGGAACGCGTCCACCTCCGCGTCACCGATGATCAGCGGCGGCATGAGCCGTACGACATCGGGGGCGGGCGCGTTCACCAGGAGGCCGGCTCCCTGGGCCGCCTGCTGCACCTGCGGTGCGAGGGGTCCGGTGAGCACGATACCCAGCAGCAGGCCCGCGCCGCGGACGTGGGAGACCAGCGGGTGTCCCAGCGCCTCGACGCCGTCGCGGATCCTCTCCCCGAGCCGCTTGACGTCGGCGAGCACGCCGTCGGCCGCGAGGGTGTCGATGACGGCGAGTCCGGCGGCGCAGGCGACGGGGTTGCCGCCGAACGTCGTGCCGTGGTGCCCGGGCTGCAGCAGGTCGGCCGCCGGTCCGAAGGCGGCCGTCGCGCCGATCGGCAGTCCGCCGCCGAGGCCCTTGGCGAGGGTGACGATGTCCGGCTCGACTCCTTGGTGGGCCTGGTGCTCGAACCACTGGCCGCAGCGGCCGATACCGGTCTGGACCTCGTCCAGGACGAGCAGGGTGCCGGTCGCCCGGGTGATCTCCCGGGCGGCCTCCAGATAGCCCTTGGGTGGGACGACCACGCCGTTCTCGCCCTGCATCGGTTCGATGATGACCAGCGCGGTGTCGGTGGTCACCGCCGCCCGCAGCGCGGCGACGTCCCCGTACGGAACGTGGGTGACGTCACCGGGGAGCGGGCGGAAGGGCTCCTGCTTCCCGGGCTGGCCGGTGAGGGCGAGCGCGCCCATCGTCCGGCCGTGGAAGCCGCCGTCGGTGGCGACCATGTGGGGGCGCCCGGTGAGCCGGCCGATCTTGAAGGCGGCCTCGTTGGCCTCCGCGCCGGAGTTGGCGAAGAAGACCCGCCCCTGACGGCCGAAGAGCTGGAGCAGCCGCTCGGCGAGCGCGATGGGCGGCTCGGCGATGAACAGGTTCGACACGTGACCGAGGGAGGCGATCTGGGTGGAGACGGCCTCGACGACGGCGGGGTGGGCGTGGCCGAGGGCGTTCACCGCGATACCGCCGACGAAGTCGAGGTAGCGGGTGCCTTCCGCGTCCCAGACGTAGGCGCCCTCGCCGCGGACGAGCGGCAGCCGGGGCGTGCCGTAGTTGTCCATCAGTGCGCCCTGCCACCGCCGGGTGAGTCCCGCGGTCTCCGTGCCGGTCTCTGTGCCGGTCTCCGTGCCAGTCATGATTCCCCCTGTCCAGGCCCTGTGTGTACGTCGATGGGGGCGTCGGGCACGACCATCGTGCCGATGCCCTCGTCGGTGAAGATCTCCAGCAGGATCGAGTGCTGGACGCGGCCGTCGATGACGCGGGCGGTCTCGACGCCGTTGCGTACCGCGTGCAGACAGCCCTGCATCTTGGGGACCATGCCGCTGGACAGCTCGGGCAGCAGCTTCTCCAGCTGGCTCGCGGTGAGCCGGCTGATGACGTCGTCGCTGTTGGGCCAGTCCTCGTACAGGCCCTCGACGTCGGTGAGGACCATCAGCGTCTCGGCGTTCAGCGCGGCGGCGAGTGCGGCGGCCGCGGTGTCGGCGTTGACGTTGTAGACGTGGTGGTCGTCGGCGGAGCGGGCGATGGAGGAGATGACCGGGATGCGGCCGTCGTCCAGCAGCGCCTGGATGGCCCCGGTGTCGATGGCGGTGATCTCGCCGACCCGGCCGATGTCGACGAGCTCGCCGTCGATGGTGGGCCGGTGCTGGGTGGCGGTGATGGTGTGGGCGTCCTCACCGGTCATGCCGACGGCGAGGGGCCCGTGCTGGTTGAGGAGGCCGACCAGCTCACGTTGGACCTGTCCGGCGAGCACCATCCGGACGACGTCCATCGCCTCGGGGGTGGTGACGCGCAGCCCGGCCTTGAACTCGCTGACCAGGCCCTGCTTGTCGAGCTGGGCGCTGATCTGCGGGCCGCCGCCGTGCACGACGACGGGCTTGAGGCCGGCGTGCCGCAGGAAGACGACGTCCTGGGCGAAGGCGGCCTTCAGGCCCTCGTCGATCATGGCGTTGCCGCCGAACTTGATGACGACGGTCCTGCCGTGGTGCCGGGTCAGCCAGGGCAGCGCCTCGATGAGGATCTGCGCCTTCGGGAGTGCGGTGTGCTTCCGCGCTGTGGTCATGAGCTGTACGCGCTGTTCTCGTGGACGTACTCCGCGGTGAGGTCGTTGGCCCAGATGACGGCCGACTCGGCGCCGGCGGCGAGGTCGGCGGTGATCCTGACCTCCCGGTAGCGCATGTCGACGCGTTCGCGGTCCTCGCCCACGCTGCCGTTCTTGCAGACCCAGACGTCGTTGATGGCGACGTTGAGCCGGTCCGGCTCGAAGGCGGCCCGCGTGGTGCCGATCGCGGAGAGGACCCGGCCCCAGTTGGGGTCCTCGCCGTGGATGGCGCACTTGAGGAGGTTGTTGCGGGCGATGGACCGGCCGACCTCGACGGCGTCGTCCTCGGTGGCCGCGTTGATCACCTCGATCCGGATGTCCTTGGACGCGCCCTCGGCGTCGCCGATGAGCTGCCGGGCCAGGTCCGCGCAGACGGCCCGTACGGCTTCGGCGAACTCGCCCTGTCCCGGGGTGATGCCGCTGGCGCCGGAGGCCAGCAGCAGCACGGTGTCGTTGGTGGACATGCAGCCGTCGGAGTCGACCCGGTCGAAGGTGGTCCGGGTGGCCTCGCGCAGGGCGGCGTCCAGCGCGGGGCTCTCGACGTCCGCGTCGGTGGTGAGGACGACGAGCATGGTGGCCAGGCCCGGGGCGAGCATGCCCGCGCCCTTGGCCATGCCGCCGACGGTCCAGCCCTCGCCGCCCGCGACGGCCGTCTTGTGCACGGTGTCGGTGGTCTTGATGGCGATGGCGGCCTTCTCACCGCCGTGTTCGCTGAGCGCGGCGGCTGCCTGCTCGATGCCGGGGAGCAGCTTGTCCATGGGGAGCGGCAGGCCGATGAGCCCGGTGGAGGCGACGGCGATCTCGCCCGCGCTGTGGCCCTTCAGCACTTCCGCGGCCTTCTCGGCGGTGGCGTGGGTGTCCTGGAAGCCCTGGGGCCCCGTGCAGGCGTTGGCGCCACCGGAGTTGAGGACGACGGCGGTGACCTCGCCGCCCTTGAGCACCTGCTCCGACCAGAGCACCGGGGCGGCCTTGACGCGGTTGGAGGTGAAGACGCCCGCGGCGGCGCGACGCGGCCCGTTGTTGACCACGAGGGCCAGGTCCGGGTTGCCGCTCTCCTTGATTCCCGCGGCGATGCCCGCCGCGACGAACCCCTGTGCTGCCGTGACGCTCACGGTGCCACTCCGATCGTCGAAAGACCTGTGTCCTCGGGGAGTCCGAGGGCGATGTTCATGCTCTGGAGGGCGCCGCCCGCGGTGCCCTTGGCGAGGTTGTCGATGGCGCTGATCACGATGATCCGCCCGGCCGCCGCGTCGTACGCGACCTGGAGCTGGACGGCGTTGGAGCCGTACACCGCGGCGGTGGCGGGCCACTGCCCCTCGGGCAGCAGGTCCACGAACGGCTCGTCCGCGAACGCCTTCTCGTACGCCGCCCGCAGGGTCTGGGCGCTGACGCCGGGCCTCGCCTTCGCGCTGCACGTGGCCAAGATGCCGCGGGGCATGGGCGCGAGGGTGGGCGTGAACGAGACGGTGACCGGCTCACCGGCGGCGGCGCTGAGGTTCTGGATCATCTCCGGCGTGTGGCGGTGCCCGCCGCCGACGCCGTACGGGGTCATGTTGCCCATCACCTCGGAGCCGAGCAGATGCGGCTTGGCCGCCTTGCCCGCACCCGAGGTGCCGGACGCGGCGACGATCACGGCCTCCGGCTCGGCGAGGCCGGCCTCGTACGCCGGGAAGAGCGCGAGCGACACGGCGGTCGGGTAGCACCCGGGCACGGCGATGCGCCGGGTCCCGGCGAGCGCGGCCCGCCCGCCCGGCAGCTCGGGCAGCCCGTACGGCCAGGTCCCGGCGTGCGGGGACCCGTAGAACGTCTCCCAGTCACCGGCTTCCTTCAGCCGGAAGTCGGCCCCCATGTCGACGACGAGGACCTCCGGCCCCAACTGTTCGGCGACGGCGGCTGACTGGCCGTGCGGAAGCGCCAGGAAGACGACGTCGTGCCCGGCGAGCGCCTCGGCGGTGGTGGGCTCCAGCACCCTGTCGGCGAGGGGCCTCAGGTGCGGCTGGAGCGAGCCGAGCGTCTGCCCGGCGTTGGAGTGCCCGGTGAGGGCGCCGATCTCGACGTCCGGGTGCGCCAGCAGAAGACGGAGCAACTCCCCGCCGGCGTAGCCGCTCGCCCCTGCCACTGCTGCTCGTACCACCATCGGTAACCCTCCTGATCGATGGCATGACTATACGCATCGACGCACTTTTATGCAACGATGTACCGGCTGCGGGCAGCGGCCCGGTGTGACCGAGATTCCTAGTTGGCACATCGCGGTCTGAGCCGCGCAGGTCAGGCCAGCTTGGAGAATTCTTGTTGGCACATCTTGAGTGGGATAGTTGGCACATCAAGGACACGGATGCTTGCTGTGTGTGAGTGTCGGGGGGTTGGTGATCTGGTCAGCGTCTGAGTCGATGTCCCGGGCAAGTTGTTGGGCGTACTCAGCCAGAGTTTGACGCAATGCAGCGTAATGACTCATCGGATCGGGACGAGCGAGCTGGAACCATGTTGTGTTCCGACGCCGAGCCCATTGCTGCGCGACTTCGGGAGGCTGTGCGGCTTCGAGCGGCCGCGGAGCGAAGAGGTGCTCGCCCTGTGTGACGAGGGTCCAGACATAGACGGATGCCGTTTGACGTTTTCGATCGCCGAGGTCGATCCGGGTGGCATGGAGGGGCCGATGTAGGCCCTGGACCAGTGCATTCCAAGTGTCGGGGCTGAGTACCCACTCGTGAAGAGTCTGTCGCCTGCGCCGGTAGTCAATCGGCGGTTGGCGTGGTGAGTGCAGTTCTGTGGCGAGTGCGCGGAGAGCCCTGTCGAACTCAACAGGGTTGCAGCCACTCCTCAGTGACCACCGAGCATCACGTCCGGAGAAGCAGGCTGTCTGGACGAGCGGGATCTCGAGGAATTTTGCGGCGTCATCGAGGGATCCACCCATGGCCCACTGGACGAGTCGGGCGGCGGCGGTCCTCCGTACGAGCCTGGATGCAGAGCCCCCGGTACTGGCCAGGTGGCGCTGATACCAGTCCGACTCTAGGAATGCCGGGATGTGCTCAGGCCGGTAGCCGTTTTGGAGGGGGGTTCCTCTGCGCACCCGGCGGAACAGCCGCGTCCCAGGATCGGCTGCCTGGCGGAGCCGCTCAGAGCAGTCGCTCTCGTGCCGGTCATAGACAACGACCCATGGTGTTCGGCTTCGAGGCTGGTTGGAGGCGGTGAAGGCAGCGTGTGTGAGATCTGCCAGAAGGGCAGGGAAATCGTGCCTTGAAAGCAGCCGATCTGCGGCCATCAGCAGGGCTCCGCAGGTAACGGGGTCGCGCGGTGGCGTGTCGCGTACCCATTGGTAGTAGTGCCTTCCGCTCTCACCGCCGTGCAGGTTCCGCGAATAGGAGTCGATTCGCTCTGAGGTGTCGGCGTCGAAGAGGTGACAGCTCTGCGGCCAGGTCGTACTGATCAGCGCGGCTGCCAGCCGGAGGTCGGTGAAGTATTCGGATGCGTCCTTGGCTGGAGTCGACAACGCCAGTCGGGACAGGAGAGATCGTTGGAAACGGAGGACGTCGGCAGTCGGTTGTGGCCGACCAATGTGGGCAAATGCGGCACGGTGGTCGAGTCGGCCGGCGCAAGCGTAGGACTTCCTCTTCGGCGTCTGGGCGTCGATCGTCCACCGGCATTGCGCTGGATGCAGAGTGTGGTCGTTGACGCGCTGAATCAGCCGCCCTGGTCTGCCGTGCGGCTGGCCGCAGTGCGGACAGTTGGCCTCTAGGTAAGTCTGATGCTCGACGCAGGCGAAGACGACGGGCAGATGCCAGAGTTTGCGCCAGGCCCCACCGTGCAGCCGTTGGGCTGGGGTGCCGTTGCCTGCCAAGCAGGAGGGGCAAAACCGTGGCCAGCCGAAGTAGAGCCATGTGTCGGGCATCATCCGTCCCGGGTTGGTCATGGACCGGGCGATCGGCGGATATCGATCTCGCCACTGCGTCAGCGTCAGCGCCGAGACTTCCCCGGCTGTCTGCTTCGTCAGCAGGGCGAACGCTTGGGCCTGTGGCGGGGAGAGGTTCAGCAGCACAATGTTGGAGACGCGATTGGTCCAGCCCGCCGCACGGATTAGGTGCAGGGGCGAGAGGTCGAGGCGGTGCCCTAGCCGAAGCAGGTAGCCGACCAGGGATTCTCCCGCCACGGGTTCGAGGCTCCGGGGTAGCGGATGCATCACGGCCCTACTCCTCACGACCTTGTGTATGCGGTCGGGCCGTGGTCATCGAAGACGGTATTCCGGGGCCGCTTCGTCCGCGCGGTCTTCTTGTCAGCGGCCGGCGGGTCGGCCGGGATCACGGGCTCGTCCGGCGCTTGCTCGGGCGCGTCCCGTCGGAGCACGATCTCGTCCAGGAGGTTCTCGTCGATCAGCTCCTTCTGGGACTCCATGGCCTCTTGAGCACCGTCTTCGAGCAGGCGTCCCAGCAGGCCGATGACACCGCCGGTTCGGCGCATCAGGTACTCCGGCATGGTGCCGCCAGTGAGCATGCCCGCCTGCGCGTTGAAGAGCCGCAGGTGTTGCTCGATTCCCTCCAGGTGATTGACGAAGGCCTGGATCTGCTCCGGGGTCGTGTAGCGGAAGCGGTCGATCTCGATGAGTTCGAAGCGGTGCTCGGTCTGAGTGATCTCCAAGCCGTGGATGCGGGTCGACTCCAGCGGCGGCATTTCCCACTGCCGGGTCTTCTTGTTCCACGTGGCCTCGCGAAGCAGTCCGGTGCCGGGGATGTTGACGCCGGTCAGGATCAGGGTGACGTCCAGGCTCATGAAGGCCCGGATCAGGTCGAGGACGTCCTGGTCGTCGGCTCGGTGCATGCGCAGCCGGCTGATGTCGTCCAGGATCAGCGCTTTGACGCCGTGGTCGTGGAGGGAGTCGGTGACTTGCCGTACCAGTTCCGGCAACGTGGCCGACTTGCGGGTCTGGGCCCGGAAGAAGGCCAGGATCGATGCGCAAAGGCTCTTAGGGGTCGCGGTCACCGGGGTTGAGACGTAGACGACCGGCGCATGAAGGTCCCGAGTGCCCTGAATGGCCCCGGGGTTGAGGTGGCTGTGCAGTTCCAGCCACTGGTCTTCGAAGACGGCCCCGGCTGAGATGATAGACGCGGTTTTGCCGTAGTTGCCCCAGCCGCTGATCATGACGCCGGCGCGGGTCGGATCGTTCTTCTTCCTCGTGTTGCCGCTCAACCGGCGTCGGATCAGCCTGCCGACCTTGTCGTGCATGGGGGTGTCCTGCAGCGGGAGGTTCGCGTTCGTCAGCTCTCGGTAGAGGTCGTAGTCGTACTGGCGGCTCTCGGGAAGCATTGACCACTGTTTCGGCGGGATGACGGTGGCAGGGACGAGGAGATCGCAGTGGGTGCGGTAGTACTGCCAGCCGGCGTAGGTGTCGAGGGACGGGCGGCTGCTCAGGATCAACTCGGCGATCCTGGCTCGTGAAGGCAGGCCCTCCACCGAATTGTCGTGATAGAGAGCTTGGGTCACGTGTCGTCCTCCCGGACCGTTGTGTCGGCTTCCGAGTCGTCGGGAGGCGGAAGCCGGAACATGCGGCGCCGGTTTAGGGCTGCGTGCAGCGTCGCCGGTGCGACAGGCATGGTGCCGGCAAGTGCTTCTTCGCGTCGTCGGCGCCGGTCGGTGTCGACGACGTGGTCGATCGTGCGGGCGTGCTCGGCCCAGGCCACGGGCATCTCCGCCTGGACCTGCTCGTTTGCGGGTGTCGGTGTCGGTGTCGGTGTCGGTGCGGCGAGGCGGTCGGCCGCAGCGGCCTGTGCTCGGGTGATCTCGCGGGCCTGGGCGACGCGCCGCTTCTTTCCGGCCTTCTTCTTGGCCTGGCTAGGCCACTGGTCAACGGGGGTGACCGAGCCGAGGATCCCCAGTAGGTGCTTCAGGAGCTCGCTCTCGGAGTGGATCCTGATGTTGTTCGCCTTCACGTGCGCCAGAAGGGCGCCTGCGATCTTGTCCGAGAAGGCGGGGATCTCGCCGTCGGGAGGCAGCCCTCGCCAGCGCAGGATGTGCCAGGTCTCATGGTCGGCGTCGTCCTGGAGGAACACCTGTCGGCGGTCCCTTCGGTCGCTGCGGACCACCCATTGGCGTGCGTGTTTGCCGCCTCGGGTGGAGGGCTGCTGGAACCGCGGATCGTCAAGGATCGGGTCGTGATACCAAAGCCCGAGGATCTTCACACCGCGACGCGGATGGATCTTCACGTGGTGCTTGCGCAGGACCTTGTAGTAGAAGTTCGGCTCGGGGAAGTCCAGGTCGAATCCACCCTGTTCCATCGCCGCGGCGAACAGCGTGTTGGGGCTGTGATCCTCGCCCGGCGCCCAACTCGGGGCGTATTCGCCGAGTTTGCGATTCTGCCAGATCTGGACGATCCAGGTCGCGATGATGTGCTCGGCCTGTGCGAGCGTGAGGCTCGCATCGCGTTCCGGGTCGGCCCCGCGGTCCGCGACGTCACCGCCGGTGAAACCCAGCAGGTGCTCGAAGAGCATGGTCTGGACGGTGAGGAACTGGCGCTCGACCGCGAACTTGTCGGTCTGGCGCAGGACACGGGCAGGAAGGATCCGGCAGCCGATCTCCCGCTCGGCTTCCACCAGGTCGTGGTTCTTGTAGGGGCCGCCGTGGTCGGTGGTGACCGTCTCCGGCGCGAAAAACGGCAGGGCGGCGACCCTATGCCCGGTGAACTCGGCGATCACGTCGGCCGGAGCCCCGGCGTAGGGCCACTCCATGTCCTCGCCCCACCCGTCCCGCATCGGAAGCGGCAGCATCACGTCCCGCAGCAGCATCGCGACATCGACCGAGGTGTCGGACTGCAGCGTCAGCCGGAAGGCTGGCAGCCCGTGCGTGTAGAGATCGAGCGCGAGGGTGAGCGTCGCGGTGACCGCATCACCGAAGACGGTCTCGCGCAGCTTCACCGGCATCGGCGTCGAGTCCAGCACCAGAACCTGGCCCGGCCGATGGACCACCACCCGGCCGGAGACCCCGGCCTCTGCGGCGGCCTCAGCCGTTCGCCCGTAACGAGGCCGGGCTCCGCCGGGCCCGAACCACTCCTCCCAGACCGTCGCGAACGTCCAGCGGGAAGGGATTCTCTCCGTCGGGAAGGCTGGGAACCGCTCGCGCATGTACTGGTGCATCAACCGGTGCCTGGCAGCCAGGCTCAGGCCAGCGCGTTCGCGGCACTCGGCTTTGACCGCGAAGATCGCCTCCCGGACCTCCTCGGTGATGCTGCGGTGCCCGCTGCGTCGCCGTGTCCAGCGCCCGTCCGCGCAGGCCAGCAGGAGACTGTCGCCGGACAGTCCCGACAGACGCATCAGTGTCCGGTAGCTGAGATGCTGCAGGCCGAGCCGGACCGCCTCCGGACGGAACAACGCCTCCATCTCCGCAGCCTTCAAGCGGCGGCGCTCGGTCAGCGTCGTGCTGTCCGGGTCGTAGGCAGGCCGGGGCTCACCCGGCAGGGCCCGAGCCGGGTGGCCCTCCCGGAACCCCGTCTCGGCTTCCAGCACGTGCGCAGCCCGCAGCCGGGCCCGCTCCAGCTGGTCCTTTGTCAGGTCAGCCAGGGTCCTCGGCTGCTGGGCGACTGGCGACGGGGGCCCCGACGCTTCGGCCTTCGGCAGGAGCCGCAGGTCGGGATGGTTGATGAGCCAGCGGAACGAGCGGGTCTCCGTGCGGCCGTCGTCGTCCGTGAGGACGAGCCGGCCGAACTGACCGTGGACGGCTTCGATCGTCCACTCGATGCCGTTGAGCGCGACCCGCCTGCCCGGTGCGATCTGCAAGAAGCCCCTGACTGCCATCACACCGCCCAGATCAGCGAGCTGTCCCGCAAAGGACTGCCCAGGTCAACGCCGAGCTCGCGGTGCCAGAGCCGCCGGACGATGTTCGCCCGGCCAACGGCAGGCACGCTGGTCGAGTCCGCTAGCTCGCAGAACGTCATAATCCGTCCCGGCTGACCGCCGACAGCGGTGAGCAGCTGGTCTCGCATGCCAAGCAGGTCCCTCGCCGGCCGTCGGCGAGAAGACAGGTGATCAAGGACGCTCCAGACATGCGGACGCCAGCCCGCGATCACCGAGTACCGCCAGCCGCAGGCGGCCGCCACTTCCCTGGCCGCCGCGAACTTCAGTGCGTCCTCTTTCTTGATCAGCTTCATCGGCCGGACGTCCAGCAGCCACATCCCGCCGTCGATCACAGCCAGGAAGTCCGGGATGTGCCAGGCATGTCCGCCCACATGCTCGAAATCCAGCCGGAACGGCTGCGACAGAACCTCCGATGCCCTCAAGAAGTCCAGCGCGACCAGCAGGCGCATCTCTTCCAGCGACTCGAAGCCGTGTTGCCTGCCTGTTGAGGCCATCACTTCCAGGCCGGGGCGATGCCGCTGCTTCGCCCGCCATGTGAACCCCCGCATCGGACGTGACGACAGCACCGGCACGTGCGCCATGTCTCGGATCGGCCAACAGACTTCGCCAGCACCCACCCGCCATGACGAACTCCACCGACGAGGCCAGTCGTCATCGAGCCGTAGCCGATCCCGCTCGGTGATATCCCCGTCGTACTCAATGGCCAACTGGTCAAGGTGGCTTGACTCCGATGGGATCACTGCCCTCGTTGTGCCGCCCATTTACCCATGGCAGCACCCTCTGCCCAGAGATGGCGACCCTTCTTTGGAATTGACCACAATTTGGCTTGGAGCGTCGAATGTTTTCGAACCAATGTGCTCACTTCTTCGCTTGTCCGATCGCGAAATTACATAGAGCGGAGCCAGGGACTGCCCTGCAGCCATCGCAAAGGGCCTTGATCCAGGTGCCGTGTTGGTCGCCGTGGAGCGGGCGCGTCCGAGCTCACCACAGGCTTCGCAGGTCTTCTCCGCTTCGAGTTCCGCGGCTTCGGCGAGGCGGCCGGCGGTATCGGCCCAGGTGTCGTCGAACTCGCCGTCGTCGCCCCGGCCCGTGACGTACTCCTCGACAGTGGCTTTTTCGAAAGTTCGGCCCTCGGCCCCTTCGACCCCTCGCGGGTCTCAGGCGGCAGGCCCGTGACCAGGTGGTTTCCCGGTCCGGTCCTGCCGCGTAAGCGGTGTAGCCCGGTGGTGCTAGAGACCATCGCCCACCGGGCTACGCCCGAAGGGTCAGCTCTCGTCGTCGTCCGAGATCGTCACCAGGGAGTGCGGCGCGGTCTTGAGTGCGCAGTCCCGGATGTGTTCGGGCAGGGCGCCGAAGGCCTGCGGGTCGTCGGGATAGTTGTTGTAGAGCACGGCGAGGAACGCTTCCGGGGTGTCCTCGCGGTCCGGCTCTGCCCATCCGGTGCGCTCTGCGATGCGGCGCCCGATGTGATGGCTGATGCCGGAGTGCTGCCTGCCGTCGGCCGTCTCGTTCCTGCCGATCAGGCCGTCTAGGTGCTCCTTGGCCTTCGGGGTGACGAACGCCTCGACGTCTCTATAGGTGTGGGCCTGGACGTAGGTGCGGATCCGGTCGGGGGAAATGTGGTTGTCCTGCAGGTGCGCCACGGTCGTGCCGATCATCAGATGGAAGTGCTCCAGAGCGTCGGTCAGCCGGTACAGCGCGATCCGTGCCCATGCCGCGTAAGTGTCGGCGTGATAGGCGTGCATCAGCACGTCGCAGAAATAGCGGTTAATCTCGCTGATGTGGTGGCGCACGAGCAACGGGAGTTCCGCGGGCATCGGATTGTCCGCCTTGAGCTTGTCGGACACGAACTCCTCGTGCTCGACGCGGCCAAGGTGCTCCAGACGTTCACGCCGGACGTCGGCGAGATGCGCAGCATACGGGCGGCCGTCCGCCTCGCGGCGGGCCTTCGCCGCCTGCTTGTCACGGTGGTTGGGGTTCATAACGCTCGTGTCCCTTCGTGGCGCGCACATCGTCCCGTGACCTGGTGCGCGTCAAGGTACGAGCCAGCACCGGTGATCTGCGTCGCTGCCCTGCCACTTTCGGCGTTTGATCGTGTGTCCCGCTCACGGGGCAGGACGCACTAAGAAGCCATCTCATTTGGGCGACTCGGTATTCTGTGAGTCATGGTGGGGATCGTTGAGCGGTTGGTGCCGGACGAGTTGTGGGAGTTGTTCCAGCGGGTGGTGCCGGAGGCGCCGTCGCGGCCGCAGGGCGGTGGCCGGCGCCGGCACGGCGACCGGGAAGTGCTGGCGGCGATCGTCTTCGTGGCGACATCGGGTTGTACCTGGCAGCAGCTGCCTTCGGCGTCGTTCGGCCCGTCCGGCGCGACCGCCCACCGGCGGTTCTCGGAGTGGTCGAAGGCCAGGGTGTGGGCCAAGCTCCACCGCCTGGTCCTCGACGAACTGGGTGCCCGCGGCGAGCTGGACTGGTCGCGGTGCGCGATCGACTCGGTGAACATGCGAGCCCTGAAAAGGGGGACCTGACAGGTCCGAATCCTGTCGACCGGGGCAAGTACGGCTCGAAAATCCACCTGATCACGGAAAGGTCGGGTCTGCCCATATCCGTCGGCATCTCCGGCGCCAACCTGCACGACAGCCAGGCCCTGATCCCCCTCGTGAAGGGCATCCCGCCAATCCGCTCGCGCCGCGGCCGGCGACGGCGCAAGCCCGCCAAACTCCACGCCGACAAGGGCTACGACTACGCCCACCTGCGGCAATGGTTACGCGAACGCGGCATCACCCACCGCATCGCCCGCAAGGGAGTCGAGTCCTCGCAACGGCTGGGCCGCCATCGCTGGACCGTGGAGCGCACCATGGCCTGGCTCGCCGGCTGCCGCCGCCTCCACCGACGCTACGAACGCAAAGCCGACCACTTCCTAGCCTTCACCAGCATCGCCTGCACCCTCATCTGCTACCGCAGACTCACCAAATGAGATGGCGTCTAAAGCCGGGGCCGACGCAGACGGCGGCCCACGCTGAGCAACGAGCCAGAGTTCCTGGTGTCACGCCCGTGCAGCAAGAGAGAGTTCTGCCGACGACATGACGACGCGTCCAATCGGATACGGGCGGCGCGGTTTCGAATGTCGGACACCGATCCGCGCAGTAAGGCGGCGTAGCGTCCCGCTCGACGCAGCCGCGGAGAGCGGCTGCCGGTCGTAGGACGGACGCCAAGGGTTCAAAGAACTTGTCACGACGTGTCCGGCAGCCTTGAACTGTCTGGCGCGGCCGGTCGCGCCGCCGCCCTACCCGTAAGGCTCGCCAACTGGTCTAGGGTCGGCCCGTGTCACAGAGCGCCGATCAGAACGAGATACCAGAGTTTCCCTCCCAGTGGGACCGCGACCAAGCGCTCACCCAGGACCGATGCTTCCTGTGCGGGGCCGACCTTGTCAGAGGCCGGACCGACGAGCATGTCTTCCCCAGTGGCTGCTGCGGCGGTGCGACCTGTGGAACGAGAAGATCACGCTGCTCAACGGCACCTTGATGCCGTACAAGCAGATGAAGATTCCCTGCTGCAGCACCTGCAACAACGAACATTTGTCGCGCATCGAACAAGCCGTGGGCGACGCCTTCGCCGAGGGCCCCGAAGCGGTTGCGGCCCTGGACGCCACCACCCTGTTCTTGTGGATGGGCAAGATCTACTACGGCCTCATGTTCCGGGAACTATCGCTCCTCACTGACCGGCGTGACCCGCAGGTTGGCTCCATCGTCTCGCCCGAATTCCTGACCACCTTCCGCATGCACCACCTGCTGCTGCAGGCGGCTCGCGGCGCCGTACGCTGGCAAACAGATCAGCATCCGGCCTCCGTGTTCGTTTTCCAGGCGCAGGAGCCCACCGACCCGCGCCACCGCTTCGACTATGTGGACATCATCAACTTCCCGTTCTTCGCCATCAGAGTCGGAGCGACCGCCGTCGTCGCCGTGCTCCAGGACTGGGGCGCGCTCGCCCAGGCTGTGACCGTTCCAGCTTTCGAGGCGGCCCAACAACTCGTGCTCCACCCGCAGCAGTTCCGTGAGGTGGCTGCCCTGGCCGCCTACATGACTACCCTGTTCAACCGCGTCCCCAAGCATCTTCTGTATGCAGGTGAGAACTACCTCGATGTCATGACGCTGCCCCTCCAGGGCATGTCCACCAAGTTTGTCTTCGATCCCTTCGATGTGGGCGACTACGCACAGGTTCTGTCCTATGTCACGGGTCATCCCCTCGAGAAGCTGTATGACGGACGCAACATCGTCACCCTCCTGCGGGACGGGGACAACCAGCCGTGGGCCGTTCCATGGCCTGCCGACGAACGCCAGTACCCCGACATCCGGTTCATGCAGCGCTGATCTGCACAGCAATTCCCGCAGGCCGACAGGAGCAGCTCACGGCATGCGACCTGCACCCAAGCCCCAAGCCGCGGTCTGCATCGGGAGCGTCAACGTCGTGCCGGCGCAGGCAAGGGAACGGATCTCGCCGGCGGCGCGGAGGTCGTCTGCCCGGCGGCGGAGCGAGGGGGCACGGTGGGGCCTTCGGCGCTGTCCGGCAGGCTGGAGCACCACATGATGCGGATCAAGAACGATCATGAAGGGCGAAGCGGGTGCGCCGCACCCTCTGCCGGCGCCACGGAGCATCCGGGATGTGTCCTGCACCCGGTCCAGTCCTCCACGGACCGGTACACCGACGCTGCAACTGCGCGGCGCACCCCTCGTCTGCGATACGCACCGTCATTCCTGCCGACTGTGAGAATGAGGCTTCACCGGCATGCTCGTCATGCCTGCAGCGCAGCAGCAGGCACGGGAGTCGGGTGGAGCGGTCGGGCAGCTTGTCGGTGCGGCGTCGTGCGGCGAGGATGGCAGGGTGATCGAACGTGACCATGCGCCGAACGCCGGGACGGGACTGCTCGGAGCGAACTTCAGTCGTCGCAGCCGTCTGGAACCGACCGACGACCGGGCCGGGGCCGGACGGTGGATCGCCATTGACGAGTCCGGCTACCACGGCGATCAGCTGTACGGCGGGGACCGCTACATGATCCTGGGCTCGGTGGCCATTGATGACGCCGATGCTGCCGCCATCGTGGACACCCTGCGTGTTGAGGCGGGGATCCAGAAGTCCGCGACAGAGCTGAAGTTCCAGAAGATGTTCGCCGGCCCGGCTGCGGGCCGGCGCCGTCACCTCCTGGGCGACCTGCTGGCACCCGATGGTCCGCTCCATGACCGCGCCTCGGTATACGTGATCGACAAGCACTACTTCGTCGCGGCCAAACTTGTCGACCTCCTACTGGAGGAGCGGTTCAACGCCATGGGCATCGACATCGTCATGAACGGCGTCGCCCGGCAGTTCGCCCTGGACCTGGCCACCGAAGGCCCCCGGGCGATGGGCCGCGACGGCTTCGACCGACTCATCGCCACTGCCGTGGGCTTCTTCTCCAAGAAGAACCGTACGGGCGACCATGTCACCGTCGACGAGCTCTTCACCGTCATCCAGCAGTGCCACGCCTACGCCCGTCGCCGTAAAGCCCCGCAGGCGAAGAAGGCGGCACAGGTCCTGGAGATGTTGCGCACAACCCGCCCGGAAGCCGAAGCCTTCGCCCGTGAGCGGCCGTCCGAAGCCACACCGACCGGAGAGCACGGACTGCTCGACGACTCCACCGATCCGCTCGTCACCGCCGTGCCGACGGTCATCCTCCACGCCTCGATCCGACACGGAGGCAAGCTCCAGGTCCTCGCGGACGACCAACGGCTTCTGACCGACGACAAACTCGACGTCCTGGAACGCGGGGCGACAGCCGTGGGTCTGGTGCAAGGCCTGATCGAGCAGAGCCACCTTCAGAACCTGGTCCGCGGCCGGTCAGTGGATCATGCCTCCCTCCAGCTTGCCGACCTGGTGGCAGGCGCCGGCCGGGCGGTTGCACGATGGCACGACGGCCAGGACGACGCTGCCGGGCAGGACCTTCACCTAGTAGTAGCGCCACTCGTGGACCCCAACGGCCTGCTCATGGATGAGAAGCCCGCCGATTTCGCGCGAGTCGACACCGCCCGCGCGAAGCGCCGCTGAACGCCGTGCGCTGCCGTAGCGTCGCCTGCGGCTCGAGCACCGGATGGGGCGCTGCCCGGCCGAGGTGTTGCCGTCGCTGCCCCTGCCGCCGCGCAGAGTGCTGATGCCCCGTGCCCGGACAGCAGTCGGCGAGCCCTTCCGCACGGCAAGAGGAATATGCGCGTGTCGCATGTGAGGGAGGTGGATCCTGGTGTAAGCAGGCGTGAAGCCCCACGGCCGTAGACGTCCGGCGGGGCAGGGATCGGGGTGGGGCTCGTGACAGAAAGCGCGTACGAGGAGCTGCAGACCGGCGGGTTGGGGCCAGCCACGTTCGAACTGCTGCGGAGGCTGGTTCACCAGGTGCGCCGTGGCACCGGTTTTCCGCCCCCGGAGGGGCACACGGTATGGAGCGATGACGCGGCTTACGACGTGATTAGCGCGATGTTGTCCCAGGAAGGCGCGGGACAACGGTTCGTGACCGTCTGCTTCACCCAGGCCGCCGACGAAGCCTCTTTGGAACGACTGTTTCTCACGTCGATCAAGAACTTCCTCATCGACGAGGCGAAGAAGACACCGCGAGGCAAGCTTCGGCGCCGTATCGCCCGGCGGATGGGCGAGGACGCGGCCTACCGCAAGCTCAAGGGTTCCCCGCCGCGCTGGGCACTGGCCGACCAAGCCGAAGGAGCCGTATGGCAGGGAGATCTCGACGATCTCATCGCCCAGGCCGCACAGGTGAAAGGCGTCGGCATCACCCGCTGGAACCACTCCGGCCCCACACCCCAGCAGACCGTGCGCGCCCTGATGGCCATCCTGCTGTCCGTGCTGCAGTACGCACAGGGAGCGGTACGGGAGGAAGACCTCGCCAAGGTTCTCGAGGCCCGATTCGGGCTTCTGGCACCGGCCCGCATGACCCCTCTGTTCGCCGACGAAGGGACCGTCGCCGCCATCGTCGAGCAGCATGCAGCCACCACCGCACCGGACCCGACCGGGGTCGAAGGGGTTGCCGAGGACATCTGGCAGCGCCTCTCACCCAACGAGCGTCTGCTGCTTCCCTACCTCGACAAGGACGCCCACCACGCGGCGCAACTACTGGAGATTCGGCAAGGCCATGCGGCGCTTGTCCTGTCCAACCTCAAGACGATGCTCTTTGATGCCCTCTCCGCTGACAGCGATCCCCAGGTGGTCATGGCTGCCCTGTTGCGGCGCTGCAGCGAGGCTGCGTCGTGAACAGCCCCAGTTACGTCGTCTGGACCCAGTGAGAAGAGAATGCGCTGATGGACCACAGCCGAGGAGACGGGGGAGACGGCATGAGCTCTGTCCACACCACTGCCTACCAGAGGCTTCTAGCCGCCGCAGCGAACCTGAAAGTACCCGACGCCGTCCACCGAGTGGCCACCGCAGCACCCCAGGACCCGCGCCCCGGCCAAATCTGGCGCGCGATGTGGGAGGACACCATCCAGCTGCTGCTGATCACCGCGGCCGGTGACGACGACACCGCGCGCGTCGTGCCGGCCTCATTCGAGCGGTACGCCGACGCCGACACCCTGCTTCTGCCCGCCCAGGCGACTACCCTGGAGCAGCCGCTGGCCCTGTGGTGGGGCCTGGAGACCACCGTGCCGTGGTGTGTGCTGGACCGGCAGGTCAGCGAGCTGACAAGCCGCCCCGACAATCTCACCTCCCGTGCGCTCGCCGACACAGTGACCGGCGCCCAGTGGGGGAGCCGTACCGTCTTGTCCTCAGCGGCAGGTGAGTACCGCGCCGTTCTCACCGGCCACTTCGAGGTCCTTGGCTCCGCATGGTGGACCCCGCAAGGATCGGGAGGTCTCTCCGAGCTCCTTGGTGAGCATGGGATCACCGTCAAGCAGCTCGCGGCCGAACTGAAACTGCTACCCCCTCTGGCGCTGGACGTGTGGCGGGGCCAGCAGCCCCTCACTGCCGAACAGGCCGCAAGGCTCGCCGCACTCCTCGGCCAGCCCGCCGCCCGCTTCCTCGACGCCAACCCCGCCCTGCCACCCGCCGTCGTCCACGAACTCAACCGGCCTCTGCGGCGCAGCCAGGTCAAGAAGCTCTCCGCCCAGTACAACGAGACCGAACACGCCGCCCGTCTGCGCGCCGCCTATGGCGTCTACACGCTCGCGGCACGCGACGACAACCGCACCCAGCCGAACTGGACCGCACGCACCGACCGCTACTTCGAACTCCTCCTGGACCAATAGAGAAGAGGGGTACCCCCGAGTGGTCAACTACGTGCTCGCCGGCGCCGCCCGCACCCAGGCCGCCGCCATGATCACAGAACTCGAAACGGCCCGCCCCGGTGCCGTCGAACTCCTGGCGCAAGGCGCCCTCGCGGAACTGCGGACCTGGCCCGAGCTCACCGTCAAAGACGTCCCCGAGAACGAGGCGGCCCAAGGCTGCAGCGTCGCCGGCGCGTACGACTACGGCCCCCCACCCCGCCTGTCCGTCGCCACCTCCAACAGCCACGCACGGCGGGACTTCACCGCCCTGCACGAACTCGGTCACCACCTGCAGAAGAACAGCTTCGACCTCATGGAGCCCTTCAGCAAGGAAGCCGACTGCGGCGTCCTCCTCGAAGACGCCGCCTGCGACGCGTTCGCCGCCCAGATCCTGCTCCCTGCACATCTCGTCGACCAGCACCTGGACGCCAAAGGGCCCACCGCCTCAGCGATCACCCTCCTGTGGGAGACGAGCAAAGCCTCTCGCATGGCCGTCTGCGTGCGAGCAGCCCAGCATCTCCCCGCCCCCGGTCACGTTCTCCTCCTCGACCCTGTCGGACACCTCGCTTTCGCCGCCTCCCACGGCCTGCCGCCTTTGCGGCGCGGCAGCTTCCAAGGCGACATCCCCGTCATCGACCGCGCCCTGGCCGGCCCCGGCCGCGTACAAGGACGGACCCAGGTCCGCTACCGCGACGGCATCCTCGGACGCGAACTGCACACCGATACCGCCCCCATGGACGGCTACACCGTCGCCGTCCTCGTCACCGACTCCGCCCCCTGGCGCGCCTTCACCCCGCCCACCACCGACACCGGCCCCCGGTCGCGCGACTACATCTGCGCGAACTGCGACGAGAACTACCGCTCCTTCGAACCCGCCTGCTGGCGCTGCCGCGTCCCTCACTGCCCCGAATGCGGCCGCTGCGCCTGCCCGCCGCGCACCCCCGGCCGCTCCTGCCCCGGCTGCTTCCTCAAGCACCCGCCCGCGATGTTTGCCCCGGACAGCGACCGCTGCCTCGACTGCTCCTGACACCCCGCCGGCCCCGCCAGCCACACGCGTCTTCCTACCCGCGAGTTACGTCGTCTGTCCCAGGCGAAGCACCCCACCCAGGGTGCTCACGGAACCCGGGCGCCGGCCGCGGGGACCCGTAGGAACGTCGCCGGCAGGGACAGCAACATGGCTATCCAGATCACCGCAGTGCGCCTGACGGCCGGCGGAACCGCGCACGAGCACATCACCCACCTGTGGTGGACCGAGCAGGCGACTGGCAAGACCGGCGACAACACCCGGGCCGAGATCGTCCACTGGATCGAGAACAAGGCCGGCAAGGCCTATACGAGTGACGCAGCCGGCCGCAGCACGGAAGTGCTCGTGGTGACGCCCACCCGGGGCGAGAAGTACCTGCGGACCCACGCCGACGGCGTATGGACCAACAACCTTCTCGCCCTCCCCAGGCGCTGACCGCCACAACCCCCGGGCACTCGGCGCGCCGCCCCCGTAGCGGCGCGCCGGGGTACCCCGGCATCCACAGTCCGAACACGCGCTCCCCACTTCAGGAGGACCCCATGTCCCAGGACACTCACGGGCCTAAGCCCGTCACGATCATCGTCAACGCCCGCCCCCACATCTGGGAGGCGAAGGAGATCACGTATGAGCAGGTCGTCGACCTCGCTTACCCCGGCCAGCCGCCGAACGACCAGGACACCTACACCGTCCGCTACAGCCGCGGACACGACGGCCACGGAACAGGCAGCCTCACCGCCGGCCACAGCGTCCGAGTGAAGGAGGGAATGGTCTTCGATGTCTACCGCACTTCTCGCTCGTGACCCCGACCTGTCCCGCCTCATCGACGACGGCTACGCCATCACCGTCCACGCCGGCCACATCATCGTCCGGATCCCGTACGTCACCGAGAACCGCACTGTCGAGCACGGCTTCCTCGCCCACCCGATCACCGTCAGCGGAGACCGCCTCGTCTCCGGCACCGACCACCGCATCTGGTTCGGCGGCTCCACCCCCTGCACCGAGCACGGCCACCCCCTGCCCCTGGCCACCCCCGAGAGCCGAGTGATCGCCGAGGGCATGCAGGCGAACTTCATGCTCTCCAGCAAGCCCCCGGACGGCTACCCCGACCAGTACACGAAGATCGCCGCGTACGCGCGGATCATCGCCGATCACGCCCACGCCCTCGACCCCTCAGCCACGCCCACCCCAGGCGCCGCGTGGCAGGAGATCGACGACGACAGCCCCTTCGCCTATCGCGACACCGCCACCTCCCGCGCCGGCATCACGGCTATCAACCGCCGCTTCCGGGGCCACCGGATCGTGATCGTCGGCCTCGGCGGCAGCGGCAGCTACATCCTCGACCAGGTCGCCAAGACCGAGGTCGACTCGATCCTCCTCATCGACGGCGACACTTTCGACAACCACAACGCCTTCCGCGCACCCGGCGCCCCCACCCTCGACACCCTGAGCACCCGCCCACCCAAGGCGACGCACTTCGCCTCGATCTACGCCAACATGCACCAGGGCGTGACCGCCTGCGCGCAGTACCTCGACGAGGACAACCTCGACCTCCTCAGCGGGGCGACGTTCGTGTTCCTCGCCTCCGACGACGCCGCCAGCAAGCCCATCATCATCGACTGGCTCGAAGCCCACGACGTGCCGTTCATCGACGTCGGCATGGGCATCGAAGAGATCGACGGCCGCCTCAGCGGACTGCTCCGCATCACCACCAGCCTCCCCGGCCGCCGAGACACGCCCCGCGGGCGCATCCCCCGGCCGGCACCCGAACGCGACGCCTACGCAAGCAACATCCAGACCGCGGACCTCAACGCGCTCAACGCCGTCCTGGCCGTCATCCGATGGAAACGCTCCCTCGGCATCTACGCCGACGCCACCGACGAGGCCCATACCACGTACTCACTGATCACCAACGAGATCGCCAACGAGGACCTCCCGTGACTCCGCAAGACACCCTGCGCCCGGTCTTCACCGAGACCTTCCCCCAGGCCATGGACGCAGGAGTGCTTTACATCTCGATCCCGTACCGCACCTGCGCCCACCTGTGCTGCTGCGGATGCGGGTACGAAGTCGTCACACCCCTCTCCCCGGCCCAGTGGTCCCTCACCTACGACGGCGAGAACGCCTCCCTCACCCCATCGATCGGCAACTGGTCCCTCCCGTGCCAGTCGCACTACTGGATCCGTGACGGCCGCGTCCGCTGGGCTCGCCGCTACTCGCCAGCGGAAATCGACCAGAACCGGAACCAGGACGGTCGCCTGCTGGCCGTCCACGACACCAGAGATCCCCAGCCGAAACAACGGGGAGGGATCCGCCGCCGTCTCCGGTTCTGGCACCGTCCGTAGACTGACGTGCGAGCCCCCCACTGCAATGCCAGACAAGCAGACCCCTACAACGCACTTAGCCTTGATCCACCTCGGTGGATCAAGGCTAAGCTCCGGGCCGGTAGCCAAGGCAGGCCCGCACGCGGGTGCGGCGCCCAGGAGAACAGGTAGCCAGAGATTCCACTTAGGGCCGTACGCGGAGTCGCAGAACCGTGTCGGCCTCCCGCGCGGTGGCCGCCGGCCCGGCGGCTGACGCGACGACGCTCTCGCCCATGTGACGAACACCACATCACCTTTTGCGCGTCCGAAGCGGCTGTTGGGCGTGGTGCGGGGCGGCCCGATGTGGAACCGTGCACCCCTCCTCACCAGGGCTTCGGCTGCCTTTCCCTGTCCGTGACTGTGGAGGAGCCCTGCCGGAGTGCCCTCCGTTGGGCGACGAGCGGCTGGCACGAATCGCCAGGGAAGGCTCCTCCCGCGCTGAGCTCCTGCCGGGTGGGCAGCCGACACTCCGGCACCTGCTCACGGCCCCAGGCGCCAGGAGAGCACCGAGCAGAGTCCCTCCGAATGCCCTCGCCACGGGGCCTTGGGCTGTACCTCGCCCAGTGGGACACTCCACCACGGAACAGGTCAGCCGCACCTGGGATCAATCTCGTCGGAATTCCGACGCCCAACTCTGCGCGTTCTTGTCTCGCCGTGCCGGCCCGCGCAACCGCGCATTCCTGTGTGGTGTTTCGAGGGCACGGCCATCGGCTTCGGGGGCGTCCCCGTTCGTTTCGGAGACGCGGCCGTCGACTTCGGGGGCGTCCCCGTTCGCTTCGGGAGCACGCTGCCGGGCTTCGAGGCCAGCCAGTCTCGCGGACGCAGGTCTCGGTCTCGCCTAGGTCTCGCGGGAGGTCTCGGCGTTCAACGACACAGGTCTCGTCTTCTTCGCGACAAGATCGACGTTCAGCGACACGGGGCCCGTGTGCAACGGCTGCTGTCGCGACACGACGGCGACGTCCGTGTCGACGGCGACGTCTTGTCCGCGGACATCCGCGCGGACGGATCTGGATGTCCGCCCGGATACCCCGGATGTCCGACGGGTTGTCCGCCCTCCGCTGTGACGCGGGCCCGCCGTCACGGCGGGCCGAGGACGGACCGCAACGCGGACCGGGGACGTACCGGGGACGGACCGGGCTGGGGACCGGGGACGGCGGACCGAGACGATCCCCAGCGGACCGGGACGGACCGGAGTGGGGAACCGGGCTGGGGAACAGGTGGGGACCGTCCCCGCTCGGTCCACAGCGCCTGAGCGCGTTCACGCTCGGTGATCGTGAACGCCGTAAATCAGTGAGCGTGAACGCCGTGAACTGGGACCGTGAACCGAGCTCACCGCACCGGTTCACGCTCACCCAAGAACCGGTAGTTCCAGTCGCCGTACGGGCGGCATCGCCGCCGTACTACCGCACGCGGACGGTGCACGTACAGCGCACGTACGGGTGCATTGCCGAGGCGTACGTACGGCCCCGGCGAAGGGCCGGACGAACTGCGGAGAACCCAGTTCCCGCCTGGGCGGGAAGCACTTCGCAGATCACGCGCAACTGCATCCGGTACGGCCGTACGTGCGCCGTACGGTACGGCCGCACCGGTCGTACGCCGCGGTGCTCGTACAGGCGCCGTACGAGCACCGGTACCGGTACGGATTACCGCTTCCTGATTACCGGTTCTTGGGTGAGCGTGAACTGGTGCGGTGAGCTCGGTTCACGGTCCCAGTTCACGGCGTTCACGCTCACTGATTCACGGCGTTCACGATCACCGAGCGTGAACGCGCTCAGGCGCTGTGGACCGAGCGGGGACGGTCCCCACCTGTTCCCCAGCCCGGTTCCCCACTCCGGTCCATCCAGGTCCGCTGGGGATCGTCTCGGTCCCCCAATCCGTCCCCGGTCCCCAGCCCGGTCCGTCCCCACCCGGTCCCCACTCCGGTCCGCCGGGGACCGTCCCGGTCCGCGTTGCGGTCCGTCCTCGGCCCGCCGTCACGGCGGGGGCGGACAACCCGTCGGACATCCGGGGTATCCGAGCGGACATCCAGATCCGTCCGCGCGGACTGTCCGCGGACAAGGCGTCGCCGTCGACACCGATGTCGTCGTCCGCGTCGCCGTCGACACAGACGTCGCCGTCGTGTCGCAACAGCAGCCGTTGAACACAGGCCCCGTGCCGCTGAACGCCGATCTTGTCGCGATGAAGACGAGACCTGTGTCGTTGAACGCCGAGACCTCCCGCGAGACCTATGCGAGACCGAGACCTGCGTCCGCGAGACCGAGACCTGCCCCGCGAGACCGGCTGGCCTCGAAGCCCGGCAGCGTGCTCCCGAAGCAAACGGGGACGCCCCCGAAGCCGACGGCCGCGTCTCCGAAACGAACGGGGACGCCCCCGAAGCCGATGGCCGTGCCCTCGAAACACCACACGGGATGAGGAAATGAAGTCATACGGCAGGGGCGAATCGAAAGGATGAAATGCCAACATTCGCGGATAATTGGAGGACCCCGAGATTCGACAGTTTCCCGATTCGGGAATCGGGATCCGGAATTCATTGGGTTTCGCGAATAGGAAAAGGGATGTAGGCTGGCAGCTGATCGCCAGTTCCGGGAAGCCGGACAGATCACTCGGTCCACAAATGAGTCGGGCCCCACGCCTCTGTTGCACGAGATCGTGGGGCCCCCGGTTCCGGACCTGTGATGGGCTCGGCCGTGGCATCGGCCGGGCCCATCGTTGCTGCTAGTTCAGCTGCCAGAGCTTGTACACCCAGTACGCGGCCTGGCTGGCGCGCGCGATCAGGATGCATATCTGGACGGCTGACTGCCGCTTGGTCCGGTCCGGCTTGGTTCCCTCGTCGGGGTTCCTGCCGGACACCGAATCACCTCCTCCCGGTAGACCAGCTGAAATCCACCGGAATTCTTGGAGGGGTGTCTCGACAGTAGCAGAATCACGCCTACTGAAAAGCGGCTCCCTGAATGCGGCACTCATGCGACGCGGCTAATAGTGAGAGCTGTACGGCGGCGCCGAGGCGTGGGTAATAGCTGGCTCGCGCTTCGGGCAGGTCTCGGCGTGGTTCCGGTTACGGTCTCGGCGCTGAGCCAGTGATCTTGGTTGGATTCCGAGCGAGGAGGGCCGGGAGGGCCGGGAGGGCCGGGCGCTCCAATCGGCCACGGCTTTGGTCATGGGTTGCTGTCGATCCAGGCCGTACGGCGCTCGGTGTTGAACACGTGCCAGATGCGGTCGCCGGTGGTCATCTCGATCTGCTGGCGGACGAGCCGCTCGCCCTGGTGGACGCTGCAAGCTGGATCGCCCTTGAGCCGGTTGTGGCGCTCGGGGTGCGCGTGGCCGGGGCCGGTACGGTCCGCATCACGAGCCGGGAAGATCCGCTCGCGCGTATCTGCGCGGGATCGGCGGCATGAGCTATCTCGGTTCGGCCCCGTTCGCCGCCCAGAACGTCGCAGTGATCCCGTTCAGGCCGCTGACCACTATCATCTGGCCCTCCGGTCGCCAGCTCAGTGCCCACTCGGCCGCAGCCCGCCTTCAGGCCCTGTCGGTCGGCGCCGTGTCGACGCCGCGGACACCGATTAACGTGCAACTTGAAGACACTGCCGGCCTCCGTGGGCGGCCGGGAGCGGAGCCGTGGTGGCCCGGGGGGGACCGGGAGCCCGGCTCCACGCATCGGTGGCCTGGGACGTACGCCGATCGGGGCCCTGGCGAGATTTTCGTAGACGGAGATCATCTGGGTGCTGAGGTCGCATGACGGGCAGCCTTTGAGTGTGCTCTGTTGAACTGTCGTACCTGTTACCGCACTTGGCGGGCGTGTTGGTTCTCTCGGTCGACGGCTCTGGACCCGTGGTGGTGGTCCGTGCCCGTACGCGCTCGTTTACTCCCGCGTCGCGTACGGGCTGCGGGCGGCCGAGTGGGTGGTGTCACAGCCGCTACGTCAGACGACTCGCGGATGCCTCGCTGGGTGGTCGTCCGGTGTTGATCGAGTTGAGTGTGCGGCGTCTGTACTGCGAGAACGCCGCTTGCGCGAAGTTGACGTTCGTCGAGCAGGTGCCGGGTCTGACCGTGCGCTACCAGCGGCGCACGCCGCTGCTGCAGCACATGGTCGAGGCGGTGGGAGTGCTGCTGGCGGGCCGGGGCGGCGCCCGGATGCTGAAGGTCCTGCACGTCGGGCTCTCGCGGTGCACCGTCCTGTCCCAGCTGATGCGGATCCCGCTGCCGCCTCTGCAGACGCCGAGAGTCCTGGGCGTGGACGACTTCGCCCTCTACAGAGACACGTACGGGACTCTTCTGGTCGACGCCACCACCCGGCTCCCGCTCACGCTCTGGGAAGGACGGGACGCTGAGCAGTTGGCCCGGTCGCTCATCGGGAGCAGCCAGAGCGCGGCAAAGGCATTCGACACGGTCAGATAGGCGAGATGCAGGAGCACGAGTGGTCATCATGCCGTGGCAACTGGCAGCGGCCGCCAGCGGGATGGCCTGCGCGGACGAGATTCTCGGCACGCACAGTGCTCAGCGTCCCGACGCTGGTCACCCTCGCCATGCCCGCTGGTCAGTTCCTGATCGTGGACAAGGACGCCGTGCTCGGTGCGTGGGGGCAGGTCGTCCTCGCCGTGAGCGAGCACGCCTACTTCGGCAGCGGCAGCATCGCCGTCCGCGGGACGTGCCGGTTCGGCGCTCGCATCGTGGACGCCGACCGAGTCGTCGAGCTGACCATCGCGGACGACTGAGCCACCCGGCTACCAGGTCGGGTGGGGGCTGCCGCTCCTGCCCGGCCCGGACGTCCGGTTGTTGTGCAGACGACGACCCAGGGGGGTGACCCCACGGGGACGAGATCTCTGATTCTCGGCATAGCAACGAGACACACAGGAGAAATTCACGGCACCATTCGTTGCCCTCCCTCGCACCCATCGCGGTGCTCCTCAGCTCCCTGCTCCGGCACGAACAACGAATGGTGGCTACCATGGCCGACGACGATGTCCTCCGCGACACCGACCTGCTCGCCGACGTGCGGTCGCACCCGTCCGTCGCGCTGATGGTCGCCGGGGCCAACGGGCAGGCTCGCCGCATCGCCCCCGGCCTGTTTGGTGCGGACACGACCGACGCCCAGAGGTCCGAAGCTCGCCTGACGCTGCTGGGGGCGATCACCCGATGGACGCAGCACGGTGCCGATGCCGTCCAGCAGCAGACCGCCGGCTCGTTCTCGCTCGGTGTGGATGCCCGGCTGTCGTCGGGCTACCGGCTGTGGCCGAGCGAGGTGCAGCAGCTCCGCGAGATCGTCAGCGGACCACAACCACGACGCGCGTTCGTAGTGGACCGGGTGCCGGTGCAGCGCACCGACCGTGAGCACCACCCCGGCTGCGACTTTTTCTTCTCTCGCGGCAACGGCATCGACTGCTCGTGCGGGTTGAGCTGAGCGTCAGGCAGCGGGAAGCGCGGCGGCAGCAGCAGCGATCTTGGCGGCGACGGCGTCGAGCGACGATTCCTTTGTGCTCAGCCCGGAATGGGACGCGAGCATGGGGCTGACGTCGTAGAGCTCGTCGAAGGTCACCCCGTGCGTCACGGGCACGACGCGATTGGTATTGAGCAGGACGGCGAGTTCCTTTTCGGCGATGCCCTCGTTCTTGATGCTCTCAAGTAGGGATGGCGTGACCAGCACGATGCCGATGCGGGAGTTACGAAGCCCCTTGTCGATCTCGCGCATCTGCAGCGAACCGAGCGGGATGTCTTCCTCGCTGAACCACACCGTCGCGCCACTGGTCTTCAGGTGGCCGTAGAGCTCCTTCGCGCTGCCCTCACGGTCGTTCCAGGCGTGGCACAGGAAGAGGTCTCGCTTGTCCGGGTACGTCTGGGCCTGTACCGCAGCCTTCTCGGCGTAGGGCTCGACCGCCTGCCACTCGGTCGGGGTGTACGACACCGTCCTGCCGGACCTGGTGCGACGCGAGGTCCCACCTCCGGACGAGCCGTACGACGAAGACCGGCCTCCGCCGCCGCTGCTGTACGAGGAGCCCGACGGGTATGACGACCGGGAGTACGACCTTCCCCAGTTGCTGCACGCTGGGCAGTTCGCGGCTCCACTCGCGGTGCGGTGGCCTCGGGAGGGTGCTGTGCATTGCGCCATGGCCCCATGGTAGGGGGGAACCA
Source organism: Streptomyces sp. MGP-P1 (assembly GCF_057766565.1). NCBI lineage: Bacteria > Bacillati > Actinomycetota > Actinomycetes > Kitasatosporales > Streptomycetaceae > Streptomyces > Streptomyces sp. MGP-P1. The sequence goes on along the minus strand of NZ_JBYMEM010000007.1, from coordinate 2,034,611 downwards.
CCGACACAGTGTCGTAGTTACTGCACAGCCTTCCCGCCTGACGCCTATCCGTGACGGAACTCCACCACGTCGTCGGACAGGTATCGAGTCCTCCAGCTGCGTCAAGTAAGCGTGCCCTGGCTGCCGCGATTGAGAACAGAGCAGGCGTCTCCTAACCTCGCGCTTTCATGAAGCCCGGTGCTCAGCACCCAGATGATCTCCGTCTACGAAAATCTTGCCAGGGCCCCGATCGTCCCCAGTTACGTACGACTCCGTCGCGCACCACCGCGTACGACTTCCTCGCGCAAGGCTCTTCGGCTACACAGCTGCTCTGGCTACACAGCGCTACGTGACCAAGGTGTGCCAACTAACACTCTCCATGTGCCAACAAAAATTCTCGGTCACACCCGGTTCGTCGAGACCGAGCGGGCAAGTCTTCGGAAAGCGGTACGGGAGGCGGGGCGAGCGGGCCGTTCCGGGGACGTGGAGGCCGCGACCCGTACACCGCAGGCCCTGTTTATGCTCACACCCATGGCACTCGAATGGGAACAGATCATCGTCGACTCCGCCGACCCCATCGCCCTCGGGCGCTGGTGGGCCGAGGCTCTCGACTGGGTAGTGGTCGACGAATCCGAGGAGATCATCGAGATCCGGCCCGAGCCGGACCGGATGCCGGGGCTGCTCTTCGTTCCCGTCCCCGAGGGCAAGACGTCGAAGAACCGGCTGCACCCCGACTTCCGCCCCGACGACCAGGGGGCCGAGGTCGCCCGACTGCTCTCCCTCGGCGCCCGGCGCCGCGACACCGTGCAGGACGGGCAGCACTGGGTGACCCTCCTCGACCCTGAGGGCAACGAATTCTGTGTCCTGGGCGAGCGGAGGAGCTGAGCGGGGCCGGGCAGCCGTTCGGGCGGAGGCGCCGGACGGTCTCGTACAGGACGCCCCCAGCACGTCCGGCCGCCCGTGGCTCCTCAGGGAGTCACGAGCGGCGGCGTGTGCAGCGGTGATTCAGGGGTGTGCGACGGCTCGGTATACGACAGTGCGTCAGTGGAAGACGACCGAACGCACCTTCAGCCGCTCCGAGGCCCCGCCGGTGTGCGGGCGGAGGTGGAAGGAAGCACCCTCGCAGTCGACGCCCGTGAAGACCTCCGCCCAGGCGTCCGTGCGGTTCTTCGGGGAGTGCCCGGGCTCGGGGTTCTCCAGGCCGACGCCCGGGAGGTTGACGCACTCGCCGCTGGGCGGGCTGTTCAGGAAACCGGTCGCCTCATATCCCTCGACGGTCACGTAGTCGTAGCGGAACTGCCCCTCGGCGGCCGAGGCGGAGGAGGGGACGGCGGCGAGCAGCAGAGCGGCGCCGAGAGCGGCGGCGAAGGTGGAGCGGAAGCGCATGGGGGAAATCCTTCTGGTGGTGAGGGTGTCGCCGTGGCCCTCTTCCCGGCAGGCAGGGCCGGTCGCGGGTGGGGCCGGGCGGGGAAACGTGTTTCCGCAGGCGCGCCGACGCACGGGTCGCCGAGGCGACAGCGTCGTGACACTGCGCACACATGATGACACACAGAGCAACTGACCATGATCCGGAGCCGACCGCGGCTGCTCGGCGAGCAGGGGGGCGACTGGTGCGGCGACGCCCGGCGGAGAACGACGCCGGGACCACCCGGCGCCCTCCCCGGGAACGTGACGCAGCCGTGCGGTACGGAGCGGGGAGCGGGGAGCGGGGAGCGGGGAGCGGGGAGCGGGGAGCGGGGAGCGGGGAGCGGGGAGGACGGTCGTCCCACGCGCCCACCGGATCAGCCCAGGGGTCACACCGGGAGACGGCCATCGCCTTTGTCGGACCCAACGCCGGACCTGCGCCCGGCCCAGGGCCGGACGGCCCGGGTGGGGGCGATACTGGTGGCAGCAGTCGCCCCGCCGCCGTACCGGCTCCTGGCCGGGGCGGCCGGTGGGGCCCGCTTTGCCGATGTCTCTGAGGGGAGCCGTTCATGACCACGGCGAAAGACCTGTTCATCATCGCCATGGATCCGGTACCGGAGCACACCGTGGGGCAGGGCGACCTGTCGCTCGCCCTCGCGGGAGCCGAACTGCTCGATCTCGTCGGGGCGGGAACCGTCACCGTGGACGGCGACCTCATCGTGCCGGGCGGGCCGTCGACGCCGGACGACCCGCTTCTCGGCGAGGCCGCCGCACGGATCACGCGGCAACCGCCCCACGAGCGGATCGATGACTGGCTGTGGCGCCGCGGCCGGGACCTCGCGGCCACCTACCAGGACGCTCTGGAGAAGGACGGCGAGCTCACACAGAAGAGGAGCGGTCGGCTGCCCTTCGGCCCCAGGCGCGTGGAGCTGGTCGACACCCCCGGCCGCCGCCGGGCCTTCGGCCGCCGGGAGGAGGGGGAGCCCGTCCTGGCCGCCCTCGCGTCGGCCGTGGGCATCGACGGCGGACGGTCCGGCGACGACGAGCCCCGCCTCGACGACGAGACGGTGACGACCGTGGTCGCCACCGTCCACGAAGCGGTGATGGAGCTGGAGGCCGTACGCCAACGGCGGACCATCGAGAACACCGCTTTCGCCAACGTCTGGCGCGGCCCGTGAGCCGGGCCCCCGGCCGAGGCACACGGCAGGGTTGACCTTGACACGGTGACAAGCTCTTCACTGCTTGCCGAGGAGGTGGTCTCGATGACGGTCACGGGACACGACACGGACACGGTACGAGCGCTGCGGGGGCTGGAGGACGACCGCGCGTCGGTGCGGCTGCGCGCCGCCCTGGCGGTCGGCTCGGCGCCGGACCCGCGCTGCGTCGGCACGCTCGTCGAGCGGTGCGCGGTCGAGCCGGAGTTCTTCGTACGCGACATGCTGACGTGGGCTCTCACCCGTCACCCGGTGTCCCTCACCCTTCCCCCGCTGCTCCGCGAGCTGCGCTCCGAGCGGACGCGGGCGCGGAGCCAGGCGCTGCACACGCTGTCCAAGATCGGGGACGGGCGGGCGTGGCCGGCGATCACCCGGGCGCACATGACCGACGCCGACGACGAGGTGGCGCGGAGTGCCTGGCGGGCGGCGGTGGTACTCGTACCGGGCGGGGAGGAGGCCGCGTTGGCGGTACTGCTGGCGACGCAGCTCGGGCGCGGCGGGCGGGAGACCCGGCTGAGTCTCAGCCAGGCCCTGGTCGCCCTGGGGGACGCGGCGGCGCCGGCTCTGGCCGCCGCGACGCGGAGCCCCGACCCGCTCGTCCACGCGCACGCGCTCGCCACCCAACGGCTGCTGAGCGACCCGGACGCCGGATTCACGCTCGCCGTGGAGGAGGCGAAGCGCGTCGTGGCCCTCGACGGCCAGAGCGGCCCCGGTGACTCCGGGGACACCGGGGACGGCTCCGATCGCTCCGGTCGCTCTGGTGCGGAAGGTCCCTGAGGCGTGTTGATCGGTGAAGTCGCGCGGCGGTCGGGAGTCAGTGCCCGCATGCTGCGGCACTACGAGTCGCTCGGCCTGGTGCGGCCGTCGGGCCGCACCGGGTCGGGTTACCGGGAGTACTCGGGGAAGGACATCCAGCGGATCTTTCATGTCGAGAGCCTGCGGGCGCTGGGGCTGTCGCTGCGCGAGATCGGGCGAGCCCTCGACGACCCCGGCTTCACACCCTCGGCACTCGTCGAGGACCTGATCCGTCGGACGCGCGAACGCATCGCGGTGGAGACCGAGTTGCTCACCCGGCTGCACCGCGTCCACGCCACGGATCCGGCCGGCTGGGAGGACGTCCTCCAGGTCGTCACGCTCCTGGGGGCGTTGGGATCCCGGAGCCCCGCCGACCGCCAGCGCGCCGCCCTCGCCTCGGTCGACGAGGTACCGGTGGAGGCCCTGGTCGAGGCGGCGCTCGGCGAGGGCGACCCGCATGTGGCCGGGGCCCTCCGGTGGGCAGTGGCTCGATCGGGCGGCCGAGGCCCGGCGCTGCTGGCGGAGGGGCTCGGCTCACCGGAGGCGGCGGTGCGGGAACGCGCCGTACGCTCCCTCGCCGAGATGCCCGGCGGTGAGGCCACCGCGCTGCTGCGGGACGCCCTGGCGAGCCCCGACGCCGTGGTCCGCGGCTACGCCGCCCTGGCCCTCGGGACGCGCGGCGAGGCCGATGCGGTCCCGTTGCTCGTCGACCTGGTCCTGGCGGGGACGAACGACACCGATGCGGCCGACGCGCTGAGCCTGCTGGCCGGCGACGACACGGCGGCGGACCGGATCGCGGCCGTGCTCGCCGACCGCCTCTCCCGCGACACCACCGGCGCGTCGGCGCGCGGGCGACTGACCCAGGCGCTGGGCGGCGTCCCGGGGACGGCTTCCTCACGTGCTCTCGGGGAGCTGCTGCACGACGAGGACCGTGCCGTCGCACTGACCGCGGCGTACCTTCTTCAGCTGCGCGACGTGGGGTGACGGGCCTCGCCCGGGACGTCGGCCGGGACGCCGCCCACGGGAACCGGTGCGGCGTGTGGCGAGGTGTCCTCGTCGGGCGGGGAGTAGGTCGGCGGCCGGTCCAGGAGCAGCGGAATCGTCAGGACGGGCAGCAGCCAGACGAACACGATGAGGCGGTGGCCGAGCAGTTGGTCGAGATTCGGGTGGCCCGCCTGGTTGAGGAGGCCCGCCGCCCCTGCCGCCAGGGCGACGGGCAGCACCACGGAGCGCCGTCTCAGCAGCGCCCAGGCCGAGAGCGCGAGCAGGACGGGGAGGACCGGGTAGGTGGCCTGGCGTCGGAGCCACGCCGACCAGAAGACCCGCTCCTGGACGAAGAACTCGGGCCAGGGGTCGGGCCGGTCGGGGCGCTGGTAGTGATGGGTCAGCAGGTCCTGGGCACTGTCCTGGCCCATGGGCCAGGACAGGAGATGCGCCCCGGCGTAGACGATCGCCGCCAGCACACCGCACAGTCCGGCCGCCCGGAGTACGGGGGCGAGCTCCCGACGCTTCAGCCGGAGCCACCCGGCCCAGGCCAGGAAGACGCCCGCGAGAGCGGCCGCCAGCAGCAGGGCCTGCGAGTAGCGGACGAGGAACATCAGGGCGAGGCCGCCCGCGACGAGCGCCGTGCCCGTACGGGGCCGGTCCCGCAGCAGCAGGACGCAGCCGAGGAGGACCGCCGTACCGAGCGCCAGGGAGAGCCCGTCGCTCAAGGGGTTCATGGCGACGGTGCCGGTGGGCAGGGCGAGGTACAGGGCCTGCCCGGCCAGCCCGGCCCGCCGGGAAGCCCCCGCGGCCCGGAGGGTGAGCAGGACGCAGACGCTTCCGGCCAGCGCGACGACGAGCCCGGCGAGCCAGAGACCCCAGGTGGCTCCGAAGGCGGCCACGAAAGGGACCAGGAACAGCGGATAGCCGGGCCTGGCCTCGAAGATGGCCATGAAGCGCTGGTTGGCGAACGGTGCGGTCATCCCCGACGTGTTGCCGTGGTCCGACCAGTACGCGACCGAGTCGTTCAACCGGCGCGCACAACTCTCCTCCGACTCTCCCGCGGCCTTCCTGCTGGTCCAGGGGATGAAGTCCAGTGCGTGCTGCCCGCTGGCACAGGAGTAGCCGATGGCCAGCCGGCCCGCCTCCTGGCGGTCCGCGCCGCTGAGGCTCAGGGCGTAGGAGAGGTAGTTCTTCGTGTCGGGCGAAGCCCGCCCGGTGACCGCTGTCAGCTGGAACCCGGCGAAGAACACGGCGATGAGCAGCATCCCGACGAGGCCGAGACGCCGGCTTCCGCGAGTGCTCGGCAACGGCCCGCGCGCGGTCGGCGACCACCTGCGGATGTACGGCATCGGTCTGCGGATGTTCGGCATCGGACGGACGCTCCCCTGCATACGGCGGTTGCTCCATCAACGAGACAACCGGCGTGTGGTGGCGTTCGCGGGCCGAACCCGGAGGCGACGGCCGCGGGCCGGAGCTCGGTACGCTACCGGCCCCGCGGCTTTCCGCGCTTGCCGCCCTGGCCGCCGGTCCGGCCGCCCGCCTGGGGCTTTTTGCCCGCCGCGGACCTGTTCCGGGCGCCGCCCGCGCCGCCGCCCGCCCCACCCCGCTTGGCCTTGCTGTCCTTGGCCTTGGCCTTGTCCTTCGCCGGACGCGGCGGGGTGGCCGCGCGGCCACGGGTGCTGTTGACGGTGCGCCCCCGGACGATCCCGATGAACTCCTCCACCAGGTCGGGGGTGGCCTCCGCCTCGGGCCAGGACAGGGCGACGCGTGACTCGGGAGCTTCCGGGACAGGACGGTAGGTGAGGTCCTTGCGGTGGTGGAGGCGGGCCAGGGACTGCGGGACGAGGAGGACGCCCACGCCCGCCGCCACCAGTTCGATCGCGTCCGCCGTGGTCGCCGGGCGTTCGACGGCGGGGCGGCCGGGCAGGGTCTCCCAGGCGAGGAGGTCGTCCAGCGGGTGCAGCACGATCTCGTCGGACAGCTCGGCGAGCGACACCTCCTCCGCGGCGGTCGCGACGTGGTCCTTGGGGATCACGACGACGGTCGTCTCTGTGTAGAGGGGGATGGCGCTCAGGACGTCCCGGTCGACCGGGAGCCGTACGAGACCGGCGTCCGCGCCGCCGTCCGCCAGCAGCTCCGGCGCCTCGGCCGCGGTGGCCTGGACGAGTTCCAGAGAGGTGTGGGGCAGCCGCTCGCGCCAGACCCTCACCCACTTGGTGGGCGTCACGCCGGGAACGTACGCGAGCCTGAAGGATGAGGGGATGTCCGAGCCTGTCACGGAACCAGGCTACCGGCAGGTGGTCGGAGGTATGTCCCATGGTCGATACCCTGGACCCATGACGTCGCACAAGACCGCCCAGACCATGAAGCCCGCCACGGCGGCGAAGAAGCTGGGTGTGTACCTCCAGGCCACCCCCGCCGAGTTCCAGGAGGGTGCCGTCTCCCGCACCGAGCTCAACGCCCTCCAGACCGACCCGCCCGCCTGGCTGGTGGAGCTGCGCCGCACCGGCCCGCACCCCCGTCCGGTCGTCGCCGCGAAGCTCGGCATCTCCATCGCGGGGCTCGCCCGCGGCGGGGTCTCCGAGGCGCTCACCACCGAGCAGATCGACGCGCTGAGGGACGAGATGCCCGAGTGGCTCGAGAAGGAGCGCGCCACGCAGGCCGAGGTGCGCAAGGAGTCCGCCCGGATCAAGGAGCGCAACGCCGAGCGGGCCGCGCAGTCCGGTCGGCAGTAGCCCCCTCATCAGCAAGCCGGCCGGCAGCGGACCGGCGGACGAACGCGCCGGGTGTCAGGGCCGAGGGCCCCGTCCCTGAGGGAACTGGGCCGGGCTCACCGCACGATGGGTCGTCTCGGCCGGTTCTCGTGCGGCTCGGTGCGTCGCATCGCGCCTCCCCCGCTGTAGACACGTCGAATTTTGCCCGAGTCCGGGGATGGCGTGGCAGGGAAACCGGCGGTCGCATGCCACGGGCCCGTGGCCGGGTTCCGCCCCGCCGACGCGTACGTCGGAGGAACGGAACCCGGCCACGGGCCCGTCGGGTTGTCGGACCGGTCAGAGAACGCCGGACTTGTCGATGGTGACCTTGGCGCGGGTCTTGCCGCTGGAGGAGCCGAGCGCCTCGATCTTGCGGACCAGGGCCATGCTGTCGTCGTCGGCGACCTCGCCGAAGACCACGTGCTTGCCGTCCAGCCACGGGGTGAGCACCGTGGTGATGAAGAACTGCGAGCCGTTGGTGTTCTTTCCGGCGTTGGCCATCGAGAGCAGACCCACACGGTCGTGCTTGAGCGTGAAGTTCTCGTCGGCGAACTTCTCGCCGTAGATGCTCTTGCCGCCGGTGCCGTCACCGCGGGTGAAGTCGCCGCCCTGGAGCATGAAGTCCGTGATGACGCGGTGGAAGGACGAGCCGGCGTAGCCGAAGCCCTTCTCGCCGGTGGCGAGCGCGCGGAAGTTCTCCGCCGTCTTGGGGACGACGTCGTCGAACAGGTTGAACGTGATCCGCCCTGCGGACGCATCGTCGATGGTGATGTCGAAGTAGACCTTGGTTGTCATGGTGACATCCTCACATTCCTGGCAACCGCAGGTGAAACCCGGGTTGGGTCGGCACGTCGGACGCCCTGTTCCGCGCGCCTCCCGAGGGCCTCCCCGTGGGCCGCGTGGACGGCGTTCACCAGGGCCGTCCCGCGCGGGTCGTCGGCGAGCCGGGAGCCCATCCGGTTCATGACGTACCCGACGGCGATCGAGGCAGCCGAGTCGGCCGGACCGCAGGAGCCACCCGCGGCGTCGTGGCCGAGCGCCCGCGGGCCGGGGCCGCAGAAGCGGTTCCCACCGCCCAGTCAGAGGCCGAGGGCGTTGACCAGGCGCCCCACTCTCCCCGGGGCGGGGGCGCGGGCCGCCTCGGCCCCGCGGCTCCAGAGGTCCACCGCAGGCTTCCCGTCGACCAGGATGGTCACCGCCGCGCCCGGGTCAAAAAGCTCGGTTCGCCGCGTCCGGTTCACCGCGCTCCGGTCACCGCGCTCGGTGAAGTTCTCCTCGAAGACATCCCGGTCTCCGGTGAACGGGTCGCCGCAGTGACCGTCGAGCCACGGCCCGGGGCCTCCCCCGGCCCCGCCCCGGTCAGCGGATGCCCGCCTCCAGGCTCAGGCTCCAGCGGCCCGGCAGGCCGGTCAGCGTGATGGTGGACAACGGACGGACGTCGACGTTCCAGTACGCGGAGGGCGGGGCGTTCAGGGCGTAGACGAGGGCGGCCCGGATCACGGCGGGTTCGGCGACCGCGACGACGAGGCCGTCGGCGGCGGGACGGGTGTCCAGCCAGCCGCCGACCCGCCCGATGAAGCCGAGCATCGACTCGCCGCCGTGCGGAGCGCTGCGCGGGTCCGCCAGCCAGTGGTCCACGGCGGCCGGTTCCCGGGCGGTGGCCTCGCCCAGCGTCAGCCCACGCCAGCGGCCCATGTCCCAGTCGCGCAGGGCCGGCTGCGCCATCGGCGCGAATCCGAGGGCGTCCCCGGTGGCACGGCTGCGCGGAGTGGGCGAGCAGTAGCGCAGCTCGGCGGCGCCGAGCGGCACGAGCGTGTGGGCGACGAGCTGCACCTCGTGCCAGCCGGCCTGGTCGAGCGGCCGGTCGTCGTCGAAGCGTTCGGCCAGCCGGGAGGAGCTGCGCGCCGCTGCGACCAGGGAGACCCGAAGCGTCATGGCGGGATCGTGGGGCCGAACGCCTGTTTGGTCAAGAGGGCGCGCACGGCGGGGCGCTGCGGTCAGCCGCCCAGGAACCCGTCGAAGGCGGTACGGAGGCGCCGGACGCCCTCCACGATCTCGGCCGCCCCGGAGACCGCGGCGAAGCTCAGGCGGACGTGGCCGGCCGGGGGTTCGGCGCAGAAGTAGGGCCGTCCGGGGGCGATGGCGACGGAGGCGCGCAGGGCGGCCGAGACGACGGCCGGCTCGTCGGTGGCCGCTCCCGGGCCGCCGCCCGGGAGCCGGAGCCAGAGGCTGCCGCCGCCCGCCGGAAGATGCGGCAGCGCGAGTTCCGGCAGCTCGCCGCCGAGAGCCGCCGCCATGGTCGTCCGGCGGTGCTTCAGCTCGGTGGCGACCGCGGCGAGGTGACGGCTCCAGGACGGGGAGCCGACGAGTTCCAGCGCGGCTTCCTGGAGCGGCCGCGGTACGAAGAAGCTGTCGACGACCTGGATGGCCCGCAGGCGCTCCAGCACCGGCCCGCGGGCGGCCAGGGCCCCGACCCGCAGGCTGGGCGAGGTGACCTTGGTGAGCGAGCAGACGTGGACGACGACGCCGTCGGGATCGTCGGCGGCCAGCGGTGCCGGAAGCGGTCCGGCGTCGTCGTGGACGAGCCGGCGGGCGAAGTCGTCCTCGACCACGAACGCCCCGGCCGCGCGGGCGATGGCCAGGATCTCGGGGCGGCGGGCGGGTGCCAGGGTGGTCCCGGTGGGGTTGTGGAAGAGGGGCTGGGTGACGAAGACCCGGGCGCCGGTGGCTCGGAAGGCGTCGGCGAGCAGATCGGGGCGTACCCCGTCGGCGTCCATCGGCACGGGGACGGGTCGCAGTCCGGTGGCGCGGGCGGCGGCGAGCATCCCGGGGTAGGTGGGCGACTCCACGAGGACCGGGGCACCGGGCGGGGCGAGCGCGCGCAGCGCGGTGGCCAGGGCGCTCTGGCCACCCGCGGTGATCAGGACGTCGGTGCCGGAGACGGCGGGGCCGATCTCGCGGGCGAACCAGGAACGCAGTTCGGGCAGTCCGTCCGTCGGGGGGCGGCCCCAGGCGCCGGGTCTGCGGCCCGCGCGGGCCAGGGCCGCGGAGAGCGCACGTTCGGGCTGGAGGGAGGCGTGGAGGTAGCCGCCGTTGAACTCGATGACGCCGGGCGGCGGTGCGGCGAGGGTGACCAGCACGCCGGAGGCGTCCACGGTGCGCGGCACCACCTCGGGCCCGCCGTCGCCGCTCAGCGACACCTCCTGCCAGGACGTGTCGCCCGGAGCGGGCAGGGCGACGCGGGGATGCGCCCGGAAGGCGCCGGAGCCGGGGCGGGTGACGACGAGCCCCTCGGCGGCGAGCTGGGCGATGGCGCGGGAGACGGTCACGGGGCTGACCCGGAACCGCTCGACCAGCGCACGACTGGATGGCAGCTTTCCACCGGGAGAGTAGCGGTTGAGGTCAACCTTCAGGGAAGTGACCAGTTCGGCGACGCTGCTACGCTCTTGCATGAGAACAGACAATAGCGCTATCCCGCCTTCATCGATAGCGGTTACCGAGCCGGTCGGCACCTCTCGGACCGCTGCGGCGATCCCGCCGGAAGCGGCCGTTGCCTCGGCCGCGGACGGGTCGGGAAGCAGGCCCGCGCCGGGGACATCGGTCGGCCGGAGCGGCACCGTGCTCGCCGGGCTCGGCGTGGTGGCGTTCTCGCTCACCTTCCCGGCCACCGCCTGGGGGCTGGAGAGTTTCGGCCCCTGGTCCCTGGTCGCTCTGCGCAGTGTGCTCGCCGCCCTGATCGCGGGCAGTGTGCTGCTGGCCGCGCGCGTCCCGCTGCCCGAACGCCGGCACTGGGCCGGCCTCGCGGTCGTCGGGGGCGGGGTGGTGGTGGGCTTCCCGCTACTGACGACGCTGGCGCTGCAGACCTCCACCACCTCGCACGCGGCCGTGGTCGTGGGCCTACTGCCGCTCACCACGGCGGTGCTGGGGTCCCTGCGCACCGGTGAGCGCCCTTCACGCACGTTCTGGACCGCGGCTCTCGCCGGGGCCGCCGTGGTGATCGCCTTCACCGTGCAGCAGAGCGGAGGGGCTCTCGCCACCGGCGACCTGTACCTGTTCGGCGCGCTCCTCGTATGCGCGGCCGGGTATACCGAGGGCGGTCGGCTGGCCCGGCTGATGCCGGGATGGCACGTGATCGGCTGGGCCCTGGTCCTGTGCCTGCCGCTCGCGGTGGCGGGCGCCCTGGTGGCCCTGCCCCTCGAACCCGTGCACCTGAACGCCCACGGCGTCCTCGGCCTGGTGTGGGTCGCCGCCGGGTCGACCTTCCTCGGGCTGTACGTCTGGTACCGGGGCATGGCGGCGATCGGGGTCGCCCGGGCCAGTCAGCTCCAGCTCGCCCAGCCGCTGCTGACGCTCGTATGGTCCTTCCTCCTGCTCGGCGAGGAGATGTCCGCCGCGGCTCCGGTGGCGGCGGTGGCCGTGCTGGTCTGCATCGCCGCCACCCAGCGGGCCGGCCGCGGCGCAGCGGGGGAATCCCGGCGCGTACGGTCATAGACTTGTCGACACGGATACCGTCTCCCCCTGTGAGGAGGTCGCTCCCGATGGAGGCACACACGGGCGACCGGCTGCTGATGCACGGCAGGACCGTGGGACAGCACGACCGGGTCGCCGAGATCATCGAGGTGCTCGGCGACGGGGGCGCTCCCCCGTACCGGCTCCGCTTCGATGACGGCCGTGAACACCTGATGTCACCGGGCCCCGACAGCGTCGTCCGGCACAGAGAGGCGCCGAAGGACGGGCGGTAGCGGCAGGATGCGCGGTGGCCGGGACTCGCACACCCGGATCCCGGCCACCGCACGCCCCTCAGCCATCCGCTCATGCGCTGCCTCAGCCGTGCGCGGCCCCGGCGGCCCGGCCACCGCACCGCCGGAGACCGGACCCGGGTCCCGGGTCCCGGCTCACCCAGCCGAAGGGCGACCGTGGTGCGGATAGGTGCTGCCCCGGTCCGGATAGAGCCGGACCCGGTCCGTGTAGTGGTCGGCCACGACGCGCCGCATCGCGCCGATCCGGTCCGCCATCACGCTCTTCCCCGAGAAGAAGACGTGGCCGCCCACCTCCGCGTGGTCCCGGGCGAGGGTGAGGTGGCGGGACAGCTCCGCCGGGTCCTGCCAGGGATCCGCCTGCGCGGGGTCACCCGCCTTGTACAGCGCCTCGCCCACGTACAGATCGACGCCCGTGCCCCGGACGGTCCGGCTCCACCAGGCGAGGACCTTGGCGTAGTCGGCGGCGGTCTGGCCGATGTGCCAGTAGATCTGCGGGCAGATGTAGTCGATCCACCCTTCCTTGACCCACTTGCGGGTGTCGGCGTACAGGTCGTCATAGGTCTGCACGCCCGCCCGGGTGTCCGAACCCAGCGGGTCGGTCGCCGCGTTGCGCCAGACCGCGAAGGGGCTGACGCCGAAGCGGACGTGGGGCTTGATCTGCCGGATCCGCTCCGCCGTCTCGCGCACGAGCCGGTCGATGTTGTCGCGCCGCCAGGCCGCCCGGTCGGCGAAGCCACCGCCGTACCGCTCGAACTCCGCGTCGTCGTCGAAGGTCTGACCGGACACCGGATACGGGTAGAAGTAGTCGTCCCAGTGCACCGCGTCGACGTCGTAGCGCCGCACGGCGTCCAGCATCGCGTCCTGGACGAAGCGGCGGACCTCCGGCAGCCCGGGGTTGTAGTAGAGCTTCCCGCCGTACGGCACGACCCAGCTCGGGTTCCGCCGGGCCGGGTGGGAGGCGATGAGGCGGGTGGGGTCGGTGTGGTTCGCCACCCGGTAGGGGTTGAACCAGGCGTGCAGCTCCAGGCTCCGGTCGTGCGCCGCGCGCACCGCCGTGCCGAGCGGGTCCCAGCCCGGGTCCTTCCCCTGGGTCCCGGTGAGGCAGGCGGCCCACGGCTCGTGCGGCGAGGGCCACAGGGCGTCGGCGGTCGGCCGGACCTGGAACACCACCGCGTTGAGCCGCAGCTCGACCGCCCGGTCCAGATACGCGAGCAGCTCGGTCTCCTGTCGCGCCGCCGTGAGCCCCGGCTTGGACGGCCAGTCGATGTTGGCGACCGTCGCGATCCACATACCGCGGACCTGGCCCGGCGCCGCGAACCGTCCGCCGCCGCCCCTTCTCCTCCCCGCCGGAAAGGCGACCGCGTCACCGGCCGACGTCAACGCCGCCAGCAGTCCGGCCGCACCCAGCACGAACGCCCTCCTCGCCACTCCCGTTCGCCTCATCTTGGCCCGCCTCTCTCCACCATGTCCCGCTCCAACGTCGATAGCTCTACGTAACCGCATCATTCCCATCCGTGGCCGCCATGACCCGCGGGACGTCCGCATCGGCATTCGGAGTAACGTCGTGGGGTCGAGGCGGGCACCGGAATCACACGGGACCCTGCGATACGGAGAACAGCGAAAGGCACGAGGTGACGGACTCTATGGCCGACATTGCACGCGTCGGAGTGGTGGGCTGTGGCCAGATGGGCGCGGGTATCGCGGAGGTGTGCGCGCGCAGCGGCCTCGAAGTGAAGGTCGCCGAGACCACCGGCGAAGCGCTGGAGATCGGCCGCACCCGTCTGTACAACTCCCTCTCGAAGGCCGCCGAGCGCGGCAAGATCAGCGCGGAGGAGCGGGACGAGACCCTCGGCCGGCTGAGCTTCACGACCGACCTCGGGGAGTTCGCCGACCGCGATCTCGTCATCGAGGCCGTCGTGGAGAACGAGCAGGTCAAGACCGAGATCTTCCAGGTGCTCGACCAGGTGGTGACCCGGCAGGACGCGATTTTGTCCTCCAACACCTCCTCGATCCCGCTGGTGAAGCTGGCCGTCGCCACCTCGCGCCCGGACCGGGTCATCGGCATCCACTTCTTCAACCCGGCCCCGGTGCAGAAGCTCGTCGAGCTGATCCCGGCCCTGACCACATCGGACGAGACGATCGCCCGCGCCGAGGCCGTCGTGCAGGACGTGCTCGGCAAGCACCCGATCCGCGCCCAGGACCGGTCCGGCTTCGTCGTGAACGCGCTGCTGATCCCCTACCTCCTCTCCGCGATCCGGATGTTCGAGTCGGGCATCGCCAGCCGCGAGGACATCGACAACGGCATGGAGATGGGCTGCGCCCACCCGATGGGTCCGCTCAAGCTGGCCGATCTGATCGGCCTGGACACCGTGGCCTCGGTCGCGGACTCGATGTACGCCGAGTACAAGGAGCCGCTGTACGCCGCTCCCCCGCTGCTCCAGCGCATGGTCGACGCGGGCCGACTCGGCCGCAAGACGGGGTCGGGGTTCTACGCCTACTGAGCGTCCTGCTGGCGGGACCGGCACCGATGCCGCCGGTCCTGTCAGGTCACGTTGCCCGAGGTCGGAGCCGTGTGCAGCCCGAGAAGCCGCGTCTCCCGCTGCCGGACCGACGCCGCGATTCAGACCTCGGGCCTACGCTGATCACCGCCTGCGGTGACGGTGGCCTCCGCAGTCACGCGCTGAGCCGGCTGAGCTCGGTTCGGTAGTCGGGCAGGGTGACTGTGCTGACCTTCTGCCCCGCCTTGAGCATCAGGTCGAGGAACGAGCGTCGGCTCAGCAGGCCGTTGCGGATACGAATGCCGCTCCGGGTGGTGGGGGCAAGGAACTTCCCGGTGCGCTCGCCGCCCCTCTGGCAGCCCTGGGCGTAGGCGCGCATCGCGTTCTCGTACCGGGTGAAGGCAGTTCGGTGGTCGCCGTTGGATCGTGCGAGTTCGCCGGCCAGCACGTAGGCAGCGACCATGCCGGTTCCGGTGCCCATGCCGCCGATGGTCGCGCCGCACGCGGCGTCCCCGACGAGGCCGATGCGCCCCGTGGACCAGGTGTCGACGTCTGCCCGGCTGATCGAGTCGAAGTAGATCTCCGGGGCCTGCCGGAGGGACGCGAGGAGCCGTGGCACTTCCCAGCCGAGTCCGGCGAACGCCTGGTGGATCAGGGTTTTCTGCTGCTCCGGATCGTGGCGGTCATAGGTGAGCCGAGGGGACGCGAAGACGAGGAAAGCGCCGGCCCGCGCTGCGTCCCGGTGGTCGCAGCCGACGCTCGCGAGGCGGCCTGGCGCGTTGTAGCCGACCGAACCCCGTCCGAAACCTCCGTCGTTGGGCAGCTGCCAGGTGGCTGCGTAGTAGCCGAGATGGCGGACGAACCTCACCTCGGGTCCGAAGGCGATCCGGCGCACGTTGGAGTGCAGCCCGTCCGCGCCGATCACGAGGTCGAACCGCCGGGACGCGCCGTGCCGGAAGGCGGCATGTACGCCCGCGGCGCTTTCGGTGAGGCCGGTGATGGAGTCGCCGAAGACGTACTCGGCGTGCGGGAGGCTGTGCTCGTACAGCACCCGGGTCAGGTCGCCCCGGAGCACCTCCACCTCGCCACCGGCGAACTCGGGCGGCAGGCGCAGGAGCTGTCGGCCCTGCTCGTCGACGAAGCGCATCGCGCTGCCGCCGGTCTGGATGGCGCGCAGCTTCTCGAGCACACCCATGCGTTCCAGCACGGTCAGATGGGTCTCTCCCCGGAAGTCGACGGCCTGGCCTCCGTCGCGCAGTGCTGGTGCCAGCTCCACCACCGTGGGCTCGAACCCGTAGTGGCCGAGCCAGTAGGCCAGCGCCGGCCCCGCGATGCCGGCACCGGAGATGAGGACGCTCTTGCTCATGGATGTCACTCCCTTAAAACTGTGTCCGGCGGACGCTAATTATTGGTGTGTACCGTAGACACAGTTTTGATGAGCCGCAAGACCGGAAGACGGGAGCGGAGCGATGAGCGACGAACGGAGCCCGATGGTGCGGCTGCTCTGGGGCCCGCACCCGAAGTCCTCGCGTGGTCCCAGGCCGGCGCTCAGCCTGGACCGCATCGCAGGGGCCGGGGCCGAGATCGCCGACGCGGAGGGACTGGGCGCGGTGTCCATGCAACGGGTTGCCGCGCTGCTCGATGTCACCAAGATGGCCCTCTACCGGTACGTGCCCGGCAAGGCCGAGCTGGTCGCCCTGATGGTCGAGGCCGCGATCGGCGAAGCCCCACCGGCGAGCGGCCCGCCCTACGACTGGCGGGAGGAGCTGGGCGGCTGGGCCCGCCGCCTGGTCACCGTCTTTCACCGGCACCCCTGGCTGCTGGACGCCACGGTCGGCCCGAGAGTCATGGGGCCCAGGGAACTCGCCTGGATGGAGCAGGCCCTCGCGGCGCTCGAGGGCACCGGCCTTTCCGGCGCCGAGCGGATGGACGCGGTCGTCCTGGTGTCCGGCCACGTTCGCGGGATCGCCCAGCAGGCACGGGCGGCAGGGCCGGCCGGCCACCCCGAGGCGCAGCTCAGCGACACGCTCGTGGAGCTGATGCGGGCTCACGGCGAGCGCTACCCCGCCCTCACCGCCGCGCTGGCCGCGGCGGCCGTGGAGGGAGGGAGGGACCAGGCACTGGAGTTCGGCCTGGACCGCATCCTGGACGGCCTGGGACTGCTCATCGCCCAGCGGTCGCGGGCTGTTCGCGGAGCTTAGGGGTCGGATGCTGTTCCCGGTCGGGCTGGGCGGACCGGGCAGGGGGCACGAAACGGCTGGAGCCACCAGCCGCAGTGGGTGCCGTATGCAAGTGGCTGACTACTTGGTACGCGGCGAATCATCGGCCCGCAGTAGGCACAAGCGGGGAACCGCGGGGAGGCGCCGTGCACACGGCTCGATGAGCTCCCGGAGTCCGCACACGCGATGCGCTGTCGAGGAGCCGGTCCCGGTCGCCCCCGTGGCCGGCTCCTCGCGCGTACGGAGCTCTCGCGCCCGGCCGGGTCAGCCCAGTCTCAGGTGGTGCAGCATCAGCAGGGCGGCCGCCATGTTCGCGGCGGGCACCTCGCCCCGGGCGATCATGTCCGGGACCACCTTGAGCGGTATCCACTCGCGGCGCGAGGACTCGAAGGCGTCCTTGGGTTGTCCGGTCCAGTGCGCCTCGTCGGACCAGAA
This sequence comes from Streptomyces sp. MGP-P1, assembly GCF_057766565.1. Lineage (NCBI taxonomy): Bacteria > Bacillati > Actinomycetota > Actinomycetes > Kitasatosporales > Streptomycetaceae > Streptomyces > Streptomyces sp. MGP-P1. Next base: position 2,017,567 of record NZ_JBYMEM010000007.1, on the reverse strand, counting down.
GAGGTGGTGGCGGGCGTCGGTGAGGCCGTTCGACGGTTCCACGGTGAGCAGCGGGCGCAGCTCGCCGGGACGCCAGCCGGTCTCCTCCTCCATCTCGCGGGCCGCCGCCACCGCGATGTCCTCGCCGTCCTCGACGACGCCCGCGGCCAGTTCCCACCCCCAGCTGTCGGTGATGAACCGGTGCCGCCAGAGCAGCAGTACCTCGTTCGCCTCGTTGACGACGGTGGCGGCCGCGACGGGGCGCAGCCGGATGACGAAGTGGTCGAGGTGACTGCCGTCGGGGAGCTGGACGTCCGCCAGATTCACCCGGAACCACGGGTTCTGATACACATTCCGTTCGCTCAAGTTCGTCCACTGCACGGTTCTGCCGCCTTTCGACATGTTGGGGTCAACATGTCAGCAGGCTCGGCTGTCACGGGGAGCGAACGGCGGGGCGTCGGCAGAGCTCACAGAGGCACGCGGAGCGCCTCGTCGATGAGGTCGGTGGTCCCCACCGCGTCGGAGCAGCCGCTCGCGGCCAGTTCGCGCCGGATCTCCCGCAGCCGGTCGCGGAGGCGCTGGGACTCCATTCCCCGGGCCCTCATCGCCATTTCGGCAGCTGTACCGGCCGCGCGGTCGGCCTCGCCCTGAAGCAGCTCGATATGACTGAGCATCGCGAGACGGTGCACGCGCCCCCGGTCGTGCGCCGGGGCGCGCACGGCGGAGGCCGCGTGCTCCCGGGCGGCGGGCAGGTCCCCGAGACCGAGCAGCGCCTCGGCCACCTGGACATCGACCAGGCCCGGCTGGACGTATCCGGTCTCGTCCGGCTCCCGGCCGGTGTGGATCCTGCCCGCCTGTTCCTCGGCCCGCCCGATGCAGGCCCGGGCGCTCGCCGCGTCGCCCAGCCGGGCGTACGCCTTGGCCTGCATGGCGTGCAGATCGGCGGCGAGGGCGGGGGTGATGTGACCGCCGGCGGCCCGCAGCGCGGCCTCGGCGAAGGCGATGGAGCGGCGGTAGTCGCCGAGGAACAGCGACTGGGTGACCAGCAGCGCGATCACATAGCCACCCAGCCCCCGGTCCCCGCTGGACTTGGCGAGCCGCAGCGCCTGGTGGAAGTAGCGCTGGGCGAGTCCGTGGGCGTCGGAGTCGTAGGCGCAGATGCCCGCCACCGCCACGAGTCCCGCCGTCGCCCGGTGCAGGCTCCGGCCCAGGGCGTCGCTGTAGCCGCCGCGCAGCAGCGGTGCGGCCTCGGCGTTGAGGAAGCGGACGATCCGGGATCTGGTCGCGAGGCCGCCCGTCTTGCGGTACATCTGCTCGTAGTGGTCGCGGGCCGACTTGAGCATCGCTATGTCGGCCGCGCTGACCCGGCCCGGTCCCGGCCGCGAGACGTCGGTGTCCTCCGGGGGGTTCTCCCACTCCCAGACCGGCATCACCGCCGGCGTGCCGGTGACGGCGGGCACGGTGGCCAGGTGCGGGCGCTGCTGTTCGTCGGAGCGCCACAGGGCGGTGGCCCGCTCGACGAACCCGCAGAGGGATCCGCTCCCGGCGCCGGCGTCCGCCCCGGCGGAAGCGGCCGACGCGCCCATCCCGACGTCGTCGAGCCCTACGGGCCGCCCCAGCCGGCCGGCCAGCACCTCGCAGATCAGGTCGGGCGCCTGCCCCCGCGGGCGCTGGCCCTTGAGCCAGCGGGAGACCGCCGTGTGTTCGTACCGCAGGCTCAGCCCACGGGTCAGGCCCGCCCGGTTGACGTGACCGGCGAGGCCCGCGCGGGACACACCGGCCTCCTCGATCAGGGCTTCGAGCAGGACATTGGGCTCCATCGTCCCCCCAGGTGGGTGTCGCGATGAGCCTAGTGGAGCACGATTCACACGGGGTGTGAACGGAATGCCCGAACCCTCCTGCTGTGCGCTCTGCCGCGCGGGTCCCGGGCTCGGTTGAATGAGCTCCCTCGCAAGAGGCGGCCGGGTCGTCGGCTCCCCCTCGTAACGGCCTACGACCCGCACCCGCGCCGTCCGCGCTGCTGACCTGCCCGACACTCCGAGGCAGCGCGGACGGCGCTCGGACCGCACGGCCCACTGACCGACGACGAAGGAGGGTGGCTGCGGAACGGACATCGGAACCGCGTTCCTCCCGGTTCCGGCTCCGGCTCCGGCGTGTGGTCCCTCCGTCGCTCGGCGGGATGGAGAAGGGGCGTATCCGGTGGCCGGATACGCCCCTTCTCAACGCCGCGGCACGGGCTACGCGCCGCGCAGCACCGCGCCCGTGCGCTCGGCGGCCAGGGCCACCGCGCTGTCGCGGGCGGCGGACGCCTCCTCGACGGTCAGGGTGCGGTCGGCGGCGCGGAAGCGCAGCGCGTACGCCAGGGACTTGTTGCCCCCGCCGATCTGCTCACCGGTGAAGACGTCGAACAGCCGCAGCGATTCGAGGAGTTCACCCGCGCCCTCGCGCAGGGCCCGCTCCACGTCCGCGGCCGGTACGTCCCCGGCGACGACGAGCGCGACGTCCTGGGTCGCCACCGGGAAGGTGGAGATCCGGGGCGCCTGGAGCGCTCCGTCGACGGCCTGCTCCAGGACGTCCAGCTCGACCTCGGCGGCGCAGGTCCGCTCGGGCAGGTGGAGCGCCTTGATGACGCGCGGGTGCAGTTCGCCCGCGTGTCCGAAGAGGGTCTCCTCGCCGTTCACGGTGACGTACAGCGCGGCGCAGCGGCCCGGGTGCCACGGGGCGTGCTGGTCGGCGCGGACGATGACCTCCACACCGGCCTCGGCGGCGATGGACCGGGCGGCCTCGACGGCGTCCGCCCAGGTCGCCGGGGTGCCCTTGCCCCACCAGCCGGACTGCTCGCGGGCGCCCGCGAGGACGACGGCGGCGCGGCGCGGCTGGCGCGGCAGAGCCGCGTTCAGACCGGCGATCTCCTCGTCCGTGGGACGGCGGTCGACGGGCAGCCGGACGGCGGCCGTCTCCTCGCCGGTCGGCCTGAAGACCAGGCCCGTCTCGAAGAGCGCCAGGTCGTGGCTGCCGCGACCGTCGTTGCGCCGCAGGGCGCCGAGGAGGCCCGGCAGCAGCGTGGTGCGCAGCGCCGGCTCCTCGTCGGAGATCGGGTTGACGAGCTTGACCGTGCGGCGGCGGGCGTCGCCGGCCTCCAGGCCGAGCTGGTCCAGGACCGCGTCGCCGATGAACGGGTAGCTCAGCGCCTCGACGTAACCGGCTCCGGCCAGCACCCGGCCGATGCGACGGTGCAGCCGCTGGCGGTCGGTGAGACCGCGCCCGGAGGGGGGCGTCGGCAGCGTGGAGGGGAGGTTCTCGTAGCCCTCCAGCCGGATGACCTCTTCGGCCAGGTCGTTCGGCTCGTTCAGGTCGGGCCGCCAGGACGGGACGGTGACGATCAGCTCGTCCTGCCCGTAGACGTCGCAGCCGACCTGCTGGAGGCGGCGGACGACGGTCTCCCGGCCGTACCCCATACCGGCGACCCGGTCCGGGTGGTCGGCGGGCATCGCGATGGTGCGCGGCGCGGACGGGGCGGTGATCTCGGTGACCCCGGCCTCGGCGGTGCCGCCCGCGAGGAGGACCAGCAGATCCACCGTGCGCTGCGCGGCAGCGGCGGCGGCCTGCGGGTCGACGCCACGCTCGAAGCGCTTGGACGCCTCGGAGGACAGCTTGTGGCGGCGCGCGGTGCGGGCGATCGAGATCGCGTCGAAGTGCGCGGCCTCGATGACGACCTCGGTGGTGAGGGCGTGCTCGCCGTCCGCGTCGGCGATCTCGGTGTTGGCCCCGCCCATGACTCCCGCGAGGCCGATGGGCCCGCGGTCGTCGGTGATGACGAGGTCCTCGGCGTCCAGCACGCGCACGGTGCCGTCCAGCGTGGTGAGCTTCTCGCCCTGCGCGGCGCGGCGCACGCCGATCGGCCCCTCGACCCGGGTGCGGTCGTAGGCGTGCAAGGGCTGGCCGAGCTCCAGCATCACGTAGTTGGTGATGTCGACGGCCAGCGAGATCGGCCGCATCCCGGCCTTCTGGAGGCGGCGGCGCATCCAGATCGGGGAGCGGGCCTCCGGCTGGAGACCGGTGACGGTGCGCGCGGTGAAGCGGTCGCAGCCGATCGGGTCGCTGATCTTGACCGGGTAGCCGTACGCGTTCGGCGCGGGCACGTCCAGCAGCGCCGGGTCGCGCAGCGGCAGCCCGTACGCGATGGCGGTCTCCCGGGCGACACCGCGCATCGAGAGGCAGTAGCCGCGGTCCGGGGTGACGGCGATGTCGAGGACCTCGTCGACGAGCTGGAGCAGCTCGATCGCGTCGGTGCCGACCTCGTGCTCCGGCGGCAGCACGATGATGCCGTGCGTGCCGTCGTCGCCCATGCCGAGCTCGTCGGTGGAGCAGATCATTCCGTGCGAGGTCTTGCCGTACGTCTTGCGGGCGGCGATCGCGAAGTCACCGGGCAGGACCGCGCCCGGGAGGACCACGACGACCTTGTCGCCGACCGAGAAGTTACGGGCGCCGCAGACGATCTCCTGCGGTTCGCCGGTGCCGTTGGCGGTGCCGACGTCGACCGTGCAGAAACGGATGGGCTTCTTGAACCCCTCCAGCTCCTCGATGGTCAGGACCTTGCCGACGACCAGGGGGCCCTTGAGGCCCGCGCCGATCTGCTCGACGGTCTCGACCTCGAGGCCCACGGAGACGAGCTTGGCCTGTACGTCACGGCCGGTCTCCGTCGCCGGCAGGTCTACGTACTCCCGCAGCCAGGAAAGCGGGACGCGCATCAGATCTCCATCCCGAACGGCCGGGTGAACCGGACGTCGCCCTCGACCATGTCTCGCATGTCTTCGACGTTGTGGCGGAACATCAGCATCCGTTCGATGCCGAACCCGAAGGCGAATCCGCTGTACTTCTGGGGGTCGACGCCGCAGGCGACGAGCACCTTGGGGTTGACCATGCCGCAGCCGCCGAGCTCGATCCAGCCCTCGCTGCCGCAGGTGCGGCAGGGGCGGTCCGGGTTGCCGACGGACGCGCCGCGGCAGACGTAGCAGACCATGTCCATCTCGGCGGACGGCTCGGTGAACGGGAAGAAGTTCGGCCGCAGCCGGGTCTTCATGTCCGGTCCGAAGAGCGCCTGGACCATGTGGTCGAGGGTGCCCTTGAGGTCGGCCATGGTGAGGCCCTCGTCGACGGCGAGCAGCTCGATCTGGTGGAAGACCGGGGTGTGCGTGGCGTCGAGCTCGTCGGTGCGGTAGACCCGGCCGGGGCAGACCACGTAGACGGGGGGCTTGCGCTCCAGGAGCGAGCGGGCCTGGACCGGGGAGGTGTGCGTACGCAGCACGACGCCGGACTCGTCGCCCTCGGTCGCCTTCCCGTCGGGCGTGGCGCCCTGCACGAAGAAGGTGTCCTGCATCTGGCGGGCCGGGTGGTCGGGCACGAAGTTCAGGGCGTCGAAGTTGAACCACTCCGCCTCGACCTCGGGGCCCTCGGCGATCTCGTAGCCCATGGCCACGAAGACGTCCGCGACGCGCTCCATGATGGTCGTCAGGGGGTGGCGGGCGCCGGCCGGGACGCGGTCGTAGGGCAGCGTGACGTCCACGGCCTCCTCGACGAGCACCCGGGCGTCCCGCTCGGCCTCCAGCTCCGCCTGGCGGGCGGCGAGCGCCTTGGAGACGGCACCGCGGGCCTGGCCCACGCGCTTGCCCGCCTCGGCCTTGGCCTGCGGGGGCAGGGCGCCGATCTCGCGGTTGGCGAGGGACAGCGGCGAGGTACCTCCGGTGTGCGCGGTCTTCGCCTGGGCGAGCGCGTCGAGGTCGCCGGCGGCGGCGAAGGCGGCGAACGCCTCGTCCCGCAGGCGCTCGATCTCTTCCGGTTTCAGTGCCTCGACCTCGACTGGGTCGTACGACTTGTTCGGTGCCGACATCTCTTCCCGTGCTTCCGATTGGCTGATGGCGCGACCCCGCTCGACGACTGGAGGACGCAAAGGTGCCAAAGGTCGAGTCTAAAGGCCGCAGGACGGTCGGGGAGCCTGTGGGCCGCTCAGCCCTCCCGTCGCCCACCACCACCCTGCCTGATTGCTACGCAAACCCCTCTACTTCAGATAGGCGGGCATGCTCACAGGCAGAATAAATCGGAACTCGGCCCCGCCGCCGGGCCCCCGGTCGACGGTGATGGTGCCGCCGTGGGCCTCGACGATGCCCTTGACGATGTAGAGGCCCAGGCCCGTGCCGCCCCGCTTGCTCCCCCGCCAGAAGCGGGTGAAGACACGGCCCATCGACTCCTCGGGGATGCCGGGGCCCTCGTCGCTCACGGTGACAGCCGTTCCCGTCTCGTCGTCCGCCCCCGGCGCGGGTGCCGGGGCGATCTCAATGGTGACGGTTCCCTCGCCGTGGCGCACCGCGTTTTCCAGGAGGTTGCCGAGGACCTGGTCGACCTTGTCGGGATCGGCCCACAGGGCGGGCAGGGGCCCCCGGGCCCGGACCCGGAAGCGGTCGGGTGCCTGGCCGCCCGTGATGAGCGCCTGGATGTGCCGTGCCACAGCGGCGGAGACGTCGACGGGCTGGCGGCGCAGCTCCAGCCGGCCGGAGTCGATGCGGGAGATGTCGAGCAGTTCGGCGATGAGCCGGGTGACCCGGCCGGCGTCCGCGTCGACGGTCTCCAGCATCAGCCGCTTCTGGTCGTCGGTGAAACGTTCCCACTTGGCGAGCAGCGTGGCGGTGAACCCCTTGACGGAGGTCAGCGGGGAGCGCAGTTCGTGGGCGACGGTGGCGATCAGCTCGGCGTGGCTGCGTTCGGTACGCCGGCGGGCCTCGGTGCCCCGCAGCGAGACCACGACCCGTCGCACCGGGCCGAGCGCGTGCTCGCGTACGTAACGGGCGGAGACCAGCACCTCACGGCCGCCGGGCAGCAGCAGGTTGCGCTCGGGCTGTGCCTTGCGGGTGGCGAGTCCGCCGTACGGGTCGGTCAGCTCCCACCAGCGCTTCCCCTTGAGGTCCTCCAGCGGGAGGGCGACATCCAGGGGCGCCCGATGGCGTCGGCGCGGGGGGTGGCGGTGATGCGGGCGGCGGCGGCGTTGAAGCAGACGACGCGCCCGCTCGCGTCGGCGACGACGAGACCGTCGGGAAGGTCGTCCGGGTCGATGCCGGGTGCTGCCTGGCCGAGGCCGGCGCCGAGGTCGTCCGCACCGGCCGCCGACCCGTCCGGCTCCTCTTCCGCAGCGCGTGCCGCGGTGGTGTGCGCCGGTCGCGGCGAGCTCATGCCGACAGCCATCTTCCCGTATCCCCACCTCTCGAACCGGTGCAGTGGGCCCCCGAGTTCGTCACCCTACTAGGCGGTGGCGAACCGGCGACACCCTGTGGGGGCGCGGAGAGGAGTGCGCCGGCGGGAGGGGCGCGGGAATGGCTGGGATCGTGTGCTGACGGGCCGTCGGAGCGGTGCCGTGTTACGCGTCGGAGGTGCGCCGGGGACGCTGCGCGCGGGCGGAGGCGTACAGGCAGACGGCGGCGGCGGTGGCGAGGTTGAGGCTCTCCGCCTTGCCGTGGATGGGGACGCGGACGACGGCGTCGGCGAGCGCGCGGGTCTCCTCGGGGAGCCCCCAGGCCTCGTTGCCGAAGACCCAGGCGGTGGGGGTGCCCATGGTGCCCGCGTCCAGCTCGTCGTCCAGGTCGTCGGCCCCGGCCCCGTCGGCGGCGAGGATGCGCACCCCGGCGTCCCTCAGGCCCTGCACGGCCTGTTCGACGGGGACGCCGACGGCGACTGGCAGGTGGTAGAGCGAACCGGCCGAGGCCCGTACGGACTTGGGGTTGTAGAGGTCGACCGAGGCGTCGGTCAGGATCACCGCGTCCGCGCCGGCCGCGTCCGCGCAGCGCAGTACCGTCCCGGCGTTCCCGGGGTCCCGCACGTTGGCCAGAACGGCCACCAGGGTGGGTTTCGCGGCGAGGATCTCCTGGAACGGGGTGTCCAGGAAGCGGCAGACGCCGATGAGGCCCTGCGGGGTGACGGTCTGCGAGACGTCGGCGAGGACGTCATCGTCGGCCAGGTGCACCCGGGCGCCCGCGGTGTGGGCCGCCTCGACGATGTCGGCGTACCGGTCGGCGGCCTCGGGCGTGGCGAACAGCTCGATGAGCGTCGGCTCGCCGTCACCGCCCCGGTGGGCGGCGGCCTCGCGTACGGCCTGGGGCCCCTCGGCGATGAACCTGCGCTCCTTGCCCCGGAAGTTGCGGCGAGCCAGCCGGCGGGCGGCGGCGACGCGGGGGGAACGCGGGGAGATCAGTTCGGGGGTGCCCATGGTCGGCGGCGAGCCTCTCTGCGTACGGCTGTGGCGGTGTGGGGTGTCGTCGGCGGGTGGGTCGGCGGGCCAACGCACCGGACCCGCAGGCGGCGTGCGCCTGCGGGTCCGGTTCGCTTACCTGGAAGGGGGTGCCTGGATCAGGCGGCCTTCGGGGCGTTGACGTCGCTCGGGAGGGCCTTCTGAGCGACCTCGACGAGGGCGGCGAACGCGTTGGCGTCGTTGACCGCGAGCTCGGCCAGGATCTTGCGGTCCACCTCGATGTTGGCGGCCTTCAGACCCTGGATGAGGCGGTTGTACGTCATGCCGTTCTGGCGGGCAGCGGCGTTGATGCGCTGGATCCACAGCTGACGGAAGTCGCCCTTGCGCTTCTTGCGGTCGTTGTAGTTGTAGACCAGGGAGTGGGTGACCTGCTCCTTGGCCTTGCGGTACAGACGCGAACGCTGCCCGCGGTAGCCCTTGGCCGCCTCGAGAATTGCCCGGCGCTTCTTGTGGGCGTTGACTGCCCGCTTGACGCGTGCCACTTGTTAACTCCTTGTAGCGGGGCCGTGGGTGTCCTCACACGGCCCGGAAACGAATTGGTCCCGGTGTGATCGAGGTCGTGCCTCCGGGGCGAGCCGGAGGCCGAGCCTCACTTGCCGAGAAGCTTCTTGATCTTCTTGGCGTCGGCCGGAGCCACGACGACCGTGCCGGTCAGCGAGCGGGTCTTCTTGGACGACTTGTGCTCGAGAAGGTGGCGCTTGCCGGCCCTCTCGCGGAGCACCTTGCCGGAGCCGGTGATCTTGAAGCGCTTGCTGGCACCGCTGTGCGTCTTGTTCTTCGGCATCGCGCCGTTCTCTCCTCGTCAGTGGCGCCCCTCACGGTGCGGGGCACCGGACTGCAGGGGCGTCAGATCTCTATGGGATTCCGGGGGGACCCGGGGGCCGCCTGGATGGCAGCCCCTGAGGTCACGCCTCGGAAGGTGTCTCGGCCGGAGCCTCGACCGCTTCGGCCGGAGCCTCGGCGGTGTCGCCCTCGGTCGGCGCGTCGGTCGTGCCCTGACGCTCGGCCTTGCGGGCGGCCTGGGCCTCACGGGCCTCGGCCATGGCTTCGGTCTTCTTCTTGTGCGGGCCCAGAACCATGATCATGTTCCGGCCGTCCTGCTTCGGGTTGGACTCGATGAAGCCCAGGTCCTCCACGTCCGAAGCCAGACGCTGGAGCAGTCGGAAGCCCAGCTCGGGGCGGGACTGCTCACGACCACGGAACATGATCGTGATCTTGACCTTGTCGCCCTGCTTGAGGAACCGGACGACGTGACCCTTCTTGGTGTCATAGTCGTGCGGGTCGATCTTCGGCCGGAGCTTCATCTCCTTGATGACCGTGTGCGCCTGGTTCTTGCGCGCCTCACGGGCCTTCATGGCCGACTCGTACTTGAACTTCCCGTAGTCCATGAGCTTGCACACGGGCGGACGGGCTGTCGCCGCCACCTCGACCAGGTCGAGGTCATACTCCTGTGCGAGTTCCAGGGCTTTGGCAAGCGGAACAATCCCGACCTGCTCGCCACTGGGACCGACAAGTCGGACCTCGGGAACGCGAATCCGGTCGTTGATGCGGGGCTCGGCGCTGATGGATCCTCCTCGGTAGCACCACGCGACCGCCTGGCGGACAGCCGCGTAACGTCTTATAACGTCAAGACCAACCGAGCCGGGAGCGCAAAAATGCCCCGGACGGGACACAGGCGGGGCTCCAGGAACTACCGGAACACCGCCGCGGTCAACCGCGGGGCGCATCGGACGGCTCCATCGTCCGTACGGAACGATGGGGACCGTCTGACCGGTGACCCGCCGTCCGATGAGGACGGTCAGGTGGGAGATCGGAGCCTCCACTTGTGGGCCGGGCACATAGATGTCCGGCCGGTCGTTACACAAGGTTAGCAGCCCGGCCCCGGGGGCGCTAATCCCGCGTCTCCCCGCCATCGTCCCCCTCTTGGCCCCGGCGGGTCCCGAAGCGGCTCCCGCGCGCGGGAGGGCGGTGGCCTGGCCTTATCGTGTGGGCATGAGTGACGCGACCCCCAGCAGTGAGAACCCCGGCTTCGACGACATGGCCCGCGACATCGCGGAGGTCCCCGCGGTCGAGGTGATCGTGACGGTCGCCGTCAACCTGATGAGCGCAGCCGCCGTGAAGCTCGGCCTCACCGAGGAGGGCGAGGAGCACAAGGACCTCGACGAGGCCCGCAAGCTGGTCCAGGCGCTGGCCGGACTGCTGGACGCGAGCGCCACGGAGATCAGCACCTTCCACGCCTCCCCGCTGCGCGACGGCCTGAAGTCCCTCCAGCTCGCCTTCCGCGAGGCGTCGCTGGTGCCGGACGAGCCCGGCCACGGCCCCGGCGAGAAGTACACCGGTCCCGTCTACGGCTGACCGCCGCCCCCTTTCCCGTACGCCAGAAGCCCGCCGTCCCCCCGTGGGGCGGCGGGCTTCCGCATGGGTGCGGCCCGGGGCGGGTTCGTCAGATGGCGTCCTCGGTCTCCGCGGGCAGGAGGTTGGGGCAGGGGTGGGTGAGCCGGTGGACGTAGGCGGCGATCGCTCCGCCGACCACGGGCGCGACGAGGAACAGCCAGAGCTGGGAGAGGGCCGCGCCGCCCGCGAAGAGCGCCGGGCCGAAGCTGCGCGCCGGGTTGACCGACGTGCCGGTCAGCGGGATGCCCACCAGGTGGATCGCGGCGAGCGCCAGACCGATGGGCAGCCCGTCGAAGCCGGTGACCGCCACCTTGTGGGTCACCGCGAGGACCACGTAGACGAGCAGGAACGTCAGGACCACCTCGGCGAGGAACGCGCCGCCGATGTTGATGCCGACGGCCGACCGGTCTCCGTAGCCGTTGGTGCCGAACTCGCCGCTCGTCTCCAGTCCCGGGATCTGCTTCGCCAGCAGGAACAGCAGGGCGGCGCCGACGACCGCTCCGAGGAACTGGGCCACCCAGCGCTCGACGGCCGTACGGATGCCGATCCGGCCCGCCATATACATGCCCAGCGTGACCGCGGGGTTGACGTGGCAGCCGGAGATCGGGCCGAGCGCGTAGGCCAGCGCGAGGAGGGTGAAGCCGAAGGTGAGGGCGATGCCCACCGTGCCGAGGTAGTCGACGGCGACCACCGCGGACCCCACGGCGAAGAACACCAGCAGCACGGTGCCGAGGAACTCTGACGCCACGATCCGCTTCTGCATGGAACCACCTCGCGAGCTTGATCGGCCGGTCGGATTTCTCCGAATTCCCGACAATTCTCACGGCGGCGGGCACTTGGCGCGCGTCGACCGGGTCGTCCCGGTGCGGCCCGCTGCGTCAGCGGGCGAAGAGGGGCTCCCCCGGTGTGGGCGTGCCGGCGGGGAGAACGGCCAGATCCAGGCCGCTCACCAGCCGGGCCCGCAGCACCTCGCTGGCCGACAGCGCCTGCGCGATGCGGCGGGCCGCCTCGGCGGGCACGGCGTCCGGCGCGAGGACGAGGGCGAGGGTGCCGTCCGCACTGCCGGGGCCGAGGTGGGCGCGGACCACGGCGGGGTCGGCGGCCACGGTCTCCCGTACGGCCGCGAGGACGGCGGGGTCCTGGAGCGGGTCGGTGCTGGTGCGGTTCTCGGCGAGGGCCAGGAGCGCCTGCCCGCTCAGCTCGAAGGCGACGGGTCCGGCGAGGTCCAGCACGACGGTGTCGGCCTTCTCGTGAGCGGCGGCCTGGAGCGCCTGGTGCAGCGGTACGGCCACGGGACGCGCCTGCGGGTCCCAGAGCGCCAGCGACGCGGTCGAGGTGAAGGCGGGGAGCGCGCGCCGGTCGCCGGCCCGGAGTGTGGGCACGGCCATGTCGCTGGTCTTCTCGCGCCGGAGCCCCTTCTCGTCCTCCTCGACCTCGCCCAGGACGGCGACGACGGGGACCAGGAGCCGGGCGTCGCGCAGCGCCGTGAGGACCGGGCCGACGGCGCTCCGGTCGCGGGACCAGGCGTCCAGGGCCCTGGTCAGGGCGAGGGACGCCGAGCCGTCGTCGTCGGAGAAACCGGGGTCCGGGATGTTCTTGAGCTCCACGGGACGAGGGTAGTGCCTGGGGTCCGGCCGCCTGCCCGCAGGTGGGGCGGGCGCGAAGGCTCAGCGCGCGGTGACCCCGGCCAGCAGGGCGGCCGCCTCCTCGCGGGCGTGGGCGACGGGGTCCGGGAAGACCTTCAGTCCATGGGCGACCAGGGCCCCTTCGTGCAGCAGCATGAACGTCCGGCCCAGCCGGTCGGCGGCGTCGGGGCCCAGTCCCTCGACGCCTCGGGCGAGCCGGGTGAACAGGTGAAGCATCCACTGCTTCTGGCCGGTGATGACCGCGTGCGCCGGGTGGGACGGGTCGCTGATCTCCGCGTGGGCGTTGACCATGCTGCACCCCTTGGAGCCGTTCTCCGCCATCCAGGCGCGCGAGGCGTCGAAGACGGCCAGGATCCGGGCGCGCGGCGTGGGCGGCGCGGCGTCGAGGCGCTCGGCGAGGAAGGCGCGCCAGCGTTCGTCGCGGTCGGCGAGGTACTCCACGACGATCTGCTCCTTGGAGCCGAAGCGGTCGTAGAGGGTCTTCTTGGTCACCCCGGCCTCGGCGGCGATCAGGTCCACTCCGACGGCATGGATGCCCCGGTCGTAGAAGAGCCGCTCGGCGGCCGCCAGGGCCCGTCGCGCGGCAGGCGTCATGGTGATCCGTCGCAGCTCCTCGGAGGTACCCATGGCCACGAGTATACCGATCTGTATAGTCGAGAGGGTAGGTATACCGATCTGTATAGCGAGGTGCGTCATGAACGTCCTGCTCCCGGTCGCCTTCGTTCTGTGCTGGAGCTCCGGGTTCATCGGGGCCAAGCTCGGCGCCGGCAGCGCGTCCGCCCTCACGATCCTGATGTGGCGGTTCCTGCCGCTGACGGTCGTCCTGGCCGTGGTCGCGGTGACCGTGGCGCGCGCCTCCTGGCGGGGCCTCGGCGCCCGGGACGTGGTCCGGCAGGCGGTGATCGGCGCGTTGTCGCAGAGCGGCTATCTGCTGACCGTCTACTACGCGATCCACCTCGGGGTCTCCACGGGCACCACGGCCCTGATCGACGGGGTCCAGCCCCTGGTGGCGGGGGCGCTGGCCGGACCGCTGCTGCGGAGTCACGTGACCGCCCGGCAGTGGCTCGGCCTGTGCCTGGGGGTGGCCGGGGTCGTCGTGGTCACGACGGCCGACGCCTCCGCCGCCGCGGGGGTGGCAGGGTGGGCCTACGCCCTGCCGTTCGTCGGGATGTTGTCGCTGGTGGCCGCCACCTTCCTGGAGAGCCGTTCCGCCACCCGGGTGGCCCCTTCGGTGTCCCTGACCGTGCACTGCGCCGCCAGCACCGTGATCTTCACCGCGCTCGCCCTCGGCACGGGGACCGCGCTGCCGCCCGCCGAGCTCGCGTTCTGGGGCGCGGTCGGCTGGCTGGTGGTGCTGTCCACCTTCGGCGGATACGGGCTGTACTGGCTGATCCTGAGGCGCTCGGGCGTCACGGCGGTCAACACGCTCATGTTCCTGATGGCCCCGGTCACGGCGGTGTGGGGAGCCCTGATGTTCGGGGAGCCGTTCGGCCTCCGGACCGCGCTCGGCCTGGCGCTGGGGCTGGTGGCGGTGGTCGTGGTGCACCGCGGGGCCGCCCCGCGCGGCGGCGGGCACACCGGTGATCAGGCTCGGAAGGCGCCCGCGCGCGACCGGTCGGACACGGTGTCCGGGGCGAGCCGGTGATTCGGCACGGGACGGTCCGGGCGTGGTGCGTTCAGCGGCGGCCGGAGGCGTTCCGGCCGCGCCACAGAACGACGGCCGCGGCCAGCAGCGCCGCGCCGAGGCCCCCGGCGAGCGGGGCGGCCCAGTTGGCCGTCGCGTCGGCGGTACGGGCCGGGGTCGGGCCATCGCCGAAGTACCGCCCCCGGTGTCCCGCCGGGGCGGCCTTGGCGTCCAGGTCGGCCGGACGCAGCCGGGAGCCCGCCTCGATGGCCTCCGCCGGGTCGACGATCCCGTAGCCGCGGGCGTCGTCGCGGCCCTCGGCGGGGGCGTCGCGGGCGGTGTCGGCGAGGAGCTTCTTGATCTGCGCCGGGTCAAGGCCGGGGTGGGCGGCCCGGACCAGGGCGACCGCGCCGGAGACGAACGCGGCGGCGGCCGATGTGCCCCACTCGATGTAGTAGTGCCCGTCCGGGTTGGCGACCACGATGTCGACGCCGGGGGCGCTGACGGTGGCGTACCAGCGGCGGGTGGAGAACGAGGCGTGCGTGCCGTACTCGTCGACCGCGGCGACCGCGATCACCCCGGGGTAGGCGGCCGGGTAGGAGATCCGGTCCCCCTTCTCGCCGCCGTTGCCCGCCGACGCGACGACGGGGACGCCCTTGGACAGGGCGTACTGGATGGCCGCGTCCTCCCCGGGGTCGGGGTGGGCGGACTTGCTGTCGTCGCCCAGGGAGAGGTTGATGACGTCGGCGCCGTTGTCCGCGGCCCAGCGGATGCCGTCGGCGAGGGCGGGGCCGCGGGACTTGCGGGCCTTGGCCCGGGCGGGGTCCTTGGACTCCAGAATGACCCGGACCGGCAGGATCCGGGCCTCGGGGGCTATGCCGAGGACGCCGTCGGAGCGGCCGGGGCCGCTGCCGCGTCCGGCGATGATGCCGGCCATCGCGGTGCCGTGCAGGGCCCAGGAGGAGTCACCGCGGGCGGCGCCGAAGCCGACGAGGTCCTTGCCGGGGAGCACCTGGCCCGTCAGGTCGGGGTGGGCGTCGTCGACCCCGGTGTCCAGGACGGCGACGGTGACGCCCTGGCCCCGGGTGGTCTGCCAGGCCCGGTCGGTGTGCAGGGCGTCCAGCGCCCACTGCTGGTCGCGGATGGCGTCCGCGTGGGCGGGCGCGGCGGGGGCGAGCGCGAGGACGGCGGCGGCGCAGACCGCGGCAAGGACGCGGTGGGGTCGTCGGGTCATCCGGGCCGCTCCGTGAGTTCGGCGACGTGCCTGCGCAGCCCGCGCTCCACCCGGTCCGCGATGCCCTTCGCCTCGTGGCCGAGCCCGGCCTGGGCGATGTCCGTCGTGGCACCCGGGGCCATGGCGGCGGGCGCGGGCTGCGGCTCGGCGACGGTGCGGCCGTCCGCGAAGCCGGAGACGGCGAGGACGACGACCGGGATCTCGGTGAGCGGGTCGACCGTCCAGCTGGCGCGCTGCCCGTCGCCGAAGGAGGCCGCGGACGTGCCCTCGGGAGCGTACGTACGGGGCATGAGGTCCTTGCGCGCGCCGAGCTTCTGCTCGGTGAACCGGGTGTGCAGGGCCCGCATGCCCGGGGCGTCGGCCTCGGTGAAGACCAGGCCGACGGTGGTGACGGCGGAGCGGGTGGCGTCGGTGTAGGTGGCGCGCACCAGCCGTTCGCAGCCCACGGAACGGAGCGTGGTCAGGAGCAGCGGGTCGAGCCCGCTCCCGCACGTGCTGTCGGCGGCGACGCCGATCCGCGTCCAGGCGCGGTGGGTGCCGCCGGGGCCCGCGCCCTTCCCCTGGAGGGCGCGCGGGAACAGCGTGTCGACGGGGACGCTGTGCCAGGCGCCGCGTGCGGCGGTGTACGGGTTCCCGGTGGTCTCGGCCGAGGAGTCGCCGGTCAGCCAGGCCCCGGTGACCGCCCCGCCGATCAGACCGAGGCCGAGCACGACGCAGGCGGCGGCCGCCGCGGTACGCCACCGCTGCCGGGGGCGGACCGGCCGCAGCCGGGTGGTGGTCTCGGCAGGAGTCTCCGGGTAGCCGTAACGGACCGGCGGCCGGTAGCCGCCGGGGGGCGGCGGCACGGCTCCCGGCGCGGGTGTCAGATCGACGGCCCCGACGGGCCTGCGCCGGGTGACGGGCGGCGGGCTAGCGGGCGGACCGGGAAGCGTCGGGTTCGCGGAACCCGCGGGGGGCCGGCCCGGCGGCATCGGGGTGGGGCTCTTGGAGGGTCGCGCGGGCGCGGGGGCCCCGGGGGGCGTGGGCAGCTGGGCCGGCGCGGCCTGAGTCCCTGGTCCGGCCTGCGGGGCCGGTGCTCCCTGCGGGGCGGGGGCGGCCGGTGGGGCCTGAGTCCCGGGTCCGGCCTGCGGGATCGCCCGGGCGGAAGGGGCCGAGGCGGGGGCTGCCGGTGCGGTCTGAGGGACACGAGCTGCCGGTGGCGCCTGCGGGGTCGGTACTCCCTGCGGGACAGGAGCTGCCGATGGGGCCTGAGTCCCGGGTCCGGCCTGCGGGATCGCCCGGGCGGAAGGGGCCGGGGCGGGAGCTGCCGGCGGAGCCGGACGGGCTGGTGGGACGGCACGGGCCGCCAGGGTGAACCGGGTCGGCGGGGCCTTCGGATCCAGCGGGGGCGGCCCGGCGGTTTCGGCAGGCGCGTACGGCGCGGACGGCGCGGACGGCGCGGCCGACGCGGCCGACGCGGCCGACGCGGCCGAACGCATCGGCGGGTCCTGCTGGGCCGGTCCGGCGGGGCGGGGCGGGGCGGGGCGCTGGGCCGACTGCTGGGCCGGAGCAGCCGCCGGGGCCGGAGACGCTTCCTGCGCGGCCGAAGCCGGCGGGCGGACCGAGGTGCCCTGAGACGCCTGCTGAGCGACCGTCGGCCGAACCTGCTGGGGCGGCGCGGTCCGTGCGGGGGGCGTGGGCGAGGAAGCGGGTGCCGGGGACGTGGGAGGGGTGGTCGGGCGGGGCGGCACAGGGGCGCGCTGCGCTTCGGTACTCATCCAGCCCCCCGCATACACGTCCTCGTACCGACTACGGATCACCGCCGCTGACAGGCCCGTTGGTGCTCGCGTGCACGTCACTCTACGGGCTGCGGACGGGCGGCGGGGAACGGGACGCCCCGGTCGGCGGACGATCTGTCCCGATCATCCCCCTACCCAGCCGTAGCGGCTCTCTGGCAAGCTGCGGCCATGACTGCCCGCGCGGCTGACCGGACCCGCTACAACCGGGCCACCGCCCATCTCGACGCCCCGATCGCGATCGTCGATCTTGAGGCGTTCGACGCCAACGCGGACGATCTGGTGCGGCGGGCGGCCGGGAAGCCGGTCCGGGTGGCGACCAAGTCGGTGCGGTGCCGGGCCCTGCTGGAGCGGGTGCTCGCGCGTCCCGGGTTCGCCGGGATCATGTCCTACACGCTGGCGGAGTCGCTGTGGCTCGCGCGGGCCGGGTTCGACGACGTCCTGCTGGCCTACCCGTCGGCCGACCGGTCCGCGTTCGCCGAGCTGGCGGCCGATCCCAAGCTCGCCGGGGCCGTGACCGTGATGGTCGACGACCACGCCCAGCTGGAGCTGATCGACGCCTCCCGGGCGGGCGGCCGGGAGGAGATCCGGGTCTGCCTGGAGCTGGACACCTCGCTGCGGATGCTGGGCGGCCGGGTCCGTATCGGGGCGTTGCGCTCCCCCCTGCGCTCCCCCGCGCAACTCGCCGAGCTGGCCCGCTCGGTGGTCCGCAGGCCGGGGTTCCGGCTGGTGGGGCTGATGGCGTACGAGGGGCATGTGGCCGGGGTCGGCGACGCGCAGGCGGGGCGGCCGCTGCGGTCCGGGGCGATCCGGCTGATGCAGTCGGCCGCCGGCAAGCAGCTGTCGGTGCGCCGGGCGGAAGTGGTCCGGGCGGTCCGCGCGGTCGTGCCGGAGCTGGAGTTCGTCAACGGCGGCGGGACCGGCAGTGTGCAGCACACGGCAGCCGAGGCCGCGGTGACGGAGATCGCGGCGGGTTCGGGGCTGTACGTGCCCCGGCTTTTCGACGACTACTCGTCGTTCACCGGCCGGCCGGCGGCCCTGTTCGCGCAGCCCGTGGTGCGCCGGCCCGGCGTCGGCGTGGTGACCGTGCTCGGGGGCGGCTATCCCGCGTCGGGTCCGGCCGGCTCCGACCGCTCGCCGGTGCCGTATCTGCCGGAGGGGTTGCGCTACGGCGCGCAGGAGGGCGCGGGCGAGGTACAGACGCCGCTGCGGGGCTCCCCCGCCGACGACCTGCTGATCGGCGACAAGGTGTGGTTCCGGCACGCCAAGGCCGGGGAACTGTGCGAGCGCTTCGACGCGCTGCACCTGATCGAGGGCGACCGGGTCACGGCGAGCGTTCCGACCTACCGGGGCGAGGGGCGGACCTTCCTCTGACCTCGGGCCGCGGGCGGTGTGGGCTTCAGGGGCCGATGGACGCGCCCACTCCACCGCTCGTCGCGCTGTCGCCGAGCGGGCGGATGCCCCGGGTGATGGTGTCCATCAGGGTCAACGGCAGCCCGGGTGCCTCGGCGTCGAAGGCGAACCGGACGATCACCGGTGTTCCGGCGCCGACCGTGGAGGGGAAGACCAGGGACTGCACGTACCCGCCGGGCCCCTTGCCGGTGGTGACCTGCCAGCGCACCAGGTAGCCGGTGCGGCCGGCGACGGTCAGCTCCTGCGTCTTGAGCACCTGGTGGGACGTGATGCCGCCGTGGGTGCGCCGGCCGAGGTTGTCCTCCTCGTAGGCCTTGTCGGCCGCGGTGACGATGTCGGCCTCGGCCAGGGTTCTGACATCGGTCTCGCCGCCCCGGGCGGTGCGGGTGGTGACCGTGCCGTGGTAGCAGAACGCCGCGCCACCGGGGCAGTCGTAGGACTGCTCGGTGCGGATGGTGGGGGCGTCGTCAAAGGTGCTCTCGGGCTTCTCCCAGCCCTCGGGCACCGGCAGGGTGACCCCGTTGAGCTGGTCGACGAGGACGGTGGGGTCCTCGTCCGAGTCGGAGTCCGGGTCCGGCTGGGCGGAGGAGGCGGTGGCCGTGGGGGCGGTGACGGGAGCCGGGGGCGAGGCGGCCGTCGTCGGAGCCGCGGGTGTGGCGCCCTCGTCGCGGCCGAGCAGCACGGCCCCGGCGACGGCCGCGCCCAGGACCAGCACCCCGGAGAGCGTGATCGCCAGGACCTTCGTCCGGCCTCCGCCGCCGGCCTCGTCCCGGGGGCCGCGCTGGTGCGGGAGCGGAAGCGACGGCGGGCCGAACGCCGCGGGTGCGGGCGGCTGTTCCGGTGCGGCGTGGGCAGCGCCGGGCAGGCGGGTGTGCACGGTCCAGGCCGTACCGTCCCACCAGCGCTCGAAGCCGGGTGCGCCCGTGTCCGGATACCAGCCGGGCGGCGTCGCGTAGCTCATGCTTCCACTCTAGGGTCCGGCTCCGACACGGCGGCCGGGGTTGGCGGGGTCAGCCGTCGCGGCCGGTCAGGGACAGCAGATCGCGGGCGGGGCCGGTGGGACGGTGGCCCCCGGGCCAGACCGCGCGCAGTTGGCGGCGCAGCCGTACGCCCGCGATGGGGACCTTGACGAGGCGGCGGGACGACAGCTCCTCGCCGAGGGCCAGTTCGCTCAGGACGCAGGGGCCCGCGCCGCTCTCCGCCGCGCCCTTGACCGCCGTGGTCGAGGAGAGCTCCAGCAGGGGCTGGGCCAGTCCGCCGTGCACGGCGAGCGCCGCGTCCAGGACCTGGCGGGTGCCGGAGCCGTGTTCGCGCAGGATCAGCGGGGTGGCGGCGAGTTCGCCGGGCAGCAGCGGGGTGCGGCGGCGGGCCCAGGGGTGGCTGGGGGCGACCACGACGACGAGGCGGTCGTGGGCGATGACGGTGCCGTCGAGGCCCTCCGGTATCGACAGGCCCTCGACGAACCCGAGGTCGGCCTCGCCGGTGACCAGGCGGCGGGCGACGGCCGCCGAGTTGCCGACGAGGAGCGAGACCGCGGTGTCCGGCCGCTCGCCACGCAGCGCGATCAGCCAGCCCGGCAGCAGGTATTCGGCGATCGTCATGCTGGCGGCGACCCGCAGCCGGGAGTCGCGGCGGTCGCGCAGCGCCTGGGCGCCGGCGTCGAAGGCCTCCGCCGCCTCGACGACCCGGCGTGCCCAGTCGGTGACCAGCGCGCCCGCGTCGGTGAGCCGGGAGCCGCGCGGTGAGCGGTCCAGGAGGGCGACGCCGAGCTGGCGCTCCATGGACCGGACGCGGCTGGAGGCGGCGGGCTGGCTGATGCCGACGTCCCGGGCGGCCCGCCCGAGGCTGCCGTGGCGGGCGACGGCGAGCAGCAGTTGCAGCGCCCCGAGGTCGGGGACCCGGTGGGAGAGGGAAACGTGGGGTGCGTGCGCGTCGTCGCCGGTCATAAAGCCAGCTTATGACCTCATAGGAATGGAGTCCCTGGTGGGCGGGGGCCCGGCCGCGAAGAATCGTGGCATGACCATCTTTCCGGTGACCCGGACCGCCGTACCGTCGCCGCCCGCCGCGCTTTCGACCCGTCCGGCCACGGCTCCCGGCGACGGGACGCGACTGCCGTTCCTGCGGCACATCGGCCCGAACTGGTACGCGAGTGTCATGGGCACCGCGATCGTCGCGAGCGCCGGCGCGATGCTTCCGGGGGACGTTCCCGGGCTGCGGGCCGCGTGCACCGTGGTGTGGGTACTGTCGACGGTGCTGCTGCTGGCCGTCCTCGCCGCTCGTGCCGGGCACTGGCTCTGCCACCGTGACCAGGCCCGCGCCCATCTGCTGGACCCGGCCGTCGCCCCGTTCTACGGCTGTCTGTCGATGGCGTTGCTGGCCGTCGGCGGGGCCACGCTGACGGTGGGCCAGGACGTGGTGGGCGCGCGGGCGGCGCTCGCGGTGGACGTGGTGCTGTTCGCGGCGGGTACGGCGATCGGTCTGGTGGCCGCGGTCGTGGTGCCGTATCTGATGGTCGTACGCCACCGTCCCGCGCCCGGAACCGCGTCGCCGGTGTGGCTGCTGCCGCTGGTCGCCCCGATGGTGTCGGCCTCGCAGGGCGCGCTGCTGGTGCCCCACGTCGCCGCCGGACAGGGGCGCGAGGCGCTGCTGCTGGCCTGCTACGCGATGTTCGGCCTGTCGCTGCTGGCCACGCTGGTCGTGCTGCCGCTGGTCTTCTCCCGGCTGGTCCACCACGGTCCGCTGCCGCTCGCGCTGACCCCGACGCTCTTTCTGGTGCTGGGCCCGCTCGGGCAGTCGACGACCGCCGTCAACCAGCTGGCCGACGTCGCCCCGGGGGCGGTCGGGGCCCCCTACGCCTCCGCGTTCGGCGCGTTCGCCGTGCTGTACGGGGTGCCGGTGATGGGCTTCGCGCTGCTGTGGCTGGCCCTGGCGACCGCGATGGTGGTGCGGGCCGCCCGGAACGGCATGGGCCTCGCCATGACGTGGTGGGCGTTCACCTTTCCCGTCGGCACGTGTGTGACGGGCGCGGCCGGTCTGGCGCGGCACACCGGGCTCGACGCGCTGACCTGGCTGGCGGTGGCGCTGTACGTCCTCCTGGTGGCGGCCTGGGCGGCGGCCGGGACGCGGACGGCGCTCGGGGTGCTCAGCGGAGCGCTGACGGCAGCGCCCGTGCCGCCTCGGCCAGCGACGGCCCGTACCACGTGAGCAGCCGCCCGTCGACGAGTGCGGCGGGCAGGGCGGGGAAGGCCTCGGGTCCGTCGTCCGCGGTGAAGCGGTAGGGCTCGTCGGGCAGCACGACCAGCTCGGCCCCGGAGGCGTTCAGCTCGTCGAGCCGGATGCGCGGGTAGCGCTCGGCGTGGTCGGCGTACACGTTGCGGATGCCGAGGCGGGCGAGGAGGTCACCGGCGAAGGTGTCGTGGCCCAGCACCATCCAGGGCCTCCGCCAGATCGGCACGACGGCGGGGCGGGGGCTCTCGGAGGGCGCGGGCAGGGCGGCCCAGGCGGCCTCCGCCTCGTCCAGCCAGCGGGGCCGGGGCAGCCCGCAGCCGTCGACGAGGACGCGGTGCAGTTCGGCGAGTGCCTGATCCAGGGTGCGGACCTCGGTGACCAGGACGTCGAGCCCGGCCGTCCGGAGCGCTTCGAGGTCGGGGGCCCGGTTCTCCTCCTCGTTGGCGATCACGAGGTCGGGGGCGAGGGCGGCGATCGCGGCCACGTCCGGGTTCTTCGTGCCGCCGACGCGGGCGGCGGTGAGATCCGCGGGGTGCGTGCACCAGTCGGTGACCCCGACGAGCAGCCCGGGTGCGGTGCGGGCGACGGCCTCGGTGAGCGAGGGGACCAGGGAGACGACGCGCACGGACGGGCCTTTCGCGAGCGAGTGGAGCGGGCTTGCGTTCCGTACGGGCTGCGGCCCCACAGGCGCCCCCTACGAACGCGGCACCGTACGGCGTACGGGGTCAGCGGCGCGAGTCGAACGTGGCGTCGATGTGTTCGGCCACCGCGACGACCAGCAGCCGGCTGCCGGGCACGGTGGCGCGCCAGCGGTGGCGGACCCCGCCGGAGAGGAACAGGCTGTCGCCGCGCTCCAGGCGGTGGACCTGGCCCTCGGCCTCGACGTCCACGGCGCCCTCGACGACGTACATCAGTTCGTCGTTGCGGTGCTGGAACTCACGGCCGAGGTCCGGTTCGCCGGTGAACTCCAGGGCGCTGAGCTGGTGCCGGCCGCGCACCAGACGGCGTACGCCCTCGCCCCCCTCGACCTCCTCGGCCCGGACGACGTCGACGGCGCGCGCGGAGTCGGCGGCGGCCCGCAGACGCCCGGTGGTGGTCTCCAGCGCCTCGGCGACCCGGTCGAGGGAGCGGGGGCTGGGGCGGGCTCGCTCGTTCTCGATCTGGCTGAGGAAGGGCACGGAGAGACCGCTGCGCGAGGCGACCGCGGCCAGCGTGAGTCCCAGTGTTCTGCGTCGTCGGCGGACGGCGGCGCCCACCCGCGGTGTGTCCTTGTCGTCCATGTCCCGGCTCCCTCCCGCCTCCGCCATCCTCCCGGTTGCCAGCACCTTACGCACATGGTTGCGCACGACGTCCGGTAAACGCCCCCGGGCAGCCGGAAGGGGTGGCCCCGCCCGAAGGCGGGGGCCACCCCTCACGACCTGCTGCTTTCGTGCCCGTGGGCCCTTACTGGGGCGCCAGGGTGTCCGCGATGCCCGGGTTGTCGTCCATCCAGGCCTTCACGGCTTCCTCCTCGTGTCCCACGCCGCGCTTCTGGATCTCGTTCTCCAGGCCGCCGAGCTGCTTCTCGGTGAGCTTGAAGTCCTTGAACCACTTCGTCAGCTGCGGGTACTGCTTCGGGAACTCCTTGGAGGCGATGGTGTGCAGGCGGTCGCCCTCGCCGAACGCCTTCTTCGGGTCCTTCAGCTTGGTCATGCCGTACTCGTTGTACGCCCAGTGCGGGGTCCACAGCAGGACCGCGATGGGCTCCTTCTTGGCGTACGCGCGCTTCAGCTCGGCCAGCATGCCGGGCGTGGAGGAGTCGAGGACCTCGTACTCCTTGTCCAGGCCGTAACTCGGCAGGACCTTCTTCTTGAGGTTCTCCATGGTGGCGGTGCCGGGCTCGATGCCGACGATCCGGCCCTTGAAGTCGGAGCCCTTGCCCTTGAGGTCGTCGAGGGTCTTGACGTCCTTGACGTAGTCGGGGACGGCGACCTCGATGGAGGTCGGCCCGTACCAGGAGCCGATGTCGGTCAGCTTGTCACCGTACTTGTCCCAGTAATTCTTCTGGGTGTACGGCAGCCAGCCGTCGAACTGCACGTCGATCTGGCCGCGTGACATCGCGGCGTACATCGGGCCGACCTCGAACTGCTTGAGGTTGATCTTGTAGCCGCGCTCCTCCAGGACCGCCTTCCACAGGTACGTGGCGGCGATGTCCTCCTCCCAGGGGAACCAGGCGACCTCGACGGCACGGTCACGCTCGTCCTTGCCACCGTCGGCCTTGGCGTCCTTCGGGACCGGGGACCACTTGTCGGCGACGCCCGGGTTGTCCTTCAGCCAGGTGCGGACGGCTTCCTGCTCCTTGCCGGAACCGGACTTCTGGATCTCGGCCTCAAGGCTGGTGAGCTGCTTCTCGCTCATCTTGAAGTCCTTGAGCCACTTGCTGACCACGGGGTCCTCGGCGGAGAAGCCCTTGCGCGCCAGGGTGTGGACGCCGTCGCCCTTGCCCCAGAGACCCTTGGGGTCCTTCAGCTTGGTGAGGTCGTACTCGTTGTACGCCCAGTGCGGCGACCAGAGCGGAACCACGATCGGCTCCTTCTTGGCGTACGCGCGCTTCAGCTCGGCCAGCATGGACGGCGTGGAGCCGTCGATGAGCTTGTACTCCTTGTCCAGGCCGTAGCCCGGCAGCAGCTTGTCCTTGAGCAGGCCCATCTCGCCGGCGCTCGGCTCGATGCCGACGATCCGGCCCTTGAACTCGGAGGCCCGGCCCTTGAGGTCGTCCATGGTCTGGACGTCCTTCATGTACGCGGGGACTGCGAGCTCCAGCGAGGTCGGGGCGAACCACGCGCCGAGGTCCTCCAGGCGGTCCTTGTACTTCGCCCAGTAACTGGCGTGGGTGACCGGCAGCCACGAGTCGGTCTGGAAGTCGATCTGCCCGTTGGCCATACCGGTGTACAGCGCGCCGGCCTCGTACTGCTTGACGTCGACCTCGAAGCCGCGCTGCTCCAGCATCTCCTTCCAGAGGAACGTGGAGGCGATGCCCTCGTCCCACGGGATGTAGCCGATGCTGACCTTCTTCCCGTCGCCGACCTGCGCGGCCTTGCCCGCGGTGTCGTCCTTGGAGCCGCCGAAGACGCTCATGCTGCCCGCGACGAGCGCGAGGACGACGATGCCGACGGCCGCGATGCGGGGCTGCGGGCGGTAGGTCCAGATCTTCCAGCCCTCGGCCATGGCCTGGGCCTTGGCGACCGCGCGGCGGCCCAGCGGGGAGACCTCGGTGCCGAGCGCGCCGGTCATCCGGTCCAGGTACATGGCGAGGATGACGATGGAGATGCCCGCCTCGAAGCCGAGGCCGACGTCGACGTTGCCGATGGCGCGGTAGACGGAGCCGCCGAGGCCGCCGCCGCCGACCATGCCCGCGATGACGACCATGGACAGGCCGAGCATGATGACCTGGTTGATTCCGGCCATGATCGTGGGCAGGGCGAGCGGCAGCTGGACGCGCAGCAGCGTGTTGCGCGAGGTGGTGCCGAAGGCCTCGGCCGCCTCGACGAGTTCGCCGTCGACCTGGCGGATGCCGAGTTCGGTCATCCGGACGCCCGGGGGCAGCGCGAAGATGATGGTGGCGATGATGCCGGGGACCACGCCGACGCCGAAGAAGATGACGCCGGGGATCAGGTAGACCATGGCGGGCATGGTCTGCATGAAGTCCAGGACCGGCCGGGTGATCGCGCTGACCGTCCTGGACCGGGAGGCCCAGATGCCCAGCGGCACGGCGATGACCAGGGTGACCAGGGTCGCGACGAGCACCAGGGTGAGGGTGTCCATCGCTTCGGCCCACAGTTCGACGGAGTCGATGAGGGCGAACCCGACGAAGGTGAGCAGTGCCGCGGGCAGGCCGCGCAGCCACCAGGCGATGACGGCGACGATGCCCGCGAAGAGCAGCGGTGCAGGGGCGGACAGGACGGCGGCTATGCCGTCGAACATGCCGCTGACGACGGAGCTGATGGCGTCGAAGAGCCAGGCGAGGTGGGTCTGCAGCCAGTCGACCGCGGAGTCGACCCATTCGCCGAGGGGGAGCCTAAACACTGGCCACCTTCTTCACGCCGTCCGCTGCCGCGGGTTCGGTGTCGCGGGGGGCCTCGGCCGGGGTCATCGGCTCACCGAGGACGGCGAGCAGCCGGGAGCTGGGGACGACGCCGACGAGCTTGCCCCTGGCGTCGGTCACGGCGACCGGGTTCGAGCTCTGCGAGCAGGGCGTGAACAGGTCGATGATCGGCGTGGACTCCGGGACCGTGGCGGGTGCCGCGGCCAGCACGTCCTGCGGGGTGCGCAGTTCCTTGCCGTCCGCAGCCTTCGTGCCCATCACGGTGTGGGCCTCGGCCATGATCGCGCCCGCGGTGAGCACCCGGGAGCGGTCGACGTCCTGGGTGAAGGAGGCGACGTAGTCGTTGGCCGGGGTGACGAGGATGTCCTCGGCGGTGCCGAGCTGGACGATCTCCCCGTCGCGCATGACGGCGATCCGGTCGCCCAGGCGCATGGCCTCGTTGAGGTCGTGGGTGATGAAGACGATGGTCTTCTTCAGGCGCTTCTGGAGCTCCAGCAGCTGGTCCTGCATGTCACGGCGGATCAGCGGGTCGAGCGCGCTGAAGGACTCGTCCATGAGCAGCAGGTCGGCGTCGGTGGCCAGGGCGCGGGCGAGGCCCACGCGCTGCTGCATACCGCCGGACAGCTCGTCGGGCCAGGACTTCTCCCAGCCTTCGAGGCCGGTCATCCGCAGCGCCTCGGTGGCGCGGACCTCGCGCTCCTCGCGCGACACGCCCTGGACCTCCAGGCCGTACGCGGCGTTCTCCAGGACGCTCCGGTGGGGGAAGAGCGCGAAGTGCTGGAACACCATGCTGATCTTGGTGGAGCGGACGTGCCGCAGGTCGCGGGGGCTCAGGGCGGTCAGGTCCTCACCGTCGAACAGCACCCGGCCCGCGGTGGGGTCGAGCAGACCGTTGAGCATCCGCAGCAGGGTGGACTTGCCCGAGCCGGACAACCCCATGACGACGAAGATCTGACCCGGCTCCACGGTGAACGAGGCGTCGATCACCGCTGCGGTCGTTCCCTCGGCGCGCAACTCGTCGCGGTCGGAGCCGCTTTCGAGCTTCCGCACGGCTTCATCGGGTCGTCTGCCGAAGACTTTGTACAAGTGCTCGGCTTGCAGCCTGGACACATACACCTCACGCGTTGAACCGAAAAACGGTCTGCCACCCCCTCCGGCAGACCGTGGAGCGGTGCGGGTTCTGTCCGCGTGGCACATGCACTAGTTGAAAATGCGACGTGGTTCGCTCCGATGGCGCGCCTGCCCTCGCTTACACAGCCCAAACACAACAGTGATCCAGGTCACTGACCTGCGACGGAGCGGCGGTAAGCGGTTACCCGGAGCGACTGTGGGTGCGGTGGGGCATCATCGGGTCTGTGACGCGACGCCTGATGCTCCTCGACACCGCCTCCCTCTACTTCCGCGCCTACTTCGGCGTGCCCGATTCGGTGCGCGCGCCGGACGGGACGCCGGTGAACGCCGTGCGCGGCCTCCTCGACTTCATCGGCCGCCTGGTGCACGACCACCGGCCGGACGATCTGGTCGCCTGCTGGGACAACGACTGGCGCCCGCAGTGGCGGGTCGACCTGATCCCGACGTACAAGGCGCACCGGGTCGCCGAGGAGACGCCCGCCGGACAGACGGACGAGGAGGAGATCCCCGACACGCTGTCCCCGCAGGTCCCGATCATCGAGGACGTGCTGGCGGCGCTCGGGATCGCCCGGGTCGGCGTCACGCCGTACGAGGCGGACGACGTCATCGGCACCCTCACGGGGCGGGCGACCGGGCCGGTGGACATCGTCACCGGCGACCGCGATCTGTACCAGCTGGTCGACGACGCCCGTCAGGTGCGCGTGCTCTACCCGCTCAAGGGCGTCGGCACCCTCCAGGTGACCGACGAGGCCTGGCTGCGCGAGAAGTACGGCGTGGACGGCACGGGCTACGTCGACCTGGCGCTGCTCCGCGGCGACCCGAGCGACGGGCTCCCGGGCGTCCCCGGCATCGGTGAGAAGACGGCGGCGAAGCTGCTGGACGCGTACGGCGATCTCGACGGGATCATGGCGGCGGTGGACGACCCGAAGGCGAAGCTGACGCCCTCGCAGCGCAAGCGGCTGGACGAGTCGCGCGCCTACGTGGCGGTCGCGCCGAAGGTGGTCCGGGTGGCCGGGGACGTCCCCGTGCCCGACTTCGACCCGGCGCTGCCCCGCGAACCGCGCGACCCGGCCGCCCTGGAGGCGCTGGCGGAGCAGTGGGGGCTGGGCGGAGCGCTCCAGCGGCTCCTGACCACCCTTCAGCACTGAGATGTTAACTTAGGCATACCTAAGCTCACGTTTTCGAACCAGGGAGTACCTCGTGGCAGAGCGGCCGGCCCGGCAGGGACCCACGGCTCAGGGGGCGCAGGTCGTGCGCACCGAGCAGATCACCCCGCACATGGTCCGGGTGGTCCTCGGCGGCGAAGGGCTCGCGGACTTCACCCTCTCCGGCTTCACCGACCACTACATCAAGCTGTGCTTCGCGCCCGAGGGCGCGGACTACGCGCACCCGTTCGACATGGCCGCGATCCGGCAGCGGTACCCGCGCGAGCTGTGGCCCACCACCCGTACGTACACGGTGCGCTCGTGGGACCCGGTCGCCCGGGAGATGGCCGTCGACTTCGTCGTGCACGGCGACGCGGGACTCGCGGGACCGTGGGCGCAGCGGGCCCGGGTGGGCGAGCAGGTGACCTTCCTCGGCCCCGGCGGCGGTTACGGTCCCGAGGCGTCGGCGGACTGGCACCTGCTGGTCGGCGACGAGAGCGCGCTGCCGGCGATCGCGGCGGCGCTGGAGCAGATGCCGTCGGGTGCGCCGGTACACGCCTTCGTGGAGGTGTCGGACGCCTCCGAGGAGCAGAAGATCGTGACGCCCGACGGGGTGGCCGTGACCTGGCTGCACCGTGGCGACCGGCCCGTCGGCGAGCTGCTGACCGCCGCCGTGAAGGGGCTGGACTTCCCGGAGGGCGAGATCCAGGCCTTCGTGCACGGGGAGGCGGGCTTCGTGAAGGAGATCCGCCGGTATCTGCGCGTGGAGCGGCAGATCCCCCTGGCGCGGCTCTCGATCTCGGGTTACTGGCGTCTCGGCCAGAACGACGACGCCTGGCGCGCAGTCAAGCGCGAGTGGAACGAGCAGGTGGAGCGCGAGCAGGAGAGCGGCACGACCGCTCCGTAGCTCCCGCCCCGACGCCGGCCGCCCCCGGGTCCCCTGCCGGGCCCGCGCCGGGCGGCCCCGCCGAACGGACCACCGGGCCCTGTCCGCCGCACCTGCGCGGCGGACAGGGCCCGCGCGTCGGGGGGGTGACCCGACGCGTGGCGGCCGCACCGGGGCCGCCACGCACATCGCACCGCACCCGCCGGGCCAGCACCCCGGAGCCCGCACCGGATCAGCCCGCAGGGCCCGGCTCCGCACCGCCGCCACCGGCCCCGGCGCCCCGCTCCCCGCCCGCGCCCCCCTCCGCGGCGTGGGAGCCCTCCGGATCGACCGGCCCCGAGAGGTTCTGCGGGGACTCGAAGCGCCGGAAGGACACATCGATGTGCGCCAGCCTCCGCAGCGCGCCGAACATCGCCTCGCCGAGGACGGTGCCCACGACGACGCTCTCCACCAGGTCCTCGCGGGCCACCCGCCGCTGTACG
The DNA here is from genome assembly GCF_057766565.1 of Streptomyces sp. MGP-P1. Lineage (NCBI taxonomy): Bacteria > Bacillati > Actinomycetota > Actinomycetes > Kitasatosporales > Streptomycetaceae > Streptomyces > Streptomyces sp. MGP-P1. Next base: position 1,988,250 of record NZ_JBYMEM010000007.1, on the reverse strand, counting down.
TAGTCGAGGTCGGCGCGGGCGAGCGGCTCGGCCGCATCCGCGTAGACGTCCAGCAGGTCGATGTATCCGCCGTGCCCGGCCCTGCGCAGCGCGGCCAGCACCCCCGCCAGTGACTCGGCGGCGGAACCTCGCTCGTCGGCGTGCCAGCCCCGCCGCAGCAGCAGCTCGGCCACCTCCTCCCGCGCCTCCTCCAGCTCCGGCCCCGCCTCCTCCCCGCCTGCCGGGGTGACGCCGTCCGCCGCGATGCCGAGCACCTTGTGCACCGGCTGCTCGGGGTCGTCCATGACCTCCAGGACCTCACCGATGCTGGCGAGCGAGAGGCCGCCCACATCCAGGAGCGCCCGGATCAGGCGCAGCCGGCGTTCGTGCCCGGGGCCGTAGCGGGCCTGGTTCGGGCTGGTCAACTCTCCTGCGGGCAGCAGCCCTTCCCGTAGGTAGTACTTGATCGTCGGCACCGGGACTCCGGACCTGCGACTCAATTCACCGATGCGCACCGCGTGTTCGCCCTTTCGCCCTTGCCAGAAACCACCCTCATCATAGATAGTCCCTCTATCGGATAGCGGACAGTGCGGCTATCCAATATTCATCACGTCACCACAGGGGGGTCCCTCATGTCGTCATGGCGTTCCTGGCATCGTTCATTAGTCGTCTTCTCCGCCGCGATGGTCGTCGTGGCCCTCGTTTCCGCCGTGGGCCTCGTGGTCGACGACCGGGTCCTGGTGGGGGCGCCGATCTGGGCGAAGCCGTTCAAGTTCGCCGTGTCCTTCGCCGCGTACGGCCTGACCCTGGCCTGGATGCTGGCCCAGCTCACCCGGGGGCGGCGGATCGGTCGGTGGGCGGGGCACGTCGTCGTGCTGACGAGTCTGACCGAGATGGTGCTGATCACGGTGCAGGTCGTCCGGGGCCGACGCAGCCACTTCAATTTCGCGACCACGTTCGACGCGGTGCTGTGGGACGCGATGGGGGTGACCATCGTCGTCCTGTGGGCGGCCACCCTGGTGATCGCCGTCCTGCTGCTGCGCACGCGGATCGCCGACCGGGCGACGGCCCTGGCCGTCCGGGGCGGGCTGCTGATCGCCCTGGTCGGCGCGGCCCTCGGTTTCCTGATGCCGCTGCCGAGCGAGAGCCAGCGGGCGGCGGGGAACCTCGACACCGCCGACATCGTCGGCGCGCACTCCGTGGGCGTACCGGACGGCGGCCCGGCCATGCCGCTGACCGGCTGGTCGACGACCGGCGGCGATCTGCGGGCCCCGCACTTCGTGGGCATGCACGCCCTCCAGCTCCTCCCGCTCCTCGTGATCGTCCTGGTACTCCTCGCGCCCCGCTTCACCCCGCTGCGCGACGCCGGGGTGCGGCTGCGTCTCGTGCGGGTCGCCGTGGCCGGCTACGCGGCGCTCGTCGCGCTCATCACCTGGCAGGCGCTCCGGGGGCAGCCGCTGATCCACCCGGACGGGGCCACGCTGGCCGCCGCCGGGACCGTCCTCGCGGCGGTGGCGTACGGAACGTGGAGCGCGCTGCGCACGGCCGCCCCGGACCACCCCTCCTCCCGCACCGCCGACGACAAGGAACCCGTGGCATGACCGGCGCCCTGTTCGAGATCACGTTCTACCTGGCCGCCCCGTTCTGGCTGCTGATGATCTTCGCCCCCACCTGGTCCGGCACCGCCCGTGTCGTCGCCTCGCCGCTGACCGTGCTGCCCGTGCTCGCCGTCTACGTCGTGATGGCCGTGCCGGTGTTCCCGGAGCTCTGGACGGCGGTGAGCAGCCCGGACATCGACGCGTTCCGTGATCTGACGGCGCTGGCCGGCGGCGCGGGGACCATCTGGGCGCAGGTGATCGCCTGGGACCTGCTGCTCGGGCAGTGGATGTACCTCCAGAGCCGGAAGCTGGGACTGTCGCCGCTGCTGATGGGGCCGCTGCTGATCCTGACGATCCTGCTGTCGCCGTTCGGCCTGCTGATCTTCCTCGCCGTCCGCGCCGTCCGCCTGCGAGGGCGCGAAACGCCCACCGGCTGAGTCGCGCCCTCCCGGGGCCCTGTCTGCGAAGATCGCGGGCACCCGACCAATCCGTACGGTCGCCGGCTCCGAATCACTGCCGGAAGCGACGATCGTCCCTGGAGGAAACCCGCGTGAAGGAAGCCGTACACATCAGTGGGGTGCCCTCGCCCGGCCCCGACCTCCAGGAGCTCCTGGTGCGGGTCGCGCGGGGCGATCAGGACGCGTTCGCCGCGGTGTACGACGCGGTGAGCGGCCCCGTGCTCGGCCTGGTGCGCAGCGTGCTGCGCGATCCGGCCCAGTCGGAGGAGGTGGCGCAGGAGGTGCTGGTGGAGGTGTGGCGCACCGCGCCCCGTTTCCGGGCTTCCCGGGGCAGCGCGATGAACTGGGTGCTGACCGTGGCGCACCACCGGGCCGTCGACCGGGTCCGCTCGGCGGAGGCCGCCGCCGCCCGGGAGCACAAGGCGGCGCTGCTGGACCGGACGCCCGCCTTCGACGAGGTGTCCGAACAGGTCGAGACCAGGTTGGAGAGAGAACAGGTACGGCGCTGTATGCGCACCCTGTCCGAGCTGCAACGGGAGTCGGTGACCCTGGCCTACTACCGGGGCCTGACCTACCGTGAGGTCTCCGAGCTGCTCGCCGTGCCGCTGGGCACCATCAAGACACGACTCCGCGACGGCCTCATCCGCCTGCGCGACTGCCTGGGGGTGAGCGCATGAGCACGGCCGAACTGCACACGCTGACCGGTGCCTACGCCCTGCACGCGCTGCCGGACTCCGAACGGCAGGCGTTCGAGCGGCACCTGGAGGACTGCGAGGCCTGCACCCAGGAGGTGCGGGAGCTGTCGGCCACCGCCGCCCGGCTCGGCCTCGCCGTCGCCGAGACCCCGCCGCGCGAGCTGCGCGAGAGGGTGCTGCGGGAGATCACGACCGTACGCCAGGAGGCTCCGGCGCACGGCAGACGAGCGCGGACCGGCGGGGGCGGAGGCACCGGCCGGTGGTACGCCTACGCGCTCGCCGCCTGCGTCGCCGCGACCGCCGCGTTCGGCGGGGTCGCGGTCTGGCAGAACCAGGTGGCGCAGGACGCGCGGCAGGACGCGAACCAGGCGCAGCGGCAGAACGAGCAGCTGGCCCAGGTGCTCTCGGCCCCGGACGCGAAGACCACGTCGAGTGGGCTGGCGGGCGGCGCGCACGGCACCGTCGTCGTCTCGCGGAGCCAGAACCGTGCCGTGTTCCTGGCCTCGGGGATGGACCGGCCGCCGAGCGGCAAGGTCTACCAGCTCTGGTTCAACGACGAGGGCACGATGCGCTCGGCCGGCCTGATGGATCCGAAGGCGAGCGACGACGCGGTCCTGCTGGACGGGCCGGTGGACCGGGCGTCCGGGATGGGCATCACGGTCGAGCCCGCCGGAGGCTCCGACGAACCGACCTCGTCCCCGGTGGCGCTGATGGACTTCCCGACCGCCTGACCGCTCACCTGCCCACTCCTCCACGAACCATGCAAGGGAGCGTCCGTTCCATGAGTGTCGCGGTGGTGCTGTTCACCTCCGATCTGCGGCTGCACGACAACCCGGTGCTGCGTGCCGCTCTGCGGGACGCGGACGAGGTCGTCCCGTTGTTCGTCCGGGACGACGCCGTCCACCGCGCCGGGTTCGACGCGCCCAACCGGCTGGCCTTCCTCGCCGACTGCCTGGCCGCCCTGGACGCCGGACTCCGCCACCGGGGCGGCCGGCTGGTCGTCCGCCGGGGCGAGGTGGCCGAGGCGGTAAGGCGGGTGGCCGAGGAGACCGGGGCGGCCTGCGTGCACGTCGCCGCCGGGGTCAGCGGGTACGCGACGCGGCGCGAGCAACGGATCCGGGAGGCCCTGGCGGGCACCGGCAGCGAGCTGCGCGTCCACGACGCGGTGGTCACCGCGCTCGCTCCGGGGCGGGTGGTCCCGACGGGCGGCAAGGACCACTTCGCGGTGTTCACCCCGTACTTCCGGCGTTGGGAGACGGAGGGAGTACGGGGCACACTGACCGCTCCCCGCACGGTGCGGGTGCCGGACGGTGTGGCGAGCGACCCGCTCCCGGACCGGGACAGCGTGGAGAACCTCTCCCCCGGCCTCGCCCGGGGCGGCGAGGAGGCGGGCCGCAAGCTGGTGACGAGCTGGCTGAACGGGCCGATGGCCGACTACGAGGACGGCCACGACGACCTGGCCGGCGACGCGACGTCCCGGCTCTCCCCCCATCTCCACTTCGGTACGGTCTCCGCCGCCGAACTGGTCCACCGCGCCCGGGAGAAGGGCGGGCCCGGCGGCGAGGCGTTCGTGCGGCAACTGGCCTGGCGCGACTTCCACCACCAGGTCCTCGCGGGCCGGCCGGACGCCTCCTGGTCCGACTACCGGCCGCGCCGGGACCGCTGGCGCTCCGACGAGGACGAGATCGACGCCTGGAAGTCCGGGCGTACGGGCTATCCGCTGGTGGACGCGGCGATGCGGCAGCTCGCGCACGAGGGCTGGATGCACAACCGGGGCCGGATGCTGGCCGCGAGCTTCCTCACCAAGACGCTGTACGTGGACTGGCGGGTGGGCGCCCGGCACTTCCTGGACCTGCTGGTCGACGGCGACCTGGCGAACAACCAGCTCAACTGGCAGTGGGTGGCGGGCACCGGCACGGACACCCGGCCCAACCGCGTGCTCAACCCGGTGATCCAGGGCAAGCGCTTCGATCCGCGCGGTGCCTACGTACGGCGCTGGGTGCCGGAGCTGGCGGAGCTGGAGGGGGCCGCGATCCACGAGCCCTGGAAGCTTCAGGGCCTGGACCGGGCGGGTCTGGACTACCCGGACCCGGTGGTGGACCTGGCCGAGGCCCGGGCCCGCTTCGAACGCGCCCGCGGTCTGGACTGACCGGACGACGGCCACGACGCGAGGAGGCCCGTCCCGCGGAGAAGCGGGACGGGCCTCTTCGGCTGTGAGACCCGGCCCGAGGAGACGCGGGACGGGCCTCGTCGGCTGTCAGACCCGGCGCGGCGGCCGGGGGAAGAAGCCGCTCGTCCGCGCCACGTAGGCGTCGAACCCGGGCCGGTCGGCCATATGACGCTCCAGCAGAGCCGCGCCGCTGCCCTTGGTCAGCAGGAAGCTCATCACCAGCGGGGCGACGACGGTGGCGGCAGCGGCGGCGGGGGCCTGGCAGACGAAGAGGAAGAGCCCCCACCAGACGCAGAAGTCGCCGAAGTAGTTCGGGTGGCGGGTCCAGGACCACAGCCCCCGGTCCATGATCTTCCTCTTGTTGGCGGGATCCGCCTTGAACCGGGCGAGCTGCGCGTCGCCGATCGCCTCGAAGGCGAGACCGACCGCCCACAGGAGTGCCCCAGCCCAAGCCCACCAGGCGAGCGGCGCGGTGAGGTAATGCGCGGCCTGCACCGGCAGCGAGACCAGCCAGACGAGCGCCCCCTGGAGGAGATACACCTTGCGCAGGGCGTGCAGGTTCGGGTTGCCGGGGGCCTTCGCCAGCATTTTCTCGTAGCGCGGGTCCTCTCCGTGGCCCCGGCCGCGTCGGCCGATGTGGACGGCGAGGCGCAGCCCCCAGATCACGGTCAGCGCGGTGACCAGGAGCCGGCGGCCGTCGTCGCCGTCGCCCGCCGACAGGCCGTAGGAGACCAGGGCGACGGCGGCGAACCCGATGCCCCAGGCGACGTCGACGATCCGGTGCACGCCCTTCTTCAGGGCGACGGCGAAGGTGACGAGCATGACGCCGAGCGCGGCGACGGCCGCGCCCGCGAGCCCGCTCGCGAACGCGGACCAGGCGAAGCCGCTCATGGGCTCTCCTCCGGGGCGGCCGGCGCGTACCAACCGCGCGGGGTGGGCGGCATCGCGGCGGAGCCGACCGGGTCGGGCCGTACGGAGAGGATCTGGTCGACGCCCATCCGGCGTTCCTCGAACGCGAGCGCGCCGCCGACGAGGTAGAGCCGCCACACCCGCGCGGTCTCCTCCCCCACCAGCGCGACGAACTCCGCCCAGCGCTCCTCCAGGGTGCGCCGCCAGGCCTCCACCGTCCACACGTAGTGCTCGCGCAGCGATTCGACGTCACGCACCTCGAGACCGGCGCCCTCCAGCAGGGCGACGGTCTCGCCGAGCGGCCGCATGTGCATGTCGGGGGCGATGTACGACTCGATGAACGCGCCGCCGCCCGGCGCCGTCGTCCCCCGGGACATCTGCTGGACCAGGGCCCGGCCCCGCGGCCGCAGCGCGTCGTGCAGGATCGCGGTGAACGCCGGGTACTCGGCGTCCCCGACGTGCTCGCCCATCTCGATCGTGGACACCGCGTCGTACGCGCCCCGGGTCTCCGGCCGCCCCGCGATGTCCCGGTAGTCGATGTTCAGCACCTCGACGCGATCGTCGAGGCCGCGTGCGGTGACCTGCTCCCGTACGTACGCGGCCTGTTCGGCGGCGAGGGTGACGGCGGTGACGTGGACGCCGTGGCGCTCGGCCGCGTACAGGGTCAGCGAACCCCAGCCGCAGCCGATGTCCAGCAGCCGTGCGCCGGGCCGCAGTCCGAGCTTGCGGCAGATCAGCTCCAGCTTGTCGCGCTGCGCGTCGGCCGGGCCGTAGTCGGGCGCCTCGCTGGTCCAGTAGCCGCAGGAGTACGCCATCGTCTCGTCGAGCAGCAGCGTGTAGAAGGCGTTGGACAGGTCGTAGTGGTGGCTGATCGCCGCCCGGTCACGGGCCTTGCTGTGCAGGGTCCCGCGGAGTCCGGCGCGGGCGGCGGGGACCGGCGGCCGGGGGCCGACCGCGCCGAGGCGCAGGGCGAGGCCCGCCGCCCTGAGCCGGTCGGCGAGGGCGGGCGCGGGCGCGGTCAGGCCGCGGTCGCGCGCGGCGCGGCGCATGGCGCGAAGCCCGTCGCCGAGATCGGTGTCGAGGTCGATGTCGCCGGTGATGTAGGCCTCGGCGAGACCGAGTTCGCCCGGCTCCCACAGCAGGCGACGCAGCGCTCTGCGGGTCCGCACGTGGACGGTGGGGGCGTCCCTGGGCCCGGTCTCGCTGCCGTCCCACATCCGTACCCGGACCGGCGGCGGGCCGCCGAGGAACCGCTCGATCAGCGGTTCGACGCGCTGGGCGGCCCCGGTCGGGGTGCGCCGGGCGGGGGGCTTGGGTGCGGTGGTGGTCACGCGGTCTCCTCGCGGGTCAGAAGCAGCTGCTGCACATCGAGATAGCCGGAGCGGAAGCCCGCTTCGGAGTAGGCGAGGTAGAAGGTCCACATCCGGCGGAAGACGGCGTCGAAGCCGAGGGCGTCGACCTCGGCCGCCCGCTCGGTGAACCTTTCCCGCCACAGCCGGAGCGTCTCGGCGTAGTGCGCGCCGAAGCGGATGCGCTGCGTGGTGCGCAGGCGGGTGTGGCCGGTGGTGATCCGCTCCACGGCTTCGGTGGAGGGCAGGAGCCCGCCGGGGAAGATGTACTTGTGGATCCAGGTGTACGTGGAGCGGCTGGCGCGGAGCCGGTCGTCGGGCATGGTGATGGCCTGGAGGGCGATCCGGCCGCCGGGGGCGAGCAGCCGGTCCAGGGTCTCGAAGTAGCACGGCCAGAACTCCTCGCCGACCGCCTCGACCATCTCGACGCTGACGATGGCGTCGTAGTCGCCGGTGACGTGGCGGTAGTCGCTCAGCCGCACCTCTACGCGGTCCGCGTACCCGGCCTCGCGGATCCGGGCGCGGGCCAGTTCGCGCTGTTCGGCGGAGAGGGTGACGGTGACGACCCGGGCGCCTCGGGCCGCCGCGCGGACGGCCAGTTCGCCCCAGCCGGTGCCGATCTCCAGGAGGCGGGTGCCCTCGGTGACCCCGGCGGCGTCCAGCAGCCGGTCGATCTTGCGGTGCTGGGCGGCGGGCAGCAGGTCGCGTTCGGCGGGGAAGCCGCGGAAGACGGCGGAGGAGTACGAGAGCGTCTCGTCGAGGAAGAGGGCGAACAGCTCGTTGGACAGGTCGTAGTGGTGGCTGATGTTGGTTCGGGAGCCTTCGGGGGTGTTCAGCTGGGCGGTGGGTTTGCGCAGCGCCCAGATGCCGCGCAGGCGTTGCAGCGGCCGGGGGACGAGGCCGGCCACGTTGTCGGCCAGCACGGTCAGCACGCCGACCAGGTCGGGCGCGTCCCACTCCCCCGCCATGTAGGACTCGCCGAAGCCGATGAGTCCGCTCGCGCCGATCCGCCGGAAGAAGGCGTCGGGGTCGCGGATGTCCATGAGCGGCCCGCCGAGACCTATGTCGTCCCTGCCCGCGAGGCGGGCGCGCAGGGGGAGCCGGGCGAGCGCCTGGCGGACGATGCGCTCGGCGACGGCGGTCCGGGCGCGGGAGGCGCGGGGCTGCGCGATGATGTCGGGCCAGCGTTCCGGGTCGGTCCCGGGGGTGTGCTCTGCCGGCAGCGCGGAGGTGGGCGCGGTCACTGCATGCCTTCCTGAGGGCGGTGCGGGGGACGGGGCTGCACGGGGAGCCCGCGCAGATAGAGCCGGATGCCGTGCAGGCGGATCGCGGCGGAGACGAGGACGGTGGACAGGGGGTGGCGCAGGGCGAGTCGCACCAGCTCCCGGGGGGCGGCGGGCCGACGCCGGCCGCGGACGGTCGCGGTGAACGGGCGGGCTCCGTCGCGCTCCAGGTGGATGCTCAGGTCGAGCCGGGGCCCGGGCTCGGGCAGCCGCATCCGGTAGCCGCCGTCCACGGGGAAGAACGGCGAGACGTAGAAATCCTTGTCGGCCACGGCCCGGTCATGCGTGTCGGGGCGCAGGAGGTAGCCGTGCCGTCCGCCGTACGTGTTGTGCACCTCGGCGACGACGCAGAGGGGGCTCCCGTCGGCCCGGTGACACCAGTAGACGGTGATCGGGTTGAAGACGTGTCCGAACACCCGGGCCTGGGTGAGCATGGTGACGGTGCCCTCGCCCAGCTCCACGCCCCGCGCCCGCAGGAAGCGCTCCAGCCCGGCCCGGATGGTGGGGGCGGTGCCGCCGAAGTGGTCGCGGGGGTCGAACCGGGCCAGCGGTCGCAGGAGGCGCGGCAGCCGGGGCGGCCGGTCGGGGTCGATGAGCCACAGATACGTACGGTGCCGGAACGCGTACCTCGTCGGCCGGTTCCGCACGTGCGTGATCGTGCACGGGTAGAGGGCGTTCACCACCTCACCCCCAGGGCCGCCGCGGCCTCGACCCCCGAACGGCAGCCGTCCTCGTGGAACCCCCAGCCGTGGTACGCCCCCGCGTAGGCGGTGACGGGACCGGAGAGGGCGGGCAGCCCGGCCTGGGCCTCGACGGACCCGGGTGTGTAGACGGGGTGCTCGTAGACCATGCGGGCGCGCACGGAGGCGGGGTCGACGCGGTCGGAGCCGTTCAGCGTGACCACGAAGGTCTCGGGCGCGTCGAGCCGCTGGAGGCGGCTCATGTCGTAGCTGACGGTGACGCGGTCGGCGTCGGCGGCGCACGAGGGCATCAGGTAGTTCCAGGAGGCCCTGGCCCCCCGGGCGCGCGGCAGCAGCGCGGTGTCCGTGTGCAGCAGGGTCGGGTTGCGGGAGTACCGGAACGCGCCCAGCGTGCCGCGCTCGGCGTCGGTCGGGTCGGTGAGCAGCCGCAGCGCCTGGTCGGGGTGGGTGGCGATGACGACGGAGTCGTACGGGGTCCTCGTGCCGTCCTCCGTGGTGATCTCGACGCCGTCCGCGTGCCGGGTGATGGCGCGTACCGGGGTCGAGGTGTGCACGGCGGTGAGCTGTTTGACGAGGAGGTCGACGTAGCTGCGCGACCCGCCGGTGACGGTGCGCCAGACCGGGGAGTCACCGATGGCGAGCATGCCGTGGTGGGCGAGGAAGCGGAAGAGATAGCGGGCCGGGTAGCGCAGGGCGGTGACCGGGTCGCAGGACCAGACGGCGGAGACCATGGGCGTGAGGAAGTGGGCGTGGAAGTAGGGCGAGAAGCGCCCGCGCCGGGCGAACTCCCCCAGCGTCATCCCGTTCGTCCCGCCCGCCCCGTCCGTCCCGCTCTCCGGCAGTTCCAGGAGGGCCCGGGCCGCGCGGTGGAAGCGCGGCACCTCGGCGAGCATCCGCAGATAGGGGCCGCGCACGGCGGAGCGCGGCTGCGCGAAGAGCCCGGCCGGGCCGCGCGCCCCTGCGTATTCGAGGCCGCAGCCCTCGCACCGCACGGACATCGACATCTCGGACTCCTGGGTGGCGACGCCCAGTTCGTCGAAGAGCCGCAGCAGGTGGGGGTAGGTCCGGCGGTTGTGCACGATGAACCCGGAGTCCACGCGGTGCACCCGGCCGTCGGACGCGGTCAGGTCATGCGTGTGGGCGTGGCCTCCGACGCGGTCCTCCGCCTCGTACAGCGTCACCTCGTGGGCGTTCCGGAGAACGTGGGCGGCGGTCAGTCCCGCCACTCCGGATCCGACCACCGCCGTCCGCCGTCGTTCCCCTGCCATTCCGGCTCCCTCCGGTCCTTCCACACAGGTCGGAGCACTGCTGGAGTGCTCCTCACCCTGCATTCGCGGCTGGTGGCCGGATGGATTGGTCGACCAGTGCATCTACTCCGAACGGGTGAATGAGGATCTGGGACCAATCCGCCGACCGACCGGCGTCGAACCCCTTGTGTGAGAGCAGACCGGAACGACGCGCGATCGGCCGGGGCACTTCCGCCCCGCCGGTCCCACGGGCCGCATGCCCCACTCCCCTTTTCTCTTCTCTTTCTCTCTTCGCACACGACCTTCGATCCAGGAGAAACGCCATGAACACGCTCCTCTTCCGCCGCGCAGCCGTCGCCGTCTCCGCAGCGGCCGTGCTGCCGCTCGCCCTGACCGCCTGCTCGTCGGACGACTCCTCCAAGGACTCGGCGGCAGGCTCGACGCCCAGCTCGTCCGCCCCGGCGAGCCCCTCGGCCGATGACTCGGCGTCCATGGACGAGCCGTTCGGCCCGGCCTGTTCATCGGTGCCGACGGAAGGCGCGGGCTCGTTCGACGGCATGGCGAAGGACCCGGTCGCCACGGCCGCCTCGAACAACGAGGAGCTGTCGACGCTGGTGGCCGCCGTTAAGCAGGCAGGCCTGGTCGACACGCTCAACAACGCGGAGAACATCACGGTGTTCGCCCCGACCAACGACGCCTTCGCCAAGATCCCGAAGGCCGACCTGGACGCACTGCTGGCGAACAAGGCCGAGCTCACCAAGGTCCTCACCTACCACGTGGTGGGCGAGAAGCTGACGCCGCAGCAGCTGGAGAAGGGCTCCTTCGACACGCTGGAGAAGAGCAAGCTGACCACGGCCGGCTCGGGCGTCGAGTACACCGTGAACGACGCCTCGAAGGTCGTCTGCGGCAACGTCCCGACCGCCAACGCGACGGTCTACATCGTCGACTCGGTCCTGATGCCCCCGAAGTAGCCCCCACCACCCCCCACGGACGAGGGGCGGGGAGACGCGGTACGCCGCTTCTCCCCGCCCCTCGTCGTGCGTGGGCGCTGCCCTGGCCTGAGCGGATGACACACCGTGAACCTCTGGGCCGGGCCGACCGCGTGGCCGGAGCCGTGGCCGGGTCCGCCGCCGGGGACGCGCTCGGCACCCCGTTCGAGTTCGGCCCCGCCGACGTGTACACCGCCCGCTTCCCGGACGGCGTCGGATCGTGATCAACCACATCATCGTCGGCGGCTTGACCGTACTCCTGGGCATGGTCTGCGCGGGAGCAGCGGCGAAAACCCGCAGCACCTGACCCCGACCGACCCCCGCCGGCCCCGCCCCTCTTTGAGCCCGCTCAAGCCCCCCGGCGCTTGAGGAGCAGCTCTTTCCAGCCCCTCCGGCGCTTGAGGAGCGGGGTCCGGGGCAGAGCCCCGGTTCCGGGAAGGGGTGGGTAGGGGAACAAGCCCGCCGCAGGCGCACCCACACCACCTGCCCCACCCCCGTCAGCGCCGGGCACCGGCACCGGCGTCAGCCGACAGAGCTGTACGCCACCACTCCCCGCAACACCGCGTCCACCGCCTTACGCGCGTTCTTCGCCACGGAACTCGCCCCCTCCCCCGCATCGCGAGGAGCCGCCGCGGCCACCTGACCCAGCACATCGATCACCTGCTTGCACCACCGGACGAAGTCCCCCGCCGGCATCTCCGCCTCGCGCAGCACCTCGTCCAGCGTCCGGCCCGAGGCCCACATGTAGACCGCCCAGGCGAAGCCGAGATCGGGTTCGCGCTGCCCGACCCCTTCCGTCTGGTTGATCTTGAAGCCCTCCTCCAGGGCGTCCAGCCGCCCCCAGATCCGCACCATCTCGCCCATGGCGAGCTTGGCGGGACCGGACGGCAGCTTCGGCGCGACGGCGTCATCGGCCTGCCGCGCCTCGTACACCAACGCCGATACGCAAGCCGCCAGTTCAGCGGGGTTGAGCCCTTCCCAGACACCCTCCCGCAGGCACTCGCTGGCGAGCAGATCCAGCTCCCCGTACAGCCGGGCAAGCCGCCGCCCGTTCGCGGTGACCTCGTTGCCCCGGAGGTAGTCCAGCTCGGTGAGGAGAGCGACGATCCGGTCGAAGGTCCGGGCGATCGTGTTCGTCCGCCCCTCGATCCGCTTCTCCAGCTGCCGGGTGTCCCGCTGCAGCCGGTGGTAGCGCTCGGCCCACCGCGCGTGGTCCTCCCGCTCGTCGCACCCGTGGCACGGGTGGGCGCGCAGCTCGGTCCGCAGCCGGGCGATCTCGCGGTCGTCGGCGGCCGGTGCCCGCCCCTTGCGGTGCCGGTCGGGCACGACGTGCCCGGCCTTCGTCCGCAGCGCGGAGGCCAGATCACGCCGGGACTGCGGCGAGCGCGGGTTGAACGACTTCGGGACGCGCATCCGGTCCAGCGCCTCCACGGGCACCGGGAAGTCCATCGAGGCCAGCCGCTTGACCTGCCGCTCGGCGGTCAGCACCAGCGGACGCGGCCCGTCGTGGTGGTCGAACCCGCGGTGCCCGTTGGCCCGCCCGGCAGGGAGCCCCGGGTCCAGCACCAGGGCGAGCCCCGCGAACTTTCCCGTCGGCACGTGGATGACGTCCCCGGCCTTCAGCTTCTCCAGCGAGGAGGCGGCCGCCGCCCGGCGTTGCGCCGCGCCCTGCTTGGCCAGCTCCGTCTCGCGGTCCTTGAGGTCGCGCCGCAGGCGCGCGTACTCCTCGAAGTCACCGAGGTGGCAGGTCATGCCCTCCTGGTAGCCCTCCAGGCCCTCCTCGTTCCGCTGCACCTGACGCGAGATCCCCACGACGGACTTGTCCGCCTGGAACTGGGCGAACGAGGTCTCCAGCAGCTCCCGCGAGCGGTGCCGCCCGAACTGCTGCACCAGGTTGACCGCCATGTTGTACGAGGGGCGGAAGCTGGAGCGCAGCGGATACGTACGGGTGCCCGCGAGTCCGGCCAGCGCCGTCGGGTCCATGCCGCGCTGCCACAGGACCACCGCGTGGCCCTCGACGTCGATGCCGCGGCGTCCGGCCCGGCCGGTGAGCTGGGTGTACTCGCCGGGGGTGATGTCGGCGTGCTGCTCGCCGTTCCACTTGACGAGCTTCTCCAGCACCACGGAACGCGCGGGCATGTTGATGCCGAGCGCCAGGGTCTCCGTGGCGAAGACGGCCTTGACCAGCCCCCGTACGAACAGCTCCTCCACGACCTCCTTGAAGGTCGGCAGCATGCCCGCGTGGTGCGCGGCGATGCCCCGCTCCAGACCTTCCAGCCACTCGTAGTAGCCCAGGACGTGCAGGTCCTCGCCGGGGATGGACGCGGTCCGCTCCTCGACGATCTCCCGGACCAGTCGGCGCTTGTCCTCGTCGTTGAGCCGCAGACCGGCGTACAGGCACTGCTGGACCGCGGCCTCGCAGCCGGCCCGGCTGAAGATGAAGGTGATGGCGGGGAGCAGGCCCTCGTTGTCCAGCCGGTCGATGACCTCGGGCCGGCCGGGCGTCCAGATCCGGCCGCGCTGACGCCTCTCGCGCTCACGGTCGGCCTCGCGCACCATCTTGCCCCGGCGGCGGTCCCGGGGGTTGTAGACGTTCTGGCTCTCCTGCCGGGCGAGACGGACCAGATCCGGGTTGACCTCGCGCCGTCCGGACCCGCGCCCCCCGTGGTCGGTCGCCTCCTCGAAGAGGTCGTACATCTTGCGTCCGGCCATCACGTGCTGCCAGAGCGGCACCGGGCGGTGCTCGGAGACGATCACCTCGGTGTCGCCGCGCACGGTGTCCAGCCAGTCGCCGAACTCCTCCGCGTTGGAGACGGTCGCCGACAGGGAGACCAGCGTCACCGACTCGGGGAGGTGAATGATCACTTCCTCCCACACCGCGCCCCGGAAGCGGTCGGAGAGGTAGTGCACCTCGTCCATGACCACATAGCCGAGGCCGGACAGCGACTGGGAGCCCGCGTACAGCATGTTCCGCAGGACCTCGGTGGTCATCACGACCACCGGCGCCTCGGAGTTGACGCTGTTGTCGCCGGTCAGCAGACCGACCTTGTCGGCGCCGTAGCGCTTGACCAGATCGGCGAACTTCTGGTTGGAGAGCGCCTTGATCGGGGTGGTGTAGAAGCACTTGCGGCCCTGCTCCAGGGCCAGATGCACGGCGAACTCGCCGACGATCGTCTTGCCCGACCCGGTGGGGGCCGCGACCAGCACCCCCTTGCCCGCCTCCAGGGCCTGGCAGGCCTCGATCTGGAACGGGTCCAGACCGAACTCGTACATCTCGCGGAAGGGCCCGAGGGCCGTGGCCATCTCGGCCGCACGGTCCCGAGAAGCCTGGTATCGCTCAGCTGGTGAGAGGTCCTCTGTCATCTTGGCTACGAGCCTACCCGCCACCTCTGACACTCAGCGCGACCTTTAATGCCCTTGGTCGTTTGCTCGCCCGGGACCCGGCCGGCGCCTCCTCAGCCCCCGGTGAGCACCCGCACGGCGCCCGGTACACAGGTGGCGGTGAGCGGCAGCGCGCCCAGCGGTTCACCGTCCGCGTACGCCGTGACCCCGGCCGCCGCCAGCTCGATCGAGGAGACCCGGTGCACGGTGACGGCGGGGTGGCCCAGGTGCGTGCCCCGGTAGACCTTCGGGAAGACCTTGAGGAGCGTGGTGCGGGTGCACCGCCCCACCACGGTCACGTCGAAGAGCCCGTCGTCCATCTCGGCTTCGGCACAGATCCGCATGCCCCCGCCGTACGTGGTTCCGTTGCCCACCGCGATGAGGGTGGCCTCGATCTCGGCGGCCTCTCCCCCGTCGAGCCGGATCCGGTACGGGATCGGCCGGAAGGCGGCCAGTTCGGCGAGGATCGCGAGGTCGTACTTGAACCGGCCGCCGACGAACCGCATCCGGTTGCCCCGGTCGTTGACCCAGGAGTCGAAGCCGGAGGCGAGAACCGAGCCGAACCAGCGGTCCCCGACCCGCCCGAGGTCGATGTCGCGGTGACCGCCCTCCTTGAGCGCCCGCGCGGCCAGCCGTCCGGCGGCGGCCGGGTCGCGTATCGGCAGCCCCAGCGCCCGGGCGAAGTCGTTGCCGGTGCCGACGGCGACGACGCCGAGCGGGGTGGCGGTCCCGGCGACGGCCTGGAGGGCGAGGGACATCAGCCCGTCCCCGCCCACGGCTATCAGCGCCCCGGTCCCCGCCGCGACGGCCCCGCGAGCCCGACGCAGGGCGTCGTCGGCGTCCTGGCCCAGCACCGTCACGACGGAGAATCCGGCGTCCCGCAACGCGGAAGCGGCCGGCTGCGCGGCGTGCGCGCCCCGGCCGCGTCCTGCGGTGGGATTGACGAAGAGGGTGATCTCGCTGGTCACGCGCCGGACCCTACAAGGTCAGGTGATGTCGTCGTAACCGTTCAGCCGGCGCGGTCCGGGCCCGTCCGCCTCGCCGGACGCCTGCCCGGGAAGCGCGGGGCGGGAGCCGGAGACACGCTCCACGCTCCCGACGGGCTCGGGTGTCAGATCGAGATCGGAGGCCTCGTCGTCGCTGAGCTCGGCGTCGGGGTTGTTGCGGTTGCGCCGCCTGTCGTTCAGCAGGGAGAAGCCGACGGCGATGAAGTAGAGGACCGCGAGCGGTCCGGCGAGAAGCAGCATGGAGACCGGTTCGCCACCCGGTGTCGCGATCGCCGCGAAACCGGTGAGGCCCACGATCATCCCGCGCCACCAGCCGAACATCCGCTTGCCGGAGACGACACCGGTCATGTTCAGCGCGATGAGGAGCAGCGGCAGTTCGAAGGCGATGCCGAAGACGACCACCATGCGGACCAGGAGATCCAGATAGCTGTCGAGCTCGATCTGGTTCTGCACGTTCTCGGGGCTGAACCCGAGCATGATCTCGGCGGTCTGCGGCAGGATCGCGTACGCGAGGTAGCCGCCGGAGAGGAAGAGGGGCGCGCCGACGATGGCGAAGGCGTAGGCGTAGCGCTTCTCACCCTTGTGCAGCCCGGGGGCCACGAAGGCCCACAACTGGTACAGCCAGACCGGGGTGGCCAGCAGGACACCCGACATCAGGGCGACCTTGAGGGCGTTGGTGAACGGCGCCAGCAGGGTGTTGGTCTTCAGCAGCGCGCAGGGCTTGCCGTTGACGGCGACGACCACGCCGTCGTCGCACCCGACGGACTGAAGAAGGGGGCGCAGAAGGAAGTCGTAGATCTCCTTCTGGAAGAACGCCGCGACGGTCGTCACCACGACGATCGCCAGCACGGCCTTCAGCAGCCGGTTACGCAGCTCACGCAGGTGATCGAGGAGAGGCATCCGCCCCTCGTCGTCCTTCTCCTGCTTGCGGGCAGACTTGAGCAACCCACTTCCCTCGTCTCGTGCGGCGGCTGTCGGCGGAGCGCGTCAGCTGTCAGCTCTGGGTGGTGGGCTTGGCCTCGCTGACCGGGCGGGAGCTGGTGACGTCTCCCGGAGCGGCCTGGATGGTGCGCGCGGTGGGGGACTGCGGGGGCTTCGGGTCCTCGACGGTCTCCGTCGTGGGCGCGGCGGTCGGCGCGTCGTCCTTCTTCATGGCCTTGGCCTCGCTCTTGAGGATGCGGGCCGACTTGCCGAGCGAGCGCGCCATGTCGGGAAGCTTCTTGGCACCGAAGAGCAGCAGGATGACAGCGATGATCAGAACGATCTCGAGGGGCTTCAGATTGCCGATCATGTGCGACTTCCTTCTCACTGAGGCGGCTGGAGGGTGGGCTCGCTACCCGCTCGACCGGGCATACGTCCGATCGTTGCGCTTGGCAGCGATCGTAACCCGCAGGGGTAAACGCGAGGCAATGCCCGTGCGTACTCCTGCTTGCGACCCGCACCTCCCTGCCTGGGCCGACCCATGCAGCGTACCCCCCGGTGCGGTCGAACATCAGGCCTCAGGGACCGTTATCGCAGGCCTTCGCCGGTGGTCGCGAGGCGTGTGGCCGCCCGTTCGAGGTCCTCGGACGCCCGGTTGATCCGCTCGGTGGTGACCGTGACCTGCCGGCCGAGACGCCGGGCCTCGACGAAGACCTTGATGCCCAGGACGCCGAGCACGGCGATGCCCAGGAATCCGAGGGCGATGGCGAGCATGGGCCAGAACATACGGCGGTCCCTCTTCCTACGGGGCTTCCTACAGGGCTTTTGACCGGGCTTCGGACGGGCGCGGGGTTCGGTCGCTACAGGGCGGTGTGCAGGCGCAGCGTCCGTACACCGCCGCCGGTGAGCAGTTCGATGATGCGCTCCCCGGCGGGCTTGCGGACCGAGGCGCCGCACTCGGGGCAGGTGAAGGTGTAGAAGGTGGTGCGGCTGGTGGCGCCGATAGCGAGGCGCAGTGCCGCGGCGGCCAGCTCGAAGCGCCCGCGGCAGTCGGGGCAGGCGGCCCGGAAGCGTACGGCGGCGGGTACGGGCACCGGGACGGGTCCGGCGCCGGGCAGGGGCGCCGGGCGGATCCCGGTGGTGGCCGGGAACAGGGGCGTCCGGTTCATCGTTGTCTTCCCTCCTCGGGTCTCAGACCGCGTCCTCGTAAGCGGCGAGTGCCTCGCGGGCGGCCTCGCGGGCGCTGTCCGCGAGCTCCGGCGGGGTGACGATGCGGCCGTCGCCGCCGAGGCGCAGGGCGAGGCGGCGCAGGGAGGCCGGGTCCGGGGTGCGCAGGGTGATCCGCAGGCCGCCGTCGGGGAGCTCGTCGGCGGAGTCGTGCGGGTAGTACTCGGCGACCCAGCGACCGCCGGCGCCGACCTCGATCACGACTTCCGGGTCCTCGGCGGCGGGCTGGACCAGCCCCTCGGACAGGTCGCGCAGCTCCAGCTCGGGCGGGGCGGCGGGGGCGTCGAGGAGGCGGATCTCGGCGACCCGGTCCAGCCGGAAGGTCCGGCGGGCCTCGGAGAGCCGGCACCAGCCCTCCATATAGGTGTGGCCGACGGCGAAGAGCCGGATCGGGTCGACCTCGCGCTCGGTGAGTTCGTCGCGGGCGGGCGAGTAGTAGCGCAGCCAGAGCCGACGGCGCTCGGAGATGGCCCGGTCGACGTCGGCGAAGACGCCGCCCTCCGCCTCGAAGGTCACCGAGAGGCGGGAGCTGGCCGCGCCGGACTCGCCCGCGGCCGTCTCCAGCTTGGCGGTGGCGCGGACGAGGGCGAGCCGGTCGCTCTCGCGCAGGCCGGGCAGGGTGGCGACGGCGCGGGCCGCGACGAGCAGCGCGGTGGCCTCGTCGGCGGCGAGGCGGAGCGGCTCGGCGACGTCGTCCGGGTTGTGCCACCAGATCCGGTCGCCGTCGGTGTCGATGTCGAGGAGGTCGCCGCCGCGGAAGCTGGTGCCGCACATGGGCAGGACGTCGAGGTCCGAGATCAGCTCGTCCTCGGTGATCCCGAAGGCCCGTGCCACGTCCTGGACGTGGGCGCCCGGGCGCTCGCGCAGATACGTCACCAGGGACAGCATCCGGCGGGTCTGGTCGATCGCGTTCGTGGCCATCGTTTCCCTGCCCCTAGTCCTTGGCCACGGCACGGAGCCGGTCCACCACATCGGCCCGCAGATCGGCGGGTTCCTCCACGACGACGTCCGGGCCGAACTCCACGAGCCAGGCGTCGAGTCCGTGCCCGTACGGGATCTCCAGCTCGTCCCAGCCGTCGCCGCGTTCCCTCACGGCTATCGCCCGTGACCGCAGCGGGTAACCGGCTCCGGCGCGCAGCCTGATCCGGGCGGTCCGGGTCGCGGTCTCGCCGGCCCAGCTCTCCACGGTCTCGCGGACGGTGACGACGTCGGGCACCTCGGCGCTGAAGGCCCCGGCGCGGGAGCGGACCTTGCCGGTGATGCGGGAGAGCCGGAAGACGCGTTCGGCGCCGCGCTCGCGGTCCCAGCCCGCCAGATACCAGTGACCGCGCCAGCATTCGAGGGTCCAGGGTTCGACCTGGCGCTGCTCGGGGTAGGCGGAGTTGGCCTTGCGGTAGTCGAAGGTGACGGGGCGCCGGTCGCGGCAGGCCAGCATCAGGGGCTCGAAGGCGGCCTCGTGGACGGGGATGCGGGGTTCGAGGGCGCTGTGGACCTCGTAGGCGTCCTCGGCCTCCGGCATTCCGGCGGCGCGCAGCTTCTGGAGGGCGCCGCTGGCGGCTCCGGCGAGGCGGGCCTGCTGCCAGACCTTGGCGGCGAGGCCGAGGGCGGCGGCCTCCTCGGCGTCCAGGGTGATGGGGGGCAGCCGGTTGCTGTCGCGGCGGGCCAGGTATCCGGTGTCGCCGTCGAGGTTCTCGACGGTCTCGATGACGAGGCCGAGCTCACGCAGATCGTCCTTGTCGCGCTCGAACATCCGGTTGAAGGAGTCGTCGGAACCCGCTTCGAGGTAGGCCTCGATGGATCCGCGGAGTTCGCGCTTGCTGAGTGGGCGCCGGGTCCCCAGCAGGCACAGCGCGAGGTTCATCAACCGCTCGGCCTTGGCAATCGCCATCGACGCCCTTTCTCTTGTTGCTCTACGACCGTCGACCGTACCGCCCCGGGGTGTGGGGACCAAAAGGCGGGCCGCCGACCGGAGAGCGGTGACGGGACCGTCCGGAGAGCGGTGAGGGCCCCCGCCGTGCGACGGGGGCCCTCATGCGCACAGTCGGAACGGATCAGACCGCT
Organism: Streptomyces sp. MGP-P1; assembly: GCF_057766565.1. Classification (NCBI taxonomy): domain Bacteria; kingdom Bacillati; phylum Actinomycetota; class Actinomycetes; order Kitasatosporales; family Streptomycetaceae; genus Streptomyces; species Streptomyces sp. MGP-P1. Next base: position 1,968,275 of record NZ_JBYMEM010000007.1, on the reverse strand, counting down.
ACGAGGTCGCAGACGAAGATCAGCGTCTCGCCCGGGGCGATCTTGCCGCCGGCGCCGCGCTCGCCGTAGGCGAGGTGCGCGGGGATGATCAGCTCGCGGCGACCGCCGACCTTCATGCCCTGGACGCCCTGGTCCCAGCCGGAGATGACCTGACCGGCGCCGAGCTGGAACTGCAGCGGCGTGCCGCGGTTCCAGGAGGCGTCGAACTCCTCGCCGGTGGAGAAGGCCACGCCCACGTAGTGGACGGAGACGGTCTGGCCGGCCTGGGCCACCGCGCCGTCGCCCTCCCAGATGTCCTTGATCTGCAGGTCGGCCGGCGGCTCGCCACCCGGGAAGTCGACCTCGGGCTTCTCGATGCTCACGGAAACTGCTCCTCTAAATGATGAACTGGACAACCGGGACAGTCTTACACCTTGCCGAGGATGTCCACGGCGAAGACCAGGGTGGAGTTCTTCGGGATGGCCTGCTGCTGCTGGTCCCCGAAGGCCTGGTCCGGCGGGATGACGAGCAGCACCCGGCTGCCGACCTTCTTGTCGACCAGGCTGTTCTTCAGGCCCTTGAGCGTGACCTGGGACAGCGGGAAGGTCTGGGTCTTGCCCGTGGTGTACGTGTTGTCGAACTCCTTGGCACCCTTCCAGATCATGCCGACGTAGTTCACGACGACGCTGTCGGACTCCTTGACGACCTCGCCGTCGGACTCCAGGACGTAGTTGGAGACGAGCTTCTTCGGCGGGTCGCCCTTGGGGATGGTGACCGTCGGGGCCTTGCCGTCGGTCTTGACGCCGACCTTGGGGAGGTCGACGTTGTCCTGGGCGACCTCGGTGCCCTTGGCGGAGGCCGGGATCTGGGTGGCCTTCACGATGTCGACGACGAACACGAGCGTGGCGTTGGGCTTGATGTCGCCCTGGCCCTGCTCGCCGTAGCCGAGCTCCGGCGGGATGACCAGCTCGACGCGGCTGCCGACCTTCTGGCCGACCAGGCCCTTGTCCCAGCCCTGGATGACCATGCCCGCGCCGAGCGTGAGGTCGAAGGGCTGCTTGCGGTCGAAGCTGTTGTCGAAGGGCTTGGTGGAGTCCCACGCCTGACCGAGGTAGTTGACCTGGATCGCGTCGCCGTTCTTGAGCTTCGCGCCGTCCCCCTCGCTGAGGACCTCGGTCTTCAGCTCCTTGGGCGGGTCACCCTCCCCCTTGGAGAGGGTGGGCTTCTCGCCGAACTTGGCGCCCGCGGTGATGGCGGGGACGCCGTTCTTGGACGAGGCGGAGTCGGAGGCCTTGTCGTCGCTGCCGCACGCCACTGCCGACAGCAGCAGGAGGGGGGCGAGAAGAAGGCCGGCAATTCGGCGCACTGGTTCCTCAGATCTCAGGGGGCACGGTGAATCGGTCCCGCAACACTCTAGGCCCTTTGATTCGGTTGGGGCCGGACCCCGCACGGACGGCCCCGGCCCCCAGGACCGGTGGGGGTCCTGGGGGCCGGGGCCGTGATGCGGTGACGTCGGCTCACATGCCGGCGATCAGCTTCTCCACGCGCTCGTCGACGGAACGGAACGGGTCCTTGCACAACACGGTGCGCTGCGCCTGGTCGTTGAGCTTGAGGTGGACCCAGTCGACGGTGAAGTCCCGCCGCTGCTCCTGGGCCCTGCGGATGAAGTCGCCGCGCAGCCGCGCCCGAGTGGTCTGCGGGGGCACCGACTTGCCCTCGAAGATCTTCAGGTCGTTGCAGATGCGGGCGGTCTGCCCCTTGCGCTCCAGTAGGTAGAAGAGGCCTCGGCGGCGGTGGATGTCGTGGTAGGCGAGGTCTATCTGGGCGACCCGCGGATTCGACATGGTCATGTTGTGCTTGGCCCGGTACCGCTCGATGAGCTTGTACTTCATGACCCAGTCGATCTCGGTGTCGATCCGGTCGAGGTCCTCGGCCTCGATCGCGTCCAGGGTGCGGCCCCACAGCTCCAGGACCTGGTCGACGGTGCCGGTGCGGATGCCCCGGCGCTCGACGAAGTCCACGGCCTTCTCGTAGTACTCCCGCTGGACCTCGATGGCCGAGGCCTCCCGGCCGTTGGCCAGGCGCACCTTGCGCTGCCCGGTGAGGTCGTGGCTGACCTCGCGGATCGCCCGGATCGGGTTCTCCAGGGTCAGGTCGCGCATCACCGTGCCCGCCTCGATCATGCGGAGCACCAGGTCGGTGGCGCCGACCTTGAGCAGCATGGTCGTCTCGGACATGTTCGAGTCACCGACGATGACGTGGAGGCGGCGGTACCGCTCGGCGTCGGCGTGGGGCTCGTCGCGGGTGTTGATGATCGGCCGGGAGCGGGTGGTCGCGGAGCTGACACCCTCCCAGATGTGCTCGGCACGCTGGCTGACGCAGTAGACCGCGCCGCGCGGGGTCTGGAGCACCTTGCCCGCACCGCAGATCAGCTGCCGGGTGACGAGGAACGGAATGAGGATGTCCGCGAGCCGGGAGAATTCTCCGTGGCGGGCGACGAGGTAGTTCTCGTGGCAGCCGTAGGAGTTTCCCGCCGAGTCGGTGTTGTTCTTGAAGAGATAGACGTCGCCCGCGATTCCCTCCTCGTGCAGGCGGCGTTCGGCGTCGACGAGCAGGCCTTCGAGAATGCGCTCGCCCGCCTTGTCGTGCGTGACCAGTTCGGTCACGTTGTCGCATTCGGGGGTTGCATATTCCGGATGCGATCCCACATCGAGGTAGAGGCGGGCGCCGTTCCGCAGAAAGACATTGCTGCTGCGGCCCCATGACACAACACGGCGGAAGAGGTAGCGCGCCACTTCGTCAGGTGACAGTCGGCGCTGCCCCCTGAACGTGCACGTGACGCCGTACTCGTTCTCCAGCCCGAAAATGCGGCGGTCCATGACTGAACATTACGCCTTATGGCCTGAGCTGAAACCGGGTTCGACGGCCCCGTTTCGATCATTTTCCGATCCCGTCACGACGGCGGGCGTACGGGAGGGGGGCGCGAGGACGTTCCCGGTGGCCAGGAGGACCACCAGGGCGGCCACTCCCCCGGCCCCGGCGACGGCGAAGCTCCAGGCGGTCGAGCCGAGTTCGACGGCCGGTCCCGCGACGGCCGTGCCGGCCGCCGCGCCCACGCCGAACGTGGTGACGAGCCAGGAGAACGCCTCGGTCACCGTGCCGCGCGGGGCGTGCCGGTCGACGACGATGAAGGAGCAGGCGATGGCCGGTGCGAGGAACACTCCGGCGAGGGCGGCGAGGGCGGTCATGACGGGCACCGAGGGGGTGAGCGTCAGCGGCAGATAGCCCAGTGCCAGCAGTCCGACGATGACCCGCAGCCGCTTCTCGGGCGCCGGCCCACTGCCGCGCCCCGTAGCCGAGCCCGCCGATCAGCGCGCCGAGCCCGAGTGCGGCCATCAGCCACCCGTACACCGATTCCCGGCCGTGGTCGTCCGCGTACGCCACCCCGGCCACCGTGATGGAGCCGAGGGCGAGCCCGACGAAGAAGAACGCGCCTAGCAGGGCGAGGAGACCGGGCGAGCGCAGGGCGCCGAGCCAGTGCGCCTCACGGGGCGCGGAGCGCCAGGTCCGCGAGGGCTCGGACAGGACGACCGAGAGGGCGCCGAGGACCCCGATGGCGTTGATGACGAGCAGCGCGGCGGCAGGCGACCAGAGCGATACGAGCAGCGTCACCAGGAGCGGGCCGACGGTGAACATGATCTCCTGCGCCACGGCGTCCATGGCGTAGGCCCGGTGCACCTGGCCCTCGCCCTTGAGGACGCTGGGCCACAGGGCCCGCAGGCCGCCCTCCAGCGGCGGTGTGGCGACTCCGGCGATGATGACGGCGAGGTAGGCCAGCGGGAGCGAGGAGAGGCCCGTGACGGCCAGCAGCGTCATGCCGAGCGCGGAGACCACGGCGGCCGGGAGCTGGACGCGGGGCTGCCCGTAGAGGTCGACCGCCCGGCCGAGCAGCGGCTGCCCGACGGCGGTGGCCAGTCCGTAGGCGGCGGCGAGCACGCCGGCCAGGGTGTAGCTGCCGCCCTCCGCCCGGGTGAACAGCACGATCGCGATGTGCGCGGTGCCGTTGGGCAGCCGCCCCACGAGGGTGCCCGTCAGCAGCCGGGCGGCATGCCGCGCCCGGAGGATGTCCAGATATCCCGCGGCCATGTCCGCCCCTCTCCGCCCCGGTCGGCTGCGCCGCCCCCGAGGTGTTACGTATAACTTCGAGGTTCATACGTACCATGTGCGCAGTTCGCGGGTCCACCGCGCGGCGTTACGGAAACATCCCGCACGGAGGCACGAGTGACCAGCGCGCAGCAGCCCGGCCCCGCCCGGCCCACCAGCCGCGACGTGGCCCGTGCGGCGGGCGTCTCCCAGGCGACGGTCTCCCTGGTGCTCGGCGGGAAGTGGCCGGGCAGGGTGTCGGAGACCACGGCCCAGCGGGTCCGGGACACCGCGGCGGAGATCGGCTACCGGCCCAATCTGGCGGCGCGCAGTCTGCGGCTCGGCCGCACCAGGACCGCGCTGCTGGTGGTGCCGGCGCTCACCAACGAGTTCTTCGCGCGGGTGTACGCCGGGGCCGCGGCGCTCGCCGCCGAGCACGACTTCGGCGTGGTGCTCTACCCCTCGCCCGACGGCACGGGCCCGGCCCGGGACCCGTTCGCCTCGGCCCGCGCCGCGCTCGACGGGGTCATCGCGTCCTCGATGGCAGCCGACGCGCTGGGCGCGTTGCACGGGGCGGATCTGCCGCTGGTGATGCTGGACAGCGACCCCTCGGACACCGGGCCCGCCGCCCGGGTGAACCTCGACATCGTCGACGGCATGCGGCAGGTGACGGCCCATCTGCTGGGGCTCGGCCACCGCCGCTTCCTGCATCTGGCGTCCGCCGTGGACACCTGGACGTTCGCGGTGCGCGCCGGGGCGCTGCACGACGCGCTGGGAGCGGCGGGGGACGTGACGGTGCGCACGGTGCGCGCCCCTCTGGAGGTCCGGGCGGGGTCCGAGGCGGCCGAACAGGCCCTGTCGGCCATCGGGGACCGGCCCACCGCGATCATCTGCGACGACGACATCCTGGCCGCCGGGGCCTGCAAGGCGGCCCGCAGGCTCGGGCTGCGGGTGCCGGACGAACTGTCGGTCACCGGATTCGACGACCTGGCCCTGGCCACCGCGCTGGAGCCGGAGCTGACCACGGTGCGGCTGCCGGCGGAGCAGGTCGGGGAGCGGGGCATGGAGGCGCTGCTCGCGGTGCTGGACGGTCGCCCCGTCCAGCGGGGCGGTCTGCCGGTCCGGCTCGTCGTACGCGGCTCCACGGCGCCGCCGCCCGCCGCCCGGACATGACGGTGCCCCCGGGCCGGGACCCGGGGGCACAGCGCCCCGAGGGGCGCCGCTCGTCCCCTACTTGTCCGTCTCCTCCGTGGAGTCGGGAGTGCTGTCGGCACGGTCCGTGCCGTCCGTGATGTCGGTGTCCTCGATGTCGGACGGGGCGTCCGTCGGCGTGCTGCCGGCGGCCTCCGTGTCCAGCAGCCGGGCCAGCTGACGGCCGACGATCCGCTTGAACTTGCGCTGCTGGGGGCGGGTGCGGTCCAGGACCGCGACCTCCAGGCGTTCCGCCGGGATCTCCCGCTCGCCGCCGCCCGGCTCCCGCGAGAGCGCCTGGACGGCCAGCTTGAGCGCCTCGGCCAGCGTCATCCCGTCGCGGTGGCGCTGATCGAGGAAGGTGCTGATCTGCTCGGAGTTGCCGCCGACCGCGACCGAGCCGTGCTCGTCCACGATCGAACCGTCGTGCGGCAGCCGGTAGATCTGGTCACCCTCGGCGGCGCTGCCGACCTCGGCGACCACCAGCTCCACCTCGTACGGCTTCTCGGCAGCGCTGGAGAAGATGGTGCCGAGCGTCTGGGCGTAGACGTTGGCCAGCCCACGGGCCGTCACATCGTCCCGGTCGTAGGTGTATCCGCGCAGATCGGCGTAGCGCACACCACCGATGCGGAGGTTCTCGTACTCGTTGTACTTGCCGGCGGCCGCGAAGCCGATCCGGTCATAGATCTCGCTGAACTTGTGCAGAGCGCGGGACGGGTTCTCGCCGACGAACACAATGCCGTCGGCATACTGCAGCACAACGAGGCTGCGACCACGGGCGATGCCCTTGCGGGCGTATTCCGCCCGGTCGGCCATGGCCTGCTGGGGTGAGACATAGAACGGCGTCGACACCGGCTATCCGTCCCTTTCTGTCAGTGACGAGTGCGTCTGGAGGCTAGAGGTCCGGATCAGAGCAGCGCGGCGCGCGGGCCGTCGGGCTGCTCGAGTCGGCGTTCCAGGATGGAGCGCGCGATCTCGGAGGACTCCTGGTCGGTCAGCCTCCGGAAGCCTTCGTCGGTGATGACGGTGACGATCGGGTAGATGCGGCGGGCCACGTCGGGGCCGCCGGTCGCCGAGTCGTCGTCCGCCGCGTCGTACAGCGCCTGCACGACCAGGGTGAGGGCCTGCTCCTCCGTCAGGTCCTGGCGGTAGAGCTTCTTCATCGCGTTGCGGGCGAAGATCGACCCGGACCCGGTGGCCGCGTAGCCGCTCTCCTCGGTACGGCCGCCGGTGACGTCGTAGGAGAAGATGCGGCCCTTCTCGCGGTCGACGTCGTAGCCGGCGAAGAGGGGCACCACGGCGAGGCCCTGCATGGCCATGGCGAGGTTGCTGCGGATCATGGTGGAGAGGCGGTTGGCTTTCCCCTCCAGGGAGAGCTGGGCGCCCTCGACCTTCTCGAAGTGCTCCAGCTCCAGCTGGAACAGCTTGACCATCTCCACGGCCAGTCCGGCGGTGCCGGCGATGCCCACCGCGGAGTACTCGTCGGCCGGGAAGACCTTCTGCATGTCGCGCGAGGCGATCATGTTGCCCATGGTGGCGCGCCGGTCGCCGGCCAGGACCACGCCACCGGGGAAGGACGCCGAGACGATGGTCGTCCCGTGCGGCGCCTCGATGGCCCCCTGGAGCGGCGGGAGGCTCCGGTTGCCCGGGAGCATCTCGGGCGACTGGTCGGACAGGAAGTCCATGAACGAGGACGAACCCGGCGTCAGGAAGGCAGCTGGTAGACGCCCGGTGCTACGAGTGTTGGCTTCCACGCGTTTCCCTCCAGGTATGCGATGGCCCTGCGCAGGAGAGTCAGGATCATCCCCCGACTTGCCGATGGCCGGATTGCCGTTGAAGCAAGTACGTACGCCACGGACCCTACCCGCCCGACGGGAGTGATCCACATGTTCGGCAGGGGTTATCCGCACCGATCCGGCGGGACCGGGAAACGGCCCCCGGGATCGGCGGGCGGGGGGTGACGACGCACGCCGTGGCGAACGCCGGCACCCCCTCCCCCCGTTGTCTGCGCGCATATCCGTGTGAGCTCCCGGAACACATCCGGGCGTTCACACTGATGAACTACTGTCCACCCTTTTGAACGAACGACCGAACGAAGTCCTCGGCGTTCTCCTCCAGGACGTCGTCGATCTCGTCCAGGACCGAGTCGACGTCGTCGCTCAGCTTCTCCTGGCGCTCCGCGAGGTCCTCGGACGCCTGCGCGTCCTGCGCCTGCTCCTCGGTCTCCTCGGTGGAACGTGTCGCCTTCTGCTGTCCGCCGCCGGTGTCCTTGGTCGCCATGTAGCTCACCCCGCTCGGTTCGAAGCAATCGAAGCTCTTGATCAGACCCTACCCACGGGGTCCGACATTTGACCCGGTAGTTGAGGCAACGCCCGCCCTCAAGGTGATTGATTCCCAGCCCGGAGGCCTTTCAGCCGCCCGACAGCACCCGGACCAGCTCCTCCGCCGTCCGGCAGCGGTCCAGCAGGTCCTTGACGTGTTCCTTCGTGCCGCGCAGCGGTTCCAGGGTGGGCACCCGCTGCAGCGAGTCGCGATCCGGCAGGTCGAAGATCACCGAGTCCCACGAGGCCGCCGCCACGTCGTCGGCGTACTGCTCCAGGCAGCGCCCGCGGAAGTAGGCCCTGGTGTCCTCCGGGGGCTTCGTACGGGCCCTGGTGACCTCGTCCTCGTCCAGGAGGCGCTTCATCTTCCCGCGGGCCGCCAGACGGTTGTAGAGGCCCTTGTCGGGCCGTACGTCCGCGTACTGGAGATCCACCAGATGCAGCCGGGGCGCGTCCCAGTCCAGCGCGTCGCGGCGGCGGTAGCCCTCCATGAGCTCCCGCTTGGCGATCCAGTCCAGCTCGCCCGACAGGCTCATCGGATCGGTCTCCAGCCGGTTGAGGGTGTCCTCCCAGCGGACCAGGATGTCCTTGGTCTGCTCGTCGGCGTCCGCGCCGTACCGCTCCTCGACGTACTTGCGGGCCAGCTCGAAATACTCCATCTGGAGCTGGACCGCGGTGAGCGTCCGGCCGCTGCGGAGCGTGATCAGCTGCCGGAGGTCCGGGTCGTGGGAGACCTGGTGCAGGGTGCGCACGGGCTGGTCGACCGCGAGGTCGACGTTGATGAAGGCGTCCTCGATCATGGCCAGCACCAGGGACGTGGTGCCGAGCTTGAGATAGGTGGAGATCTCCGAGAGGTTGGCGTCGCCGATGATCACATGGAGCCGACGGTACTTCTCGGCGTCGGAGTGCGGCTCGTCCCGGGTGTTGATGATGGGGCGCTTGAGCGTGGTCTCCAGTCCGACCTCGACCTCGAAGTAGTCGGCGCGCTGACTGATCTGGAAGCCGTGCTCGTTGCCGTCCTGGCCGATGCCGACCCGGCCCGCGCCCGTGACGACCTGGCGCGAGACGAAGAACGGCGTCAGATGGCGCACGATGTCCGAGAACGGCGTCTCCCGCTGCATGAGGTAGTTCTCGTGCGTGCCGTAGGAGGCGCCCTTGTTGTCGGTGTTGTTCTTGTAGAGGTGGATCGGCTGCGCGCCCGGGATGGCGGCCGCCCGCTCGGCCGCCTCCGCCATGATCCGTTCGCCGGCCTTGTCCCAGAGCACCGCGTCGCGCGGATTGGTGATCTCCGGGGAGCTGTATTCGGGGTGCGCGTGGTCGACGTACAGCCGGGCGCCGTTGGTGAGGATGACATTGGCCAGGCCGATGTCCTCGTCGGTCAGCTGACTGGAGTCGGCGGTCTCCCGGGCGAGGTCGAAGCCTCGCGCGTCACGCAGCGGGTTCTCCTCCTCGAAGTCCCACCGGGCGCGGCGCGCCCGGTGCATCGCCGCCGCGTAGGCGTTGACGATCTGGGACGAGGTGAGCATGGCATTGGCGTTGGGGTGGCCGGGGACGGAGATCCCGTACTCCGTCTCGATGCCCATTACTCGCCGTACGGTCATGCGGCCCTCCTTGCCCGGCGCCGGCCCCTCCGGGGACGACGCTCAAGTACCGCTGCTGTGTCCGGTTGCGTGTGCGGTGCCCGTCACCGCACTGCGCGACTCGGCGGTACCGCAGAGCCTAGAGCGCCTCTGCGCCGGTGGGGAGCTCCATTGCGACATTGCTCCGGCACGGCCGGAACGGGGGAATGAAACCGGCTGCGGAAACCCCGGGGGCTTCCGCAGCCGGTCCGCGTATTACAGGTATTGGCCGGTATTGGCCACCGTATCGATGGAACGGCCGGTGTCCGCGCCCTGCTTTCCGGTGACGAGTGTGCGGATGAAGACGATCCGCTCACCCTTCTTGCCGGAAATCCTGGCCCAGTCGTCCGGGTTGGTCGTGTTCGGCAGGTCCTCGTTCTCCTTGAACTCGTCCACGCAGGCCTGCAGGAGATGAGCGACCCGCAGTCCCTTCTGGCCCTGTTCCAGGAATGCCTTGATGGCCATTTTCTTCGCCCGGTCGACGATGTTCTGAATCATCGCGCCGGAGTTGAAGTCCTTGAAGTAGAGGACTTCCTTGTCGCCGTTGGCGTAGGTGACCTCCAGGAAGCGGTTCTCCTCGGACTCCGTGTACATCCGCTCCACGACGGACTGGATCATGGCGTGGGCGGCGGCCGGCCGGGAGCCGGTGTGCTCGGCCAGATCGTCCGCGTGCAGCGGGAGCCCCGGGGTGAGGTACTTCGCGAAGATGTCCTTTGCCGCCTCGGCGTCCGGGCGCTCGATCTTGATCTTCACATCGAGACGGCCGGGTCGCAGGATGGCGGGGTCGATCATGTCCTCGCGGTTGGAGGCGCCGATGACGATGACGTTCTCCAGGCCCTCCACACCGTCGATCTCGGCGAGCAGCTGCGGGACGATGGTGTTCTCCACGTCCGAGCTGACGCCGCTGCCGCGGGTACGGAAGAGGGACTCCATCTCGTCGAAGAAGACGATGACGGGGGTGCCCTCGCTCGCCTTCTCCCTCGCACGCTGGAAGACCAGGCGGATGTGCCGCTCGGTCTCGCCGACGTACTTGTTGAGGAGCTCGGGACCCTTGATATTGAGGAAGTAGCTCTTCCCCGTGGGCTGCCCGGTGACCTCGGCGACCTTCTTGGCGAGCGAATTGGCGACGGCCTTGGCGATGAGGGTCTTGCCACAGCCGGGCGGACCGTAGAGCAGGATGCCCTTCGGCGGGCGGAGCTCGTGCTCCTTGAAGAGGTCGGGGTGCAGGTACGGAAGCTCGACCGCGTCGCGGATCAGCTCGATCTGGTCGCCCAGGCCGCCGATCTTGTCGTAGTCGATGTCCGGGACCTCTTCGAGGACCAGCTCCTCGACCTCGCTCTTGGGGACCACCTCGTAGACGTAACCCGACCTGGAGTCCAGGAGCAGGGCGTCGCCGGAGCGGATGGTGATGTCCAGCAACGGCTCGGCGAGCCGCACCACCCTCTCCTCGTCGGTGTGCCCGACCACCAGGGCGCGCTCGCCGTCCTCAAGGATCTCCTTGAGGGTGACGATGTCCCCGGCGCGCTCGAACTGCATGGCCTCGACCACGTTGAGCGCTTCGTTGAGCATGACCTCCTGGCCACGCCGGAGCTCCTCGAGCTCGACACTGGGGCTCACGTTCACCCGGAGCTTGCGGCCCCCGGTGAAGATGTCGCAGGTACCGTCCTCGTTGGCCTGCAGGAAGACGCCGAAGCCGGCCGGCGGCTGCGCCAGCCGGTCGACCTCCTCCTTGAGGGCCACGATCTGGTCACGCGCCTCACGGAGCGTGTTGGCGAGCCGCTCGTTCTGTGCGGACACGCCTGCCAGGTTCGTCTGCAACTCGACGATCCGCTCTTCGAGAATCCTCGTATGACGCGGAGAGTCGGCGAGCTTACGTCGCAGGACGGCGATCTCCTGCTCGAGATAGGCAACCTGGCCGGCTGGGTCCTCTGACCCTCGCGCGGGCCGGATGCCGCGGTTCATGTCGTCGTCGTGGGCTGCCACGGTCCTCACCTCCTCCATGGGGAGCTGGACGCTTCCTGACCCTACCTGGGTGGGTGGTGATTGAAACCCCTAGATCACAAAGACTGCGGGGCGTGTCCGATCTTCACCCTTGCGCTCTCCCTCACGTCAAGGGAATACCCACCCTTCGCCACCGGAAAGCCGCCGGTTGTATCGTCGAACCGTTCAACACCCGTCAGGGCTGGCTCCAATTGGTTCAGATACGCAGGAACGGCAGGACACATGACCGTGCAGCAGGACCCGCCGGGCGACAGTGACACGCAGGACCTGGAGGTCTGGATCGACCAGGACCTCTGTACGGGCGACGGCATCTGTGTGCAGTACGCCCCCGACGTCTTCGAGCTGGACATCGACGGCCTGGCCTATGTGAAGAGCGGCGACGACGAGCTCCTGCAGAGCCCGGGGGCGACCACGCCCGTGCCGCTGCCGCTCCTCCAGGACGTCGTCGATTCGGCCAAGGAGTGCCCCGGGGACTGCATCCACGTGCGGCGCGTCAAGGACAGCGTCGAGGTGTACGGCCCCGACGCCGACTAGCCGGTACGGGGGGCTCGCGCCCCGACGCCGGCCGGAGCCCCGCGGTGCGCGCTCAGACGCTGCGCGCGAGGTCCCCGGAGGTGCGGACGAACGCCTTCCCCTTCCACCGCCAGGAGGCCTGTTCCTCCTGGTCGGGGCAGCAGCGGGGCACGTCGAGCGAGGAGTAGCCGAGCAGGGTCGCCGAGACGAGGCCCTCGCGTACGGCGAAGTCCCCGACGGTCTTCCTGTCAGCGGGGTCCACCAGGGTCGCCACGACCCGGGGTGCGGCCCCGCTGCTCCGTGTCAGGACGTAGATGCCGCCGGGCGGGGTCCCCGATCCGGCGGCGCAGTGCACCACGGCGACGGTTTCCGGCCGCCCGTCGCCGTCGAGGTCCCCGGAGGCCTTCTTCGCGACGGTCGTCCCGGCGCCGCCGCACTCCAGCGGGAACTCCACGCCGGCCGGGTCGGGAGCGGGGCGCCGTGCTGCGTGGTGGTCCGCTGCTCGGGGGCCGTGGCGGTCGCGGTGGCCGTACGGGGCTGGAGCAGCCCGGCCAGTGCGACGACCCCGGCCATCGCCGCGGCCGTGGCGAGCCAGTGCATCGGCTTGGCGGCGGTGTGGGCGAGATCCGGGAGCGCGGGGGTCTGCACGCGGTATGTCTCCTGATGGTTCCTGGAAGCCCGGTGAGGGGGTGGGGACACCTCCGAGGGGTTGCCGGCATCGTGCCACACCTCACACCGGGGCGGAACGGCGGGGGCGACGAAAAGGCGCCGCCGCGCGGTTCCCCGGTCGGTCGGGGAACCGCGCGGCGGCGCCGGTGCGTTGGACGGGTCAGCCGCGGTCGGCGGCGGGGCCGCCACGGCTCTGGCTGCCGGGTCCGTCGTAGTCGTCGCCGTAGGCGCCCTTGGACGGGCGGCGGCGGCGCAGCGGCGGCTCGACGCCGTCCGCGAGGCGGCGGGCGGTGACCAGGAAGCCGGTGTGGCCGATCATCCGGTGGTCGGGGCGGACGGCGAGGCCCTCCACGTGCCAGTTGCGGATCATCGACTCCCAGGGCTGCGGTTCGGCGAAGCAGCCGATCTCGCGGATGGACTCGACGGTGCGCGAGAGCTGGGTCGTCGTGGCGACGTAGGCACAGAGGATGCCGCCGGGCACCAGGGCCTTGGAGACGGCCTCCAGGCACTCCCAGGGGGCGAGCATGTCCAGCACGACACGGTCGACGTCGGTGTCGGAGAGGTTGTCCTGGAGGTCGCCGACGGTCAGCTGCCAGGCCGGGTGCGGGGAGCCGAAGTAGCGCTCGACGTTCTGCTGGGCGATCTCGGCGAAGTCCTCGCGGCGCTCGTAGGAGTGCAGCATGCCCTGCTCGCCGATGGCGCGCAGCAGGAAGGTGCTGAGCGAGCCGGATCCGACCCCGGCCTCCACGACACGGGCGCCGGGGAAGATGTCGGCGAAGGCCAGGATCTGGCCGGCGTCCTTGGGGTAGACCACGGCGGCGCCGCGGGGCATGGACAGGACGTAGTCGGGGAGCAGGGGGCGCAGCGCGAGATAGGCGACGTTTCCCGTGGTGCGGACAACACTGCCCTCGGGAGCACCGATCAGCTCGTCGTGCGGGAAAGAACCCTTGTGGGTGTGGAAGTTCTTTCCGGCTTCGAGCGTGAAGGTGTAGTGGCGGCCCTTGGGGTCGGTGAGCTGTACCTGGTCCCCGACCTTGAAGGGCCCACGTCGGCGGGCGGCACCGGTCGGTTCAGACATGTGACCAGCCTACCGGGGATTCCCGGGCCGCCGACCGCCCGGGCCACGGCCGTCGGCCGTCCTGGAGGGCGTCAGGCGCCGGGGCGGGCCATGGCCTTGACGAAGGCGCGCTCCACGTCGGCGGTGGAGAGGACTCCGTAGATCTCGCCGGTCTCCTCGACGACCAGGTACTCGGTGGCGGGGGTGGCCTTGAGCCGGTCCAGGAGGGCTTCGCCGGCCAGTTCCGCGGGGATCCTCATACCGTCGGTGAGGTCCTGGGCGAGGCCGCTGACGGCGACCCAGGGGCGGCGGTGTTCGGGGACTCCGACGATGGCGGCCTCGCGGACGACGCCCTTGGGGTCGCCCTGTCCGTCGACGACGACGAGGGCGCGGGCGCCCGCCTCGTTGGCCCGGCGCAGCGCTTCGGAGAGCGGGGTGGCGGACTCGACGGGGACGGCGCGGCGGGTCAGGGTGCGGGCCCGGAGGTCGGGCAGGTGCTCGCGGAGGCGGGCCATGCGCAGGCTGTTCCCGGCGCCGGTCCAGATGATGCCCGCGAGGATCGCGGCGAGCAGCGCGTCCATGACGGTCTCGACGCCGCCGATGTCCTGCGCGGTGCCGCCGAGTGCTCCGGTGTGGGTGAGCAGCGGCAGTCCGACGAGGACGACGACGGCGAGGCCGCGGCCGACCCAGGCGGCGGCGATGGTGCCGCTCATGGGCTTGCCGGTGATCTTCCAGACGACGGCGCGGAGCATCCGGCCGCCGTCCAGCGGCAGGCCGGGCAGCAGGTTGAAGGCGGCCACGATGAGGTTGGAGATCATCAGGCCCGCGACCAGGACGCCGGGGACCGTGCCGGGCTCGACGAACTGCATCGCGCCGTAGAAGACGCCGCCGAGGACCAGGGACAGGAGCGGTCCGACGAAGGCCAGGACGAACTCGCGGCCGGGTGTCTCGCTCTCCTTCTCGATCTCCGAGACCCCGCCGAAGAACTGGAGCTGGATGCGGCGGACGGGGAGCTTGTAGCGCAGCGCGGCGACCGTGTGGGCCAGTTCGTGTACGAGCACGGAGGCGTAGAAGGCGATGGCGAAGAACAGGGCGACGAGGTATCGGGCGGCGCCCAGCTCCGGCAGCACACGGTCGAGCTGACCGCCGAACACCCAGGTGATCAGCGCGGCGACGACGAACCAGCTGGGGGCGACGTAGACGGGCACGCCGAAGGGCCGGCCCATGAGCAGGCCGCCGCCCGGCTCGGCGGGGCGTTTCGGCTTGCCGTTGTCGGGGTCGGCGCCGGGGGCCGTTCCCCCTGCGCCGGGCTGCGGCCGCCCGCTGTCGCCGCTGTCGTCCACGGGGTCCCTTCGGTTCGGTGAGTGGCGTTGGCCACGATCATGCAGTGTGGGAGGGTCTGCCGTCGATGGTATGCCGCTCGTTGTCAGTGGCGGGCCGTAGGGTCTTCAGACATGACCTCCGTGCCGCGGCCGCCCCAGCCGCCTTCGTCCCTGTCGCCGTCGCGGGCGAGCGATTTCATGCAGTGTCCCTTGCTCTACCGCTTCCGGGTCATCGACAAGCTGCCGGAGAAGCCCAGCGAGGCGGCTACCCGCGGCACGCTGGTCCATGCGGTGCTGGAGCGGCTCTTCGACGCACCGGCGGCCGACCGGACGGCGCCGCGGGCGCGGGCGCTGATCCCCGGCCAGTGGGACCGGCTGCTGGAGTCGAAGCCGGAGTTGACCGGGCTGTTCGCCGGGGACACCGAGGGGGAGCGCCTGACGCGCTGGCTGGGTGAGGCGGAGCGGTTGGTGGACCGGTGGTTCTCGCTGGAGGACCCGACGCGTCTTGAGCCGGCGGAGCGTGAGCTGTTCGTCGAGACGGAGCTGGAGTCGGGGCTGCGGCTGCGCGGGGTGATCGACCGCGTGGACATCGCGCCGAGCGGCGAGGTCCGGATCGTCGACTACAAGACGGGCAAGGCGCCGCGGCCGGAGTACTCCGAGGGTCCGCTGTTCCAGATGACGTTCTACGCGCTGGTGATCTGGCGGCTGAAGGGCGTGGTGCCGCGCCGCCTCCAGCTGGTCTATCTGGGCAGCGGGGACGTGCTGACGTACGACCCGGTGGTGGCGGACCTGGAGCGGGTGGAGCACAAGCTGCTGGCGCTGTGGGAGGCGATCTCGCTGGCGACGGAGACCGGGGACTGGCGGCCCCGGCCGACGAAGCTGTGCGGCTGGTGCGACCACCAGGCGGTGTGTCCGGAATTCGGCGGGACTCCCCCGGTATACCCGCTGTCGGTCCGCCCTGCGGATTCGGGTGAGGATGGCCAGGGCAGAATGGGACCGGTCCAGGCCGAGGCCGGCCGTGCCGTGGCCCTTGAGGGCCCTTAAGGAGTTCCTGTGGCGATCCGCGTCCTTCTGGTCGATGACCAGCCTCTGCTGCGCACCGGTTTCCGAATGATTCTGGAGGCCGAAGGCGATCTGGCGGTGGTCGGTGAGGCCGGTGACGGTCTGCAGGCCATCGATCAGGTGCGGGCGCTGCAGCCCGATGTGGTGCTGATGGACATCCGGATGCCGCGGATGGACGGCGTGGAGGCCACGCGTCAGATCTCCGGCCCCGGGAAGGACGGCCCGGCGAAGGTGCTGGTGCTGACCACCTTCGATCTGGACGAGTACGTGGTGGAGGCGTTGCGCGCCGGGGCGAGCGGCTTCCTGCTGAAGGACGCCCCGGCGGCGGAGCTGGTGCAGGCGATCCGGGTGGTGGCGGCGGGCGAGGCGATGCTCGCGCCGAGCATCACGCGCCGTCTGCTGGACAAGTACGCGGACCACCTGCCGTCCGGTGAGGACCCGGTGCCGGACGCCCTGCACACGCTGACGGACCGTGAGGTCGAGGTGCTGAAGCTGGTGGCGCGGGGGCTGTCCAACGCGGAGATCGCGGCGGATCTGTTCGTCAGCGAGACGACGGTCAAGACGCATGTGGGCCATGTGCTGACGAAGCTGGGCCTGCGGGACCGGGTGCAGGCCGCGGTGTACGCGTACGAGAGCGGGCTGGTGCGTCCCGGCGCGCAGTAGCGGCCCCGCACACCCGCACCACAACGCACACGCGCACATACGCATACGCATACGCACACGACGAAGCCGTCCGGCCCGCCCCCGTCCTGGAAACAGGAGGGGGCGGGCCGGACGGCTTCGGGTCGGGTCTCAGGCGCTGGGCCGGTTGAGTTCCCAGAGCTGGAGTTCGGAGGTGGCGCTGACGGAGCGCTCCACACCGGCGATCCCGTCGCGGGAGGCCACGTACTGCTTGCCCTGCCAGATCGGCAGCACCGGAACATCGGTGGCGACGATGTCCTGGAGCTTCTCGTAGGTGGGGCCGGCGGCGGTGCGGTCGGTCTCGCGGCGGGACTGCGGGATGAGGACCTTCTGCGCCTCGCGCGAGCGGTAGGGCGAGTTGAGGAAGTTGTTCTCGTCCAGGAAGGGCGCGGTGTAGTTGTCCGGGTCCGGGAAGTCGGGGAACCAGCCCATGCCGTAGGCCGCGTAGTCACCGCGCTTCTGCTCGGGGCGGTACTGCGACCACTCCTTGCCCTGGACGGAGACGTCGAAGAGGCCCGAGCTGTTCAGCTGCTGCTGGATCGCCTTGAACTCCTCGGCGGTGGCCGGGCCGTAGTGGTCGCTGGTGTAGTGCAGGGTGAACTTCACCGGCGTCTTGATCCCGGCGTCGTCGAGGATCGCCCGGGCTTTGGCGGTGCTGGGCTCGCCGTACTTGTTGAAGAAGGCGTTGGTGTGCCCGGCGATGCTGGACGGGATCAGCGAGTACAGCGGTTCGGCGGTGGTGCCGTACACCTTACCCGCGATCGCGCCCCGGTCGACGATCTGCGCGATGGCCTGGCGGACGGGCTTGCTGACCGCGGGGTCCTTGGTGTCGAACCCGAGGTAGCTGATGGCCAGGCCGGGCAGCTCGGTGAGCTCGATGCCCTCCTCCGGCTCCACGAGCATGTCGCGGGCCTGCTGGGGCGACATCGCCCGGGTCATCATGTGGATCTTCTCCTCGTCGAGCGCCTTGCCCATGGCCTCGGCGTCGGGGAACAGTTCCATCTCGACCTCGTCGTTGAGGACCTTCAGCTCGCCCTTGTACGAGGGGTTCCTGGTGAAGGCGATCTCGACGACCCGGCCCCCCTCGACCCGCGGCTTCATGGTGTACGGGCCGGAGCCGTTCACCTGGAAGCCGGTGCGGCCCTTCTTCGCCGGGTACTGCGCCTTCGGGACGATGCCGGCGGCGGGGGTGGCGAGCTTGTACGGGAAGGTCGCGTCGGGCGCGTTCAGGTGGAAGATCACCTGGTCGTCGCCCTTGGTCTCGATCATGTCGATGTTGGCGAGGAGTCCGACCGGCCCGCTGTCCGCGTCGATGTCGATGACCCGCTGGATGGAGTGCTTCACGTCCTCGGCGGTGACGGGTGCCCCGTCGGCGAAGGTGAGGCCCGGCCGCAGGGTGCAGCGGTAGCTCTCGTTCGCGGTGTCGGTGAAGGTACAGCTGCGGGCGGCCTCGGGCACCGGCTCGCCGCCGCCGCTCGGCACCGTGGTCAAGGTCTGCACGGTCTGCCGCAGGACGTTCCAGACGCCCGCCTCGTAGCCGATGGCCGGGTCGAGCGGCGCGGGGTTCTCCTTGGAGGCCACGAGCTGGTCCGTGGTGCCGACGACGATGGCTCCGTCGCCACCGGCGCCGCTGTCCGTGCTGCCGCAGGCGGCGAGCACGGGGGCGAGCAGGCCGACGACGGCCGGCAGCACCAGGGTCTTGCGGTTCATCTGGACGTTCTCCCTCATCCCGGCAGGTGAGGAATCCAAGCTAGTAGCCGCGGGTGGCACCTCCGACCGCCCGGCGGACGGCTCCCGCGCCTCCGGCGACCGGGCGGGGTGACATACGCCAACGATTACGGACAGCCCATCCGATCCCGGCGGCCCTCCGGAGGCCCGCAGGTGAGGAAGCTCACCTGTCGGGCCTCTTCCCAGACGCACCCTGCGACTGATCCACATCCACGGAACGTTGTCGGAACGCACACGGGGACGACCAGAAAATCCGCTGTTCGTTCACAAGTGCGCGGCGGGCGCGGGTGCACACCCGGTGCGGGTCAGCCCGTTCCGCCCGCCTGGGTGATGAGCTTGCGCAGGAAGGCGAGGTCGACCTCTTCGAGGGAGCCGACGACCACGCGTCCGGCCGCGGGCGCGATCGGGGCGACGGAAGGCACGGCGACGACCCGGCAGCCGGCGGCCTCGGCGGCGGCCACCCCGGTCGCCGTGTCCTCGATGACGGCGCAGCGCCAGGGGTCGGCGCCGAAGCCCGCGGCGGCGGTGAGGTAGGGCTCGGGGTGGGGCTTGGTCCGGGCGACCTCGTCCCCGGCGACGGTGAGCGCGAAGTGGTGGCGGCCCACCGATTCCAGCACCCGGTCGATGATCCGGCGGTGGGAGGCGGAGACGAGCGCGGTGGGCACCTCGTACGCGGCCAGTTCGGCGAGTAGCCGCTCGGCGCCCGGCATCAGCGGCACCCCGCGCGCGATGCGCTTCTCGAACCCGTCGTTGAGCAGCACCGTCAGCTCCTCCAGCCGGATGTCGGCGCCGGTGACGTCGATGAGGTAGCCGGCGCTGCGGGTCATCGGACCGCCGACGACCACGTCCCGCCAGGCCTCGTCGAGCCGGTGCCCGAGGCCTGCGAAGACCTCCTGCTCGACGTCCCACCAGAAGCCCTCGGTATCGACCAGGGTTCCGTCCATGTCGAGAAGGACCGCCTGCAGGGCGGCGCCTTCGGCCGTGCGGGTCAAGGACGCGGGGACCGTACTGGTCATCCGGCACACCTTCCGTAAGGGACGAGAAGGCCGGCCGCCATTCCCGGAGAACGGGAGGGCGACCGGCCTGCGCTGGACCGACCAGTGTACGACGTGTCCGGCCACGGTGCGCGAAGGGCGCGAGGCCGCGGCGGGAATACGGGGCAACGGGGACTTGACGATCAGGGGCGGACCCGACCTTGGCCGGGAAGACCCCCTCAGCGCGCGTTGAAGTACTTCGCCTCGGGGTGGTGGATGACGATGGCGTCGGTGGACTGCTCCGGGTGGAGCTGGAACTCCTCGGAGAGGTGAACGCCGATGCGTTCCGGCTGGAGGAGGTCGGCGATCTTGGCCCGGTCCTCCAGGTTCGGGCACGCCCCGTAACCGAGCGAGAACCGTGCGCCGCGGTACTTCAGCGCGAACATGTCCTCGACGTCCGCGGGGTCCTCCCCGGCGAAGCCGAGCTCGCTGCGGACCCGGGCGTGCCAGTACTCGGCGAGCGCCTCGGCGAGCTGGACGGAGAGGCCGTGCAGCTCCAGGTAGTCGCGGTAGGAGTTGGCGGCGAACAGTTCGGCGGTGGCCTCGCCGATCCGGGAGCCGACGGTGACGATCTGGAGGCCGATGACGTCCCTCTCGCCGGATTCCTCGGGGCGGAAGAAGTCGGCGAGGCAGAGGCGGCGGCCGCGGCGCTGGCGCGGGAAGGTGAAGCGGGTGCGCTCGGAGCCGTCCTCGTGGAGGAGGACCAGGTCGTCGCCCTTGGAGACGCAGGGGAAGTAGCCGTAGACGACGGCCGCTTCCAGGAGGTTGTTGGACTGGAGGTGGTCGAGCCAGCCGCGCAGGTGCGGGCGTCCCTCGGTCTCCACCAGCTCCTCGTACGTCGGTCCGTCGCCGGACCGGGCCTGCTTGAGGCCCCACTGGCCCTTGAAGAGCGCGCCCTCGTCGAGCCAGGAGGCGTAGTCCTTGAGCGGGATGCCCTTGATGACGCGGGTGCCCCGGAACGGCGGCTCGGGGATGGGGTTGGTGGTGGAGACGTCCGAGCGCACCGAGCCCTCGGGCTCCTCGACCTCCAGGACCGCGGTGTCGACGTCCTTCTTGGGGACCCTGCGCTGCTTGAGCTCGGGCAGGGCCGCGCCGGGCACGCCGCGCTTGACGCCGATGAGCGCGTCCATGAGGCGCAGGCCTTCGAAGGCGTCCCGGGCGTAGCGGACCTCGCCCTCGTAGATCTCGTGCAGGTCCTGCTCGACGTAGGCCCGGGTCAGCGCGGCGCCGCCGAGGATGACGGGGAAGTCGGCGGCCATCTTGCGCTGGTTGAGCTCCTGGAGGTTCTCCTTCATGATCACCGTCGACTTCACCAGGAGGCCGGACATGCCGATCACGTCCGCGCGGTGCTCCTCGGCGGCTTCCAGGATCGCGGAGACGGGCTGCTTGATACCGAGGTTGACGACGGTGTAGCCGTTGTTGGAGAGGATGATGTCGACGAGGTTCTTGCCGATGTCGTGGACGTCGCCGCGGACGGTGGCGAGCACGATCGTGCCCTTGCCGTCGTCGTCGGTCTTCTCCATGTGCGGCTCCAGGTGGGCCACGGCCGTCTTCATGACCTCGGCGGACTGGAGCACGAACGGCAGCTGCATCTGGCCGGAGCCGAACAGCTCGCCGACCACCTTCATGCCTTCCAGCAGCGTGTTGTTGACGATGTCGAGGGCCGGGGTGTCCTGGAGGGCCTCGTCGAGGTCGGCTTCCAGGCCGTTCTTCTCGCCGTCGATGATGCGGCGCTGGAGGCGCTCGTCCAGCGGGAGGGCCATCAGCTCCTCGGCCCGGCCCGCCTTCATCGACTTCATGTTGACGCCCTCGAACAGCTCCATGAGCTTCTGGAGGGGGTCGTAGCCCTCGCTGCGGCGGTCGTAGATCAGGTCGAGGGCGACCTTGACCTGCTCCTCCTCCAGCCGGGCGATCGGCAGGATCTTCGAGGCGTGCACGATCGCCGAGTCCAGGCCGGCCTTGACGCACTCGTCGAGGAAGACGGAGTTCAGGATGGTCCGCGCGGCCGGGTTCAGACCGAAGGAGATGTTGGAGAGGCCCAGCGTGGTCTGGACGTCCGGGTGACGCTGCTTCAGCTCGCGGATCGCCCCGATGGTGGCGACGCCGTCGCCGCGGGACTCCTCCTGACCGGTGCAGATGGTGAAGGTCAGGGTGTCGATGAGGATGTCCGACTCGTGGATGCCCCAGTTGGTGGTGAGGTCCTCGATCAGCCGCTCGGCGATGGCGACCTTGTGCTCGACCGTACGGGCCTGGCCCTCCTCGTCGATCGTCAGCGCGATCAGCGCGGCGCCGTGTTCGGAGGCCAGGGCGCTGACCTGCGCGAAGCGGGATTCGGGGCCGTCGCCGTCCTCGTAGTTCACCGAGTTCAGCACGGCCCGGCCGCCGAGCTTCTCCAGGCCGGCGCGGAGCACGGGCAGTTCGGTGGAGTCCAGCACGATCGGGAGGGTGGAGGCGGTCGCGAAGCGGCCGGCCAGCTCCGCCATGTCGGCGACGCCGTCGCGGCCCACGTAGTCGACGCAGAGGTCGAGCATGTGCGCGCCCTCGCGGATCTGGTCGCGGGCCATCTCCACGCAGTCGTCCCAGCGGGCCTCCAGCATGGCCTCGCGGAACTTCTTGGAGCCGTTGGCGTTGGTGCGCTCCCCGATCGCCAGGTAGGCGGTGTCCTGCCGGAAGGGAATGGTCTGGTAGAGCGAGGCCGCGCCCGGCTCGGGGCGCGGGTCGCGCTCGGTCGGCGTGAGCCCCCGGGCGCGCTCGACGACGGCCCGCAGGTGCTCGGGCGTCGTACCGCAGCAGCCGCCGATGAGGGAGAGGCCGTAGTCCCGGACGAAGTGCTCCTGGGAGTCGGCGAGACCGTCGGGGCCGAGCGGGAAGTGCGCGCCGTCCTTGGTGAGGACGGGCAGGCCGGCGTTGGGCATGCACATCAGGGGCGTACGGGAGTGGCGGGCGAGATAGCGCAGGTGCTCGCTCATCTCGTCCGGGCCGGTCGAGCAGTTCAGCCCGATCAGGTCGATGCCCAGCGGCTCCAGGGCGGTCAGGGCGGCGCCGATCTCGGAGCCCAGCAGCATGACGCCGGTCGTCTCGAAGGCGAGGGAGCAGATCAGGGGCACGTGGACGCCGAGGGCGTCCATCGCCCGGCGCGCGCCGATGATGCTGGACTTGGTCTGCAGCAGGTCCTGGGTGGTCTCGACGATCAGGGCGTCGGAGCCGCCCGTCAGGAGGCCCTCGGCGTTCTTCTGGTAGCCGTCGCGCAGGACGTCGTAGGTGATGTGGCCGAGCGAGGGCAGCTTGGTGCCGGGGCCGATCGAGCCGAGGACCCAGCGCTGGCGTCCGTCCTTGGCGCCGAACTCGTCGGCGACCTCGCGGGCGATCCGGGCGCCGGACTCGGAGAGCTCGAAGATGCGGTCGGCGATCTCGTACTCGTTCGCGGCGGAGTGGTTCGCGCCGAAGGTGTTCGTCTCGACGCAGTCGACGCCGACCGCGAAGTACTCCTCGTGTACCGAACGCACGATGTCGGGCCGGGTGACGTTCAGGATCTCGTTGCAGCCTTCGAGGTTCTCGAAGTCCTCCAGCGTGGGGTCCTGCGCCTGGAGCATGGTGCCCATCGCCCCGTCGGCCACCACCACACGGGTGGCGAGCGCCTCTCGGAGTGCGTCTGCGCGGGTCCGGCTGTCGGCGGCGGATGTCGGCAACGAGGCCATGGATGATCTCCCAGGGATGCGACGGCTGTCGGCTTTGCGTCCTTCTTGGGGAAGGCGCACCTCGCCAGCCTAGCCCGACACCGCTCGGGACCGTAGGGGGCGTCCATGGGACGGACTGCATGCTGTGCGGGTGCGGCGGGTGCGGCCCGGTGGCGGAGACTTTCCCCCGGAGTCCGGCGCAGGTCGGCATCGACCGATAGTGTTCAGCATTGTCGAACCGAGGTGGAGGAGTACGGCGCGATGGCCAAGAACATCCAGTCGCTGGAGCGGGCGGCCGCGATGCTGCGCCTGCTGGCGGGCGGCGAGCGCCGGCTCGGGCTCTCCGACATCGCCTCCTCGCTGGGGCTGGCCAAGGGCACCGCGCACGGCATTCTGCGCACGCTCCAACTGGAGGGCTTCGTCGAGCAGGACGCGGCGTCGGGCCGCTACCAGCTGGGCGCGGAGCTGCTGCGGCTGGGCAACAGCTATCTGGACGTCCACGAGCTGCGGGCGCGCGCCCTGGTCTGGACGGACGACCTGGCCCGCTCCAGCGGCGAGAGCGTGCACCTCGGGGTGCTGCACCAGCACGGCGTGCTGATCGTCCACCACGTCTTCCGGCCCGACGACAGCCGCCAGGTGCTGGAGGTCGGGGCCATGCAGCCGCTGCACTCCACGGCGCTGGGCAAGGTGCTGTCCGCGTACGACCCGGTGGCCCACAGCGAGGTAATGGAGGCGGAGCGCCGCTCCTTCACCGGGCGCACCGTCACCGCCGCCGACGCCTTCGAGTCGATGCTCGACCTGATCCGGGCCCAGGGCTGGGCCGCCGACGCCGAGGAGACCTGGGAGGGCGTGGCCGCGGTGGCCGCCCCGATCCACGACCGGCGCAGGATGCCCGTCGGGGCGGTCGCCGTGACGGGCGCGGTGGAGCGGGTGGCCCCGGGCGGGACGCTGCGCCCCGAGCTGATCGCGGCCGTGCGGGACTGCGCCCGCGCGGTCTCCCGGGATCTGGGCGCCAACCGCTTCTGACGAATCCGCACGGCCCGCCCCGCCCGCTCCCCGCGCCGCGCCCCCTCCCGCTCCCGTACGTGTGCGCCCGTCGGCGTGAGCCCGTACGCGTAGCGCCGTACGCGTGGCGCCGTACGCGTGGCGCCGTACGCGTGACTCCGTACGCGGCCGCGTCCGCTCCTGCCGCCCGGCGCCGGGCGGTCGCCGCTCACGCCGCGGCGTGTCCGAGCCCGCCCCGAGCCGCCCCGGCCCCTGGCGGTAACGATCGCGTCGCGCGCCGAGTCGTGGACCACAGAACCCTTGACGCTTCCTTCACTCGGGGGAAACACTGCCGTTCAACGGTCGGCATTGTCGAACGCCTAACGGCAATACGCGTTAGGGTGTGATGGTGCCAAGGGCCGGTCAAGCCCTTACAGGTGGGCTGCCCACGCTTCGTGGATACCCATCTGGGGCGCGGATCACCGGCGGGCCCGGTGCTCCGCTCTCCCCTGGACGAAGGACAAAGGAGTCGCGGGTGTCCAGCTCCGACATTTTCATCGGCGAGACCATAGGTACCGCCGTACTCATCCTGCTCGGCGGCGGTGTCTGTGCCGCCGTCACGTTGAAGAGCTCCAAGGCCCGTGACGCGGGCTGGCTGGCCATCACCCTCGGGTGGGGTTTCGCCGTGCTGACCGGCGCCTACCTCGCCGGCGGCGTATCGGGCGCCCATCTCAATCCCGCGGTCACGGTCGGCCTCGCCATCGAGGGCGGCACCGCGTGGGGCGACGTTCCCCTCTACCTCTTCTCGCAGCTGCTCGGCGCGATGATCGGCGCCCTGCTCGTCTGGGCGGTCTACTACGGCCAGTTCCACGCGCATCTGACCGACCCGGAGATCGTCGGGACCAAGTCCACCGACGAAGGCATGGTCGACCGGGCCGCGGCCCCGAAGGCCGGCCCGGTGCTCGGGATCTTCTCCACCGGTCCGGAGATCCGCAACGGCGTCCAGAACGTCGTCACCGAGATCATCGCGACCGTCGTGCTGGTCCTGGCGATCCTGACCCAGGGCCTCAATGACGAGGGCAACGGCCTCGGCGTCCTCGGCGCGCTGATCACCGCCCTGGTCGTCGTCGGTATCGGCCTCTCGCTCGGCGGCCCCACCGGCTACGCCATCAACCCGGTCCGCGACCTCGGTCCGCGCATCGTGCACTCCCTGCTGCCGCTGCCGAACAAGGGTGGTTCGGACTGGGGCTACGCGTGGGTACCCATCGTGGGTCCGCTCATCGGTGGCGCACTCGCCGGCGGGCTCTACAACCTCGCCTTCGCGTAGACACCCCAGTCCGAGCCGCACCTCCTCACTTCACAGACCTCCGGGAGCACACCGTGACCGACGCACACACCACCGGCACCCACGGCACCGGGCCGTTCATCGCGGCCATCGACCAGGGCACCACCTCCAGCCGCTGCATCGTCTTCGACAAGGACGGCCGGATCGTCTCCGTCGACCAGAAGGAGCACGAGCAGATCTTCCCGAAGCCGGGCTGGGTCGAGCACGACGCGACCGAGATCTGGGAGAACGTCCAGGAGGTCGTCGCCGGGGCCGTCGTCAAGGCCGGCATCACCTCCGCCGACGTCAAGGCGATCGGCATCACCAACCAGCGCGAGACCACGCTGATGTGGGACAAGAACACCGGTGAGCCGGTCCACAACGCGCTGGTCTGGCAGGACACCCGCACCGACGCGCTCTGCAAGGAGCTCGGCCGCAACGTGGGCCAGGACCGGTTCCGCCGCGAGACCGGGCTGCCGCTCGCCTCGTACTTCGCCGGCCCCAAGGTCCGCTGGCTGCTCGACAACGTCGAGGGGCTGCGCGAGCGCGCCGAGGCCGGCGACATCCTCTTCGGCACCATGGACTCCTGGGTCATCTGGAACCTGACCGGCGGCACCGACGGCGGGGTGCACGTCACCGACGTCACCAACGCCTCACGCACCCTCCTGATGAACCTGCACCGGATGGAGTGGGACGAGAAGATCCTCTCCTCCCTCGGCATCCCGGCCGCGGTGCTCCCCGAGATCCGCTCCTCCGCCGAGGTGTACGGCCACGCCAAGGGCGGCATCCTCGACGGCATTCCCGTCGCCTCCGCGCTCGGCGACCAGCAGGCGGCGCTCTTCGGCCAGACCTGTTTCGCCGAGGGCGAGGCCAAGTCCACGTACGGCACCGGCACCTTCATGCTGATGAACACCGGCTCCACCCCGGTGAACTCGTACAACGGGCTGCTCACCACCGTCGGCTACCAGATCGGCGACAAACCCCCGGTGTACGCGCTGGAGGGCTCCATCGCGGTCACCGGGTCGCTGGTGCAGTGGATGCGTGACCAGATGGGCCTGATCAAGTCGGCCGCGGAGATCGAGACGCTGGCCTCCTCGGTCGAGGACAACGGCGGCGCGTACTTCGTGCCCGCCTTCTCCGGTCTCTTCGCCCCCTACTGGCGTCCCGACGCCCGCGGGGTGATCACCGGTCTCACCCGTTACGTCACCAAGGCGCACATCGCCCGTGCCGTCCTGGAGGCCACCGCCTGGCAGACCCGTGAGATCAGCGACGCCATGACGAAGGACTCCGGCGTCGAGCTGACCGCGCTCAAGGTCGACGGCGGCATGACGTCCAACAACCTGCTGATGCAGACGCTCGCCGACTTCCTGGACGCGCCCGTGGTGCGCCCCATGGTCGCCGAGACCACCTGCCTCGGCGCCGCCTACGCCGCCGGTCTCGCCGTCGGCTTCTGGCCGGACACCGACGCGCTGCGCGCCAACTGGCGCCGGGCCGCCGAGTGGACACCCCGCATGGACGCGGACACCCGTGCCCGCGAGTACAAGAGCTGGCTCAAGGCCGTCGAACGGACCATGGGCTGGATCGAGGACGAAGAAAGCTGACGAGGAGCATCACCATGACCACCCTGCAGAGCGTTCCCGCCCTCGGAACGCACCCGGCCTCCGGCTCGCTGCCGAGCCGCGCCGAGACCCGGGAGCAGCTGTCCCGGGCCACGTACGACCTCCTGGTCATCGGCGGCGGCATCCTGGGCATCTCCACCGCCTGGCACGCCGCGCAGTCCGGGCTGCGGGTGGCCCTGGTGGACGCCGGCGACTTCGCCGGCGCCACCTCCTCCGCCTCCTCCAAGCTCCTCCACGGCGGTCTGCGCTACCTCCAGACCGGTGCGGTCAAGCTGGTCGCCGAGAACCACTTCGAGCGCCGCGCGGTCTCCCGCGAGGTGGCCCCGCACCTGGCCAACCCGCTCACCTTCTACCTGCCGGTCTACAAGGGCGGCCCGCACGGCGCGGCCAAGCTCGGCGCGGGCGTCTTCGCCTACTCCGCGCTCTCCGCGTTCGGCGACGGCGTCGGCCACGTCATCTCCCCGGCCAAGGCGCAGCGCGACGTCCCCGAGCTGCGCACCGACAACCTCAAGGCCGTCGCGGTCTACGGCGACGATCAGATGAACGACGCGCGCATGGCCCTGATGACGGTCCGCGCGGCCGTCGACGCGGGCGCGGCCGTCCTGAACCACGCGGCGGTCACCGGGCTCCGCTTCACCCGGGGCCGGGTCACGGGCGCCGACCTGAAGGACAGCACGGACGGCACCGAGTTCGGCGTCACCGCCCGGCTCGTGCTGAACGCCACCGGCCCCTGGGTCGACCACCTGCGGAAGATGGAGGACCCGAACGCGGCCCCCTCCATCCGGCTGTCCAAGGGCGCGCACCTGGTCCTCAAGCGGACCCGGCCGTGGCGGGCGGCGCTGGCCACCCCGATCGACAAGTACCGGATCACGTTCGCCCTCCCCTGGGAGGACATGCTGCTGCTCGGCACGACGGACGAGGAGTACGAGGGCGACCCGGCGGACGTCGCGGTGACCGAGGCGGACACCGCGCAGATCCTCGACGAGGCGGCGTTCTCGATCAAGGACCAGCAGCTGTCGCGCGATCTGATCACGTACTCCTTCGCGGGTCTGCGGGTGCTGCCCGGCGGTCCCGGCGACACGTCCAAGGCCAAGCGCGAGACGGTCGTCACCGAGGGCCGCGGCGGGATGCTGTCGGTCGCCGGCGGCAAGTGGACGACCTTCCGTCACATCGGCCGCACCGTCATGAACAAGCTGGCCGCCCTGCCCGGGCACCCGTTGGCCGAGGACATGGAGCCGATGAGCCGGCTGCCCCGGAAGCTCCCGCTGCCCGGGATCGCCAACCCGAACGCGGTGGCGCACCGGCTGCTGATCGACGGCGGCACACCCGGCCCCCGGATGGCGCCGGACACCGCCCGGCACCTGGCCACGCACTACGGTTCGCTCGCCTTCGACATCGCCCGGCTGGCGAACGAGAGCCCGGAGCTGGCCGAGCGCGTCCACCCGGACGCCCCGGAGATCTGGGCCCAGGTCGCCTACGCCCGGGACCACGAGTGGGCCGAGACGGCGGACGACGTGCTGCGCCGGCGGACCACGCTGACGATCCGGGGCCTGGCGACGGACGGCGTCCGCGCCGGCGTCGAGAAGCTGCTGACCGACCGGGACTGACCCGCCTCACGCGTGCCAGGACGGGGGCGGTTCCCTCGGGAGCCGCCCCCGCCGACGTGCGCGATCGCCCCGGCGCACGCGCCACACTCCCGCCATACGCTCGCAACGTGCCCCGGGGACAGTGGAGTTCATGAGATTCTCCGTGCTCTCCCTGATCGGCCACGAACCGCACCCGCTCACCGGTGAACTCCTCCCGGCCGCCGACCGGTTCGAGGAGGTGATCGACACGGCCACGGTGGCGGAGCGGCTCGGCTTCGACGCGTACTCCGTCGGAGAACGGCACGCCGGGGCGTTCCTCTCCTCCAGTCCGAACGTCGTGCTGGGCGCGATCGCGGCCCGTACCAGCACCATCCGGCTGCTCACCGGGGTGACCGTCGTCGCGATCCTCGACCCGGTCCGGGTGGCGGAGGACTTCGCGACGCTCGACCAGATATCCCGGGGCCGGGTCGAACTCGTCGTCGGCAAGGGCGCGGAGGCGGGCCACTTCGACCTGTTCGGGCTCGACGAAGCACGGCAGTGGGACCTCCAGAAGGAGAAGTACGAGCTGCTGCGGCGGCTGTGGAGCGAGGAGGGCGTTGACTGGGAGGGCGAGTTCCGGCCGCCCCTGAAGAACGTGACGACGGTGCCGCGCCCGTACGCGGGCGTGCCGCGCGTCTGGCACGGCTCGGCGACCAGCCGCAACTCCCCCGAACTGGCGGCCAAGCACGGCGACCCGCTGTTCACCGCGAACGCCATCCAGCCGCGCGAGGCGTACGCCCGGCTCATCGCCCACTACCGGGAGCGGTTCGAGGCGTACGGGCACGATCCGGCGGACGCCCAGGTGGCGGCGGGATCGGGCGGACTCCTCATCGCGAGCAGCTCACAGGCGGCGATCGACCGGTACAAGGCGCTGTACGAGGCGCGGGTGCGGCAGGTCTTCAAGCCGCGTCTGGAGGGCAGGGCCGGCTACAACACCCCGTTCCGCACGATCGAGGAGGCGATCGAGGGCGGACCGCAGCTGATCGGCAGCCCGCAGCAGATCATCGACAAGATCCTCGGCTGGCACGAGGTCTACCGCCACGACCTCCAGTCGATCACCGTGGACGGCTTCGGGCTGGGCCGGCCGGAGCAGTTGGAGACGCTCCAGCGGTTCGCGGAGGAGATCGCCCCGGTGGTGCGCCGGGAGGCGCCGTCCTCGCCGCGGAGCTGACGCGGGGCCGGCTCGCCGCCCTACCGGTGCGGAACGGCGGGCCGCCGTGTCGCGGGGGGCCATGATGCACTGATCCGCCCGATGATCCACTCCCGGTGGCAGGGTTCACCCGGCCGTGCAAGAGGGCTGCGGCGGGGGCCCCCGGAAGCCGTAAGGTTGCTCCGTACGTATGGAGACATCGGAAGGAGGCCCGGGTGATCGAGCTCGAGTCGGTGCCCGAGCTGATCGACCCGGTCATGGTGGCCGCGTTCGAAGGCTGGAACGACGCCGGGGACGCCGCCTCCACAGCGGTCGGTCATCTGGACCGGGAGTGGAAGGGCGAGGTGTTCGCGGCGCTGGACGCCGAGGACTACTACGACTTCCAGGTCAACCGGCCCACGGTGTGGCTGGACGGCGGTACGCGGAAGATCACCTGGCCGACGACGCGGCTGTCCGTGGTGCGGGTGGGCGGGGAGAAGCCCCGGGACCTGGTCCTGGTGCGCGGTATCGAACCGTCCATGCGCTGGCGGTCGTTCTGCAACGAGATCCTCGGCTTCGCCCATGAGCTGGGCGTCGAAATGGTCGTCATCCTGGGCGCGTTGCTCGGCGACACCCCGCACACCCGGCCGGTGCCGGTGAGCGGGGTCACCTCGGACGCGGACCTGGCACGGACGATGGACCTGGAGGAGACGCGGTACGAGGGGCCCACGGGCATCGTCGGGGTCCTCCAGGAGGCGTGCACCCACGCCGGCGTCCCCGCGGTCAGCCTGTGGGCCGCGGTACCGCACTACGTGTCGCAGCCGCCGAACCCGAAGGCGACGCTGGCCCTGCTGAACCGTCTCGAGGACCTGATCGGGCTGCGGATCCCGCTGGGCGAACTGCCCGAGGACGCACGGGCCTGGCAGCTCGGGGTGGACCAGCTCGCCTCGGAGGACAGCGAGGTCGCCGAGTACGTGCAGACGCTGGAGGAGGCGCGGGACACCGCGGAGCTTCCCGAGGCGTCCGGCGAGGCCATCGCCCGGGAGTTCGAGCGCTATCTGCGACGGCGGGACGGCGGCCCCGGGCAGGGTCCGGGCGGCCACGCGACGGAGTCCGGGGAGGTGCCGTATCTGCGTGACCCCTCCAGCGGCCGCACCCGCCCGCCGAAGCCGCCGCGTCCGGAGCCGGGGCGGGGGAAGGCCGCCGACGACCAGGGCGCCAAGGGCCCTGACGAGGCGCCGGGGAACGACGCCGGCGAAGGCTCCGGGGGCACCCCCGACGAGGACTGAGCGGGCGCCGGTGGCCAGTGGAGGCCCAGGAACGGCGGAGCGCCGCACGGGAGCCGATCCCGTGCGGCGCTCCGTTCGTGTGTCCGGTGCCGCGCTCCGTCCTACAGCGCGACGCCCAGCAGGGCGTCGACCGTACGCGAGACGACGCCGGGCGCACCCTCGTCCGCGCCGCCCTCCGCGCCCTGGAGCGCGGCCCAGCGGTCCACCGCGGCGAGCGCCGCGGGGCTGTCCAGGTCGTCCGCGAGGGCCTCGCGGACCTCTTCGACCAGCGCGTCGGCCGACGGTCCGTCGGGGCGCGAGACGGCGGCCCGCCAGCGCGCGAGGCGCTCGACGGCGTCGGCCAGCACCTGGTCGGTCCACTCCCAGTCGGACCGGTAGTGGCGGGAGAGCAGGGCGAGCCGGAGGGCCGCCGGGTCCACGCCGTCGCGGCGCAGCGTCGAGACGAAGACCAGGTTGCCGCGCGACTTGGACATCTTCTCGCCGTCCAGGCCGACCATTCCGGCGTGGACGTACGCCTTGGCGAACGGGTGCTCGCCGGTCAGCGCCTGGGCGTGGGATGCGCCCATCTCGTGGTGCGGGAAGGCGAGGTCGGAGCCGCCGCCCTGGATGTCGAAGCCCATGCCGAGGTGGTCGAGCGCGATGGCGACGCACTCGATGTGCCAGCCCGGGCGACCCTCGCCCAGGGAGGCCCCGTCCCAGCTCGGCTCGCCCGGGCGGGCGGCCATCCAGAGCATCGGGTCGAGGGGATTCTTCTTGCCGGGGCGCTCCGGGTCGCCGCCGCGTTCGGCGGAGAGCAGGCGCATCGCCTCGGCGTCGAGGCCTGAGACCTCGCCGAAGTGCGGGTCGGCGTCGACGGAGAAGTAGACGTCGCCGTCCAGGTCGTAGGCGGCGCCCGCGTCCCGGAGGCGTTCGACGAGGGGCACGATGCCCGGTATCGCCTCGACCGCTCCGATGTAGTGCTGCGGGGGCAGCATCCGCAGGGCGGTCATGTCCTCGCGGAAGAGCGCCGTCTCGCGCTCCGCGAGCTCGGTCCAGTCCTGACCGTCGCGCACGGCCCGCTCCAGCAGCGGATCGTCCACGTCGGTCACGTTCTGGACGTAGTGGACCTGCCGCTTGGTGTCGAGCCACACGCGCTGAACGAGGTCGAACGCGTTGTAGGTCGCCGCATGACCCATATGGGTCGCGTCGTACGGCGTGATGCCGCAGACGTAGATGCGGGCGACGGGACCGGGGTCAAGGGTGATCCGTCCGCCGGTCGCGGTGTCGTGGATCCGAAGGTCGCGGCCCTTGCCAGGCAGGGCGGGGACCTCAGAAGCGGGCCAGGCATGCATGTCATGAGCGTAACCGGACGATGCTTCCGGATACGAACCGGCACCGGAAACCTGTCCGAAGAGGCCCTCTTGCGGGAAACCCGGGGCAGGCGGTACGGCCTTGCCCGGACGCCAGGAGCTCCTACACCGGGGGCCAGGGGATGGGTGGCCACTGGCCGCTCGGCCGCGGGTGCAGGGCGCTCTTGACCAGCCCGTCGACCCGCCGGCGCAGGGCCTCCAGTTCGGCCGGTGTGATGAGTTCGGCCATCCGGGTGGCGAGGGCCGTCCCCGGCGCCAGCTCGACGGCGAGCCGGCCCAGCACGGCCAGCGCCTCCTCGGTCAGCGGCTCGCCCGCCCAGCCCCAGAGCAGGGTCCGCAGCTTGTCGTCCGCGTTGAAGGTGACGCCGTGGTCGATGCCGAAGAGCCGTCCGCCGGGGGCGGGCAGCAGGTGTCCGCCCTTGCGGTCACCGTTGTTGATCACCGCGTCCAGCACGGCGAGCCGCCGCAGCCGGACGTCGTCGGCATGTACCAGCAGCGCGGTCTTCCCCTCCCCCACGTCCGCGAAGCCCACGGCCTTCCAGCCGTCACCGGGCTCCTCGTCCTCGACGAGCGCCAGCAGCTCGGGGGCGTCCTCGTCGGACGGGGGGCCGTCGATCCAGAGCTGGCACATGCCCTGCCCGTACGGCCCGTCCCGCAGCACGGTCGGCGGCACGAGGTCCCAGCCGGTCGCCCGGGAGATCTCGTACGCGGCGACCTCCCGCTGGGCGAGGGTCCCGTCGGGGAAGTCCCACAGCGGCTGCTCCCCCGCGACCGGCTTGTAGGCGCAGGGGCGCTCCTCGCCCTCGTACGCCACCGTGCAGTGCAGCACCGCGTTGGACGCCCCGCCGACCTGCCCGAGGACGGTGATCGTGCCCTCGGTGAGCAGGGTGAGCAGGTCCGTGTCCGTCAGGCTCCGCGACGGTATCCGTTCTGGCGCGGGCATACGTGTCCTTCCGGATCAAGGGGCAGGCTGCACAACGGACACGGCGGGCGGCCTGCGTTGACGACGTCCAGGGCTCGCTTGGCGAAGGCGCGGGCCTGGGCGCCGCTGAGCCGGACACGGAGCATCGGCGGGCCGTTCTCCTCGTCCTGGAGGAGCTTCTCCTCGGCCTCCGCGAGGTCGTCCTCGGAGCCGGCGTCGAGTTCGACGAGGGCCTGCGCCTCGACGATCATGCGCTGCTCCTCGCCGTCCCAGGCCAGGGCCATGGTGCCGACCCGGAACTCCTCCTCGACGGGCACGTCGAGCGGCGCGGTGTCGGAGACGTCGGTGGGGGCCACCGCGGGCACCGGGGAGTTGCCCCCGGTGCGGCGTACGACCTCGTCGAGCAGTTCGTCGATCCGCTCGGCGAGTGCGGTGACCTGGGCCTTCTCCAGGGCGACGCTGGTGACCCTGCCCTGGGAGGACGCCTGGAGGAAAAACGTACGGCGGCCAGGCAACCCGACCGTACCGGCCACGAATCGGTCCGGTGGGTCGTAGAGGAACACCTGACGGGACACGTCCTGCTCCCTTGAGCTTCGATGGTGGTTGAGCGGCGCTACGGCGCGTCCACCCTACTGCCCGGAGCGATCACGGCGCGCCCGCACCGCCCCCGACCGTCGCGTCCGCCGAGCCGTCGTCCGTGGGGGACGCGGCGGCGTCCGCCCCGACGGACTGCTCGCGGGGAGCCAGGGAGGCGAGGTCGCCGGTGTCGCCGAGCCTCAGGACGAAGGGGCGCAGCCGGGTGTAGCGGATCGCGGTGACCGAGCAGGGGTCGACGTGGACACGCTGGAAGAGGTCCAGGTGCATGCCCAGCGCGTCGGCGACGAGGGACTTGATGATGTCGCCGTGCGAGCACATGACGTAGGTGGCGTCCTCACCGTGCTCCGCCTCGACCCGGTCGTTCCAGTCGCGTACGGCGTCGACGGCGCGGGCCTGCATCGCGCGCATCGACTCGCCGCCCGGGAAGGCCGCGGCGGAGGGGTGCTGCTGGACGACGGACATCAGGGGCTCGTCGGACAGTTCGGCCAGCTTCCGTCCCGACCAGTCGCCGTAGTCGCACTCGCTGACGCGGTCCTCGGTGTGCAGGGGCAGGCCGGGGCGGGCGTCGAGAAGCGGCTGGAGCGTCTGCCGGCAGCGCTCCAGGGGGCTGCTGACGGCGAGGACCGGGACCACCGCGGAAAGCCGCGCGGGGAGAGCCGCGGCCTGTTCGGCGCCGCGTTCGTCGAGGGAGACACCGGGGGTGCGGCCCGCGAGCACTCCGGCGGTGTTGGCGGTCGAGCGTCCGTGGCGTACGAGGATCAGGGTGGGCATACCCGCCAGGGTAGAGGGACGGGGAAGGTGCGTGATGGGCGGTCGAGAGGGAAGAATGCTCGCCGTGATCGTGGACTGTGCCATTTACCGGGACGGGCGCCGCACCGAACGGCCCGACGACTTCTCCGATGCCCTGGACGAGGCGCGGGACGCGCAGGACGCGTTCCTGTGGATCGGGCTGCACGAGCCGACGGAGGAGGAGTTCGACCTCGTACGGGACGAGTTCGGGCTGCACCCGCTGGCCGTGGAGGACGCTCTGCGGGCGCATCAACGGCCCAAGCTGGAGGTGTACGACGACTCCCTGTTCGCCGTCCTCAAGCCGATCGTCTACGAGCCCGAGAGCGACAAGGTCAGCGCCGACGAGCTGATGGTCTTCATAGGGGACTCGTTCGTGGTGACGGTCCGGCACGGCGAGGGCGCCCCGTTGGCCGCCGTGCGCCGTCGGCTGGAGGCCGAGCCCGAGGTGCTGAAGCACGGCCCGACGGCGGTGCTGTACGCGGTCAGCGACGCCGTCGTGGACCACTACATGGACGTCTCCGGTGAGCTCCAGCTAGACCTGGAGGAGCTGGAGGCGGAGGTGTTCGCCCCGAGCGGCGGCGATTCGAAGAACACCGCGGCCCGGATCTACACCTTCAAGCGACAGGTGCTGGAGTTCCGGCGGGCGGCCGGGCCGCTGACCGCTCCGATGGCCCGGCTCTCGGGGGCGGGCGTGCCGTTCGTCCACGAGCACGCGCAGCCGTTCTTCCGGGACGTGGCCGACCATCTGACGCGCGCCAACGAACAGGTGGAGGGGTTGGACCGGCTGCTTTCGGACATTCTGTCGGCGCATCTGGCACAGATGGGCGTGCGGCAGAACGACGACATGCGCAAGATCTCCGCCTGGGCGGCCATGGCCGCCGTCCCGACGATGGTGGCGGGCGTCTACGGCATGAACTTCGACCACATGCCGGAGCTGCACTGGGTGTGGACCTACCCTGCGGTGGTCGCGGCGATGGGCTGCGCCGTGTTCGGTCTCTACCGGCTGTTCAAGCGGCGCGGCTGGCTCTGAGCGCCCGGCGCCCGCGAGTCGTGGTGCCGCGAGTCGTGTGCCTCAGGCGTACTCGCGTTCCGGTGCGGCGGGGCTGCCCAGCGCGTCGCGCCGACGCGGCATCTCCAGGCTCACCATGCGCCGCCAGCCGACGAGGCGCTCGTACGCGTACACCGCGTGGATGCCCGCGGCGAGAACGGCCGCCTTGGGCCGCGGCCAGCCGAGCACCCGGCCCATGGCTGCCATCACCGCGAGGCTGACGTCGCGGTAGACGCGGATCTCGGCCAGGGCGCACTCGCGCAGGGTCCGCTGGATGGTGCGGCCGTGCCCGGCGCGGGCGAGGCCGAGGAGTTCCTCGTGGCAGTAGGCGAGGTGGTTGTCCTCGTCGTGGGAGATCATCTTCACCGCGCGGCCGATGTCGGGGTGGTCGGCGAAATACCGGCGCAGCAGGCACATCTGCTCGGAGGCGCGCTGCTCGGTGACGCGGCTGTGGGCCAGATAGGTGACGATGTCGCGCTCGGTGAGCCGCTGTTCGCCGCGCAACCGTGAGTGCGCGAGCCCGATGCCCTGCTGTTCCAGGAGCATCGTGTAGTCGGTCTCCGGCGGGACCTCGACGGGCGGCAGTCCGCGCTTCTTCAGGAGCGCGTGGAAGATCCGGCCGTGCTTGTCCTCGTCGGCGCCGTGCCGGACGATTCTGGGGGCCAGGTCGCGGCAGCTCTCCGGGGCGAGCGCGGCGATGCGGGCGTTCTCCCAGCCGCCCTGGGCCTCACCGCTCGCGGCGATGGAACAGAAGAGCCGGTAGGACTCGTCGTTGTCCAGAATCTCCTGGAACAGAGTCTGTGCTGAGAGCATGACGGCCACCTCCCTACCCGTTGCCCGCGGAGTCGAGGTCCGCGGAGCAGTAGTGCGCAGGAAGAGTCAAATGCGCCGCGGGGCGGTCGGCAACCGGAGCGGCCGGCGGGCGGCGCCCGGCCCGGCGGCGTAACCCTGGGGCGTGCGGCGCGTTGTTCCGGGTGACGGCCGTGGCGGGGAGGACCCCCGAGCCCCCACCACGGCCGTAGTGCTGTCCCGGTCTACCGGTGTCGTCCGTCAGGCGAGCCCGGAACGCTCCAGGGCGTCCGTGCCGGCGCGCAGGGCGGTGAGCCGCTCCTGAAGAGTGAAGCCGGCCGGGGCGAGGTTGAGCGTGGTGACCCCGGCGGCGGCATAGGCCTGCATCCGCTCGGCGATCCGCTCGACGGGGCCGAGCAGCGCGGTCTGGTCGATCAGCTGGTGCGGCACGGCCGCGGCGGCCCCCGCCTTGTCCCCGCCGAGGTACTTGTCCTGGATCTCGGCGGCCTCCTTCTCGTACCCCATGCGCTGGGCGAGCTGGTTGTAGAAGTTCTGCTTCCGGCTGCCCATCCCGCCGACGTACAGCGCGGTGTACGGGCGGAACATGTCGGCGAGGCCGGTCACGTCGTCGCCGACGGCGAGCGGCAGCGTCGGGCTGACGTCGAAGCCCTCCATCGTCTTCCCGGCCTTCTCCCGGCCCGCGCGCAGCGGCTGGATCGCGGTCTCCTCCAGGTGCTCGGCGGAGGGGAAGATCAGCAGGGCGCCGTCGGCGATCTCGCCGGTCTGCTCCAGGTTCTTGGGGCCGATCGCGGCGATGTAGAGCGGGATGTGCTCGCGCTGGGGGTGCACGGTGAGCTTGATCGGCTTGCCCGGACCGTCGGGGAGCGGCAGCGTCCAGTGCGCCCCCTCGTACGACACGCGCTCGCGGGTCATCGCCTTGCGGACGATCTCCACGTACTCCCGGGTGCGGGCCAGCGGCTTGTCGAACTTCACGCCGTACCAGCCCTCGGAGACCTGTGGGCCCGAGACCCCGAGGCCGAGGCGGAAGCGGCCGCCGGAGAGCGAGTCGAGGGTGGCGGCGGTCATCGCCGTCATGGTGGGCTGGCGGGCCGGGATCTGCATGATCGCGGAGCCGACGTCGATCGACTCGGTCCGGGCCGCGACCCAGGTCAGCACGGTCGGGGCGTCGGAGCCGTACGCCTCGGCCGCCCAGCAGACGTCGTAGCCGAGCCGGTCGGCCTCCTGCGCGACGGCGAGGTTGTCGCCGTCCATGCCGGCGCCCCAGTAACCGAGATTGATGCCGAGCCGCATAGCCGCTCCCCTTACTGATCAGTAACGTCCCTTTCTCCGGACTCTAGCGCGGGTGACGGAGATCCGGCAGGCCCGGCGGACCTCCGGTTGTCCACAGGCCTGCCACCCGGTGGGGCCGTGGCCAGTAATCTCAGCGCCCATGGAGCAGAGGCATCTCGGCCGTACCGGCCTTCGCGTGTCCCGCATCGGGCTCGGCACCCTCACCTGGGGCCGGGACACGGACGAGCACGACGCCGCCGACCAGCTCAAGGCCTTCTGGGACGCGGGCGGCACCCTGGTGGACACCGCCGATGTGTACGGGGGCGGCGAGGCCGAATATCTGCTCGGGCAGCTCGTCGGGAGCCTGGTCCCCCGTCAGGATCTGGTCCTCGCCACGAAGGCGGGCAACGTCCCGGACCCCTACCGCCGCTTCAACGGTTCGCGCGGGCACCTCCTGGCCGCTCTGGACGCGTCCCTGGAGCGGCTCGGCACGGATTACGTGGACCTGTGGCAGGTCCACGCCTTCGACCCGGGGACCCCGTTGGAGGAGACCCTCCAGGCGGTGGACCTCGCCGTGTCCTCCGGCCGCGTGCGGTACGCGGGCGTGTCGAACTTCTGCGGCTGGCAGCTGGCGAAGGCCGCCACCTGGCAGCTCGCCGCGCCCGGGGTGCGCACCCGGCTGGCCAGTACGCAGATGGAGTACTCGCTGCTCCAGCGGGGCATCGAGCGCGAGGTGCTGCCCGCCGCGCTGGACCTCGGCATCGGGCTGCTGCCGTCCTCGCCCCTGGGGCGCGGTGTGCTCACCGGCAAGTACCGCCAGGGCACCCCGTCCGGCTCCCGGGGCGCGTCGACACGGCTCGCCCCGTTCGTCGAGCCGTATCTCGACGACGCATCGGCCCGCATCACCGACGCGGTGGCGACGGCGGCGGACGGACTGGCGACGAGTCCGCTCCAGGTGGCCCTCGCCTGGGTCCGGGACCGGCCCGGGGTGGCCGCGCCGATCGTCGGGGCGCGCAACGCCGGGCAGCTCGCGGAGGCTTTGTCAGTGGAGGCGCTTAGTCTTCCCTACGAGATCTGCCAGGCGCTCGACGATGTGTCGGCGCCCGTGCACCGCTATCCCGACCAGGACTGGAGCACGCTGTGACTGCGCTTCCCGGGGAGACCCCCGGCACCGTCGGCACGGACACACCACAGGACACCGTGTCCCCGCCGGAGCCCGGTGCCGAAGGCCCCGAGCACGCCGAAGCGCCCGATACCTCGGACGCGCCCGACGTGCCCGACGCGCCTGAAGGCACCGAGGCGTCGGGCGCTCCGGCCGACGTCGAGGACGACACGCAGGGGAACGCGGAGGGCGATGCGGAGGACGGGGAGGCCGAGGCGACCGCTGACGCCGGGCCCGCCGAAGCGGCTCCCGCCGCCGAGCTCTCGGAGGCGCAGGCCGAGCTGGCCGCCCAGCGCGAACTGCGGGAGCGGATCGAGAAGCGCAAGGCGGAGAAGGCCGCGCCCATCGCCGCCGGCACGCAACTGAGCGGCACGGCCGCCGAGCTGCTCGCGGCCGTCCGCGCCGTGGAGAGCGGCGAGAAGGCGGGCACCGCGTTCTTCGACCCGCCCGCCCCGGCCCCGGCCGCCCGGCGCACCGCACCGGCCGCCGCACAGCCGTCCCGGTCCCCCGCGCCCGCCGCCGCGCCGACGGCACGGACCGCGTCCCCCGAAGCGCTGGACACGGTGCGCGCGGTGCTCACGGAGGGCGGGGCCCCCGAGTCGCTGGCCCGCCCGGCCGTCGGCGCGCTGGGCGAGCAGGCGGCCGAGCTGCTGCGCACCGACCCCTGGCAGCTGCTGGCCGTGCCCGGTGTGCGGCCCGAGCAGGCCGACGGCTTCGCACGGGCCCTGCTGGGCGCCGACTGCGGCCCGGACGACGGCCGCAGGACGTCGGCCCTGG
Source organism: Streptomyces sp. MGP-P1 (assembly GCF_057766565.1). NCBI lineage: Bacteria > Bacillati > Actinomycetota > Actinomycetes > Kitasatosporales > Streptomycetaceae > Streptomyces > Streptomyces sp. MGP-P1. Next base: position 1,928,585 of record NZ_JBYMEM010000007.1, on the reverse strand, counting down.
TCGGCTGGCTGCTGGAGCGCGCCGCGCTCCAGGGCCACACGGCACTGGACGCCGAGACCGTGCGGGCGGCGCTCGCCGAGCGCGCGGTCGGTGATCCCGAGGCGGCGGTGCGGGACGCCGTCGAGGAGGGTGTCGCCCTGCTCTTCCAGGAGGGCGAGGAACCGGCGCCGGACGACGACGCCGGGGCCGAGGCCGACGAAGCGGGCCTCGCGGAGGAGGCCGACGTCGCGCGGGAGCCGGTCCAGGTGCTGCTGGGCCTGGACCGCTACGCCCTGGCCGAGGAGAGCCTCGCCGACGGCCTGGCCCGGCTGGTCAACGCCTGCGAGAAGGCCGCCGACTGGACGGAGGCGGCCGCCGCGGCCCCCAGCCCGTCGGCCGCCGAGCTCATCCGTACGACCGCCGCGGCCGGACTGGTCGCGCACAGCGGCGGCGAGGCGGCCCGGGCCGAGCCCGCCGCCCTGATCGCGGCGGCGCGCGGCCTGGGGCTGCGGGCCCTGGGCGCCACCCACAGCGAGGACGGCCGTCGGCGGCTCGCGGCCGCCACCGGCGATCCGGACACGGCGGTCACGCTGGCCGGCCTGCTCTCCGGTGCGCAGGGCCCCGGCCGGGACGAGGACGGGGCGCTCGCCCTGGATCTGCTGGTCGTGCTGGACGCCCCGCAGCTGGACGTGGAGGGTGCGGCGGTCCTGGTCGAGGCGCTGGCCGACGGCGCCCGGCTGGTGCTGAGCGGCGACCCGGGTGTGCTGGGCTCGGCGGGCGCCGGGCGGGTGTTCGCCGATGTGCTGGCGTCCCACGCCTGCCCGCAGATCGTCTCCCGGACCCCGGATCCCGGGCCGATCGGCGAGCTGGTCTCCGGTATCGGCATCGGCGAGCTGAACCAGGTCGACGCTCCGGGCAAGGAGGTGGTGATCGTCCCGGTCCGCGACGCGGGCGAGGCCGTCCACCGCACCGTGCAGCTGGTCGCCGACTCGGTGCCCCGGGCGTTCTCCATCCCCGCCGAGGAGACCCAGGTGATCACCGTGGGCCACGGCGGGGCCGCCGGGACCAGGGCGCTGAACGAGGCGCTGAAGCAGCGGCTCAACCCGGGCCCCGGCCGGTTCGGCGGTTTCGACCCGGGCGACCGCGTGGTCCATGTGCCCGCGCCCGGCCGGGCGGTGCCCGGGGTGGTGCGCTCGGCCGACGCGGAGGGGCTGCGGCTGGACTGCGGCGGCGTCCCCGTCGTCGTACCGCAGGAGCGGGTGGAGTCGTCGGTGCGGCACGGCTGGGCCCTCAGCGCCCATCAGGCGGCCGGGATGCGCTGGCCCGCCGCGGTCGTGGTGCTGCCGGGCGACGCCGCGCAGGGGCTGAGCCGGCCCTGGGTGTACACCGCGTTCGGCCGGGGCGAGCGGCATCTGTCCGTGGTGCACGGGGTGGACCAGGCGCTCCCGCACGCGGTGGCGCAGGTGCCGGCTCAGGAGCGGACGACACGGCTGCGCGCGCTGCTGGAGGCGCTCCCGACGCCCGGCGCGTCGTCCTAGGCCTTGTCGCGGACAGCGGTGGGGCCCCGGCGCACGGTGCGCCGGGGCCCCACCGTCACGTCCGGTGCGGGAGGAGGGGGAAGGGTCAGAGGCCGCCCACCGAGGGCCCGGTGAACTCCTCGTCGGGCTCGTCCTCGTCGTCGAAGACCGCGCTGACGTCGAAGCGGCAGACCACCAGCTCGGGGTCGGCGTCCTCGAACGGGGCGCCGAGCCACTCTCCCGGCTCCGGCGGCGCTTCCCCGGCCGAGACCCAGAGGGTGGAGTCGCCCTCCTCCAGGCCGAATTCCTTGTGCCGGGAGGCGATCTCGTCCGGTTCGTACTCGCCGAAGAGCACGCCGAGCGCGGCGTGGACGCTGGTGCCGACCACCGGGGCCGTGTCCTGTCCGCCGCCCGGACCCGCGTCGAGGTCGGCGAGGCGCTGAGCCTGTGCGAGCAGCCGCGGGGGCTCCGCGACCAGGTAGTCGCGCCGGATCAGGACGCTGAGCGCGCTGGGCTCGGCGGGACCGGCGTAGGGAGGCAGGGAGTCGTCGGCACCGGGGATCTCGAAGGGGGTGACTTCGTCGTAGCGCTCGTAGAGGAGTTCGTCGTAGACCTCGGCGGCAGCGGCAAGGGCGTTGAACGCGTCGTAGACGGCGGGGTCGTCGTCCCCGGTGCGGCGTTCGACCGCGTCGAGGTGACGGTCGATCGCGGCTTTGACCGCCTCGGCGGCGGCACGTACCTCGGCAGCGGTGGGCTGCGCAGCATCAGACATAGTGCAGACGCTATCCGTACCGGGGCTCTGCCCGCACAATAGATGCGATGCCGGAATACGAATTCGTCGACGTGTACGTGCCGCGCGGGGTCTCCCGCAAGGAAGCGGCCCGACTCCTGACCGACCACGCCGAGTACGGACACTGGGAACTGGACCGCCTGACGCTCCGCAGGGACGGCAGCCGCAGGGTGCGGCTGCGCAGACGGATCATCCGTCAGCTACGGGCCACCTGGTGACAGGGAGCGGGCCCCGCGGTCGCGGGGCCCGCTCCCTCACCTGGGCTGTGCCGTGCTGCGCGCGCCCGGATCAGGCGGCGCTGCGCGAGCGGCGGTAGAGAACCGATCCCGCACCGGCGAGCAGCAGTCCGGCACTGGCCGGGATGAGCAGTTCCAGCCCGCCCCCACCGGTCTGCGCGAGCTGCTCCCCGGGGATGTTCCGGGCCTGGGGAGCGTTCGGCTCGGGCGGCTGGTTGGCCGGCGGGGTGACCGGCTTCTCCGGCGTGACCGGGGGCGTGACCGGGGGCTTCACCGGCGGCTCGGGCGGCGGGGGCGGAACCTCGGCGTCGTTGGAGCAGCTGTTGCCGAAGGTCGGATTCAGCAGCCCGATCACGGAGACGCTGTTGCCGCAGATGTTCACGGGGACGCTGATCGGAGCCTGGATCGTGTTACCGGAGAGAATGCCGGGCGAACCCTGGGCGGTCCCCTCGGCCGTGGCGCCGCTGCCCTGGGCCCGGTGACGGCCGGTGCCGGGCTCGGAGTGCCGGTCCGACGCGTCGGTGCGCCCGTCCGAGGCAGTGGTGTCGCCGGCCCGGGCGCCGTTTCCGGAGCCCCCCGGGACCGAGCGCTCCTGGGGAGCTGCCGAGCGGTCCCCGGAGCGGTCGGACTCTGCCGATCCGTTCTCGCAGTCGTTTCCGAACACCGGGTTGATGAGTCCGCCGACGGTGACGGAGTTGCCGCAGACGTTGACCGGGATGTCGATCGGGACGCTGACCGAGTTGCCGGACAGCACGCCCGGTGAACCGGAGGCGGTACCGGCCGCCCCCGAGTCGGCGTGGGCGTATCCGCCACTCAGCGCGAGCACTCCGCCCGCAGCCGCCATGGTGATCAGGCCTTTACGAGTGACCTGTCGCATAGGTTCGTTTCCTGCCTTCTGGCTTCCGAAAAACCCCCGGACATGACCGTGCGGGAGCCGAATGCCGAACGGTCCCGGAGTGCATGGAGTGCACTCCGGGACCGGTCGAGCTCAAACCCTTACGGGTCGACCTTCAACGTCAGGCGTTGACGCAGGTGTTGCCGAAGGCGGGGTTCAGCAGACCGATCACGGAGACGGTGTTGCCGCACACGTTGATCGGCACGTGGATCGGGACCTGGACGACGTTGCCGGAGAGCACGCCGGGGCTGCCGATGGCAGCACCCTGGGCGCCCGCGTCGGCGGAAGCCATGCCCGCACCCGCGAGAACGAGGCCACCCGTAGCAGCCGCAACTGCGACGACCTTCTTGATCATGATTCCTCCTAGTTGGAAAATGCGGTCCCAGCCGCGGACCGCAAACCTTGTAACGAGGAGAATGTGGCGGGGCTACGTGTGAACGGCTCGTTTCACTCGTTCGGACATGTCCGTACAGGTGGACGATTCAACGGTGAATCGGTCAGGGAGCGGTCAGGAGTGGTCGATGAACCGGTCGAGCACCCGCACGCCGAACTGCAGACCGTCGACCGGGACCCGCTCGTCGACACCGTGGAACATCCCGGCGAAGTCCAGCTCGGGCGGCAGCTTCAGCGGGGCGAATCCGAAGCCCCGGATGCCGAGGTCGTCGAAGGACTTGGCGTCGGTGCCGGCCGAGAGCATGTACGGCACGGCACGGGCGATGGGGTCCTCGGCGACCAGCGCGGTCTGCATGGCGTCGACCAGCGCGCCGTCGAACGTGGTCTCCAGGGCCTTGTCCGCGTGCACGTCCTCGCGCCGGACGTTGGGCCCGAGGATCCGGTCCAGGTCCGCGAGGAACTCCTCCTCGTACCCGGGGAGGTACCGGCCGTCGACGTGGGCGGTCGCCTGGCCCGGGATGACGTTGACCTTGTAGCCGGCGCCGAGCTGTGTGGGGTTGGCGGTGTTCTGGAGGGAGGCGCCGATGAGCTTGGCGATGCCGCCCAGCTTGGCGAGCGTCGCGTCCATGTTCTCCGGGTCCAGCTCGGTGCCCAGCGCGTCGGAGAGCTCGTCCAGGAAGTGCCGCAGCGTCTTGGTGACCCGCACCGGGAACTTGTGCCGGCCCAGCCGGCCGACCGCCTCGGACAGCTCGGTGATGGCGTTGTCCTTGTGGATCATCGAACCGTGTCCGGCGGTGCCGTCCACGGTCAGCTTCATCCAGTGCATGCCCTTCTGGGCCGTCTCCACCAGATACAGCCGGAGGTTCTCGTTGACGGTGAAGGAGAAGCCGCCGACCTCGCTGATCGCCTCCGTGACGCCCTCGAAGAGCCCGGGGTGGTTGTCGACGAGGTAGCGCGCGCCGTACGTCCCGCCGGCCTCCTCGTCCGCGAGGAAGGCGAGCACGATGTCGCGCGGGGGCTTGCGGCCGGTGCGCATGCGCTCGCGGACGACCGCGAGGGTCATCGCGTCCATGTCCTTCATGTCGACCGCGCCCCGGCCCCAGACGCAGCCGTCCGCGATCTCCCCGGAGAACGGGTCGTGCGTCCAGTCCGCCGCGTTGGCCGGGACGACGTCGGTGTGCCCGTGGATGAGGAGCGCCGGGCGGGAGGGGTCCTCGCCCTCGATCCGGGCGACCGTGGAGGCCCGCCCCTTGTGCGACTCGAAGATCTTCGGCTCCAGGCCGACCTCCGCGAGCTTCTCCGCGACGTACTCGGCCGCGAGCCGCTCACCGGGGCCGGAGTGGTCGCCGTAGTTGCTGGTGTCGATCCGGATCAGGTCACGACAGAGGTCGACGACCTCCCTCTCGGCGTTGCCGCCGGTGACGGCCCTGCCCGTGCTGCTCTCGCTCACGCTGGTTCCTTCCACTGTCGCTGTGGTGCTCCCCCTCATCCTCCCGCGCCCACGGCCCGCGCCCAAGGCCGCGCACCCCCCGTCACGCACCGTTCACAGCCATCGGGGCGTGATCGAGCACCCTCGAATGTTTGCTATGGTTTTCCACGTCGGAACGGGCACGGCCCGCGAGACAGACACCTTGTCCGGGTGGCGGAATGGCAGACGCGCTAGCTTGAGGTGCTAGTGCCCTTTATCGGGCGTGGGGGTTCAAGTCCCCCCTCGGACACCAGCAGGAGCCCCACTTCGGTGGGGCTCTTTTGCGTCACCGGGCGACCACGGAGAGGGGCGACGATGCGAGGGCGCAGGAAGCCGTCTCCCGCGCCGCTCGCCCAGCGGAACGGGATCGACGCGGTGCGGGTGCGGTTGCCGGAGGATCCCGAAGGGCTCTGGGGCTGCGTCGGGGACCATCTGGTCGGGCGGTTCGGCGGGGCGATCGGGGCGGCCCGGGTGGCGGAGATGCTGGGGGCCGGGCGGTTCGTGGGGGCCGACGGGGTCGCCGTGCGGGGCGACGAGCCGTATGTCGCGGGGCGGTGTCTCTGGTTCCACCGGGACTTCGCGCCGGAGGAGACGGTGCCCTTCCCTGTCGGCGTCGTGTACCGGGACGAGCGGCTCGTGGTCGCCGACAAGCCTCATTTCCTGGCGACCACGCCCCGGGGGCGGCACATCACCGAGACCGCGGTGGCCCGGCTGCGGCGGGAGCTGGAGCTGCCCGCGTTGCAGCCCGCGCACCGGCTGGACCGGCTGACCGCGGGGCTCGTTCTGTTCGTGGTGCGGCCCGGGGACCGGGGCGCGTACCAGACGCTGTTCCGGGACCGGCTGGTGCGCAAGGAGTACGAGGCGGTGGCCCCGTACGACCCGGGGCTCGTCCTCCCCCGGACCGTGAGGAGCCGGATCGTGAAGGAGCGCGGAGTGCTCGCCGCCCGCCAGGAGCCGGGGGAGGCGAACAGCGAGAGCCTGGTGGAGCTGGTGGAGCACCGGGGCGGGGTCGGGCGTTATCGGCTGCTGCCCGCTACCGGGCGCACGCATCAGCTGCGTGTCCATATGAACGCGCTGGGGCTGCCGATCGTCCACGATCCGCTGTATCCGGTGGTGGAGGAGGAAGGGGCCGCTGACGATTTCTCGCGGCCGTTGCAGTTGCTGGCCCGGGTGCTGGAGTTCACCGATCCGGTCGGCGGGGAGCCGCGCCGCTTCGAGAGCGGGCTCCGGCTCTCCGCCTGGCCGGAGGGGTGAGGCGCGCGGCGCTCAGTGGCCGCGCTTGATCCACTCGTCGAGCCCCGGGGCCTCCGCGCCGATGGAGGTGGGGTCTCCGTGGCCGGTGCGGACGGCGGTGTCGCCGGGCAGGGTGAGCAGCCGGTCCCGGATCGAGTCGATGATCGTCGGGAACGACGAGAAGGACCGGCCGGTGGCGCCGGGGCCGCCCTGGAAGAGGGTGTCGCCGGTGAAGACCGTTCCCAGCTCGGGGGCGTACAGGCAGACCGCGCCGGGGGCGTGGCCCGGGGTGTGCAGGACCGTGAGCGTGGTGCCCGCGACGGTCAGTTCCTGGCCGTCGGCGAGGGTGCCGTCGGGGGCGCGGTCCGGGTGGGTCTGCTGCCAGAGCGGCAGGTCGTCCGGGTGGAGCAGGATCGGGGCGCCGGTGGCGTCCGCGAGGGCGGGGGCGGCGTCGATGTGGTCGTTGTGCGCGTGGGTGCAGACGATGGCGCGCAGCGCCCGGCCGCCGAGCGCGGCCTCGATGGCGGCGGCGTCGTGGGCGGCGTCGATGACGATCGCCTCGGTGTCGTCGCCGACGATCCAGACGTTGTTGTCGACGTCCCACTCGCCGCCGTCGAGGGCGAAGGTGCCGGAGGTGACGAGGTGGTCGATGCGGGCGGTCATCAGAAGACCACCACCGAGCGGAGGACGTCGCCGTCGTGCATCCGGGCGAAGGCCTGCTCGACGTCGCCGATGCCGATGGTCTCGGTGACGAAGGCGGCGAGGTCGAGGCGGCCCTGCTGGTGGAGGTCGACGAGCATCGGGAAGTCGCGGGAGGGCAGGCAGTCGCCGTACCAGGAGGACTTGAGCGAGCCGCCGCGGCCGAAAACGTCCAGGAGCGGCAGTTCGAGCTTCATGTCCGGGGTGGGGACGCCGACGAGGACGACCGTTCCGGCGAGGTCGCGGGCGTAGAAGGCCTGCTGGTAGGTCTCCGGGCGGCCGACCGCCTCGATGACGACGTCGGCGCCGTTGCCGTCGGTGAGGGCGCGGATGGCCTCGACCGGGTCGGTGGAGCGGGAGTTGACGGTGTGGGTGGCGCCCATCTTCTTCGCCGTCTCCAGCTTGCGGTCGTCGATGTCGACCGCGATGATCTTCGCCGCGCCGGCCAGCCGGGATCCGGCGATCGCCGCGTCGCCGACGCCGCCGCAGCCGATGACGGCGACGGAGTCGCCCCGGCCGACCTGGCCGGTGTTGATGGCGGCGCCGATGCCCGCCATGACGCCGCAGCCGAGCAGTCCGGCGACGGCCGGGGAGACCTCGGGGTCGACCTTGGTGCACTGGCCGGAGGCGACGAGGGTCTTCTCGGCGAACGCGCCGATGCCCAGCGCGGGCGACAGCTCCGTGCCGTCGAGCAGCGTCATCTTCTGCTTGGCGTTGTGGGTGTCGAAGCAGTACCAGGGGCGTCCGCGCAGACAGGCTCGGCACTGGCCGCACACGGCACGCCAGTTGAGAACGACAAAGTCGCCGGGGGCGACGTCCGAGACGCCCTCGCCGACCGACTCCACGACGCCCGCGGCCTCGTGGCCGAGGAGGAAGGGGAACTCGTCGTTGATGCCGCCCTGCTTGTAGTGCAGGTCGGTGTGGCAGACGCCGCACGCCTGGATCTTCACGACCGCCTCGCCGGGGCCGGGGTCCGGGACCACGATCGTCTCGACCCTGACCGGCTCGTTCTTCCCCGGTGCGATGACTGCTTGCACCTGCTGTGCCATAGCCCTGCTCTCCCTGCTCCCGCGCTTCGCGAAGATCGATCGCGGACCACCGTACGCCTCGGGGGCCGGGTCCTGCGCCGCGTCGCGCGGAAGGTCCTACGGAGCGAGCACGTCCAGCTCGTGCAGGGCGCCGACCGCGATCTCCTTGGTGATCCGTTCGGCGGCCTCCGGGTCGCCCTCGCGGACCGCCTCGGCGAGGCGGACGTGGAGGGTGACGGCGGCCGGGTCGGGGTCCTCGAACATCACCTGGTGGTGGGTGCGGCCCGCGAGGACCTCGGCGACGACGTCCCCGAGCCGGGCGAACATCTCGTTGCCGGAGGCGTTGAGGACGATCCGGTGGAAGGCGATGTCGTGTTCGAGATAGCCCTCCAGCTGCTGGCCGCGCGAGGTGGCGACCATGCCGAGGGCGCGTTCGGTGAGCTCGGCGCACTGCGCGGCGGTGGCGTGGCGGGCGGCGAGGGACGCCGCGACCGGTTCGATCGCGGAGCGCAGCACGGTGAGGGAGCGCAGCTGGCGGGGGCGGTCGGCGCCGGCGAGGCGCCAGCGGATGACCTGGGGGTCGTAGACGTTCCAGGTCTCGGTGGGGCGGACCGTCACGCCGACGCGGCGGCGGGACTCGACCAGGTGCATCGACTCCAGGACCCGGACCACTTCGCGGACGACCGTACGGGAGACGTCGAAGCGCTGGGCGAGCTCGTCGGTGCGTAGGACGCTGCCGGGCGGGCACTGGCCGGAGGAGATCTCCAGACCCAGGGTGTCCAGCACATGCGTATGCAGCCCCTGGCTCTGTGTGGTCATGGGTCAAGCCTACGGGGCGACCCTCGGGAACAATAAGTACGACGTTTACGTCACAGACTCTTGAATAAGTCGTACCTAATAGGTTTCAGTAGCGCGACGGACCGATGTCGAAGAAGACAGCGAGACACCCATGAACACGGCACCCCCCATGAGCACCCCCCACGTCGTCGTGGTGATGGGCGTAGCAGGAACCGGCAAGACCACGATCGGTCCCCTGCTCGCCGCCGAACTCGGCGTTCCGTACGCCGAGGGCGACGACTTCCATCCTCCGGCGAACATCGCCAAGATGTCGGCCGGCACCCCCTTGGACGACGACGACCGGTGGCCCTGGCTGGACGCCATCGGCGCGTGGGCGCACGGGCGGGCCGGGCTCGGCGGGGTCGTCTCCAGCTCCGCGCTCAAGCGGGTCTACCGGGACCGGCTGCGGGACGGGGCGCCGGACGCCGTCTTCCTGCATCTGACCGGTGACCGGGCGCTGATCGAGGAGCGGATGGCGGACCGCAAGGGCCACTTCATGCCCACCGCGCTGCTCGACTCGCAGTTCGCGACGTTGCAGCCGCTCCAGGCCGACGAGGCCGGGGTGAGCGTCGACGTGTCCGGCACCCCCGAGGAAATCACCCGCCGAGCCGTCGCCGCGCTGCGCCGGCTCGATAGTTAAGGACCATCACCGTGACCAGTCTCAGCGTCGAGATGCTGGCAGCGGAAGCCGCCGAACCGATCACCTCGGCAGGCAACGCTCAGTTGGGCATCGCCGTCCTGGCGGGCATCGCCGTCATCGTTCTCCTCATCACCAAGCTCAAGATGCACGCGTTCCTGGCGCTGACCATCGGTTCGCTGGCGCTCGGCTCCTTCGCGGGAGCCGCTCCGGCCGACACGATCCTCAGCTTCACCGCGGGCCTCGGCTCCACCGTCGCGGGCGTGGGCGTCCTGATCGCGCTCGGCGCGATCCTCGGCAAACTGCTCGCCGACTCGGGCGGGGCCGACCAGGTCGTCGACACCATCCTCGCGAAGGCCAGCGGCCGGGTCATGCCGTGGGCGATGGTGCTGATCGCCTCGATCATCGGTCTGCCGCTGTTCTTCGAGGTCGGGATCGTGCTGATGATCCCGGTCGTCCTGCTCGTCGCCAAGCGCGGCAACTACTCCCTGATGCGGATCGGCATCCCCGCGCTGGCCGGACTCTCCGTGATGCACGGACTGATCCCGCCGCACCCCGGCCCGCTGGTCGCGATCGACGCCCTGGACGCCAACCTCGGCGTGACGCTGGCGCTCGGCGTGCTGGTCGCCATTCCGACGGTGATCATCGCCGGTCCGGTCTTCTCCCGCTACGCCGCGCGCTGGGTGGACATCAAGCCGCCGGAGAACATGATCCCGCAGCGCCCCTCCGAGGACCTGGACCGCCGTCCGAGCTTCGGCGCGACCCTGGCGACCATCCTGCTCCCGGTCGTCCTGATGCTGCTGAACGCGCTCGTCGAGATCGTGGTCGACAACCCCGACAACGGTCTCCAGAAGGTCACCGCGGTCATCGGTTCGCCGCTGATCGCCCTGCTCGCGGCCGTCCTCGTCGGGATGTTCACGCTCGGCCGGGCCGCCGGGTTCACCAAGGACCGGCTCGCCGGCACGGTGGAGAAGTCCCTCGCCCCGATCGCCGGAATCCTGCTCATCGTCGGGGCGGGCGGCGGCTTCAAGCAGACGCTGATCGACGCCGGGGTGGGTCAGATGATCCTGGAGTTCTCCGAGAACTGGTCGATCCCGGCCCTGCTGCTCGGCTGGCTGATCGCCGTCGCGATCCGCCTCGCCACCGGCTCGGCCACCGTCGCCACCATCTCGGCCGCCGGTCTGGTCGCCCCCCTGGCCGCCGACATGTCGACCTCGCACGCGGCCCTGCTGGTGCTGGCCGTCGGCGCCGGTTCGCTCTTCTTCAGCCATGTCAACGACGCCGGGTTCTGGCTGGTGAAGGAGTACTTCGGCATGGACGTCGGCCAGACCGTGAAGACCTGGTCGGTGATGGAGACGATCATCTCCGTGGTGGCCATGGCCTTCATCCTGCTGCTCTCGCTGTTGCTGTAGCCCTTCCCGTACGGCAAGGACGAGACGCCCGCCCCGGTACGGCACCGGGGCGGGCGTCTCGCGTGCGTACGGGAGTCGTCAGCGGCGGGCCGAATCGCTCTCGGCCGCCTTCTCCAGCTGGAAAGCCTCGTTGCCGAGGCCGATGCGGGCGTGCACCTCGGGCTTGACCGAGCGCAGCACCGCCCCGTACACGAGGCCTCCGACGAGCGCGAGGATGATCACGCCCGGCAGCAGCCGGCTGAGGGCCGAACCGGGGCCGGAGCCGACGAGGACGTCGAAGTCGCGGAGGGTGAAGACGGCGATCGTCAGGAGCGCGAGTCCGGCGAGGCCGGAGGCGACCAGGCGCGGGGCCTGCGCGCGGCCCGCGCCGCGCTTGACGAAGAAGGCGATGACGGCGAAGGAGGCGGCGGCCATGAGCAGGATGACGCCCAGCGCCCCGACGTTGCCCATCCAGGTGAACAGCCGCAGGACGGGGGCGGTGGGGTCGCCGACCGGCTTGTCGTCGGTGAACGCGAACGCCAGGATGATCACCACGGAGACGACGGTCTGGAGCAGCGAGCCGGTGCCGGGGGCGCCGCTCGCCCGGTTGGTGCGGCCGAAGCGGGCGGGCAGCAGCCCCTCGCGGCCCATGGCGAACGCGTAGCGGGCGACGACGTTGTGGAAGCTGAGGAGCGCGGCGAACATCCCGGTGACGAACAGGACGTGCAGCACGTCGGTGAAGGTGGAGCCGAGCCGCTCCTCGGTGAGGCCGAACAGCATGCCGGGGCCCTCCTTGAGGGAGGTGTCGACGATGGAGCCGGGTCCGGCGGCGACGGTGAGGGCCCAGGAGCTGATCGCCAGGAACAGCGCGGCGTAGCCCACCGCGAGGAACATCACCCGGGACACCACGATCTGCGGGCGGCTGGTCTCCTCCGCGTACACCGGGGCCTGCTCGAAGCCGACGAACGCGGCGATGCAGAAGCAGAGCGCGGTGCCGAGCCCGGCGCCGGTGAGGGTCTCGGGGTTGAAGGCGTGCAGCGACAGGCCCTCGGGGCCGGGCTTGCTCACGGCGGCGATGTCGAAGATCACGACGAGGGCGCACTCGATGACCAGCAGGACGCCGAGCACCTTGGCGTTGAGGTCGATCTTCAGCCAGCCGAGGGCGCCGACGACGGCCGCCGCGACCAGGGCCGGGATCCACCACGCCAGCTCGATGTCGAGATACGTGGCGAAGATGCCGGAGACCTCGAAGCCGAGGATTCCGTAGATGCCGACCTGCATCGCGCTGTACGCGACCAACGCCACCAGCGAGGCTCCGGCGCCGGCGGTCGGGCCGAGCCCGCGGGCGATGTACGCGTAGAACGCGCCGGCGTTGTGGACGTGCCGGCTCATCTCCGCGTAGCCGACGCTGAACAGCATCAGGACGACGCCCAGGATGAGGTAGAGCAGCGGCTGGCCGACGATGCCCATCACGCCGAAGACCGTGGGCATCACTCCCGCGACCACCATCAGGGGGGCGCTGGCCGCGATCACCGACAGCAGGAGTCCGGGGGTGCCGAGCCGGTTCGCCCGCAGGGCTCGTTCCTCGCCCTTGTAGGTGTTGATCCCGCCGGTGTCGGCCGTCGCCCTCGTGCTGCCGGTCTCGCTGGAAATCGAACTGCCCCTCGACATGGCGGGATGGGTCCCTTCTTCGTGGTGGGGTGGTGCCTTTCGTGGATCACGGGGTGCTTCGCGGGCCCTTCACGGGCGCTTCACGGGCGCTTCACCGGGTGCCGAGCGCGTAGGCGCGCGCGGCGACGAACGCGGCGTGGGGCTCCCGTCCGGAGTACGACCAGGGCGCGGCGGTGGCGTACGGGCCGATGCGGTGGAAGAGGGCGGCGGCCTCGGCGGGCCGGCCCTCGCAGACCTTGGCGTGGGCCAGGAAGTTCAGGTCGAGGCGGTGACGCGGGTGGTCCTCGCGCTCCCATTCCAGCCACCAGTCGAAGGCGGCCTTCATCACCTGGCGGGCCCGCCGTCCGGACCAGTGCCCGGAGAGCGCCGGGTCGCCGGGCTCGATGCCGGCGGCGACCAGGACGCGGTAGCGCTCGGCGTGGGCGATGACCGGGAGAACGGACAACGGGGAGTCGGCGGGGGCCAGTTCGGCGGCCCAGGCGGCGAAGTCGTACACCTCGTGGAGGGGGTCGTGGCCGCTGGCGGGGTTGCTCTCGGCCAGCAGAGCGGTCATCACGTGGTGGGCGTGATGGTGGTCGGGGTGGCGGGAGCGCACCTCCTCGAAGAGCCGGCCGGTCTCGTCCGCCCCGTCGTCGCGGCCCCGGTCCAGGAGGAGCAGCGCGAGCCAGGGGGTGGGGTCGTCGGGGAGGAGACGGGCGGCGGCCAGGCAGGCTTCCCGGGCACGGGCGGCGTCGTTCGCCTTGGCCTTGGGCCGCAGCGCGCGGGCGACCCGGGCGCAGCCGAGGAGGGTGGCGGCGTCGGCGCTCTCGGGTTCGACGAGCAGCCAGTCACCGGCCCAGTCCACGGCGGACGGGGTCTCGGCGAGGGCCAGCACGCGGTGTCCGCGGCGGTCCCAGTCCCGCCCGGTGCCCACGAGCAGGGTGCGGGCCTCGGACCATCTTCCCTGAACGAACCGGCCTCGTGCGGCGATGAGTTCATCGTCGTCGAGGGCCAGGTCGAAGACGTGGTCCGAGCGGCTGCCCCGACGGCGGGAGCGGCCCAGGGGCGGCGGAGGCGGGGGCATGCCGCAGGCTTCTTTCGATGCGGTGTGCGAGCGGATGATCGCGCACAGCAAAGCGGTAGGCAATGCTCCCCGTCAAGGGGCGCTTGATGTCAACTCTGTGCACTTTTCCGCTACTTGGCTGGATTGCGCCCCATCGGGCGGGGTGTTCGCGCAGCGTGCGGCCGGGTCGGTGGGCGCGGAGTGGCGCCTGACACACTGAGGACATGGAACCCCGCGAACCCCTCAGCCCTTTCCTTCTCGCCTTTCCGGGGCCGTTGCGCGACCGGCTGGTGGCGGCGGTCCTCTCCGGCGAGAAGGTGTCCACCTCCGGGCTGTTGGCCGAGTACGAACGGGAGCAGGAGGAGCTTCCCCCGTGGGCGAACGCTCCGCGCTGATCGACTCGGAAGGGCGGGAGGTGGCGGTGCTGGAGCTGATCGACGTACGGGTACTGCCCCTGGGGGAGGTGGATCTCCAGCATGCGCTCGACGAGGGCGAGGGATACCGGTCGGTGGCCGAATGGCGGGCGGGGCACGAGCGGTTCTGGCACAGCGAGGAGATGCGGGAGGCGTTGGGGGATCCGGGGTTCACGGTGGACGACGGGACGCTGATCGTCGCGGAGCGGTTTCGGGTGGTCGAGCGGTTGGGGTGAGGGCGGGGTCCGGTTCGTCCGCGGGGTGGGGGCGGGGCCTTCGGCCGGGTGGCCGCCGGGGCGCTGCCCCGGGCCCCGCTCCTCAATCGCCGGAGGGGCTTGAAGTGCCGGCCCGGTCCGATGGCCGGGGGGCTCGCAACGCGGCCCGGAGGGCTTGAGGTTCGGGGCCAGGTCCTCAGCGATCGGGGGAGGCTCGCACAGCGGCCCCGGTCGGGGCGTTACGCAGTCGCTTGCGCCGCTGCCCGGCCCGCCGCCCTGCCGGAGAAGATGCAGCCGCCCAGGAACGTGCCCTCCAGGGAGCGGTAGCCGTGGACTCCGCCGCCGCCGAAGCCCGCCGCCTCGCCCGCCGCGTACAGGCCGGGGAGCGGGGCGCCCTCGGGGTCGAGGACGCGGGAGGACAGGTCGGTCTCCAGGCCGCCCAGGGACTTGCGGGTGAGGATGTTGAGCCGGACCGCGATCAGCGGGCCCGCCGCCGGGTCCAGGACGCGGTGCGGTTTCGCGGTGCGGATGAGGCGGTCGCCGAGGTAGGCGCGGGCCCCGTGGACCGCGGTGACCTGGAGGTCCTTGGTGAAGGGGTTGGCGATCTCCCGGTCACGGGCGGTGATCTCGCGGCGCAGGCTCGCCTCGTCGATGAGGTCGTCGCCGGTGACCGCGTTCATGCCCCGGACCAGCGCGCCGAGTTCCTTCTCCACGACGAAGTCCGCTCCGTGGTCCATGAACGCCTTGACCGGTGCGGGCACGTCCGCGCGGGCCCTGCCGATCACGTCGCGGACCGACTTGCCGGTCAGGTCCGGGTTCTGCTCGGAGCCGGAGAGCGCGAACTCCTTGCCGATGATGCGTTGGTTGAGCACGAACCAGGTGTAGCCGTGGCCGGAGCCCATGATGTGTTCGAGGGTGCCGAGCGTGTCGAAGCCGGGGAAGAGCGGGACCGGCAGGCGCTTGCCGCGCGCGTCCAGCCAGAGCGACGAGGGCCCGGGCAGGATCCGGATGCCGTGCCGGGCCCAGATCGGGTTCCAGTTCTCGATGCCCTCGGTGTAGTGCCACATCCGGTCGCGGTTGATGTGGTGCGCGCCCGCCTTCTCGGCGATGCCGAGCATCAGTCCGTCGACGTGCGCGGGCACCCCGGACAGCATCTTCTCGGGCGGAGTGCCCAGACGCTCGGGCCACTGGGCGCGGACCAGGTCGTGGTTGCCGCCGATGCCGCCGGAGGTGACGATCACCGCCTGTGCCTTCAGCTCGAAGGGGGCCGTGGCCTCCCGGCTGCTCGCGGTGCCGCGCTCGGCGGCGCTGGGTTCCAGGATCTCGCCGGTGACCGTGTCGAGCGCCCCGGCAGTGCGGGCGAGGCCGGTGACGCGGTGGCGGAACCTCAGCTGAACGAGCCCCTTGGCGACGCCCTCGCGGACCCGCCGTTCGAAGGGCGCGACGACGCCGGGGCCGGTGCCCCAGGTGATGTGGAAGCGGGGTACGGAGTTGCCGTGGCCCATCGCGTCGTAGCCGCCGCGTTCCGCCCAGCCGACGACCGGGAAGATGCGCAGCCCCTGCTGGTGCAGCCAGGAGCGCTTCTCGCCGGCGGCGAAGTCGACGTACGCCTCGGCCCACTTACGCGGCCAGCGGTCCTCGGTCTCCCGATCGAAGCCCGCCGTGCCGTACCAGTCCTGGAGGGCCAGCTCCCGGCTGTCCTTGATCCGCAGCCGACGCTGTTCGGGCGAGTCCACGAGGAAGAGACCGCCGAAGGACCAGTGCGCCTGGCCGCCGATGGACTGCTCGGGCTCCTGGTCGAGGAGGATCACGGAACGGCCGGCGTCGACCAGTTCGGCGGTGGCCACGAGCCCGGCGAGTCCTGCCCCGATCACGATCACATCAGCGTCGTACGCCATGAGTTCCGTCCTGTCGGGGTGGCTCGGGGCGGGCGGGGAAGGTCGGCCCACCGGACCGGCGGAACGTTCAAGTTACCCGTGCGTCAGATCTTGGGTACCCGCCGGGGCCACGTCAACCGTCCGGGTGCTGTTGGATGAAACGTATGACGCCCTCTGACGAGATCCTGGACATCGTCGACGAGAGAGACGAGGTCATCGGGCAGGCCCCGCGCGGCGAGGCGACCGCGCGGGGGCTGCGGCACCGCTGTGTGTTCATCGAGGCGCGCGACGCCGAGGGGCGGGTCTTCGTCCATCGGCGTACGCCCACGAAGCTGGTCTTCCCCTCGCACTACGACATGTTCGTCGGCGGGGTGGTGGGGGCGGGCGAGTCGTACGACGAGGCGGCGCTGCGCGAGGCGGAGGAGGAGCTGGGGGTCTCGGGGCTGCCGCGGCCCGAGCCGCTGTTCCGGTTCCTCTACGCCGACGCGGCGCACACCTGGTGGTCCGCCGTCTACCGGGTGCGGTGCGAGCCGCCGGTCTCCCCGCAGGTGGAGGAGGTCGCCTGGCACACGTTCCTGGACGACGCGGAGCTGGAGCGGCGGCTCGACGAGTGGCCCTGGGTGCCCGACGGGGTGGAGGCGTACCGGCGGCTGCGGGAGTTCCGGGCGGCTCGACCGGACTCGGCCGCCTCGAACGGGTCCGCGCGGGACTGACCGGGGCTGACCGGGGTTGAGCGGGCCCGGTCGGTGAGTAGCCTCCCGTACTCGTGGAACGTGTGCGTGGCGGGCGTCCGGGAGTCTGTCCGCGACAGTGCTTTGCGGCAGCCCGCGTCGAGTAGCCGGACGATCATGCAGGGCGGCCGGCCCCGGCCACGGAGGCGAGGTACGCGCCGGCTCTCGGTCCCGGCGCCGGCTCTCGGTCCCGGCGCGGGCTTTCAGTCCCGGCGCGGGCTCTCAGTCCCG
Source organism: Streptomyces sp. MGP-P1 (assembly GCF_057766565.1). NCBI lineage: Bacteria > Bacillati > Actinomycetota > Actinomycetes > Kitasatosporales > Streptomycetaceae > Streptomyces > Streptomyces sp. MGP-P1. Next base: position 1,911,302 of record NZ_JBYMEM010000007.1, on the reverse strand, counting down.
GCGCGGGCTCTCAGTCCCGGGCCTCGTCTTGTTCGCTCTGCGCGGTGTCGTCCTCGAAGAGGATCGCGTGGACGCGTTGCAGCACATCGAGGTGGGCGCGGTTGTAGTACTCGACCAGCGCGTGCACGACGACCGACTCGGCGACCGCCGGCTCCCGGCGCGAGGAGTACGCCAGGTCGGCCAGGCCGGGATGGTCCCTGTGCTGTTGGCGGACACCGGGCGCCATTCGTTCCGCCAGCCGCTGCCGCACTTCTTCGGGGGTGTCCTCGTCGAGTGCCGCGAATTCCCCTTCGAGATCCCGGCGAGGTCCCGCGAGCTGTTCCTGGAGGGCGGCCATCGCCACGGGGGTGAGGATGCTGGAGTAGGCCATCAGCAGCGACCGCTGGGTCTCGGGCAGATCGTCGGCGAGTGTCCTGAACTGCTGGGGCATGTCGAGCGCGGCCCGGTTCTCCATGACGGCCGCCAGTTCCCGCCGCATCCGCTGCCGGCGTTCGATGTCCGCAGCGAGTTCGGCGTCCAGGTCACGGAGGATCTGCCGTGCCTTCTCGTCGCCGCTCTCGACCGACGGGACATCCGCGAGGGCCACGCCGAGGTCGGTCAGTCTGCGGATGCGCAGCAGGCGGACCAGATGGCTGACGCCGTACCGCTTGTAGCCGTTGGACGCCCGTTCCGGCTCGTCCAACAGGCCGATCTCGTGGTAGTGCCGCACGGCCTTGGTCGTCGTGCCCGCGAGTTCCGCCAGCTGACGCGTACTCCAGCCCACCGGGAGCCCCTTCTCCAGCGTCTTCCCCCCCCCCGCAGCCATTCAAGACCGTGCCCTGGGGGCACAGTCAACCACCGGCCGGTTCCACGCCGGTCCTTGTTGACCCTGCCCCAAGGGCACGCGGTGGGATGGCCAGGACCACGACCACGAACCGGATGCGGAGACTGGACATGAAACGACAAGGCAGAGCGGGCCGGAGCCTGGCCCTCTTGGTGGTCCTCGGCCTCGGCGGTTCGCTCGCCGCGGTGCCCGCCGCCGCCGGGGAGCCCGAAGCGCCGCCGCTGAAGTGGGGCCAGTGCCCCGACGACGTCGTGGCCGAAGCGGCTCCGACCGAGCTGCGGTGCGCCACCGTGCCCGTCCCGCTGGACTACGCCGACCCGGAGGGGAAGCAGATCGACCTGAGCGTCTCCCGGCTGGCCGCCGCCGACCCGGACGAACGGCGTGGCGTCCTCATGCTCAATCCGGGCGGCCCCGGGGGGTCCGGGCTGGCGCTCTCCGCGCTGCTGGTGGCCCAGGGCCTGCCCACCGGCGTCACCGACCGCTACGACCTGATCGGCATGGACACCCGTGGGACGGGCCGTTCCACACCGGTCAGCTGCGGCTTCACCACGGACAGCCCCTACTACTCCAACATCCCGCCGTACGCGGTCGACGACGCCGCGGTCACCGCACAGGCGAAAGTCGCCGAGCAGGCCGCCGAGCAGTGCGCGGCCAACTACGACGGCACGCTGCGCCACCTCACCACGGCGAACACCGCCCGCGACCTGGACCGGATCCGGGCCGCGCTCGACGAGGAGACGACCAGCTACCTGGGCTACTCCTACGGCACGGCACTCGGCGCCGCGTACGCGTCGATGTTCCCCGAGCGAGCCGACCGGATCGTGCTCGACAGCAACATCGGAGACACCCACCTCGACCGCGACGGCCTGCGCCGCTACGCGCTCGGCATGGAGCAGACCCTGCCGGACTTCGCGCGATGGGCCGCCCGCCGGCACGACAGTTACGGCCTGGGCCGCACCCCCGAACAGGTCCGGGCTTCCTACCTCGCCATCGCCGGCGTGCTCGACGGCACTCCGGTCGCGGGGATCGACGGCAGCCTCTTCCGGCTCCTGACGTTCAGCCACCTGTTCAAGCAGTCGCAGTACCCCAAGTTGGCGCAGACCTGGCAGGCGCTGCGCGAAGGCGACCGGACGGCGGCCCGCGCCCTGTCACCCGTCCCCGAGGAGACGGGTGACGGGACGTCGTCGCCGAACGACAACGCCCTGACCGTGTTCCTCTCCGTCACCTGCAACGACATCGAGTGGCCCGAGGACGTCAACACCTACCGGCGGGGCGTCACCGCGGACCGCGAACGCCACCCGCTGTTCGGCGCCGCCACCGCCAACATCACCCCGTGTGCCTTCTGGCCGTACGCCCCCGCCGAACCCCCGGTGAAGATCAACGCCGAGGGCCCCCGCAACGTGCTGCTCCTGCAGAACCGGCGGGACGCGTCGACCCCGCTGCGGGGCGGGAAGATGCTGCGCGAGAAGTTCGGCGACCGGGCGCGGTTGGTCACTGTCGACGACAGTGGGCACGGCGTGTACGTCCTGGGCAAGAACTCCTGCGCCCTGAACACCGCCACGCGTTACCTCGTCGAGGGCCGGATGCCCACCAAGGACACGTTCTGCCGAGCGGACTGACCTTCCCCGCAGGCCGTCGCCGTGGGGTGCCCGTATCGGACAGACGTGTGCGGCGGGACCTGGTAGACGCCGTCGCCCGGGCCTGAGCGACGTTGGTACTAGGGTTCCAGGTGTGGACAAGATCGTGCAGAGCGTACGGCTGTGGTTCGCGCCGCAGCGGATCCGGGACGAGGGGGACACCCCCGACTACCGCTTTTCGCTGGCCAACGAGCGGACGTTCCTCGCCTGGATCCGGACGGCGCTGGCCCTGATCGGCGGGGGTTTCGCCGTCGACCAGTTCCTGCCGGAGCTCGTGTGGGGCGCCCGGGCCGGGCTCGCGCTCGGGCTGCTCGCGGCCGGGGTGCTCTGCGCGCTGCGGGCGGTCAACCACTGGGTGCGGTGCGAGCGGGCGATGCGGCGGGGCGAGGACCTGCCGGTGTCCCGGTTCCCGACGCTGCTGAGCCTGGTGGTCGCCGTCGTCGCCGTGGCGATGGTGGTGGTGGTCCTCTTCGGCTGGGAGGGCGTGTGACGGCGACGGCGGACCGGGATCCCGGGCTGCAGCCCGAGCGGACCCGGCTGGCCTGGCGGCGTACGACGCTGTCGGCCACGGTCGTCGCGCTGCTCGCGGTGCGGCAGGCGCTGCTCGGCGGGGCGACCCCGGCCGCGGTGGTCGCGGTGGCGCTGAGCGCTGCGGCCTGGCTGGGTTTCCTGGTGGTGGCCCACCGTCGGATGCTGCGAATGGAGGCGGCGCGGCCGGAGCCGCTCGCCCCGCGAGGAGCGCTGGCGGCGACGCTGTGCACGGTGGCGCTGGCGGTGTTCGCCGCGGCGATGCTGTTCTGAGGCCCGGACCGGTCGTCCGGGCCGGACGCGGGCGGCCGGACTCTTTCCGAGCCGAGCCGAGCCGAGCCCAGCCGAGCCGGGCCGGACGCGGGCCGGACGCGGGCGGCCAGGCTGTTCTCGAAGCCGAGCCGGACCCGCGCGGCCGGGCTGTTCTTGAGCGAACCGGGACGCCGGCGGGCTCCTCAGCCGTCCCAGTCCACCGTCACCACGATCTTGCCGCGGGTCCGCCCCTCCTCGTTGAGCCGGTACGCGTCGGCGGCCTGCTCCAGCGGGAACACCCGGTCCACATGGACGGTGACGATGCCCCGTTCGGCCAGTTCCGCGACCTGGGCCAGGTCGTCGGCGTCGGGGCGCACGAAGGCGTAACGGCCGCCGTAGGAGAAGACCTCGCCGTCCGCGATGGAGGCGAGCCTGCCGCCCGGGGCGAGGGTGTCGGCGGAGGCCCGCAGGGCGTCGCCGCCCACCGTGTCGAAGGAGGCGTCGAAGCCGTCCGGGACCAGTGCGCGCAGCCGGTCGACGAGGCCCTCGCCGTACTCCACGGGCTCCGCGCCGAGGCTGCGGAGGTGCTCGTGGTTGCGGGGGCTCGCGGTGCCGATCACCCGGCAGCCGGTGTGCCGGGCGATCTGGACGGCGAGCGACCCGACGCCGCCGGCCGCCGCGTGGACCAGGACGGTGTCGCCTTCGCGGATCTTCAGGGTGCGGTGCAGCACCTGGTAGGCGGTCAGCCCGGCCAGCGGCAGGCCCGCGGCCTCCTCGAAGCTCAGGCTCAGGGGCTTGCGGGCCAGGGTGCGCACGGGCGCGGCGACGTACTCGGCGAACGTACCGCGCGAGAGGAAGTCCTCGCGTACGTAGCCGATGACCTCGTCGCCGACCGCGAACTCGTCCACGGCGACGCCCGGTTGCACGACGACCCCGGAGACGTCCCAGCCGGGGATCACCGGGAAGACGGCTTCGAGGCCACCCTGGAGGTAGCCCTCGCGGGCCTTCCAGTCGACCGGGTTGACGGCGGCGGCCCGTACCTTCACCAGGACCGTGTCGGGGCCGACCTTCGGGTCGGGCCGCTCGCCGTACTCCATGACGTCGGCGGAGCCGTACGCGCTGTAGCTGATCGCCTTCATTCCTCGACCTTCCGTGCAGGTCGGGGCCGCCGCAACTCAGGGGGTACGGCCGGGGCCCACCCCTCTCGGCGGCGCGGGACCGTCGGCGTCCTCACCAGCGCGGGACCGTCGGGGTCGTCCACCGCGGGTCGGCGGCGCGCATGGCCGCCGCGTCGTCGCGCTCCCGGTGGGTCTCGTCCGCCAGCCAGCGCCGGTGCAGGGCGGACAGGCGCTCGCGGTCCAGTTCGACGCCGAGGCCGGGGGCGTCGGAGACGGTGAGCCGGCCCCCGGTGAAGGTGTGGCGCTCGGTGATGACGTCCTCGGTCTGCCAGGGGTAGTGGCTGTCGCAGGCGTGAGCGAGGTCCGGCACCGTCGCGGCGACGTGGGTCATCGCGGCGAGGCTGATGCCGAGGTGGGTGTTGGAGTGCATGGAGAGTCCGACGCCGAACGTGCGGCAGATGGCCGCCAGTTCCCGGGTGCGGTGCAGTCCGCCCCAGTAGTGGTGGTCGCTCAGGACGATCTGGACGGCGTCGCGGGCGAAGGCCTCGGGTACCTCGGCGAGGGTGGTGACGCACATGTTGGTGGCGAGCGGGACGTCGGTGCCGGCCGACACGGCGGCCATGCCGGCCGTGCCGCTGGTGGGGTCCTCCAGGTATTCGAGGACGCCCTTCAGCTGCTCGGCGACGTACAGCGAGGTGGGGACGGACCAGGCGCCGTTCGGGTCCAGGCGCAGCGGGCGGCCCGGGAACGCCTCGGCCAGGGCGTGGATCGCGGCGATCTCCCGGTCGGGCTCGAAGACGCCGCCCTTGAGCTTGAAGGAGCCGAAGCCGTAGGTGTCGGCGAAGCGCCGGGCCTGGGCGACGACGCCGGCCGGGTCGAGCGCCGCGCCCCAGTCGTCCCGCTCGCCGGGGCCGGGGTGGGCGGCCCAGCGGTAGAAGAGGTAGGCGCTGTACTCGACGGTGTCACGGACCTTGCCGCCGAGCAGGGCGTGCACGGGCAGGCCCCGGGCCTTGCCGAGGGCGTCCAGGCAGGCGACCTCGAGGGCGGAGACGACCGAGAGCCGGATCTTCTCCGCGTTCCTGACCCCGCGCAGCCCCCCGGCGTCGACCCGGTCGTCCGCGGCGCGCGCTGCGCCGCACACCTCCTCGGCCAGGGCGAACAGCCCGTTCAGATCGGTGACCGCCCGGCCCGGGAGCGCCGCGGCGAGGGAGCGCGCGGGCTCCAGGTAGGCGCCGTCGCCGTAGGTCTCCCCCACGCCGGTCGTCCCGCCCCGGGTGAGGACCTCCACGATCAGGCGCGGTGTGTACGGCTGGTGGACTCCCTGGGTGTTCAGCAGGGGTGGGTCGGACACGAGGATCGGGGTGAGCCGGACGCCCTCGATCACCAGATCATCTGTATTCATACGTGAACTCTATTCAGGGATGAGTTTCACCGAAAGGGTCGGACCGGCTTCCGCGCCGCCGGATCACGGGAGGGCACTGGACGGCATACCGACTGGTCGGCATCATGGTTCCCGATCGTCCCGTCGCCTCGCCCAACCGTCTTGTTCCGTCGCCCGGAGGTACGCACCATGAGCTCACTCCCCCCACCAGGTCTCGACCCGGAACCGCTGCGCGGACATCTCGACCGCGAGCGGCCGGGGCTGGTGAGCGGGCCCCTCGAAGCGCGGCTGATCGAGGGCGGTCGCTCGAACCTGACCTACGTCGTCGGCGACGGGACGGGGCAGTGGGTGGTGCGCAGGCCTCCGCTCGGCCATGTGCTGGCCACCGCGCACGACATGACGCGTGAGCACCGGGTGATCAGCGGCCTGTACCCCACCGCCGTCCCGGTGCCGGAACCGCTGCTGCTCTGCGAGGACGACAGCGTGATCGGCGCCCCGTTCTACGTGATGGAGTACGTCGAGGGCACCCCCTACCGCACCGCCGAGCAGCTCGCCCCGCTGGGCCCCGAGCGCACCCGGGCGGCGGTCCTCGGGCTCGTCGACACCCTGGTCGACCTGCACGCCGTGGACCCGGGGGCGGTCGGGCTCGGGGACTTCGGGCGTCCCGACGGCTTCCTGGACCGGCAGGTGCGGCGTTGGGGCAAGCAGCTGGACGCCTCCCGCAACCGCGAGCTCGCGGGCATCGACGAGCTGCACGCCGCCCTGGGCCGCGGGCTGCCCTCCTCCCCCGCGCCCACCGTCGTCCACGGCGACTACCGCCTGGACAACGTGCTGCTCGGCCCCGACGACCGGATCAACGCCGTCCTCGACTGGGAGATGTCCACGCTCGGCGATCCGCTGACCGACCTCGGGCTGCTCGTGATGTACAGCTCCGACCTCGACCTGCCCCAGTCTCCCGTCTCCACCACCAGCGGCGCGGCCGGGCACCCCTCCCCCGCCGAGCTGATCGAGCGCTACGCGGCCCGCTCGGGCCGGGACACCTCCGCCCTCTCCTGGTACACCGCGTTCGCGTGGTTCAAGCTGGCCGTGATCCTGGAGGGCATCCACTACCGCTACACCCTCGGCCAGACCGTCGGCGCGGGCTTCGACCGGATCGGCGATCTGGTCCCCGTCTTCATCGAGCACGGCCTCACCACCCTCCAGGAAGGCTGAACCCTCATGGACTTCGCATTCGACGCCCGTACCGAGGAGCTGCGGAGCCGGCTGCTCGCGTTCATGGACGAGCACGTGTATCCGGCCGAGCAGGTCGCCGAGGAGCAGCGGGCACTCCTCGCCTCCCCGTGGGACACCCCGGCGGTCGTGGGCGAGCTGAAGGCCGAGGCGCGGCGGCAGGGGCTGTGGAACCTCTTCCTGCCCGACGCGGACTACGGGGCCGGGCTGACGAACCTCCAGTACGCCCCGCTCGCGGAGATCACCGGACGCTCCCCGCACCTCGCGCCGACCGCGCTGAACTGCGCGGCCCCGGACACCGGGAACATGGAGGTGCTCTTCCAGTTCGCCGCCGACGAGCAGAAGAAGCGGTGGCTGGAGCCGCTGCTCGCCGGGGAGATCCGCTCCGCGTTCGCGATGACGGAGCCGGACGTGGCGTCGTCGGACGCGACGAACATCGAGACGCGGATCACCCGGAACGGCGGGGACTACGTCGTCAACGGGCGCAAGTGGTACATCTCCGGGGCGATGAACCCGGACTGCGCGGTCTTCATCGTGATGGGCAAGACCGACCCGGACGGCGCGGACATCCGTCGCCAGCAGTCGATGATCCTGGTGGCGCGCGACACCCCCGGGCTCGAAGTGCGGCGCGCCATGCGGGTGTACGGGTACGAGGACCACGCGCACGGCGGTCACGCCGAGGTGGTCTTCCACGATGTAAGGGTGCCCGCGGCGAACCTGATCGGTGAGGAGGGTGGCGGCTTCGCCATCGCGCAGGCGCGGCTGGGCCCGGGGCGGATCCACCACTGCATGCGGCTCATCGGGATGGCGGAGCGGGCCATCGAGCTGATGTGCCGGCGGGCGGTGGCGCGTACGGCGTTCGGCAAGCCGCTCGCGCAGCAGGGCGTCGTGCAGAACTGGATCGCGGACGCCCGGGTCACGGTGGAGCAGTTGCGGCTGCTGGTGCTGAAGACGGCCTGGCTGATGGACACCGTGGGCAACAAGGGCGCGCACACCGAGATCCAGGCCATCAAGATCGCCACCCCGCGCGCGGTGGTGGACATCCTCGACTCCGCGGTGCAGCTGTACGGCGCGGGCGGGGTGAGCCAGGACTTCCCGCTGGCGGAGCTGTGGGCCTCGGCGCGGACGCTGCGGCTGGCGGACGGGCCGGACGAGGTGCACCAGCGGTCGCTGGCCCGGCGGGAGATCAAGCGGTACGTGTGACGGGCGGCGGTGCGGCCGGTGCGGCCCCCTCCCGAGGTGCTCTTCGGGAGGGGGCCGCGCCCGTACGTATACGGCAGGCTCAGAAGGTGAGTTTCCAGCTGTCGATGTAGCCGGTGTCCTGACGGGCGACGTCCTGGACCCGGAGCTTCCAGGAGCCGTTGGCCACCTCGGCGGCGGCGTTGACCGTGTACGTCGTGATGACGTTGTCGGCCGAGTCGCCGCTGCTGGAGTTCTTCAGCCGGTACGCGGTGCCGTCCGGGGCCACCAGGTCGACGACCAGATCGCCGCGCCAGGTGTGCTTGATGTCGACGCCGACCTGGAGGGCGGCTGGGGCGTTGCCCGTCCGTCCGGTGACCGCGACCGGCGAGGTCACGGCCGCTCCCCCGTCCGGGATGGCGACATCGGCGGTGTTGCTGAACACGTCCCCGGCGGGCGGTTCGCCGGCGGGGGAGGACAGGGTCCAGATGGCATGGGCGGCGGCGTCGCTGTTGCGGTCCAGGGCGGTGTCGTTGATGTTGCTCGTGGTGTCGCAGGACGAGTGGTAGCAGCGGTCGAAGGCCTGCCCCGCGGTCCCGCCCCACTTCTGCGCCTGGGCGGCGGACTTGGTGTAGCCGGCGCCGGTGAAGAGTCCGCCTACGGGAACGCCGACGTTCTTGAACGGGGCGTGGTCGGAGCGGCCGTCGCCCTCGGTCTCGATCTCGGTGGGGACGTTCAGGCCCGCGAAGTAGTCCTTGAAGGTCTTCTCGATGACCGGGTCGTCGTCGTAGACGAAGTAGCCGGCGTTGGGCGAGCCGATCATGTCGAAGTTGAGATAGCCGGAGAGCTTTGAACGCTCGGCGGACGGCAGGTTGTTGACGTAGTACTTCGAGCCGATCAGGCCCAGCTCCTCGGCGCCCCACCAGGCGAACCGCAGGTGCTTGTCGGGCTGGTACTGGGCGCGGGAGACGGCGAGGGCGGTCTCCAGGACGCCGGCCGAGCCGGAGCCGTTGTCGTTGATCCCGGCGCCGGAGGAGACCGAGTCGAGGTGGGCCCCGGCCATCAGGACCTTGTTCGGGTCGCCGCCGGGCCAGTCGGCTATCAGGTTGTAGCCGGTGGCTCCGCCCGAGGTGAACTGCTGGAGTGTGGTGGTGTATCCGGCGGCGTCGAGCTTGGCCTTCACGTAGTCGACGGACGCCTTGTAGCCGGGGCGGCCGTGGGCGCGGTTGCCGCCGTTGTTCGCGGCGATCGTCGAGAGCTGCGTGAGGTGGGCCTTGACGCCCGCCAGGGGGATGTCGGGTGCGGCGGCGCTCGCCGGCACCGGCGCGGCTGCGGCCTGGGCGGCCGGTGCTCCGGCGGCGAGGACGGCGGCGAGGGCGACGGCCAGGGCGGCCGTCGGGGATCTGCGCAGGGTGAAACGGTTCGGTCTCATTCACGGGCTCCGGATTCCGTTGGGGACTGACGGAACGTGCGGGGGGTCCCCGGCCGCGCGGTGATCCGGCCGGGTCCTGGAGCGTGGGCCCCGACTAGCGGCCCAGAGGTGCGCGATGCGTGACCGATGCTCAAGGAAATGACAGTGCTCCGTCAAGAGCGGAAACCGGACATGACCGTTCTATTAACGGACAGCGTTCGCCCGCGGACTCCGGCACCTCATCGGGAGGCAGGACATACGTCATCTCTCCAGCCTCGCCCCGACCGGCGGAGCGGGCCAGTGGATGGCACGATCCGTCGGCCGGACAGGGCCTAGGGGCGCAGGGCCCGCAGCAGCAGGTCCGCGAGGTGGTCGGCGACCTCCTGGCGGCTGAGCGGGCCGTCCGGGCGGTACCAGGTGGAGAGGTGGTGGACCGAGCCGAAGTGGTAGTCGACGACCAGGTCGGCGGGGGTGGCCGAGGAGAACACGCCGCCGCGCTGGCCCTCCTCGATCAGGGCCCGGAAGCGTTCGTGGTAGCGGCGGCGCTCGACGCGCACCTGCTTGTTCTTCTCGGGGCTCAGGTGGTGCATGGAGCGGAAGAAGATCGCGGCGTCGTCCAGGTTGTCGATGGTCGTGACGACCACGTCGGCCGCCGCGTCGCGCAGCCGCTGCTCGATGGGGGCCTCGGCGTCCGCGAAGGCGTCCAGCCGCTCCTGCTGGAGCCGGAGCACCCGGGCGTAGACCTCCTGGAGCAGGTCCTCCTTGGAGCCGAAGTAGTGGTAGAGCGCCCCCTTGGTGACGCCCGCCGCCTCGACGATCTCCTGGACCGAGGTGCGGTCGTACCCGCGCTCGGCGAAGAGCCGGGTGGCGGCGGCCAGCAGCCTCTGGGGGACGGGAGTGCCGTTCTGGTCCGTCGCCTTGGCCATGAGCCGCCACCTTCCTTTCGTACCGTGCGTGCGCTGTTTCGACGCCGTTCTAACGGGGGGAACGCAGTTCCCGCCTGAGGATCTTCCCACTCGCCGTCTTCGGCAGCTCGGCCAGGATCTCCACCTCGCGCGGATACTTGTACGCGGCGAGTCGTTCCTCGCAGTGAGCGCTCAGCTCGCCGGGCTCCACCGAGGTCCCCGGGCGCAGGCTCACGTACGCCCGGACCGTCTCCCCCGGTACGCGTCGGGCACGCCCACGACGGCCGCCTCACGCACCGCCGGGTGGGTGTGGAGGACGTCCTCCACCTCACGCGGCCACACCTTGAACCCGGAGGCGTTGATCATGTCCTTCTTGCGGTCGACGACGTACAGCCAGCCCGCCGCGTCCATGAAGCCGATGTCGCCGGTGCGCAGCTCGCCGTCCGGGAAGGCGGCGGCCGTGGCCTCGGGGAGGTTCCAGTAGCCGGAGACGACCTGGGGACCGCGCACCGCGATCTCGCCCTGCTCCCCGAAGGGGACCTCCCCGCCCGTCTCGTCGAGGATCCGTACGAAGGTGTCGGGGCCCGGAACGCCGACGGAGAGGGTGCCCGAGACCGGGTCCACCGGGGCCTCGCGCTCGGGCGGGACCGAGGCGCAGGGGGCGGTGCACTCGGTGAGTCCGTAGCCGTTGCGGATGTACGGGCCGAAGCCCGCGCGGAACTTCTCCACGAGCGCGGGCGGCAGGGGCGCGCCGCCGGAGGAGATCACCCGGAACGAGGCGAAGTGGTCCGGGGTGGCGTCCGGGTGCGCGGCCAGCGCCATGAAGGCGGTGGAGGGGCCGACGGTGTAGGCGGGGCGGTGGGTGGCGAAGGCCTCCAGGACGACGCCCGCCTCGAAGCGGTGGGCGAGGACCAGGGTGCCCGCGTTGGCGACGCAGGCGGCGAGCTGGCAGACCATGCCGGTGATGTGGAAGAGCGGGGCGAGCGCGAAATAGACGGAGCCCTCCGCGATCGGATGGCCGGTGCGCTGGCGTTCGGCGTTGACCATGATGTTGCCGTGGGAGTTCTTCGCGCCCTTGGGGGTGCCGCTCGTCCCGGAGGTGTAGCTGATCAGCGCCGTGTCGGCGGCGGTGAGCTCCCGGCCGGCCGGGGCCGGGTTCCCGGCGCGGGCCGCGGTGAGCAGATCGTCCGCGAGGTCGTCGGGGCCGGGGGCCGGGAGCCGTTCGAAGCCGAGGACGCGGGGGTCGTTCACGCTCTGGAGGTCCAGCTCGCAGGCGGTGAGCGCGACCGTGAGGTCCGGGGCCGCCGCCGCGATGTCCCGCAGATACGCCTCCCACGCCCGGTCCGAGCAGATCAGCGCGGTGACCCCGGCGTCCGCGAGGACGTGGCCGACCTCGCCGGACTTGTACATCGGGTTGAGGGGGACGACGGTCGCGCCCGCCTTCCAGGCGCCGAGCAGCGCGAGGACGAAGTGCGGGCTGTTCTGAAGCATGATCGCGACCCGGTCGCCGCTGCGCAGCCCTCGGGCGGCGAGGTGTCCGGCCACCGAGTCGGACAGCTCCTCGGTCTCGCGGTAGCTCAGGCGTCCGTCGAAGTAGGCCAGGGCCGGGTGCTCGGGTGTGCGGCCGACCGCGGCGCGGAAGGCGTGCAGCACGGTCGCGGGCGGGGTGACGGGGGCGCGCTGGGCGTCGCTGAGCAGGGCGAGCCACGGCTGGGCCGCGTAGATCGAGCCGCCGGGGGCCGGGGTGGCGGGGTCGGGGATCGGGTCGTTCACGCGCCGCTCGCCTCCCACTTCCGCTGGAGGCGGTTCATCTGGCCCATCCACCGGTCGGGATCGGCGGCGCGGGCCTGGTAGTAGCCGGCCACCTCGGGGTGCGGCAGGACCAGGAAGCGGTCGGCGTCCATCGCCTCGAACAGCGCGTCGGCGACCGCGTCCGGCTCGATGGCGCCAGGAGCGAGGACCAGTTCGCCGGCCGAACCGGCGGCGGTGAGCATGTCGGTGCGCACGCCCTGCGGGCAGATCGCGTGGACCTTGACCCCGCGATGGCGGTAGGTGAGCGAGAGCCACTCGGCGAAGGCGACCGCGCCGTGCTTGGTGACGCTGTACGGGGCCGCGCCGATCATCGTCAGCAGCCCGGCGGCGGAGGCGGTGGTGACGAAACGGCCCCTGCCTCGCTCCAGCCAGTCCGGCAGGAGGGCCCTGGCCGCGCGGACGTGGGCCATCACGTTGACGTCCCAGGCGTCGGCCCAGACCTCCTCGTCGGCGAACGCGTCGCCGGGCGAGGCGAGGCCGGCGTTGGCGCAGTAGACGTCCACCGTGCCGTCCAGCGCCTCCCGGGCGGCGTCCACGATGCCCGAGGCGTCCCCGGCGACGGCGAAGCCGCCGATCTCCTTCGCGAGCGGTTCGATCCGGGCGGGGTCGAGGTCGTTGACGACGACCCGCGCGCCCCCGGCGGCGAACCTGCGGGCCAGAGCGGCGCCGATGCCGCCTCCGGCCCCTGTGACCACTACGCCGGCGCCCTGCACCGTACCCATCGTCATCCCGCCCTTCCCATCCGGCTGCACCGGCAGACTAACCGGTCGGTATGTGATCCGGGAAGGGGCGGGGACGGACCGGCCGGGGCCCGTGCGGATCCCCGCGACCGGCTCGGGGAATCCGGCGCGGTCCAGGTCGTTCCGTGCGGCTCCCGCCCGCGCTAGCGTGCGTGGCCATGACAGTCGGCGCGATCATGGAGGTAGCGGAATGAGCCTGTCCCGACGTGGGGTGCTGGCCGCGGGAGGCGCCGTGGGCGCGCTCGCGGCGACAGTGGCCGGCACCGGTCCCGCCGCGGCGACGGCCGCCGCCGGACGCGGCTCCGGGCCCGGGCGCGGCCGGGTGCTCACCGGTTTCGACCGGCTGGCGGCCGACGGCTACCGGCCGCTGCGGGGCCAGAAGGTCGGGATCGTCACCAACCCGACCGGCGTCACGGCCGACGTCCGGCACATCGTCGACGTGATGCACCCGGACGCACGGGTGGACCTGACCGCCGTCTTCGGCCCCGAGCACGGGTTCCGGGGCACCGCGCAGGCGGGCGGCTCCGAGGGCCGTTACGACGACCCGGCGACCGGGCTGCCGGTCTACGACACGTACCTCAAGAGCGGGCAGCCGCTCGCGGACGTCTTCACCGCCTCGGGCGTGGACACGGTCCTCTTCGACATCCAGGACGCGGGTGCGCGCTTCTACACGTACATCTGGACGCTGTACGACTGCATGGAGGCGGCGGCGCTGGCGGGCAAGCGCCTCGTGGTGCTGGACCGGCCGAACCCGGTGACCGGTCGGGCGGCACTGGGCCCGGTGCTGGACCCGGCGTTCGGCACGTTCGTCGGACGCCGGGAGATCGCCCAGGCGCACGGGATGACGGTGGCGGAGCTGGCCCTGTTCTTCAACGCGGAGTTCCTGCACGAGAATCCGGTGCGGCTGGAGGTGGTGACGATGTCGGGGTGGCGGCGCTCGGACTTCTTCGACGACACCGGGCTGCCGTGGGTGCCGCCGAGCCCGAACATGCCGACGCCCGAGACGGCGCTCGTCTACTCCGGCACCTGCCTCTTCGAGGGCACGAACCTCTCCGAGGGCCGCGGCACCACGCGGCCCTTCGAACTCCTGGGCGCGGAGGGCGTCGACCACCGCTGGGCGGCCGCCGCGAACGCCCTGGAGCTGCCGGGGGTGGCCTTCCGCGAGGCGTACTTCGCGCCGACCTTCTCCAAGTTCGCGGGGAAGACGGTGGGCGGGGTGCAGGTGCACGTCCAGGACCGGGAGGTCTTCGACCCGGTCCGCACCGGGATCGCCCTGCTGGTGACGGCGAAGCAGACGTGGAGCGGCTTCGCCTGGCGGCCGGACAACTGGATCGACAAGCTCACCGGGAACACCCGTGTCCGCACGATGATCGACGCGGGCGCGGACACCGACACGGTGGTACGGGCGTGGCGGCGGGACCTGTCGGCGTTCCGGGCGAAGCGGCGGAGGTATCTGCGGTACGGAGGCTAGGCCCCCGCGTCCGGTCAGGCGGTGAGGTCCAGGTCGCCGAGGTATTCGCCGTCGTCCGTGAGGCCCCGCCTGCGGTAGCCGAGGCGGAGGTAGAACTCCTCGGGGCCGCCCTCGCCGGGCTTCCAGGTCACGGTCGAGACCGTTCCGCCCCGTCGGCGGATCTCCTCGTTCACCGCCCCCACGGCGAACCGCCCGTAGCCCCGGCCCTGCTCGCCGGCGGCGACGGCGAGCCGCCAGAGCCCGGAGCGGGGCGGGGCGTCCGGCGTTCCGGCGTCGAAGTCGAACGGCAGGTCGAAGTACGCCATCACGAAGCCGACGAGGCGCTCACCGTCGCAGATCAGCCGGGGCCAGGCCAGGTCGGGGTGGACATAGGCCTCGGCCAGGGACCGCGCCACCGGGGCGACGAACCCGCGCTGTTCGGGTGCGACTTCCAGCCGACAGGCGGCGAGCACGTTGTCGGGGGTCACCTTCTCCAGGCGCGGACGAGCTGTTGTCATGGGGGGAACCCAACCGCACGGGCCCGTGACGGCGCCATCGGATTTCGCCACCCGCGCGAGGAGTGCGCCCTCGCACCACCCGCCCGCGCGCCGCTTCGCTCCCGCCCGTGGCACCCCTTCCCACATGGGGAGTCTCGGCCAATGGACGGATTTCATCTTTCGATGGAGCCGAAACGGGCAGGCGTACGTCCACTCCTTGACGTCCAAGGAAGAGCGACGGAGGTGGCGGTGTCATGGCCGGTTTCCGGAGTCTTGCGAGACAGGTCCGCGATCCGATGGGGGATCTGGCCCTGCGGCGGTATTCGCTGCGCAAGTGTTTGGAGAGGTTCGCCCCCTACGGGCATCGGGCGACCTGGGATCATCTGTGCGCCCGGCACGGGATCGGTCCCGAGGACCGGGCCCCCGATCCGGTGCGCCTGGTGGGCGCGCTGGACGAGCTGGAGGAGGCGCGGGCCGTCTGGCTCGCGTACGAGGCGGGGTTCGCCGAGCGGCGGCGGCGCGAGAAGCACGCGGGACTGCGGCGGCCCGGTGCGTTCGACGACTGGCACCGCCGCACCTGGGGCGGTCACGGGGTGGCCCGCTGCTCCGACCCGGACATCCATCCCACCGAGCCGCTCGCGGAGGTCCTGCGCCGCCTGATCGCGGCTCTGGCGCCGGCCCCGGCTCCGCCTGCCCGGTCTGCGCGGACACCGGCATCGAGTGGCGGCAGGAGCGGGGCGAGGCGCCCTGGGCGGGCCCGGTGTGCACGGGCTGCGGGATCGCGGTCCCGCAGCCCGCCCTGACCGACCGCACACTGGCCAGGGCACGGCTGCCACGGCACCGGAGGCCGGCCACGACGGCGGCGTGAGGCCTCGCGCCCGGGCCCGGGGAACTACGTGCGCCGGGGGCTTCCGGCCCTCGGGCATCAGACGGGAACCGGTGATCCGCTCACCGACGATGTCGTCGGGGTTGGACAGCACACAGGTCTCCAGGGAGAGACAGCCGCATCCGATGCAGTCGGCCAGATGGTCGCGCAGGCGGTGCAACTGCCCGATGCGCTCGTCCAGTTCCTTGCGCCAGACCTCGGAGAGGCGGGCCCAGTCCTCGTGGTTCGGCGTGCGCTCCTCGGGCAGTTCGGCGAGCGCCTCCCGGATCGTGACCAGGGGAATACCGACGCGCTGGGCCGCCCGGACGAAGGCGACCCGGCGCAGCGCGTCCCGCGGGTAGCGGCGCTGGTTGCCGCTGGTGCGGCTGCTGGTGATCAGGCCCTTGGTCTCGTAGAAGTGCAGGGCCGAGACGGCCACGCCGCTGCGCGCCGAGAGCTGGCCGACCGAGAGTTCGTGGTGTGTCTGCGGAATCTGGGGCACCCCTCGAATCTACTGCCATGTCGTTGACAGGAACGCGCCGCACAACGATGCTGAGCAAGCGCTTAGACATCGCGCCTGATGGTGCGCCGAGCCGGAAGGCAGGAACCGGGAACATGGCAGAGCCGAGGATCTTCACGTCCGCGCAGGAGCTGCGGGACGGAGTGGGCGAGCAGCTGGGACACAGCGACTGGCTGGAGATCGACCAGGAGAGGGTCGACCGGTTCGCCGACGCGACCGGCGACCACCAGTGGATCCACGTGGACCCGGAGCGGGCGAAGGACGGGCCGTTCGGCACGACCATCGCGCACGGCTATCTGACGCTCTCCCTGCTGCCCGCGCTGGTGCCGCAGGTGATGCGGGTCGAGGGCATGAAGATGGGCATCAACTACGGGACCAACAAGGTCCGTTTCCCCTCGACCGTCCCGGTCGGCTCGCGGCTGCGGGCGACGGCGGTGCTGCGCGGCGTCGAGGAGGCCGGCGGCGGTGTACAGGTCACGGCGGTCGTCACGGTCGAGCGCGAGGGCAGCGAGAAGCCGGCCTGCGTCGCCGAGTCGGTGTCCCGCTACTACTTCTGACACTTGAGGAACCGTCGGCTGCCTCCGGAGCCGTCGGCTGCCTCCGGAGCCCCGCCTGCTTCCGGAGCCGCAGGCTACTTCTGGGCCTGCCCGGCTCCGACCATCCGCAGGACGAGGCCGGCGTACAGTTCGCCGACCTCGTCGGGGGTGCGGGTTCCCCGGGCGTTGAACCAGCGGGCCACGTCGATGCAGAGGGAGAGCACCGCGAGGGCGGTGCCGGGGACGTCGGGGACGTCGAACTCGCCGTCCCGCACCCCGTCGCCGATGATCCGGCGCACCACCGCGTCGCTCCGGCGCCGCAGCGCGACGATCTCGGTGCGGTGCTCCTCGCCGAGCGCGTCGAGCTCGTACTGCACGACCCGGGCGGTGGTGTGCCGCTCCGCGTGCCAGCGGACGAAGGAGCGGACGGCCCCGGCGAGGCGCTCGGCGGCCGTGCCGTCCCGGTCGGCCTCGGCCGCGAGCACGTACAGCGCCCGCTCGTGGCCGAGCTTGCTGATCCGGTGGAGCAGCTCTTCCTTGGTCTTGTAGTGGATGTAGAGCGCGGCCGGGCTCATCCCGGCCCGGCCGGCGATGTCACGGGTGGTGGTCGCGTGATATCCGCGCTCGGCGAAGGCGTCCACGGCGGCGACGAGGAGCCGCCTGGCCGCCTCGGGAGTGACCTCGCCCCACGGCGCGTCCTCGCCGCTCGTCTCCTCCGCCGCACACATCGCCCAGGGCCCCTCTCCGTCAACAGGACGCACACCATACCCCGAACCTGAGCAAGCGCTTAGCAATTGCCCCGCCCGATCCTGCCGGTCAGAGCTTCTGGAAGGGGTCGTGCTCGGCGAGGATCTTCTCCAGCCGGGCCTGGTCCACCCGGCTGACGATCTGTCCGGCCTCCTGGCGGTCCCTGATCACCTTGGCGAGCGTGAAGCAGGACGTGACGAGGTAGAGCACGCCGATGGCGAGGAAGCCGCGCACCCAGGCGTCGGCGTCGAGGAAGAAGATGCCGAAGGCGACCGCGCCGATCGCCACCATGAAGGAGGCGACCGCCTGCATGTAGAAGGCGGCGGTGCTCTGCTGCTTGACCGATGTCGTGTCACTCATGGGTTCAGCATCCGCCGACGTGGCGCACGCCACATCCGCGCCCGTACTCAGCCCGTACTCAGACACCCGTACGAACCCGCGAGCCGGTCAGAAGGCGGAGACGCCGGTCAGCGCGCGCCCGATGATCAGCTTCTGGATCTGGCTGGTGCCCTCGTAGAGCGTCATCACGCGGGCGTCCCGCAGCAGTTTGCCGACCGGGTACTCGTCGATGTAGCCGTAGCCCCCGAAGACCTGGAGGGCGTTGTTGGCGCAGCGGACGGCGGCCTCGGACGCGTACAGCTTGGCCTTGGACGCGGCGGTGGCGAACTCCTGGCCCCGGTCGATCAGGTCGGCGACGCGCCAGGTCAGCAGCCGGGCCGCGTCCACGTCGACGGCGATGTCGCTGAGCAGCTCCTGGACGAGCTGGTGGCGGGCGATGACCTTGCCGAACTGTTCGCGCTCGCCGGCGTAGCGCACGGCCGCGTCCAGGGCGGCCTGCGCGATGCCCACGCAGCCCGCCGCGACGGACATCCGCCCCTTGGCCAGGGCGGACATGGCGATGGAGAAGCCCTTGCCCTCGGGCCCGAGGAGAGAACCGGCCGGTATCCGGACGTCCTGGAGGACCAGTTCGGCGGTGGCCTGGCCGCGCAGGCCGAGCTTGCCGTGGACGGTGCGGCGGGTGAGGCCGGGGGTGTCGGCGGGGACGAGGAAGGCGGAGACGCCCCGGTGGCCGGGGGCGTCGTTCGTCCGCGCGAAGAGCAGTACGACATCGGCCCAGGTGCCGTTGGTGATGAACATCTTGGTGCCGTTGACGACGTAGTCACCGCCGTCGCGCACGGCCCGGGTGGCGAGGTTCCCGGCGTCCGAACCGGTGCCGGGCTCGGTGAGGCCGAAGCAGCCGATCGCCTCGCCGGAGGTGAGCCGGGGCAGCCAGGCACGCTTCTGCTCCTCGTCGCCCCAGGTCGCGACGGTCTTGGCGACCAGCCCGAGCGATACGGAGACGATGCCGCGCACCGAGGAGTCGCCGCGCCCCAGCTCCTCGGTGACCAGGCAGTAGGACAGGTGGTCGCCGCCGGAGCCGCCGTACTCCTCGGGGACGGTCAGACCGAGGAAGCCGAGGTCCCCGAGCTTCTTCACGATCGATCTGTCGACATTCTCGGCACGGTCCCACGCGACGACATGGGGGGCGACCTCGCGGGCGACGAAGTCCTCGGCCAGCTTCCGGACGGCTTCCTGCTCCTCGCTGAGCGTCAGGTCCATCGTGCCCACCCACTGCCTCTCACCGGCGCCGCCCGGGCGCACATTAATTAGCACTGCTAGTTTCTGGTTCGCAGGCCCTACTATGAGCCGCATGGCCCGACCGCGCAAGCCCCTCCTGAGCAGAGACCGCATCGTCGGGGCGGCGAGCGCGCTCGTGGACTCCGAAGGGCTGGACGCCGTCTCCACGCGTCGACTGGCGGCCGTCCTGGGGGTCAGCGGCCCTTCGCTCTACAACCACTTCCGCAACAAGGAGGAGATCCTCGACGCCGTCGCCGACGCGGTCTCCGTACAGGTCGACCTGTCGATGTTCGAGGAGTCGGACCCGCGCGACTGGCGCGAGGCCCTGCACGACTGGGCGCTCTCCTACCGGGCCGCCCTCGCCGCGCACCCGCACATCGTCCCGGTCCTCGCCCGGGGCCCCGGGCGGCGCCCGGCGGGGCTGCGGGTCGCCGACGCGGTGTTCGGGGCGATGGTGGGGGCGGGGTGGCCGCCCGCGCAGGCGACCCGGATCGGGGCGCTCATGCGCTACTTCATCACCGGCTCGGCGCTGGGCTCCTTCGCCGGGGGCTTCGTCGACGACGAGTCCGCCTACGACCCCGCCGACTACCCGCACCTCGGCCAGGCCCACCTGCTCGCCGACCACCGTCGCCAGGTCGACGAAGGGGCCTTCGAGACCGGGCTGCGGGCCCTGCTGGACGGGCTGACGATGCAGTACGAGCAGTACGCGCGGCCCACGGACGAGCGGCTGTCCAGCCCGTCCGATGCTTGAGGACGGAGACCAGCGCTTTCAGCCCGTCCGGCGCTCGAGGACGGAACCGGCGCTCGGGACGGACGGTGCCCTGGCTGCCCGGTCGCCGAGGGGTCGCCGACCACAGGGCGGGGCGGCCCGGCCGCCGATTGACGGCCCTCGACAATTGAGTGGGGGTAGGAGCGTTCCGGGCCTACGGTCGTGGCCATGACGACGACCCCGACACCCCTTCCGGTCTCCCCGCCGGCCCACCGCCGGCGCGCCACCGCCGCCGCCTGCACCACGGTCGTGCTGTGGGCCTCCGCCTTCGTGTCCATCCGGAGTGCGGGCGAGTCCTACTCCCCCGGCGCGCTCGCCCTCGGGCGGCTGGTGACGGGCGCGCTGGTGCTCGGGGCGATCCTCCTCGTACGGCGGGAGGGGCTGCCCGGGCGCGGTGCCTGGCGCGGAATCATCACGTCCGGCGTGCTGTGGTTCGGGCTGTACATGGTGGCGCTCAACTGGGGCGAGCAGGAGGTCGACGCCGGGACGGCGGCGATGCTGGTGAACATCGGGCCGATCCTGATGGCCCTGATGGGCGCCCGCATGCTCGGCGAGGGGCTGCCGCGCCGCCTGCTGCTGGGAATGGGCATCTCGTTCTTGGGCGCGGTCGTCGTCGGCCTCGCGATGTCCGGGCACGGCAGCTCCTCCGTGCTGGGCGTGGCGCTCTGCCTGCTGGCCGCGGTGGTCTACGCGCTGGGCGTGGTCAGCCAGAAGCCGGCGCTCGCGCACGGCTCCTCGCTGCAGATCAACACCTTCGGCTGCGTGATCGGCGCCGTCGCCTGCCTGCCGTTCACCGGGGTGCTGGTCTCCGAGGCGGCCGACGCCCCCATGTCCGCCACGCTGAACATGATCTATCTGGGCGTCTTCCCGACCGCGCTGGCCTTCACCACCTGGGGCTACGCCCTGGCCCGGACCACCGCGGGCCGGATGGGCGCCACCACGTACGCCGTCCCGGCGCTGGTGGTGCTCATGGCGTGGCTGCTGCTGGACGAGGTGCCGACGCTGCTCGGGGTACTCGGCGGGCTGCTCTGCCTGGTCGGGGTGGCGGTCTCCCGGAGCCGTCAGCGGACCGGGGCCCCGGGCGGAGATCCGGCCCGGCCGGTGGAGGAAGACCGTCACGAGGAGGAGCGCCGGGCGGAACGGACGTAGCGGGGCTTCCCGGCTGGTCGAGGAGGGCGCGATGGACGCCCGGCTGTCGGTGGCCCGGTGACGTCGGCGTCCCGGGCCACCGACTTCCGGCGCGCCACCGACTTCCGGCGCGCCACCAGCTTCTGACGGACCACGGACTTCCGGCTGGGCACGGACTTCTAGCTGGTCACGGACGCCCGGCCGGTCAAGGGAAGACCACCAGCGCGCGGCCGCCCCTGCCCGCGATCATGTTGTCGAAGGCGGCGGGGATGCCGTCCAGGGCGATGTGCTCGGTGACCATCATCGACAGGTCGAAGCGGCCCGCGCGGATGTGGCCGGCGAGGACGGGCAGGTCGCGGGCCGGGTCGCTGTTGCCATAGACGCAGCCCGTCAGGGACCTGCCCCAGTGGAAGATCTCCAGGGCGTTGAAGGTGACTTCCTGGTCCTTGCCGCCGATGCCGACCACCGTGGTGCGCCCGCCGCGCCGGGTGGATTCCCAGGCGGCCCGGATGGTCGCGGGCCGGCCGACGCACTCGACCGCGACGTCCGTGCCCCGGCCGCCGGTGAGCTTGCGGATCTCGCGCGGGGTGGTGGCCGAGGCGATGACGTAGTCGGTGGCTCCCGCCTGCCGGGCCAGCTCCTCCTTGGCCGGGGAGACGTCGACCGCGATGATCCGGGAGGCGCCGGCGATCCGCGCGGCCTGGAGCACGGCGAGGCCGACGCCGCCGATCCCGAAGACGACGACGCTCTCGCCCTCGCGGACCCGGGCGCTGTGGTGGATCGCCCCGTAGCCGGTCAGGACCGCGCAGCCGAGGAGGGCGGCGTCGGTGAGCGGGATGCCGTCGGGGGCGGGGAGCACGCAGTTCGCGGCGACGACGGTCTCCTCCGCGAAGGCCGCGACGTTGAGGCCGGGGTGCAGGTCGGTGCCGTCGGCCGTACGGGCGTGGAGGTTGGCGGTCCCCTTCAGGGCGTCGGCGCAGAGCCAGACCTCGCCGATCCCGCAGTGGAAGCAGGCCCCGCAGGAAGGGGCCCAGTTGAGGACCACGCCGTCGCCGGGGGCCACATGCGTGACGCCCTCGCCGACCGCCAGGACCGTACCGGCGCCCTCGTGGCCTAGGACGGCGGGCACCGGGACGCGCATGGTGCCGTTGGACAGGGACAGGTCGGAGTGGCAGACGCCGGCGGCGGCGAGGGAGACGCGCACCTGGCCGGGGCCGGGCTCCGGCAGGACGATGTCGGTGATCTCCAGCGGAGCTCCGACGGCGGGCAGTACGGCGGCGCGGACCACGAGCAGGCTCCTTGTGCGGAAAGGGTTACGGGGTTCAGAGCTGGAGCGACTTGGTCTGGAGGTACTCCGCCAGGCCGTGCGGCCCCAGCTCGCGTCCCACCCCCGACTGCTTGTAACCGCCGAACGGGGCCAGCGGGTTGAACCGCCCGCCGTTGATGTCGACCTGTCCGGTGTCCATCCGGCGGGCGAAGGCCACCGCCTCCTCGTCGTCGGCGGCCCAGACGGCGCCGGCGAGCCCGTACACGGTGTCGTTGGCGATACGGAGGGCGTCGTCCACGTCCTCGTACCGCAGGATCGAGATCACCGGGCCGAAGATCTCCTCGCGGGCGATCGTCATGTCCGGGGTGACGTCGGCGAAAACGGTCGGGCTGACGTAGTAGCCGGTCTCCAGGGGCGCGTCCGGGCCGCCCGCGACCAGCCGGGCGCCCTCCTCGACGCCCTTGGCGATGTAACCGCGCACCCGGTCTCGCTGCTTGGCGTTCACGAGCGGGCCGACCCGCTCGCCGACCACGTACTTGGTGACGGCGTTCGCCGCGAGCTCCACGGCCTCCTCGTACCGCTCGGCGTCCACCAGCATCCGGGTCCAGGCGCTGCACGTCTGGCCGGAGTTGGTCATCACGTTGGCGATGCCGACGTTGACCGCCCTGGCCAGGTCCGCGCCGGGCAGGATCACGTTGGCGGACTTGCCGCCCAGTTCGAGGGCGACGCGCTTGATCGCGGCTCCGGCGGTGGCGCCGATCTGCCGGCCCACCGCGGTGGAGCCGGTGAACGAGACCAGGTCGACGTCCTCGTGGGCGGCGAGCGCCTGGCCGGCGACCGGTCCTAGGCCGGTGACGAGGTTGAAGACGCCCGGCGGCAGACCGGCCGCCTCGGTGGCCTCCGCGAAGAGCTGCGCGGTGAGCGGGGTGTCCTCGGCGGGCTTGAGGACGACGGTGCAGCCCGCGGCGAGGGCGGGGGCGACCTTGGCGACGATCTGGTGGAGCGGGTAGTTCCAGGGGGTGATCGCGCCGACCACGCCGACCGGCTCCAGCAGCACGGTGGAGTTGCCGATCCGCTCCTCGAAGGCGTGGTGGGCGGCCAGCTCGGCGTACGAGGCCGCCACCAGCACGGGCACGCTGGCGTGAACTTTCTGGGAGAGCGGCAGCGGCGAGCCCAGCTCGGCCGTGATGGTCTCGGCCATCGCGTCCTTGCGGGCGGCCAGCGCGTCGGCCAGCGCGGTGAGCCGGGCGGCGCGCTCGGCGGGCGGGGTCGCGGCCCAGGCGGGGAAAGCCGCGCGCGCCGCCCGTACCGCCGCGTCGACGTCCTCGGCCGTCCCCGCCGGCACATGGGCGATGACCTGCTCGTCGGCCGGGTTCACGACCGCGATCGTGTCCTGGCCGGCGGCGGGCCGCCACGCACCGTCGATGTACATCTGGTCATGCGCCTTCATGGCTGTTTCCTCCCGGACGTGCTGTGCGGAGCCGAGCTGTGCGGAGCGCCGAAGCCCTGCGGCGCGGGGCGGCACGTCGCACCCGCCCAAACTAGCGCCGTTAGTTTTCCGGCGCCAGGGAGCCTTGGGAGACGCCGGTCACCCGGGCACGCACCGCCCCGGCACGCACGCCCCGGCACGAGCGTCCCTGCCTCGCACCGCCTTGCCGTAACGGCATGATCCCTTGCCCGGGCGGCAGTGGGCCGGCCAAGACTGGAGCGAGCACGCGAACCCGGATCCTCAGGAGACACCCATGACCGCCGAACCCCGCCCGCCACGCCGCCGGGACACCCCGCCGCCCCGGACCGGGGGCAGCGAGGCCGAGGTGCTGCGCGGCTTCCTCGACTACCTACGCGACTCGATCGCCGCGAAGGTCGAGGGAGCCCCGGAACCGGAGGCCCGCGCCGCCACGGTGCCCTCGGGCACGAATCTGCTCGGCCTGCTCAACCACCTGACGTCCGTCGAGCGGTCCCTGTTCCTCGGGAAGCGGGTCGCCGACTGGGCGGCGACCTTCCACGCCGCCCCCGCGGACGGCGTGGCCGAGGTCGTCGCCCGCTACCGGGAAGCGGTCGCGGAGGCGAACTGCGCACTCGACACGTGCACCGACCTCGGCGCGCCGGTGCCCCGCCCACGCCCGGACGACCCCGCCCCCAGCGTCCGTTGGGCCCTCACGCACATGATCGAGGAGACCGGTCGCCATGCCGGTCACGCGGACATCCTCCGTGAGCTGGCCGACGGCTCCACGGGGCGCTGAGCCGTCGGGCCCCTCAGCCCTGGGGGAGGTCGTCGAAGCCGGGGGCGTCCCGGGGCAGGGGGCAGATGCGGCGGCCGTAGTGGTCGAAGACGTACAGGTGGGCCAGGTCCACCAGCAGCGGCACCTGTCCCCCGGTCCGCAGTCGCATGTCGGGGCCGGTGCGCACGACCAGGTCGCCGGAGGGGGCGGAGGGGTGGTCGGGGCCCCGGGGCTCCGTGGGGTCCGGGGCGGGATCGTCGAGGGTCACGACAGGACCGCTGATACGGCCGCCCGTCCGCCCCCTGAGCCGTTCCAGGACGCCGACCCCGCCTCCCCCGCCGGCCGCGGCCCTGCGGCGGCGGGGCATCGCCCGGGGCCGGGCGGATTCGAGGTCCGGGACCACGGCGGGCCGCGAACCGGTCCTGAGGTGGACCAGCGCCTCGTGCCCCTGGTACTCGACATGCTCGACGATGCCGCTGAGGGCGACCTCGCCGGGCCGGGCCTGACTGGGCGGGGCGACCCGGACCGCCTCCGAGCGCAGCCCCACGATGATCCGCCGGCCCTGCTGGATCCGGAGCAACTGGTGGTCGGGGCTGAGGGGTTCGGGCAGGGCGAGCCGCTGCCTCCCGAGGTCGATCGACATCCGGCCCTCCAGCGGGGCGTGCACGACGGCCTGGAGGAGGTTGATGCGCGGGGTGCCGATGAAGGCGGCCACGAACACGTTGTCCGGCAGGGCGTAGACCTCGCGGGGCGGACTGACCTGCTGGAGGACTCCGCCGCGCATCACGGCCACCCGGTCGCCCAGGGACATCGCCTCGGCCTGATCATGCGTGACATAGACCGTGGTGACGCCGAGTTCCCTGGTGAGCAGGGCGATCTCGGCACGCAGATGGCTGCGCAGCTTCGCGTCGAGGTTGGAGAGCGGCTCGTCCATCAGGAACACGGAGGGCCGGCGGGAGATGGCCCGGCCCATCGCGACCCGCTGGCGCTCGCCGCCGGAGAGCTGCGCGGGGTAGCGGTCGAGGACGTGCCCGATCCCGAGCATCCGGGCGGTGGCCTCGACGCGCGCGGTGTTGTCCTCGCGGGGGCTTTCCAGTTTCAGCGGAAAGCCGATGTTGGCCCGGTTGGTCATGCTCGGGTAGAGGGCGAAGTTCTGGAACACCATCGCCATGCCGCGTGTCCGCGGCGGGGTGTGGTTGGCGTACTCCCCGTCGAGGAGCAGCTCGCCCTCGGTGATCTCCTCCAGGCCCGCGATCATGCGCAGCACGGTGGACTTGCCGCAGCCGGAGGGCCCGAGCAGCACGACGAACTCGCCGGGGTCGATGGAGAGCGTGAACCGGTCGACGGCCCGCCGGTCCCGGCCGTAGTTCTTGCTGACTTGGTGCAGGGAGATCGCGCGCGTCATGAGGGTCCGCCCGGAGGAAGTGGTGGCATCGCGGTGGGGAGCGGCTGTGTGGAAGCTAGCCCACCGGGCGGGGTGTGGGAATGACTCGCGCGAAGGTTGGGGCAGACGGGTCCGGTGGGACCGGTCCAGCCGGGGTTCTCGGCCCCGTTCCGTGCGGTCGGCGGTACGGGCTCGCTGCCGGCCGGTCAGCCGGGGTTCTCGGTCCGGTTCCGTGCGATCGGCGGTACGCGCCCGCTGCGGCCCGGTCAGCCAGGGTTCTCGGCCCCGTTCCTTGCGATCGGCGGTACGCGCCCGCTGCGGCCCGGTCAGCCAGGGTTCTCGGCCCCGTTCCGTGCGATCGGCGGTACGGGCCCGCCGCCGGCCGGGGTGTCCTGCGGTACGGCCGGGGGCACCTGGGCCGGCGGAGCGTGGGCGGACTCCGTGTCCGGGGATGCCTGTGCCGGCTCCATGTCCAGGGGGGCCGGAACCGGCTCCGTGGCGAGGGGCGCCCGTACCGACCCCGTGTCCAGGGGTGCCTGCGACGGCTCCGGTCGTCCGTCGCCGCGCAGGCCGAGTCCCGCCGCGCCGATCAGGCCCACGCCGAGCAGCACGAACGGGGCGGCCACTCCCACCGCTCCCGCGATCAGCCCCGCCGCGGCGGGGGCGGCGACCTGGCCGAGCCGGTTGCCGGTCAGCCGGAGGGCGAGCGCGGTGGACCGGGCCCGGTCGGGGGCGGCCCGGACCACGGTGGTCATGGACAGCGGCTGGCCGACGCCGAGGCAGAAGCCGAGGACGGCGAGCATGACGGCGAGGACCGCGACGGACACGGGGAGGGCGACGCCCGCGCAGAGGAGCCCCGCGAGCAGGCAGCTGGTGGTCAGCAGGGCCCTGCGGCCCAGCAGCCGCAGCAGCGGGGACATGACCAGCCGGCAGGCGATCGTGGCGGCGGCCCGCAGGCTCAGCAGCAGCCCGACGGTGGCCGGGGCGATGGAGCGGTGTTCACCGACGACCGGCAGGTAGGCGGTGAGGATGTCGGTGGCGGACAGCACCGCCATGCTGATGAAGATGCCCGCGGGGACGCCGCGCGCGCCCAGGATCGCGCGGACCGGGACCTTGCCGTCGGGCCGACCCCGGGGCCGGCCTCCCGGCGATGCTCGATGCGCCGGAGCGAGATGAGGGCGACCGCGGCGACCGCGGCCGATACGAGGAGGGCGAGCGCGCTCGTACGGCCCAGGGACCCGCCCTGCCCGGAGATGAGCGCGCCCGCGGCGACCGGGCCGATGAGCTGGCCGAGCGAGGCCCCGATGGTGAAGTGCCCGAAGTCGCGGTCCTGTTCGTCGGGCGCGGACTGCCGGGCCACGATGGACTGCGCGCCGATCACGAAGCACAGGTGGCCGAGGCCCATCACCCCGCTCCAGGCGGCCACCGCGGGCAGCGAGGAGACGATGCCGCCGGCCGCGCAGCCGCCGGAGATCAGGAGCACGCCGAGCGGCAGCAGGGGCGCGCAGCGTCCGTGGTCGGTGCGGCGGCCGAGCGGCACGGCGGCGAACAGCGGGAGCAGGGCGTAGACCCCGGCGATGACGCCGACGGCCGCCTCATCGGCGCCCAGCGCGAGGGCCCGGTAGGAGACGGCGGGCCGCGCCATCGACACCGCCCCCTGCGCGAAGGCGAAGGCGATGACGAGGCGCAACAGCCAGCCCCTGCCGGGCCCGGTTCGCGGTGTGCGTGGCATTACATGATGCCGAAGAGGACGCCCGACGCGAGCACCACGAGGGAGGTGAGGACGGCCCACTTGACGGTGAAGCGGGTGTGGTCGCCGAACTCGACCTTCGCCATGCCGACGAGGACGTACACGGCGGGCACGAGCGGCGAGGACATGTGCAGGGCCTGGCCGGCCAGGGAGGCGCGCGCGATCTCCAGCGGCGAGACCCCGTGGGCCGCGCCGGCCTCGGCGAGGACGGGGAGGACGCCGAAGTAGAAGCCGTCGTTGGACATGAAGTAGGTGAGCGGCAGGCTGAGCAGGCCCGTGACGATGGCCATGTGCGGGCCCATCGCGTCGGGGACCGCGCCGACGACCCAGTCCGCCATGTTCTCGACCATGCCGGTGCCGGTGAGGACTCCGGTGAATACGGCGGCGGCGAAGACCATGCCGGAGACGTTGAGGACGTTGTCGGCGTGCGCGGCGATCCGGGCCCGCTGGTCGGGCATGTGGGGGAAGTTGACGGTGAGCGCGAGGGCCGCGCCGAGCAGGAAGAGCACCGGGATCGGCATCAGTTCCATGATCATCGCCGTCAGCAGGGCGACGGTGAGCCCGGCGTTGAACCAGTAGAGCTTCGGGCGGAGCGTGGACCGGTTCGGGTCGAGGCCCTGGAATGCGTCGTCGTCCTCGTCCGCGGGGTCGGCCGCGGAGTCTCCGCCGGTGCCGGCGCCCGTCCCCGTCCCCGTACCGCCCGCGGAGGCGGACTTGCGGAGGCGGTCCTCACCGCCGGCGCCGCCCGCACCGGTGGACACGGTCTCCGGCTCCGGCTCCCGGGCGAGCGCCTCGTCGAGCGTGAGCATCCCCAGGCGCTTGCGCTCCCGGAGGCCGAGCACGTACGCCAGCACGAACACGGCGAGCAGACCCATGGCCAGCGCCGGGATCATCGGCACGAAGATCTCGGAGGCGTCCAGCTTGAGGGCGGTGGCGGCACGAGCGGTGGGGCCGCCCCAGGGGAGGGTGTTCATGACGCCGTTGGCGGTGGCCGCGACGCCGGTCATGACGACCAGGCTCATCTTCAGGCGTTTGTAGAGGGGATACATCGCCGAGACGGTGATCATGAAGGTGGTGGAGCCGTCGCCGTCCAGCGAGACGATCGCGGCGAGCACCGCCGTACCGACGACGATGCGCATCGGGTCGGCCTGGCAGAACTTCAGGATGCCCCGGACGATCGGGTCGAACAGGCCGACGTCGATCATCACGCCGAAGTAGACGATGGCGAACATCAGCATGGCCGCGGTGGGCGCGAGGTTGCCGACGCCTTCGATGACGTAGTCGCCGAGCTGCGCTCCCTGTCCGACGGCGACACAGAACAGTGCGGGGATCAGTACCAGCGCCGCGATCGGCGACATCTTCTTCGTCATGATCAGGACCAGGAAGGTCGCGATCATGGCGAAGCCGAGGATTGTCAGCATGGGGGATACCTAACGTTCATCCTTGAACTCCCACCGGTGTCGGCGGTCCGGATGACGTTAGGGGCGTTCTCGCGGCGTTAACAAGATGTTGACGCGTGAGCAATACGAGCAAAACCCCAGGTCAACACGGTGATGTTGGAGAGCGGGTCTCACGGGGACCGGAATGGCGTTCAGTACGGCGGCGCCGAGCAGCGAGAAGGCGGGCGGACCCGCCAGGAGCGGCGCGCAGGACGCACGGGCGGCCGGAGACGCGGAGCCGAAGGCCCCGGCGAGGGGCGACGCGCAAGGTGCCCAGGGGCGACGCGCAAGGCGCTCAGGCACGCGGTCGGCACGCGGAGCGGCTGAACGCTCCCGCCCAGGGGCCCTCGCAAGGCGCACGGGGAGGCGGGCGCACCCGCGGCCGGACACACGCGGAGCCGTCGAACGCTCCCCCCGCCCAGGACCCTGGCTCAGTCGAGCGTCTGGGCGAGGTAGGACCTGAGCAGGGTCCGCGTCTCTGCGACGATGGCCGCGTCCCCCGACGGTTCCGTGCGGAAGGCCAGTTGGAGGAGCGCGTCGGCGGCCTCGACGCTCACCAGGATCGCCCGGGACAGGGCCTCGTCGGGCCGTCGGCCGAGGTGGCCGGCGAGCAGCGCGGCGAGCCGGTCCGCCAGCCGCCGGTTGGCGTCGTCCGCCGCGCCCTCGGCGGGGAACGGCGGCCCGAAGTCGACGAGCGCGAAGCCGGGGACGCTCCGCTTCATCGTCAGGTACTCGTCGAGGACCGCGTCGATGGCGGCACGCCAGTCGCCGGCCGGGAGGTCCGCGAGCCGGGCGGCGATGCGGTCGGCGTAGGTGTCCAGGTTGCGGAGCGCGAGGGCGTCGACGAGCGCCCGCTTGTTGGAGAAGAACCGGTAGACGGAGCCGATGGGGACGTCGGCGCGCTCGGCGACGGCCCGCGTGGTGAGCTGCTCGTAGCCGGTCTCGTCGAGGAGGCCGGCGCACGAGTCGAGTATCCGGGCCAGCCGGTCGGCGCTGCGCTGCTGCACGGGGGCGCGGCGGAGGTTCGGGTTGACTTGGGGCACGGGCCCCATGATGCCGTGCCCCGGCTCGGCTTGGCGGACCGCACCCGCCACCCGGTGGACGGCGACGACGCCCGCCCGGGGGCTCCCTCCCCGCACCCCCCACGACGGGCGCGACACAGGCCACGAATGGCGCGATGTATGCCGTTGACGTGCCCCGCTCCTATTCCTACGGTAGTGCATAGGATTCGTCGTCCGGCGGATCCGAGGGCTTTCTTGGGCACCGGGAGTGCGGGATGAGCGCGATCGACCAGGCGAGGAAGACGGCCGAGGGACTGACGTATTCCTCGGGCTTCGGCAACGAGCACGCCTCGGAGGCGGTTCCCGGGGCGCTGCCGCACGGCCGCAACTCCCCCCAGCGCGCCCCGCTCGGGCTGTACGCGGAGCAGGTGAGCGGCTCCGCCTTCACCGAGCCGCGCGCGGACAACCGCCGCTCCTGGCTCTACCGGATCCGTCCCTCGGCCGCCCACCCGGCGTTCACCCGCATCGACAACGGGGGCCTGCGCTCGGCGCCCTTCACCGAGACCGTGCCGGATCCGAACCGGCTGCGCTGGAACCCGCTGCCCGACCCCGCGCCCGGCACGGACTTCCTGAGCGGCCTGTGGACGCTCGGCGGCAACGGCGACGCCGCGCAGCGCGCGGGCATGGCGATCCACCTGTACAACGCGGACTCCTCGATGACGGACCGCGTGTTCAGCGACTCCGACGGCGAGTTGCTGATCGTCCCCGAGCGCGGCGGACTGCTGCTCCGCACCGAACTGGGCCTGCTGCGCGCCGAGCCGGGCCATGTCGCGCTGATCCCGCGCGGGATCCGCTTCCGGGTGGAGCTGCTGGGGGAGACCGCGCGGGGATACGTCTGCGAGAACTACGGCCGCCCGTTCGCGCTGCCCGACCTCGGCCCGATCGGTGCCAACGGCCTGGCGAACGCCCGGGACTTCCTCGCGCCCGTCGCCGCGTACGAGGACCACGAGGGTCCGGTGGAGGTGGTCAACAAGTTCTGCGGGAACCTCTGGTCGGCGACGTACGACCACTCGCCGCTCGACGTGGTGGCCTGGCACGGCAACCACACCCCGTACGTCTACGACCTGCGCCGGTTCAACGTGATCGGCACGATCAGCTACGACCACCCCGACCCGTCGATCTTCACGGTGCTGACCTCGCCGTCCGACACCCCGGGGCTGGCCGGGGTGGACTTCGTGGTCTTCGCCCCGCGCTGGCTGGTCGGCGAGGACACCTTCCGCCCGCCGTACTTCCACCGCAATGTGATGAGCGAGTACATGGGCCTGATCGACGGTGCTTACGACGCCAAGGCGGACGGCTTCGTCCCGGGCGGCGGCTCCCTGCACAACATGATGTCGGCGCACGGACCGGACCGGGAGACCTTCGACCGGGCGAGCGCGGCCGAGCTGAAGCCGCAGAAGATCGACGACGGCCTGGCCTTCATGTTCGAGACCCGCTGGCCGGTCACGGCGACCGCGCAGGCGTCCGCCGCCGAACACCTCCAGCGCGGCTACGACGACGTATGGCAGGGTCTGAGCCGCAACTTCCGGCCGTAGACGGCGGAAGGCCGGAGGGGACGGGACGGGACGGGGACGACATGACGGAGAGCCAGGAGAGAGCCGGGGCGGACACCCGGAGGACCGTCGGCGACGGTGCGGGCACGGCCGGCACCGGGGCCGACGGGAACGCCACGGCCGGCACCGGGACCGGGACCGGGACCGGCGGGGACGCCACGGCCGGCACCGGGACCGGGACCGGCGGGGACGCCACCGCCGGGGCCGGCGGGGACGCCCGGGCGGTCCCCGCGCCGCCCTCGCCCGCCTTCGCCCCCGACTCCCTCGTCCTGAACCGGAAGCTGCCTCTCTGGTACCAGGTGTCCCAGTCCCTGCGGGCCTCCATACTGGGCCGCCCCCAGGACGCCTCCGCCCGGCTGCCCACCGAGGAGCAGCTCGCCGCGCACTACGGGGTCAGCGTGCTCACGATGCGCCAGGCGCTCAAGGAGCTGGAGGCGGAGGGACTGATCAGCCGCCATCGGCGGCGCGGCACGTTCATCGAGCCGCGCGCCAGGCGGGTCTCCCCGGTCCGGCTGCTGGGCTCGGTCGACGCGATCGTGGCCCAGCAGTCCGGGGAGGCGACGACCGTTCTCGGCCACGGCCCGACGGCGGTGCCCGGTGATCTCGCCGAGTTCTTCCCGGACTGCGCCGAGGTGACTTGCTACCGGCGGCTGCGCCGCGACGGGCAGAGCGACGAGCCCACCAACTGGGCGGAGAACGCGGTCCGCCCCGACATCGCCGCCCGGATCGACGTGGCCGACCTCGAACGCTGGCCGATGACCAAGGTCCTGCGCGACACCGTCGGGGTGAGGATCTCCCGGATCACCGACACGGTCGAGGCGCGGCTCGCCGACCCCCTCACCGCCGAGCTGCTCCAGGTCCCGCTGCTCAGCCCGATCCTGCACTACACGGGCGTGACGTACGACGAGGAGGGGCGCGTGGTGGACGTGGCCCGGATCCGCTACCGGGGCGACCGGTTCTCCTTCTCCGTGACGGTGGAGGCCCACTGACCCCGCCCCACGGGCGCGCCGCCCGCCGTTACGATGCGAAAGGGTCACGGCGGACAGGGGAGGACGGGCAGGTGACAGCGCACAGGACAGCGGCGGCCGGCGGCGACGGGAACGCCCGGTCCTGGCCTCCGGGGACACCCCGGCCTTCGGACGGATCCCTGTCGCCGGACAGGCCCCCGTCGCCGGACAGGCCCCCGCCCCACGGGCCCCGGTCGCCGGACGGGCTGCTGGCGCTGGACGAGTTGATGCCATGGTCCGTACGGCCGCTGCGGACCGGCCGCGCCTGGGTGGTCGGCCCCGACCCCGTGGCGCTCCGGGCCCGCTGGGAACGGCTGGCCGCCGCCGGACCGGCCGAACAGGAGCGGCTGTTCGCGCCCAGCCGTTCCCGTACGCCGCACACCTCGGTCGCCGCCCTGCCCGGCCGGTCCGCCGGAACGGGCCGCTTCGCCCGGACCCCGGGCCCCTGCCCCGACCCCGTACGGATCCTCCACGGCCCCTACGACGAACAGTGGCTGCTCCCCGACCACCGGCTGATCGACGCGGCCCGTCCGGAGCTGTGGCGGGTCGCCGACGGGCGGCAGCTCTTCGCGGTCGAGCACAGCTGCGCCCCCGAGGATTCCGGGCCCGCCCTGTCCGTGACCGCGCTGCTGCCCGACGGGCACTCCCCCGCCGGGCGGCCCGGCCGGATCAGGCCGCTCTACCGCAGGCCCGGCGGCACGGAACCCAATCTGGCCCCCGCCCTCACGGACCTGCTGCGCGGGCGGCTCGGCGGCGCGGCGGAGCCGGACGCGTTCACCCCGGAGGCGGTGCTGGCCTGGGTCCTGGCCGCCGCCCGGCCCTCCGCCACCGGCCCCCGGGTCCCGTTGCCGGCCGACGCGGAGGTGTGGTCGTCGGGGGTGGCGCTCGGCCGGGAGCTGATGCGGCTCCAGTTGCGCGGGGCCCGGGGCGGGGAGCGGCCCCGGCTGCCGGGCGGGCGCAGGCCCTATGTGCGGGCGGCCCTCCCGGCCCGCCCCACCGAGCTGGTCCATGAGGCCGAGGGCGAGGCGCTGGTCGTCGGCGATGGCCGGATCTCGCCGGTGCCCGCGGCGGCCTGGGAGTTCACGGTGGGCGGGGTGCGGATGCTGGAGCTCTGGTTCGGGCGCCGGGCCGCGGCGGCGACGGGCCGGGGACCGGACGGGGTCGCCCCGGACGGACTGGACGCGGTCGGTGCGCGCGGCTGGCCCCGGGAGTGGACCTCGGAGCTGCTCGAACTCATCACCGTGCTTGCTCTGCTGGACGGCACGGCCGGGCCGCGGAAGCAGCTGTGGGCGGCGCTGGAGGCGGGGCCGCTGATCGGGCCCGCCGAGCTGCGGGCGGCCGGGGTGCTGCCGGTGCCGCCCTCGGCACGGCGTCCCGCATCGGTGCTGGGATACCAGGAGGAGGGCCCGGAGGGGCAGTTCGCGCTGCTGTAGCGGCGGGCCGGGGGCCGGGGCAGCCGGAGCCCCCGGCCCGGGGCCCACGGGGCGGCCGGAGCCGGCGGAGCGACCGGACGGGAGGTTCCGCAGGGCGGCCGGAGATGACACGAGCGGCGCTCGGAGGGTAAGCACGGGGGCATGAACACTTTGCCACTCCCCCTCGACGGCATCACCGTGGTGGCCGTCGAGCAAGCGGTCGCCGCCCCCTTCGCCACCCGGCAGCTCGCCGATCTCGGCGCCAGGGTCATCAAGGTGGAGCGCCCGGACGGCGGCGACTTCGCGCGCGGCTACGACACGGCTGCGCGCGGTCTCGCCTCGCACTTCGTCTGGTGCAACCGCGGCAAGGAGTCCCTCGCCGTCGACCTGAAGGACCCGCGCGGCCTCGCGGCGGTCCATGAACTCGTCGCCGGGGCCGACGTGTTCGTCCAGAACCTGGCCCAGGGGGCGGCGGCCCGGCTGGGGCTCGACGCCGCCTCGCTCTGCGCGGCGCACCCGCGCCTGGTGGCGGTCGACATCTCCGGTTACGGCGCGGTGGGCCCGTACGCGCACAAGCGGGCCTACGACATGCTCGTGCAGTGCGAGGCCGGCCTGGTCTCGGTGACGGGAACGGCCGAGCAGCCGGTGAAGGCGGGCATTCCGGCGGCGGACATCGCCGCGGCGATGTACGCGTTCTCCGGGGTGCTCGCGGCGCTGCTGCGGCGGGCGTCCACCGGGCGGGGCGGTCCGGTGGAGGTGTCCATGCTGGACGCGCTGGCCGAGTGGATGGGCCACCCGCTGCACCAGGGGACGCACGGCTCCGCTCCCCCGGCGCGCACCGGTCTCGCGCACTCGGTGATCGCCCCGTACGACGCCTACGCGACGGCCGACGGGGAGCAGGTGCTGCTCTCCGTGCAGAACGACCGGGAGTGGCGGCGGCTGGCGGAACAGGTGCTCGGGCGGCCCGAGTTGGCGGACGACCCGGACTTCGCGACGAACGCGGCGCGTACCGCGAACCGGGAGCGGACCGACGAGGCGGTGGGCCGGGCGCTGGCGGGCCTGTCGGGGCGCGAGGCGCTGGCCGGTCTCGAGGCGGCGGGCATCGCCTGTGCCCGGCTGAACACGGTGGCCGATGTGGCGGCGCATCCGCAGCTCGCGGCACGGGACCGGTGGCGGGAGGTGGGCACACCGGTGGGGCCGTTGCGGGCGCTGCTGCCGCCGATCACGCTTCCGGGGAGCGAGGAGGCACGGATGGGCCCCGTACCGGCGCTGGGTGAGCACACCGATGCGCTGCTGCGAGCCCTGGGGATGACGGACGAGCAGACATCGGTGCTGCGCCGGGACGGAGTGATCGTCTGAACCGTCCCGAGCGGCGGGCCGGTCCCGACGGGCGACGCCATGGGTCAGCGGCGGCTGCCGAAGAGCGAGCGCCGCAGTCGCCGCAGCGGCGCGAAGAGCGACACGCGTGCGCTCCTGCTCCGGCGGGTGTGCGCGGCGTCACGCGAGGTCAGCTCGCGCATGAGCAGCGTCGCTTCCGCCGACTCGCGCTGCGGGACGACGGGGCCGCCGAGCACCGCGAGATGGCGGTCGAGGCGCGTACTGGTCGCACCGCTCCCGCATGTGATGGCAGGCACACGCGGCCTGCTTCGCACCGTTATCTGTTCCATGTCACTCCCCACCCGTACGAGGGCACCCGGTCCGGGCAGGTTAACCCTATCGTCCCGCGGTGACACCCGTGTATCCCGGCCACAGGATTACGCACACACATACGGGGGTTGACGCCTCGTTACCGAATGTGCGCGGTTCCAGGGCGACTTCGGACAGTTCGCGCGGTTCGGAGCGGTCGCCGTGCCGTCCCCCACGCGCGGGCCGCGTGGGGGACGGCGGGGGTGGAGCGCTTGGGTCGAAAGCGCCGGGCCCCCGGTCAGAGCGAGGAGTTGAGGACGGGAAGGTAGCCGCCCGACTGTCCGGCGGCGGTGGGGTGGTAGGACTCGCCGATATTGAGCCAGTTCACGCTGTGCAGCCAGGCGTTGGCCGAGCAGATCTCGTGCCCGGCGAAGGTCGTCCTGACGTCGCCGAAGGTGAAGCCGTGGTCCGCCGCCCGCTTGGCGGTGGCGGTGTTGAGGTGGTCGGACGCCCCGTTGATGGCGGAGCGCTCCTTCTCGCTCAGACCGGCGATGCAGCCGCCGCCGAGCTGGTAGAAGCGGGGGTAGCCGAGGACGACGACCTGCGCGGAGGGGGCCTTGGAGCGGAGGGCGGTGTACACGGAGTCGAGCCTGCCGGGCAGGGTGGAGTCGACGTAGGCGCGGGCGGTGGCGACGCGGTTGAGGCAGGTGGCCTCGGACTGGAGGACACAGGTCGTCATGACGTCGGCGAATCCCGCGTCGTTGCCGCCGATGGAGATCGAGACGAGGTCGGTCGAGGCGTTCAAGCGGCCGAGCTGACTGCCCGTGACGTCTCCGGTCCGGGCGCCGGAACAGGCGGCGAAGTCGAACGAGGAGGGGGAGTTGGCGGCCGCCCAGAGGGCGGGGTAGGCGCGGCTGCTGCGCTTGCAGCTGGAGCCGTCGTAGCTGCCCGCTCCGACACCGGAGGAGTACGAGTCGCCGAGGGCGACGTAGTCGACGGCCGCGGCGGACGAGTCGGCGTTCGCGATCCCCGCGCCGGTGAGGGCGAGGGCGGCGCCGAGCAGGAGCGAGGACGAGAACGCCACGAGTCTGGACATTTTCATGGGACCTCCTTGAGCAGGGGATATCTGCCTACTCCGTAGTAGCAGCACCCACACCGCACTGGAAGTGTTCATGCCAAAATTGAGGTGGAGTGCTTCCGTCCGCCCCCGGTCGTTCAACCGGCGCTCCCCGACGCCCCGCTGTCGCCCCGTCGCTTCCCGGACGCGCCGCAGTCCCGGCACGCGAGCCTGCGAAACCCGGGTGCACGGGGGCAACCGGTGCCGGATCATGAGCGCCATGCCTGACTCCCCCGAATCCGCTCTGCCGATCCGGCTCACCGTCGACGACAGCGATTCACCGTCCGACGTCGTCGACGCGCTCTTCCTGGGCCGCTTCGTGACGGGCGAGCAGCCGTACGCGCACAGTTCCTCCCTCGATCGGGTCAGGGCCGGGGCGACGCTGCTGCCGCCGGGCGCCACGGTGCTGCGGGCCGCCCGGGACGACGACCGCAGCGCGACGCTCGCGGAGGGCGAGGGCTGGACCCTGCTGGCGTCCCGGTGGAACCGGGGCGCGGACGTCACCGTCACCGCGACCAGCGACGAACTGGCGGTGAAGGTCCTCGGCCAGGCCACCGAGGGGGCGCAGGACGAGCCGGAGCCCCAGCCCGACAACGTGACCATGGGCTTCTGGTACGTCTCCCCGCGCCGCGGCCCGTACCGCACCACCCGCCGGATCACCGCCGGAAGCTGGGACGAGGTCCGCCCCAACTACACCGCGCCGGTGGCCGAGGCGATGGGCCGGCTGATGAAGGTGACGCCGGACGACATCGCGGGCCGCCTCCTCCTGCTGCACGGCCCGCCCGGCACCGGCAAGACGTCCGCGCTGCGCACCCTGGCCCGTTCCTGGCGCGACTGGTGCCAGGTCGACTGTGTGCTGGACCCCGAGCGGCTCTTCAACGACGTCGGCTATCTCATGGACATCGCGATCGGCGAGGACGACGGCACGGCGAAGGGGCGGTGGCGGCTGCTGCTCCTGGAGGACTGCGACGAGCTGATCCGCGGCGAGGCCAAGCACACGGCGGGCCAGGCCCTGTCCCGGCTGCTGAACCTGACGGACGGCCTGCTGGGCCAGGGCCGCAACGTGCTGGTGGGGGTCACCACCAATGAGGACCTGGAGCGGCTGCACCCGGCGGTCGTCCGGCCCGGCCGCTGTCTGGCCAGGATCGAGGTCGGACCGTTGACCCGTCAGGAGTCGGTGGCCTGGCTGGGCACGGGGGAAGGAGTGAGCCGGGAGGGCAACTCCCTCGCCGAGCTGTACGCGCTGCGCCGGGGCATCGGCCCCGCGTCGGTACCGAAGCAGGACGCGGGGTCGGACGCGGGGCTGTATCTGTGACAGCCGGCCGACCGCTGCGGATACCCGCGTGCCGCTTCAGTCCCCGTACGCCGCGCGCACCGCGTCCTTGGCCAGCGCCAGGGCCTGCGGCCGGGTGAGACCGAGCCGCTCGGCGGTCTCGGCGTACAGCCGCGCGGCGGTCGCCGCCCGCTGTTCGGCCGCTTCCCCGGCGGCCGCGACGAAGGTTCCGTTGCGTCCCCGGGTCTCGATCACCCCGTCCGCCTCCAGGGCCCGGTAGGCCTTGGCGACGGTGTTGGCGGCGAGGCCCAGCTCCTCGGCGAAGCCGCGTACGGTCGGGAGCCGGTGGCCGACGGGCAGCGCGCCGGAACGGGCCAGTTCGGAGAGCTGGGTGCGCAGTTGCTCGTACGGCGCGATGCCGGAGTCCGGGTCGAGGACGATCTTGTCAGTCACGGGCTGATTGTCCCCCACCGGCGAAAAAAGGGGAGGCGTTCGGGGCGCGGCTGCGCATACCGTCCACCGCATGACTGTGATCGTGCGCGATTTCCGGCCGTCCGACGCTCAGGCGTGGACCAACGCCCGCCGGGCCTCGGTCCCCTGGATGGTGGCCACCCCCGAACAGGTCGTCCACGACCTGGCCCACGCCCATCCGGACCGGCACTACCGGCTGCTGGTGGCCGAGGAGGACGGCGAGATCATCGCCACGGCGCAGGCGGGCGTCGCCCACGAGAGTTCGGAGCCGGGGCAGGGGTACTTCACCCGCAGACGCTTCCCGGCCGGACGAACCGCGGCGCGGGATCGCTGCTGCTGCGCACGGCTGAGGAGCACCTGGCCGAGGTCGGGGCCACGGTCCTGTACGCGTGGGTCCTGGACAACGCGGAGAGCCTGGAGTTCGCCCGTAAGCGGGGCTACCGGCCCAGCCGCTCCGCGCACTTCCAGCGCCTCGACCTCGCGGACGGGGTCCTGCCGCCGCGCCAGGAGCTCCCGGTCGGCGTCGAGCTGCGTCCCGGCTCCGCCTTCGCCGACGATCCCCGGCCGCTGTTCGAGGCGGACGCCGAGGTGACGGCCGACGAGCCGGGCGACATCACCTCCGAGCTGGACGACTACGAGGACTGGCTGACGACCACCTGGCGGCACCCGGCCTTCGACCAGGGGCTCACCTCGGTGGCGCTGGTGGACGGGAAGGTGGCGGCGTTCAGCGCGGCCACC
This sequence comes from Streptomyces sp. MGP-P1, assembly GCF_057766565.1. Lineage (NCBI taxonomy): Bacteria > Bacillati > Actinomycetota > Actinomycetes > Kitasatosporales > Streptomycetaceae > Streptomyces > Streptomyces sp. MGP-P1. The sequence goes on along the minus strand of NZ_JBYMEM010000007.1, from coordinate 1,871,837 downwards.
ACCGACGGCGCGCGGACGTATCTGAGCGGCATGACCGGCACCCTGCGGGACTTCCGGGGGCGGGGCCTGGCGAAGCTCGCGAAGAACGACTCGCTGCACCGGGCCCGGGCGGCCGGGTACACGGACGCCTACACCTCCAACGACACCGGCAACGGCCCGATGCTGGCCGTCAACCAGTGGTTCGGCTACGAGATCTGCGCGACGGAGGTCCGCCATGTCCGCACCCTCTGAGCCCCGCGCGGGCCGTACGAAGGGCCTCGTCGTCGCGCTGTCCAAGGCGGGCCGCACCAAGATCAGGTATCCGGCGGAGCTGGTCCGGGACGACGGCGTCCGTGTCACCGTCCGGGCCCCCTGGGCCGCCCCGGGGGTGCGGGACTTCGGCTTCGTCCGGTTCGAGCCGGGCGACGTCTTCACCGAGCACTACTGGCGGGACCGGTGGTTCGCGGTGAAGGAGGTCCGCACCGGCGACGGCCGGCTCAAGGGCTGGTACTGCGACATCACCCGGCCCGCCGTGCTGGTGGACGGGGTGCTGGCGGTCGAGGACCTGGACCTGGACCTGTGGGTCTCGGCCGACGGCGCTTCGGTCCTGCGGCTGGACGAGGACGAGTTCGAGGAGAGCGGTCTGGCCGGGCACGATCCGGCGGCGGCGGGGGCGGCGGTCCGAGCCCTGGACGACCTGGAACGCCTGGCCCGGACGGAGGGGCTGACCGCCCTGCTCGGCTGAACGGCCCCGGCGGCGATGGCGGGCGGGGGCTCGTACGGACCCGCCGGGCTCGGCTTTCGCACGGACCGCGGCGGGGGCGTACGGAACTCCGGACGCGGCTTTCGTACGGGCCTCCGGGCCGCTAGGCCCTGCCGTCGAACTCCCGTCTGCCCCGCGGCGCCATGCACGCACTCTCGCCGCACCGGACCCACGCCCGAGTACGTCCAGTACGAGGACGTACGCCCGGCACGCCGAGAGCACGCACCTGACCCCGCAGGGCCGCCCTCCGGGCGACGACGGGAGTTCGACGACAGGGCCTAGGGGCGGGGCCGGGAGTCGGCGACCAGCTCCACCTCGTACCCCGCCGGGTCCTCCAGATAGGCGGCGTGGTGCCCCTCGCCGCCCGCGTACGGGTGGCGGTCGGGGAACAGCAGCCGCCAGCCGTACGCCGGGGCCTCGGCGACCAGGGCGTCGAGGGCGGCCCGGTCCGCGACGTGGAACGCCAGGTGGTTGAGGCCGGGGCGGCGGCGGTCGTGGTCGCCGGCGGCCAGGTCGGGCGACTGCTCCACCACGACGTAGGTGTCACCGCGCCGCCAGCTGCGGCCGTGGGCCCAGCGCTGGTACGGGACATGGCCGAGGCGGCCCAGCAGCCAGCCCCAGCCGCGCTCCGCCTCCGCCAGGTCCGCCACCCACAGCTCGATGTGGTGCAGTCGCCCGGTGACCTCCCCGGCGGCGGGCAGCGGGACGGCGCGGCCGACTCCGCCGGGAACGTACGCGATCGGCTCCCCGTCCCGGTGCCAGTGGATCATGAAGTGCTCGCCCGACCGGTAACCGTCCAGGCCCGCACGGCAGTACGCGACCATGTCGTCCGGCAGGGCGGCCAGCGGGAACCAGTCCAGCTCGGAGCACTTCTCCGGCTCCGCGTTGCGCGGCGGGCGGGCCGGGTCGTGCTCCGCGACGAAGAACCAGCCCATGCGCGCCCCGCCGCCGGGGCCCCGGTGCTGCATCACGAGGGCCACCTTCAGCTCCTCGGGCTCCAGATCGAGGCCGATCTCCTCGGCGGCCTCCCGGATCATCGCCTCGCGGACGTCCTCGCCGTCCTCCGCGTGGCCGGAGGGCATGTGGAGCAGTCCGTCCGCATACCCGGTGTTGGAGCGGCGGGCCAGCAGGACGTCCGGGCCGCGACGCAGGATCAGGTGGACGTCGACGACCTCGGTGTGCCGGTGCGGCGGCATCGCGCGGGCGACCAGCGCATAGCGCTCGTCGTCGACCTTCTTCCCCCAGAGCCGGGAGTCGGGGGCCAGGTCCTCGTGGTGGATGCGCTCGGTGTGGGCGGAGAGCAGGGCGGTGAGCGCGGTGGCGGACAGGCCGGCGCCACCCCACACCCCTTCGACGAGAACGAGCCGCCCGCCCGGCTTCAGCAGGCCGAACCAGTGCTCCAGGGCCGCCGCGGGGTCGGGCAGCAGCCAGACGACGTGCCGGGCCACGACGACGTCGAACACCCGCTCCCCGACCGGGGGCCGGGCGGCGTCCCCGACGAGGACCTCCGCGCCGGTCCCCGCGAGCTTGGCACGGGCCCGGTCGGCCATGCGGGGCGAGCGGTCGACGGCGGTGACACGGTGGCCCTGGCCCGCGGCGAGCAGGGAGAGACTGCCGGTGCCGCACCCCAGGTCCAGCACGTCGGCGCGGGTGCCGGGCAGCCAGCTCTCCAGCCGCCCGGCCCAGGCGTCGCGCACCGCGGGGTCGAGGAGCCCGTGGTCGGGCTCCTCGTCGAAGGATCCGGCAGCCGCGTCCCAGTCGATCGTGGTCATGGAGCCGATGTTCTCAGCCGCCACTGACAGTGCGGGACTCCTCTGCCGTCTTCCGGCCACCGCGCAGCCGGACGATCAGCCGGCTGATCAGCGGCCACGCCACGATCAGCACCACGATCGCGTAGACCGTGACGGAGAACGGGGTGTTGACCAGGCCGGACACGCTCCCGTCGCTGATCTGGAGCGCGCGGCGCAGCTGCTGTTCGGCGGCCGGGCCGAGGATCACCCCGATGACGGCGGGCAGCACCGGCAGTCCGTAGCGCCGCATGCCGAACCCGATCAGCCCGATGATCAGGAGGATCACCAGGTCGAGGGACTCGCCGCCGACCGCGTACGCGCCGACGGCGGCGAAGAAGAGGATGCCCGCGTACAGGTAGGGGCGCGGGATCCGCAGGAGCTTCGCCCAGACGGGGGCGAGCGGCAGGTTGAGGGCGAGCAGCAGCACCATGCCGACGAAGAGCGAGGCGATGAGGCCCCAGACCAGCTCCGGTTCGCGTTCGAACAGCAGGGGGCCGGGCTGGATCCCGTACTGCTGGAAGGCGGCCAGCATCACGGCGGCGACGGCGGTGGTGGGCAGTCCGAGCGTGAGCATGGAGACGAGGGTTCCGGCGGCGGAGGCGGAGGCGGCGGCCTCCGGTCCCGCGACGCCTTCGATGGCCCCCTTGCCGAACTGGTCACGGTGCTTGGAGAGCCGCTTCTCGGTGACGTAACTGAGGAAGGTGGGGATCTCCGCGCCGCCCGCCGGGATCGCCCCGAAGGGGAAGCCGATGACGGGACCGCGCAGCCAGGGCTTCCAGGTGCGCTTCAGGTCGGCGCGGCCGAGCCACGGTCTGCCGACGGGGATCGGCTTTCCGGTGGAGCGGCGCAGGTGGGCGGCGACCCAGAGCGCTTCGCCGATCGCGAAGAGCCCGACCGCGACGATGACCACGTCGACGCCGTCGGCCAGTTGGAGCGAGCCGAAGGTCAGGCGCTGCTGGCCGGTCATCTGGTCGAGGCCGACCAGTCCGATGGTGAGGCCGATGAGGAGCGAGGCGATGCCGCGGATACGGGAGGCGCCGAGGACGGAGGTGACGGCGATGAAGGCCAGCACCATGATGGCGAAGTAGTCGGGGGCGCCGATGCCGATGGCGAGGGAGGCGACGGTCGGGGCGAGGACGACCAGCAGGATCGTGCCGATCATGCCGCCGGCGAAGTGACCGATCGCGGCGGCGGCGAGCGCCTGGGCGCCGCGTCCGCCCTTCGCCATCGGGTTGCCCTCGATCGCGGCGACCACGGCCGCGCTCTCCCCGGGGGTGTTGAGGAGGATCGAGGTGGTGGAGCCGCCGAACATCGCGCCGTAGTAGATCCCGGCGAACATGATGAACGCGCCGGTCGGGTCGAGTCCGTACGTCACCGGGAGCAGCAGTGCCACGGCCATCGCCGGGCCGATGCCGGGGAGCACGCCGATCGCGGTGCCGAGCAGGACGCCGATCGCGGCCCACAGCAGGTTCATCGGGGTGAGCGCGGTACCGAAGCCGTCGATGAGGGAGTTGAGGGAATCCATCGGTCAGAGCACCCCCATCAGCGGGCCGCCCGGAAGGGGGACACCGAGCAGGTTGTCGAAGACGAAATAGGTGGCGAGGGAGATGCCGGCCGCGATGAGCGGGTCCCGGCCGTGGTGCCGGCTGCCGAGCGCGTAGGCGGAGCCCCAGAAGAGCAGCGCCCCGGCGATCGGGAAGCCCAGGGGGCCGATCAGGACAGCGGCGCCGAGGAAGACCCCGGTGAGCAGGAGGACGGTGCGCCAGTCGGCCGGTTCGTCGAGGTCGACGTCCTCGCCGCCCTCCGCCTCGCCCCGGCCGCCGCGCAGGACGTCGCCGGCGAGCAGGACGGAGATGAGGAGGAACAGACCGCCGATGACGAAGGGGACCGTACGGGGGCCGACGGGACCGCGCTGGGCGATGTCGACGCTCATGGTGAAGGCGTCGGTGAGCACGAGCACGCCGAGCGCGAACAGCAGGACGCAGACGCCGAGTTCGGAGTGCTCGCGCAGCCAGGTGAGGGTGACGTTCCCCTCCTGTGCGGCTTCGGCGCCCGGCTGCGCCGTGGAGCCAGGGGTTCGGGTGGGTCCGGTGGGTCCGGTGGGTCCGGTGGGTCCGGTGGTCACAGCCCCAGCTCCTTGAGAACGGTGGCGACGCGCTGGTTCTGCTCGTCGAGGAAGTCGCCGAAGGGTTCGCCGATGAGGAGGGCGTCGTCCCAGCCGTTCTTCTTCATCGACTCCTTCCACTGCTCCGTGCCGTGGAGTTCGCGGATCAGACCGGTGAGCTTGTCGCGTTCGGCCGGCGAGAGGCCGGGCGGGGCGACGACCCCGCGCCAGTTGGTGAACTCGGTGTCGAGGCCGGCTTCGCGCAGGGTGGGGGCATCGAGGCCCGGTACCCGCTTCGGACCGGTCACGGCGAGCAGGCGCAGCTCGCCCGCCTCGATCTGGTCGCGGTATTCGCCGAGGCCGGAGACCCCGAAGCCGACCTTGTTGCCGAGGATGGAGGCGAGCAGTTCGCCGCCGCCGTCGAACGGGATGTAGTTGACCGTCCTCGGGGCGATGCCCGCCGCCTGCGCCATGAGCATCGGGGCGAGGTGGTCCGGGCCGCCGGGCGAGGAGCCGCCGCCGACCGGGACGCCGGCCGGGTCCTTCTTCCAGACGGCGAGCAGGTCGGCGATGGTCCGGTACGGGGAGTCCTTGGAGACGACGACGATGTCCGGCTCCTCGGTGAGCCGGGCGATCGGGGTGGTGTCGGCCAGCGTGCTCGGGGACTTGTTGGTGTGGACGGCTCCGACGACGCCGAGCCCCATGGAGAGCGCGAGCTTGCCGTTGCCGTGTTCGCCGACGAGCCGGGTCAGGCCGACCGTTCCGCCGGCGCCCGGCAGGTTGAAGACCTCGATGTTGTGGGTGAGTCCGGCGTCCTCGGCGTTCTTGGCCAGGGTGCGCGCGGTGATGTCGTAGCCGCCGCCGGGCGTGTTGGGGACCATGAAGCGGAGCCCGGGAATCTGGGTGCCGGTGTCGGAACCGTCACCGGTGGACAGCAGGGGTGGCCCCACCACCACCAGCAACGCGGCCCCGAAGAGGGCGAGGAGAGTGCGCAGTCGCACAGGTTCCGCCTTTCAACTGTGAAGTGGCCCACATGTTGCCTGCGCGTTAAGAAGCTGTCTCTCTTCCGGTATCAACGGACGTTGTGGTCATTGCGGTCGCCGCCTAGCGTGGCGGCGTGACGACTGTGCTGGTGGTGGACGACGACTTCATGGTGGCGAAGCTGCACAGCCACTATGTGTCCGCTATGGACGGCTTCGCGGTCGTCGGGGTGGCGCACAACGGTGCCGACGCCCTGCGGGCGGCCGAGCGGCTGCGCCCCGACTTGGTGCTGCTGGACATCTATCTGCCCGATATGGACGGGATCGGGGTGCTGCGCGCCTTGCGTGCGGCGGAGGAACGGGACGCCTCGCGCCCCAGCGCGGACGCCCTGTTCATCACGGCGGCCCGGGACGCGGGGGTGATCCGGGCGGCGCTGCGGGCGGGGGCCCTGCACTATCTGATCAAGCCGTTCAGCCGGTCCGCGCTCCAGGAGCAGATGCGCCACGTCGCCTCGCTGCGCACCCGCCTGGACAGGCTGGGAGAGGCCCGCCAGGAGGACGTCGACCAGATCTTCGGCACCCGCCCGCCCGGCTCGCGCGAGCTGCCGAAGGGCCTGGCCGCCCCCACGGCCGACCTGGTGGAACGCACCCTGCGCGACCACCCCGAGGGCCTGTCCGCCTCCGAGTGCGCCGAGGTGGGCGCACTGTCCCGGGTGAGCGCGCGCCGCTACCTGGAGCACTTCACCGCGACCGGCCGGGCCGAGGTGACCCTGCGCTACGGAGGCACGGGGCGGCCGGAGCGGCGGTACCGGTGGACGGGGTGAGGCGGCGGGGGCCGGGGCTACCTGAGCCCATGCCTAACCCTTCCTTAACGCGATCATAAGGATCGTCACCACCCCCTCCCATCAGGCATTTTCGGCCTTCGGAGCGGCTAGCTTGCTGAGCGCCACCCTCACAGCTGTGCCGTCTCGAAGGAGATCCATCCATGACCGCTCGTCGCAAGGCCGCCGGTGTCCTCGCCCTCGGTTTCGCACCGCTCGCACTGGCCGGGCTGGCGTCCGCCCCGGCCGTCGCGCACGGTTCGCTCACCGATCCGGTGAGCCGGGTGTCCGCGTGCTTCGCCGAGGGGCCCGAGAGCCCGACGTCGGCGGCGTGCCGGGCGGCGGTCGCGGCGGGCGGGACGCAGGCGCTGTACGACTGGAACGGGGTGAACATCGCCAACGCGGCCGGCAAGCACCGTGAGTTGATCCCGGACGGCAAGCTGTGCAGCGCGGCCAACGACAAGTTCAAGGGACTGGACCTCCCGCGCGCCGACTGGCCGGCCACCGCGATGTCGGCGGGCGAGCATACCTTCCGGTTCCGCGCGACGGCCCCGCACCGGGGATCGTTCGAGCTGTACCTCACCAAGCCCGGTTACGACCCCACGAAGCCGCTGGCCTGGTCGGACCTGGAGGCGAAGCCCTTCGCCGAGGCCACGGACCCGGCGCTGGAGAACGGTTCGTACGTCTTCGACGGGACGGTCCCCGAGCGCTCGGGACGGCAGCTGGTCTACACGGTCTGGCAGCGCTCCGACTCCCCCGAGGCGTTCTACGCCTGCTCCGACGTGACGTTCGGCGGCGCTTCGGCCGGCGGTGGGGCGGAGAAGGAGGAGGGGCAGCAGGGTTCCGGCGGTGACTCCGGTGCCGAGGCCCCGGCGGCGGTCCCCTCCGCACCGTCCGAGGACGCCATCGCCGAGGGTTCCGAGAAGTCGTCGGTCGAGCACGACGGCCACGGGGACGACGACGCGAACACCGGGGCGAAGGTCACCGCCGCCGCCCCGGCCGCCCCGGCCACGAAGGCTGAGGGCAACGCCCCGGAGGTCAACGCGGCGGGCTCCGACGAGGTGCTGGCCGAGACGGGCGGTTCCAGCAGCAGCACGTATCTGGCGATCGGGGGCGCGGGAGTCCTCGCGGCCGGTGCGGCCGTGCTGTTCGCGTCGCAGCGCCGGCGGGCCGCCGCCGCTGCGGGCCGCCACAGCCGCTGACATCCGCAGCGCCCCTCCCCCATACCCCTGCCGCGTCCCTCCGGGACGTCGGGCGCGGCAGGACGTGACGGGCCGGGGTCCGCCGTCCGCACCTCGGACGCCGGGCCCCGGCCCGTCGTCGCGCGGCGGGTCAGCCGACGACCGAGGCGCAGGTGGTCGGGGTGGCGCGTGCCGGGTCGAGGGCGTTGGCCACTTCGTGGAAGGCGACGCGGTCGACGGTCCCGATCGCCACGTGCTCGGACAGGTCGAGCGGGCACAGGTCCTGGAGCAGCACGTTGCGTACGTTCGGCCCGTCCAGGTACTGCGTCCGGTACGGGGTCACGACCTGGTCGTACTTGGTCGCGATGACGGTGTAGCGGACGCCGGGGACCGTGTCACCGCCCGCCGTGAGCTTGGTGATGAAGGGCGATCCCGCGACCTGGTCGGCGAGACCGGGGGTCTTGTCGCTGATGAACTTCTCGACGCCGGGGAAGAACGGCAGCAGCTTGGTGAGGCCGAGCAGCGTGGTGCCGTGGTTGTCCGGGGCGATGCCGACGAGGGCGTTGACCTTGTCGGCGCCGCCGAGGAACTTCAGGTAGTAGTTCGGCATCATGCCGCCCTGCGAGTGGCCGACGAGGTCGGCCTTCGGGGCTCCGGTGGCGTCGAGGACCCTGTCGACGAACACGTCGAGCTGTTCGGCGGACTTGTCGATGGGGCCGAGGCCGTGGAAGAACGGCACGCCGGGGAGCCGGCCGTAGTCGAGGGAGAAGACGCAGTAGCCCCGGTTGACCAGATAGGGGGCGAGGACCAGCCAGTTGTCGATCGAGTTCCCGAAGGTTCCGTGGACCAGGACGACGGGGCGGGGATGGGCGGCGGAGGGCTTGCAGGAGTAGTCGTTCCAGCCACGCAAAGTGGCCTCGGCGGCGGCCGGGGTCGCCGCGGTCGCCGTCGCCGCGGGGGCGACGAGAACGGCGAGGGTGAGGAGCAGGGCGGCGAACAGACTGCGCGTGCGGGGAACGCGCGCAGCACGGATCCAGGGCAGCATCGTGGGGTCTCCTTGCGGCTCAGGGAGGTGCGATGGCGGTGCGCCCTGTGGCCCGGGCCACAAGCTTTATGTGCTCATGCCAAATTACGCACGAGTAAGGTGGAGAGGGAAGTTACGCGTCGGTAAAAACTGGCGGGGCGGGGTGCTCGCTCCCGGCCGGGCACGCGGCCGGCCATCCGTCTCCCCCAAGAGGGCGACCCATGGCCGGCCGCATGACGAGCGGGCGGGTCAGTTCACGACGCCGCCCCCGCCGTGGACGTCGACCTGCCGGCCTCTCCCGCTTCCCCCGCCTCCCCCTCCTGATCCGCGCCCCCGTCGGCGCGCCCCACGTTCCGGAGCAGCACCGTGGCCGTGACAGCCAGTGCGAGCATGACCGGGACGGCTCCCATGGCGATCCATGAGAGGCCCTGGGCGAAGGAGTCCCTTGCCACGGAGACGAGTTGGGCCCCTGTCTCCGCGGGCATCCGACCGGCGACCTCAAGGGCCGCGGGCAGGTTGTCGGCGACCGTCTCCCGGGCGGGGGCGGGTACGCCGTCCGGCACCGAGCCGGTCATCCCCCCGTGGTACGCGACGTTCAGCACGCTGCCGAGGACCGCGATGCCGAGGGCACCGCCCAGTTCCTGGGTCGTCTCCCCGACCGCGGCGGCCGAGCCCGCCCGCTCGGGCGGCGCGGCGTCGACGATCATCCCGATCCCGAGGGACGAGACCGGCATCAGACCGGCGAACAGCAGCGACGCCGCCGTGACGACGGTTCCGATCCCGGAGCCGCTGTCCACCTGGGAGAGCACGGCGAAGCCGACGGCGGCGATCGTGAGGCCGGCGCCGAAAACGTACGCCTTGCCCACCTGGGCCGCCACACCCTGGGCGATGAACATCGCGAGGGTTCCGCTGGCGACCATCGGCAGGCTCCACACCGCCGACTCCAGCGGCTCCATGCCCACCACCATCTGGATGTACTGGGCGATGAGGAACTGACTGCCCAGCATGAACACCACGGTCAGGGTCAGCGTTCCGAGGGAGACGCTGAAGCCGCGGTCGGCGAAGAGCCTCATGTCGAGCAGCGGATCGGTGAGCCGACGCTGCCGTACGACGAAGAGGGCGCCGATCGCGAGGCCGGCCACCAGGGCGAGCAACGCCGGCCAGGTGACACCCTCCCCGGCGAACTCCTTCACGCCGAGGACGACCAGCAGGATGGCGGCCAGCGACATCGCGGCGCTGGTCGGATCAAGTCGGCCGACCTCCGGATCACGGACCTCCGGAAGCACCGACGGGCCCGCCACCAGCAGGAACACCATGACCGGCACGGCCACGAGAAAGACCGAACCCCACCAGAACGCCTCCAGCAGCACACCGCCGACCAACGGGCCGACCGCGCCGCCCAGCATGAAGCTCGTCATCCACACCGTGATGGCGAAACCGCGCTGCTTGGCGTCGTGGAACATGGCGCTGATCAGCGACAGCGTCGACGGGCCCAGCACCGCACCGGCGAGGCCGAGGAGGGCGCGGGCCGCGATCAGCGTCTCCGCGGTGGGCGCGTAGGCGGCGAGCACCGAGGCGCAGCCGAAGGCCACGGCCCCGATCATGAGCATCCGGCGACGGCCGACGCGGTCGCCGAGCGTCCCCATGGTGATCATCGCGCCGGCGATGACGAACCCGTAGACATCGGTGATCCAGAGCAGTTGCGCCCCTGAAGGTTCCAGATCCCGGCTCAGGGTCGGCAGCGCCAGATGGAGCACGCTCATGTCCATGATCACGAGCATCGCGGGCAGCGCCAGGGCCGCCAGCCCGATCCACTCGCGCACCCCGGCGCGCGGCGCGGTTTCCGTATCCACCGAACTCTCCCTTCCGGGCCACTCGACCCGTCGGGCTTACCCTAGGTTTTGAGCTTTCGATGGGTAAGGGCTTACCTGTGGGTCAGCCCCGGACCGGGCCGATAGCGCGCAGGCCGGCCCGCCGGCCCCGGGGAAACATTCGAGAAGTCGCCCGACAGGGAAAGGCGCCCCGCTCCACCGGGAGCGGGGCGCCGGACGGACAGCGGGTTCACTTCACGTCGTCATGGCGCTCGCGCGCGGCGAGGACGTCTCCGATCCGATGCGTGATCCACTCGACCAGGCCGCCCAGCGTCACCGCCAGCTCCCGCCCCAGAGGGGTGAGCGAGTAGGTCACCTGGGGCGGCACCGTGGCCTCGACCGCACGGGCGATCAGTCCGTCCCGCACGAACACCCGCAGATTCTGGGACAGCATCTTCTCGCTGATGCCGCCGATCCTGTCCCGCAGCACGTAGAAGCGCATCGGCCCCTCCTGCAACGCGGCCAGAATCAGCACGCCCCATCGGCTGCTGACGTGATTCAGCACCGTGCGGGCCGGGCAGTCCGCCGTGAATGCGTCGCTCATCGCGACGGCCTTCTCGTCCTTGACCTCAGAGCTCACGTCCACGGCTGGAACTTACCGCAGAGCATGCCCTTACGAAAGGAAAGCCCGATTCCCGCCCACCCCGGGCGCTACGCCGTTCGGCCCCGCCCCGCCTGCGCGGACGCCGCCCCACCCGGACCGTGGGGGCATGACCTTCGTCGACGAGGTGAAGAACGCCGTCACCCCACGGGCCGCCCTGCTCGTCATCGGTGTACTCGGACTCCAACTGCTGTTCATCGCCTCCTACGTGGGAGCGCTGCACAAGCCCACGCCGACGGACGTGGCCTTCGGGGTGGTGGCCCCACGGCAGCTGTCCCAGCAGCTCGTCGACCGGCTGGACGGGCTCCCCGGCGGACCGCTCGACCCCCGTGCGGTGAGCAGCGCCGCCGAGGCCCGCGAACAGATCATGAACCGCGACATCGACGGCGCCCTGATCGTCTCGCCGGAGGGCCGGACCGACACCCTGCTGGTCGCCTCCGGGGGCGGGACCGTGCTCTCCGGCGCCCTGGAGAAGATCATCGCCCGGGTCGAGGGCTCCCAGCAGCGGGCCGTGCGGACCGTGGACGTGGCCCCGGCCTCCGCCGACGACTTCGACGGACTCTCGTCCTTCTACCTGGTGGTCGGCTGGTGCGTCGGCGGCTATCTCTGCGCCTCGATCCTGGCGATCAGCGCGGGCACGAAACCCGCCAACCGGCAGCGGGCCACGATCCGGACCTTGGTCATGGCCCTGTACGCGATCGCGGGCGGCATCGGCGGCGCGGTCATCATCGGCCCGATCCTCGGCGCCCTGCCGGGCAGCGTCTGGGGCCTGGCCGGCCTCGGAGCCCTCGTCGTCTTCGCCGTCGGCATGATCACGCTCGCCCTGGAGGCGCTCACCGGCATCGTCGGCATCGGCCTGGCCGTCCTGATCATCGTCATCGCCGGCAACCCGAGCGCGGGCGGAGCCTTCCCGCTCCCGATGCTCCCGGACTTCTGGCGGGCGATCGGCCCGGCCCTCCCCCCGGGCGCGGGCACCTGGGTGGCCCGCTCGATCGCCTACTTCCGGGGCAACGCGGTCACCGGGCCCCTGCTGGTGCTCTCGGCCTGGGCGGTCGTCGGCACGGCGCTGACCCTGCTGCTGTCGATGCGGCACCGGACGGGGCGGGACGAGGACGGTACGGAGACTGCACGCGCGGCGGGCGGATCGACAGCTGCCTGACGCCGCTCCCGCTTCCGCCCGGTGGAACGTTCATGGGGCCGCCCTGTCGGGCGGCCCCATCTGACGTGCGCACCAATTCTTGATGTCCGGTCAGCGCGACGCCTAGTCATGACAGGGGCATGGCGACATGCTGGAGCGGCCTCGTACCACCCGACGAGGAGCACGGCCGGGACCACTCCTTTCACCCCCACGGAGGTCGCTCATGCGTCGTCGATTCACGCTTCCGCTCGCCGCGGTCGCCCTGTCGCTCCCGCTCAGCCTGATCACCGCCGCCTCCGCCGCGGCCGCCCCCGCCGACAAACCCCAGGTGCTCAGCTCCTGGACCCAGACGAGCGCCTCCAGCCACAATGCCTGGAACGCCGCCCGCAACAACCAGGGCGCCTGGTCCGCGTACGGCTTCAACTGGTCGACGGACTACTGCAGCAGCTCCCCCGACAACCCGTTCGGCTTCCCCTTCCAGACCTCCTGCGCCCGCCATGACTTCGGCTACCGGAACTACAAGGCCGCCGGTACGTTCTCCGCCAACAAGGCCCGCGTCGACTCCGCCTTCCACGAGGACCTCAAGCGGGTGTGCGCCCGCTACTCGGGCGCGACGAAGACCTCGTGCAACGGCACGGCCTGGACCTACTACCAGGCCGTGAAAGCCTTCGGCGTCTCCCCGGCCAAGGCGGACTCCGACAATCTGCCCAAGGCCGCCTGACCTCCCCGCCCGGCCACGCCACCCGCTCCACCCCGCGCCGCACGAGGGAGAGGCCCCCGGTACACCGGGGGCCTCTCCGTGTCGCCGTGACGCGGTGGAGCGTCAGCCGATCTCGGCGCCGTAGGCGGCCAGCGCCTCCGGTACCGGCTGGAAGAAGGTCGTGCCGCCCGAGGAGCAGTCGCCGCTGCCGCCCGAGGTCAGACCGAGCGCGGTGTCGCCCGCGAAGAGGGCGCCCCGCTGTCGCCGGGCTCGGCGCAGACCGTCGTCTGGATGAGCCCGTTGACGATGTCGCCGTTGCCGTAGTTGACCGTGGCGTCCAGCGCGGTGACCTCACCGTCGTGCACCTGGGTGGTGGAGCCGCTGCGGGTGACCGCCTGGCCGACCGTCGCGTCGCCCGCCCGCGTGATCGCCTGGGTCGAGCCGTCATAGAGGTTCACCTCGCTGGGGTGCGCGGTGTCCGAGGTGTACTTGACCAGGCCGTAGTCGTTCTCCGGGAAGCTGGAGCCCTCGTTGGCCCCGATCTCCGCGCCGCCCTGGGTGTCCGACCAGCTGGTGACCGACTCGGTGCAGTGGCCGGCCGTCAGGAAGTACGGCTCCCCGCCCTTGACCACGTTGAAGCCGAGGGAGCAGCGGGAGCCGGAGCCCCAGATCGCGTCGCCGCCCGCGATCAGCGGCGTGAACTCGCCCGCCGTCCTGTTGAGTTCGGCCGTGCCGCCGAGATCCTCGACCACGGCCGAGAGCTTCTTCCAGGCCGCGCCGTCGACCGTGCTGTCGGCGGTGACGAGCACCTTGTTGCTCACCGGGTCGACCGCCCAGGAGGTGCCCGGGATCGTCGCCCTGTCGGTGAGGGTTCCCCGGGCCGACTTCAGCTCGGCGAGGGAGTTCTCCACGATTCTGGCCTTGCCGCCCGCCTGGCGGACCTGCTCGGCGGCGGCCTCGTCGACGACGTTCACGACGAGGGTCTTCGCCGTGGTGTCGTAGTACGAGCCTGCCGCGTCCGCGCCCAGGTCCCGGTCCAGAGCGGTGGCCAGTTCTCCGGCCGCGTCCGCGCCTAGGGTCTCGGCCGCGAACTCCGGCACATCGTCACTGGCGTTCGCAGTCTGGAACGTGAATCCCGCTGCGACCAGGGCGACGACGGCCGAGCCGGCCAGCGTCACGCGCTTCCTGGATATGCGTCGATGCTTCAACTTCGACCTCCTGTGGGGCCGTGCACGGAGCAAGTGGGGTGCCCGTACACGGAGGATGGGGCGCCCACTATTCCGACGCGGCGAAACGCACACAAGGTCGGCTTCCAGACGTGCACACGACAGCGACGCTTCGCCCGCGAGGTGTTCACCTACCCGGGGTCTTGCCACGTCGGTTCCGATCGCGAACACCCGGTGCAACCGTCGACAGCCCCTGGGTGAGGACTAGTCCTGTCCGGTATTCGCCGGTGCCGGTCCGGATGGTGTACCGACCCGTCCGGATGCCGACGGAAATCGTCCGCCGGGAGCCTCCCCGTACCTTCACACTTCCTGTCGCCCAACAGTCCCGGTAACGCCCCTGATGGGTCATCATCGAAAGGGCAGCACACGCCGGGCACACCGTGCCCGGGCCGGCCGGGTGACCGAGCGGAGGAGGAACGGGTGCGCAGTCGGGTGCTCGCGGCGGACGGGCGGCATCTGATGGTGGAGCGGATGGGCGACCCACGGGGCAGACCGGTCTTCCTCCTTCACGGCACTCCGGGCAGCAGGCTCGGGCCCGCTCCCCGCGGCATGGTGCTCTATCAGCGCCATACGCAGCTGATCACCTACGACCGCCCGGGATACGGCGGCAGCGACCGGCACGAGGGCCGTCGGATCGCGGACGTCGTCGAGGACGTCCGGGCCATCGCCGACTCCCTGGGCCTGAGGCGATTCGCCGTGGTGGGCCGCTCCGGCGGGGCCCCGCACGCCCTGGCCTGCGCGGCGCTGATGCCGGAACGGATCACCCGGACCGCGGCGCTGGTCAGTCTCGCGCCCCCGGACGCGGCCGGTCTCGACTGGTTCGACGGGATGACCGCGTCCAATGTGCTCGCGTACTCCACCGCGGCCGACGACCCGGAGAGCCTGGCGGAGTCCTTCATCACGCGCTCGGCGCAGATCCGCCGGGACCCGGTCAGGCTCCTGGACGACCTGCGCCGGGAGCTGACCGACTCCGACCGGGTGGTGGTCAACGACGCGGGGATCCGCTCCATGCTGCTGCGCAACTACAGCGAGGGGTTGCGCACCTCGGCGTACGGCTGGATCGACGACGCCATCGCGTTCTGCAGCCCCTGGGGGTTCGATCCCGGGCGGATCACCGGCAAGGTTCTCCTCTGGCACGGGGTGCGGGACGTCTTCTCCCCGGTCGGCCACTCCCGCTGGCTGGCCGGGCAGATACCGGGCGCCACCGCCGTACTCGAACCGGAGGCGGCCCACTTCGACGCGTTCCCCATGCTCCCCCGCGTCCTCGACTGGCTGCTGGACGAGCGGGAGCCCCCGGACGGGACCGCGTGGGGGCTCCGGCCGGGAGGGTGAGCCCTCCCGGCCGGGCGGTCACACCGACATCGGTTCCAGTTCCCGCCGGAACCGCTCCTCGGTCCGGGCTATCCGGACCAGCGGATGATCGTCGCCGAGCTGGCGCGACAGCTCGGGGACGATCTCCGCCCGCAGCTGCACCGCCTCGTCCTCCCGCCCCACGGCGGCGAGCGTGACCGCCATGTTCGAGGTCATGGCCAGGGTCTCCGGATGGTGCGCCCCGAGCGCCTCGCGCAGCTGCCCGGCCAGCCGCCGCTCGGTCTTCAGCACGATGTCCAGCTCTCCCCGGTCCGCCGTCGCGCTGGCCAGGTTCATCACACAGAACAGGGTGTTCGGGTGCTCGCGGCCGAACGTCTCCCGCATGGAGGCGACGACCAGTTTCAGCACCCGCTCCGCCGCTTCCGTCTCCCCGGCCCCCGTCAGATAGACGCCGAGGTTGTTCTGCGCCGCCAGGGTGTACGGGTGCCTCTCCCCCGGCACCTTCATGAACTGGTCCACGACCTCCTGCGCCGTGTCCCTCGCCTCGACGCTCTCGCCCGCCGCGAACAGGTCCGCGGCGAGGTTGAGGTCGCAGGCCAGCGAGTCGGGGTTGGCGGTGGTGTACTTCGCCCGGTAGCGGGCGCGGGTCGCCACCGTGAGACGGCGGGCGTCCTCCAGCCGGCCCGCCCTGCGCAACGACACCGCGAGGCTCTTCGCGGCGCTCAGCGTGGCGGGGAAGCTGCGGCCCAGCGTCTCCTTGAAGCTGTTGTACGTGGTGCTCAGCAGCCCCACCGAGTCCTCGTACCGTCCGACCTCCCGCAGGTCGCGGGCGAGGTTCATGGCGGAGGAGAGGCTGTAGGGGTGCTCCGGTCCCAGCACCTGGGTGCGGAGGTCGTAGACGTCCTGGTCGATCTCCCGGGCGCGGGCGTACTGGCCGACGCTGCGCAGGTTCAGGGCCAGGTTGTTGGCGGCGGCCAGGGTCCGGGGGTGGGAGTCGTGGAAGATCTGCCCGAACCCCTCGTGGGCCTCGGTCGCCATCTCGATCGCCCGGGTGTAGTCCCCCAGCAGACCGAGGTCGATGGCCAGGCTGCTGGTGGTCATGTACGTGTGCGGGTGCTCGGGTCCCAGCACCGCCCGCTGCCGCTCCAGGGTGAACTCGTCCAGCTCCTTCGCCTCCACATAACGACCGCGGGTGCGCAGGATGTTGGAGAGGTGGAAGCAGAGGTAGAGGTACTGGAGATCCTGCTCCCCCAGCTTCTCCCGCCAGATCTCCCGCAGCTCGTCGCCGAGCGCGCCTGCGGTCCTGACGTCGCCGCGCTTCCAGAGGTAGCGGACCCGGTCGATCAGGAGCCTGCGGGTCTCCGGCTCCTTGCAGTTGCGGGCGTCGGAGGGGCCGAGGTGCGGCCAGATCGTCGCGAAGCGCGGCCAGGTCTCCGGGTTGTCGATCGGCTCGTCGTCGTCGGGCCGGGCGCCGGCCAGGATGCGGTGGACGACGTGCCGGGCCTCGCGCTGCTCCTCCTCGCTGAGCTGCGCCTTGATCACGGCCTGGACGAGGCGGTGGACCTGGATGGAGTTGGAGACCTGGTCGACCTTGGCGAGGGCGAACCGGCCGATCTCCCGGATGACCCGGCCCAGCACCAGCTTCTCCTGGAGCGAGGAGTCGTACGGCTTCAGCGCGTCGATCATCTCCTTGCTGTAGAGGAGGTTCGCGGAGATCGGTTCCGGGGCGAAGAAGGCGCAGAGCTGGAGGAGCCGCACGGCGGCGGGCGAGCGCTCCTTCAGCCGGGCGATGGAGATGTTCCAGGTCGCGGCGACCGGTTCCGGGTAGCCGGCCGGCTGGTTGAGCCCGAGGACCTGGGGCGCCTGCTGGGCGAGCTGTTCGAGATAGGCGTCGATGGGAGTGGCGGTCTCCGCGATCCAGGCGGCCGCCTGCTCCACGGCGAGCGGCAGGTCGCCCACGGCGGTCGCCACCTGGTCGGCGTCCTCGTCGTTGAGCCCCGGCGCCCGTCGCTGGAGGTGCTCGATCGACTCCTCGCGCAGGAAGACGTCCACGGGCAGCGCGTCCCCGTGCTGGGACCAGCTCTGGTTGCGGGAGGTCACCAGGATGTGGCCGGAACCTCCCTGCGGGAAGTAGCGGCGCACCTGCTCGGGGTCGTCCGCGTTGTCGAAGACCAGCAGCCAGCGGTCCGAGGGCACCCCGCGCCGCAGCAGGTCGACGGCCTCCTGGGAGGCGGCGGCCATGTCGTCGCCGCCCTGGGCGCCGAGCCGGACCGCGAGTTCGGCGAGCGAGGCGACCACGTCGTCGGTCTGCTCGGACGATATCCACCACACCAGGTCGTAGTCGGCCATGAAGCGGTGCACGTACTCCAGGGCCACCTGGGTCTTGCCGACGCCGCCGAGTCCGTACAGCGTCTGCGGCTGCGGCAGGACGACGGCCAGGCCGCCGCCGAGCTGGTCGCGCATCCGCTCCAGGACGAGGGAGCGGCCGGTGAATCCGGGGTTGCGGGGCGGCGCGTTCCAGATCCTCGGCACGGTGCCGGGGAAGCGGGGCCCGGGCGAGACCCCGTCGGCCACCTGCACCGGGCGGTCCAGGGCCCGCATCACGGCGGTGGTGGCGTGCACCTCGTCCAGCCGGAAGAGGTCGACGGGATTGCGGTCGATGTAGGGGGCGCTCAGGCGTACGTCCCCGACCCGCAGGGGGACCAGCCGGCGGCGGCCGCTGCCGACGGCCTCCGCGGCGGTCCGCTCCCACAGCTCGACCGCGCGCGGGGACTTCAGGTAGGCGCTGGAGAGCAGCACGACGGTGCGGGCGGCGCTCGAAGCGGTGGTGTCGGCGGGCTCGTCGGGGGAGCGTTCGGCGGAGACGTCGCGCGGGACCACCCGGAAACCGGCCCGGGTGAGGATCGATTCGAGCCAGTCGGCCCACATCCGGTTCTCCGCCACATAGCTGAGGAAGAGATCGGCGGGCAGGGCGGGCCTGCGCCGGGTGAAGGCGTCGCGGATCCGCAGGCGGACCTCCTCGCCGATCGGGGGCATCGAGGTGATCTCCCGGTCGGTGATGACCGCGACGAGCCGTTCGAAGGCGGAGAGCAGCGAGTTGCTGAGCCCGGCCTCGTCACCGAAGGTGGCGAGCGTCTCCTCGTAGGCGTAGTAGGGCCGGTAGGGGATCTCGACCGCTCCCCAGTAGGCGGTGAGTTCGTCGCCGGACAGGTCGCGCGGCAGCCGGTCGAACTTGAGCCGGGCCAGCGCCCGCCCGGCGTCCGCCTTCTCCTTCTCGCCCTCGTCGATGCGCATGGGGACGGGGTAGAGGGCGATGGGGCGGCCGGTGTTGCGCTCGGCGATCTGGCGGGCGACGGAGGCCGCGCCGTCGATGGACTGGTCGCTGAGGGTGAAGCAGTCGACGAGCACGTCCGGGAGGTGGACGGTGCAGATGTCGGCGATGTCGCTGAGGCCGGTCCGGCTGTCGATGAGGACGTAGTCGTAGTTGGCCTTCATGTCGTCGCGCAGCGCGTCGAAGAAGTGGCCGCCGCCGAACCGGTCGTAGAAGTTGTCCCAGTCGAAGGTGGAGACGGTCGCGGAGTATTCGCGGTTCTGCCGTCCGGCGGAGACGAAGTCGAGCGTCCCGCCCCGCGGGAACTCCCAGCCGAGCGACTCCGGGGTCAGCGACACGGCGTGCGGCTGGATGCGGGCGTAGTCGCGGTGCCAGTCCTCGGGGCGCTGGGCGGGGCTGGTCGCGGCCCAGGCGTACTCGGTGATCAGGTCGATCACGCCGGTGGTGGCGCCGAGGGTGGCCGGGTCGAGGAAGGGGTGGAAGAACCGGTGCAGCCCGGGGGCCTCCAGGTCCCAGTCGACGGCCAGTACCCGCTTGCCGTTGGCCGCGAGGATCCAGGCGGTGTTGGCGAGCGCCATGGTGCGCCCGGTACCGCCCTTGTACGAGTAGAAGGTGACGATGCGCCCGTCACGACCGGCACTCATAGGTCCTCCGCTTCCGTCGCAGGGTCGTGCGGGTCGGGGATGTAGCTCGTACTGCCCATGGGGCCGGTGAGCCGGGTCCGGTCACCGGAACCGCCACCGGATCCGGGAGGGTAGGCCTTGGCGTGCTTGAGGTACTGCTGGGCTGCCACCTCGACCACCTGCGGCAGGAGTTGGCCGAACGCCTCCATGGTGGGCACTCCTTTGGCGGCGGCCCGGCACAGGGCCCGGCCCTGGCCCATCTTGATCGGCATGGTCGCTTCGAGCGTCTCGGTGAGCTCGCTCTCCGCCGCTCTGCTCTGGTGGTCGTCGCGGCTCCACGGCACGACCATGGTCACCCAGGGCCGGTTCTCGGCGTCGAAGGCGGCGAGCCTGCGGCGGTGGTCCTCGTCCCGGAGGGCCCAGCGGTCGACGAGCAGGATCTCGGGGGTGGTGGGCGGGGTCTTGCCGTCGTGCCGGTCCTCGTCGAACGAGGTGATGTGGGCCTGGTAGTTGAGGGAGCGGACCAGTTCCTCCGCCACATAGGCCAGCGGGCGCGCGGCCGCCGGGTAGTAGGGGTTCCAGTCCTGGGGATGGTCGCCGTAGTGGTCGCTGTTGCGGCCCTCGGGCAGATCGTGGCGGGTGGGCGCCGCGATGGTGATCTGCATCGGCCTGGGGGCGCCGACTCCGCTGCTGGGGGAGCCGAAGGCGCTGGGCGCGAGGCGGTAGTCGACGGGTCGGCCGGTGTCGATGCGGACCGAGTCGGCGACGCTCACGATGCGTTTGGCCAGTTCGTAGACGGCCCGTTCGTACTCCTCGGCGAAGAGTCTGAGCTTGATCAGGCCGTACAGGCCGTCGCTGACGTACCGTTCCCCGAAATCGCGGTGGTTGAACTGCAACCGCTCGGCGGAGCCGGGCAGTTGGCTCGGCGGCACCGGTACCCAGAGTGCCGGGACGATGGCCTCGGCGGGCTGGTTGGAGCGGGCGCGGTGGTGGATGGCGCGCTGTTCGAAGGCGTACCACTCCTTGCCGCACATCTCGCTGGCGAAGTAGCGCGGCGAGAACAGCGGGACGAAGACCCGGCAGGTGGCGAGGACGTCGCCGAGCCGTTCCGACCAGCCCTCCCCGGAACGTATCTCCCGGTCCATGAAGCCCGCGGGCGCGCCCGCGGGTAAGTCGGTCATGGCCATCACGTGGCCGCAGAGGTCCTGGAAAAGCCGTTCGACCCACATATCGGGGTCCGCGCCGCCGCCGTACCCCGGCGTGTGGGCGTAACTCAGAAAGAAATACGGCCGATGGCCCACCGCTCGCTGTTGCGTCGATGCGTGCACACGACCCCCGTCCTGTGTGAGCACTCGCATCCCGGAAGGAGGATAGGGAGTGGAAGCGAACTCATCATTCCGGAGCGGACCGCTTTCCACCCCCCTGCCGTTCGGTCATTCGAACGTCGCTTTCTGGTCAGATCCCAGGACGTTCGCCGCATGACCGGACGGCGGGAAGCTCCTGCCGCCATTCTTCTCGGTCGCACTCCGGGTTCCGCTGATCTCCTTGCGGACAGCGGAGATCAGCTGTTTTCCGTCGACCGTCACCTCCGCCGCGTCTTCGATCTTGTCGAGAGCTTCCGGAACACCCCTGAGGTAGCGCGGGTCGTAAAGCCCGAGCCCCGCCCGTTCGAATGTCTCGGTCAGCAGTCGGGAGAACGTCACGTGTTCGTTCCCCCAAGGCGTCCGATGTTCCCAGGTACCGTCCAGGGCGTAAAGATCCGTCACTTCGCCGAGCGCCCGCAGTTTCGCCCGGCGGAATCCGCTCAGCAGGCCGAGTGCCAGCTCGTTCGCCTCCGCCGACGGCCCGACGCCGAGCGCGCCGGGCCCGTGGCGCCCCGGCTCGGCGTCGCCGGTGAACAGGGGGGTCAGCGTGGTCAACGTACGGGCCGCCTCGGCCGCCTGGCCGGGCACGGCGTCGGCCAGCAGCGACCAGGCTTCGCCGACCCGGTGCGCCCAGGCGTCTGCCTCCTCCGCTTCCAGGCGGTCGGTCGCGGGGGCGTCGAAGCAGTCGCGGAGGGGGTCGAGGTCGTCCAGCAGGAGTACGGGGGCGGGCGCCCGGCGCAGGACGTGTACGGGCAGCCAGTGCGGGCCCTCGGGCTCGTCGGGGGCGATGCGCAGCTCGGTGCCGGGCGCGTCCTGCGGCCGGCGGACGAGGAATCCGTCGGCCGTGGCGCGCACCACGGCCGTTCCCCGCTCCCCCGGGCCGCCGAGGAGCACGGTGCCGAGGGTGGGCAGATACAGGCCTCCGTCCCGGTACGCCACCGGCACGGACAGGTCGTGTCCGGCGCGGACGGCGGCGGCGGCCACGGTGGCGCCGAGCCGTTCGGCGGCGGCCCCCGACAGGCCGCGGCCCGCCTCGACGTCCTCCAGGGCGCCGACCAGCCAGGTGCGGGTGTAGGGGTGGGCGAGCACCGTGTCGAGCGCCTCTGCGCCCGGGGCGTCCGCCTCCAGCGTCGCCGCGAGCCGCCAGGCCTCGTCCCAGAGGGCCCCGCCCCGCCCGTCGAGGGTGTCGTGGAGAGCCGCGAGCAGGGTCCGGGTCAGGTCCTGATGGGCGGCGAGCAGTTCGTCGGGCGCCCGGACGGCGGGCGACTCGGTGGCCGCGGCCGTGCGCTCCTCGATGCCCCGGATCAGCGCGGCCAGGTCGGCGCAGTAGACCGACGGGTTGTCGAAGCCGCTGTCGCGGCCTTCGGGGCCGCTGACGGAGCGGTACCGGTGGGTGTAGAGCCCGCCGCCGCACGAGCGCACGACGGGGCAGCGGCGACAGGTCTCGCTGACCCCGGCCAGACCGAGCTGCCGCGCGCGGACGCCGGGGTGGGCCGCGACCTCGTCGAAGGTGTTGCGGAAGACGTCGAACCCGGTGGCGGCGGCACCCTCGTAGGCGCTCTTGAGCGAGTCGACCTGTTCCAGCTGCCCGTCGGTCTCGATGACGACGAGGTCGGTGGGGGCCAGGCCGAGGGACTCGGTGAGGCTGGGGCCGCCGTTCAGGCTGGAGAGCACCGAGGCGAACATGCGGACGGGCATCGGGCGGCCCTGCTCCGTCCAGCGGTCGAAGACCGTCAGGAGCCAGTCGGCGTACGCGGTGGGCGATCCGTCCGGCCGCGGGGGCGGGTCGTCCCAGGTGGCGTGCGGCAACAGGAAGTCGACGAGCGGGGGCCGGAGTCCGGCGAGAGCGTCCTGGACGGCCACCGGGTCGTTGTGGATGTCGACCGTGCACAGCAGGCCGAGGTCCAGGTGGCGGTAGCGCTCCTCGCGGAGCAGTTCGACGGCTCGCAGCACCATCGGGTGGCTGCTGCGCCCATCGGCGAATCGGCGGTGGCGGTCGTTGGCCGCGCGGTCGCCGTCGAGCGAGATCCCGACCCGGACGTGGAACTCGTCGAACAGGTCGAGGTAACGGGGGCTGAGCTGGACGCCGTTGGTGTGGATCCTGAGGTCCAGCTCAGCGATGCCGTTCAGAGCCGAGCCGAGCTCCTCGCAGACCCGTCGCAGTCGCGCGGGCCCCGCCAGGAGCGGTTCCCCACCGTGCAGGATCACTGTTACGGAGGGAAGCGCATGAGTCGTCGCATGCTCGGCCAGGCGCCGGGCAGTCCAGGAAATCGCCTCGTCAGAGATGGTCTTGGGGCGTGTCAGCCAGCTCTGGTCGGCATGTTCGTAGACATAACAATGATCACAGGCCAGATCGCACCTGCTGTGCACTTTCAGCACGAATTCACGGAAGGGGACCAGGGGTCCTGTCATCCCGTCATTCTAGCCGCTTCCGACGTCGGCTCAGAGAGCCGAATTGAACGTGGAGATCCGGGTGGACCTGGCCGTTGTCGCACCGCATACGCGGTTGATCTTCCTGGCGGCCTCGGCGCTGCGAACGTCGGTCGCCGAGAGGGTCGCGCGGGTCTTCGCAGAGGCGAAGGCGGGGGTGGTTCCGTAGGTCTTCACGGCCGTCCTAGGGGGGATCCTGAAGGGGTCTGTTTCCGGACATTGAAACGCTGCCGGATTGCGTGTCATCACACCTTCCGGCACGCGCACTTTACTACCGCGGAGGCTCTTCCACATGCCGACGGAGCGGCCTTCACACCTGCATACGAAACTCGAAACACACCTTCCACTCGGCCGCTCGGGTGAGCGGGGGACGAGCGGCCGAACCGGCGGGCCCGAGGACCGCCCCCGCCGCCGCCGGCACGCGCAGGTGAGAGGCTTCCCGACACCGGCCGGAGCGCTCGCACAGGTGCCGGGCGCGCGCACCGCGCGCGCCCCGGACGGCGGGCGCCGGGAGGCTCCGGCGGGAGCACGGTTCACCCGTTCACCAGCGCCTCGCCAGGGAGATCGCGTCCCGCCCGGGCGACGCGCGTGTGGTCCAGGACGGGTTCGTGGCCCGCGCCCACGGCGCCCGCGACCCGCGACCGGGCGCGCGGTGCGTCGGCCCGCTCGACGCGCCGCGGTGAGAGCACTCCCACCGTCCCGGTCGCTTTCGATGGCCCCTCCCCCGCGCGGAGGTGGTCGCGCCCACCACAGGGGGCAGCAACTCACCTCTGGTACAACCCAGTTGGACAACCCTGCCACAGGGTCGCGATGTGAGGAAGGTCACCCGCGCGGGAGTGGCCGAACCCTGTCGTGGTGACCGTCCGCGGAGCCGGGAGGCTCTTGCCGCGTCCGGTCCTCCCCCTACTCTCGTGGCCCGGGCGGGGCAGGCGTCACGACCGGCCGGGTCATACGACAACTGCACACGGAGGCGTCCATGACGGCGTTGCCCGAGCCGCTGAGATCCATGGTCTTCAGGAACGACGACCTGCCGGCGCTGTTCCACCACACGGACGCGGTCGCCGTGGCCCGTCAGCGTGAGGCCGTGAACACCACCCGGGCGCAGCTCGCGCTGCTCGTGGCGGGCACGGTGCCCGCGGCGCTGCCCTGGCACACCGAGGACGGTCCGGCGGCCCGTGCCCTGTACGGCGCGGCGGTGCTGGCCTATCTGGGCGTGCTCTTCGCGACCTTCCTCGCCTCCCACCGCAAAGCGAAGTCGCACTGGCAACTGAACCGCTCGGCGGCCGAGTTCATCAAGTCCAACTGCTGGCGCTACGCGGTCCACGGCGCCCGTTCGACAGCGCGTCCGACCACCCGGAGGCGCTGTTCGCCAATCGTCTGGAGGACGGCCTCCAGGAGTTGCGCAAAGTGGGCTGGGCCGACCCGCGCGAGGAACTGCCGGATTCCGGCGGCCTCATCACGGAATCGATGCGCGCGTTACGGAACAAGGCCTACACGGTGCGCAAGGAAACCTATGTACGGGACCGGCTCATCGAACAGCGGCGCTGGTACCGCAGGCGCCAGCAGGCCTCCCGGCGCGGGGCGCTCCTGTGGTCGGGCGCCATTGTCGCGCTGACGCTCCCGGCGCTGGCGCTGAGCGTGTTCCAGGCCTTCGGGATGGGGCGCTCGTTCGGCCTGACGGGGGCCTTCTCCGCGGCGGCGGCGGCCTGTCTCGCCTGGAACGAGATGCGCCGGCACCATCCGCTGATCTCGGCGCACTCGCTCGTGGAGAAGGACCTGGAGTCGATGCAGGCCGCCATGGAGACCACCCTCACCGAGCGGCACTGGCCGGCGGCGGTGTTCGAGACCGAGCGGATCGTGTCGCCCGAGCACACCGACTGGCTGGTCAGACATCGCGTGTGAGCCGGGGAGGCCGCCGTACGGGGTCGGGAGCGGCCCTCTTCGTACGACCCTGCTCGGTGGGCGCCCGCCGGTCATGGGCGGCCTCCGGTCATGGGCGGCCTCCGGTCAGCCGCGCAGTACTCCGTCGCGCCAGATCACGGTGACCGGGCGGCCCAGGGTGCGGGCGTACGTCACGATGTCGCCCGTGCCGCCGAGGCCCCGGGCCGGAAGGCCGTCCCAGACGGCGACCAGCCGGTCGCAGTGGTCGGCGATGTAGGCGCCCGCCGCGTAGTACGCCTCGTCGGTGGAGTGCGGGAAGTCGAGCCGGACCTCCCGCGCCGCGCGGGCCTTGAGCATCCGGTAGCGGGCGAGGTCGACGGCGTTCTCGAAGCAGGCCTCGTAGTCGCCGCTGGGGATCACGGCGGTCAGTTCGGCGCCGCGGGCGAGGGCGAGGTCGGCGAAGAGCTGGTCGGCGCCGACCGCCAGGCTGGAGAGCGCCTGCGTCGCGCCGTCGAGGCCGCAGAGCGCGGCCCGCAGACCCGCGAGCACATGGGCCTCGGCCTCGGCGGGGATGGAGCGGTGACCGGTCACTCCGATGCGGTTCACGGACCTGCTACCCCCTGATGCCAGCGGAGCACGGCGGGGGGCGCGCCCGCCCCGTCGCCCCGCCCCCGTCGCCCCGAAGCGGCGACCCGTCGTGGCGACATCCTCTCAAGAGCTCCCCGGCGAGCGGGAGCCCCCGTCCGGAACTCCGGACGGGGGCACGTTTGTACGGACTGCTCCGTACCTGGCCGGTGTGGGACCGGTCAGTACACGCTGACGCCGTACGCGCTCAGCGCCTCGGTGACCGGCTGGAAGAAGGTCGTTCCGCCGGAGGAGCAGTTGCCGCTGCCGCCGGAGGTGAGACCGATCGCCCGGGTGCCGGAGTAGAGCGGGCCGCCGGAGTCGCCGGGCTCGGCGCACACGTTGGTGCGGATCATGCCGTAGACGACGTCGCCGCCCCCGTAGTTGACGGTGGCGTTGAGTCCGGTGACCGAACCGCTGTGGGTGCCGGTGGTGGAGCCGCGGCGGGTGACGGCCATGCCGTTGGTGGCGTTGGCGGCGCTGGTGATGTCCTGGCCGCCGACCGTGCCGTCCTTGGGGATGGTGGTGTTGGTGTAGCGCACGATGCCGTAGTCGTTGTTCGGGAAGCTCGACCCGGAGGTCGTGCCGAGCACGGTGGTGCGGGCCGAGTTCGCCCACCAGGTGGTCGCGCCGTCCGTGCAGTGGCCGGCGGTCAGGAAGTAGTAGGTGCTGCCGCTGCGGACGTTGAAGCCGAGCGAGCAGCGTCCGGTGCTGGAGTAGATCGCGTCGCCGCCGGAGATCAGCTTGGTGAACTTGCCCGGCGTGCGCTCGATACGCAGCGCGTCGGCGTTGGCGCCCGCCGACTTCCTGATCTGGTTGATCTCCGCCTTCGAGACCGTGCTGTCGACGGTGACGACGAGGCGCTTGGACTGCGGGTCGATGTTCCAGGCGGTGCCCGCGATGTCGGCGCCGAGCACGGCGTCGCTCGCCGCGGTCAGCTGGTTGGCACTGAACGTCCGGGGGGTTTCGGCGTTCGCGGTGGGAATGGCCATCGCCGCGACGGCCGCGAGCCCCGCGAGTACGGCCGTGGTACGGACGCGTCTCGCCGCGTTCGAGCGGTTACTGGTGCGCTTGATCCTCACTTCGGGTTCCTCCGAGGGGAATCGGGGGCCCTCCTGTGGGGTGGCGGGCCCGTGAGGCGCAGTCGGGGGCCTGTCCGGATTCCGGAATTGCCGTGCCCCTGACAATCGCTGACCGGAGTATCGAGGGGCCCGGACAGGGGGCGCAAGAATGCCTTTCGGCCACGTGGGTCACACACGCCTCCGGCCCCGGGAGCCGTGGGGCTCCCGGGGCCGGAGGGACCTCTCGCGGGTCAGGCGTCGATCCGGTTCCGCTCCCCCGCCGGGACCGCGACGGAGAGCGTGTTGCCCGGGGGCGGGAACGGGCAGATGAAGTGATCGGCGAAGGCGCACGGCGGCAGCAGCGCGCGGTTGAGGTCGACCGCCACGCGGCCGTCGGCGGCGGGCGCCGCGGGCCGCAGGAAACGGAAGCGGTAGCTGTCGTTCCCGCTGGTCGTGTCGGCGAAGACGGCCCACAGCGACCCGTCGGGTTCGACCGCGACCTGGAGCGTGTGCTCGTCGCCGTCCACCGTGAAGGCGATCTCGCCGCCGAGCCCGAGGCCGCGCTCGACCCCGTCCGCGTTGACCACCCGCACGGTCCGGTCGTCGCCGTAGGGACGGAACGTTCCCGGCAGCGCCCAGCGGGGGTCGTACGGGGTGGCCTCGATGGTCGAGAAGGCGTGCCGGGCCGGTGATCCCGGGTCGAAGTCCCGTACCGCCCACAGCCCTTCGCGGCGGAGCACCACCAGCCGCCGCTCCCCCTGCGCGATCCGGGAGTCGTCGATCGGCCCACGGTCCGCCCGCAGCCTGACCTCGCCGGTCAGCGGCTTGCCGTCGACGACGACGCCCTCCTCGGCGGCGGCCGTGAGGACCACCTCGTCGCCGTCCTCGCGCCATCGCCCCGGGACGGCCGGAATTCGCCCCTCCGGGTAGTCGGAGAGCCAGTGGGTCCCGGTCAGCGAGAGCGGGCCGTACGGGGCGGCGACCGCGACGACGCGCTCTTCGTGCCACCGCTGCCAGTCCTGTGCGGCGTCCGGCCCGCCGCCCTGCTCCTGCTGCTGTGCGTCCGTGCTCATGCGGTCAACCTTTCCATACCGGCTCCTGGAGGCCGAGGTGCGACCGCAGCGTGGAGCCGGTGTATTCGGTGCGGAACGCCCCGCTCTCCTGGAGGAGCGGGACGACCCGGTCGACGAAGTCGTCCAGTCCGCTCGGGGTGAGATGGGGGACGAGGATGAAACCGTCGGCGGCCCGTCCGTCGACGAACGCGGTCAGCTCCGCCGCGACCGTCCGCGGAGAGCCGATGAACGACTGCCGGGTGGTCGTCTCGATGACCGTCTGCCGCAGCGAGAGCCCCTTGGCCTCGGCGATCGCGCGCCAGCGTGCGACGACGGCGAAAGGATCCCCGTACAGGACCCTGCCCTTGACGAGGCCGGAGTCGATGACGGGGTCGATCTCGGGGAGCGGCCCGTCGGGGTCGTACGCGGAGAGGTCGGCGCCCCAGAGCTGCTCGGCGGTGAGGATCGCGTTCTGCGGCGAGATCTGCTGCCGGCGGATCTCGGCGGCACGCTCCTGGGCCTCGGCGTCGGTGTCGCCGGTCACCACGGTGACGCCCGGCATGATCTTCAGCTCGTCGGGCTCCCTGCCGTACGCCGCGAGCCGCGCCTTGACGTCGGTGTAGAAGGCGCGGCCCGCCTCCAGGGTGCCGTGCCGGGTGAAGATGACGTCGGCGGCGGAGGCGGCGAACTCCCGGCCCTCGTCGGAGTCCCCGGCCTGGATGACCACCGGGTGGCCCTGTGGCGAGCGCTCCACGGTGAACTCGCCGGAGATCGTGAACTGCGGCCCCTCGTGGGCGAAGGGGCGTGACACGCCGTCGGGCGTCCAGGAGTCCCAGAGCTCACGGGCCGTGGCGACGAACTCGGCGGCCCTGGTGTACCTGTCGGCCCGGTCCAGATAGCCGCCCCGGCGGAAGTTCTCCCCGGTGAAGGCGTCGGAGGAGGTCACCACGTTCCAGGCGGCCCGGCCCGCGCTGAGGTGGTCGAGGGTGGCGAGCCGGCGGGCGAGTTCGTACGGCTCGTTGAAGGTGGCGTTGACGGTGGCGGCGAGGCCGAGCCGGTCGGTGACGGCGGCCAGCGCGTTCAGCACGGTCAGCGACTCGGGCCGGCCGACCACGTCGAGGTCGTGGACGCGGCCGTTGTGCTCGCGCAGCCGCAACCCTTCGGCGAGGAAGAAGAAGTCGAACTTCCCGCGCTCCGCCACCCTCGCCAGCTGCTCGAAGGAGGAGAAGTCGATCTGGCTGCGGGAGCGGGGGTCGGCCCACACCGTGGTGTTGTTGACGCCGGGGAAGTGGGCGGCGAGGTGCATCGGACGGGGCACGGTCAGACCTCCTTCGCGGTGGTCCTGGCGGCGGCGTAGCGGCTCGCGGGGCGCACGAGTCCCAGGTGTTCGCGCAGGGTGCCGCCCGGGTGGAAGGTACGGAAGAGGCTGCGGTGCTGGAGGAGGGCCACGGTGCCGTTGACGATCCTTTCGAGGTCGCGCTCGGGGGTGATGGGCGTGAGGTGGAAGCCGTCGGCCGCGCCGGCCCGGTGCCACTCGGCGATGAGGTCGGCGAGGTCGACCGGGCCGCCCCGGAAGTAGGTGCCGTGCCCGGCGAGCCGCGGTCCGCTCACCAGACCGGGTTCCGGCGCGGTCTCCCGGTCGCCGAGGTCGACGGTCAGCGCGACCAGCACCCGCAGCGCCCCGGGGTCGCGCCCGTGGCCGGCGGCCTTGGCCCGCACCTCGTCGCGGACGGCGGCCGCCAGCTCGGGGGTGGTGGCCCGGATGTGGACGACGTCGGCGTGCCGGGCTGCCGCCTCGCGGGCCGGGCCGGTGGTGGCGTCGATGACGGTGACGGGGCGGCCCTGCGGCGGGCGCGGCACGATGGCGGGGCCCCGTACGGAGAAGGTGGCGCCCTCGAAGTCGACGTAGTGCAGCTTGTCCCGGTCGACGAAGCGGCCCGTGGCGGTGTCGCGGATCTCGGCGTCGTCCTCCCAGCTGTCCCACAGCCGCCCCGAGACGTCGGCCACTTCCCCGGCCTCCTGCCACAGGGCGGCTGGCGGTGCCGCGGGGCGTCTGCCGAAGAGCCGGGCCTCCGCCTCGGTGGTGGACACGTCCGCGCTCCAGCCGGCGCGGCCCCGGCTCACCCAGTCCAGGGTGGCGACGGCCGAGGAGACGTGGAAGGGCTCGGTGTGGGTGGTGGTGACGGTCGGGACGAGGCCGATGCGGTCGGTGGCGGGGGCGAGCCGGGCGAGGACGGCGAGCGCGTCGAGTCCGGGGCGGGCGAACGAGTCGCCGAGGGTGACGTAGTCGAGCGCGCCGTCCTCGGCGAGCCGGGCGAGCCGGAGGTAGTGCCCGGCGTCGTAGTGCGGGGGGCCGCCGATCTCGGCGGCCAGGTGGAGGGAGCCAGGGGCGGACATGCGGGAACCTCTCGGGTGACGGTCGGTCGGGGGCGCCGCGGAGGCCGCCACCCGGCCGCGCGCGGGACGGGGCGCACGGCCGGGTGGCGGACCCGGCGGGCCCGGGGGGTGTCCTGCCGGGCGTGGACCGGCCCCGATCGGCAGGAGACCCCCGGTTCGGATCGGTCAGCTCTCCGTCTTCGGCAGGCCGGGCGGGTTGATCTCCGACTTCTCCACGGCCTCGCCGCCGAGCCCCCAGCGCTTCAGGACCTTGCCGTACGAGCCGTCCTCGACGATGTGGTCGATCGCGGCGGCGTACGCCTCGACCAGGCCGCTGCCCTTCTTCGTGGTGGCGGCGATCTTGCCCTGGAGGCCGCCGCCGGCTCCGGAGATCTGTCCGGCGATCTCGCTCTGGCCGGACGTCGCGACGTGGTAGGCGGCGGACGGGCTCGGGCCGAGGTGGGCGTCGATGCGGCCCGACTGGAGGGGGAGGTAGTAGTCGTTCTCCTTCTGGAAGTACTTGATCTCCACGGGCTCACGCCCGGCCTTGACGTTCTCCTCGCTCCACTCGACGAGGATCTTCTCCTGGTTGGTGCCGGAGGAGACCGAGATCGTCCTGCCGGCGACGTCGGCGGGGCCGTTCACCTTCCAGCCGGAGCCCTTCTTGGCCTCGAAGGCGATGTTGTCGAGCCGGTAGGTGGCGAAGTCGTACTTCTCCTTGCGCTCCTCGGTCACGGTGACGTTGGAGAGGACCCCGTCGAACTTGGAGCTGTCCAGGCCGACGAAGAGGTTCTCCCAGGAGACCTGCTCGAACTGCGGCTTCAGACCGAGGGTGTCGGCGACGAGGGTGGCGATGTCGATCTCGGAGCCGATGCGGGTCCTGTCGTCGGTGGCGTAGAAGCCGAGCGGCGGCACGGCGTCCGCGCTGGCCCCGATCCTCAGCGTGCCGCGCTCGCGGATCGCCTCGGGGACGAGGGCGGCGACGGCGTCCACCTTCCTGCCTCTGAGGCGGTCCTGGTCGGGGCTGGTGTTGACCCCGGTGTCCTTCCTGTCCTTGGACGCCGCCACGTCCGTGGAGACGTCGGGGTCGCCGCAGGCGGTGAGCACTCCGGTGGCGGTGAGCGTGGCGAGGGCGAGGGTGATGCTGCGGCGGACGGACACGTACGTACTCCTTGCGGATGAGGGATGCATGGGGGCGGGTCAGAGAACCTTGGAGAGGAACGAGCGGGTGCGCTCCTGGGTGGGGCGGTCCAGCAGGTCGGCGGGCGGGCCCTGCTCGACGATGCGGCCCTCGTCCATGAAGACGACGGTGTCGGCGACCTCGCGGGCGAAGCCGATCTCATGGGTGACGACGATCATCGTGGTGCCGCCGTGCGCCAGGTCCTTGATGACGTCGAGGACCTCTCCGACGAGCTCCGGGTCCAGTGCGGACGTCGGCTCGTCGAAGAGCAGGAGCCTGGGCTCCAGCGCCAGGGCGCGGGCGATGGCGACGCGCTGCTGCTGGCCTCCGGAGAGCTGTCCGGGGTAGGCCGCCGACTTGTCGGCGAGTCCGACCCGCTCCAGCAGCCTCTCCGCCGTCTCGACGGCCTCCTTGCGGGGGCGGCGCAGCGCGGAGACGGGCGCCTCGATGATGTTCTCCACCACGGTGAGGTGCGGGAAGAGGTTGAAGTTCTGGAAGACGAAGCCGATCTTGGTGCGCTGGCGCAGTACCTCGCGCTCGCGCAGCTCGTAGAGCTTGTCGCCGTCCCTGCGGTAGCCGACCAGGGTGCCGTCCACGCTGATCCAGCCCTGGTCCACCTTCTCCAGGTGGTTGATGGTGCGCAGCAGGGTGGACTTGCCGGAGCCGGAGGGGCCGAGGATGACGGTGACCTCGCCGGGTCGCACCGAGAGGTCGATGCCGCGCAGCACCTCCAGGGAGCCGAAGCTCTTGTGCACGGAGCGGATCTCGACCATGGCATCGCTGGGTGCGTTCATCGCACGGCCCCCTTGGCGTAGTGACGTTCGACGTAGTACTGGACGATCGAGAGGGCGGTGGTCAGGAGGATGTACCAGGCGGTGGCGACCATCAGCAGCGGGACGACCCGGCCGCTGCGGCCGTAGACGACCTGGACCTGGTAGAAGAGCTCGCCGATCGCCATGACGGAGACGATCGAGGTGCCCTTGAACAGCGAGATGATCTCGTTGGCCGCGTTGGGCAGGATGGAGCGCATCGCCTGCGGGAGCACGATCCGCCGCAGCTGCCGGAGTTTCGGGATGCCGAGGGCGGCCGCCGCCTCCAACTGGCCGCCGCCGACGGCCAGTACGCCACCGCGCACGATCTCCGCCGCGTACGCCGCCTGGTGCAGCGCGAGGCCCAGGACGGCCGCGCTGACCGCGCCGACCAGGTTCATCGTGTCGAAGGTGAAGAGGCCCGGCCCGAACGGGATGCCGAACTGCAACTCCTCGTAGAGATAGGCGAGGTTGAACCAGAACAGCAGTTGCACGATGAGCGGGATCGAGCGGAACGCCCAGATGTAGCCGTACGCGACCGTCCTCAGGAACGGACTGGCCGACAGCCGCATGAACGCCAGCACGATGCCGAGCGCGAAGCCGAGCACCGTGCCGTAGAAGGTCAGCTGGAGGGTGAGCCAGACCGCCTTGAGGATGACCGGGGCGGAGAAGAACTGCGCGAAGACGTCCCACTCCCAGCCGGGGTTGGTGACCAGCCCGTTGAGGAACTGGGCGACCAGGACGGCGGTCACGGCGACGGCGACCCAGCGCCAGGGGTGGCGGGCCGGGACGACCGTCAGCTCTCCGTAGTCGGTGCCGGGTTCGGCGGTCTTCGGGGCGGGTGGGCCGTCGGGGGTCCCGGCGGGTGGGTCGATGGGTGGATCGCTGGTCAGCGACATGAGTGGAGTCCTTGGGCGCGGTGGCGGCGGTGGTACGGGAAGGGGTGGGCGGTCAGGAGGCGAGCAGGACCCGACAGGAGAGGTCGCGCAGGAGGGTGAGGGCGGCGCGCGCGGCGGCGTCGTTCTGCCGGAAGGCGGGTCCGCCGGTACGGGGCCGGGTGAACGCCCCGCTGTTGCGGGCGGTGGTGAAGGGGCCCAGTGCGAAGCGGCGTGGGTGCGGGCGGCCGGCGCGGTCCAGCACCCGGCTGTCGGCCGGGTCCACGGAGAGCAGTCCGGTGTCGGTGACGGCGGCCCCCTCGTCGCGCAGCGCGCGCAGCAGGGGGCTCGCGGTGTGCCGGAGCGAGGGGTCGGGGAGGCGGGCCTCGACCAGGGCGCGGGCCTCGGTGTGCGCGCCGGGGACGGTGGCGCCGGTGGCCCGGAAGAGGCCGTGCTCCTCGTCGGTCTCCACGGTGAGGCCGGCCCCGAGGAAGCGGACGACGCCGGCCCGGGAGAGGGCCAGGAGCTGCTGGAGCCGGGGCCCCGGCGGGCCGGAGGCCAGATAGCTGAAGAAGCCGTGCCACCAGCCGCCGATGTCGCCGAGCCGGACGAGCTGGGCGTAGGCGGTGAGCAGCCCGAGGAAGACCGCGAGATCCTCGCTGTGCGACGGATCGTGACGCCGGGTCAGGTCGGCGGTGATGTGGTCGCGCAGGGCTTCCTGAAGTGCCTCGGGCGATGCGTGGCGGACGCCGTCGAGGGGCCGGTCCAGGGCGTCGAGGTCGAGCCGGTCGGCGGGGTCGGGCACGGCTGCGGCGATCAGCCCGGCCAGTTCGGGGCTGTCCGGGTCGGCGGCGGCGTACTTCTCGGCGAAGACCTCGTGGGCGAGGGCGGTGCGCTCGGGGTGGGCGGTGAACAGCCGGTGGTAGTGGGCGTGGCCGAGCTCCTTCGCGACCGCCGGCCAGACATCGCGCCGGAAGTCGAGCGGCCCGGGCCTGCTCAGCAGCTCGTCGGCCCAGCTCTGGTCCAAGTGCCGGGGCGGTGGCAGGCGTTCGCCGGTCCAGCCGTAGCCGATCTTCGCGTGGTACGGGACGCCGCGGCGCGATCCGACGTACAGCACGGGTTCACGGCCCGACGGCAGGTAGACCCCGTTCTCGTGGCGTCCGCCGCGCCCCTCGGTGAGCAGGACCATCAGATCGATGAAGGCGAGCCCGAAGCCCCGGACGATGACCGGCTCCCCGGGGCGCAGGGCGTCGAGGTCGCTGTCGGCGGTGAAGTCGGGCGGCAGGTGCACCAGATCGTGCCGCCGGGCGAACGCGCTCAGCCGCTCCTGCTCGGGCTCCTTCTCGGCGTCGAGGTGGCCCACGGTCAGGACGACGAGGTCGGCGAGCAGGGGTTCGGCGCGGTCCTGGAGCCGGACGCGCTGGCGGCCTCCGCGTGGTCCGGTGACGGCGAGGGCGGTGGTGCGGTGCTCGTGCACGGTGATGCCGGGCGGTAGAGCGGCCAGGGCCCGGTCGTAGGTCCAGCGCAGATAGGCGCTCTGGAGTCGCCGGGAGGGGAAGTCCGCGCCGGCGAGTCCGTGTATCTCCGCCACCACGGCGGGGTCCGCCGAAGGGACGACGCGGCCCGCGCGGACGTCCTCGGCCCAGGCGTCCAGGGCGGGTCCCGCCACGACGGGGCCGGCCAGGTCCACCGTCTCGTCGGTGAACATGGTGACGTCCTCGGCCATGGAGTTCATCCACAGCAGCGGCGACTGGTCCGGCCGCCAGATCCGCCCGCCGCCCGCCGGGTAGGGGTCGACCAGATGGATGTCCAGACGCTGATCGCCGTACAGCTCACCGGCGTTGGCGGCGATGCGCTCGATGACGCCGGTGCCGCGCGGGCCGCCGCCGATCACCACGAGGCTGGGCACGGTGCTCATCGCGCACCCGCCGTGCCACGGGCGTAGTACCGCTCCACATAGCGCTGGCCGATGCTCAGCAGCGTCGTGACGGCCGCGTACCAGAGCGTGGCGACGAGCAGCAGCGGGATGACCTGGTAGGTGCGGTGGTAGACGAGCTGGACGGAGTACAGCAGGTCCTGCACGGCGATGATGCTGACGATGGAGGTGCCCTTGAGGGTGCCGATCAGCATGTTCCCGGCCGGCGGCACGATGGAGCGCATGGCCTGCGGCAGCACGATGCGCCGGAACCGCCGCCAGGGGCCGAGGCCGAGGGACTGGGCGGCCTCCACCTGTCCGCGCTCGACGGAGAGAATCCCGCCGCGCACCACCTCGGCGGCGTACGCGGCCTCGTGCAGGGTCAGTCCGATGACGGCGATGGTGACCGGGCCCAGGAGGCTGACCGTGGAGACGCCGAGGATCTGCGGGTACAGCGCGCCGATGTTGAACCAGAACAGCAGCTGGACCAGGATCGGTGTGGACCGGAAGAGCCAGACGTAGCCCCAACTGACCGCCTGCAGAACGGGGTTGCCCGACAGGCGCATGACCGCGAGCACGGCTCCCAGCGCGAAGCCGAGCACCACGACCACCGCGGTGAGCCAGAGCGTGAGCCAGAGCCCGCGCAGCACGGGGACGGTGCCGAAGTAGGAGAGCACGACGTCCCATTGGAAGGCGTCGTTGCGGATGACCGAGTTCAGCGCCAGCGCGAGCAGCACGAGAACGGCAACAGCCGCTGCCCAGCGGCCTGTTCGGCGTACGGGGACGATGCGCGGGACCGCGTCGGCGTCGTCCTTGACGAGCGGCCGTGAGGAGGGAGGGGGCAGCGAGACGGTCTGCGGGGGCATGCGGGAGCTCCGTGGATGCTCAGATCGAACACGGGGCGTGCCTCACACCGGGAACCACACAGGGGCCGGGCCCCTCAGCGCCGGTCCATGGGTCCGAGATAAGCGGCGTGCGCGGGGAGTTGTCAAGCCTGTCCACACTGTGAGCCGGGGATCTCACCTCGGTTGACGCGCACTCGGATGCCTGTTCCACTTGCTCCATGCATCCGCAGCAGTGGCTGGTCACCCGCTCCCACATCGACTTCGGTCGTGTGTGGTCCTCTTCCTGTTGAGCTGACTCTCTGCTGTCCGGCTTTCCCTGCTCACGCCTGTTCTTTCGGCGTTCGAGCCCCGTTCCTCGCGTGACTTCACCTTCACCACACCGCTCCGCCCTCCCCTCGCACCGCTGAACACATCCGCCGTCCCCCGTGCCCGCAGAGGGCCCGGGGCGGTCGGCCCATCCCGACGAACCCGGAGAGCACAGCCATGCCCAGATCCCGACATACCGCCCTGTTCGCCCTGATCACCGTGGCCGCGCTGACCCTCACCGGCTGCGCCGAGCCGACGGAGGCGGCGGACGGCGGGCCGGACGAGAAGGCGGCTCGGGCGAAGACCCCGACGACGGACGTGGTCTCGAAGGTCCGCAAGGACGAGGCGGCGGCGAAACTGCTGCCGGCCGGGGTCCGGGAGGCGGGCACCCTGCGGATCGCCGCCGCCATCGGCACCCCGCCCGGAGCCTTCTACGAGCAGGACGGCACCACCCTGGCCGGCGCGGACATCGATTTCGCGGACGCGGCGGCCCGGGTGCTCGGGCTGGAACTGAAGCGCGAAGTGGCCTCGTTCGAGGCGATCCTGCCGGCGCTGGGCAGCGGGAAGTACGACCTGGGCACGGGGAACTTCGGGGTCACCGACGTACGCCGCAGGACGGTGGACTTCGTGACGTACATCAACGACGGGCAGGGCTTCGCGGTCCGCGAGGACAGCGAGCTGAAGAAGGTCACCGACCTCACCCAGCTGTGCGGGCTGAACGTGGCCACCGGGGCGGGCACCACCTTCGAGGTGACGCTCCAGGAGAATCTGCCCCGGTGCGCGGAGGAGGGCAAGAAGCCGTACGAGGTCAAGACGTACGCCGACCAGACGGCCGTCTGGCTCTCGCTCCAGCAGAACCGCAGCGATGTGGTGATGTCCACGATCAACGGGCTGCGTTACGGGGTGAGCCGCCAGGAGGGACTGCGCTTCCTCAACGAGTTCAAGCGGCTCGACGTGGGCTTCGCGTTCAAGAAGGGCACCCCGCTGGCCCCCGCCTTCCGGGCCGCGGTCAACCGGCTCAAGGAGGACGGGACCTACGACCGCATCCTGAAGAAGTGGGGCACCACCGGGTCCGCGATCTCGGCATCGGAGATCTCGCCGCCGGAACTGAGGTGACCTGACGCCGGTTCCGCCCGCCGCACCGGCGGGCGGAACCCGTTCAGCAGTCGCAGCCGCAGGAATCCCCGCAACAGCAGCAGCTCTCACCGCAGTCGCCGCAGCAACTGCAGGCCTCGCAGCAGTCGCCGCAGCTCTGGCACGGCGACTGCCGCCGCTCCCGGCTCCAGGGGTCCTCGAAGCTCCCGCAGCACATCTGGCAGGTGCAGGCGAGCCCGGCCCAGACCAGGCATCCGGCGATCAGCCCGCGCCGGTCGCGGGGCGGGCGCGGCGGGGGCGGTGAGCCCGGGCCGCCGGGCGGCGGACCGTACGGATCTCCCGGCGTCGGACCGTACGGCTGACCGGGTGGTGCGCCGTAGGGATTTCCCGGCGGCGGCCCGAAGGCGCCCTCGGGCAGCTGGAGCCCCTGCTGCCCCTGATGGGAGCAGGAGGAGGCGCCGAACGCCCGGTCGACCGAGCGCCGCAGCTCATGGGCGAGGAGGACGTGGACGAGCTTGCCGTCGGTGAACTCCGCCTCCCGCAGCGCCAGCCGCACGCCGTGCAGCGCGTCGTCGCAGAGCCGGCGCGCCTCGGACAGCGGGGTGCCGGTGGCGGTGAGCGGGTTCCAGGCGCCCGACGCGGCGTCGGCCTCCTGGTCCTCCACGGCGTCCAGGAGATGGGCGAGCCGCCCGAAGAGCCGGCCGGCCTCCGCGAGCGGCGCGGCGTTCCAGGGCTTCCCGGCGAGATGGGCGGTGTGCGCGAAAGCGGCCGCGGTGGCGGTCTCGGTCGGTTCGGTGACCGTCAGCAGCGGGGTGCCGGGCCCGGCGAGCGTCTCGATCCCGGTCTGCCGGTCGACCGCGTCGACCAGGAGGGCGGTGTCGAAGCCGAGGGCCGCCCCGGTCCGTGCGCCCGCCCGGTCCCATCCGGCGGCCACCCGGCGCGCGGCGGCGGCGACCGGGCGGCGTGCCAACAGCCCGTCCCGGTCGGCGACGTGGTCGCGGACCTTGGCCGAGGCGAGGACGAGGGAGACGGCCGCGGCGAGCCGGGCCCCTTCCCCCGTGGCGACCGGCGCGGTGCGCATGGCCCGCAGCGGGCAGGGACCGGCGGTGCGCCGACCATCGGACGCCCGGCCGGCCTGAGCCTCCGTCAGGACGGAGACGATCAGGCCGTCATAGTTCGTGACGATACGGGCGAACTGTCCGTGATCCGCCCTCAGAGCCAGGCACAGACCGCAGAGATGAGCCATCCACTCGATCCTGAGACCTTCGGAGAGCCGATGGGTACAGGGCCTGACGATTCCGAACACGACGATCCCCCGTGAGCCGTTCAGCCGGTGCGCGACGCTCGCGCACCGGAGCGTCGTGCATCGTATCGAGTGACCCGTTCACCCGTACGTCCCCCGGATCACCCGTACGGCCGGAGCATCATATTTTCCTTCTACAAGCCCTCTTGCGCAGGACGAACCCTGACGAATCGCCACATCTTCTGCACCAGTAACGTCACGAATCGCCTGCGGGCCGACTATCCACTTGGCGCGGTATCCGCATCATGGACGACCATAGGGATACGAAAGAGATGCGGAACACCAAGGAACCGCGGTGAGAGGAGGCGTCCATGGGATCGGTGCGCAAGGCAAGTGCCTGGCTGGGCCTCGTAGAGGACAACGACGAGCGGTACTACGACGACGAGTACGCCGAGGGTGCGGAGACCGGTACGGGCAACCAGGCCTGGGTCACCGACCCCCGGGTGCAGGTGGCCGCGGAGACGGCCGAGGAGCGGGACCGCCGGATCGCGACGGTGACCCCGGACAGCTTCCGGGACGCACGCGCCATCGGCGAGCTCTTCCGGGACGGCGTCCCGGTGATCGTCAACCTCACGGCCATGGACCCCGCCGACGCCAAGCGCGTGGTGGACTTCGCCGCCGGGCTGATCTTCGGCCTGCGCGGCTCGATCGACCGGGTGGCCACCCGCGTCTTCCTGCTGTCTCCCGCCGACACCCAGGTGGTGGCGGGGGAAGCTGCCGGCCGCAAGGCCGGCGGCTTCTTCAACCAGAGCTGAGCAGGGCGCTCGCCGGAAAGATCCGGTCAACGCATCCGGCCGGCGCGCGGGTACCGGCGCGTCCCGTTCACCGGAAGGCGTCGAGACCGGTGAGCGCCTTGCCCAGTACCAGCTGGTGCATCTCCACAGTTCCCTCGTAGGTCAGCACCGACTCCAGGTTCGTGGCGTGCCGCATCACCGGATACTCCAGCGAGATCCCGTTGGCCCCGAGGATCGTGCGCGAGGTGCGGCAGATCTCGATCGCCTCCCGCACGTTGTTGAGCTTGCCGAAACTGACCTGCTCCGGCCGGAGCCTGCCCACGTCCATGCGGCGGCCCAGGTGGTGGGCGAGCAGGATGCCCTTGTGCAGCTCCAGGGCCATGTCCGCCAGCTTGGCCTGGGTGAGCTGGAAGCCGCCGATCGGCCGGCCGAACTGCTCCCGGCTCCTCGCGTAGTCGAGGGCCGACTCGAAGCTGGCCCGCGCCGCGCCCATGGCGCCCCAGACGATGCCGTAGCGCGCGTGGCTCAGACAGCTGAGCGGACCGCGCAGCCCGCTCGCGTCCGGCAGCACCGCGTCGGCGGGCAGCCGCACCTCGTCCATGACCAGTTCACTGGTGACCGAGGCGCGCAGCGACCACTTGTGGTGGATCTCCGGGGCCGAGAAGCCGGGAGCGTCCGTCGGCACGACGAAGCCCCGGATGCCCCGCCCGTCCTCACCCTCGTCGGTCTGCGCCCAGACGACGGCGACCCCGGCGACCGAACCGTTGGTGATCCACATCTTGCGGCCGGTGAGGACCCAGTCCTCGCCGTCGCGCTTGGCGTACGTCCGCATCCCGGCCGGGTCGGAGCCGTGGTCGGGCTCCGTCAGTCCGAAACAGCCGATGATCTCGCCGGACGCCATGCCGGGCAGCCACCGCTGCCTCTGCTCCTCGGAGCCGAAGCGGTGGATCGCGTACATGGCGAGCGAGCCCTGTACGGAGACGAGTGAGCGGATCCCGGAGTCGGCGGCCTCCAGCTCCAGGCAGGCGAGCCCGTACTGGACGGCGCTCGCCCCGGCGCAGCCGTACCCGTCCAGCGACATGCCGAGCGCGCCCAGCGCGCCGAGCTCCCGGGCCAGCTCCCTGATGCCGGGCAGCTCGCCCTTCTCGTACCACTCGGCGATGTGCGGCAGGACGCGGTCGGCGGCCCAGGTGCGGACGGTGTCGCGGATCGCGAGGTCGTCCGCGCCGAGCAGGTCGTCGATGCCGAGGGGATCCGACACGTCGAACGGCGGGAGCTTCGACGGCTTCGGTGACTCGGGGCTGGACATGAGGGTGCCTCCGGCGGCTCGCACGGTGCTCGGAGGGACCGGGAGACGCCCGCCCTCCGAAAACTAGCAGTGGTAGTCAGGGCGTCGTGCTGACGTTACGGCTCAGTGTGCCGCTCGTCCAGAGCCGGTCGCCTCGGCCGGCTCGCGCCGCGCGGGCACCATCGGGCGCGGGGCGGGGCGGTCCGGCCCGGCCGGTCGGGCGGCGCCGGGGACCCGGTGTTCGTCCGCCCCGTGAACGGCGGCCCCGTACGCGGAAGTCTCGTACGCGGAAGCGGTGGACGCGGAAGTCGTGGACGCGGAGGAGCCTGCGGGAGCGGCCGCGGGTACGGCGCCGTCCACCTCATGGTGACAGGTCTCCTTCGGCGGACACTCCATGACCTTCGGCAGCCGCAGGGCGGCCAGCGCCCCGAGCAGCAGCAGCCCCGCGCTGACGAACAGCGTGACGTGGAGTCCACCGATGAAGGCGTGCCGGGCCGTGGAGCGCAGCAGGTCTCCCATCGGGCCGCCCAGCTGCGCGGCCACCTGATAGGCCTCGCCCAGCGAGTGGGAGGCCTCCGCCCCGGCGCGGGCGGGCACGCCCTTCTCGTACAGACCGGCGAGACCGGGGGCGTAGGCGGCGTTCATGACACTGCCTAGCAGGGCGATGCCGAGGCCCGCGCCCAGTTGGTAGGAGGTCTCCCCTATGGCCGCCGCGCCACCCGCCCGCTCCGGC
Organism: Streptomyces sp. MGP-P1; assembly: GCF_057766565.1. Classification (NCBI taxonomy): domain Bacteria; kingdom Bacillati; phylum Actinomycetota; class Actinomycetes; order Kitasatosporales; family Streptomycetaceae; genus Streptomyces; species Streptomyces sp. MGP-P1. The sequence continues at coordinate 1,830,523 of NZ_JBYMEM010000007.1, read as the reverse complement.
GGGGCGTCGCTGAGCATCGACTCGTACGCCCCGAAGAGCGTGGTCTGGAGGCCGAAGCCGAGCAGGACGAACGCGCAGGTCAGCAGGGCGGGCCGGTCGTGCTGGCCCATCGAGGTGAGCAGCAGCACCGAGGTCGCGGTGAGGACGAAGCCCCAGCAGACCATGCGGCGGGGACCGATGCGGCGCAGGGTGTACGAGCCGGTGGCGCCCGCGGCCATCGCCGCGAAGGTCAGCGGCAGCAGCCGCAGCCCGGTCTCCAGGGGGCTGAGCCCGAGCACCAGCTGGAGGTACTGGACGGCGATCAGCTGGAGGCCGACCAGCGCCAGCATGGCGAGCACGATGCAGCCCACGGCGGTGGAGAAGGCCGGGCGGGCGAACATGGAGACGTCGATCAGCGGATGCCTGCGGCGCTTCTGACGGCGTACGAAGAGGATCAGGAGCGCGAGCCCGAGGGCCAGCGGGCCCAGCGAGACCGGATCCAGGAGCCCCGCGCCGCTGCCCAGCCGCTTCACGCCGAGGACGACGCCGAGCACTCCCGCCGCGGCGGTCAGCGCACCCAGCACGTCCCACGGGCCGTCGTCGCCGCCGCGCGACTCGGGCAGCAGCCAGCGGCCCAGCGGCAGGATCACGGCCATCAGCGGGATGTTGATCAGAAAGACCGAGCCCCACCAGAAGTGCTCGACCAGGAAGCCGCCGACGACCGGTCCGGTGGCGGCGCCGACCGCGGCGACCGCGGTCCACACGCCGATGGCGAGCGCCCGCTCCCGGCGGTCGGGAAAGACCTGGCGCAGGATCGACAGCGTGGCGGGCATGATCATCGCGCCGCCGACGCCGAGGAGGGCGCGGGCCGCTATCAGGACGGCCGGGGTGTCGGCCGTCGCGGCGAGCACGGAGGCGACGCCGAACAGCGCGTAACCGAGGAGCAGCACGCGCCGTCTGCCGATCCGGTCACCCAGAGTGCCGAAGAGGATGAGCAGTGAGGCACAGACGAGGGGGTAGGCGTCGACGATCCACAGGAGGGCCGTGCCGCTGGGACGCAGGTCCTCGGTGAGCGCCGGAACGGCGACGTGGAGCACGGTCGCGTCGAGAGCGACGACCAGGAGACTGAGGCAGAGGACGACGAGGACGACCCACCGGTTGGCGTCGTCGGCGGCCTTGCGCAGCCGGACCCCGGCCGTGGTCGTCCCGGACATCTACGTACCTCCCGAGGAGTCCCTCACGCTCGGCGGACCGACGGTGACGTGGGGCCCGGCGTCGACGGGCGAGTGAGCCGTCAGCGTACGCGAGTCCGGCGAGGTCACCTGTGGTCCACGTCATACCGCGTTCCGCCGCACAGTCTGGCGTACGCCTTTGCGGAACCGGCCGGGGGCTCCCGTCCCGGGCGCCGCGGCGCCCGCCGCGCCGGGGGTCCCGGCGGGCGTCGAGGGGCGCGGCGCGACGGCGCGTGCCACCCCCGAATGGCGGGACCAATTGCCGCGGATTGCAGTGCGCCTCTTTTTCCGAGAGATCAAACACGCTTACGAACGGAACCGGCGGGCAATTGGCCGCAAGATCACGGAGATTCTTCTCCGTGCCCGGAAAAGACGCCGTTCCGAGACGAAGTCCACATCACATCGTCATCACAAAGAGCCCGGATTGGCCTGCTCGCACACTCACTCGCTGTAACGTCGATTGGGTGCGTACCGACATCTTTGCCCGGCTGGACCGGGAGCCGGAACCGCCGAAGATAGTGGCACCGCGGATGAGCCGTCACCGCATCGCCCTCTTCGGCGGGACGTTGGCGTTCTACCTCGCCATCGTCTGGGCGGTGCTGATCACGTCCTGGCTGGTGGCCCTGGACTGGAAGGTCATGCTGTTCCGGCCCTACCAGCAGTGGCCCGAACTGCACGCCTTCCTCGACTACTACGTCGTGCTCGGCCAGCGCGGCCCCACTGCGGTGATGGTCGCCTGCTGGCTGGGCTGGCGCTCCTGGCGTCAGCACACGCTCCGGCCGCTGCTGGTCCTCGGCACGTCCCTGCTGCTGCTCAATGTGACGGTGGGCGCGGTCAAGCTGGGGCTCGGGCGGCTCGGCCCGCATTACGCGACACAGATCGGCTCGGCCGAGATGTTCGCCGGCGGCGATATATTTCCCTCCGGGCACACCGCCAACGCCGTCGTGACCTGGGGAATCCTCGCCTATCTGGCCACCACACCCCGCGCCAGGCGCTATCTGTCGGCCGTCTCCGCGACGGTCTCTCTGGGCGTCGGCCTCACCACCGTGTACATCGGTACGCACTGGCTCAGCGACGTCGTGCTGGGCTGGGCGGCCGGGCTGCTCATCCTTCTGGCGCTGCCCTGGTTCGAGCCGCTGATCGCCCGGACCGAGGCCTGGATCTTCGCGGTGCGCGAGCAGTGGCGCGAGCGTCGCGACGGCGCCCACCCGGCCTCCGTGGCCGGGACCGGGTCAGGACCGGAGCCACGGCCGGTGATGCTCCCGCAGTCGATGGCCGCCGACGGCCTCGCCGCCGAGACCGCGGCCGCCGCGGCCGAGCCGGTGCTCCCCGCGGGACATCCCGCCCCGGGCGCCAGGGCGCGGGCCCACGGCGGGCACGTGCGTCCGGGCTCCCTGCCGGTCGCCCCGGCGGGCGTCCGTCGTCCGCCGCCCCACACGGAACGGGGCGCACGCGGCACCGGCAGCCCGGCGCGTCCGATGACCGGCGGCTGACCCCGCTCCCCCGCTTCCCCGCGAACGCGGGGACGGGGTGCGGGGACGGGGTGCGCACAGCCTCGCCCGCACACACCGAAGGCCCCGACCGCGGTCGGGGCCTTCGGTCGTCGGGGTCAGGTGCGGCCGGTGGGTCAGCCCACCCAGCAGCGCGTCACCATGCCGTCCTCGACCTGGAAGTTGATGCGGCCGTGACGGAACTCCATGGTGAGGAACGTGCCCGGGGGAACGGCCCGGACCGTGTCCCAGCCGCGGCTCCTGGCCTGTCGCTCGGCGGCGTCGGCGGCGAGACCGACGTACGACTCGGCGGCGTCGTCCGGCTGGGCTGGAGGGGTCGGTAGAGATGCCATGCCTTCACCGTAGGCGGCCCCGGACCGTGGCGGAAGGCCGGGCCGGGAGGGCGTTCCCCCGCATCTCCACATGCCGTGGCGGTCACGCTTGTGTCACAGGATCCCCACACGTGTATACGCGGTCCTATTCACTCGGACGGCCCGACCCGAGGCATCCGCACGCATTATCGGGAAACCTTGTCCAACGGCGTGAGGGGGTGCCGGAAGCCTTCCGGAATCATGGGATGACCTGCTTCTTTTCCCCTCGGCGGGAGCGCCGTGCGAATGGCGGGGACACCAGAAATTCCCGCCCCCGTAAACCGGCCTTTCCTTAATCGCACGCCTCTCCCACCCGCCCGCCGGGCGCGGAACGGCGGGCCTCTGCCCCACCCGGAGTCCCGGATCCGTCGAGCGCGCGCGTGAGCCGGTTCCTCGCCTCCCGCATGATCTCGATCAGCTCGGGCGGCTCGATCACCTCGAAATCGATCCCCATCATCAGCACGTGGATCACCAGCACGGTGAGGTCCGGCGCGCCCGCGACCAGCCGGCAGGTGTCCGCGTCCACGGCCTCCAGCACCCCGGCGGACGGCGACACCCGCCGGGCCGCCTCCGCCTTCGGGGCCTTCAGCAGGACCACGGCCCGCGCCGCGTACGCCGAGACCGCGACGCCCCGGGAGACGTAGGCCGCGAGATCGTCCGCCGGCGGGGGGCGGGGGACGAAACGGGGGCCGTGCGGCGGGGTCGGGGTGATCCGGTCCACCCGGAAGGTGCGCCAGTCCGCCCGGTCCGGATCCCAGGCCACCAGATACCAGCGGTGCTCGGTGCAGACGAGTCGGTGAGGCTCCACGGTCCGCCGCGAAACCTCCCCGGCGTGGGTCCGGTAGGCGAACCGGAGCCGCTCCGCGTCCCGGCAGGCGGCGGCCAGCTCGGTGAGCACAGCGGGGTCCACGGCGGAGTCGTCCGCCCCGCGGAGCATCGGCACGGTGAACGCGCCGAGCGCGCTCACCCGGCGGCGCAACCGGTTCGGCAGCACCTGTTCCAGCTTGGCCAGCGCGCGTACGGAGGTTTCGCCGATGCCCTCGATGCCGTGCCCGGCGGCGGTGCGCAGGCCGACGGCGACCGCGACGGCCTCCTCGTCGTCCAGCAGCAGCGGCGGCAGCTCGGCGCCGGCCCGAGCTGGTAGCCGCCGCCGGTGCCCCTGCTGGCGTTCACCGGATAGCCCAGGTCGCGCAGCTTGTCGACGTCCCGGCGCACCGTGCGTGGGGTGACGCCGAGCCGGTCGGCCAGGTCGGCGCCGGACCAGTCCCGATGGGCCTGGAGCAGTGAGAGCAGGCGCAGCAGTCGTGCCGAGGTCTCCAACATGCGGGTGAGTCTGCCAGGGGTTGCGGACAGCCCTGGTCCGCAATCCCTGGGTTCGCAATCCCTCGACCCGCGATCCCTCGGCCCGCGATCCGTTCCGCCCGCGATCCGTCCCGCCCGCGATCTTCGGCTCGCGACGGTCCGCCCGCGATCCCGCCGTCCGCGAGACCCTCCCTCAGCGGTCCGCCGGTCCGGGCTCCAGCCGGAGGCAGAGGTCGTTGTCGGCGGTGTAGCAGGGGGTGGCGAGGACGCCGGGGGCCGGCGCCCGGGTCGGGTAGACGAAGGACTTGTTGCGGGACCAGACGTCGTCGAGGATGCGGGAGATCCTGACCCCGGGCGCGCCCGCCGCCGGGACGAGCCACAGTTGCCAGAGCTGCGCCCCGTCCACCTGCCCCTCGGCCGGCGGGCCGTAGGGCAGGGTGAAGGCGAACGCGCCTGCCGGCCCGTCGGCGGGGGTGAGCGGGAAGCTGTGCGCCCGGCCCCGGCCCCCGGGCAGTCGGGCCTCCACGGCGGCCCCCTCCCCCACGGCGACGCCGTACAGCACACCCTCGACCGTCATGCCTGCCGGGCCGACGACGACGTCTCCCGCCTCGGCGTGCGGGGCGCGGACCCAGCAGCGCAGGGCGAGTCGGCCGTCGGCGGTCGGGTAGGGAACCCGGGCGCTGACGCTCGCGGCTCCGGTGTCCGGGCTGCGGTCGACGAGCGCCCGCAGGTCCCGCAGCCCCGGCTCCACGGTCCGGGCGGTCTCGGCTCCCGGCTCCTCGACATAGGCGTCCCAGCGCCCCTCGGACAGCTCGGTGGAGGCCGGGAGCACCGCCCTCAGCCGCCCCTGGCCGGATCCGCTGAGCGGGATCCGCACCGTGCCGCCGGGTCTGCCGCCGGCCGCGCCCCGGCGCCGCAGGAGCAGCACGGACGCGGGGGCGGGGGGCGGGGCCGGGGCCGGGGCGGTCAGCTCGAAGGTGAGCGTCCCGGCCGGATCGGCAACGCAGTCGGCCCGTACGGTGGCTATGGCGGGGGTCATGCGGCCCTTCCCTTGCGGAGCGCGTCGGCGGTTTTGTAGCGCAGGGCGTAGGCCCCGTCGAGGACGCTGCCCCGGGTGCGGTGCAGCGCGGTGCGCAGGGCGCCGTGACCGTGCCCCCGGGCGCCGCGGGCGACCAGTTCGGCGAACAGGCTCTCGTGGCGTTCGGCGATCCGCGCCGGGTCGAAGCGGGCCGAGGCGGTGAGCGCGGCCCCGCCCATCCGGTGGCGCAGTTCGTCGTCCTCGATCAGCTGGAGCAGGGCGGCGGCGATCGCGTCCGGGTCGCCGACCGGGACCAGCCGCCCGTCGACGCCGTCCTCGACGATCTCGGCCGGCCCGTGCGGGCAGTCGGTGGCGACGACCGGCAGGCCGCCGCGCATCGCCTCGACGATCGTCATGCCGAAGGACTCGCGGTCCGAAGTGACGGCGGCGATCGACCCCTTGGGCCACTCGGCCTCCATCGGGTTGGCCGAGCCCATCAGGAACACGTGGTTGTGCAGGCCGAGTTCGTCGACGAGGGCGCGCAGCGACGCCTGTTCGTCGCCGGTCGCGTCCCCGCCGCCGTAGATGCGCAGCCGCCAGTCCGGACGGGCCGCGGACACCTGGGCGAAGGCCCGCACCAGGAGGTCGTAGCGCTTGACCCGGTGCAGCCGGCCCGCCGCGACGACCCACTTCAGCTCCCCGCTCGCGGGCGGACAGGCGGCCTCGGGAACGGCGTTGGGGATGGCCTCGATCCGCACGCCCGGCAGCTTCAGCCGCCTTCGGTAGTCGTCCGCGTCGGCACGGGTGACGGTGGTGAGCGCGTCGAGCAGGGTGTACCGGTGGGCGATCTCGCGGCGCAGCCGGTAGTTGTGGCTGTCGAGTGTCAGATGCTCCTGCCCGACGCGCACCGGTCCGCGGCGGGCCCCCCGGCTGAGGTGCACGTTGAGCCCGGGGCGGGTGCCGACGACGACGTCCGCCTCGGTCGCCCGGAGATGGGCGGCGATGCGGGCGTCGGTGAGCCTGCTGTACTGCTTGTGCCTGCTGTCCCCGCGCGGGAACACCACTGCGGGCCGCGCGTGTTCGGCGTCGCCGCCGTCGTACGTCGCACTCTTCTTCCGCAGGTCCACGAGGTGGCGCAGCGCCACGCCCTCGGGTGCGCCGAGGACGGGGGCGTCACGGTGCCGGAAGACGGACACGATCTCGACGTCGTGCTGCTCGGCGAGCGTACGGGCGAGCGTGAACGTCGTCCGAATGGTTCCTCCGATTCCGTAGGCATTGTGCAGAAGAAAAGAAATATGCATGGTTTCGCTGTTTCCCCTGTCGGCACGGCCTTGTCAAGTCTGCGCTTCCCGGCAATTTTCCGCCCGAAATGCACCAAGAAATCCCGGAGCATCCGCGACATCCCTCACGGTATCCCCGTACCTCCGCCGGACCGCCACTGACCTGCGGGTTCCGGAGGGATTCAATCCGGATAGCCGCAGGCCCCGAAGTAACGGGACCACGGGTGCGGGCCACCGGTTGCGGTAATCCGGACGACTACCGCCACCCGTTCACCAGGACTTTCCTCCGAGCTTGACGTAGGAGAATGCCGAGAGGTTGCCTGCTCCCCGGTAAAAACTTCCCGGCGGAACGCGGGAGCCGTACGTCGACTGCTCGACGTACCGATGTGTCGACCTGTGCCGCACTTCCGTGCGCCCCGGTGCGTGACCCCGGCCACGGATCCCGCGTTGTCTCTTCATGGAGCCCGGGAACCACCCGGCCCACGCACCGAGTTCGAGGAGTCCCCGTGCCGCGCATGCTCGACGTCAGCCAGGACGTACGCGCCGAGATCGGCGACGACGAAGCCGAACGGCTGCTCGTCGGCGACAACGCCCCGGGCAGTTACGACTGCACCTCCTGCCGCACCCCCGGCGACTCCGACCAGGAACGCACCAGCACGGTGCTGTTCATCGGCGACGAGACCGCGGTCCTCGCGTTCGCCCACGCGACGTGCTTCCCCTCGCAGGTCGTCAAGGTCGCCGAGGACCAGCTCCAGGGCGCGGTGCGCAGCATCACCGGAAGCGAGCAGAAGGATACGGAGGGGCGCATGCCCGAACAGGCCGTCCTCGGCATCACCAGCGGACTCGTCCTCATCGAGGACGATCTCCGCCCGGCCCTGGTCGTGGAGCCGACCGGCCCGGTCGCCCGGCCCGGCACCGACGGCAGCGGCGGCGACGAGTTCCTCCAGCTGCTGCTGGAGCAGGGCTTCCGCCCCGCCCCCGACCTGAACCGGCTGCCGGAGGTTCTCGCGGGCTGGTCCGTGCTGCTGGCGGTCGGCCAGCTGCACGCCGTGCTGCAGCCGAGCGCCGGCGGCGGCAACCCGGTCGCCTGGTGGCAGGCCCACCAGCCGCTCCAGGTGACCGACGGCTGGCGTGCCGCGGTCAACAAGTCGCAGACGGTCCTCGTCTTCGCCGCCCCGGCCGGCACCATCGGGCAGCAGCCGCGCGAGGACCTGCTCCGGGACGCCCTGGAGAAGGCCGCGGTCAACGGGCTGCTGGTCGCCGCGTCGATGCCGCTGGCCGGGACCTGATCGTGTCCGGCCGGCTCGGACGCCCCCGCCGAACAGCGTTTTCTCCGGCGGGGCCGCATCCGACGGGCGGTGAGGTCGTTGGCACCTACGTGCACTCATACGACTCCTCCCGCCAGCATCAGAGTCAGATCCCTGCCATGCGTCCTTCGCAGGATCCGTCGGGGGGCGTGTCCCCCACCCCGATCTACGACGCGCTGTACTCCGAGTACCGGCGCTCGTTCCGGGCGTTGCCGGGCGACCGGAGCGGCGAGGAGAATCTCGGTTTCCCGGCCTTCGGGGCCGGTCTCTTCGCCTCCAGGACCGCGCTGAGCGGCCACCCCGCCCCCTCCGGGCACGGCGGCACCGGTGGGCACAACGGCCAGGGCGGGAGCGGCGGGCAGAGCCCGCACACCGGGAGCCTCGGCTCCTGGCAGCGGGTGGGGCGGCATGCGGGGCGCCCCCGGCCCGCGGCGCTGCCGCCGGGGTCGCGGGACTCCTGAGACCCCACGGATCGGGACTTCCGGGGCCGCACGGCGAAGACCTCACGACGAAAGCCCGCACGACGGAGCCCCGGGCCGCTCTCGCGAGAGCGGCCCGGGGCTCCGTCGTGCGCTGTGCTGCGTGACGCTCGCCGGTACTACTTGTTGCGGCCGCGCTTCTCTCGGACCCGGACGGAGATGTGGATCGGGGTGCCCTCGAAGCCGAACTCCTCGCGCAGGCGGCGCTCGACGAAGCGGCGGTAGCCGTGCTCCAGGAAGCCGGAGGCGAAGAGCACGAAGCGCGGGGGCTTGGTGCCCGCCTGGGTGCCGAAGAGGATGCGCGGCTGCTTGCCGCCGCGGATCGGGTGCGGGTGGGAGGCGACGATCTCGCCGAGGAAGGCGTTGAGCCGGCCGGTGGGGATGCGGGTCTCCCAGCCCTCGATCGCGGTCTCGATCGCCGGGACCAGCTTCTCCATGTGCCGGCCGGTGAGGGCCGAGACGTTGACGCGCGGGGCCCAGGCGATCTGCGCGAGCTCCGTCTCGATCTCGCGCTCCAGGTAGTAGCGGCGCTCCTCGTCGAGGGTGTCCCACTTGTTGAACGCGACGACGATGGCGCGCCCGGCGTCCACGGCCATGGTGATGATCCGCTGGTCCTGGACGCTGATGGACTCGCTGGAGTCGATCAGAATGACGGCGACCTCGGCCTTCTCGACGGCGGCGGCCGTACGCAGCGAGGCGTAGTAGTCCGCGCCCTCCTGGAGGTGGACGCGGCGGCGGATCCCGGCCGTGTCGATGAACTTCCAGGTGATGCCGCCGAGCTTGATCAGCTCGTCGACCGGGTCGCGGGTGGTGCCGGCCTGCTCGTTGACGACGACCCGGTCCTCGCCCGCGACCTTGTTCAGCAGGGAGGACTTGCCGACGTTCGGGCGGCCGATCAGGGCGATGCGGCGGGGGCCGCCGAGCGCCGTGCCGAACTTCTGGGCCGGGGCGTCGGGCAGGGCCGCCAGGACCGCGTCCAGCATGTCGCCGGTGCCGCGGCCGTGCAGCGAGGAGACCGGGTAGGGCTCGCCGAGGCCCAGCGACCACAGGGCGGTGGCGTCGGCCTCGCCGCTCTGTCCGTCGACCTTGTTGGCGCAGAGGACGACGGGCTTGCCGGCCCGGCGCAGCAGCTTGACGACGGCCTCGTCGGTGTCGGTGGCGCCGACGGTCGAGTCGACGACGAAGACGACCGCGTCGGCCGTCTCGATGGCGTACTCGGCCTGGGCGGCGACGGAGGCGTCGAGGCCCAGCACGTCCTGCTCCCAGCCGCCGGTGTCGACGACCTTGAAGCGGCGTCCGGCCCATTCGGCCTCGTAGCTGACGCGGTCACGGGTGACGCCGGGCTTGTCCTGCACGACGGCCTCGCGGCGGCCGATGATCCGGTTCACCAGGGTCGACTTGCCGACATTGGGGCGGCCGACGACGGCGAGCACGGGGAGCGGGCCGGTACCGGCCTCGTCGAGGGCGCCCTCGACCTCCTCGGGATCGAAGCCTTCCTGCGCGGCGAGCTCCATGAACTCCGCGAACTCGGCATCGCCAAGTGCTCCGTGCTCGTGGCCCGAGCCGTCGGAGTGAATCTGGTCGTTCATGAAGTCCGTTCCTCTTTGCATCATCATCGATGGACCGCGATCACCGCGGTCCACTACTCAAGTCTCGCCTATCGCCCGGTGAGGCGCTTGGCACTTTCCAGGTGGGCGGTGAGCTTCGCCTGGATCCGCAGGGTCGCCTCGTCCAGCGCCCTGCGCGTCCGCCGCCCGTCGCCGGCGCTCGCGTCGAACGCGTCGCCGAAGACGACGTCGACCCGGCTGCGCAGCGGGGGCAGCCCCCGTATCAACCGTCCGCGGCGCTCGGTGCTTCCCAGAACGGCCACGGGGACGATCGGAGCCCCGCCGCGTACCGCGAAGTACGCGAGTCCGGCCCGCAGCGACGCGAAGTCCCCTTCGCCGCGGGTGCCCTCGGGGAAGATCCCGAGGACGCCGCCGTCCTCCAGCACGCCGAGCGCGTGGGTGATGGCGGTGCGGTCGACGGTTCGGCGGTCCACCTCGATCTGCCCGATTCCGTGCAGGAACGGGTCGAGGGGGCCGACGAACGCCTCCTTCTTGATCAGGAAGTGCACCGGCCGGGGCGCGGTGCCCATCAGCATCGGTCCGTCGATGTTGTGGGAGTGGTTCACCGCGAGTATGACGGGTCCGGCGGCGGGCACGCGCCACGCGCCCAGGACCCTGGGCTTCCACAGCCCGTACATCAGGCCGATGCCGATGGTTCGCCCGACGGCCGCTCCGCGCAGCGTGGGCGCGCCTGTGGCATCGCTCACGCGGCGACCCGCTTCCCCTCGACGAGGGTGACGACGCACTCGATGACCTGCTGGAGGGTCAGCTCGGTGGTGTCCACCTCGACGGCGTCGTCCGCCTTGGCGAGCGGCGAGGTCTTGCGGCCGGAGTCGGCGGCGTCCCGCTGAATCAGCGCCTCGCGGGTGGCGGTCAGGTCGGATCCCTTGACCTCGCCGCTGCGGCGGGCGGCGCGGGCCTCCGGGGAGGCGGTGAGGAAGATCTTGAGGTCGGCGTCGGGCAGCACGGTGGTGCCGATGTCCCGGCCCTCGACGACGATGCCGCCGGTCGCGGCCGCGGCGATGGAGCGCTGGAGCTCGGTGATGAGCGCCCGCACCTCGGGGACGGCGCTGACGGCGCTGACCTTGGAGGTGACTTCCTGGGTGCGGATCGGGCCGGAGGCGTCCTCGCCGTCGACGGTGATCGTCGGGGCGGCGGGATCGGTGCCGGAGACGATCACCGGCTTGGCGGCGGCGGTCGCGATCTCGGCCGGGTCGCCCACGTCGATTCCGTTGCTCAGCATCCACCAGGTGATGGCCCGGTACTGCGCGCCCGTGTCCAGGTAGCTCAGGCCGAGCTTGGCGGCGACGGCCTTGGACGTGCTCGACTTGCCGGTGCCCGAGGGCCCGTCGATGGCGACGATCACGGAGGAGCGTGCGGTTTCCACGGTGGTGGACACCTTCCTGGTACACGGTGCGGGGACGGACGGGCCTTGAGGACGGCCTCGTACCAGGTTACCGAGTACCGGGCGGGCCCTTGTACCCCGTACGGGGAAGGCGGGCCACCCGGGCGGGGGTGGCGCCGCCCCCGTCGTACGGGACCGGGCTCAGCCGCGGATCGACCAGCCGCGTTCCTGGAGGGCCGCTCCGAGGACCGGGGCGGCGCTGGGCTCGACCATGATCTGGACGAGACCCGCCTGCTGGCCGGTGGCGTGGTCGATGCGGACGTCCTCGATGTTGACCCCGGCCCGGTCGGCGTCGGCGAAGATCGCGGCCAGCTCGCCCGGCTTGTCGCCGATGAGGACGGCCACGGTCTCGTAGACGGTGGGGGCCGCGCCGTGCTTGCCGGGGACCCGGACGCGGCCCGCGTTGCCGCGACGCAGGACGTCCTCGATGGCGTCGGTGCCCGCGCGCCGCTTCTCCTCGTCGGCGGAGTGCAGGCCGCGCAGCGCGGTCACGGTCTCCGCCAGGTCGGCGGCGACCCCGGCGAGGACATCGGCGACCGGGCCGGGGTTGGCGGAGAGGATCTCCACCCACATGCGGGGGTCGGACGCGGCGATCCGGGTGACGTCGCGGATGCCCTGTCCGCACAGCCGTACGGCGGTCTCGTCGGCCTCCTCCAGCCGGGCGGCGACCATCGAGGAGATCAGCTGCGGGGTGTGCGAGACGAGGGCCACGGCCCGGTCGTGGGCGTCGGCGTCCATGACGACGGGGACGGCCCGGCACAGGGCGACCAGCTCCAGCGCGAGGTTGAGCACCTCGGTGTCGGTGTCCCGGGTCGGGGTGAGGACCCAGGGGCGCCCCTCGAAGAGGTCGGCGGTCGCGGCGAGCGGCCCCGAGCGCTCCTTGCCGGCCATCGGGTGCGTACCGATGTACGGGGTGAGGTCGAGGCCGAGCGCCTCCAGCTCACGGCGCGGGCCGCCCTTGACGCTGGCGACGTCCAGGTAGCCGCGGGCCACCCCGTCGCGCATGGCGGTGGCGAGGACGGCGGCGGTGTGCGCGGGCGGCACGGCGACGATCGCCAGGTCGACGCGGCCTTCCGGCGCCTCGTCCGTACCGGCGCCGAGCGCGGCCGCGGTGCGGGCGCACGCGGGGTCGTGGTCGACGAGGTGCACATGGACTCCGCGACCGGACAGTGCGAGGGCGGCGGAGGTGCCGACGAGCCCGGTTCCGATGACGAGGGCGGTTCTCACTGGGCGATGTCCTTGCGCAGAGCGGCGGTGGCGCCGAGGTAGACGTGGCTGATCTCGGCGCGCGAGAGATAGGTCTCGACATGCACGAGGATACGGACGACCCGGGGCATGGCCCCCTCGATGTCCAGCTCCTGGGCGCAGATCAGGGGTACGTCGACGATGCCGAGGCCGCGCGCGGCGGCGGCGGGGAAGTCGCTGCGCAGGTCGGGGGTGGCGGTGAACCAGATGCTGATCAGGTCGTCGGCGACGAACTCGTTCCGCTCCAGAACGGCCGTCAGCAGCTCGCCGACCCGCCGGCCCATGTGCCCGGCCTCGTCCTGGTCCAGCTGGACGGCGCCCCGGACCGCTCGTACCGCCACGTCGTGCTCCTCGCTCTTCGCCGATCGTCCGCGCCTTTGGCCCGGCGCTCCGTGGCGCGGCCGACGCTCACCTCAGCCTAGATCGGCAGCGGCCGGCCTGATCACCGCGTTCCGTCCGTGAGACGGGCGGGCCGCGGCCGTCGGGGTCCCATCCACCACTCGGTCGGGCGCACGGTCCGCGCGGTCGCTTCGCCCGGGGGGTCAACACCGCCACGATGGCGCCCACCCACCGCCATCGAAGGAGAGCCCATGAACGCACGGCGAAGGACGGTGCTGGCCGCGGGTGCGGCGGGCGCCGCCGCCCTGGCCACCGGCTGCGGATCCTCCGACGGGGGCGGCGGCGAGGACGCGCCCCCGACGCCGACCGCGTCGGGGGACGCATCGGGCGGGGCGGAGCTGGCCCGGACCGCGGACATCCCGGTCGGCGGCGGCACCGTCCTCAAGGAACGGAAGGTGGTGGTGACCCAGCCGGAGAAGGGTGAGTTCCGGGCGTTCTCCGCCGTGTGCACCCATGCGAACTGCCTCGTCTCGACGGTGAGCGACGGCACGATCAACTGCCCCTGCCACGGCAGCAAGTACAGCATCACGGACGCGGCGGTCGAGGCCGGCCCGGCGACCCGTCCGCTGCCCGCCGAGCGGATCACCGTATCGGGGGGCGCGATCCGGCTGGGTTGAGAGCGGGCCGGAATCTCCGAGGCGCCGCGGCCACCGCGCACGTACGCTCGCGGGCATGATCACCGCCGACGACGAGGCACTCGTACGCGACCACACGGTCTACGCCTGCGTGATGGGCTCGCGCGCGTTCGGGCTGGCCACGGAGGACAGCGATACCGACCGGCGCGGGGTGTTCCTCGCGCCCACCCCGCTGTTCTGGCGTTTCGAGAAGCCGCCGACACATGTGGAGGGCCCCGCACCGGAGCAGTTCTCCTGGGAGTTGGAACGCTTCTGCGAGCTGGCGCTGCGGGCCAACCCGAACGTGCTGGAGTGCCTGCACTCCCCGCTGGTGGAGTCCGTGGACGACACCGGCCGCGAGCTGCTGGCACTGCGCGGGGCGTTCCTGTCGCGGCTCGCGCACGACACGTTCGTCCGGTACGCGCTGGGCCAGCGGAGGAAGCTGGAGGCCGACGTACGGGTCCATGGCGCGCCGCGCTGGAAGCACGCGATGCATCTGCTGCGGCTGCTGGCGAGCTCCCGGGACCTGCTGCGCACGGGCGAGCTGCGCATCGACGTCGGCGAGGCCCGTGAGGAGCTGCTGGCGGTGAAGCGGGGCGAGGTGCCCTGGCCGGAGGTGGAGCGCCGGATGAACCGCCTCGCCAAGGAGAACGACGAGGCGGCGACCCGCTCCCCGCTGCCGCCGGAACCCGACCGGGCGGCCCTGGAGAACTTCCTCGTCCGGGCCCGGCGGGCCTCGGCGGCACGGGATCAGGCGCCGACCGGGCTCACACCGTACGGGGACCGCCCGACGCGGCCGTGAGTTCGGCCAGCTTCTGGAACTCGCCCAGGTCGTAGTTGGTCAGGGCGGAGTCGAGGTTGGTCAGCGCCCCCAGGTGCTCGATGAATCCCTGGGGGTCGTACTCGATCTGGAGGGCGACACGGCTCGATGTGTCGTCGAGTCGGTGGAAGGTGACCACCCCCGCGTGGTGCACTCCCTCGGTCGTCTTCCAGGCGATGCGGTCCTCGGGGACCACCTCGGTGAGTTCGGCGACGAAGCGCTTCTCCGCACCGGGCAGCGAGAGCTGCCAGGCGAAGCGCCGCTCATCGATCGGATCGACGCGCTGGACGTGGCTCAGGAATTTCGGCCACTGGGTGACATCGCTCCACAGGGACCAGGCGACCGCCACGGGCGCCTTGATGTCGACGGTCTCGACGAGTGAGGAGGACACGGATACCACCAGGCCTTCGTACGGGAACAGGTCCGCCCTCTCGTACCCGATCGTCCTCGGCTCATTCAGGGCGGCCCTCGTCGGCGAGACGATGGCGCGCACCCGGCGGCCGGTACGGCTCAGGCGTCCCAGAGCGCGGCGAGGGAGAGCAGGTCGCTGCGGTATTCGATGCGCTCGGACCATTCCTTGGGCCAGGCCGACGCGCCCAGGTGCGCGCCGGCGAGCGCTCCGGCCAGGCAGGCGATCGAGTCGGAGTCGCCCCGGGTGCAGGCGGCCCTGCGCAGGACGGTGACGGGCTCCTCGGGGAACAGCAGGAAGCAGTGCAGCGCGGTCGCGAGGGCCTCCTCGGCGATCCAGCCGTCCCCGGTCCGCTCGCAGGGGTCGGTCTCCGGCGACGGGGCGCGCAGCGCGTCCTGGACGCGTCCCAGCGCGGTCAGGCACTCGTCCCAGCCGCGCTGGATGTACGCCCCCGGGGTGGCGTCGCCCGCGTGGCGCCAGAGGTCGCCGAGCCAGCGGGTGTGGTAGCGGCCCCGGTTCTCGTAGGCGTAGCTGCGCAGCTGTCCGATCAGGCCGAGGGGCTCGGCTCCCTGGGCGAGCAGGAACACCGCGCGGGCCAGCAGGTCGGAGGCGGTGAGCGCGGTGGGGTGGCCGTGGGTGAGGGCCGCCTGGAGCTGGGCGGCCCCGGCGCGCTGTTCCTCGCTGAGGCCGGGGACCAGGCCGACGGGGGCGACCCGCATGTTGGCGCCGCAGCCCTTGGAGTGCGTCTGGCTGGCCTCCTGCCAGACCCGGGTGTGTTCGAGCAGGCGGCAGGCGGTGAGGCAGGTGTTGCCCGGGGCCCGGTTGTTGTCCGGCGAGTGGTACCAGGCGACGAACTCCGCGCGGACCGGGTCCACCAGCCGTTCGGGGGTGAGCAGTCCGCTGTCCATGGCGGTGCGGATGCCCCGGCCCAGCGCGATCGTCATCTGGGTGTCGTCGGATACGACGGCGGGCGTCAGGAGGGGAAGCTGCCGCCAGGGGCCGAACTTGGCGAGGATGGCGGGTACGTCGTTGAACTCGGTGGGGAAGCCCAGGGCGTCGCCGAGCGCGAGTCCCGTCAGCACGCCGGTGGCGGCCTGCTTGGTGATGGGCGGGGTGGTGATGGTCATCTGTCTCGTCCTTCCGGTGCGGAGTGCGACGGGGCTGCGGCGTACGACGGGGCTACGGAGTTCGACGGGGCAGCGGGGGCGTCCGGTCGTGGCGGGCGCAGGAGCGGCGGGTGCAGGGCGGTGGCGTCGCCCGCCCGGTAGAGGGCGGCCGGTTTGCCCCGTCCGCCGGTGCGGCGCGGCGGGCCCTCAACGGCCTGGACGAAGCCGGGGGCGTTGAGGACCTTGCGCCGGAAGTTGGGGCGGTCGAGCTCGACGCCCCAGACGGTCTCGTAGACCTGCTGGAGCTCGCCGAGCGTGAACTCGGCGGGGCAGAACGCGGTGGCCAGGCAGCTGTACTCGAGCTTGGCGCCGATCCGGTCGTGGGCGTCGGCGAGGATCCGGTCGTGGTCGAAGGCCAGCGGTCCGGTGGAGTCCGCGTCCCACCACCGGGCGCTCGCCGCGTCGCCGCCGCCGCGCGGTTCGGGCAGGTCCGGCAGGAGCGCGGCGTACGCGACGGAGACGACCCGCATCCTCGGGTCGCGGTCCGGGGCGGTGTAGGTGCGCAGCTGTTCGAGGTGGAGGGCGCCGACGGCGCGGTGGCCGAGGCCGGTCTCCTCGGCGAGTTCGCGGCGGGCGGCGTCCTCGGCGGACTCCCGGGGCAGCAGGAAGCCGCCGGGCAGCGCCCACCGGCCCCGGAAGGGCTCCTGGCCGCGTTCGACGAGCAGCACGTGCAGCCGGGCCTCGCGGACGGTGAAGACCGCGAGGTCGACGGTGACCGCGAACGGGGCGAAGGCGTGCGGGTCATAGCCCTCGGGGGCGGGGGCGCTCATCGCTTCTCCGGGAGAGGGGCGGCGAAGTCCCAGCCGGTGGCGAGGAGTTCGTCGACGGCGGCGACGGCGGCGGCGAGCCGCGCCTCGGGCGGGCCGGTGACCTCGATGAACCGCCGTCCCGTGCGGGCGAGTTCGGCGCGGAAACGGTCGGTCATCCAGGGGCGCAGCTCCTCCCCGTCCCGCAGCCCGTCGTCCTCGAAGGGGACGCCCTCGTGGTCGGTGAGCAGCCACAGGTGGTGGACGGCGCGGTCGGCGATCTCCTCGACGTGCGGGTTGCGGCCGCCGACGTACCGCTCGTGCCAGACGGTGGTGGCGAAGGAGTCCGTGTCGCAGAGGAGCACCGGGGACCCGGCGCGGGCGGCGGCCTCCTCCCGGTCGTTCTGGGCCCGCGCGATGAGCGGGAAGTCGTCGGTGGTGAAGCTGACGTCCTCCCAGGCGGCCCCCGGCCACCGTTCGCGCAGGGCGGCGAGCTTGTGTTCGCTGTACTCGCGCCCGTACTCGGCGACGCAGCCGGTGCGCGCCCACACGCCGCCGCGTGCGCGGTAGTGGGTGGTGAGCGCCCGCGCGAGGGTGGTGGTGCCGGTGGACTCCGCGCCGAGGACCACGACCCGGCGGGCGAGGGCGGCCCGCACGGGCGGCCGGAGGAAGTCCCAGCAGTCGGCCGGGGACCGGCGCACGGCGGTGCCGGAGACCGGGAAGAGGGTGCGGTCGGGGTCGACGAGCACCGACGCCGCGCCGAAGCGGCGGCCCAACTCCTCGCCGTACGCCTCCGAGGTGAAGACGGCGTCCACCCGCTCGGGCACGGCCGCGGTGAAGACCGCCATGTGCGCGTCCCAGACGGCCGGGTCGGCCACGTCCATGTGCGTGTCGTCGACCGCGCCCACCACCGTGACGTCGGGGTGCGCCTCGCGCATCCAGGCGACCCGGTCGGCGAGCGGGACGGATTCCACGGAGGCGGCGCAGACCAGCACCGTCAGCCGTTCGCAGCGGTCCCGGGCGGTCTCGACGAGGTGGTGGTGGCCGGCGTGCGGCGGGTAGAACTTGCCGAGGACCAGGCCGTGTTCGTAGCGCTTCACGCCGCCGCCGCCTCCGGGGTCCGGGTCTTGCGTACGGTCAGGTCCCGGTGCCAGTTGCGCAGGCCGACGAGGCAGAGCGCGAGGAAACCGGCGTACAGCAGCGAGGTCAGATACAGCCCCTTGTGGGCGTAGAGCGGGATGTAGACCACGTCGGCGGCGATCCACAGCCACCAGGACTCCAGCCGCTTCCTGCACTGTCCGTACGTCGCCATCAGCGACAGGGATGTCGTCAGCGCGTCCCAGAACGGGACGGTGGAGTCGGTGGCCCGGGACAGCAGCAGGGTGATCCCGAGGGTCCCCACCACCCCCGCCGCGAGCAGCCAGGTCCATTCGGTGCGGGTCGTTCTGCGCACCGGGAGGACGGAGGTTCCTGGTCCACCCCCGTGGGTCCAGGTCCACCAGCCGTACGCGGCGAGGGTGATGAAGACGATCTGGAGGCCGGCGTCGGCGTACAGACCGGACTGGGCGAACAGCAGGATGAAGAAGACGTTGTTGGCGATGCCGATCGGCCAGTTGGCGAGGTGCTGGCGGGCCACGAGCCAGACGCACAACGCCCCGCTTCCGAAGCCCAGCACCTCGGTCCAGCTGACCGGGGTGTCCAGGATCGTCACCAGGGGCTGTTGCAGGGGATCGAGTACGTCCGCGAGACTCACGCCCGCCTCCTTCTTAATAGTCACTCTGACTATAAAGGCTGGACGGGGACGGCAAAAGGCCCGCGGCCGGTTCTGTTCGAACTTTCCGAACAGATACCGGCCGCGGGCCCTCGTACGACGTCGGGTGCGGCTACAGACCGACCTCGCGCATAAGCATGCCGACCTCGGTGTTGGTGAGGCGGCGCAGCCAGCCGGACTTCTGGTCGCCCAGCGGGATGGGCCCGAAGGACGTCCGCACGAGGCGCTCGACCGGGAAGCCGGCCTCGGCCAGCATCCGGCGCACGATGTGCTTGCGGCCCTCGTGGAGGGTCACCTCGACCAGGTAGTTCTTGCCGGTGTTCTCGACGACGCGGAAGTGGTCGGCGCGGGCGTAGCCGTCCTCCAGCTGGATGCCGTCCTTGAGCCGCTTGCCGAGGTCGCGCGGCAGGGGGCCCTGGATGGCGGCCAGGTAGATCTTCTTGACGCCGTACTTGGGGTGGGTGAGGCGGTGGGCCAGCTCACCGTGGTTGGTGAGCATGATGATGCCCTCCGTCTCGGTGTCCAGCCGGCCGACGTGGAACAGTCGCGTCTCGCGGTTGGTCACGTAGTCGCCGAGGCACTGGCGGCCGTCCGGGTCCTCCATCGAGGAGACGACGCCCGCGGGCTTGTTCAGCGCGAAGAACAGGTAGGACTGGGCGGCGACGGTCAGACCGTCGACCTTGATCTCGTCCTTGTGCACGTCGACGCGCTTGCCCTGCTCGACGACGATCTCGCCGTTGACCTCGACGCGGGACTGCTCGATCAGCTCCTCGCACGCGCGGCGCGAGCCCATGCCGGCCCGGGCGAGGACCTTCTGGATCCGCTCGCCCTCCTCCTCGGCTCCCGGGTGGGTCTTGGGGAGGTCGATCACGGGCTTGTTCGCGTACCGGTCGCGGTTGCGCTGCTCGATCTTGGCGTCCAGCTCACGCGGGCGCGAGGGGGCGGCACGGCGGAAACCGCCGGTGCGGTTGCCGCCCTGTGCGGGCTTCGGGCCACCCTTGGCCCCGCCCCGGGCGGCCGAGCCGCGGCCCTTGCGGGGGCCGTCCTGCTCGGCCCGGACGCCGGGGGCGTCGTTGCCGACGTCGTAGCGGCGCTCCTCCGGGCGAGGACGGCGGGGACGCTGCTCCTCGTCGCGACCGCCCTGGTAGCTCGGGCGTCCGTCCTGGTAGCTCGAACGCCCGTCCTGAGCGCCCTGACGGCCGCCTTGGCCGGTGGGACGCCCACCCTGACCGGTGGGACGGCCGCCCTGGCCGGTGGGACGACCGCCCTGACTGCCGCCGCGCCCGCCCTGAGCGGAGGGACGACCGCCCTGAGCGGAGGGACGGCCGCCCGGGGCTCCGGGCCGCCCGCCCTGGCCGCTGCCGCCGCCGCGTCCGCCGCCCTGGCCGCCGGGACGGCCTCCCTGGCCGCCGCCGCCCTGGCCTTGGCGGGAGGAGCCGCCGCCACCGCGGCCGCCGCTGCCCGCGCCTCCGCCACTCCGGCCGCCGCTCCCGCCGTTGCCGCTTCCGCTGTTCCTGCCACTGCTTCGCATCAAAATTCCGTCTTGTCGTCTGCGTGAGTATCCGGGGTGTCCGGTGCGTCCGGATCGAACGACGGCACACCCTCTAGCGTCTCAGCCTCGATCGCGTCCGCCTCCGGGAGGAAGGGCGCGAGCTCCGGGAGCTCGTCCAGGCCGCGCAGGCCCATTCGCTCCAGAAAGTAGTTCGTCGTCCTGTACAGGATCGCACCTGTTTCGGGTTCCGCGCCCGCCTCCGCCACCAGGCCCCTCTGGAGGAGGGTCCGCATGACACCGTCGCAGTTCACTCCGCGCACCGCCGAGACCCGCGAGCGGCTCACCGGCTGCCGGTACGCGACCACCGCCAGCGTCTCCAGCGCGGCCTGGGTGAGCCGGGCGTGCTGGCCGTCCAGGACGAAGCCCTCCACGGCCGCCGCGTACTCGGGACGGGTGTAGAACCGCCAGCCGCCCGCGACGAGCCGCAGGTCGAAGCCCCGGCGCTGCACGGTGTACTCGTCGGCCAGCTCCCGCAACGCGTCCGCCACGGCCCTGCGGGGCCGCTGGAGCACCTTGGCCAGGTGGTCGACGGTGGCGGGCTCGTCGACGACCATGAGGACCGCCTCCAGGGCGGGCTTCAGATCGAGCGCGGCGACCGCGCCCGCGTCGGTCTCCCGAGTCGGCTGCTCGCTCATTCCCGTACGTCCTCCTCTTCAGCGCCCCCGTTGAGCTCCCGGTCGAACTCGTCCGTCACCACCGGCTCCGCCTCCGCCCCGCCGCACCAGGTCACCAGCAGGTCGCCCAGCGCCTCGTCCTGGTCGAGGGTGACGGCCTTCTCGCGGTACAGCTCCAGCAGGGCCAGGAACCGGGCGACCACGGTCAGGGTGTCCGGGGCGTCCTCGGTCAGCACGGCGAAGCTCACCGCCGCCCCGGCCTCGCGCAGCCGCTCCACCACGAGGCCCGCCTGCTCCCGGACGCTGACCAGCGGGGCGTGGATGTGGTCGACGTACACCTGGGGCTTGGGCTTCGGCTGCATCGCCTTCACCGCGAGCCGGGCGAAGCCCTCGGGCCCGATGCTGATGACCACCTCGGGCAGCAGCGCGGCGTGCTGGTCCTCCAGGCCGACCGTACGGGGTTGGCGACGGGCCTCCGACTCCAGGCGGCCCTGGAAGATCTCGGCGATCCGCTTGTACGCGCGGTACTGGAGCAGCCGCGCGAAGAGCAGGTCCCGCGCCTCCAGGAGCGCGAGGTCGGCCTCGTCCTCGACCTCGGCCGCGGGCAGCAGCCGGGCGGCCTTGAGGTCGAGCAGCGTGGCGGCGACGACGAGGAACTCGGTGGTCTGGTCGAGGTCCCAGTCGGGGCCCATGGCGCGGATGTACGCCATGAACTCGTCGGTGACCTTCGACAGGGCGACCTCGGTCACATCCAGCTTGTGCCTGGAGATCAGCTGGAGGAGGAGATCGAAGGGGCCCTCGAAGTTCACCAGCCGCACGGTGAAGCGCTTGTCGTCCGCTTCCGCCTCCGGTACGGCTTCCGGCTCCGGCACCTGTCCGGCTGCCGGCTCCGGATCCGGCTCCGGTACGGCTTCCGGCTCGGGTACGGGTTCAAGCTCTCGTGCGGGTTCAAGCTCTCGTACGGCCCCCTCCGCCTCCACGGGCGGCGCCGCCGCGCCCGGCCCCCGCCCCAGGGCACGGCGGCGCGGGGTGACGGGGTCGTCGGGCGTGGGCATGGTGGTCCAGGGGTGGGGCGGGGGCGCGGACGGGTCCCGCCTGGCGGCGGGTCCTGCGGGGCAGGCTACCCGCGCCGTGCTCAGCGGCCGCGCAGCCGCCGTACGAGGATGCTCGCGTCGCCCCGGGACTCCAGGTCGGCCAGGACCACCGCCACCGCCTCGCGGACGATGCGGCCGCGGTCGACGGCCAGGCCGTGTTCGCCGCGCAGGACGAGCCGGGCGTGTTCGAGGTCCATCAGCTCCTCGGCGGAGACGTAGACCGTGATCTTCTCGTCGTGGCGTTCCCGGCCGCTGGGGCGGCGGTTGGCGCCGCGTCCGCCGCCTCGTCTGCGCTGCTGCTGGACCGCCGGGGGCTGCTCGGCCGGGGTGGCGGAGGGCGCGGGGCGCTCGCCGGAGGCGGCCTTGGCGGACGGGGGACGCTCGTCGGCGCGGCTGCGCGAGTCGCCACCGTCCGCGTCGGCCGCGTCGTGCTCCTGACGGTCGGCGGAGGCGGCCTGGCCGGAGGGATCGCTCTCCTCGGCGGGCGCGGGCACCCGCGGCTCGCCGTTCGCCTTGCGCCGCCGCTCCGCCGGCGAGGACGGCTGGAGGCCCATCCCGCCTCCGGTGGTACGGAACAGTTCGTCGGCCCCCGGCAGACTCACTCGGCGTGACACCGGGCGAGCACCTCCCTGGCGAGCTGGCGATAGGCGGCTGCGCCGACCGAGTTGGAGGCGTAGGTGGTGATGGGCTCACCGGCGACCGTGGTCTCCGGGAAGCGGACCGTGCGGCCGATGACCGTGTGGTAGACGTGCTCGTCGAAGGCCTCGACGACGCGCGCCAGGACCTCGCGGCTGTGCACCGTACGGGAGTCGTACATGGTGGCGAGGATGCCGTCGAGCTCCAGCTCCGGGTTGAGCCGCTCCTGGACCTTCTCGATGGTCTCGGTGAGCAGCGCCACCCCGCGCAGGGCGAAGAACTCGCACTCGAGCGGCACTATGACCTTGTGCGCGGCCGTCAGGGCGTTCACGGTGAGCAGGCCGAGCGAGGGCTGACAGTCGATCACGATGTAGTCGTAGTCGGCCATCAGCGGCTTCAGGGCGCGCTGGAGCGTGGACTCGCGGGCCACCTCGCTGACGAGCTGCACCTCGGCCGCGGAGAGGTCGATGTTGCTGGGCAGCAGGTCCATGTTGGGGACCGCGGTCTTGAGCAGGACGTCGTCGGCCGTCATGCCCCGCTCCATGAGCAGGTTGTAGACGGTGAGGTCCAGCTCCATCGGGTTGACCCCGAGGCCCACGGAGAGGGCGCCCTGCGGGTCGAAGTCGACGAGCAGGACCCGGCGTCCGTACTCCGCGAGCGCGGCGCCCAGGTTGATGGTCGACGTGGTCTTGCCGACGCCGCCCTTCTGGTTGCACATCGCGATGATCTTCGCGGGGCCGTGGTCGGTCAGGGGGCCCGGGATCGGGAAGTACGGCAGGGGCCGCCCGGTCGGGCCGATGCGCTCGCGGCGCTGACGCGCGGCGTCGGGCGCGAGGGTGGCCGCGTACTCCGGATCGGGCTCGTACTCGGCGTCGGGGTCGTAGAAGTGCCCCTCGGGCACCTCGGCGAAGTCGGCGAAGCGGTCGGTGTCCCGGCTGCTCTCGTTGCCGGCCGTGGCGTTCACGTGTAGGCCGTCCATCATCTGGGGGGCTGTCGTCATGTGCTGTTGGGTGGCGAAGGTGCGGACAGCGACGGAGCCGACAGCTTCGAGCCCGATCGGGCTCAGACCCCGTGCAGGCATCCCTGGTTGACCACCCCCGGGAGTAATTGTCGACTCATTCACAAGTCGTCTTACCTCCTTGGACGTGACCAGGAAACTTATCGATAGGTCAGCGTGGCACCATGCCGACGATTGGCGACTCTATGGCGTGTCACCGGTCCGCAGCAACACAATCCGCCGGACCCGGCCCGATGTGTCGGCAATCGAACGCCTCGCTGTCAAGGGTGCACAGCGACCAAGCCACACATTTCACCGCAGCACGAAACGGGTAAAGGGTTACGTTCGGCGCGAGTTGCGCAAGGGCCCCACAGGGCCCGATACGCGTCCGGCCGGACCTTGCTCGGCAAGGTCCGGCCGGACGCGCGATGTTGACGGAGGGGATTGACCCGTCAGCCCAGGAGCGCGGTCAGCTCGACGTGCGGGAGACCGTGCGCTTCGGCCACCTCGCGGTAAACCACCTGGCCCTCATGGGTGTTGAGGCCCTTGGCCAGGGCGGCGTCGCGGCGCAGGGCGTCGGCCCAACCGCGGTTCGCGAGCTCCACGATGTAGGGCAGCGTCGCGTTGGTGAGCGCGTAGGTGGAGGTGTGGGGCACCGCGCCGGGCATGTTGGCGACGCAGTAGAAGACCGAGTCGTGGACCTGGAAGGTCGGCTCGGCGTGGGTCGTCGGACGCGAGTCCTCGAAGCAGCCACCCTGGTCGATTGCAATGTCGACAAGTACACTTCCGGGCTTCATCTTGGCGACGAGCTCGTTGGTGACCAGCTTCGGCGCCTTGGCTCCGGGGATCAGCACGGCGCCGATGACGAGATCGGCCTCGACGACAGCCTTCTCCAGCTCGAAGGCGTTGGAGACGACGGTCTGCACCTTGGTGCCGAAGATCTTGTCGGCCTCGCGCAGCTTGTTGATGTCGCGGTCGAGCAGCGTGACGTGGAAGCCGAGGCCCACGGCGATCTGCGTGGCGTTCCAGCCGGAGACACCGCCGCCGATGACGACGGCCTTGCCCGCCGCGGTGCCGGGGACACCGCCGGGCAGCACGCCGCGGCCGCCGACGGAGCGCATCAGGTGGTACGCGCCGACCTGCGGGGCGAGGCGGCCCGCGACCTCGGACATCGGGGCGAGCAGCGGGAGGGCGCGGTTCGCGGTCTCGACCGTCTCGTAGGCGATGGCGGTGGTGCCGGAGGCCAGCAGCGCGTCGGTGCACTCGCGGGAGGCGGCGAGGTGCAGGTACGTGAAGAGAGTCTGGTCCTTGCGGAGGCGGTGGTACTCCTCGGCGACCGGCTCCTTGACCTTCAGCAGCAGGTCGGCGGCGGCCCAGACCTCATCGGCGGTGGCGAGGATCCGCGCGCCGGCGGCGACGTACTCCTCGTCCGGGATGGACGAGCCGACACCGGCGTCGTGCTCGATGACGACCTGGTGGCCGTGGCGGACGAGCTCATGCACTCCGGCGGGGGTGATCGCCACCCGGAACTCGTTGTTCTTGACTTCGCGGGGGATGCCGACCTTCACGTCGATCACGGTCCTTGGCTCGGAGGGTCATCCGGGCAGAACGGTGCACACCCGGATATATACAGCTTAAATGGAGACGCCACGGAGGACCGCGGCAGAGCCAGTCTAATGAAGGACTTCGCGCTGTCTAGCCTTACAAAGCATTAACTTTCCGTCGAAGCACTACGGATTTCGTAGGCAGAAGCCTCCTCGCCCAGCAATCTCTCGGCGGCGTTCCGGTGCAACCCGGCCGCCGCGGGGTCCCCGAGCCGGTCGAGCGTGTCGGCGAGCCGCAGCTGGAGCGCCGCCTGAAGCCGCACGTCACCGGCGTGCCGGGCCAGGTCGACGGCCTCCCGGCAGGTCTGGAGCGAGTCGTGCGGCCGGCCCGCGTACTCCTGGACCCGGGCCGCCTCGCTGAGCGCCCGCGCCCGGGCCGCCGGATCGCCGAGCCTGCGGTGGCCCGAGGCGGCGGCCCGCCAGTTCCGCAGCGCCTCGCCGTAGCGCCCGGCGTACGTGTGGACCGCCCCGAGCCGCCCGTACAGCCGGGCCTCCTCGGCGTGCTCGCCCTGGGTCAGCCGCTGGGCGAGCGCCCGCCCGTACCAGTCGGCGGCCCGGTGGTAGTCGCCCAGCTCCTCGTACGCGCCGCCCACGGATTCCATCGCGCGGCCGGTGGCGTACAGGTCCTTCGCGGCCTTTCCGGCGTCCAGCGCGGCCCGGTAGCGGGTCAGCGCGTCCCGGGTGCGGCCGGTGCGGGCGTCCAGGTCCGCGAGGTTCAGCAGGGCGGCCGCCTGCTCGCGGGGCAGCTCGCGGCGGAGCGCCACGTCCAGGACGAGGCCGTGCAGCCCGTACAGCTCGGGGGCCGCCTCCTCCGTCCCCCGGTGCGCGGCCAGCGCCCGCACCAGGGCCGCCACCAGCCGCCGCGCCAGGGTGTCGAGCTCACCGTCCGCCACGGCGAGCCGGGCCGACGCGAGCAGGGCGGGCTGGCGGACCCGCAGCCACGCGCCCGCCTCGTCCGCGTTCGGGAAGCGCAGCGAGCGGGGCAGGCCGGCGAGCCCGCGGCGGGCGGGGGTACTCTCCGGCTCGGTGACCGCCCGGCAGGACTGGAGCCGGCGCACGGTCCGCTCCAGCATCCGGGCGCGGGCGAGCTGGATCTCGGCCGGCCGGTCCCGGTCCTCCAGGAGGGCCAGCAGCAGCGGGGCGAGGCAGCCGGGCACCGCGTACTGCGGGTGGGCCGCGCCGTCCGTCCGCAGCAGCCCCAGCTTCACGAAGTCGTCGAGGGTGGAGCGGGCGGCGGAGACCGAGCAGCCGGCCAGCGCGGAGGCCGTGTGGGCGTCGGCGAGCCCGGCGGGGGCGAGGGCCAGCAGACGCAGTATCCGGGCGGCGGCCTGGGGCAGGGAGTCGTGGACGAGCCGGAACGCGCGGGCCAGCGGGCGGGCGCCGGTGGGCAGGTGCTCGCCCGGGTCGGGGAGCTCGTGCAGCTGCTTGGCGACGTCGGCGACCGAGGCCATGGGGTGCGCGGCGAGCAGGCCGCCCATCAGGGCGAGCGCCGCGGGCTGGCCCCCGCACTCCTCGGACAGACTCTCCGCGGTGCGAGGGTCGACGGTGATGCGGACCTGTCCGATGACGCGGGCGAGCAGCCGCACCGCCGCGCCCGCCTCCAGTCCGCCGAGGGTGCAGGGCCGTACGTCGGGGATGCCGGTCAGCGGCCCGGTCGCGGTGGCGAGGACCAGGCAGTCCGGGTTCTCCGGGAGCAGCGGGTCGACCTGTTCGGCGTCGGCCGCGTCGTCGAGCACCAGGACGACCCGGCGTACGGCGAGGGCCTCGCGGACCATCTCGGAGAGTTCGTCCTGATCGGCGCCGGGCGGGACCGCCACCCCGAGGAGGCCGAGGAGCTCGCCCGCGGTGCGCTCGGTGGGGACGCGTCCGCCGCCGGGGTCGGTGAGGCCGACCCGGAGCACCCCGTCGGGGTAGTCGCCGGAGCCCGTACCGGGAGCGGCCCAGGGCAGTGCGCCCGTGGCGGTCGCGGCGGCCCCGGCGGCGTCGGTTCCGGTGAGCGCCCCGGCCAGTTCCTCGGCGAGTGCGCTGCGGCCGGATCCGGGCCGGCCCGCGATGAGCAGGACCCGGGCCCGGGGGGCTTTGCGGCCGGCCAGGGTGTCGAGGCCGGCCCGCTCGATGTCCGCCCGCAGGGCCTTCAACTCACGTTCGCGGCCGAAGAATCGGGGCGGGGCGGCGCCGGACGGCTCCTCGGCCCCCGGGGCCTTCGCCGGGCCGCTGGTGTCCACCGCCTGATCGGTCACGAGCCACGCTCCACTTCGCTGCACGCGGTGCCCGCCGGAACTCCGGTCGGGTGCGTTTCGAGCGTAGTTCAGCGGTGACGACGATCACTGCGGAGTGGAGCGGAGCACGAGGAACATCCCCCGATCGGATCAGCATTTCTTCATTTTTTACGATCACCAGGTGCTGTGATCGTCCGATCGAGGGTGCGCTGTGCGGCGGCGGACGGCCCGTCAGATGGCCGGGCGGGCCGACGGCCCGTCAGGCCTCGAAGGGCCGGGCCGGCCAGGGCGCCTCGGCGGGGCGCAGGGAGTCGACGCCGTCGCCCGCGCGTACGGCGAAGAGCGCGAGCACCCCGACGACCAGGCAGTTGTTGTGCACGTCCCCCGCGATCACCGAGCGGACCAGCTCGGGCAGCGGCACCCGGGCGTGCTCCATGTCGGCCTCCTCCTCGGCGACCGCGTACCGCTCGCCCTCCGCCTCGGAGAGATCGCGGGCGAGGAAGACCCGCACGGCCTCGTCGCAGCCACCGGGCGTGGTGTAGACGTCGGTCAGCACCCGCCAGTCCTCGGCCTTGACGTGCGCCTCCTCGTACAGCTCGCGCTGAGCGGCGTGCAGGGGGTTCTCGCCGGGGACGTCGAGCAGTCCGGCCGGGATCTCCCAGAGCCGGTGGCGCACCGGGTGCCGGTACTGACGCAGCACGATGACCCGGTCGTCGTCGTCCAGCGCGAGGACGGCGACGGAGCCGGGGTGGACCTGGTAGTCACGGCCGTGGACGGACCCGTCGGGCATCACCACCTGGTCGGTGCGGACGCTGGTCTTGTTGCCGGTGAAGGGGGTCGCGGTCGCGGTGACCTGCCACTCCTCGGGCTTGTCCTGGATACCCATGTACGTCCACGTCCTCCCACGAACCAACGGAAACCGGGGCACCGATCCGCGCAGGATCCGTACCCCGGTCAACCGTAGTGCCTCGGTGTTACGCGTCCGCGCCCTTCGCGGCGGCGACCTGGCGCGCGACGGCGGCCTTCACCAGACCCGCGAAGAGCGGGTGCGGGCGGGTCGGGCGGGAGCGCAGCTCCGGGTGCGCCTGGGTGGCGACCAGGTAGGGGTGCGTCTCGCGCGGGTACTCGACGTACTCGACGAGCTTGTTGTCCGGGGAGGTGCCGGAGAAGACCAGTCCGGCCTTCTTCTCCAGCTCACCGCGGTAGGCGTTGTTGACCTCGTAGCGGTGGCGGTGGCGCTCCTCCACGTACGGCTGGCCGTCGTAGGCCTCGCGGACGAGGGAGCCCTCGGCGAGCTTTGCCGGGTAGAGGCCGAGCCGCATGGTGCCGCCCAGGTCTCCCGCGCCCTCGACGTAGGCGAGCTGCTCCTCCATCGTCGAGATGACGGGGTGGGAGGTGGCGGCGTCGAACTCGGTGGAGTTGGCGTCGGGGATCTCGGCGAGCGAGCGGGCCGCCTCGATCACGATGCACTGGAGGCCGAGGCAGAGGCCGAGCAGCGGGACCTTGTTCTCGCGGGCGTAGCGGATGGCGCCGACCTTGCCGTCGACACCGCGCTCGCCGAAGCCGCCCGGGATGCAGATCGCGTCGACGTCCCCGAGGTGCTCGGCGGCGCCCGCCGCGGTCCGGCAGTCGTCGGAGGTGACCCACTTGACCTTGACCCGGGCCTTGTTGGCGAAGCCGCCGGCGCGGATCGCCTCGGTGACCGAGAGATAGGCGTCGGGCAGGTCGATGTACTTGCCGACCAGCGCGACGGTGACCTCGTGGTCGGGGTTGTGGACCCGGTCCAGCAGATCGTCCCAGGTGGTCCAGTCGACGTCCCGGAACGGCAGGTCGAGCTTGCGCACGACGTAGGCGTCCAGACCCTCGGTGTGCAGCACCTTGGGGATGTCGTAGATCGACCGGGCGTCCGGGCAGGCCACCACGGCGGTCTCGTCGACGTCGCACATCAGCGAGATCTTGCGCTTGATGGCGGTGGGGACCTCGCGGTCGGCGCGCAGCACGATGGCGTCCGGCTGGATGCCGATGTTGCGCAGGGCGGCCACCGAGTGCTGGGTGGGCTTGGTCTTCAGCTCGCCGGAGGGGCCGATGTAGGGCAGCAGCGAGATGTGGACGACGAAGACGTTGTCCCGGCCGACCTCGTGGCGGACCTGGCGGACGGTCTCCAGGAACGGCAGCGACTCGATGTCGCCGACCGTGCCGCCGACCTCCGTGATGACGACGTCCACGTCGTCGGTGGCCATGCGGCGGATGCGGTGCTTGATCTCGTTGGTGATGTGCGGGATGACCTGGACGGTGTCGCCCAGATACTCGCCGCGCCGCTCCTTGGCGATGACCTGCGAGTAGATCTGGCCGGTCGTCACGTTGGCGGAGCCGTCGAGGTCGACGTCGAGGAAGCGCTCGTAGTGGCCGATGTCCAGGTCGGTCTCGGCGCCGTCGTTCGTGACGAACACCTCACCGTGCTGGAAGGGGTTCATCGTGCCCGGGTCGACGTTGAGGTAGGGGTCGAGCTTCTGCATGGTGACCCGCAGGCCCCGTGCCTTGAGCAGGGCACCCAGGCTGGAGGCAGTCAGACCCTTGCCGAGGGAGGAGGCGACACCCCCGGTGACGAAGATGTGCTTGGTCGTCGTGGATGTGGGCTGCATAGCCAAAGGGGGCTCCCGTGGTCGCGATTCTGAGGTGCGTACCGGCGACCGAACCGGGGATTCCGGGGGCGCCGTCGCTGCGGTTCGGGGGCCTCGTGCGCTGTCGCGAACGACCACCGGTCCACGGGCTACCAGGGTAACAGCGACGGCGGGAGGCTGCTTCCGGCCACACCCCGCACAGGGCCGTCACACCTTCACCCCAGGCACTTCACGTCCCACTCGATCAGCTCAGAGATGTTGCGGAGACCGTCGCGCGGATCTTCGCGGCGCGTCGTATCCTGCTCAAACACTCGCTGCCGAGACGGCCGGGCGGCGGCACCACCCAGGCCGCCCACCGGTACAGGACTCGTCGGATCTTCCCGGGTGAAAGACCCTACGACCCCTTGACCTGCAGTAAGCGCCCTCTTACAGGGCGACATGGCCGTTCGACTGGAGACGCACGTGGCCGGGCGCATCGAGGATTACGCACTCATCGGAGACATGCAGACCGCAGCCCTGGTCTGCCGGGACGGCACAGCGGACTGGCTGTGCCTGCCCCGCTTCGATTCGCACGCCGTGTTCGCGGGGCTTCTGGGCACCGAGGAACACGGCTTCTGGCGCATGAGCCCCGCGAGAGCGGAAGGAACGGAACCGGTCTTCGCCGACCGGCGCCGCTATCGCGGTGACTCCCTCGTCCTGGAATCGGAGTGGGACACGCCACGCGGCACCGTACGGGTGACCGATTTCATGCCCCCGCGTGACGGCGCGCCGCAGCTCATCCGGATCGTGGAGGGCGTCAGCGGCCGGGTGCCGATGCGCTCGGAGCTGCGGATGCGTTTCAGCTACGGCCGGGTGACGCCCTGGGTGCACAAGGTCGACAACCGCACGGTCGCCGTCGCCGGTCCGGACTCCGTCTGGCTGGACACCGAGGCGGAGACGTACGGCAAGAACCTGACCACCTACTCCGACTTCACCGTCGGCCCCGGCGAACGGGTGGCGTTCACGATCAGCTGGCAGCCCTCGCACCACGGGCCGCCCGCCCTCCCCGAACCCGAGGGGGCCCTGGAGGCGACCGAGCTGTTCTGGCGCGAATGGGTCGATCAGTGTACGTACCACGGGCCCTATCGGGAGGCGGTCGTCCGCTCCCTGATCACGCTGAAGGCCCTCACGTACGCGCCGACCGGCGGCATCGTCGCGGCCCCGACCACCTCGCTGCCCGAGGAGATCGGGGGCGTACGGAACTGGGACTACCGGTACACCTGGCTGCGGGACGCCGCGATCACCCTCTCCTCGCTGCTGCGCACCGGATACCGGGAGGAGGCCCGCGCCTGGCGCGAGTGGCTGCTGCGGGCGGTGGCGGGCGACCCGGAGAACCTCCAGATCATGTACGGCATCGCCGGCGAGCGCGAGCTCGGCGAGGCGGAGCTGGACTGGCTGCCCGGTTACGAGAACTCCGGCCCGGTCCGGGTCGGCAACGGCGCGGCCAACCAGCTCCAGCTCGATGTGTACGGCGAGGTCACCGAGGCACTGCACCTGGCGCACATGACCGGGCTGACCCGCAACGACTACGCCATGGGCCTCCAGCTCAAGCTGATCGAGTATCTGGAGAAGCACTGGGAGGAGCCCGACGAGGGCATCTGGGAGGTGCGCGGGCCGCGCCGGCACTTCGTGCACTCGAAGGTGATGGCGTGGGTCGCGGTCGACCGGACGATCAAGCTGGTCGAGTCCGGGGACGTCGAAGGCCCGCTGGAGCGGTGGTACCAGCTCCGCGACGACATCCACCGGGACGTCTGCGACCGCGGCTACGACAAGGAGCGCAACACCTTCACCCAGTCCTACGGGTCGAAGGAGCTGGACGCCTCCCTGCTGCTCATCCCGCAGATGGGCTTCCTGCCGCCGGACGACAAGCGGGTCATCGGCACGATCGAGGCGATCCAGCGGGAGCTGTCCACGGAGGACGGCTTCATCCTGCGCTACCCGACGGAAGGCGAGAACGCGGGCGTCGACGGTCTGGCGGGCGACGAGGGCGCGTTCCTGGCCTGCTCGTTCTGGATGGCCGACGACCTCGCGATGATCGGCCGGGTCGACGAGGCGCGTCAGCTGTTCGAGAAGCTGCTGGCGCTCCGCAACGACCTGGGCCTGCTGGCCGAGGAGTGGGACTCCAACCTCCAGCGCCAGGTGGGGAACTTCCCGCAGGCGTTCAGCCATGTCCCGCTGATCGACACGGCTCTGCGGCTGACGGCGAGCGGCGCGTACGTCGGCTGAGCCGCCGACGGTGAGGACGGCCGCCCCGGGCTCTGCGGGGCGGCCGTCGCGCGTTCTCAGGGGGCGGTGAGCGGTTCGGCCGCGTACGCCCGGTGGAGCAGCTCCAGGAACGGCGGGGCGGCCGGCAGCTCGACCGCGCCGATCCGGTGGACGCTCACGCCCGGCGTCCAGGAGTTCATGACGACCGCGCCGGCGAGGGCGGGAAGGTCGTCGGGGGTGATCGCGACGGTCCGCTGTCCGACCCCGAGCCGGTCCAGCTGCCGGCGGACGATGCCCATGGTCGTCCCGGTCAGCAGGCCGGCCCGGGGCCACAGCACCGACGTACCGTCCCAGAAGGCCAGGTTCCAGATCGTCGCCTCGCTGAACCGGCCCTCCCCGTCCAGGAAGGCGGCGTCGTCGAAGCCGTCGGCGACGGCCCTGCGGAGCAGATGCGTCTTGGCCGGCTCGCCGACGTGCTTGATGTGCGGCTGGAACCGGTCGTGCCGGACCGCCGCCAGGGCGAGCGGCCCGGCGGGGCCGGACGACGCCGGGCCGGTGCGCACGAGGAGCGCGGGATCCGCGTCGGCCGCGGTGAACTCGCCCGCCGGGGAGTACACCGTGGCCGTCAGCGAGAGGTCGGCCGGTCCGTCGCGGAGCGCCGTACGCAGACGCGCGCGCACGAGGTCGTCCGGGAGAGCCCGGCCGAACAGCTCCGCCGACGCGGATCTCAGCCGCTCCAGGTGGAGGTCGAGGCCGCGGACCCGGCCGCCCGTGACCTGCACGGCGGTGAAGTGGGCGTGGCCCGCGAAGGCGAGCGGCGCGAGGTCGCCGGTGGTGGCCGTCCGGCCGTTCAGCTGCACGATGTACGGGGAATCCTGGTTCATGGTCCGGACGTTAGGGCCTGACATTGGTGACAAGGTCAAGAAAGAACGGGGCACGGCACATGCTGATCGGGGAGTTGTCCCGGCGGACGGGCGTCAGCGCGCGGTCGCTGCGGTACTACGAGGCGCAGGGGCTGTTGTCGGCCGGGCGGGGCGCGAACGGCTATCGCGCCTACGCCGAGGAGGCCGTGGTGACCGTCACGCAGATCCGCGCGCTGCTGCGGGCGGGCCTGACCACCGAGGTGATCGCCCAGGTGCTGCCGTGTGCCCGGGGCGAGGGGCCCGCGTTCGACTGGTGCGCGGAGCTGCGGGAGATCCTCGGCGGGGAGCTGGCGGTGATGGACGACCGGATCGAGGCGCTGCGGCTGAGCCGGGGCGCGCTCGCGGGGTTGCTGACGACGCCCTGACCGGCGGGCCCGGCACGGCAACGCGTCCGCGCTCCTCCCCTGCGGTGCGCGCCCCGGCGCCCGGGCGGTAGCGTCCTGGACAGGACGACCGCCCGATCGACGGGCAGGGCACAAGGAAGCGGGCCGGTACGTGGAGAGCCACAGCGGAATCACCGTGCAGCGGGCGCTGGAGCTGCCGGGGCTGCGCGCCGGGCTCCCGGAGGTGGTGGCCGGCGCCGACCGGCTGAACCGCACGGTGCGCTGGGTGCACGCGGGAGAGGTCCCGAACATCGCCTCCCTCCTCAAGGGCGGCGAGCTGCTCCTGACCACCGGTCTGGGCCTTGGCGCCCGCCCCGCCGAACAGCGCGCCTTCGTCCGCCGCCTCGCCGACCGGGGCATCGCGGCCCTGGTGGTGGAGCTCGGCCCGCGCTTCGGCCGGCTGCCCGCCTCCATCGTGGACGCCGCCCGCGCGGCCGGGCTCCCGCTGGTCCAGCTGCACCGCGAGGTGCCGTTCGTCGTGGTGACCGAGGAGGTGCACACCGAGATCGTCAACGGGCACTACGCGCTGCTCCAGCAGGCGGAGGAGGTGCACCGGCGCGCGACCCGGGCGCTGCTCGACGGCGGCGGGGTGCCGCAGGTCCTCGGGATCCTCGCCGACTTCACATCCAACCCGGTCTTCCTGGAGACGCCCGACGGCCGGCTCCTGTACGCGGCGTCCACCGGAACCGCCCCGGTGGGCGCGGACCCGCTCCAGATCTGGGAGGGCATGCGCGGCGACCGGGCGGCCCGGGAGAGCCCGCCGGCCGGTGCGGTGCTGGTGGACGTGGACGGCGGCGGTCCCGAGACCGGTGCGGTACGGGCCCGGCTGGTGCTGCTCGCGGTGGCCGGGCCCCTGGCGCCCGTGCACCGGATGGCGGCGGAGCGCGCGGCGGGCCTCCTCGCCGTCGTGCTGATGCAGGCCCGGCAGGAGGAGGAGCTGGCGGCCCGGGGCCGGGGCGACTTCCTCACCGACCTCGCGGAGGGCCGGATCGCCCCCGAGGACGCCCCCGCCCAGGCCCGGGTGCTCGGCTTCCGGCCCGGCGACACCCCGCTGCTCCCGGTGGTGATGCGGCTGGCCCCCGAGCTGTCCCCGTCGGGCAACTGGGCGGTGCTGGCCCGCGCGGTCCTGGAGGAGCTGGCCTCGGTCGGGGTACCGGTGCTGCTCGGCGTACGGCCCGTGGAGGGGCGGGTTCCGCTGCTGGTCGGGCTGCGTTCGGAGGGCGAGCGCACCGCGGTCGCGGACCGGGTGGCGGCGGCGCTGCGGGCCGGGGTGGAGCGGGCGGGCCTCGACCGCGCCGGATCGCGGCCGCCGGTGGTCGTGGTCGGCGTCGCGGGCGGCTGGGCCGCGGCGGGCGCGGGGCTGCGGCACGCGTCGGAGACGGCGACGGCCGCGCAGGGCCTGGACGACCGGCCCTGGTACGACGCCCGGCGCCTCGACATCGACCTGCTGCTGTGGCGGCTGCGGGACCACCCGGACCTGGCGGCGTTCGTGAACCGGGCGATCGGCCCGCTGCGCGAGCACGACCGCACCTCGCGCCCGCCGCTGCTCCCGACGCTCCAGGCGTATCTGGCCCACGCGGGCCGCAAGGCGGAGACCGCCCGCGAGCTGCACCTCAACCGCCAGACGCTCTACAACCGGCTGGCCCGGATCGGCGAGCTGCTGGGCACGGACCTGGACGACCCGCAGACGGTGCTGGCGCTGAGCCTGGCGCTGCGGGCCCGCCGCCACACGACCTGAGAGCAGGCGGGGCCTGGAGCCGGCCGCTTCAGCGCACCCGCCCTGCCGCCGGCGGCTGCGCCAACTCGTCGTAGACGCTGAGCACATGGGCGATCGTGTCGTCCTCGGTGGGCCAGCCCGCCGCCTGCACCCGCCCGGCCGCGGCGAGCCGGGCACGCTCCGCCGGGTCCCCGAGCAGCCCCACGACCGTACGGGCGAGGGCCTCGGCGTTGCCGTAGGGCACCCATGCGGCTGCCTCACCGACCAGTTCGGGCACGCCGCCGACCGCGGTGGCCACGAGCGGGACCCCCGCGCGCAGCGCCGACTGCGCCAGCGGGGAGCGGCCCTCCCACCGGCTCGGCAGCAGGGCCAGGTCGGCGGCGGCGAGCAACTGCCCCACGCCGTCCCGGCTTCCGGTGAGAGTGACGGGCAACTCCTCGTCCCTGATCCGCCGTTGCAGAGCGCCCCGGTCGCGCACCTCCCCCGCGACGACGAGCAGCGGCACGGGGTCGAGACACCGCCAGAGGCGGGCCGCGTCCAGCAGGACGTCGTAGTGATGCGGTACGAGACTGCCGGCGGTCATCAGCAACGGCCGGTCAACCGCCCCCAGTTCGGCCCGCGCCTTGCCCTCGTCGCCGTCACCGGCGGGGCGTGGGCGCGGGTGCGGGAGGGCCACGGGAGCGAACCGGGCATCGCGGGCGCCCCGCTCGCGGGCCCGGTCCACCAGGTCGGACGAGGGGGCCAGGACCACCGCGGCCGCCCGTGCGGCACGCCGTTCCAGCAGGTGCAGGATCTGCCGACGGGCGCCTTCCGCGTACCGCCGCGTGTGCCAGGTCATCACCAGGGGCACGGCTCGGCCGCTCAGCGCGAGGGCGGTGCGGGCGGCCGCGTGGAGTCCATGGGCGTGGACGACGTCCGCACCCGCGCAGGCGGCTCGCAGCGCGGCGACGGCGGCCGGGTCGCTGCGCCGGGGCACCGGAAGGAACCGGGCCCCGGTGGCCGTGAAGTCGTAGGCGCGGTCCACCGCGGACGGGGCGCAGACGGTCACCCGTACCCCACGCGCCACCAGCCCGGCGGCCAGCGAACCGACGTGCGCGCTACTGCCCGCACTGCCGCCGCCCAGGACTTGGACCGTACGCAGTTGTGACACGTTGATTGGCTCCCCGGGGCTCCGGAGTCGGCGGAAAGTACAGCGCCAAGGATGCCAGCCCGTACGCACGTTCCGGGACCGCCGTAACGTTGCTGCCGCACTCAGGGCGACAACCGACCACACCGCACCACCCTCACGGGTGAATATCGAGGCGCGAGATTGTCGAGATCCGCCCGCCGGAAGCACGTACGGGCGGAGGGACCCCCGAGGAGGACCCTCCGCCCGTATCCGTACGGCCGCGCGATCGGCTATTCGGCGCGGGCCGTGGCCAGCAGCTCCTCGGCGTGGGCGCGGGCCGTCTCGGAGTCCTCCTGGCCCGCCAGCATCCGGGACAGCTCCCGGACCCGGTCCTCGCCCTCCAGGACCGTGACGCCGCTGCGGGTCACGGAGCCGTCCACGGTCTTCTCGACCAGCAGCTGCCGGTCGGCGAAGGCCGCCACCTGCGGCAGATGCGTCACGACCACCACCTGGGCGGACCGGGCGAGCTTGGCGAGCCGCCGGCCGACCTCGACCGCCGCCTTGCCGCCGACGCCCGCGTCGACCTCGTCGAAGAGATACGTCGGTACGGGGTCGGAGCCCGCGAAGACGACCTCGACCGCGAGCATCACCCGCGACAGCTCACCGCCCGAAGCGCCCTTGGCGATCGGCCGGGGCTGGGCCCCGGGGTGCGGGGCGAGCAGCAGTTCGACCTCGTCCGCGCCGGAGGGGCCGAAGGCGACGCCGCGCCCGCCGATGTCGATGCCGGACGCCTCGTCCGCCGCCTCCGTCTGCCGGATGGCGAAGGAGACCCGGGCGTGCGGCATGGCGAGCGAGGCCAGCTCGCCCGTCACCGCCTCGGCGAACCGGGCCGCCGCTTCCGTACGCGCATCCGTCAACGCCTGTCCGAGCACCGACAGTTCGGCCCGCAGCCCGTCACGCTCCGCGGTCAGCTCATCGATGCGCTCGTCGTCGCCCTCCAGTTCGGTGAGCCGGCCCGCGCCCTCCTGGGCCCAGGCGAGCACGGCCGTGATGTCGGTGCCGTACTTCCGGGTCAGGGTGGTCAGCTCGGCCCGGCGCTCCTCCACGGCGGCCAGCCGCAGCGGGTCGGCCTCCAGCTGGTCGGCGTACCCGGCCAGCTCGCCGGAGACGTCGGCGATCAGGATGGAGATCTCGCCGATCCGGTCGGCCAGCGCGGCCAGCGCCGGGTCATGGGCCCGGACCCCGTCCAGGGCCTGCCCGGCGGCGGCGACGACCGTCGTCGCGTCGACGCCCTCCGGATCCTCCGGGTTCCCCGCGAGCGCCGTGTGCGCGAGGGAGGCGGCGGAGGCGAGCGCCTCGGCGTGCCCGAGCCGCTCCGCTTCGGCGGCCAGCTCGACGTCCTCGCCCGGCAACGGCTCGACGGCGGCGACCTCGTTCAGGCCGAAACGCAGGAGATCCGCCTCCTGGGCCCGCTCCCGGGCCCGGGTGGTCAGCTCCTCCAAGGTCGCGGCGACGGTCCGCAGCCGCCGGTAGGCGGCCGTGTACGCGGCGTGCGGGACCGCCACACCGTCCCCGGCGTACCGGTCGAGCGCCCCCCGCTGCCGCGCGGGCTTGAGCAGCCCCTGCTGGTCGGTCTGGCCGTGCACGGCGACGAGTTCGTCCGCCAGCTCGGTCAGGACCCCCACCGGCACGGATCTGCCGCCGAGATGGGCCCGTGAGCGTCCTTCCGCCGAGACCGTACGGCTGATGAGCAGCGCGCCGTCGTCGAGTTCCGCCCCGGCCTCCTCGGCCCGCAGCGCCGCCGCGTCGCCCTCGGACACCGTGATCCTGCCCTCGACGACCGCGGCCTTGGCCCCGACCCGTACGAGAGCGGGGTCCGCGCGCCCGCCGAGCAGCAGCCCGAGGCTCGTGACGACCATGGTCTTGCCCGCGCCGGTCTCACCCGTGACCGCGGTGAAACCGGGTGACAGCTCCACCACCGCGTCGTCGATGACTCCGAGCGACCGTATCCGCATCTCCTCCAACACGGACATGACCTTACGAGGTCCCGGGCCGGACGCGCGACGACCCCCGCTCCCGGATTCACTCTCCCGAGGGTCGCGGGGGCCGTGGGGCGTCCTCGTAACCGTCAGTGGGGCGCGCCCCGCCAGCCCGAGACGGGCAGCGCGAACTTCGCCACCAGACGGTCGGTGAACGAGGCCTGGTGGAGCCGCGCCAGCCGTACGGGCACCGCACCGCGCCGCACCTCGACCCGCGCCCCGGCGGGCAGCTCCACGGTCCGCCGCCCGTCGCACCACAGCACCCCGTGCGGGGTGTGCGGCTGGACCTCGACCGCGAGCACCGACGTGGGCGAGGTCACCAGCGGCTTGGCGAACAGCGCGTGGGCGCTGATCGGGACCATCAGCAGCGCCTCGACCTCGGGCCAGACGACGGGCCCGCCCGCCGAGAAGGCGTACGCGGTCGAACCGGTCGGGGTCGCGCAGACGATCCCGTCACAGCCGAACCCGGTGACCGGTCGGCCGTCGATCTCCAGGACCACTTCGAGCATCCGCTCGGGCGACACCTTCTGCACGGCGGCCTCGTTGAGCGCCCAGTCGGTGTGCACGACCTCGCCGTTGCTGTGCACGACGACGTCGATCGTCATCCGCTCCTCGACCTCGTAGTCGCGGGTGACGACCCGGGAGACCACCTTGTCGAGGTCGTCGCGCTCGGCCTCGGCGAGGAAGCCGACGCGTCCGAGGTTGACACCGAGCATCGGCACCCCGGAGGCGCGGGAGAACTCCGCGCCGCGCAGCAGGGTGCCGTCACCGCCGAGGACGATCAGCAGCTCGCAGCCGTCCACGGCGGAGGGGCTGGTGTCGGTGACCGTCTCCACGGTGTCCGGCAGCGGCAGATCGGCCGCCTCGGTCGCCGAGACCCGCACGCCGAGCCCGTTGCGCAGCAGACCCTGCACGACGAGCTCCGCGCTGCGGATCGCGGCCGGCCGGCCGGTGTGCGCCAAAAGGAAGACAGTTCGTGCCGCATTCGTGGTCACATTCGTCGTCAACGAGGCCCCTCCGCCACTGCACGGTCGACATCCGCGGGATCCAGCTCAGGTGCGCCGGCCCGCAGCCACAGAAAGTACTCGACGTTCCCCGACGGGCCGGGCAGCGGACTGGCCGTCACCCCCCGGACACCGAGACCGAGCCCCCAGGCCCGGCGCGCCACCTCACGCACGGCTTCGGCGCGCAGCTCCGGGCTCCGCACCACTCCGCCGCTGCCGAGCCGCTCCTTGCCCACCTCGAACTGCGGTTTGACCATGAGGACCAGGTCGGCCTCGGGTCCGGCGCAGCGGGCGAGGGCGGGCAGCACGAGGCCCAGCGGAATGAACGACAGATCCCCCACCACGAGGTCGACCGCCTCCCCGTCGATGGCCTCCAAGGTCAACTCCCGCACGTTGGTACGGTCCTTGACGACGACCCGTTCATCGGACTGCAACGACCACGCGAGCTGCCCGTAGCCGACGTCGACGGCGACGACCTGCCGGGCCCCCGCCCGCAGCAGCACGTCGGTGAACCCGCCGGTCGACGCCCCGGCGTCCAGCGCCCGCCGCCCCGGCACGGTCAGCCCGAGCGGCACGAAGGCGGCGAGCGCCCCGGCCAGCTTGTGGCCGCCGCGCGAGACGTAGTCCGGATCGCCGTCGTCCTTGGTCACGACGATCGCGGCGGCCGTCTCGACCTGGGTGGCGGGTTTGGTCGCGGTGGTGCGGCCGACGGTGACGCGCCCCGCGGCGATCAGCTGGCTCGCGTGCTCGCGCGAGCGGGCGAGCTTGCGGCGTACCAGCTCGGCGTCGAGGCGGCGACGTGCCACTCCTGCCACGTTCGGTTCAGCTCCTGTTGTCGTGATGCGTGTGCTGCGAAGGCGTGGGTACGGGACCGGGCACAGCGGCCGGACGGGCGTCCAGCGAGGTCAGCTCGGCCCGCAGCCCACGGTGTACATCCTCGTACACCTCGATGTGCCCGTCCGCCGGGAGGTGGTCCGCATCGGCCAGGCGCTCCAGCCGGGCGTCCACCGCTCCATGGCCGGTGGGGGTGCGCACGACCCCCAGGGGTAGGGGCTCGGCGGGCGTGCTCGCGGGCGGTGTCCCCGCCTCCGGCGTCCAGTCGCTCATGCCGAAACGCTACATGGGCGGGCCGGTGTACCGTCGAGCACGATGGCGACCATGGCTGAGTGCCGCAGCGCACTGACACGACTTTCCGACAACCTCGCAGCCGCCGAGGACGACGTGCGCGGCGCAGCCGCCCTCGACCGCTCGCTGAGCTGTCACGTCAAGGACCTCGACATCACGTTCACCGGCAGGCTCGCCGGTGGCCGGATCCAGGTGCGGGACACGGTCGAGGGCCCACCCCGGGAGAAGGCCGAGATCAGGCTCGCGATGACGGGCGACGACCTGGTGGCACTGGTGGACGGCGACCTGAACTTCGCGAAGGCGTGGAGCTCGGGCCGCGTACGCCTGGAGGCGGGCTTCCGCGACCTGCTGAAACTGAGATCGCTGCTGTAGGTGTTTCGAGCGCGTCCCGGCCCGCACTCTCACGGACGTGCGACGGCACAATCAAGCCCGTCCGGCGATGGAGGACAGAGCGCCCACCGGGGCGCACCCCGCACCCGCCGCCGCACCCCCGGCCCACCCCTTACGCGGCGGCGACCTTCCGAGCCCTACGGGCGGCGGGCACCACCAGCGGCGTCCCCGTCTCCGGATCGTCGATCACCTGGCACCGCATCCCGAACACCCGCTCCACCAACGCCGCGTCGACCACCTCGGAGGGCGGTCCCGCCGCGACGACGTCCCCGTCCCGCATCGCGATGAGATGGGTGGCGTACCGCGCCGCGTGGTTCAGGTCGTGGAGCACCGCGACCAGCGTGCGGCCCTGCGTCTCGTGCAGCTCCGCGCACAGGTCGAGGACATCGATCTGGTGCTGGATGTCGAGGTACGTCGTCGGCTCGTCGAGCAGCAGCAACGGCGTCTGCTGGGCCAGCGCCATGGCGATCCAGACCCGCTGACGCTGACCACCGGACAGTTCGTCGACATAGCGATCGGCCAGCTCGGCGACGCCGGTGGACTCCATGGACGCGTCGACGACCCGCTCGTCCTCCGGCGACCACTGCCGCAGCAGCCCCTGGTGGGGATAGCGGCCGCGGGCGACGAGGTCGGCGACGGTGATCCCGTCGGGGGCTATGGAGGACTGCGGCAGCAGCCCCAGCGTCCGGGCCACCTTCTTCGCCGGCAGCTGGTGGATGGCCTGCCCGTCCAGCAGCACCTGCCCCCGGCTCGGCTTCAGCATCCGGGCGAGGGCGCGCAGCAGGGTCGACTTGCCGCAGGCGTTGGGACCGACGATCACGGTGAAGGAGTTGTCGGGAATCTCCACCGAGAGGTTCTCGGTGATGACCCGCTGGTCGTAGCCGAGGGTCACCGATTCTGCGGTGAGGCGCTGCATGGTCGTACTCCCGGAGTCGGCGAGGTGGAGCGGCACGGCGCGGGGCACGGGCAGACCACCGAGCAGCACCAAGTTAGGTTAACCTATCTTCCTCTTCGCGCCACTGGTCGCGGGCCGCCGCCCCACCCCCTCGACGCCCTCAACACCTCCGCGCCCCAAGGGCGTCGGACGGCGCCGGGGCCCGGTGCGCGCGGGGAGCACCAGGGCCCGTCCGTCGGGCCGCGCCGGGGATCCGGTTCAGAGCCCGAGCCCGGCGAGGGCCTTCCCCGTCACCAGCCCGCACACACCCGGACCGGCGAAGGCCCAGGCCGCCGCGCAGAGCGCCCGCAGCCCGTCGAGCGCCTCGCCCTCGCCCTCCAGCACCAGCTCGCCCCCGCGCACGGCAGCCGTCCAGCCCCCGCACCGGAAGGCCTCACCGGCAGGCGTCACCTCGGGCTGCCCGGTCAGCAGCCCCCGCAGGTCCCGGTCCACATAGGTCGGGCGGTGCTGCGGCGGGGCGGCCAGCAGCTGCGCCGCGTCGGTCACCCCGGTCAGCACCAGCAGCGAGTCCACGCCCCCGTTGAACGCGCCCTCGATGTCCGTGTCCAGCCGGTCCCCGACGACGAGCGGCCGCTTCGCCCCCGTCCGCAGCACGGTCTCGCGGTGCATCGGCGGCAACGGCTTCCCGGCGACCTGCGGCTCGGCCCCGGTGGCGATCCGGACGACCTCGACCGCGGCCCCGTTGCCGGGCGCGATGCCCCGGGCGCCCGGGATGGTCAGGTCGGTGTTGGACGCGAACCACGGCAGCCCGCGCCGGATCGCGTAGCTCGCCTCGGCGAACCGCCCCCACGCCATGTCCGGTCCGCCGTAGCCCTGGACCACGGCCGCCGGGTCGTCGTCCGCCGACTCCACCGGCACCAGCCCGCGCTCACGCAGCGCGACCCGCAGCCCTTCGCCGCCGATCGCCAGCACCCGTGCCCCGGGGGGCAGTTGGTCGGCGACCAGCCGGGCGACGGCCTGGGCGGAGGTGATCACGTCGGCGGCCTCGGCGGGCACCCCGAGCTCCGTCAGGTGCTCGGCCACCGCGTCCGGCGTGCGCAGCGCGTTGTTGGTGACGTACGCGAGGTGCATGCCCCCGGCCCGCGCCCGAGCCAGCGCTTCCACGGCGTGGCCAATGGCCTCGCCGCCCGCGTACACGACCCCGTCGAGGTCGAGGAGAGCCGTGTCGTACGCCTCGCTCAGCACCGTACCGCTCCCCGCCGGCCGGGACCTGTCCTGCTGGTGGCTCATATGACTCGCTCCTCTTCCACGCGTTCTGCCCCGATCATCGCGTATGCCCTCTGCACACATACGATGCCCTGATGAACACTTCAGGCCCCGTCGACCAGGGGCTGCGGCTTTTCCCGTTCCGCGGACTGCGTTACGTCCCCGAGCGGGTCGGCAGCCTCGCCGCCGTGACGTCGCCCCCGTACGACGTGGTCGTCAGGCCCGACGGGCTGCACCACCTGGAGTCCGCGGATCCGCACAACATCGTGCGTCTCATCCTCCCCCAGGCCGAGACCGCCCGGGACCGGCACCGGCAGGCGGCCGCCACCCTGGAGCGCTGGCTGGCCGA
This sequence comes from Streptomyces sp. MGP-P1, assembly GCF_057766565.1. Classification (NCBI taxonomy): domain Bacteria; kingdom Bacillati; phylum Actinomycetota; class Actinomycetes; order Kitasatosporales; family Streptomycetaceae; genus Streptomyces; species Streptomyces sp. MGP-P1. Next base: position 1,787,103 of record NZ_JBYMEM010000007.1, on the reverse strand, counting down.
GGGCGTCATCGCCCCGGACCCGGACCCGGTGCTGTACGTCTACGAGCAGCGGAACGACGAGATCCTCCAGCGGGGCCTGATCGGCGCCCTGGCCCTCTCCCCCGCCTCCGAGGGCATCGTGCTGCCCCACGAGGACGTCATGGACGACGTCGTCGCGGACCGCGCGGAGCTGATGCGTACGACAGGGGCCCATCTGGAGCCGCTGCTGCTGACCTACCGGGGCGGGACGGGCGCACCGGCCGGGGCGGCTGCGGTGATCGAGCGCACGGTCCGGCGGGAACCGCTGCTCGCCACCACGACGGAGGACGGCTTCCGGCACCGCCTCTGGGCCGTGACGGACCCGGCCGAACGGAGCGCGATCGCGTCCGACCTCGCCCGGCGCCAGGCGCTCATCGCGGACGGCCACCACCGCTGGGCCACCTACCTCCGGCTCCAGCGGGAACAGACCGCGCCCGGGCCGTGGGACCACGGCCTCGTCCTCCTCGTCGACACGGCCCGCCACCCCCTCCAGGTCCGCGCCATCCACCGGCTGCTGCGCGGGCTGCCGGTCTCCCGGGCCCTGAAGGCGCTGACCGGCCTCTTCCGCGTCCGGCGAGTCGAGGGGCTGCTCCCCGGGGCCCTCGACGCACTGGCCGAAGCGGCGGCCGGGGGCAACGCGTTCCTCCTCGCCGGCGACGGCGGCTTCCACCTGGTGGACCGCCCCGACCCGGCTCTGCTGGCCCGCACCATCCGGACGGACCGCCCCGACGCCTGGCGCACCCTGGACGCGACGGTCCTGCACTCCGCGCTGCTGGACGACGTGTGGCGTATCCCGGACGCGCCGGAGCACATCGGCTACATCCACGACACCGCGGCAGCCGTCGAGCAGGCGGAACGGCTCGACGCCACGGCGGTCCTGATGCATCCCGTACGCGAAGAGGTCGTCCGGGACCTGGCCCGGCAGGGCGTCACCATGCCCAGGAAGTCGACGTCGTTCGGACCGAAGCCGGCCACGGGTCTGGTCATGCGAAGCCTCGCCCTCGACTGATCCGCGACGCTGCCCGGGGGCCGCCGGACCGATAGGGAACGTGAGGAGGGGCGGCACTCCGACCGGAGTGCCGCCCCTCCTCACCAACTGCTAAGCCTTGACCGAACCGTCCCCGGAACCGTCCTGGTCCCCGTCCTGCTCGTCATCGAGGTCGGCGTCGCCTCGGGCGTCGTCCTCGTGGTCGAGGTCTCCGGACCCGGCCTCCTGGACCGCGTCCTCCTCGGCCGTCTCGTCGTCACCGAGGACATCGACGAATTCGACGCCGTCGAGCGCGGCGAGCCGGTCCGACGCATCGGTGGAACCGTCCTTGTCGGCCTCCAGCGCCTTTTCGAACCACTCCCGCGCCTCGTCCTCGCGCCCCGCCTCCAGCAGGGCGTCCGCGTACGCGTAGCGAAGTCGCGGCGTCCACGGCTGCACCGAGTTGGACGCGAGCTCGGGGCTCTGGAGCGTCACGATGGCGGCGTCGATCTGGCCCATGTCACGACGTGCCCCGGCGGCCACCAGGCGCATCTCGACCTGTCCGGCCTTGTCCAGCCTCTGCACCTCGGGCTCGCCGGCCATGGCCATCGCCCGCTCGGGACGCCCGAGCCCACGCTCGCAGTCCGCCATGACGGGCCACAGGTCCACGGACCCGGTCATCCGCCGGGACGCCCGGAACTCGGCGAGCGCCTCGGCGTACTTCTGTGTCGCGTATGCCGCGAACCCGGCCGCCTCACGCACAGCGGCAACGCGGGACGCGAGCCGGAGGGCGATACGGGCGTACGCGTACGCCTCCTCGGGGTCCTCGTCGATCAGCCGGGCCACCATGACCAGGTTGCGCGCTACGTCCTCGGCAAGGGTCTTCGGCAGGCTCATGAGCTCCTGGCGTACGTCCTTGTCGATCTCGTGGCCCGTGACGTCGTCCGGAATCGGAAGCCGCTTGATCGGCTCACGATCGCGGTCGCCGCCCCGGTCGTCGCGTCCCCGGAAACCACCACGGTCCCGGTCGTCGCGCTGACCGCCGCGGTATCCGCCCCGGTCCCTGTCGCCGCCTCGGTTGTCGTCGCGGCGGAAACCGCCGCCGGTCGGCCTGCTGTCGTCACGGCGGAAACCGCCGCCGGAGGAGCCGCCGGAGGGCCGGTCGTCGTCACGGCGCGGGCCACGGGGCCGGTCGTCACGACGTTCGAAGCCACCGCTGGGGCGGCCACCACGGTCATCACGCTGCTGACCACCCCGGTACCCGCCACGGTCGTCGTCACGACGAGGCCCACGATCACGGTCCCCACCACGACTGTCATCACGACGGAACCCACCACCGGAGGAGCCACCGGAAGGCCGGTTGTCGTCACGACGGAACCCACCACCGGAGCCACTGCCCCGGTTGTCGTCGCGGCGGAAACCGCCGCCGGAGGAGCCGCCGGAGGGCCGGTCGTCGTCACGGCGCGGGCCACGGGGCCGGTCATCACGACGTTCGAAGCCACCGCTGGGGCGGCCACCACGGTCATCACGCTGCTGACCACCCCGGTACCCACCACGGTCGTCGTCACGACGAGGCCCACGATCACGGTCCCCACCACGACTCTCGTCACGACGGAACCCACCACCGGAGGAGCCACCGGAAGGCCGGTTGTCGTCACGACGGAAACCGCCACCGGAGGGCCGGTCGTCGTCACGACGGGGGCCACGGGGCCGGTCGTCACGACGCTCGAAGCCACCGCCACGGTTGTCATCCCGACGGAAACCACCGCCGGAGCCACCGCCCCGGTTGTCGTCACGGCGGAAACCACCACCGGTCGGCCTGCTGTCGTCACGGCGGAAACCGCCGCCGGAGGAGCCGCCGGAGGGCCGGTCGTCGTCGCGGCGCGGACCGCGCGGCCGGTCGTCGCGACGTTCGAAGCCACCGCTGGGGCGGCCACCACGGTCATCACGCTGCTGACCACCCCGGTATCCACCACGGTCGTCGTCACGACGAGTCCCACGATCACGGTCCCCACCACGACTGTCGTCACGACGGAACCCACCACCGGAGGAGCCACCGGAAGGCCGGTTGTCGTCACGACGGAAACCGCCGCCGCCGGCGCCACCGCCCCGGTTGTCGTCACGGCGGAAACCACCACCGGTCGGCCTGCTGTCGTCACGACGCGGGCCGCGGTCGCGGTCACGGTCGTCGCGGCGGAAGCCACCGCCAGTGCTGCCACCGGTGCCGGAAGGCCGGCTGTCGTCACGGCGGAAACCGCCACGGTCGTTGTCGCGTCGAGGGGCGCCGGAACCGGACCGGTCGTCACGACCACCGCGGTAACCGCCCCTGTCACCGCCGTCCCGGCGACGCGGCTCGCGCTCCGGACGATCGTCGGGAGAGTTGGTGGACATGGGTGTGACTCCTGTCTTCGGGTACCACAGACATTCTCGCGCAGCCGACCAGTCGACGCGCTTCGGGAAAAACAAAAGGACCCCTGGTCCCAGCGTTGAACGCTGGGACCAGGGGTCCTTGAAAGATTGTTCGGCGGCGTCCTACTCTCCCACAGGGTCCCCCCTGCAGTACCATCGGCGCTGAAAGGCTTAGCTTCCGGGTTCGGAATGTAACCGGGCGTTTCCCTAACGCAATGACCACCGAAACCCTATCGGGTTCTAGCGAACAAGCACACTTTTCAATTAAGTAGTGAAACTGTTCAACCGGTGCGATAACTGTTCGCAACCCGGGAACAACACAGTGGACGCGAGCAACTGAGGACAAGCCCTCGGCCTATTAGTACCAGTCAGCTCCACCCGTTGCCGGGCTTCCACATCTGGCCTATCAACCCAGTCGTCTACTGGGAGCCTTAACCCTTCAAGAGGGTGGGAATACTCATCTCGAAGCAGGCTTCCCGCTTAGATGCTTTCAGCGGTTATCCTTTCCGAACGTAGCCAACCAGCCATGCCCTTGGCAGGACAACTGGCACACCAGAGGTTCGTCCGTCCCGGTCCTCTCGTACTAGGGACAGCCCTTCTCAATATTCCTGCGCGCGCAGCGGATAGGGACCGAACTGTCTCACGACGTTCTAAACCCAGCTCGCGTACCGCTTTAATGGGCGAACAGCCCAACCCTTGGGACCGACTCCAGCCCCAGGATGCGACGAGCCGACATCGAGGTGCCAAACCATCCCGTCGATATGGACTCTTGGGGAAGATCAGCCTGTTATCCCCGGGGTACCTTTTATCCGTTGAGCGACAGCGCTTCCACAAGCCACTGCCGGATCACTAGTCCCGACTTTCGTCCCTGCTCGACCCGTCGGTCTCACAGTCAAGCTCCCTTGTGCACTTACACTCAACACCTGATTGCCAACCAGGCTGAGGGAACCTTTGGGCGCCTCCGTTACTCTTTAGGAGGCAACCGCCCCAGTTAAACTACCCATCAGACACTGTCCCTGATCCGGATCACGGACCCAGGTTAGACATCCAGCACGACCAGAGTGGTATTTCAACGACGACTCCACAACCACTGGCGTGGCCGCTTCAAAGTCTCCCACCTATCCTACACAAGCCGAACCGAACACCAATATCAAACTATAGTAAAGGTCCCGGGGTCTTTCCGTCCTGCTGCGCGAAACGAGCATCTTTACTCGTAGTGCAATTTCACCGGGCCTATGGTTGAGACAGTCGAGAAGTCGTTACGCCATTCGTGCAGGTCGGAACTTACCCGACAAGGAATTTCGCTACCTTAGGATGGTTATAGTTACCACCGCCGTTTACTGGCGCTTAAGTTCTCAGCTTCGCCACCCCGAAAGGCAGCTAACCGGTCCCCTTAACGTTCCAGCACCGGGCAGGCGTCAGTCCGTATACATCGCCTTACGGCTTCGCACGGACCTGTGTTTTTAGTAAACAGTCGCTTCTCGCTGGTCTCTGCGGCCACCCCCAGCTCAAGCAGCAAGTGCTATCACCAGTGATGGCCCCCCTTCTCCCGAAGTTACGGGGGCATTTTGCCGAGTTCCTTAACCATAGTTCACCCGAACGCCTCGGTATTCTCTACCTGACCACCTGAGTCGGTTTAGGGTACGGGCCGCCATGAAACTCGCTAGAGGCTTTTCTCGACAGCATAGGATCATCCACTTCACCACAATCGGCTCGGCATCAGGTCTCACCCTTATATGTGTGACGGATTTACCTACCACACGGGCTACACCCTTACCCCGGGACAACCACCGCCCGGGCTGGACTACCTTCCTGCGTCACCCCATCGCTTACCTACTACAAGTCTGGTTCATCGGCTCCACCACTACCCTCAACTCCGAAGAGATCGGGCCGGCTTCACGGACTTAGCATCGCCTGATTCAGTACTGGGCGTTTCAAAGCGGGTACCGGAATATCAACCGGTTGTCCATCGACTACGCCTGTCGGCCTCGCCTTAGGTCCCGACTTACCCTGGGCAGATCAGCTTGACCCAGGAACCCTTAGTCAATCGGCGCACACGTTTCTCACGTGTGTATCGCTACTCATGCCTGCATTCTCACTCGTGAACCGTCCACAACTCGCTTCCGCGGCTGCTTCACCCGGCACACGACGCTCCCCTACCCATCCATACGGGCGTTGGCCCTATGTGTATGAATGACACGACTTCGGCGGTACGCTTGAGCCCCGCTACATTGTCGGCGCGGAATCACTTGACCAGTGAGCTATTACGCACTCTTTCAAGGGTGGCTGCTTCTAAGCCAACCTCCTGGTTGTCTCTGCGACTCCACATCCTTTCCCACTTAGCGTACGCTTAGGGGCCTTAGTCGATGCTCTGGGCTGTTTCCCTCTCGACCATGGAGCTTATCCCCCACAGTCTCACTGCCGCGCTCTCACTTACCGGCATTCGGAGTTTGGCTAAGGTCAGTAACCCGGTAGGGCCCATCGCCTATCCAGTGCTCTACCTCCGGCAAGAAACACACGACGCTGCACCTAAATGCATTTCGGGGAGAACCAGCTATCACGGAGTTTGATTGGCCTTTCACCCCTAACCACAGGTCATCCCCCAGGTTTTCAACCCTGGTGGGTTCGGTCCTCCACGAAGTCTTACCTCCGCTTCAACCTGCCCATGGCTAGATCACTCCGCTTCGGGTCTAGAGCGTGCAACTCAATCGCCCTATTCGGACTCGCTTTCGCTACGGCTTCCCCACACGGGTTAACCTCGCTACACACCGCTAACTCGCAGGCTCATTCTTCAAAAGGCACGCAGTCACGACTGCATGTGCAAGCACATACAGCGACGCTCCCACGGCTTGTAGGCACACGGTTTCAGGTACTATTTCACTCCGCTCCCGCGGTACTTTTCACCATTCCCTCACGGTACTATCCGCTATCGGTCACCAGGGAATATTTAGGCTTAGCGGGTGGTCCCGCCAGATTCACACGGGATTTCTCGGGCCCCGTGCTACTTGGGTGTCTCTCAAACGAGCCGTTGATGTTTCAGCTACGGGGGTCTTACCCTCTACGCCGGACCTTTCGCATGTCCTTCGCCTACATCAACGGTTTCTGACTCGTCTCACAGCCGGCAGGCTATGAAAGAGAGATCCCACAACCCCGCATGCGCAACCCCTGCCGGGTATCACACGCATACGGTTTGGCCTCATCCAGTTTCGCTCGCCACTACTCCCGGAATCACGGTTGTTTTCTCTTCCTGAGGGTACTGAGATGTTTCACTTCCCCTCGTTCCCTCCACACTGCCTATGTGTTCAGCAGCGGGTGACAGCCCATGACGACTGCCGGGTTTCCCCATTCGGAAACCCCCGGATCAAAGCTTGGTTGACAGCTCCCCGGGGACTATCGTGGCCTCCCACGTCCTTCATCGGTTCCTGGTGCCAAGGCATCCACCGTGCGCCCTTAAAAACTTGGCCACAGATGCTCGCGTCCACTGTGCAGTTCTCAAGCAACGACCAGCCACCCATCACCCCACCCTGACGGATGAGTTCACTGGGGCCAGCGTCGAAGGCAGCCTTTACGGCCATACCTTCAGACACCCAACAGCGTGCCCAGTACCCAGAATCCATTCGGTTCGCTTTCCACGCTCCGAGGAGCAGTACTCGCGTCCCGGCTGAACCACCAGGTACTGAATAGTCAACGTTCCACCCATGAGCTGACCACCGTCGAACATTTGTCGACGTAGTGGCTCTGGATTCCTTGCGGAATCTAGATGCTCCTTAGAAAGGAGGTGATCCAGCCGCACCTTCCGGTACGGCTACCTTGTTACGACTTCGTCCCAATCGCCAGTCCCACCTTCGACAGCTCCCTCCCACAAGGGGTTGGGCCACCGGCTTCGGGTGTTACCGACTTTCGTGACGTGACGGGCGGTGTGTACAAGGCCCGGGAACGTATTCACCGCAGCAATGCTGATCTGCGATTACTAGCAACTCCGACTTCATGGGGTCGAGTTGCAGACCCCAATCCGAACTGAGACCGGCTTTTTGAGATTCGCTCCGCCTCGCGGCATCGCAGCTCATTGTACCGGCCATTGTAGCACGTGTGCAGCCCAAGACATAAGGGGCATGATGACTTGACGTCGTCCCCACCTTCCTCCGAGTTGACCCCGGCAGTCTCCTGTGAGTCCCCATCACCCCGAAGGGCATGCTGGCAACACAGAACAAGGGTTGCGCTCGTTGCGGGACTTAACCCAACATCTCACGACACGAGCTGACGACAGCCATGCACCACCTGTATACCGACCACAAGGGGGGCACCATCTCTGATGCTTTCCGGTATATGTCAAGCCTTGGTAAGGTTCTTCGCGTTGCGTCGAATTAAGCCACATGCTCCGCTGCTTGTGCGGGCCCCCGTCAATTCCTTTGAGTTTTAGCCTTGCGGCCGTACTCCCCAGGCGGGGAACTTAATGCGTTAGCTGCGGCACCGACGACGTGGAATGTCGCCAACACCTAGTTCCCAACGTTTACGGCGTGGACTACCAGGGTATCTAATCCTGTTCGCTCCCCACGCTTTCGCTCCTCAGCGTCAGTAATGGCCCAGAGATCCGCCTTCGCCACCGGTGTTCCTCCTGATATCTGCGCATTTCACCGCTACACCAGGAATTCCGATCTCCCCTACCACACTCTAGCTAGCCCGTATCGAATGCAGACCCGGGGTTAAGCCCCGGGCTTTCACATCCGACGTGACAAGCCGCCTACGAGCTCTTTACGCCCAATAATTCCGGACAACGCTTGCGCCCTACGTATTACCGCGGCTGCTGGCACGTAGTTAGCCGGCGCTTCTTCTGCAGGTACCGTCACTTTCGCTTCTTCCCTGCTGAAAGAGGTTTACAACCCGAAGGCCGTCATCCCTCACGCGGCGTCGCTGCATCAGGCTTTCGCCCATTGTGCAATATTCCCCACTGCTGCCTCCCGTAGGAGTCTGGGCCGTGTCTCAGTCCCAGTGTGGCCGGTCGCCCTCTCAGGCCGGCTACCCGTCGTCGCCTTGGTAGGCCATTACCCCACCAACAAGCTGATAGGCCGCGGGCTCATCCTTCACCGCCGGAGCTTTTAACCCCGTCCCATGCGGGACAGAGTGTTATCCGGTATTAGACCCCGTTTCCAGGGCTTGTCCCAGAGTGAAGGGCAGATTGCCCACGTGTTACTCACCCGTTCGCCACTAATCCACCCCGAAAGGCTTCATCGTTCGACTTGCATGTGTTAAGCACGCCGCCAGCGTTCGTCCTGAGCCAGGATCAAACTCTCCGTGAATGTTTACCCGTAATCGGGTGCACACATCACGAGAGCGGAACAACCGGTCGGAATAAGACCCGTTGTTCACTGCGTCCTCGCTGTGTAATTGCCTACCGGCCACCGAAGTGGACCCGTAGGACTTTCAAAGGAACCACCAACCTGCCGAAGCAGGCCGGGGTATCAACATATCTGGCGTTGACTTTTGGCACGCTGTTGAGTTCTCAAGGAACGGACGCTTCCTTCGGTCCCGTTTCACCGGGGCCCTCCGGGCGCTTCCCTTCGTTTACTTCTTTTGTCTCGCTGTCCTGCTGTCTTGCGTTTCCGACTCTATCAGACTCTTTCGTGTCCGATTCCCGGTCGAAGCGGGTCTCGCATCTCGCTTTCCAGTTCCTCCGCTTTCGCGTTCTCCCTTTCCGGCGAGTCCGACTTTACCAGACTCTTTTTCGTTCCGTTTCCGGTCCGAATTCGATTTCTGATGGCCTGCGGAGTGGCCTTGCCTTTCGGCGTGTTCACTACGTTAGCCGATTCTCTTGGCAACTCATAATCGAGTCGATAGGGCGAATACGGGCATGCCGAATTCGCACCCGCCAGGGTGAGTCGTAGGTAGTGGTTTGGTCGCTTCGAGTGGCTCGGCCCGGTCCGATGGACTGTGCCGAGAGCTGTACCCGTGTCAAGCGGCTCGGACCACATTAGGCGTCTGCCGAGGGTGCGTCAAGTCGCCTTGGTGCGCGGCCGGCGGCGCGGTGCGTGGGCGCGGTACGGGCTCACGGTGGGGTCTCCCTCGATCCAGAAGCGCCACGGCTGGTGGGCGCCGTCGCCGCCCACCCCTGTACGGGGGCCGCTGCGCACGAGGGCGCGCGGCGGCGGGGTGCCGTGCAGTACGGACAGGGCCGGGGCGGGGCCCCCGAAGAGATCGCTGCCGTCCAGGGCACGGTCCACATCGAGGGCGGTGGCGAGCCGGGCCGGGCCTTTGGCCAGTTCCTTGTCATTGCGGGCCGAGACGCGTCGGTCGCGGGCCAGGCCGGCGCCGACGTTGATCTCGCCCGCACGGAGCAGCACCCCGCTCGCACGGCCTTCCGGGCCGCAGACCAGGTTGAGGCAGTGCCACATCCCGTACGTGAAGTAGACGTATGCGTGACCGGGCGGACCGAACATCACGCCGTTGCGCGCGGTGCGGCCCCGGAAGGCGTGCGATCCGGGGTCGACCTCACCCGCGTACGCCTCCACCTCGGTCAGGCGCAGCTCGATCGTGCCCGCCGCGCTGCGGCGGACGAGCGTGCGGCCCAGGAGGTCGGGGGCCACTTCCAGTACGGAGCGGTCGAAGAACTGTCGTGTCAGTGGGGCGCGGTCCGGGGTCTTGGTCATGGCGACCGAGGGTACTGGGATCGCGCGGGAGGGAACCGGCTACGGTCGTGGCGCGTATGTAGGGGTCAGAACCTAGAAGGAGTGACTTATGGGCTTCAAGCGGCTGCTCGCGAGCATGGGCGCCGGCGGTGCCTCGGTGGAGACCGAGCTCACCGAGGTGAACGTCGTCCCCGGTGGGGTCGTCCAGGGCGAGGTGCGGATCCAGGGCGGTTCGGTCGCCCAGCAGATCGAGGGGCTCTCCGTCGGCCTCCAGGCGCGGGTCGAGGTCGAGGGCGGGGACCAGGAGACCAAGCAGGACATCGAGTTCACCAAGCAGAGCCTCGGGGGCGCCTTCGAGGTGCAGGCGGGCGCGGTGCACGTGGTGCCGTTCGGCCTGGAGATCCCGTGGGAGACGCCGATCACCATGTTCGGCGGCCAGCAGCTGCGGGGGATGAACATCGGGGTGACCACCGAGCTGGAGATCGCCCGCGCGCTGGACTCCGGTGACCTGGACCCGATCAACGTGCACCCGCTGCCGGCGCAGGAGGCCATCCTGGACGGCTTCCGGCAGCTGGGCTTCGGCTTCCGCAGCGCGGACATGGAGCGCGGTCACATCCGCGGTACGCGTCAGCGGCTGCCGTTCTACCAGGAGATCGAGTTCGTGCCGCCGACGCAGTACCGCGGTCTGCACCAGGTGGAGCTGACGTTCATCGCCGACGACCGTGAGATGGACGTCGTCCTGGAGATGGACAAGAAGCCGGGGCTGTTCAGCGAGGGGAGCGACTCCTACCGCGCGTTCAAGGTGGGGCTGCAGGACTACCAGCAGACCGACTGGGCCGCTTACCTCAACCAGTGGCTCGCCCAGGTCGGCGGACAGCGCAACTGGAGCTAGGGGAAGGTGCCGCCCTTTAGAGTCGGGTGGGAAGGCAGACGAACCGATCAGGAGAGGTGCGAGACGTGACCGAGTCGAAGAGGGCCCCGCTGCCGCACGACTTCCATCCGGAGGTTCCGGCGTTCACCGTGGTGAGCGACGACCTGGCGCCGGGCGCCGTGCTGGGCGACGCCCAGGTGCTTGCGGGCGGGAACACTTCGCCGCAGCTGCGGTGGGAGGGTTTTCCCGAAGGGACCAAGAGCTTCGCCGTGACGTGCTTCGACCCGGATGCCCCGACGGGCAGCGGGTTCTGGCACTGGGTGCTCTTCGACGTCCCGGCCTCGGTGACGGAGCTTCCGGCCGGTGCGGGCAGCGGAAAGTTCGAGGGGCTGCCCGAAGGGGCCGTCCAGGCCCGTAACGACTACGGTTCCAAGGACTTCGGGGGTGCCGCGCCGCCGCCCGGGGAGAACCACCGCTATGTGTTCACCGTGTACGCGGTGGACACCGAGAAGCTGGGGATCGACAGCGACGCGTCTCCCGCGGTGGCGGGATTCAACCTTCGGTTCCACACGCTCGGGCGTGCTCGGCTGATCGGTGAGTACGAGGCTCCTTCCGGCGATTAGTTCGTCTGCTGTTTGCCCTGCTCTGGTCTTGGAGAGATCAGAGCAGGGCATTTTTTATTGCGTTGTCCATCGCGGCCTGCCCAGCCAGAGTTGATCCGGGCCTGCCAGGGGGCGGGCGGCACACGGGAGGTGGGCAGGATGCGTGACACGCTGGTTCTCAACGCGAGCTTCGAGCCGCTGTCGACAGTGACGCTGAACCGTGCGGTGGTCCTGATCCTGACGGACAAGGCCGTCGTCGAGCAGTCGCATCCCGAGCTCCGTATGCGCGGTGCCGCCGTGGACATTCCGGTGCCCCGGGTGATCCGGCTCTGCCGGTACGTACGGGTGCCGTTCCGAAGACAGGCGCCGTGGTCCAGAAGGGGTGTGCTGATACGGGACCAGCACCGGTGCGCGTACTGCGGGCGGCGGGCGTCCACCGTCGACCACGTGGTGCCGCGTGCCCAGGGCGGGCAGGACACCTGGCTGAACACGGTGGCCTCCTGTGCCGAGGACAACCACCGCAAGGCCGCCCGGACGCCGGACCAGGCGGGGATGCCGCTGCTGAGGCAGCCGTTCGTCCCCTCCCCCGCCGAGGCGATGCTGCTGGCGATGGGGGCCGGCGACCGCTCGGCGCTGCCGGAGTGGCTGGACCGGGCGGCGGCGGCGTAGGGCGCTGCGGTGATCGTCCGACGCGGCCGCAGGGAGCTGTGACGTAGTCGGCGTACGTCGGGTGGTGTATTCGTGGGCCCGTCCCTGTGGGCGGGCCCACGTACGTCAGCGGAGCAGCAGTTGGACGATGGCCATCGTGCCGACGGCGACGATGAGGGCGCGCAGGACGGTGGGGCTCAGGCGGCGGCCGACCTTGGCGCCTATCTGGCCGCCGATGGCCGAGCCGACCGCGATGAGGACGACGGCCGTCCAGTCGAAGTGGGCCATGAAGAGGAAGAACAGCGCGGCGATGGTGTTGACCACGGCCGCCAGGACGTTCTTGACGGCGTTGAGGCGCTGCATGGTGTCGTCGAGCAGCATGCCCATCAGCGACAGGTAGATGATCCCCTGGGCGGCGGTGAAGTAGCCGCCGTAGACGCTGGCGAGCATCAGGCCGGTGAACAGGAGCGGGCCGCCGTCGGTGCGGGGCGTGGCTCCGGTGCGTTCGCGGCGGCGCTGGACGGCTTTGCTGATGCGTGGTTGCAGGATCACCAGGACGAGGGCCAGGGCGACCAGGACCGGGACGATCGTCTCGAAGGCGGTGGAGGGCAGGGCGAGGAGCAGGGTCGCCCCGCAGAGGCCGCCGATCGCCGCGCCGACGCTCAGCTTGAGGATGCGTCGGCGCTGTCCGGCGAGTTCCTTGCGGTAGCCGATGGCCCCGCTGATGGAGCCGGGGATGAGACCCAGCGCGTTGGACACGGTCGCGGTGACCGGCGGGAGGCCGGTGGCGAGCAGGACGGGGAAGGTGATCAGCGTGCCCGAGCCGACGATCGTGTTGATCGTGCCCGCTCCGACGCCGGCCGCGAAGACGGCGAGTATTTCCCAGATGGACAAGGCCATCTCCTTCGGTGGTCAGTGACGCCTCCCCGCCATCAAGGTCGAGGGGCCTCACTGATCATGCACGAAAGGGCTTTCGGGTCAGGAGACCGGGGGTTCCTCGCGTCGTTCCACCGCCGGGGCGGGGATGGAGCCGTGGCCGTTCCCGCCGTTGCCGTTCCCGCCGCCGCCGTTTCCGCCATTGCCGTTTCCGCCGTTGCCGCCGGTGTTGAAGCCGGGCATGCCACCACCGACGTTCCCGAAGGCTCCGCTGAGGCCCTTGAGCGCGTCGCCGATCTCGCTGGGCACGATCCAGAGCTTGTTGGCGTCTCCCTCGGCGATCTTCGGGAGCATCTGGAGGTACTGGTACGAGAGGAGCTTCTGGTCCGGGTCTCCGGCGTGGATGGCCTCGAAGACCGTGCGGACGGCCTGGGCTTCGCCTTCGGCCCGCAGGGCTGCCGCCTTGGACTCGCCTTCGGCCCGCAGGATCGCGGACTGCTTCTCGCCCTCGGCGGTGAGGATCTGGGACTGCCTGATGCCCTCGGCGGTGAGGATCGCGGCGCGCTTGTCGCGGTCGGCGCGCATCTGCTTCTCCATCGAGTCCTGGATGGAGGTCGGCGGCTCGATCGCCTTGAGCTCGACGCGGTTGACGCGGATGCCCCACTTGCCGGTCGCTTCGTCGAGGACTCCGCGCAGGGCCGCGTTGATCTCCTCACGGGAGGTGAGGGTCCGCTCCAGGTCCATGCCGCCGATGATGTTGCGGAGGGTGGTGACGGTGAGCTGCTCGATCGCCTGGATGTAGCTGGCGACTTCGTAGGTCGCGGCGCGGGCGTCGGTGACCTGGTAGTAGATGACGGTGTCGATGTTGACGACCAGGTTGTCCTGGGTGATCACCGGCTGCGGTGGGAAGGGCACCACCTGTTCGCGGAGGTCGATCCGGTTGCGGATCGAGTCGATGAACGGGACGACGATGTTCAGGCCCGCGTTCAGGGTGCGGGTGTAGCGGCCGAACCGCTCCACGATGGCGGCGCTGGCCTGTGGGATGACCTGAATCGTCTTGATCAGGGCGATGAAGACGAGCACCACCAGAATGATCAGAACGATGATGATCGAGTTCATGGTGTCTCTCGTGCCCTTCGGTTGGCCGGTGGATCGCGGTGATCGGGGTCGGTACTCATGTGGGGAGCCGTGGTCCGTGCGTTGCGGGCCGGGCCGGGTTCGCATGGTGATCGACATGATCGACTTGGAGTCTGGCAGACCTGGGCCCGCCCCGTGCGCACTTCGGTCACATGACGACGGCCGTCGCTCCGTCGATGTCCACGACATCGACCTGGTTGCCGGGTTCGAAGACCTGGTCGGCGTCGAGCGTGCGGGCCGACCAGACCTCGCCGGCGAGCTTGATGCGCCCCCCGGAGGCCGACACCCGCTCCAGCACGACCGCCTGGCGTCCCCTCAGGGCGTCGATACCGCTGGCGTGCCCGCTCTGTCCGGCCCGGTGTCTGGCGGCGATCGGGCGCACGACGGCGATCAGCGCGACCGAGACCAGGACGAAGACCAGAACCTGGGCGACGATCCCGCCGCCGAGGGCGGCGACGGCCGATGCGGCCACCGCCCCGACGGCGAACATCCCGAATTCGGGCATCGCGGTCAGGACGAGGGGGATGCCCAGCCCCACCGCGCCGATCAGCCACCACACCCATGCGTCGATGTCCACATGGTCATCGTAGGACTGTTGGTGCGTCACCGACAGGGCGCACGGGTGGTCAACTGCGGTGCACGGCCTGCCGATCGTGGCGCGATCGCCTGTCGGTACGCGGCGGGAGCGCCGTACGCCGCGGAGTCGGGGTCAGGAGAGCGGGAGGCCGTGGGCGGTGTAGCGGTCGCCGGTGTGCTCGACGATGAGCGGCAGTCCGAAGCAGAGGGAGAGGTTGCGGGAGCTGAGCTCCGTCTCCATGGGGCCGGCCGCGAGGATCTTGCCCTGGCGGATCATCAGGACGTGCGTGAACCCGGGCGCGATCTCCTCGACATGGTGCGTGACCATGATCATGGAGGGGGCGAGCGGGTCGCGGGCGAGGCGGCCGAGGCGGCGTACGAGGTCCTCGCGCCCGCCGAGGTCGAGCCCGGCGGCGGGCTCGTCCAGGAGCAGCAGTTCGGGATCGGTCATCATGGCGCGGGCGATCAGGGTGCGCTTGCGCTCTCCTTCGGAGAGCGTGCCGAACCTGCGGTCCAGGTACTCGGTCATGCCGAGGCGGTCGAGGAAGGCGCGGGCGCGCTCCTCGTCGACGGCCTCGTAGCTCTCGTGCCAGGTGGCGGTCATGCCGTACGCGGCGGTGAGGACCGTCTGCAGCACAGTCTGGCGCTTGGGCAGCTTGTCGGCCATCGCCACGCCCGCCATGCCGATCCGGGGGCGGAGCTCGAAGACGTCGGTGCCGACGCCGCCGAGCTGTTCGCCGAGGATGGTGGCCGTTCCCGTGCTCGGGAAGAGGTAGCTGGAGGCGAGGTTGAGGAGGGTCGTCTTGCCGGCGCCGTTGGGGCCCAGGATGACCCAGCGCTCCCCCTCCTTGACCGACCAGGAGACATCGTCCACCAGAGCGCGTCCGTCGCGGACCACGGATACGTCCACCAGCTCCAGTACATCGCTCATGGCGCGTTGTCTCCCCATGCAGTCTCGTCGATCGTCGCGTGCCGGTGGGCACGGCTCCCAGGGAAAACCTACGCCACCGCGCGAGTGCTTCAGGCGTGAGGGCCGTTCCCAGGCGTTGCCTAGGCTGTCGGCATGCTTGTCGAACCACGTTCAGGGTTGTTGGCCGCTTGGGGAAACGCGCTTCTGGCGGGACTCGTCTCGCCGGACGAGGCGGCCCTCGCGATTGTCGGGGAGGACGCGGTGCACCGCGTCGATGGACTGCCGGGTGAGGCGGGGCCGGTCGGGCTCACGCTGGCGCTCGGCCGGCTGAGGCGGTTGGGGGCGACCGGGTTCCGGGTGGCGCTGCCGGTGCCGGGGCATCCGCTGGGGCTGAGCGGTCCGCCCGCTTTCAACGCGCGGGCGCTGGAGGCGGAGGAGGCGGTGGTCGCGTACGGGGTGGCGTACGGGCTGGTGCCGGAGGTCACCGAGGCGGGGCCGGCCGGGGATCTGCACGTCGAGGTGGTGTGGCGGGCGCTGCCGGTACGGGAGGCGCCGCCCGCGGACGTGCCGTCGCTGGGCGAGGCGGAGCGGGAGCTGGCGGAGGCGTTGCGGGATGCGACGGCGGTGCTGTCGCGGCTGGACGTGGCCGGTTCCGGGCCGGTGGCGGAGGCCGCGGTGGACGCGTACCGGGCGCGGGCGGAGCGGGGGCGCGATGTGCTGGCGCCCGGGTATCCGCCGCGGGCGGTACGGGTGCTGGAGATGGCGCAGCGGGTGGGGCTGCTGGTCTCGGTGGCGTACGAGAACGGGCACGGCGGTGCGGTCAGCGCGTCGGAGATCGCGGCGCGGGGGGAGGCGTTGCGGCCGGTGGAGCGGGTGGCTCGGCGGGCTCAGGTGGCGGCGTACAACGCGTATGTGGAGGGCGGGGAGGTTCGGCGGTAGGCCCGCCGGCCTTCTGTCCTCGAGCGCCGGACGGGCTGGGGTGTCCCCTGTGCGGGGCGCCCTGGCCTCGGGGTCCCCGGCTCGGGGGTCCGTCCTCGAGCGCCGGACGGGCTGGGGGCGTGGGTGCGGTCGGCCTTGCGGGGGCGGGGGATCCGCGGTCCTGGGGAGCGTTGGGCTCGGGGCCCCCTTGGCGAGGGGTCCGTCCTCAAGCGCCGGACGGGCTGGGTGGGTGCGCCGGGTCGGCCGGGCGGGGGCGGCCCTGCGGGCTGCGGAGGGCTCACGGCCTGGGGTGTCCTACGTCTCGGGGCCCCCTTGGGCGAGGGGTCCGTCCTCAAGCGCCGGACGGGCTGGGTGGGTGCGCCGGGTCGGCCGGGCGGGGGCGGCCCCGCGGGCTGCGGAGGGCTCACGGCCTGGGGTGTCCTACGTCTCGGGGCCCCTTGGGCAAGGGTTCCGTCCTCAAACGCCGGACGGGCTGGGGGGCGTGCGCCGGGTCGGCTGGGGAGGGCCGGGGGTCGGCTGCCGCGGGCGGGTGAGGTGCCGGGTTGGAGGGGCCGGGCGGCGGAAGCCGGACGGGCCGGGGAGGCCCGGGTGGGGGGCGGCGGAAGTCGGACGGGCTGGGGAGGGACGGGTGGGGGCGGGGCCGCGAAAGCCGGACGGGGCCTTGGGGATGCAGGCGCGTCCGGCTTTCGGGAGGGGCTTGGGGGTGGGGTGGGTCAGTGGTTGAGGCCGAAGTTGCCGAAGGCCGGGTTGAGCAGGCCCACCACGTTGACCGTGTTGCCGACCAGGTTCACCGGGACGGCGACGGGAACCTGCGCGAGGTTGCCGCTGGCGACGCCCGGGGAGTGGGTGGCCACGCCATGGGCGTCGGCGCCGCTGTGACCGGTGGCGGAGGCGGCTCCGGCGCCGGCGGCGACGAGCCCGCCCGCGATCATGGTGATGGCGGCGGCCTTCTTCAGGTTCTTCACTTCAGGATCCTCCTAGAGAGGCTGCGACAAGCCGTCGCAGCACGCCCTGGAGAACGCCGTGCGGCCCGGAAGGATGCGCCGTACGGGTGACATACACCCGACAGTATGAATCTCAGTCCGGACGGGAACCCGTCGGCGGCGACGTCAGCCGCCCGCCGCTCCGTTGCGTACCGCCCACAGCGCCGCCTGGGTACGGTCGGCCACGTCGAGCTTCATCAGGATGTTCGACACATGCGTCTTGACCGTCTTCTCGGAGAGGACGAACGCGCGGGCGATCTCGCGGTTCGAACGCCCGTCCGCGATGAGGCCGAGGACTTCGCGTTCCCGCTCCGTGAGCGTGCTCCCCCGGCCCGTGCCGGTGCCCGCGTCGTCCTGGGCGAGCAGCGCTCCCGCGACCTCCGGCTGGAGCAGGACGTGACCGGCGTGGACCGAGCGGATCGCCCCGGCCAGGGCGTCCGGGTCGACGTCCTTGTAGACGTAACCGGAGGCTCCGGCGCGCAGGGCGGGGACCACCGTGCGCTGCTCGGTGAAGCTCGTGACGATGAGCACCTTCGCGGGGTTGTCGAGCTCCCGGAGGCGGCGCAGGGCCTCGATGCCGTCGGTGCCGGGCATCTTGATGTCCATCAGCACGATGTCCGGGCGGAGCTCCTCGGTCCGGGCCACGCCCTCCGCGCCGTCGGACGCCTCTCCGACGACCTCTATGTCCTCCTGGATCTCCAGGAACGTACGCAGTCCGCGGCGGACCACCTGATGGTCGTCGACCAGCAGCACCCTGATGATCTTGTCAGCCACCGGGGACCTCCATCTCGATCGTGGCGCCCTTGCCGGGCTCCGAGGCAACGGTGAGTCGGCCGCCGACGCTGTTCGCCCGGTGGCGCATGGAGACGAGGCCGAGGTGGCGGCCCGCCCGCCGCACGGCGGTGGGGTCAAATCCCGCCCCGTCGTCGGTGACACGGAGGACGGTGTCGGTGCCGCGCCGGGCCAGGGTGACGCTCACGCGCTCCGCGCCGGAGTGGCGCAGGGCGTTGTGGAGGGCCTCCTGCGCGACCCGGAGCAGCGCTTCCTCCTGGGCGGCGGGCAGCGCGCGCACTCCGCGGCTCTCGAAGGCGACCTCGGCGGCGTGCGCCCGGTCCAGGACCTGGATCTGGGTGCGGAGGGTGGCGATGAGCCCGTCCTCGTCGAGGGCGGCGGGGCGCAGTTCCACGACGGCGGCCCGCAGCTCGTCGACCGCCTCCGCGGCGAGGGCGGCGACCTGTTGGAGCTCGCCCTTGGCGCGGACCGGGTCGCGGTCGACGAGGGCGGTGGCGGCCTGGGCGGTGAGGCGGAGCGAGAACAGTTTCTGGCTGACCGCGTCGTGCAGTTCGTGGGCCAGCCGGGAGCGTTCCTCGGCGATGGTCAGTTCACGGCTGCGTTCGTAGAGGCGGGCGTTGGTGAGCGCGATGGCTGCGTGCTGGGCGAACATCTGGAGCAGTTCCTCGTCCTCTGCGGTGAAGCCGCAGCCGCCCTCGGGCTTGGGGCACAGCTTGTTGGCGAGGAACAGCGCTCCGATGATCTCGTCGCCGTCCGTGATGGGCAGGCCGAGGAAGTCGGACATGTCGGGGTGGGCGTCGGGCCAGCCCTCGAAGCGGGGGTCCTTGCGGACGTCGGCGAGGCGCTCGGGCTTCGCCTGGTGGAGCATCGCGGCGAGGATGCCGTGCTGGCGGGGCAGCGGGCCGATGGCCTTCCACTGTTCGTCGCTGACGCCGTCGACCACGAACTGGGCGAAGCCGCCGTGGTCGTCCGGGACGCCGAGGGCCGCGTACTGGGCGTCGAGCAGTTCACGGACGGAGGCGACGATCGTCTTGAGGACGTCGCCCACTTCGAGGTGCCGGCTCATGGCGAGGAGCGCGGCACTCACCGCGGCCAGGCCGGACGGTGGGCGATGACTCATGGGATCACCGTACCGGCGAGGGCCGCGCGGCCGTATCGGGCCGGGGTCGGTGGTGGAGGTGCGGGTGGCCTAGGTCCGGGCTGCGGTGCCCCTCCGCCGGAGGTCGTAGGACTGCCGGGGTGCGTACGCCCTGCTGAAGCGGCGGGGCGCGGGGTGTCGCACCTCGGGACGGGACGGCGCTCCAAGAGCGCTCCCTCTGGCACGGGTTCGGGGACATCCACCTCATCCCACCGGATGAGGAACGTGACGCTCCGAATTGCTCCAGCAACGAGTGGTGAGACTGCCATCCCGCTGATGTGAGCCCAGGCATAGGGCCTACGTCACTTACGAACGTACCTAGTGGGAGCATAAGGGCAATTTAGGCGGGCATACAGGGGGGTCAATTCGGGCGAACAGGACCCTCTTCCACTACGCGACTTCGTACGTCACACCTTTGCCACACGATTTTGCTGCCGCTAAGAATTGCTCTCGTCCCCGACGGAGGTAGGCACCACCACCTCCGGTCTCGTCCTCCGTGAGGACACCCTGAGCATTCGAAGAGGTAGCCCTACATGTCTGCGACTCGCATACCCAGCCGTGTCCGTCGTCTGAACAAGGTCCAGAAGATCTCCGTGGCCGGTGTGTCGGCCCTGGGCGTCGCCGCCCTGACCTTCTCGCTCGTCCCGTCGAACGCCGAGGCCGAGATCGCCCCGCAGGCAGCGGCTGCCGCCGCGCCCGTGGCCTTCACCAACGCCGCCGGCTCCGCCCAGGCCAAGACCGTGCAGAACAGCATGCTCGAGCAGCACTCCACCGCCGAGCAGCTGGTGAAGGCCGCCGACGCCGCCAAGGCGAAGGCCGCCGCCGAGACCAAGGCCGCCGCCGCGAAGGCGAAGGCAGCGTCCGAGGCGAAGGACAAGGCCGCCGCAGACGCCAAGGCGAAGGCCGCCGCCGAAGCGAAGGACAAGGCCGCCAAGGCCAAGGCGGACGCGAAGAAGCGCGGCACCGAGGCCGCGAACCGCTCCACCCCGCGCAAGCCCGTCTACGCGAACAACCTGGACGGCTGGATCCGCGAGGCCATGGCGATCATGAAGAAGGAAGGCATCCCCGGCTCCTACGAGGGGATCCACCGCAACATCATCCGGGAGTCCAGCGGTAACCGCTGGGCCATCAACAACTGGGACATCAACGCCCGGAACGGCATCCCTTCCAAGGGCCTGCTCCAGGTGATCCAGCCGACCTTCGACCGCTACCACGTGGCGGGCACCAAGAAGGACCTGTACGACCCGGTCGCCAACATCGTCGCCGCCTGCAACTACGCGGCCGACCGCTACGGCACCATGGACAACGTCGACAGCGCGTACTGAGCCCAGCCGTACACATGCCGGAGGCCGGCACCCCGAGGGGTGCCGGCCTCCGGCGTCGTTCCGTCCCGGCGGGACTCTACTTGCGCATGACCTCGGGCTCGTGGCGCCGCAGCAGGCGCGCGACCGCGATGCCGCAGATCACGCCGAGCGCGAGCAGCACGGCGATGTTGATGCCCCACTGGCTCGCGGTGTGCTCCCACAGCGGGTCGAGGTCGGTGGGGTTCTTCGGGTCCCACGGCGGCATCAGGTGCGCGAGGTCCAGCGTGGTGCCTGCCGCGGCCATCGCCCAGCGGGACGGCATCAGCCAGGCGAACTGTTCCAGGCCGGGCGACCCGTACACCTGGAAGAGCACGCCGGTGAAGACGACCTGGATGATCGCGAACATGACCAGCAGCGGCATGGTCTTCTCGGACGTCTTCACCAGCGAGGAGATGACCAGGCCGAACATCATCGAGGTGAAGCCCAGCGCGATGATCGAGAGGCAGATCTCGACGGCCGGCGGCATGATCAGGCCCTCCGCGGGCAGATCGCGGGTGGCGAAGCCGATGCCGCAGATGATCACGCCCTGGAATGCGGTGATCACGCCGAGGACGATCACCTTGGACATCAGGTACGCGGAGCGGGACAGGCCCGTGGCCCGCTCCCGCTCGTAGATGACCCGTTCCTTGATCAGCTCTCGTACGGAGTTGGCGGCGCCGGAGAAGCACATACCGACCGCGAGGATCAGCATGATCGTTCCGGCCTTGCCGTTGAACCGGGACGGCGGGTCGGGCTCGGCGAGACCGAACTCCGCCGGGATGACCACGCTGACCACGCCCAGCACGGCGGGCAGGATCAGCATCAGGCCCATGAAGCCCTTGTCGGACGCGATGACGGAGGAGTATCTCCGGATCAGCGTCCACAGCTGCGCCGTCCAGCCCTGCGGCTTCGGCGGGCGCATCTGCTGCGGGGGCGGCATGTTGACCGGCTGAGCCGCGACCGCGTCGATGTCGGCGGCGTACATCTGGTAGTGCTGCGAACCGCGCCAGCGGCCCGCCCAGTCGTAGTCGCGGTAGTTCTCGAAGGCGGAGAAGACGTCGGCCCAGCTGGTGTAGCCGAAGAAGTTCAGCGCTTCCTCCGGCGGACCGAAGTAGGCGACGGAACCGCCGGGGGCCATGACGAGGAGCTTGTCGCAGATCGCCAGCTCGGCGACCGAGTGCGTGACCACGAGCACCGTGCGGCCGTCGTCGGCGAGGCCGCGCAGCAGCTGCATGACATCGCGGTCCATGCCCGGGTCGAGGCCGGAGGTCGGCTCGTCCAGGAAGATCAGCGAGGGCTTGGTGAGCAGCTCCAGGGCGACCGAGACGCGCTTGCGCTGGCCGCCGGAGAGCGAGGTGATCTTCTTGTCCTTGTGGATGTCGAGCTTGAGCTCGGCGAGGACCTCGGTGATCCGGGACTGGCGCTCGGCCTCGGTGGTGTCCGCGGGGAAGCGGAGCTTGGCCGCGTACTTGAGGGCCTTGGTGACGGTCAGTTCCTTGTGCAGGATGTCGTCCTGCGGGACCAGACCGATGCGCTGGCGCAACTCGGCGAACTGCTTGTACAGGTTTCGGTTGTCGTAGAGGACGTCACCCTGGTTGGCGGGCCGGTAGCCGGTGAGCGCCTTGAGCAGGGTGGACTTTCCGGAACCGGACGGGCCGATGACCGCGATCAGCGACTTCTCGGGGACACCGAAGGAGACGTCCTTGAGGATCTGCTTCCCACCGTCGACCGTCACCGTCAGGTGGCGGGCGGAGAAGGAGACCTCACCGGTGTCGACGAACTCTTCCAGCCGGTCCCCGACCAGCCGGAACGTGGAGTGGCCGACGCCGACGATGTCGTTCGCGCCGATGAGCGCGGAGCCGGACTTGTGGAGCGGCAGACCGTTGACGTACGTGCCGTTGTGCGAACCGAGGTCGCGGATCTCGAAGCGGCCGTCGGGCGTCGCGTGGAACTCGGCGTGGTGGCGGGAGACCTGGAGGTCGGAGACGACCAGCTCGTTCTCCAGCGCACGACCGATGCGCATGACCCGTCCGAGGGCCAGCTGGTGGAACGTGGTCGGGCTGCGGTCGCCGTAGACCGGCGGCGCCCCCGCGGCGCCGCCCTGTCCCGGTCCGGCCGGATGCCCCGGGCTCTGCTGGTGCGGGACCTTCTGGTGCGAAGGCTGCTGCGGCGGGCCCTGCTGCTGCGGTGCCTGCGGCTGCTGCTGCCAGGCCTGCTGCGGGGCAGGGGCCTGATGCTGGGCAGGAGCTTGGTGCTGGGCAGGGGCCTGGTGCGCGGGCGCCTGCTGTCCTTGCCAGCCCGCGCCGCCCCCCTGGGGCTGGTGGTGGGGCTGCTGCACGGGTGTCTGCCGAGCACCGGCCGCGTGCCCGCCGGTGACACCGGCGCCCGCGGCGGAGCTGAGGCTCACCCGGGGCCCGTCGGTGGCGTTGCCCAGATGCAGCACCGAGCCGGGGCCGATTTCCACCTGCTGGATCCGCTGACCCCGCACATAGGTGCCGTTGGTGCTGCCGTGGTCCTCGATGAACCAACTACGGCCGGTCCAGCTGATCGTGGCATGCCGCCACGACACCCTGGCATCGTCGATCGTCAGGTCGCCCTGAGGATCACGTCCCAGGGTGTACGACCTGGACGGGTCGAGCGTCCAGGTGTTGCCATTCAATTCCAGTACGAGTTCCGGCACTCCGCGCCCCACTAGTTGTCCCCCGTGTTACCCCCATCGCAGGGAGTCTAGGGATGCTGAACATCGTGGGGAACTATTCCAGGACCAGTCCCGTATCCGAAAGTCGGGCGGGTGAAGAGCGCGCGGAGACCTGCGCGAACACCCCGATACCGGGGAGCGAAACAGCCATGGAACGGATGAAGTGCGGATGAAGAGCCGGTTACTTCGCAAAGAAGGCTCATCGACCGCATAACGTCGAAAACGAGACGGCTGGTGTGTCCGAGCGCAAGACCCGTACCGGCCAGATCCGCAACGTCCCACGTCCCCGGGCCGAGGCCGCGGGGACCGCCGCTCGGCGCGGCGGACAGCGCCGGGCCGAATTCCGTCCGGCACTCGGGACGGGCGGCCGGAGGAGCCGGTGGGACCGATACGGTGGGAGCACCATGAGCGCATCTCAGCCACCTCAGCCCCTCTCGTCCTCCGAGCCCACTGGGCCCCGCCGGGTCGACGGCCCCGGAGGCGGGGTCCCTCCGGGCGGCGACGCACCCACGCTTCTCGTCAAGATCTTCGGCAAGGACCGTCCCGGCATCACCGCCGGGCTCTTCGACACCCTCGCCGCGTACGCCGTCGACGTCGTGGACATCGAACAGGTCGTCACCCGGGGCCGCATCGTGCTGTGCGCTCTGGTCACCTCGCCCACCGCGGGCGGGACCACCGAGGGCGATCTGCGGGCGACCGTGCACAGCTGGGCCGACTCCCTGACGCTGCAGGCCGAGATCATCTCCGGTATCGGCGACAACCGCCCCCGCGGTGACGGCCGTTCCCATGTGACGGTGCTGGGACACCCGCTGACCGCGGAGTCGACCGCCGCCATAGCGGCCACCATCACCTCGACCGGTGGGAACATCGACCGTATCTTCCGGCTGGCGAAGTATCCGGTCACCGCCGTCGAGTTCGCGGTCTCGGGGACCGGGACCGCCGAGCTGCGGACCGCGCTGGCGACCGAGGCCGCGGAGATCGGCGTGGATGTCGCGGTGGTCTCGGCCGGGCTGAGCCGCCGGGCTCAGCGGCTGGTGGTCATGGACGTCGACTCCACGCTGATCCAGGACGAGGTGATCGAGCTCTTCGCGGCGCACGCGGGCTGCGAGGAGCAGGTCGCCCGGGTGACCGAGCAGGCGATGCGCGGCGAGCTGGACTTCGAGCAGTCCCTGCACGCCCGGGTCGCGCTGCTGGCCGGTCTGGACGCGTCGGTGGTGGACAAGGTCCGCAGCGAGGTACGGCTCACCCCCGGCGCCCGCACCCTGATCCGTACGCTGAAGCGGCTCGGCTACCAGGTCGGCGTCGTCTCCGGCGGCTTCACCCAGGTCACGGACGACCTGAAGGAACGGCTCGGTCTCGATTTCGCCTCGGCCAACACCCTGGAGGTGGTGGACGGCAAGTTCACCGGACGGGTCGTCGGCGAGGTGGTGGACCGGGCGGGCAAGGCCCGGCTGCTGCGCAGATTCGCCGAGCAGGCGGGGGTGCCGCTGGCCCAGACGGTGGCGATCGGGGACGGGGCGAACGATCTCGACATGCTGAACACCGCCGGGCTCGGCGTCGCGTTCAACGCCAAGCCGATGGTCCGCGAGGCGGCGCACACCGCGGTGAACGTGCCGTTCCTGGACACCGTGCTCTACCTGCTGGGCATCACCCGTGAAGAGGTCGAGGCGGCGGACGGTCTCGTCGACTGACGGCGACCCCGGGCCGCCGCCACCCCGGCCGCCGGTTTCGGATCGAGCGCGGTCGCCTCGGCCGTACGCCGTCGCCTCGGTCCCCTGCTGTCGCCTCGGTCGTACGCGGATGGGCCGGCCGTACGCGGTCGGGTCGGTCGTACGCGGTCGGGTCGGTCGTACGCGGTCGGGCCGGTCATACGCGGCGGGCCCCGACACGGGAGAGGTGCCGGGGCCCTGCGCGTTCCTGGGGCGAGCGGTACCGGGCGGCGGGTCGTCCGGCGTCCGGTACGGCGCTCAGTCGTTCGGCGTCCAGTACTCGGTGAGCTTGCCGGCCCCGTGCTCCACGCTCTTCCAGGAGCCGGGGAACTCGACCACGGCGTAGGCGGCGGTGGGGAAGCCGTCCCGGGTCATCCGGGCCAGGGCATCGCCCTCGGCCGATCCCGAGAGGGCGTCGGCGGCCGCGTGCATCCCGGGGTTGTGACCGATGACCAGGAGGGTGCGGACCTCGTCCGGGGTCTCGGTGAACAGGGCGATCAGTTCACCGAGGGAGGCCTCGTACAGCCTCTCCTCGTAGACGGTCCTGGGCCGCTGGGAGAATTCATGGACCGCCAGCTTCCAGGTCTCCCGCGTCCTGGCGGCGGTGGAGCAGAGGGCCAGATCGAAATCGATGCCGGAATCGGCGAGCTTGCGGCCGGCCACGGGCGCGTCCTTGCGGCCGCGCTCGGCCAGCGGACGCTCATGATCGGAAGCCTGTGACCATTCCGCCTTGGCATGCCGGAGAAGGACGATCCTGCGAGGTGTCTCGACGCTCATACACCTCAGCTTCGCATGAAACGCGGCCTCCGGCGCAGGGTGTTGACGTGCTCGTCCGGAGAGTCGGCGTGCTGGTCGGAGGCTGATTCGCCTCAACGGGACAGCAGCTGGAGGGTCCGCTCGATCAGCTGTCCGAGCGCGGGATCGCCGGTGGAGGCGGCCTGGGCCTGTCCGGGGCTGAGGATCATCAGCAGCAGAGCGGCGAACGCGACGGCGGGCAGGGCGACGGCCCACCAGGGCAGCCGGATCTCGACGCCGTCCGCGGCCGGTCGGTGGGACCTGGTGTGCGTCGGTGTCGGCATGTCCGCCTCCGTCAAGTCATCGGGTCGTCACCGAAGAACCTACGGACCAAAGGCGCCCGGCCCCATCCGGTGACCCACCCACTTCACCCTGACCCTGGCCCCCTAAGGGAAGGTGGTGCTAGCCCCACCCCTCGGGGTTTCAGGGTTCTCGGGCGACACGTCCGCAGGCATCAGGTCCTCCGGCGCCAGGCCCTCGGACGTCAGGACCTCTGGCGTCAGGGCGAGGCGATCGTGGCGATCACGCCGATGACTACGGTGATGAGGAGCATCGCCCCGAACACGAGGAGAAGCTTCTTCTGGCCGTTCTGGGGATTCGGATCGAGCACTGGCATGAGGTCAGTGTCGCATCTCAGCATTCGTCCTCGATCGTCCGGTCCCGGCCGGCGAGGATCCCGGCCACCATCTGGGGAATCATCAGGCCCGCCATCAGTGCGATCGGCAGCCCCCAGCCGCCGCTGTGCTGGTAGAGCACGCCGACGAGCAGCGGACCGGGGATCGAGAGCAGGTAGCCGGTGGACTGGGCGAAGGCGGAGAGCCGGACGACGCCCGCGCCGGACCGGGCCCGCATGCCGATCATGGTGAGGGCGAGCGGGAACGCGCAGTTGGCCACGCCGAGGAGCACGGCCCAGGCCCAGGCGCCGGCGGCCGGGGCGAGGTAGAGGCCGCCGTAGCCGATCAGGCCGCACAGGCCGAGGACGACGACGATGGGGCCCTGCTGCTTGAGCCGGGAGGCGACCCGGGGGATGACGAAGGCGAGCGGGACGCCCATGGCCATGGTGACCGCGAGCAGGAGTCCGGCCGTGCCGGCGGAGACCCCGGCGTCGCGGAAGATCTGCGGCATCCACCCCATGGTGATGTACGCGGCGGTGGCCTGGAGCCCGAAGAAGCAGGCCAGGCCCCACGCGGTACGGCTGCGGGTGATCCGCAGGGCCGGCGTCTCGGTGGGCGCGGCGGCCGCACCCGGAGCCAGGGCCGGCTGTCCGGGGGCCGGGGTCCGGTCGCGTACGAGGACGATCCAGGGCAGCACCGCGACGGCGGCGAGCACGGCCCAGACGACGAGTCCCGTCTGCCAGTCGCCGCCCAGCGCCCCGGTGACGGGGACGGTCACGGCGGCCGCCAGGGCGGTGCCGAGCGCCAGGGCCATGGAGTAGAGGCCCGTCATGGTGCCGACGCGGTCGGGGAACCAGTGCTTGACGATCACCGGCATCAGGATGTTGCTGACGGCGATGCCCATCAGGGCCAGCGCGCTGGCGGCCAGGAACCCGGCGGTGGAGCCGATGTACGGGCGGATCAGCAGGCCGGCCGCGATGGCGACCATGCCCGCGCAGACCACCGTGCCCGCGCCGAAGCGGCGGGCCAGGCGCGGCGCCATGATTCCGAAGACCGCGAAACAGAGCGGCGGTACGGAGGTGAGGACGCCGGCCACGCTCCCGCTCATGTGCAGCCCCTCGCGGACCTCTTCGAGGAGGGCGCCGAGGCTGGTGATGGCGGGGCGGAGGTTCAGGGCGGCCAGGACGAGCCCCACGGCGATGAGGCGCAGCAGCCAGGGTGCGGGGGCCTCGCCCGCGACGGGGAGCTTCTGGGCGCGGAGTTCGTGGGAGGTGCGCGCGGCGGGGCCGCGGTTCAGGGTCGGGGTCTGCGTCTCGTCGTCCGGCATAAGGCCATCATAGAATCATGGGATGATTGATTGTCCAATCGATCCTCTCCCCTGATCCCCCGGGTTTCCTGGGAGAATCCGGCCCCGACCCCCTCTTCGGCTCGGCGCCTCCGGGCCGGGCCCCGAGCAAGGAGCATCATGGCGCTGACGTCTCCACGGCGTTCGGCACTCGCCGACCAGGTGATCGCCCAGCTGAGGAATCAGATCACCTCGGGCGAGTGGCCGGTCGGTTCGCGGATTCCGACCGAGCCCGAGCTGGTCGAGCAGCTGGGCGTGGCCCGTAACACCGTCCGCGAGGCCGTGCGGGCCCTCGCGCACAACGGACTGCTGGACATCCGGCAGGGCTCGGGCACCTATGTGATCGCGACGAGTGAGCTGGCCGGAGTGATGCACCGCAGGTTCGCGGCCGCCGATCCGCGTCATATCGCGGAGCTGCGCTCGACGCTGGAGTCGTCGGCGGCCCGGCTGGCGGCGGCCCGGCGCACCGAGCGGGACCTGCGGCAGCTCGACGCGCTGATGGCGCGCCGCGAGGAGGCCTGGGCCTCGGGGGACGCGGAGGCGTTCGTGGCGGCGGACGCGACGCTGCACCTGGCGGTGGTCGCGGCCTCGCACAACGACGTCCTGACCGAGCTCTACGCCGACCTCGGGGATCTCCTGCGCGACTACCTGCGCGGCGACGTGGGTCCCGAGCTGCGGCCGGAGAACCATATGGACCACGGCCGGCTGGTCGAGGCGATCCGGGCCGGCGACGCGGAGACGGCGGCGGCCGAGGCGGCGAGCCATGCGCTGACCTGCCTGCCGGACCGGGTCTAGGCCCTGCCCGCGTACGGCAAAGGCACGGCGTACGGCGAAGGCGCCGCGTACGGCAAGGGCCCCGCTCGGATCAGACGGGGGCGGGACGGTGGCTGACCCACGCCGTGGCGATCTCTTTCCAGCAGCGGTCCTCCAGGCGTACGGTCCGGCCCGGCTCCACCGCGACCGCCGCCCCGTCCGCGTCGACGTCCCACCAGCGGTCGCATTCGGTGTGCAGCCGGACCAGGTCGGTGGAGGGGTAGGGGTTGTGGCAGTAGGCGACGACCCGGGAGCCCTCGACGGAGGTACGGCATTCGGAGCCGGCCGGTTCGGGCTTCGGGGGCTCCGCTTCCGTACCGGAGTCGGCTCCCCTGGCGGCGTGTACTCCCAGGGGGACGGCGAGGGCGACGGCGACCACCGGGGCGGCCAGCAGGAGACGGGTTCGGCGGCGCGTGGGACGCATGGCGATCTCCCTCCCGCAGCCTGACAAGAAGTCCGGTTCCTCCACATTCTGCGGTGGATCGGCCGACTTTTCGACCGGAGGGCCCCCGGGAGGCCACGGACCGTGAACGGCCCCCGGCCGCGTACCGCCTCCGGAGAACCGGGAGGGGGTACGCGGCCGGGGGCCGTTCGGCGGGGTGGTGCGCGGTCAGGCGCCCATCATGTGCACGCCGCTGTCGACGTGGATGATCTCGCCCGTGGTGCGCGGGAAGAAGTCGGAGAGCAGCGCGACGATGCCGCGGCCGGCCGGCTCCGGGTCGTTCATGTCCCAGGCCAGCGGGGCCCGGGTGTTCCAGACGTCGGCCAGCTCCTCGAAGCCCGGGATGGACTTGGCCGCCATGGAGCGCAGCGGTCCGGCGGAGACCAGGTTGCAGCGCAGCCCGTCCTTGCCCAGGTCACGGGCGAGGTAGCGGGAGGTGGACTCCAGCGCGGCCTTGGCCGGGCCCATCCAGTCGTACTGCGGCCAGGCGTACTGGGCGTCGAAGGTGAGGCCGACGATCGAGCCGCCCTCGCTCATCAGCGGCTTGCAGGCCATGGCGAGCGACTTCAGGGAGAACGCCGAGACGTGCATCGCGGTGGCGACGGACTCGAACGGCGTGTTGAGGAAGTTGCCGCCGAGCGCGTCCTGCGGCGCGAAGCCGATGGAGTGGACGACGCCGTCCAGGGAGCCGAGCTCCTCGCGCACCAGACCGGCGAGCCGGTCCAGGTGCTCCTGGTTGGTCACGTCCAGCTCGATGACCTTGGCCGGCTTCGGCAGCTTCCTGGCGATGCGCTCGGTCAGGGTGGGGCGGGGGAAGGCCGTCAGGATGACCTCGGCCCCCTGCTCCTGGGCCACCTTCGCGGCGTGGAACGCGATGGACGACTCCATCAGCACCCCGGTGACCAGGATGCGCTTGCCGTCGAGAATTCCGCTCATGGTGATCAGTGACCCATGCCCAATCCGCCGTCAACGGGAATGACGGCTCCAGTGATGTACGACGCGTCGTCGGAGGCGAGGAAGCGCACGGTGGCGGCGATCTCCTCGGGCCGCGCGTAGCGGCCGAGCGGCACCTGGGACACGATGCCCTTGCGCTGCTCCTCGGTGAGCACCTGGGTCATGTCGGTGTCGACAAAACCGGGGGCGACGACGTTGAAGGTGATGCTCCGCGATCCGAGTTCACGGGCCAGCGACCGGGCGAAGCCGACGAGCCCTGCCTTGGAGGCGGCGTAGTTGGCCTGACCGGCCGAGCCGAGAAGGCCGACGACCGAGGAGATCAGGACGACACGGCCCTTCTTGGCGCGCAGCATGCCGCGATTGGCGCGCTTGACGACCCGGAAGGTCCCCGTGAGGTTGGTGTCGAGGACGGAGGTGAAGTCCTCCTCCGACATCCGCATCAGCAACTGGTCCTTGGTGATGCCCGCGTTGGCGACCAGCACCTCCACGGGACCGTGCTTCTCCTCGATCTCCTTGTAGGCCTGCTCCACCTGCTCGGCGTCGGTGATGTCGCAGCGGACCGCGAGGACACCGGCATCGGTGAGCGCCTGCGGCGGCTCTCCGGAGCGGTAGGTGATCGCGACCTGGTCGCCGTTGTCGGCGAAGGCGCGGGCGATGGCGAGGCCGATGCCCCGGTTTCCTCCGGTGACGAGAACCGAGCGGCTCAACGGATCACCCTTTCCTTGGCGGTCTGGTACGTCGAAAACCTATCGGTACCGCACGCCGATCGAGGAATCGGGCCCTGACAGTGGCTTGTCCGGGGTGCTGTTGGGTTCCTACAGTCCGCGCGGGTAGGTGGTCGGCCCACGCGTCCTCGATATCCCCCGGTGCGGTCACCCTCCGGCATGGTTCACTGCCGTGGTGTATCGAGAAGGGAACTCCCTGTGCCCCACGAGGTAGATCAGTCATTTCTGGCCCTGCCGTCGCGCGCGCTGGCCGACGCGGCGCTCGCCAGAGCGCGGGCGCTGGGCGCGACCCACGCCGACTTCCGGCTGGAGCGGGTGCGCAGCGCCTCCTGGCGGCTGCGGGACGCCCGGCCGGCCGGCGCGTCGGACAGCACGGACCTCGGGTACGCGGTGCGGGTGGTGCACGGCGGTGCGTGGGGGTTCGCCTCGGGCGTCGACCTGACGATGGACGCCGCCGCGAAGGTGGCCTCGCAGGCCGTCGCGATGGCGAAGCTGTCGGCGAAGGTGATCGCGGCGGCCGGGTCGGACGAGAGGGTCGAGCTGGCGGACGAGCCGGTGCACGGTGAGCGGACCTGGGTCTCGGCGTACGACGTCGACCCCTTCTCCGTACCGGACGAGGAGAAGGCGGCGCTGCTCGCCGAGTGGAGCGGGCGGCTGCTGGGCGCGGAGGGGGTCGCGCATGTGGACGCGTCCCTGATGGCGGTACACGAGAACAAGTTCTACGCGGACACGGCGGGCACCGTCACGACGCAGCAACGGGTGCGGATCCACCCGCAGTTCACCGCCGTCGCGGTGGACGGCACGAGCGGCGAGTTCGACTCGATGCGGACCATCGCGCCGCCTGCGGGCCGGGGCTGGGAGTACCTGACCGGGACCGGCTGGGACTGGAACGACGAGCTGGAGCGGATCCCCGGGCTGCTGGCGGAGAAGATGCGCGCGCCGAGCGTCGAGGCGGGGGCGTACGACCTGGTCGTCGATCCGTCGAACCTGTGGCTGACGATCCACGAGTCGATCGGCCACGCCACCGAGCTGGACCGGGCGCTGGGGTACGAGGCGGCGTACGCCGGTACCTCGTTCGCCACCTTCGACCAGCTGGGCAAGCTGGCGTACGGCTCCCCCGTGATGAACGTGACCGGTGACCGCACGGCCGAGCACGGGCTCGCGACGATCGGGTACGACGACGAGGGCGTCGAGGCGCAGTCGTGGGACCTGGTGAAGGGCGGCACGCTGGTCGGCTACCAGCTGGACCGCCGCATCGCGAAGCTGACGGGCCTCGGCCGTTCCAACGGCTGCGCGTACGCGGACTCGCCGGGCCACGTCCCCGTACAGCGCATGGCGAACGTGTCCCTGAAGCCGGACCCGGGCGGGCTGTCGACGGAGGATCTGATCGGCGGGGTGGAGCGCGGGATCTATGTGGTCGGCGACCGGTCCTGGTCGATCGACATGCAGCGCTACAACTTCCAGTTCACCGGGCAGCGGTTCTTCCGTATCGAGAACGGCCGGCTGGCCGGGCAGCTGCGCGACGTGGCGTACCAGGCGACGACGACGGACTTCTGGGGCTCGATGGAGAAGGTCGGCGGTCCCCAGACGTATGTGCTGGGCGGCGCGTTCAACTGCGGCAAGGCCCAGCCGGGCCAGGTCGCGGCGGTCTCGCACGGCTGTCCCTCCGCCCTCTTCCGGGGCGTCAACATCCTCAATACGACGCAGGAGGCCGGACGATGAGCGGCGACCACGGAACCGGCTGGGGGTCCGGGGGTCGTCCCCCGGGTCAGCACCGTCTCAATACGACGCAGGAGGCCGGACGATGAGCCGCGTCAGCAAGCCGTACGAGATCGTCGAGCGCGCTCTGGAGCTGTCCACCACGGACGGCCTGGTGGTCATCGCCGACGAGCAGTCCTCCGCCAATCTGCGCTGGGCGGGCAACGCGCTCACCACGAACGGGGTGACCCGGGGGCGGACCCTGACCGTCATCGCCACCGTGGACGGGGCGAAGGGGACGGCGTCCGGGGTCGTCTCCCGGTCCGCGGTGACCCGGGGCGATCTGGAGCCGCTGGTGCGGGCCGCCGAGGCCGCCGCGCGGGGCGCCGATCCGGCGGAGGACGCGCAGCCGCTGGTGAGCGGGGCCCCCTCCTCCCCCGACTTCACGGACGCGCCCGCCGAGACCGGCTCGGAGGTCTTCGCCGACTTCGCCCCGGCGCTCGGCGACGCCTTCGCGCGCGCCCGGACCGGGGGCCGCGAGCTGTACGGCTTCGCGAACCACGAGCTGACCTCCACCTACCTGGGGACGTCGACGGGGCTGCGGCTGCGCCACGACCAGCCGAACGGGACGCTGGAGCTGAACGCGAAGTCGCCGGACCGTACGCGTTCCGCGTGGGCGGGCCGGGCGACCCGGGACTTCAAGGACGTCGACCCGGCGGCGATGGACGCGGAGCTGGCGCAGCGGCTGCGCTGGGCGGAGCGGCGCGTCGAGCTGCCCGCCGGCCGGTACGAGACGCTGCTGCCGCCGGCCGCGGTCGCGGACCTGCTGATCTACCAGCTCTGGTCGTCGACCGCGCGGGACGCCGTGGAGGGCCGGACGGTGTTCTCCACGCCGGGCGGCGATACGCGGCTGGGCGAGACGCTCGCCCCGCTTCCCCTCACCCTGCGCAGCGACCCGCACGCGCCGGGGCTGGAGTCGGCGCCGTTCGTGATCGCGCACTCCTCCGGCGACAGCGGTTCCGTCTTCGACAACGGACTGCCGCTGGCCCCGACGGACTGGGTCAGGGAGGGGAGGCTGGAGCGGCTGACGACGACCCGGCACACGGCGGGCCTGACCGGGCTGCCGGTCGCCCCGGCCATCGACAACCTGGTGCTGGAGGGCGGCGGCGAGCGGTCGCTGGAGGAGATGGTCGCCGCGACGTCGGGGCGGGCGCTGCTGCTGACCTGCCTGTGGTACATCCGCGAGGTGGATCCGGCGACGCTGCTGCTGACGGGGCTGACCCGGGACGGCGTCTATCTGGTCGAGGACGGCGAGGTGGTCGGCGGGGTGAACAACTTCCGCTTCAACGAGTCGCCGGTGGACCTGCTGTCGCGGGCCTCGGAGGCGGGGCGTACGGAGCAGACGCTGCCGCGCGAGTGGGGCGACTGGTTCACCCGGGCCGCGATGCCCGCGCTGCGCATCCCGGACTTCAACATGAGCTCGGTCAGCCCGGGGGTGTGACCCGCCTAGACTGACCCGTACATCCACCAGCATCTCCGCCAGTCATAAGGAGCACCGGAACCGTGACGGACATCGTCGACGAGCTGAAGTGGCGCGGGCTGTTCGCCCAGTCCACTGACGAGGACGCACTGCGCAAGGCTCTCGCGGACGGTCCCGTCACCTTCTATTGCGGCTTCGACCCGACCGCGGCCAGCCTGCACGTGGGGCACCTGGTGCAGGTGCTCACCATGCGGCGGCTCCAGCAGGCCGGGCTGAGGCCGCTCGCCCTGGTGGGGGGCGCGACGGGCCAGATCGGCGACCCGCGGCCCACTGCCGAGCGCACGCTGAACGACCCGGAGACGATCGCCGCCTGGGTGGCCCGGCTGCGCTCGCAGATCGAGCCGTTCCTGTCCTTCGAGGGCGAGAACGCGGCGACGATGGTCAACAACCTGGACTGGACCGCGGGCATGTCCGCGA
The DNA here is from genome assembly GCF_057766565.1 of Streptomyces sp. MGP-P1. NCBI lineage: Bacteria > Bacillati > Actinomycetota > Actinomycetes > Kitasatosporales > Streptomycetaceae > Streptomyces > Streptomyces sp. MGP-P1. The sequence continues at coordinate 1,752,521 of NZ_JBYMEM010000007.1, read as the reverse complement.
TCGAGTTCCTGCGGGACATCGGCAAGCACTTCCGGGTCAACAAGATGCTCACCAAGGACTCGGTCGCCCGGCGGCTGGAGTCGCAGGAGGGCATCAGCTACACGGAGTTCAGCTACCAACTGCTCCAGGGCATGGACTTCCTGGAGCTGTACCGCCGACACGGCTGCACCCTTCAGCAGGGCGGCAGCGACCAGTGGGGCAACCTCACCGCCGGCATCGACCTGATCCACCGGCTGGAGCCGGGCGCCACCGTGCACGCGCTGGCGACGCCGTTGATGACGAAGGCGGACGGGACGAAGTTCGGCAAGTCCGAGAGCGGCGCCGTCTGGCTCGATCCGGAGATGACGACGCCGTACGCGTTCTACCAGTTCTGGCTGAACGTGGACGACCGGGACGTCTCGCGCTACCTGCGCATCCTCAGCTTCAAGAGCCGTGAGGAGCTGGAGGAGCTGGAGAAGCTGACCGAGGAGCGGCCTCAGGCCCGCTCCGCGCAGCGCGCGCTGGCCGAGGAGCTGACCACGCTGGTGCACGGCGGTGCGCAGTGCGCCGCGGTCATCGCGGCGTCGAAGGCGCTGTTCGGGCAGGGCGACCTGGCCGAGCTGGACGAGGCGACGCTGAGCGCGGCCCTGTCCGAGGTGCCGGGCGCCACCGTCGCCGAGCTGGGTCCGCTGGTGGACCTGCTGGTGGAGGTCGGTCTGGCGCCCAGCAAGTCGGGCGCGCGCCGTACGGTCAAGGAGGGCGGCGCGTACGTGAACAACGTGAAGGTCCTCGACGGCGAAGTCGCGCCGGACGCCGGGGAGCTCCTGCACGGGCGCTGGCTGGTGCTGCGCCGGGGCAAGAAGAACCTGGCGGCCGTGGAGGTCGGCCCGGTCGGCTGACCCCTCCCCGCGTCACAGCGCCGCGGCCGGGCGCATGTCCTCGTGTGCCCGGTCGCGGCAGGTCCGGTCCGGCCGTCGTGCGGGTCGGTGTCCGGCACGGGGCGCCGGCCGGTTCTCACGTGACGTCCGTCAGCTTGCCTGCGCCTTGATGTGCTCAAGGACCTCCTTGAAGTCCTTGGCAGGTGAGAAGTCGATGTACTCGCAGTCCTCGAGCGCCATCGGGGCGTGCCCGGGCGGCCAGTAGAACGCCTCACCCGCTTCGTAGACCTCGTCGCCACGGGGCGTCCGCATCTTCAGACGGCCCTTGAAGAGATAGCCCCAGTGCGGGCACGGGCAGAGATCGTCGGCCAGGCCCTTGAGAGCCGGACCCATGTCGGTGCCCTCGGGAAATTTCACGAAGGCGACGGACATGTCTCCGCCGAAATCCTGAACACGCAGTTCCACTCCGGCGTCTTCGATGACGACAGGAGTGTCCTTCCGCGTCGTCGCTGTCATGATTCCTCCTTGCTCGCCTGTCGAGGGGCATGGCAAGAACTCCTCTCCTCCAGTCTGGTCCCGGGAACCGCACACCGCGAGCCCCGCTCCACCCGCTTCACCGGCCGCCCGCAGCACAGCGCCGCGGCCGGACACGCGAGGAAAGCGTGTCCGGCCGCGGCGTCGTGTGGCCCCGTAAAGTCAGGTTCGCTGTTTACGGCTGCCACGGAAGGACTGCCAGGCCATGTCGCCGAGGGCGACGACCGCCACGGCGCCCGCCAGTTGCAGCAGGTGACGGATCCAGTCGATGCCCTTGGTGTCCTCGACACCGATCCAGCCGGCCACGGCGTTGCCGAGGATGCTGCCGAGGATGCCGAACACGGCCGTCAGCCAGAGGGGGATGTCCTGCTTGCCCGGCAGGATCGCTCTGGCGATGACACCCAGCACCAGTCCCACGATGATTGCCCACAACCAGCTCATTTCGCCTCCTCGTGCGGCGCGGAGTGCGCGTCTGTCCAGAGTCGACCCGCTGTCCGGGCGGCGCATGCCCGGTTGGGCCGTCCGGGTGACCCGGCCGCCCACCGCGAACCGCCCGACCCTCCTCGTACGGCGTGCCCCGGTCTCCTGCCCGGCCGGTGCCGGGCGTACCGTGGATGCGGTCCGGTCCGGGAGCGTCCGGCGACGAGATCTGGTGGTGGAGCATGCTGCGGAAGAGCACGGGTACGGAGGTCATCCGGATCACGGGCGCCCGTCAGGGGCTGACGGACGACGTCCGCGGCCGACAGCGGCGCTATGTGATCTCGATGTCGGTGCGCACGGTGTCGGTGGTACTGGCCGCGGTGCTGTGGAACGTGGAGCGGCATGTGGCGATCGTGGCGCTGGTTCTGGGGGTGCTGCTGCCGTACGTTGCGGTGGTCATCGCCAACGCGGGCCGGGAGAACGTGACTTCGCTGCCGACGACGTTCGTGCAGATGCCGCTGCGGCCGGCGGTGGAGGCCGCTCCGGCGCCGGGCCGGGCCGAGCCCGGGGACCCCGAGGGGGCGTCCGGCGGGGCCCGGCCGCCGCACGAGCGCACCTGAACCCGGGCGCCCCGCGAAGCTCAAGAAAAGCTCAGATCAATCATGACGTTCCGGTGCACCGCACCCCGGTCCCCGTGACATACTTCGAAAGCGCTCCGCATCCCCCGTCGGAGCGACGGACCGACGCCGGGCAGCTCCCCCCGTGGCTGCTCGGCGTCGCCTTTTCTCCGGCAGGGGATGCGTCAGAAAGCTCGCGGATCACCTGACTTGGCCCGGGGAGCTCCTGACTTAGGCTGGGCCACGTGATCTTTCCCGAGACGTCCGCCGAGAGTCCCGCCGGCGCCCCGCTCTGTTCCGCCAAGGGCTGCCGGGCCGCCGCCGTGTGGGTGCTCGCCTGGAACAACCCCAAACTGCACACGCCCGAGCGGCGCAAGACCTGGCTGGCCTGCGACGAGCACCGGGAGCACCTGTCCTCGTTCCTCGGTGTACGGGGTTTCCTCAAGGACGTCGTGGCGCTGAAGGACTGGGCGGCCGGGGACGGGAAGGCGACCGAGGCCTGACCCCGTGGATCGCCGGAGGGTCTGCAACGACCCTCCGAGCTCCTGGTCCTTGGCCCTTGGCCCTTCGGTCCCTCCGGGCCGAGGTCCTGATCTTCGGCCTCTCGGCCCCTAGAGGTTCGGGCGCCTCGGCCTCAGCCGCCGATCGCCGACATCGGGCGGTCGGGCTGGAGGAAGGACGGGTCGTCCAGCCCCGAACCCGCCTTCTTGCCCCACATGGCCGTCTTCCAGAGCTGGGCAACCTCCTCGTCCGGCGCGTCCCCGCGCAGCGCCCCGCGCAGGTCCGTCTCCTCACGGGCGAAGAGGCAGGTGCGGACCTGGCCGTCGGCGGTGAGCCGGGTGCGGTCGCAGGCGCGGCAGAACGGGCGGGTGACGGAGGCGATCACGCCGACGCGGTGCGGCCCGCCGTCGACGGTCCAGCGCTCGGCGGGGGCGGAGCCGCGGGAGTCGTCGCTCTCCGCGGTGAGGGTGAAGCGGGTGCGCAGCGAGGCGAGGATGTCCCCGGCGGTGATCATGCCGTCACGCTTCCAGCCGTGCTGGGCGTCGAGCGGCATCTGCTCGATGAAGCGGAGCTCGTAATCGTGGGCGACGGCCCAGGCGAGCAGCTCGGGGGCCTCGTCGTCGTTGAGTCCCGGCATCAGGACGGAGTTGACCTTCACCGGGGTGAGCCCGGCCTCGCGGGCGGCCTCCAGGCCGTCCAGCACGTCCCTGTGGCGGTCGCGGCGGGTGAGGGTCTTGAAGACGTCGGGGCGCAGGGTGTCCAGCGAGACGTTGACCCGGTCGAGCCCCGCGGCCTTGAGGGCGGCGGCGGTCCGCTTGAGTCCGATGCCGTTGGTCGTGAGCGACATGCGGGGGCGCGGGGTGAACGCGGCGCACTGCTCGACGATGGAGACGAGACCGGGACGGAGCAGGGGCTCGCCGCCGGTGAAGCGGACCTCGGTGATGCCGAGCGAGGTGACGGCGATACGGATCAGGCGCACGATCTCGTCGTCGGAGAGCAGCTCGCTCTTGCCGAGCCACTGGAGGCCCTCTTCGGGCATGCAGTAGGTGCAGCGCAGATTGCACTTGTCCGTGAGTGACACGCGCAGGTCGGTGGCGACCCGGTCGTAGGTGTCGATGAGCACAGTCGGTCCCTCCCCCGGGGTGTCCGCGGTGGTGCGGTCGCTCTGGTGGCCTCTTGTTCCTTCCGAGCCTACGTGAGACGTGTGACATCGGGGGGGCTCGTTTGCCACGAGGTGCGGCGGGGCCGCGTCGTAGGACTCTACGACGCGGCCCGGCCGCGGGTGGCGGCGGTGAGCCGAGGGCCCCTCGGCGATGGGCCGAGGGAGGGTCCTCGCGGTGTGCTCAGTGGGCTCCGATGCCGGTGAGGGACTTGACCTCCAGTTCGGCGTACTTGTCCGTGTCGGGCTTCTCCTTGGAGAGCAGCGAGCCGACCCAGCCGAGCAGGAAGCCGAGCGGGATCGAGATCAGGCCGGGGTTCTCCAGCGGGAACCAGGCGAAGTCGACGCTCGGGAACATCGAGCTCGGCTTGGAGGAGACGACCGGCGAGAACAGCACCAGCAGGACGGAGGAGGCGAGGCCTCCGTAGATGGACCAGAGGGCCCCCTGTGTGGTGAAGCGCTTCCAGAAGAGGCTGTAGAGGATCGTGGGCAGGTTGGCGGAGGCGGCGACCGCGAAGGCCAGGGCGACGAGGCCGGCGACGTTCAGGTCGCGGGCGAGTGCGCCGAGGCCGATGGAGACGATGCCGATCGCGACGGTGGCCCAACGTGCGGCGCGGACCTCTTCCTTCTCGGTGGCCTTCCCCCTGCGGATGACGTTGGCGTAGATGTCGTGCGCGAAGGACGAGGACGAGGCGAGGGTGAGTCCGGCGACGACGGCGAGGATGGTCGCGAAGGCGACGGCGGAGATCACGGCGAGGAGGATGGCGCCGCCGGTGGATCCGGAGCCGCCGCCGATCTCCAGCGCGGCGAGCGGCGCCGCGGTGTTGCCCGCCTTGTTGGAGGCGATGATGTCGTCCGGCTTGAGGATCGCCGCCGCGCCGAAGCCGAGCACGATCGTCATCAGGTAGAAGGCGCCGATGATGCCGATCGCCCAGTTCACGGACTTACGGGCGGCCTTGGCGGTGGGCACGGTGTAGAAGCGGATCAGGATGTGCGGCAGCCCCGCGGTGCCGAGGACCAGGGCGATGCCGAGCGAGATGAAGTCCAGCTTCGAGACGTTGTCGACGCCGTACTTCAGACCGGGCTCCAGGAAGGCCGCGCCCTTGCCGCTGTTGCTGGCGGCGGTGCCGAGCAGGTCGGAGATGTTGAAGTTGAACTTCAGCAGGATCAGGAAGGTGATGAGCAGGGTGCCCGCGATGAGCAGGACGGCCTTGACCATCTGCACCCAGGTGGTGCCCTTCATGCCGCCGATGGTGACGTAGAGGATCATGAGCACGCCGACCAGGGCGACGATGAGGATCTTCCCGGCGTCGCTGGTGATGCCGAGCAGCAGCGAGACCAGGACGCCCGCGCCGGCCATCTGCGCCAGCAGGTAGAAGATCGAGACGACGATCGTGGATGTGCCGGCGGCGGTACGGACGGGGCGCTGGCGCATCCGGTAGGCGAGGACGTCGCCCATGGTGTAGCGGCCGGAGTTGCGCAGCGGTTCGGCGACCAGGAGCAGGGCGACGAGCCAGGCGACGAGGAAGCCGATGGAGTACAGGAAGCCGTCGTACCCGAAGAGGGCGATGGCTCCGGCGATGCCGAGGAAGGACGCGGCGGACATGTAGTCGCCGGAGACCGCGAGTCCGTTCTGGAATCCGGTGAACTGCCGACCGCCCGCGTAGAAGTCGGATGCGCTCTTGGTCTGGCGGCCTGCCCACACGGTGATGAAGAGGGTCGCCACGACGAAGGCGGCGAACAGCGTGATGATCAGCGGCCGGTGCTCGCTCGCTCCCTCGGTGGCGGCGAGCTGGACGGTGGGGTACAGGGCGTGGGCGGCGCTCACAGGTCGGCCTCCATACGGGACTTGATCGCGTCGGCCTTGGGGTCGAGCTGGGTGGCGGCGTGCCGCGAGTAGAGCCAGGCGATGAGGAAGGTGGTGGCGAACTGGGCGAGTCCGAGGACGAGTGCCATGTTGATGTTGCCGACGACCTCGGTGGCCATGAATCCGCCCGCGTAGTTGCAGAGCAGGACGTAGAGCAGATACCAGGTCACGAAGGCGATGGTCAGGGGGAAGGCGAAGGAGCGGTGGGAGCGGCGCAGGTCGGCGAAGTCCGGGCTCGCCTGCATCGTGACGAACGCCTCGGTGGTGGGCTGGGCGGGGCCGGTGGGCGAACCGCCCTCGGGCGGCGGTGCATCGGTAGCCACGGAATCTCCTCGCGACGCGGGTGCGGTGATCTGGGGGGCGGTGGGTGTCAAGGGAAGCCTCGTTACCGACGGGAACGGTGATGTGCCTCCTGGACAACGGCACGGAGGGCGCGACGAAGCGGTTCACCGTGTCTTTCGCCTTCCCGGAGGTGTCGTGGTGCGCCCGGTTGCCCGGAAGTTACCCGTTCGCATTCAGCCGCACAGGTCACTCTTCGAACTCACTTGCCCGTAAGCGTTGATGCATCGGGATGATCAGCGATAGCTTCACTCGTCATGTACGCGACCGGACACGCCAGGTGTCCGGATCGTTCGGCACGGATGATGTGGAGACCCCATGGCTCATCTGGCATCGAGACGGACCCGCGCGCTCGCGGTGCCCGTCGGGCTCGCGCTGACCGCCTCGCTCGGCTTCCTGCCGACGGCGACGGCCACGGCGGCACCCACCGGGGAGCAGGCCACCGCGAGTGTGCGGACCGACGGGCCGAAGCTGTCCTACGTGGTCAACACCCGGGGCGGCCACGGCACCGTCAAGAACGTCAAGAAGGCGATCGCCAAGGCGGGCGGCACCGTCGTCATCGCCTATGAGCAGATCGGCGTCATCGTCGTCCACTCGCAGAACCCGGCCTTCGGCGAAACGATTCGCCGGGTACGTGGCGTGGAGTCGGCGGGCGCCACCCGCACGAACCCGATCGTGCCGCAGGCCACCAAGGACGTCGGCGCGATAGCGCAGCCGCTCACCGCCGAGCAGGCGGCGGCCGCCGCCGCGGACGCGCAGGCCGGCGAGGATCCGCTGGAGCCCCTCCAGTGGTCGCTGCCCGCGATCAAGGCGGACAAGGCGCACGAGAAGTCGCTGGGCTCGAAGCGGGTGACGGTCGCCGTCATCGACACGGGCGTCGACGACACCCATCCGGACCTGGCCCCGAACTTCGACAGTGGCGCCTCGGCCAACTGCGTGTCGGGCGCGCCGGACACCACCGCCGGCTCCTGGCGTCCGGCGGCGGGCGAGAGCGACCACGGCACGCATGTGGCGGGCACCATCGCCGCGGCGAAGAACGGCGCCGGGGTCACCGGCGTCGCCCCGGGCGTGAAGGTGTCGGGCATCAAGGTGTCGAACCCGGACGGGTTCTTCTACACCGAGGCCGTCGTCTGCGGGTTCCTCTGGGCCGCCGAGCACGGCGTCGAGGTGACCAACAACAGCTACTACACCGACCCGTGGCTGTTCAACTGCAAGAACGACCTCGACCAGGGCGCCCTGGTCGACGCCCTCACCCGTGCCGTGAAGTACGCGGAGCGCAAGGGCACGGTCAACGTCGCGGCGGCGGGCAACTCCCGCCACGACCTGGCGCTCGACGCGATCGAGGACAAGACCAGCCCGAACGACACCGAGCCGGTCACGCGGACCATCGACCCGAGTGCGTGCCCGGACATCCCGACCATGCTGCCGGGTGTCGTGACGGTCTCCGCGACGGGTGCGAAGGGCCTGAAGTCCTCGTACTCGAACTACGGCAAGGGCATCATCGACGTGGCCGCCCCGGGCGGTGACTCGACGATCTACCAGACCCCCGAGGCGCCGGCCGTCAACGGGCTGATCCTGTCGACGCTGCCGGGCGGCAAGTTCGGCTACAAGGCCGGTACGTCGATGGCGTCCCCGCACGTCGCGGGCGTCGTGGCGCTGATCAAGTCCAAGCACCCCTACGCCTCGCCGGCCGCGGTGAAGGCGCTGCTGACGCTCCAGGCGGACGCGAAGGCGTGCGGTGAGCCGTACGACATCAACGGTGACGGTGTCATCGACGCGGTGTGCGAGGGCGGCAAGAACTACAACGGCTTCTACGGGGCCGGTAATGTCGACGCGCTGGACGCGGTGCGCTGGTAGGCACTGGCACTACGAGCGAGAAGCGAGGGCCCGGGGAGGACGTTCTCCCCGGGCCCTCGCCCTGTGGCGGGCCGGACGAGACTTCGCGGACACGGCCTACGGCGTGATGAGCACCTTCAGCGCGGTCCGCTCGTCCATCTCCTTGTAGCCGACGGGTACTTCGTCCAGGCCGATGGACCGGTCGAAGACGGGCGACGGGTCGATCGTGCCGTCCAGCACGTCGGGGAGCAGTTCCGGTATGTACCGGCGTACGGGGGCGACGCCGCCGCGCAGGGCGATGTTCCGGCCGAACATCGCGCCGAGGTCCACGCCGGTGGCGCTGCCGTGCGGAACGCCCACGTAGCCGATGGAGCCGCCGTCGCGGACGATGCCGAGGGCGGTGCGCATCGACTGCTCGGTGCCGACGGCCTCGATGACGCTGTGCGCGCCCTCGCCCCGGGTCAGTTCGCGGACGGCGGCGAGGGCTGCCTCGCCGCGTTCGGCGACCACGTCGGTCGCGCCGAAGCGACGGGCGATGTCGGTGCGCGCGGTGTGGCGGCCGAGCGCGATGACGCGCTCCGCGCCGAGCCGCTTGGCGGCGAGCACCCCGCACAGGCCGACCGCGCCGTCACCGACGACCGCGACGGTGCTGCCGGGCCCGACGCCCGCGCCGACGGCGGCGTGGTGGCCGGTGCCCAGGACGTCGGAGAGCGCCAGCAGGGCGGTGAGCAGGCGGTCGTCGGATGCGGCGGCGGCCGGGAGCTTGACCAGGGTGCCGTCGGCGTGGGGGACGCGGACGGCCTCGCCCTGGCCGCCGTCCGACTGCGCGCCGTCGGGGCCGACCGAGCCCCAGAAGCCGCCCTCCGGGCAGGAGGTGGTGAGGCCCTCGGCACAGTAGGTGCAGGTGCCGTCGGACCAGACGAACGGGGCGACGGCCAGATCGCCCACGGCGAACCCGTTGACGCCGGACCCCGCCTCCTCGACCACGCCGAGGAACTCGTGGCCGATGCGCTGACCGGGCCGCCGGGCCGACTCGCCCCGGTAGGCCCACAGGTCGCTGCCGCAGACGCAGGACCGCAGGACCCTGAGCACCACGTCGGTGGGCTGTTGGATCCCCGGGTCCGGCACCTCCTCCACCCGGATGTCGTGGGGGGCGTGGATGACGGTGGCGCGCATACGTTCGGGGTCCTTGCCGGTCTCAGCTGCTGGTACCCCGTTCACGGTACGCCCCGGTTCGCCCGGTTCCCCCGGCCGGGGCCGCCGCGAGCACCCCGAGGGTCAGCAGGGCCTGGGCTGCGATGTAGGTGAGCATGACCCAGAAGTCGGGGGCGGGCGCCTGCGGCCATTTCGCGATGCCGGTGGCGATGAGGGCGTCGGAGATCAGGAAGAGCGCCCCGCCGGCCGCCGCGTACCGGCCGAGCACGCCGGCCCGCCAGGCCACGGCTGTGAGCAGCAGGCTGTAGCCGGTCAGCGGGGCGCGCAGGTCCGCCGGGAGGTCCGGCCGGATCAGCACGAGGAAGACGGCCAGGACGAGGGCGTACCCGGCTCCCGTGGCCAGCGGCGCACGGGCCCGGTCGCGGCCGAACAACGTCAGGTAGCAGACATGGCCGACCGCGAAGGAGCCCATGCCGAGAAGGAAGGCCAGGTCGTCGTCGGCGAGCAGGAAGACGTCGCCGCCCCACCCGAACAGCAGGGCCGCGACGAGTGGTCGGGGTCCGCCGCGGAGCGCCGCGTACCCGGCGAGGAGCGGCATCAGCAGCGGCTTGGCGACCAGGTGGACGGTCTCGGCCCCGGCGATCAGCCCGGCCAGGTCGACCGCGGCGGCGATGAGGAAGGCGAGGAGCACGGGACGGGCGAAGCGCTCGGCCCCGGGGGCGCTCGCGGGGCGGGAGTCGGTGGCGCTCACAGGGCGCGTTCCGGGACGGAGGTCTCCATGGACACGGGCGCGGGTTCTCCGGCCTCGGCTCCGGCCTCGGCTCCGGCCTCGGCTCCGACCCCGGCCTCGGCCCCGGCCCCGGCCCCGGCCCGGACCGCGGTCTCGGCTCCGGCTCCGGCCCCCTCCTTCGGCGCCGACTGCCAGCCCGGCCCGCAGAAGACCCGTCCCGCCCGCTCTCTCCAGGTGTCGGCGGCCCGGACGTCCCGGGCGATGGCGGCGTACTCGTGGGTCGCGACGCGCAGCGGGTTGTGGGTGGAGATGTTCTTGGTGAGCCCGTAGACGGGCCGCTCGGTCTCGGCCGCGAAGGAGCCGAACATCCGGTCCCAGACGATCAGGATCCCGCCGTAGTTGCGGTCCAGGTAGCCGCCTTGCGAGGCGTGGTGGACACGGTGATGGGAGGGCGTGTTGAGGACGTACTCGAAGGGGCGCGGGAGCTTGCCGACGCGCTCGGTGTGCACCCAGAACTGGTAGACGAGGTTGGCCGACTGGCAGAACGCCAGCGCCGCCGGGTGCACCCCGCAGGCGATCAGCGGCAGATAGAACGGCCAGACCGTCGCGGAGGTCCAGGGCTGGCGCAGCGCGGTGGTGAGGTTGAACTTCTCGCTGGAGTGGTGGACCACGTGGCAGGCCCACAGGATCCGGATCACGTGGTGGCCGCGGTGGGACCAGTAGTAGAAGAAGTCCTGGGCGAGGAGCATCAGCGGGACGGTCCACCACAGCACGGGCACCCGGAGCGGCGTCAGTTCGTGGACGCCCATGTAGATCGCCAGGATGGGGATCTTCCACAGCAGGTCGAAGCCCAGGCTGCCGATGCCCATGGTGAGGCTGGTGGCGGTGTCCTTGGTCGCGTACCCGGCGGCGTCCTCGTCCGGGTGGAGGCGGTAGCTGACCATCTCGATCACGGTGAGCAGCACGAAGGCCGGTATCGACCACAGCACGACATCGGGCAGGTTCGGCTCCATGCGAGCACCGTAGGGCCGCGGGTCGGCGAGGGCTAGACGTTGTTACCCACAAGTATGCGAGACCGGATGTCAGCAGTCTTTGGCGCTTTCTGCCAGTCGCCCGCGCCGTAGGATTCCGCTACAGGCCTCTTGGGAGGGAACACACTTGTCCGGTACGGAAGTTGCCCTGTTACGGCTGGCCACGACGGTGGTGGGCGCGGCGGTCAAGGCGCTGCTGACCCCCGGGCCGGGCGCGGGCCTGGTCGCGGAACCCGTGCGGCCCCTCCCCCGACCCGCGAAGCCGGACCGGCTGGCCAAGGTGCTCGCGGGCCGCCTGGCCGACGCCTTCCCCGACCTCCCCGAGCACGAGCGGCTGGCCGCGCTCACCTCCGTACAGGACACGTTCGCGGCGGCGGACGAGCCGGACGCCGGACGGCTCTTCGCCCTGGAGCTGGACCCCGAGCGGCTGCGCGCCGAGCTGTCGGCCCCCGCCGCCGGGCTCTCGGCGCGGGCCGTCGACCTGTACGAGGACCTGCTCGGCCGCTGCTGTGCGCACCTCGTCGAGCAGTTGACCGCGCACCCGTCGTTCGCGGCGCGGGCGGCGGTGGAGCAGGTCCGCGCGACGGGGCGGACGCGGGAGCTGGTGGAGGAGGTACGGGACCGGGTCGGGCCGCGCCCGGACGCGGCGGACCTGGAGTTCGAGGGGCGGTACGCGAAGTTCATGGCGACGGCCAACAGCCGGATGGGGCTGTTCGGGCTGACGCTGGGGCGGTCGGCGGGTGAGTGGCCGCTGGAGACGGCCTACATCAGCCTCTCGGTCAGCGACGGCCACGAGACCGAACGGCATGCGCTGGATCACCCGGTCCGGACCACGGTCTCCGTGGAGCAGGCCCTCGGCGAGCGGGACCGGCTGCTGCTGCGAGGCCCGGCCGGTTCCGGCAAGAGCACGCTGGTCCAGTGGCTGGCGCTGAACGCGGCGCGGCAGACGTTCGGCGGTGAGCTGGCGGACTGGAACCGGTGCGTCCCCTTCGTCCTGCGGCTGCGCGCCTTCACGGCCCTGGACGCGCTGCCCGTTCCGGACGACTACCTGCGCGCGGCCGGAGTCCCGTTGCACGGCTCGGCCCCGGCCGGCTGGGCGGACCGGCTGCTCCTGGAGGGCCGGGCACTGGTCCTGGTGGACGGCGTCGACGAGGTGCCGGACCGGCTGCGCAAACGCACGGAACGCTGGCTGAAGGATCTGATCGCCGCCTACCCCCGGGCCAGGTACGTGGTGACGACCCGCCCCTCCGCGGTCCCGGAGACCTGGCTGTCCGACTCCGGCTTCGAGGCGCACACGCTGCTCGCCATGGGCCGGGAGGACATCTACGCCTTCCTGGGGCACTGGCACCGGGCGGCGCGCTCGGAGTGCCGGTCCGACGAGGAGCGCGCCGAGCTGGACGGTTACGAGAACGCGCTCCGCCGCGCGGTCGGGACCCGCCGGGACCTGGGGCTGCTCGCCACCAACCCGCTGATGTGCGCCCTGCTCTGCGCGCTGAACCGGGACCGCCGGATGCAGTTGCCGAGAGCGCGCAAGGAGCTGTACGACGCGGCGCTGGACATGCTCCTGGTCCGGCGCGACACCGAGCGCGAGATCGTCGGCGTGGAGGGCGTCGACCTGACCCGCGAGGAGCAGACGGTCCTGCTGCAACGCCTCGCGTACTGGCTGATCCGCAACGATCTCGTGCAGGCCGGGCGGGACGAGGCGATCGCCCTGATCGCCGACTGGCTGCGGTCGATGTCCCAGGTCCGGGGCACCCCCGAGCAGGTCTTCACACACCTGCTCAACCGCAGCGGCCTGCTGCGCGAACCGGTGCCCGGCGCGGTGGACTTCGTGCACCGGACGTTCCAGGACTATTTGGGCGCGAAGGCGGCGGTGGAGGCCCGCGACTTCGGCGTCCTGGTCCGCCACGCCCACGAGGACCAGTGGGACGACGTGGTGCAGATGGCGGTGGGGCACGCCCGGCCGGACGAGCGGGCCTCGCTGCTGACGTCCCTCCTGCGACGGGCCGGCGCGGAGGCCGTCCACGAGCACCGGCTGATCCTGCTGGCGGCGGCGAGCCTCGCCCATGCGCCGGAGCTGGATCCAGAGGTACGCGAGCGGGTGGAGGGACGCACGGAGGGGCTTCTGCCACCGGACAGCCAGGAGAGCATCAACGAGCTGGTCACCGTGGGCGGGCTCGCGCTGGAGCTGCTGTCGTCGATGCTGGACGAGCTCACCGAGCGCGAGGCCGCGGCCGTCGTGCGGACGGCCGCGGCGGTGGGCGGCGACCTGGCGTACGACCTGGTGAAGCAGTTCCGGGACGACGACCGGAGCCAGGTGGTCTACGAACTCTCCGCCGCCTGGGAGGGGTTCGAACCCGACCTGTACGCGCAGGAGGTCATGGCGGACCGCCCGTGGATCGATGTCAGCGCGTACGTGCGGACCAGCACACAGCTCTCCGCGCTGCGCCACATCCCCCGCCTGGGCAACGTCCACGTGACAGGAAACCTGCACGACCTCACCCCTCTGACGTCCCGGCCCGACGTGGAACAGGTCTTCCTCTGGCTCAACTCGTCGCTGGACGACCTGCACCCGCTCGCGGCGATGCCCCGTCTGCGCAAGCTCGGCATGAGCAGCTGTCCTCAGGTTCGTGACATCGCTCCGCTCGCCCGGCCCGGCCTGGAGTCCCTGTCCCTGGTCCAGCTGCACCTGGATCTCGACCCCTCGCCGCTCGACGCGATGCCGGACCTGCGCCATCTGGTGCTCGGTCACCCCTTCCTGCTGGAGCGCGTCTCCGAACTGCCCGTGTGCGAGAGGGTGATTGCCCTGGAGCTGCTGGCCGAGACGCGGTATCTGAGCCTGGAGGGCCTGGAGAACTGGTCCGGTCTGCGGGACCTGCGCCTGTCCGGCGCCACCCACCTCCGGCAGCTCAACCGGATGCCGTCGCTCCACGCGCTGGAGAGGATGCGCCTGCTGAAGATGGCGGGTGCCGATCTGCGCCTGCTGGAGCCCCTCACCGGCCTGCGGGACCTCACGCTCGTCGCCTGTGACCTCGCCTCGGATCTCGGCGCTCTGGCGGAACTGCCCTCGCTCACCTCGCTCAGCCTCAACGGCGGCGAGGCGGTCCTCGACCTCGCCCCCCTGGCCGGTGCGGACCGGCTGACCATCCGACTGGCCCACGACACCCGCGTCACCGGCGCCGAACTCCTCCCGCCCGAACGGATCGTCCGCCTCCCCTGACGGCGGGATCCCGTCACCGTGACCGGCCGAATAGGGGACTGTCAGTCGCGGCCCGTATTCTCTGTGACCATGCTCGACGACCGCCAGACAGCCGCACCATGGCCGACCGCCTACCCCCAGGGGTACGCGGTCGTCGACGTGGAGACCACCGGACTCGCCCGCGACGACCGGATAGTATCCGCCGCCGTCTACCGGCTGGACGCCCTGGGCAATGTCGAGGACCACTGGTACACGCTGGTCAACCCGGAGCGGGACCCCGGGCCCGTCTGGATCCACGGGCTGACGAGCGACGTGCTCGAAGGCGCCCCGCTCTTCCCCGACGTGGCCGCCGAGCTCTCGGAGCGGCTCAAGGACCGGGTACTCGTCGCGCACAACGCGGCGTTCGACTGGTCGATGATCGCCCGGGAGTACGCGCGAGCGTCGGTGATCGCCCCCGTCGAGCACCGGCTGTGCACGATCGCGCTGGCCAAGGAGTTGCGGCTGCCGCTGCCCAACCACAAGCTGGCCTCCCTCGCCGCGCACTTCGGAGTCGTACAGCAGCGGGCCCACCACGCCCTGGACGACGCCCGGGTGCTGGCCGAGGCGTTCCGGCCGAGCCTGCACGCCGCGGCCCGGGGCGGGGTGCGGCTGCCGTTGCTGGAGTGCCGGCCGCTGACCGAGTGGTCCGACTCCCCCGTCACCCCGCGTGTCGGCTACCAGCCCTCCCGGCAGCAGAACAGCTGGCGGCCCTCGCGCAAGCGGCCGGCCTGCCCGTATCCCAATCCGGGGCGGTACGAGAAGGAGAAGCCGCTCCAGCAGGGGATGCGGGTGGCCTTCTCCGGGGACACCTCGATCGACCGGGAGCTGCTGGAGGACCGGGCGGTGGAGGCCGGCCTGCACGTGGCGACCAGTGTGTCGCGGCTGACCAGTCTGCTGGTGACCAACGACCCCGACGCCGCCACGTCCAAGACGCAGAAGGCGAAGACCTTCGGGACGCCGATCCTGGAGGAGAGCGCGTTCACCCATCTGCTGCGCGACGTGGCCCCCGCCGAACCGGTCCCGGGGGTGACCCTGCCGCACCAGGCCCCCGCACCGTCATCGGAGTGAACCGGGCACGACTCGCCCGGCAGCCGCTCGCCCCGTGACCGCCGGGCGTCCCACCCTGTGGCGCATGGCACGTTGTGAGGTTTGCGGAAACGACTACGGCATGTCCTTCGAGGTGCACGCGCAGGGCGCGGTGCACGTCTTCGACTGCTTCTCCTGCGCCATCCACCGCATGGCGCCGATCTGCGAGCACTGCCGGGTCCAGGTGATCGGGCAGGGCGTCGAGGTCGACGGGCACTGGTACTGCGGCGCCCACTGCGCCCGTTCCGAGGGAAAGGCGGGCATCGTGGACAAAGTGTGACGGACCGGATCGCTCCAGCTCCACCCCTGAGTGCCGCACCCCATGCCCCCGGTTGTACGGTCATGGGGTGTACCGCTTCCTGTTGACCCGGCAGTGGGTGATCCTCACCCTGCTCGGCCTCGCGCTGATTCCGACGATGATCGAGCTGGGTTTCTGGCAGTTCCACAAGCACGAACACCGGGTCGCGCAGAACGCGCTGATCTCGCGGAACCTCGACGCGGAGCCGGTCCCGGTCTCCGATCTCACCTCTCCCGGACACACCGTCCCGCGCCCGGACTACTGGCGGGCGGTCACCGCGACGGGGACGTTCGACACCGAGCACGAGGTGGTCGTCCGCCGCCGGACCTCGGACGACGACCGCATCGGCGTCCATGTCCTGACCCCGCTGGACCTCAAGGGCGGCGGCACCGTCCTGGTCAACCGCGGCTGGGTCCCGGCCGCGCCGAACCAGACCGCCTTCCCCGACGTGCCGCCCGCGCCCCGGGGCGAAGTGACCGTCGCCGGCCGCCTCAAGGCGGACGAGACGACCGGCAGCAGCGGCATCAAGGACCTGGCGGGACTGCCGGACCGGCAGGTGATGCTGATCAACAGCGACCAGCAGGCCCAGCTGCTGTCCCGGACGGTCCTCGGCGGATACATCGAGCAGACCGCCCCCCGGCCGACCGGTGATCTGCCCGAGCAGATCGCCTCCCCCGACGACGGCTCGATCGGCCCGCACATGGCCTACGCCGTCCAGTGGTGGCTGTTCGTCGCCGCCGTCCCGGTCGGCTGGATCATTCTCGTACGTCGTGAGAAGCGCGACCGCGAGCAGGCCGCGGCCGAGAACGCGACGGCCGACGCCCCCGAACAGCCCGAACCGGCGAGCGCCTGAGGCCTCCGGCGAACCCTCGTGCCTGATGGCTGGTTGACAAGGGCCCGGTTCGGGAAAACGCCAGGCGTGACCCCACGCATCGAGGACTACGCCCTGATCGGCGATCTCCAGACCGCCGCGCTCGTCGGCAGGAACGGTTCCGTCGACTGGCTCTGCCTGCCCCGCTTCGACTCCGGCGCCTGCTTCGCCGCCCTGCTGGGCACCGAGGAGAACGGCCACTGGCGCATCGCGCCCAAGGGGGCCAACAGCTCGGACACCTGCACCCGGCGCGAGTACGCGGGTGACTCCCTGGTCCTGGAGACCTACTGGGAGACGCGGACCGGCACGGTGAAGGTCATCGACTTCATGCCGCAGCGCGACAGATCCCCGGACCTGATGCGGATCGTCGAGGGCGTCAGCGGCACCGTCGACATGAGTTCGGTGCTGCGGCTGCGCTTCGACTTCGGTTCGGTGGTGCCCTGGGTGCGGCGTTCGCACGGCCACCGGGTGGCGGTCGCCGGCCCGGACTCCGTATGGCTGCGCAGCGAACCGCCGGTCAAGACGTGGGGCCAGCAGTTCAGCACCTGCTCCTCGTTCACCGTCGCCGAGGGCGAGAGCGTGGCGTTCGTGCTGACCTGGCACCCCTCGCACGCGCCGCGCCCGAAGCTGATCGACCCGCACAAGGCGCTGAGGCACACCCTCCACGACTGGGCGAAGTGGACCGGCGCCTGCACCTACGAGGGCCCCTACCGCGATGCCGTGCTGCGCTCCCTGATCACCCTGAAGGCGCTGACGTACGGTCCGACGGGCGGCATCGTGGCGGCCCCGACCACCTCCCTGCCGGAGGAGATCGGCGGCGTACGGAACTGGGACTACCGCTACTGCTGGCTGCGCGACGCCACGCTGACCCTCGGCGCGCTGGTCTCGGCCGGCTATCTGGAGGAGGCGGAGGCCTGGCGGGACTGGCTGCTGCGGGCCGTCGCCGGGGACCCGGCCGACCTCCAGATCATGTACGGGCTGGCGGGCGAGCGGCGGCTTCCCGAGACGGAGCTGCCCTGGCTCGCCGGCTACGAGCACTCGCGGCCCGTGCGCATCGGCAACGCGGCGGTCCGTCAGCGCCAGCTCGATGTGTACGGCGAGGTCATCGACGCGCTCCGGCTCGCCCGCGTCGCCGGACTCGACGACAAGCCGCACGCCTGGAACCTCCAGCTCAGCCTGCTCGGCTTCCTGGAGTCGACCTGGCGCGAGCCGGACGAGGGGCTGTGGGAGATCCGCGGCCCCCGGCGGCACTTCGTGCACTCCAAGGTGATGGCCTGGGTCGCCGCCGACCGGGCGGTGCGCTCGCTGGAGGAGAATCCCGAACTGCCCGGCGACGCCGACCGCTGGCGGGCGATGCGGGACGCCGTGCACGCCGAGGTCTGCGAGAAGGGGTACGACCCCGAGCGGAACACCTTCACCCAGTCCTACGGGTCACGAGAGCTGGACGCCTCGACGCTGCTCATCGTGCGGACCGGGTTCCTGCCGCCGGACGATCCGCGGGTGACCGGCACGGTGGACGCGGTCCGCGCCGAGCTGGGCAGCGACGGGCTGGTCCGTCGCTACAGCACCCAGGGCTCCTCCGTGGACGGACTCCCGGGCGACGAGGGGGCCTTCCTCGCCTGCTCGTTCTGGCTGGTGGACGCGTTGCAGCGGATCGGCAGGCCGGACGAGGCGCGGGAGCTGTTCGAGCATCTGCTGGAGCTGCGCAACGACGTGGGCCTCCTGGCCGAGGAGTACGACGTGGCGGCGGGGCGGCAGCTGGGCAACTTCCCGCAGGCCTTCAGCCATATCGGACTGGTGAACTCCGCTGTCGACCTGGCCGGGGAGGACCCGGCAGGATAGGGCCATGGATCTTGGACTGAAGGACCGCGTCTACATCGTCACCGGAGCGACCCGGGGCCTCGGCAACGCCACGGCCCGCTCCCTGGCCGCCGACGGCGCGAAACTGATCATCACGGGACGGGACGAGAAGTCCGTCGTGGAGGCCGCCGCCGAGCTGGGCCCGGACACGGTCGGGCTCGCCGCCGACAACGCCGACCCGAGCGCCGCTCAGCGCCTGGTGGACACGGCGCGGGAACGCTTCGGACGGCTCGACGGCATCCTCATCAGCGTCGGCGGACCCGCCCCCGGCTTCCTCGCGGACAACACGGACGACCAGTGGCAGACGGCGTTCGAGACGGTGTTCCTGGGAGCGGTACGACTCGCCCGGACGGCCGCGGCCGCGCTCGGCGAGGGCGGCGTGATCGGCTTCGTGCTCTCCGGATCGGTCCATGAGCCGATCGCGGGGCTGACCATCTCCAACGGGCTGCGCCCCGGTCTCGCCGGCTTCGCCAAGTCGCTGGCCGACGAGCTGGGCCCGCGCGGCATCCGGGTGGTGGGCGTGCTGCCGGCCCGGATCGACACCGACCGGGTCCGCGAACTGGACGCCCTGTCCGGCGACGCGGAGGCCGCCCGCACCGCGAACGAGGCGCGGATCCCGCTGCGGCGCTACGGGACGCCCGAGGAGTTCGGGAGGACCGCGGCCTTCCTGCTCTCCCCCGCCGCCTCGTACCTGACGGGAATCATGGTCCCGGTCGACGGCGGAGCACGGCACGGCTTCTGACCCGTCCCACCGCGCCCCAGGCGCCGTAAGGGCCGTCAGGACACCCGCTCCGCACGGTGCTTGACGGCCCTGATGCGCACCTCCGCGGGGAGTCCGTCCAGACCGGCCGAGTCGCGTGCGTGCGCCAGCGCCCCGTCGGCGACCGCGTTCAGCGTCCCCAGGGGCGCGGCGTGCGGTTCCATCAGCAGGCGGACCCGGGCCCGGGGCGCGGTGCGGCGGCCGGTCAGCATCGCCTGGGCGCGGGCCACCCCGTCCAGTGCTTCCGCCTCCCCGGCGAGGACGCTCTCCAGGGCGCGGCCCCGCAGCTGTGCCCCCTCGCCGTCGCCGCTGTCCACCAGTACGTCGGCGAGCCGGCCGCGGCGGAGCTGGGCGAGGAGCCACCACAGGGCGAGGACCACGAGGACGGCGAGGACGGCGATCACCGTCGGCCACCACCAGCCGTCGTCGCGCCAGCGCTGCCGGTCGGCCGCGCTGAGCAGCACGTCCGTCTTGCCGTCCCAGGGCCACCAGGACGGCACGGAGGCGCCGAGGCCGGCGGCGAGCACCGCTCCGGCGACGAGGACCAGCACCAGCCCGGCCAGGGCCAGCAGGACCCGGTTGACGGTGGAGCGCATGCGGCTCATCCCTTCTTCGCCGGTCGGTTCACCTGGACGGAGAGGGCCGGCGGACGCGCCAGGCCCAGTTCCCGGACGGTCTTCTCCAGCACGGCGTCCAGGTCGGTCCGCACGTCGTCGAGGTCCCGGAAGTGGGAGAGCGCGCGCACCTTCGCCTTCCGCCGTCCCATCCTGACCCGCACGGACTGCACGCCGGACACCTCCACGGACCGGTCCCGCAGGACCAGAGCGGCGGCGGTGCGGTCGAGTCCGGCCCGGACGTCCGCGCGGTCGCGACGCATCGGCAGCAGGTCGCGCAGGCCGGGGGTGAGGGCGAGCAGGATCAGCCAGAGTCCGATCAGCGCCGCCACCCCGGCTCCGATGAGCACCGCGACATCGTCCAGCCGCTGTTCGGCCAGCCCGTCGGCGAGGGAGCGACGCCACCCCATGGCGGGGTGGCCGGCCCGTACGGCGGCGATGTCGTAGAGCAGCAGCCCGGCCCCGCCCAGGAGTACGAGGGCGAGCAGGGCGGCCGGGACGCGCCGGGCGGACCAGAAACGGCCGGCGGCGCTGTCGCCCTGTTCCAGGGTGGGGACCGGTTCGCGGGCTTCGGCCTTCGTGTCGGAGGCAGGCGTGCGCGCGTCGGCGTCGCCCTGTCCGACGGTGGGCATCCGCCGGGTGGAGCCGGTCGGTTCACGGGGTTCGGTCATCGGATCCTCCCCTGTGCGGCGGCGCTCGCTCCGGCGGGGTGCAGCCGTTCGACCTGGACGGCCACCTCGGGCACCTCCATGCCTGCCAGCGCCTTGACCCGCTGGGCGACCCGGCGGCGTACGGCGCCGCACTGGCGGCCGATGTCGCTGGGATACCCGAGCTCCAGGCTGACGCGGACCCGGGCGGCGTCGCGGTGCACGGTGACCGTGGCGCGCGGCGACGCCCCGTCCGCGGGCGGTTCGTCGATCGCCTCCTTCGCCGCCTGGGCGGCGATCTTGGCGACGACGCGGTCGGCGATCCGGGTCTCGCCCCGCATCGCGGCGGCGACCCGGCCGGTCACCGCCGTCACCGTCGCCGGTCGCCGCGCTCGCGACTCCGGAAGAAGTCGCCGGGCTCCAGGTCGCCGTCCAGGAAGCGGCCGGCGATGAAGCCGACCGCGCCCAGCGCGGCCACCAGTACGAAGGCTCCGAACCCGCCGAAATACCCGGCGAACCCGAGCGCCATGCCAGCCAAAAGACCGGCGACAGCCATGCTCATCGTGTTTCTCTCCTCAACTGCCGTGCGACGGAGCTACGGAAGGGCTACTGGACCCGCTGTTCGGACTCGTCCTCGTCGTCCTCCTCGTCGGGCAGCTTGACGTCGCTGACCGCGATGTTGACCTCGACGACTTCGAGTCCGGTCATGCGCTCCACGGCGGCGACGACGTTCTCGCGCACGTCGCGGGCCACGTCGGAGATGGACACTCCGTACTCGACGACGATCTCCAGGTCGAGGGCCGCCTGGGACTCGCCGACCTCCGCCTTCACACCGCGGGTGACGGACTTGCCGCCGCCGGGAACGCGGTCGCGGACGGCGCCGAACGTCCTCGACAGGCCGCTGCCCATCGCGTGGACGCCGGCCACGTCGCGTGCCGCCATTCCGGCGATCTTCTCGACGACGCCGTCGGCGATGGTGGTGCGGCCCCGGGTGCCGGGGTCACCGCCGCCGCGCCTGCCGAGGTTCTTGCCGCCCGGGCCGCTGTCGGGGTTGTTGCGCTGGGAGCTCTCAGTCATCGCCGATCTTCCCTTCGGAACAGGGTTGGACTTCCTTGCCCACGTTAAGTGCGCTTTCGCCATCCCGCGCCGTGGATGCGGCAGGCTGGGGCGATGACAACAGCGCGGGACCCGCAGAGGGACGACGGATGGACCGCCGCGGTACGGCAACGGCTGGGCCTGGGCAGACTGCTGCCGCTCGGCGGCCCGGCGGACGGCGCGTGGATCGCCGAGACGGCCGCCGCCGCGGTGCTGCGCGGGGCGACGGCCCGCCCCGGGACGGTGCTGGGGAAGCTGCGGATCGGCCCGACGGAGGCGGCGTTTCAGGCGGCTGTGGCCGGAGGCGGCGACGCGTCGCGGGGCCCGGCGGAACCGGCGCCGCCGCCGGCTCCGCCGAACGCGCTCCCGTCGGTACCGCTGCGGATCGAGGCGGAGTTCTCCACCACCCCGGACCGGCCGCTGCCCGACGCCGCGGCCGCCCTGCGCGCGGCGCTGCTCACGGCCGCCGCCGCCCGGCTGGGTCTGGAGATCGCCGAGGTGGACCTGACGGTCACGGCATTGCTGGAGGACGGTGCGACCGATCAGGTGACGGCCGCGGGGACGGCGCCGCCGGCCCCGGGCGCGAAGCCCGAGGGGCCGGTGGCGACGGCCGCCGCCGGGGTGCCGGGGGTCGTCTCGCTGACCCGGGTCCTGGGCGACCCCGTGCACACCGCCCGCGACCATGTGCGGGTCGAGGTGGCGACGGACGGGGACCACCGGGCCCTGGATGTCGCCCGGTCCGTGCGCGCGGCGGTGGCGGCGGCCGCGGCGGAGCGGCTGCCGGTGTCGGTGCTGGTCACGGAGGTGGTCAGTCGGTGATGCCCGCCAGGTCGCGGAGCCGGCGGCCCTGGGCCGCCCGCTCGGCGACGCGCTGCTCCTCGTAGTCGCGGGAGAGCGCGCCGGCGAGGAGGGCCTTGGTCTCGACGACGGCGTCGCGGGGTGCCGCGACCAGGGCCCCGGCCAGGTCGCGCGCCGCCGCGTCGAGCTGGTCGGCGGGGACGACGAGGTTGGCGAGTCCGGTGCGCTCGGCCTCCTCGGCGTGCACGAAGCGGCCGGTGGCGCAGATTTCGAGCGCGCGGGCATACCCGACGAGGTGCACCAGGGGGTGGGTGCCCGTGAGGTCGGGGACGAGGCCGAGGCTGGTCTCGCGCATGGCGAACTGCACGTCCTCGGCGACGATCCGCAGATCGCAGGCGAGGGCGAGCTGGAAGCCGGCGCCGATGGCATGGCCCTGCACCGCCGCGACCGACACCAGGTCGTTGCGGCGCCACCAGGTGAACGCCTCCTGGTACTCGGCGATGATCGCGTCGAGCTCGGCCTCCGGGCCGCGCGCCATGTCGAGGAACGACGGCTCGCCGTCGAAGCCCTCGGGAGTGAAGGCCTGGCGGTCGAGGCCCGCGGAGAAGGACGTGCCCTCGCCGCGGAGCACCACGACCCGGACCGTGCCGGGCAGCGCCCTTCCGGCCTCGGTCAACGCCCGCCACAGAGCGGGAGACTGAGCGTTGCGCTTGGCCGGGTTGGTGAGCGTCACCGTGGCGACGGCGTCGTCGACGGTGAGCCGTACGCCGTCCTTGTCGAGCACAGTGTCGAGCGAGGTCATGGGGCCCCTCCGGATGGGGTGCAGTCAGCACTCGGTATGAAGTGACTGAACAGTAACCACCCGGACGACCTTGCGGTCGGCCGGGTGGTCACCCCGAATTCCGTTGGGCCCGAATGACGCCGAAGACACCGAAAACGCGGAGGCCTCAGGCCGAAGCGGCCTTCTTGCCCCGTGTCGCGCCGCCGCGTCCTCGCAGCGTCACTCCGGATTCACTGAGCATCCGGTGGACGAATCCGTAGGAGCGGCCGGTTTCCTCGGCCAGCGCCCGGATGCTCGCACCGGAGTCGTACTTCTTCTTCAGGTCTGCCGCGAGCTTGTCACGCGCGGCGCCGGTTACCCGGCTGCCCTTCTTCAGAGTCTCGGCCACCCGTGCCTCCTCATGGGAAGTGCGCTCTGGACTCTCATGATCACCCCTCCCGCGCTTCCTGGCCACCCATTCGGCAAGGTCGGTGCGAGCGGTTTCCCTGACGCGATGCGCGTCGGCACGAGCGGAATCCTCGATTCCGCACGGCGCGCGAGGGTGCACGGCCTGGATCGGCAGGAGAACAGCCAGGTCAGGGCCGTACGGGGAAGAGCGACCGGAAAGGGGGCGCACGACGGGTGAGCGCCGGGCGCACCACCGGAGTACGAGACGTCCTCACGCAGATGATGGATCACGCGTAGGCCGAATGATCTATCCCCGGTGGATCAGGCGAGCGCGACGAGGTCGCGGTAGTCCGCTCCCCAGAGATCCTCGACACCGTCCGGGAGCAGGATGATCCGCTCCGGCTGGAGCGCCTCGACGGCGCCCTCGTCGTGGGTGACGAGGACGACCGCGCCCTTGTAGGTGCGCAGCGCGCCGAGGATCTCCTCGCGGCTGGCGGGGTCGAGGTTGTTCGTCGGCTCGTCGAGCAGGAGCACGTTGGCGGAGGAGACGACCAGGGTCGCGAGGGCGAGCCGGGTCTTCTCGCCGCCGGAGAGCACGCCCGCGGGCTTGTCGACGTCGTCGCCGGAGAAGAGGAAGGAGCCGAGCGTCTTGCGGACGGCCACGAGGTCGAGGTCGGGTGCGGCGGAGCGCATGTTCTCCAGGACCGTGCGCTCCGGGTCGAGGGTCTCGTGCTCCTGGGCGTAGTACCCGAGCTTGAGCCCGTGGCCCTCGATGATCTCGCCGGTGTCGGGCTTCTCGGCGCCGCCGAGCAGGCGGAGCAGTGTGGTCTTGCCGGCGCCGTTGAGGCCGAGGATGACGACGCGGGAGCCCTTGTCGATGGCGAGGTCGACGTCGGTGAAGATCTCCAGCGAGCCGTACGACTTGGAGAGGCCCTCCGCCATCAGCGGGGTCTTGCCGCAGGGCGAGGGGTCGGGGAAGCGCAGCTTGGCTACCTTGTCGGAGACCCGGACGGCCTCCAGGCCGGAGAGCAGCCGGTCGGCGCGCTTGGCCATGTTCTGGGCGGCGACCGTCTTGGTGGCCTTGGCGCGCATCTTGTCGGCCTGCGCGTTGAGGGTCGCGGCCTTCTTCTCGGCGTTCTGGCGCTCGCGCTTGCGGCGCTTCTCGTCGGCCTCGCGCTGCTGCTGGTAGAGCTTCCAGCCCATGTTGTAGACGTCGATCTGGGAGCGGTTGGCGTCGAGGTAGAACACCTTGTTGACGACCGTCTCGACCAGATCGACGTCGTGGGAGATCACGATGAAGCCGCCGCGGTAGGACTTGAGGTAGTCACGCAGCCAGACGATGGAGTCGGCGTCGAGGTGGTTGGTCGGCTCGTCCAGGAGGAGGGTGTCGGCGTCCGAGAAGAGGATCCGGGCCAGCTCGACGCGGCGGCGCTGACCGCCGGAGAGCGTGTGCAGCGGCTGGCCGAGGACCCGGTCGGGCAGGCTGAGCGCGGCGGCGATGGTGGCGGCCTCGGCCTCGGCGGCGTATCCGCCCTTGGTGAGGAACTCCGTCTCCAGGCGCTCGTACTTCTTCATGGCCTTCTCGCGGGTGGCGCCCTGTCCGTTCGCCATCCGGTCCTCGTTCTCGCGCATCTTGCGCAGGATCGCGTCGAGGCCGCGGGCGGAGAGGATGCGGTCGCGGGCGAGGATGTCGAGGTCGCCGGTGCGCGGGTCCTGCGGGAGGTAGCCCACCTCGCCGGACCTGGTGATGGTGCCCCCGGCGGGGGTGCCCTCGCCCGCGAGGCACTTGGTGAGGGTGGTCTTGCCCGCTCCGTTGCGGCCGACGAGGCCGATGCGGTCGCCCTTGGCGATACGGAAGGAGGCGGACTCGATGAGGATGCGGGCGCCGGCGCGCAGCTCGATGCCGGAAGCGGTGATCACGGAAAAACTCCAGGGCAGTTTGGACGGCGGAGGGACGAGGGCGGAGGTCTCTCGACGCCGCTAATGCACAAGGAGGAAAGCCATACGGCCCATTCTACTGGCGGTGCGCAACTTCTTTTCCGCGTGCTCGCCCGGACGAACCGCCCGATATCCGGCTCGGGGTGGCACCCGCCTGGACGCGGCGGTGGTCGGCGAGGACCGGATCCAGGAGGGCGTTGCCAGTGCCCGGTGGAAGACTGAGACGCAGATCACATCCACGTGGTCCGGACGGCAGACGTGACACCGGGAGAGGTGAGTGCGATGACAGGCGGGGCGAGCGGCGTTCCCACGATCTACCCGACGATCCTGTACGACGACGCGAAGGCCGCGATCAGGACGCTGACGCAGGGCCTCGGCTTCACCGAGGAGGCGGTCTACGAGGGGGAGAACGGCAGTGTGCTCCATGCCGAGCTGTCCTGCGGCAACGGCAGGGTGATGCTCGGCTCCAAGGGGCGCGAGGGACTGTTCGCGCGGGCGATGACGGGCGCGGGCCCGGCGGGGGTGTACGTGGTGGTGGACGAGGTGGACGAGCACTGTGCCCGCGCCAAGGAGTTCGGCGTGGAGATCCTCATGGAGCCGACCGACCAGGACTACGGCTCCCGCGACTACATGGCACGGGACGTCGAGGGCAACGTGTGGAGCTTCGGCACGTACGCCCCGGGGTCCGGCTGATCGGGCCGCGCGGCTCCCCGGGGCGGCGGCGGTCGGGTTTTCGCCCGGGCGCCTCCGGGGCCCCGGGGCGCCTGGGCCCCGGGTCAGGCTCCTCCGGTGTGCACCTGGAAGGCGGCCCGGCGGACGGCCTTGGCCAGGGCCGGGTCCGGGTGGGCCGCGGCCAGGGCGACCAGGACCTGGACGGTGCGCGGATGGCCGACGGCCCTGACCTCGTCGAGCAGGGCCGGGACGGTGCCCTGGACCGCGGAGTCGAGGTGGCGCACCAGCAGCGCGGTCTCGCCGTGGTCGGCGACGGCCGCCGCGGTGTCGACCCAGAGCCAGGTGGCCTCCTCGCGGCTGAGGACGTCCGGGGCGTCGTCCGGGTCGTTGCCCTCGTACTCGGCGAGCCAGAGCAGCGCGTAGGGCCGCAGCGAGGGTTCGGCGAGCACGGCCCGGACCTCGGGTTCGGCGGGGGCGCCGACGACCCTCAGCGCCTCGAAGGCCAGTCCGCGCAGCAGCGCGTCCTCGCCCCGGGCGACGGTCAGCAGTTCGGCGACGGCGCTGCCGACGGTGCGGGCGGCGAGCCAGGCGCGGTATTCGGCGCGGGCCGGGCCGGGGGTGAGCCGGGCGCAGCCGAGGAGCATGTCGGCGGCGGACTGCTCGATGTTTCCGGCCGGGCTCTGGGCGGCGACGCAGATCTGTTCCAGCTTCACCCAGACCGCCCAGTTGCCGAGCGGGGTGAGGGTGGCGTGCCCTTTGCCGAGCGTCAGCGCGCCGACGGCGGCGAGGCCCTCCAGGGCCCAGTCGAGCAGCAGGGCGTTGAGGTCGGCGCTCCGGGCGGTTCCGGCGCCGTTCTCGGCCGCCGCTGCCCGGGCGGGCGTCTCCGCCGGGGCGGCGGGCGCGGTTCTGCCGGGCCCCAGGGGCACTTCGCAGCGCTCCTCCTGGAGTTCGGCGACGCGCTGCCCGAGGAGGTCCAGCAGGGCGGGGACGGTGACGGGCCCCGCGGAGAGCTGGAGGAGGGAGAGCACCTGGGGCACGGCCTCGACGGCTTCGGCGACCGCCCCCGCCTCGATGTCCGCGGGTGCGGCGTGGACGAGCGACCAGGCGTCGAAGAGCGCCACCCAGCCGCGCAGGACGGCGGAGTCGTCCCGGTCCCAGGCGCGCAGCCGCCAGCCGGGGCGGGCGGTGTCGCCGTGCAGTTCGATCAGTCCGGCCAGCCGGGCCCGGTCCCAGCCGGCGCGGACCTGCGCCGGGGAGAGTTCCAGAGCGGTGGCCGCCCGTTCGAGGGCGTGGGCCGCGAGCGGGGCGGTGGTGCCCGGCCCCGGGGCGCCCGCCGCCCAGTGGGCGATGCGTACGGCGTCGGCGAGCACCGTCCGGGCCTGGCGCGCCAGTTCCGTACGGGGCGGGGTGCCCTCGGGGGGCCTGGGAGCCGGCCTGGTGCGCCGGGTCGTCACGGCCTTGCGGGCGGTGGCGAGGGGTCGCGGGCGGACAAGTCGCAGCCTGGAGTCGCGCGGAGTACGGGACGTCACGGGAGCAGTCTTGCCCCTGACGGCCCGAAAGCCCAAACGGAAGGCGTTTCGCCGGTACGGGAAAGGTTCCCCCGGTGCGGCGGCAAGCGGGAGAGTTCACCCTATCGGCTCACATCAGGGGTGTGAGGAAGCGTCGCAGGGTCTCCTCGTAGCGGGCCGGGCCGGCGTTCCACATCGACGCATGCGGAGCCTGCGGTACGGCGTGGAGGCTGACCACGTCCGGGCGGCGGGCGGCGAGCTCGCGGGAGGCGGCCCAGGGGGCGATGGTGTCGTCCGGGCCGTGCAGGATCAGGGTCGGGGTGCGCAGGGAGGCGGGCGCCGAGGTCTCCAGCAGCGGGGCGGCGTTCATCCCGGTCCTGCCCTGGGCGGCGCGGACGGCGAGCGGCAGAAGGGCGGCCGGGACCCCGCGGGCCGCGGCGAGGGCGCGCAGGGTGACCTGCCAGTCCAGCACCGGGGAGTCGAGGACGAGGCCGCTGATCCGGTCGCGGAGCGGGGACTCGACCGCGGCGTGCAGGGCCATGGTGGCGCCGGTGGACCAGCCGTGGACGATCACGTTGCGGGCCCCGTGGCGCAGGGCCCAGCGGACGGCGGCGTCGAGGTCGCGCCACTCGGAGGCGCCGAAGTGGCCGAGGCCGTCCGCGGAGCGGGGGGCTCCGGGGTCGCCCCGGTGGGCGAGGTCGAGCACGGGGAAGCCCTGCTCGTGGAGGAACCCCATCAGGTTCATGGGGTGGGCCCGGGTGGTGCCGAGGCCGTGCACGGTGATGACCCAGGTGTCGCGGGCGCCGGGGACGTACCAGGCGGGGAGGGTGCCCAGCTCGCCGGGGATCTCGACCTCCTGGTGGTCCAGTCCGAGGTCGCCGCTCGGGTCGCCGTCGTACAGCGCGGGGGTGAGCCGCACTTTCGCGCCCGGTTCGAGGAGCCCCCGGCCGACGCTCTCCAGCCTGCGGACCACGGTGTCGGCGGCCTGGGAGGCCCCTTCGACGACGGGCCCGACGACCGCGTGGACGCCGGGTCCGGACAGGCCGTAGGTGCCGGGCCTGAGCGCCGAGAAGGACCGGGTCAGGGTGACCTGTCCGGCCGCCGTGGCGTGCACGGTGAGTCTGCGGTCGGCGGGGAGGGGACGTCCGGGCGCCGCTTTGAGGGCGACGCCGCTGGCGTACCGGCCGGCCGCGACCGCTGTCGCACCGACGCCGAGGATCGTGGTGACGGCCGTTGCCGTCGCGGTTACCGGGCGCACCGCTTCAGTGTCGCGGGGCGGGCGGCGGGCTGCCAGTGGGCGGGGCCGTCCGGGGCCGGGCCCGGGGCCGGGCCCGCCCCGGAGCCGTGGCCCGGGCACGGCGGTTCACGCGGGTGCCCGGGGGCAGGCGCGGGTGCCTGGAGGCAGGCGGGGGTCACGGGGGCAGGCGCGGGTGCCCGGAGGCAGGCGCGGGTCAGCCGGGCTGGCCGTATCCCTTGAGCGCTTCCGTCACCTCGTGCAGCTGGGCCGCGTCGAGCATGGCCGGGGTGCGGCCGGGTACGGAGCTCGCGGTGAGCCAGAGGCGGCAGAGCCACTCCAGTTGGGCGGTGCGCTCGTAGGCCTGGTCGAGCGTGTCGCCGTAGGTGACGGTGCCGTGGTTGGCCAGCAGACAGCCGGTGCGGCCCGCCAGGGCCCCGAGCATGGCCTCGGCCAGTTCCGGGGTGCCGTAGCGGGCGTAGGCGGCGGTGCGGACGGGGCCGCCGAGGATGGCGGCGGCGTAGTGGACGAGCGGCACCTCGGTGACGAGGGTGGAGACGGCGGTGGCGTGCACGGCGTGGGTGTGGACCACGGCGGCGGCGTCGGTGGAGCGGTAGACGGCCAGGTGGAGGGGGAGCTCGCTGGTCGGACCGAGGTCGCCGAGGACCTGGCGGCCTTCCAGATCCACTCCGACCGCGTCGTGGGGTCCGAGCCGGTCGTAGGGCACCCCGCTGGGCGTGACCAGGACCAGGTCGCCGACGCGGGCCGACACGTTGCCCGAGGTGCCGACGACCAGGCCGTCCGCCGCGCTGCGGCGGGCGGTCGCGACGACGTCCAGCCAGGTCCGGCCGACGGATTCCGGGTGCTGCTCGCTCATGGGGCGAGCGTAGGGGTCAAGAGGCGCAACCGGAACGTCACATAAGAGGTGACGGAGGTCTCTTCCGAGTGCCGAACAACCGTTCAAAACGTTCGCCGTCCAGTGGCAGAGGACAGCCCACACCCCACCTCACAGGCCTCGCGCAGCCCCTCCCGCGGACAAGCGGAGGCGACCCACTCCGTTTGGAGTCACCGCAACGCCCTGCCCAGTTCATCTTCCGTTCATTCAGGTTGCCTACGGTCCACGTGCCACTGACGTCGAACGATTGCCTGGGTAAATGGAACACATCACGCTGCTGCTTGCGATTGTGGTCGTGACAGCTCTCGTGTTCGATTTCACGAACGGTTTCCACGACACCGCCAACGCGATGGCTACGACCATCTCGACCGGCGCTCTGAAGCCCAAGACAGCGGTGGCGATGTCCGCCGTTCTCAACCTGATCGGCGCGTTCCTGTCGGTGGAGGTCGCCAAGACGATCTCCGGCGGGATCGTCAACGAGGACGGCCTCAGAACCGAGGTCATCTTCGCGGCGCTCGTCGGCGCCATCCTGTGGAATCTCCTGACCTGGCTGGTCGGCCTGCCCTCCAGCTCCTCCCACGCCCTGTTCGGCGGTCTGATCGGCGCCGCGGTCATGTCGGCCGGCTGGTCCTCGATCAACGGCGGCACCGTCGTCACCAAGGTGCTGCTCCCGGCGATCGCCGCCCCGCTGGTCGCCGGCCTCGCCGCGATGCTCGCCACGCGGCTGACGTACCGGATCAACCGGAACGTCACCGACGAGGGACAGCTGAAGTCGACGGCCAAGGGCTACCGGGCCGGACAGATCGCCTCCGCCGGTCTCGTCTCGCTCGCCCACGGCACCAACGACGCCCAGAAGACGATGGGCATCATCACGCTGGCCCTGGTCACCGGCGGCGTCCTCGCCCCCGGCTCCAACCCGCCGATGTGGGTCATCGTCTCCGCCGGTGTGGCCATCGCGCTCGGCACCTACCTCGGCGGCTGGCGCATCATCCGCACGATGGGCAAGGGACTGACCGACCTCCAGCCGCCGCAGGGCTTCGCCGCCCAGACCAGCGCGGCGACGGTCATCCTCGCCTCCTCGCACCTCGGCTTCTCGCTCTCCACCACCCAGTCCTGCTCCGGTGCCGTCATGGGCGCGGGCCTCGGCCGCAAGGGGGGCGTGGTCCGCTGGTCCACCGCCACCCGGATGTTCGTCGCCTGGGGGCTGACGCTCCCGGCGGCCGGCCTGATCGGTGCGGGCGCCGAGTTCCTGACCAAGCAGGGCCCCTGGGGCATCGCCGTCACGGCGGTCATCCTGGTGGGCGGTTCGTTCGCCATCTGGCTGGCCTCGCGCCGCCAGCCGGTCGACCACACCAACGTCAACGACACGGACGGGGACGGCGAGCGCCAGGGCGTCGTCACCACCGCCATGGCGGCGGTCCAGCCGCCGCCCATCGGCGGCCCGGCCTCCGACCTCGCAACCACCCTCCCGGCCCCGGCCCCGTCGCCCGACGACCCGGCCCGGCCGCCGGCCAAGGTGTAAGGACAGATCCGCATGAAAATCGACTGGGCAGCTCTCGCCTCCGTCTTCGGTGTCAGCCTCGTGGTCACCGTCGCGCTGGTCGGCCTCTTCACCCTGGGCATCGTCGCCCTCTCCAAGCAGTCCGCCACGGCCGGAGGCAGCGCCTCCGGAGGGTCGGTCGCGCTGGCGCGCACCGGCGCGTACGCCTGCTTCGCGGCGTGCGTGGCGGCGGTCGCGTACGGGATCTACCTGATCGTCGCCTGACCCCGCACCCCGCACCCCCTCGGGCCGGACACACTCGCGTGTGTCCGGCCCGATGTGTGTCTGCGCACAGTGGAGCCTGGCAGGTCAACAGTGAGTTGACGGTTGTTCGCGGGGCGTGGTGGACTGCCGGAGCCATTTACGGCGACAGCAGAGGAAGCCGGTGCGAATCCGGCGCGGTCCCGCCACTGTCACCGGGGAGCGCTCCCCCACACGGAACGTCACGGCCCGCTCACGCGGGCTGGAAGGCCGGGGGAACCGCGGATCCGGAAGCCAGGAGACTCTCGTCGCCGGTCACGTCGAACCAGGGCGCGGACCCTGAGTGAGGACCTACGCCATGCCCGGCCGCCGTGCGCCGCTTCCTGTGCCCCCCACGACAGGCCCTCGCGCCGGAACATCTCTCCCCGCGACCGGCTGAGCCATGCGTGCCGACCGCGTTTTCGCGTACGGCGCCACGGCCGGGCTGATCGCCGACGCCCTGCTCGGCGACCCCCGCCGGGGCCACCCCGTAGCCGGATTCGGCCGCGCCGCCGCGCGGGTGGAGTCCCTGCTGTGGCGTGACGATCGGGGCCGGGGCGCGCTGCACACTTTCGTCTGCGCCGGAGGCGCCGTGGGGGCCGCCGCGTTGACCGCGCGCGCCGTCCGGGGACGCCCCGCGCTCGCCGTCGCGCTGACCGCCGTCACCGCCTGGTCCGTCGTCGGCGGGACGTCACTGGGGCGGGAGGCCCGCGCCGTCGGCGGCGCCCTGGCCGCCGGGGACCTGGAGGTGGCACGGGAGCGCCTGCCGCATCTGTGCGGGCGCGATCCGCACTCCCTGGACGGGCCGGGGATCGCCCGCGCGGTCGTCGAGTCGGTCGCCGAGAACACCTCGGACGCCGTCGTCGGCGCACTGGTGTGGGGGGCGATCGGCGGGGTGCCGGGGCTCGTCGGCTTCCGGGCGGTGAACACGCTCGACGCGATGGTCGGCCACAAGTCGCCCCGCTACCGCCGTTACGGCTGGGCCTCGGCCCGCCTCGACGACCTCGCGGGGTGGCCCGGTGCCCGGCTGACGGCCGCGCTGGCCGTGGCGGGCGGCGGGCGGCCCCGGGAGGCCGTACGCGCCTGGAGGGCGGACGCCCGGCGTCACCCGAGCCCGAACGCGGGGCCGGTGGAGGCCGCGTTCGCGGGGGCGCTCGGCGTACGGCTGGGCGGGACCCTGGCGTACGCGGGGCGCGTCGAGCACCGGCCGGTGCTGAACGGGGAGTCCGGGCGGGACGTGCGGGGCGCGGACATCGAACGTGCGGTACGGCTGTCGCGCCGGGTGAGCACGCTGGCCCTCGGCGTGTGCGTGGCGGGGCGGCTGTTCGCGGGCCGCGTGGTCGCGGGACGGTCGGCGGCAGGACGGCGGCGGGGTCGGGGGCGAGGGCGGTCATGAACGGTCCGGCACGGAACGCGGTACGGGAACGGGAGCGGGTATGAGCGGCGGGCTGCTGGTCGCGGGGACCACATCGGACGCGGGCAAGAGCGTCGTCACGGCGGGCATCTGCCGGTGGCTGGTGCGCCGGGGCGTGAAGGTCGCGCCCTTCAAGGCCCAGAACATGTCCTTGAACTCCTTCGTGACTCGGCAGGGCGCGGAGATCGGCCGGGCCCAGGCGATGCAGGCGCAGGCCGCCCGGGTGGAGCCGACGGCCCTGATGAACCCGGTGCTGCTGAAACCCGGCAGTGACCGGTCCAGCCAGGTCGTGCTGATGGGCAAGCCGGTGGGGGAGATGAGCGCCCGGGGGTACCACGGGGGGCGGCAGGAAGCGTTGCTCGGGACGGTGACGGACTGTCTGGAGGAGCTGCGGTCCACCTACGACGCGGTCATCTGCGAAGGAGCCGGGTCCCCGGCCGAGATCAACCTGCGGCGCACGGACATCGTGAACATGGGGATCGCGCGGGCCGCGAGGTTCCCGGTCCTGGTGGTCGGGGACATCGACCGGGGCGGGGTCTTCGCCTCCTTCTTCGGGACGACGGCGCTGTTGAGCGCGGAGGACCAGGCGCTCGTCGCGGGCTATCTGGTGAACAAGTTCCGGGGCGACGTCTCGCTGCTGGAGCCGGGCCTCGACATGCTGTACGGGCTGACCGGGCGGCGGACGTACGGGGTGCTGCCCTACGCCCACGGGCTCGGCATCGACGAGGAGGACGGACTGCGGCTGTCCCTGCGGGGTGCGGTGCGGGAGTCGGTCGTGGCTCCCCCGCACGGCGAGGACGTGCTGCGGGTGGCGGTCTGCGCCGTGCCGCTG
Source organism: Streptomyces sp. MGP-P1 (assembly GCF_057766565.1). NCBI lineage: Bacteria > Bacillati > Actinomycetota > Actinomycetes > Kitasatosporales > Streptomycetaceae > Streptomyces > Streptomyces sp. MGP-P1. Next base: position 1,718,767 of record NZ_JBYMEM010000007.1, on the reverse strand, counting down.
ATGTCGAACTTCACGGACGTGGACGCGCTGGCCGCCGAACCGGGCGTCGTCGTGCGGTTCGTGGACCGGGCGGAGGAGCTGGCCGACGCGGACCTGGTGATCGTGCCCGGGACGCGCGGCACGGTGAAGGCGCTGGCCTGGCTGCGTGAGCGGGGCCTCGCGGACGCGCTGGTGCGCAGGGCCGCGGAGGGCCGGCCGGTGCTGGGGATCTGCGGCGGGTTCCAGGTGCTCGGCGAGCGGATCGAGGACGAGGTGGAGTCGCGGGCCGGCGTCGTGGACGGGCTCGGGCTGCTGCCGGTGCGCGTCCGCTTCGACCGGGACAAGACGCTGGCGCGGCCGGTCGGTTCGGCGCTGGGCGAGCCGGTGGAGGGGTACGAGATCCACCACGGGGTGGCCGATGTGCGGGGCGGGGAGCCGTTCCTCGACGGGTGCCGGGTGGGGGCGGTGTGGGGGACGCACTGGCACGGGTCGCTGGAGAGCGACGCGTTCCGGCGGCGGTTCCTGGTGGAGGTGGCCCGGGCCGCCGGGCGGCGGTTCGTGCCGGCGCCGGACACGAGTTTCGGGGTGTTGCGGGAGGAGCAGCTGGATCGGCTCGGGGATCTGGTGGAGGAGCACGCGGACACGGACGCGTTGTGGCGGTTGATCGAGGAGGGGGCGCCCGCGGGGTTGCCGTTCGTGCCGCCGGGGGCGCCGCCGTCGAGCGCGGGTGCTCCGGAGAGCCGGGGCGCTGCCCCGGACCCCGCTCCTCGATCGCCGGAGGGGCTGGAAATGGCTCGCCCGGAGGCGCTGGGAGAAGCCCGGGAGTTCCGGGAGCTTGATGTTGCCGGGTCCGCTGAGGCAGCGCCTCCGGAGCTTGATTTCGTTGTCGTCGACCAGGAGGCCAAGTGAGTACGCCGTATCCCTTCACCGCGATCGTCGGGCAGGACGACCTGCGGCTCGGGCTGTTGCTGAACGCGGTCAGTCCGGCTGTCGGCGGGGTGCTCGTGCGGGGCGAGAAGGGGACCGCCAAGTCCACCGCCGTGCGCGCGCTCGCCGCCCTCGTGCCGGAGGTGTCCGTCGTGCCGGGGTGCCGGTTCTCCTGTGATCCCGTCTCCCCCGATCCGGCGTGTCCCGACGGCCCGCACGAGGAGGCCGCCGGTGTGTCGCGGGCCGCGCGGACCGTGGAGCTGCCCGTCGGCGCGTCCGAGGACCGGCTCGTGGGGGCGCTGGACATCGAGCGGGCGCTGTCGGACGGCGTGAAGGCGTTCGAGCCGGGGCTGCTGGCCGACGCGCACCGCGGGATCCTGTACGTCGACGAGGTCAACCTGCTCCACGACCACCTGGTGGACCTGCTGCTGGACGCGGCGGCCATGGGCGCCTCGTACGTCGAGCGCGAGGGCGTCTCCGTACGGCACGCGGCACGGTTCCTGCTGGTCGGGACGATGAACCCGGAAGAGGGCGAGTTGCGGCCGCAGTTGCTGGACCGGTTCGGGCTGACCGTCGAGGTGGCTGCCTCCCGGGACACCGACGAACGGGTCGAGGTCGTGCGGCGCAGGCTCGCGTACGACGACGACCCCGAGGGGTTCGCCGCGCGCTGGGCCGCGGAGGAGAGCGCCCTGCGGGAGCGCATCGCCGCCGCGCGCGCCCTGCTGTCCCGGGTCGTGCTCGGTGACGGCGTGTTGCGGCAGATCGCCGCGACCTGCGCCGCGTTCGAGGTCGACGGGATGCGGGCCGACATCGTGATGGCCCGTACCGCGACCGCGCTGGCCGCCTGGGCGGGCCGCGAGGAGGTCACCGCCGACGATGTGCGGCAGGCCGCTCTCCTCGCGCTCCCCCACCGGCGTCGCCGCAACCCGTTCGACGCGCCGGGTCTGGACGAGGACAAGCTCGACCAGACCCTGGACGAGGCCGGTGCGCAGCAGAACGACGACGGCGATGACCGGCCCGACCCCGATCCGGACGGGGGTGGGGACGACAACGGCGGTGGGGGCGGTGGTGTGCCGCCGCAGGCCGATGGGGACGACCGCACTCCGCCAGGGACTTCGGAAGGCGACGACACGCCGTCCGGGGCTCCCGAGGGCAGTTCCGACGCGCCCGGCCGCTCCACCGGGGCCGAGCAGCGGCCCGTGGCGTCCGCCGAGCCGTTCCGGACGAAGATGCTCAGCGTGCCGGGGCTCGGCGAGGGCGCTTCGGGGCGGCGCTCCCGGGCCCGTACGGAGCACGGGCGTACGACCGGCGCCCGCCGCCCGCAGGGGTCGCTGACCAAGCTGCACCTGGCCGCGACCGTGCAGGCCGCCGCCCCGCACCAGCGGGCGCGCGGGCGTTCCGGGCGGGGGCTCGTGGTGCGCCGGGACGATCTGCGGCAGGCGACCCGGGAAGGGCGTGAGGGCAACCTCGTGCTGTTCGTCGTGGACGCGTCGGGCTCGATGGCGGCGCGGCAGCGGATGAGCGCGGTCAAGGGAGCCGTGCTGTCGCTGCTGCTGGACGCCTACCAGCGGCGGGACAAGGTCGGCCTGGTCACCTTCCGGGGCAAGGAGGCGGAGGTGGTGCTGCCGCCGACCTCGTCCGTGGACGCGGCCGCCTCCCGTCTGGAGTCGCTGCCGACCGGGGGCCGTACGCCGCTGGCCGCGGGGCTGCTCAAGGCTCATGACGTGCTGCGGGTGGAGCGGCTGCGCGATCCGTCGCGGCGGCCGTTGCTCGTCGTGGTGACGGACGGCCGGGCGACCGGCGGGCCGGAGCCGGTGGCGCTCGCGGGGCGGGCCGGGCGGCTGCACCGCTCGGAGGGGACGGCATCCGTCGTCGTGGACTGCGAGTCGGGGTACGTACGCCTCGGTCTCGCCGGGGAGTTGGCCCGGGAACTGGGAGGCACCGCCGTCACGCTCGACGAGCTGCGGGCCGACTCGATCGCCGGGCTCGTCAAGGACGTCACCGCAGCCGGGAGGGCCGCCTAATGCCGCAGGGACAGCCGACATCGGTGCCGGACGACGGGCTCACCACCCGTCAGCGGCGCAACCGTCCGCTCCTGTTCGTCCACACCGGCATCGGCAAGGGCAAGTCGACGGCGGCCTTCGGGCTGGCGTTGCGGGCCTGGAACCAGGGGTGGCCGATCGGGGTGTTCCAGTTCGTGAAGTCCGCGAAGTGGAAGGTCGGCGAGGAGAACGCGCTGAAGGTCCTCGGAGCGAGCGGCGAGGGCGGCACCGTCGACTGGCACAAGATGGGCGAGGGCTGGTCGTGGGTCCAGCGCGACGGTCAGCTGGACAACGAGGAGAAGGCCCGCGAGGGCTGGGAGCAGGTCAAGCGCGACCTGGCGGCCGAGACGTACAAGCTGTACGTGCTCGACGAGTTCGCCTATCCGCTGCACTGGGGCTGGATCGACACGGACGAGGTCGTCGAGGTGATGCGGAACCGGCCCGGCACCCAGCATGTCGTGATCACCGGACGCAACGCGCCGGACGCGCTGATCGAGGCCGCCGACCTGGTGACCGACATGTCGAAGGTCAAGCACCCGATGGACGCGGGGCAGAAGGGCCAGAGGGGCATCGAGTGGTGAGTGTGCCCCGTCTGGTCATCGCCGCTCCGGCCTCCGGCAGCGGCAAGACCACCGTCGCCACCGGTCTGATGGCCGCCTTCGCCGCGCGCGGGCTCGCCGTCTCCCCGCACAAGGTGGGGCCGGACTACATCGACCCGGGCTACCACTCGCTGGCGACGGGACGCCCCGGCCGCAATCTCGACGCGTACATGTGCGGGACGGATCTGATCGCCCCGCTGTTCGCGCACGGGTCGGCGGGGTGCGACCTCGCCGTGGTCGAGGGGGTGATGGGGCTGTACGACGGCGCGTCGGGGCAGGGGGAGCTGGCGTCCACCGCGCAGGTGGCGAAGCTGCTGCGCGCCCCCGTGGTGCTGGTGGTGGACGCCTCCTCGCAGTCCCGTTCGGTGGCGGCCCTGGTGCACGGTTTCGCCTCCTGGGACCCCGAGGTCCGGATCGGCGGGGTGATCCTGAACAAGGTGGCCTCCGACCGGCACGAGGCGCTGCTGCGGGACGCGTTGGACGAGTCGGGGCTGCCGGTCCTGGGCGTGCTGCGCCGGGCCCCGCAGGTGGCGACGCCCTCGCGCCATCTCGGGCTGGTCCCGGTGGCCGAGCGGGGCTCCGATGCGGTGGACGCCGTGGCGGCGATGGGCGAGCGGGTGCGCGCCGGGTGCGACCTGGACGCGCTGATGGCGCTGGCCCGGACGGCGCCGGCGCTGCCGGACGAGACGTGGGAGCCGGAGTACGCCCAGAGGCCCGGCGCCGTGAAGCCCGTCGTGGCCGTGGCCGGCGGGGCGGCGTTCACCTTCGCGTACGCGGAGCACGCCGAGCTGCTGGCGGCGGCCGGTGCGGAGGTCGTGGTCTTCGACCCGCTGCGGGACGAGAAGCTGCCGGGGGGCACGGCGGGGCTCGTCATCGGCGGCGGTTTCCCGGAGATGTACGCCCCCGAGCTGTCGGCCAACGAGCCGTTGCGACGGGCGGTCACGGAACTGGCCCTGAGCGGCGCCCCGGTGGCGGCCGAGTGCGCGGGGCTGCTGTATCTGGCGCGGGAGCTGGACGGGAAGCCCATGTGCGGGGTGCTGGACGCCGAGGCCCGGATGTCCGAGCGGCTGACGCTCGGGTACCGCCAGGCGGTGGCCGTGTCGGACAGTGCGCTGGCGGTGGCGGGGACCCGGATGCGCGGTCACGAGTTCCACCGCACGGTGCTGGAGCCGGGGGCGGGGACCACGCCGGCCTGGGGCATGCACCAGCCGGAGCGGCGGGTCGAGGGGTACGTCCAGCGGGGCGTTCACGCGAGCTATCTGCACACCCACTGGGCCGCGGCGCCCGGGGTGGCCCGGAGGTTCGTCGAGCACTGCCGGGCGCGGTGAACCCACCGTCCGGGGGGCGCGCCCCTCATGACGGGGCGCTCGGGCGTACGCGTGGCTCACTCGGCGATGCCGACGACCAACCAGATGAAGCCCACGCCCCCGATGGTGCAGAGAAGGGTGGAGCGGGCGGGATGGGTGTGGTGCGCCTCGGGAAGGATCTCCGCGGCGGCCAGGTAGAGCAGCGCTCCGCCGAAGAAGCCGAGATAGCCGCCGAGCAGTTCCTCCGGAAGAGTGAACAGCAGCGTCGTCGCGGCGCCCACGACCGGTGCGGCGGCAGCCGCGAACAGCATCAGGAGCGCCTTGCGACGGGCGTTCCCGTAAAGACTGGTGAGGGTGTACGTGTTGAATCCGTCGGCGAAGTCATGACTGATCACCGCCAGCGCGACGGCCACGCCCATGGAGCCGCTGACCTGGAAGGCGGCGCCCAGCGCGATGCCGTCCATCAGGCTGTGGAGGACCATCGCGGCGGCCGCCGTCAGCCCCACCTGCGGCACGCGGTCGCCGTGGTGGCCGCTCGCCCCGTGTGCCACCTGGCGTCCGGCGAGCAGCCGCTCCACCAGATGGGCCGCCAGGAAGCCGCCGACGAACAGGAGCAGGGCGGCGGGGACCCCGAACACCGGCGTGCCCGCCGCCTCGATCGCCTCCGGCAGGAGGTCGAGTCCGACCACGCCGAGCATCAGCCCGCCCGCGAGGCCGAGCACCAGGTGACGGCGGTCGGTGACGCGTTGCGCGACCCAGCCGCCGGCCAGAGTCATCAGGAACGCGCCGAGCGCGACGAACACCGCCATGGGGCCTTGCTAGCCGATCGGGGCCTCTCTCCGCATCTCAGGGTGTCCTTACCCGCGGCGTTCGCCCGGCCCCTCCCCACCGCCCGTTTCCGTATACGGAACGGCTCCACCGCCTCCTTCCCCGCACCACCGGGACGTATGACCTGAAAGGCAGGACTCCGCCGATGACCGGAGCATCCGTCAGCACCGGACCGGAGTCCGGGACCCGCAGTCTGGTGGTGGGGGTCGGCGCACGCCGGGCGCGCCCGGCGATGCGGTGTTCGCCCTGATCGAGGCGGTGCTGAGCGGGGCGGGACTGGACGCGGCGGACGTGCTGGAGGTGGCGACGGTCGAAGCCAGGGCGGACGAGCCGGGGATCGTGGGGGCGGCGGCCCGGCTCGGGGTGCCGGTGCGGGCCCATCCGGCGGGGGCGCTGGCCGCGGTCCGGGTGCCGCACCCCTCGGGCGCGGTGGGGGCCGCGGTGGGGACCCCTTCGGTCGCGGAGGCGGCGGCGCTGATCGAGGCGGACGAACTGGTGGTGCCGAAGACCCGCGCCCCGGGCGGGAAGGCCGCAGGCAGGGGGGTGGCGACCTGCGCGGTGGCCCGCCGGTTTCCGGCGGTCGTCGGGACTTTCGAGGTTTCCGGGAGGAAAACTTCCACCTCACCGGTGACGTCGGGCTCCCACCCGTTCACCATGGCTGCCATGAATCCCCCCACGCGGAACATCGAGAGCGCAGGGCCCGACCTGCGCCACCACGGCGACGCGGAGGTGCGCGGCGAGAATCTGACCGACCTCGCGGTGAACGTCCGTACCCACACTCCCCCGGAGTGGCTGCGCGAGCGGATAGCCGCGTCGCTCACCTCGCTGGCCTCCTACCCGGACGGGTCCTTCGCCCGTGCCGCGGTCGCCGGCCGGCACGGGCTGCCGGTGGAGCGGGTGTTGCTGACGGCGGGCGCGGCCGAGGCGTTCGTCCTGATCGCCCGTGCCCTTCCGGCCCGTTGTCCGGTCGTGGTGCATCCTCAGTTCACGGAGCCGGAGGCTGCTCTGCGAGCGGCCGGGCACGCGGTGGGCCGGGTGCTGCTGCGCGCCGAGGACGGCTTCCGGCTCGATCCGGAGGCGGTGCCCGAGGAGGCGGACCTCGTGGTGATCGGCAACCCGACGAACCCGACGTCCGTGCTGCACCCGGCGGCGCTGCTGGAGCGGTTGGCGCGGCCGGGGCGGACGTTGGTGGTCGACGAGGCGTTCATGGACGTCGTGCCGGGCGAGCGCGAGGCGCTGTGCGACCGGGCGGACGTCCCGGGGCTCGTGGTGCTGCGCAGCCTCGCCAAGACGTGGGGGCTCGCCGGGCTGCGGATCGGCTATGTCCTGGCCGCCGCGGAGACCGTGGCGCTGCTCTCCGAGGCGCAGCCGCTGTGGCCGGTGTCGTCCCCGGCGCTGGCGGCGGCGGAGGCCTGCATGGAGCCGAGGGCGCTGGTGGAGGCGGCCGAGGCGGCGGACCGGATCACGGTGGACCGGGCCCATCTGCTCGCCGGGCTGGCCGAGTTCAGTGAGGTGGAGGTGGTGGACTCGGCCCGGGGGCCGTTCGTCCTGGTGCGTCTGGAGCGGGCGGCGGAGGTCCGGGAGCGGTTGCGGCTGCTGGGCTTCGCGGCGCGGCGCGGGGACACGTTCCCGGGGTTGGGGCCGCAGTGGCTGCGGCTCGCGGTCCGCGACCGGGCCACGACCAATCGTTTCCTCCAGGCCCTGGACCAGGCCGTGCAGGCGCTGCCCGCGAGACCGGGGCGCTGAGGCGCGCCGAGGAGCCCGGCGGGGGCGGCGTCCGTCGTGCGGACGCCGCCCCCTCACGCGTATCAGCTCCGGCTGCTGCCACGCCTGCGGGCGAGCACCGTCGCGCCCGCGCCGACGGCCAGCAGCAGGGCCGCTCCGCCCGCGATGTACGGGGTGGTGGAGCTGCCGCCGGTCTCGGCGAGGGCCTCGGTGGGGGCGGGGTCGGAGCCGGTCTGCGGCTTCACGTCGCCGCCCGTGGAGCCGCCGTCCGTGGCGCCCGGCTCCTGCGGGGTCTCCGGCTTCTCGGAGGGCTTCGGCTTCTCGGAGGGCTTCGGCCCCTTCGGGGTCTCGCAGGTCGCCTCGGCGAGGGTGACCTCGCCCTCGACCTCGGCGACGTTGAGATTCAGCGGGTTGACCGACACCTTGAGCTGGAGCGCCGTCGCGGCCGCCGTGCGCTCGGTGGTGACCGTCTTGGAGAGGTCGAGGGAGACCTCGCCGACGCCCGGCACCGCCACCCGGGTCGGTCCGCCCGCGCTGAGCGTCACCTTCTTGCCGAGCACCGCGACATGGCCGAGCACGTTCGACTCGGCGACGGGCTTCCTGCCGGTCTCACAGACCGCCTTGGAGGTGACCTTCTCGACCTCGATGAGCGAGAGCACCGGCAGTCCGGGCACATGGATCCTGGCCTTCGCCAGGTTGGTGTAGCCCTCGGCCCGGTGCTCGTCGACGGTGGCGTTCGCGGTGGCCACGTCGGCGCGCAGGACGCTGACCGGGGCTCCGCCCTCCACCCCGTCCACGTTCACGCTGAGCGCGGTCTTCTCGGCGCTGGCCGGAGCCGTCACCTCGTTGAGGGCGACCTTGAGGGGCACCTGGACGGACCTGTTGAGGAGCGAGACGTCGAGCCCGGTACGGAGCACGACCGCGCTCGCCCTGCCCTCGCCGCCGGTGGGCGTCGCCGGGGCTGCGTGCGCGGGGACGGCGGCAAGCAGGGCGACGGGGCCGGCGGCGACCGCCAGGGCGGCGAGACGGAAGGTGTTGCTGTTCAAGATGGTGGAACCCCCACAAGAGACATGGAGCCACCGGCACAGTCCAATGGGGGACATCGCCTGCGCCGGTGGCCTCGACTCCGTGAATCTTTACGCACTGAGGGTGAACTGACGGACACCTGGCGTGAGTTCACCCCAAAGGGGGGTTTTCGCGCGCATATTCGAATTCTTCGGCACGTGCGTTCGCCGGTGTCACCCGTTTCACCCGGCGCGAGCCGTCCGGAGTGGGCTCGCGCCGGAGCATGCGCAGAGGTGCACCAACGAGTCCGGGACCGCTTCCGTCACTGCTTGTCAACACAGCACCGCGCCGCTCTCATCCGATCACCCGCCCGTTCAGCACGATGTGCCGAGGGGCCGCCAGCACCCGGACGTCGGCGCGCGGGTCCTCGTCGTACACGACCAGGTCCGCCGGAGCGCCCTCCTCCAGCACGGGGCGTCCCAGCCAGCGCCTGGCCCCCCATGTGGTGGCGGAGAGTGCCTCCAGGGGCGGGATGCCCGCCTTGACCAACTCGGCGACCTCGCCCGCGACCAGTCCGTGTGCCAGGGAGCCGCCCGCGTCGGTGCCGACGTAGACGGGGATCCCGGCGTCGTACGCGGCGCGCACGGTGTCGTAGCGGCGGTCGTACAGCTGCCGCATATGGGCCGACCAGCGGGGGAACTTGGCCTCGCCGCCGGCCGCGAGGTCGGGGAAGGTGGCGATGTTGACCAGCGTCGGGACGATCGCGACCCCCCGTTCGGCGAAGAGCGGGATGGTGTCCTCGGTGAGGCCGGTGGCGTGCTCGACGCAGTCGATGCCCGCCTCCACCAGGTCGGTGAGCGACTCCTCGGCGAAGCAGTGCGCGGTGACCCGGGCGCCCAGCCGGTGCGCCTCGGCGATGGCCGCCTCGACCTCGCCGCGCGGCCAGCAGGCGGTCAGGTCGCCGGCGTCTCGGTCGATCCAGTCCCCCACCAGCTTGACCCAGCCGTCCCCGCGCCGGGCCTCCCGGGCCACGTACGCGACGAGGTCGCCGGGCTCGATCTCATGGGCGTAGTCGCGGATGTAGCGGCGGGTCCTGGCGATGTGACGACCGGCCCTGATGATCTTCGGCAGGTCCTCGCGGTCGTCGATCCACCGGGTGTCGGAGGGCGATCCCGCGTCCCGGATCAGCAGCGTCCCGGCCTCCCGGTCGGTGAGCGCCTGCTTCTCGGCGGTCGCCGCGTCGACCGGGCCGTGCCGGTCGAGGCCCACATGGCAGTGCGCGTCGACCAGCCCGGGCAGCGCCCAGCCCCTGACCGTCACCGCGCCGTCGGCGCCGGGCGGCCGCTCGTAGGTGATCCGCCCGTCCACGGCCCACAGTTCGTCCCGCACCTCGTCCGGGGCGACGAGCACCCGCCCCTTCACGCGCAGCACCCGCTGCTCCTCCTGATCACTCATACGCGGCACTGTACGAGGCCGTCGGTAGGCTGCCCGTGCGATTCCGACCGTCGAACGATCCCGAAGAGAGCCCCACCGTGACGCACCCCTTCCTCGACCTTCCCCCGCTCACCGCCGACCGCTTCGCGGCGATCGAGCGGCGCGTGGCCCGGCTCCTCGCCACGGAGCAGGACATCGTCATCACCCAGGGCGAGGCGCTGCTGCCGCTGGAGGGCTGCATCCGCGGCGGCGCGCGGCCCGGCTCGACCGCGCTGAACGTGGTCACCGGACCCTACGGACAGACCTTCGGCAACTGGCTGCGGGACTGCGGTGCGGAGGTCGTCGACCTCACGGTGCCCTTCCACGCCGCGGTCACCGCCGACCAGGTCGCCGAGGCGCTCGCCGAGCACCCGGGGATCGACTTCGTCTCGCTGGTGCACGCGGAGGCGGCGACCGGAAACACCAACCCGGTCGCGGAGATCGGCGAGGTGGTCCGGGCGCACGGCGCGCTGTTCATGCTGGACGCGGTCGCCTCGGTGGGCGCCGAGCCGCTGCTGCCGGACGCCTGGGGCGTCGACCTGTGCGTGATCGGCGCGCAGAAGGCCATGGGCGGGCCCGCCGGGGTGTCGGCGGTGTCGGTGAGCGAGCGGGCCTGGGAGCGGATCGCCGCCAACCCGGCCGCCCCGCGCCGCTCCTACCTCTCCCTCCTGGACTGGAAGGAGCGCTGGATCGACGCCGGCCGCAGGGCGCTGCCGCACGCCCCGGCGCAGCTGGAGATGCTGGGCCTGGAGGCCTGCGTGGCGCGGATCGAGGACGAGGGCCTGGACACGCTGACGGCCCGCCACGCATCGGCCGCCGCGGCGACCCGGGCCGGGGCGGTGGCCCTGGGCGGGGGGCTGGAACCGTACGTCCACGAGGCGCGGGACGCCGCCCCGGTGGCGACGACGCTGCGCGCCCCGGCGGGGACGGACGCGGCCGTGCTGGTCGCGGGGGCGCTGGCGGCGGACCCCGCGCTGCCGCTCGTCGCGGGCGGCGGGGCACTGTCCAAGGAGATGATCCGGGTCAACCATTACGGGGCGGACGCGACGCGGGGCGTGGTGCTGTCCTCGCTCGCGGCTCTGGGGGCGGTGCTGGCCGACGCGGGCGCGCCGGTCGATATCGAGGCTGCCCGGCGGGCTGTTTCGGAAACCTGGCCGAGCCTCTGATATTCATAGTGTGGGAAGCTGCTTTATTAAAAGCAGCTTCCCACATTCTTCTGCCCGCTTTTCCGTCACCTAAACGGGCCAGTTTTTTCCGGCCTCGAACTTCATAATCCGGACACATCTCGCGAGAGTTACAACCCTGTGACCGACTCCACAAGAGCGGCGTTATGCCCGATTAATTCTGGACAAAGTGCAGGAAACTGCCCCCGGATCGAGGGAAACCTCGCGCCCGCCTGATAGCACATGAGGGCCCGCCACCCAACCCTCTACGTCGATGCAATTTCGAAATTTGCTGGGTAAATTCAATTCGCATGACCGCCGCACCAGCAGATTTTGCCCGTGCCCGAAGCGAATTCCTCAGTATCGATGCGCCACGAGTGGAGGACGGAGCCGCGATCTGGCGCATAGCCCGCGACTCCAAGGTCCTGGACCTGAACTCCTCGTACAGCTACCTGCTGTGGTGCCGTGACTTCGCCGCGACCTCCGCCGTCGCCCGTGGCGAGAACGGCGAGCCCATCGCCTTCGTGACGGGCTACATCAGGCCCGACCGGCCCCAGACCCTCGTCGTCTGGCAGGTGGCCGTCGACCAGGCCCACCGCGGCAAGGGACTGGCCGCCAAGCTGCTGGACGCGCTGACCGCCCGGGTCGCCGCCGACCAGGGCCTGGCGTCCGTGGAGACGACGATCACTCCGGACAACGCCGCCTCCGAGCGACTGTTCACCTCCTACGCCCAGCGCCACGACGTCGCGGTGGAGAAGGAGGTGCTCTTCGACGGCGCGCTGTTCCCCGAGGAGACGCACCTGCCCGAGGTGCTCTACCGGATAGGCCCGTTCACCACCTGAGCCGCCCCGGCCCCGCACTCCGGCGTACCCGACCCGTACGCCCGGACCCACCGACTTCTCGCGCCGTCCGACCACTCGGCGCGGTCCCGGCCGCATCCGTGCGGCGGGGAGCACTCGACCACTGCCCGTCACACCCCCCTCACGCAGGAGATCAGCTGTGACCATCACCCCGCCCGCCCTGAGCGTCTTCGAGACCCTGGAGTCCGAGGTACGGAGCTACTGCCGCGGCTGGCCCGCCGTGTTCGACCGCGCGCAGGGCGCCCGGCTGACCGACGAGGACGGCCACTCCTACCTGGACTTCTTCGCCGGGGCCGGCTCGCTCAACTACGGCCACAACAACCCGGTGCTGAAACGAGCGCTCATCGACTACATCGAGCGCGACGGCATCACCCACGGCCTGGACATGGCGACCACCGCCAAGCGGGCGTTCCTGGAGACGTTCCAGAACGTGATCCTGCGCCCGCGCGACCTGCCGTACAAGGTGATGTTCCCCGGCCCGACCGGCACCAACGCCGTCGAGTCGGCGCTGAAGCTGGCCCGTAAGGTCAAGGGCCGCGAGTCCGTCGTCTCGTTCACCAACGCCTTCCACGGGATGTCGCTGGGTTCGCTCGCCGTGACCGGCAACGCGTTCAAGCGGGCCGGGGCCGGCATCCCGCTGGTGCACGGCACCCCGATGCCGTTCGACAACTACTTCGACGGCACGGTCCCCGACTTCCTCTGGTTCGAGCGGCTGCTGGAGGACCAGGGCTCCGGGCTCAACAAGCCCGCCGCCGTGATCGTGGAGACGGTCCAGGGCGAGGGCGGCATCAACGTCGCCCGCGTCGAGTGGCTGCGTGCGCTGCAGGAGCTGTGCCACCGCCAGGACATGCTGCTGATCGTCGACGACATCCAGATGGGCTGCGGCCGTACCGGCGGCTTCTTCTCCTTCGAGGAGGCCGGCATCGTCCCGGACATCGTCACGCTGTCGAAGTCCATCAGCGGCTACGGCATGCCGATGTCGCTGTGCCTCTTCAAGCCCGAGCTGGACATCTGGGAGCCGGGCGAGCACAACGGCACCTTCCGCGGCAACAACCCGGCCTTCGTCACGGCCGCCGCCGCGCTGGACGCCTACTGGGCCGACGGCCAGATGGAGAAGCAGACCCTCGCCCGCGGCGAACAGGTCGAGCAGACACTGCTGGCCATCTGCGCCGAGGAGCCGACCGCGCGGTTCCGCGGCCGGGGCCTGGTGTGGGGCATGGAGTTCGACGACAAGGCCCGCGCCTCCGCCGTCTGCGCCCGCGCCTTCCAGCTGGGGCTCCTGCTGGAGACCTCGGGCCCGCAGAGCGAGGTCGTCAAGCTGCTGCCGCCGCTGACCATCACCCCCGAAGAACTGGACGAGGGCCTGCGCACGCTGGCCCGCTGCGTCCGCGAAACGGCCTGACCCGGCACCGTCGGGGCAGGTGGAGAAGAAGAGGTCCCGGGCCGCGAGGCCCGGGACACTGCGGAGAGAAGAGAAAGGCAACCGTTCACCGTGATCGTCCGATCGTTCAGTGACATCGAGAACACCGACCGGCATGTGAAGTCCGCGTCCGGCACCTGGGAGAGCAAGCGCATCGTGCTCGCCAAGGAGAAGGTGGGCTTCTCGCTCCACGAGACCGTGCTGTACGCGGGCACGGAGACCTCCATGTGGTACGCCAACCACATCGAGGCGGTGCTGTGCACCGAGGGCGAGGCCGAGCTCACCAACGACGAGACCGGCGAGACGCACTGGATCACGCCCGGCACCATGTATCTGCTGGACGGGCATGAGCGGCACACCATGCGGCCCAAGACGGACTTCCGCTGCGTGTGTGTCTTCAACCCTCCCGTCACCGGACGGGAGGACCATGACGAGAACGGTGTCTACCCACTGCTGACCGAGGAGGCCTGAACCACCATGACCACCGAAGTACGCGCCGATCTGTACCCCTCGCGCGGCGCCGCCGAGATGACCACTCCCCGCCAGGACCCGGTCATCTGGTCCGCGCCGGGCGCCCCGGGCCCGATCGCCGCCAAGGACCTCCAGGGATACGAGCACGACGGCTTCCTCACCGTCGACCAGCTCATCGCCCCGGACGAGGTCGCCGTCTACCAGGCGGAGCTGAACCGGCTGATCTCCGATCCCGCAATCCGCGCCGACGAGCGCTCGATCGTCGAGAAGCAGTCGCAGAACGTACGGTCCGTCTTCGAGGTCCACCGGATCAGCGAGGTCTTCGCCGGACTGGTACGCGACGAGCGGGTGGTGGGCCGGGCCCGCCAGATCCTCGGCTCGGACGTGTACGTCCACCAGTCCCGGATCAACGTGAAGCCGGGCTTCGGGGCCACGGGCTTCTACTGGCACTCCGACTTCGAGACCTGGCACGCGGAGGACGGTCTGCCGAACATGCGGACGGTGTCCGTGTCGATCGCGCTGACCGAGAACTTCGACACCAACGGCGGGCTGATGATCATGCCCGGTTCGCACAAGACGTTCCTCGGCTGTGCGGGCGAGACGCCGAAGGACAACTACAAGAAGTCGCTCCAGATGCAGGACGCGGGCACCCCGTCCGACGAGGCGCTGACGAAGATGGCCGACCGCCACGGCATCAGGCTCTTCACGGGCAAGGCCGGTTCGGCGACCTGGTTCGACTGCAACGCCATGCACGGCTCGGGCGACAACATCACCCCGTACGCGCGCAGCAACGTCTTCATCGTCTTCAACAGCGTGGAGAACGCGGCGCAGGAGCCGTTCGCGGCTCCGATCCGCCGCCCCGAGTTCATCGGGGCGCGGGACTTCACCCCGGTGAAGTAGCGGCACGCACGGGCGGGAGAAGGGGCCGGGACGGTACGCCGTCCCGGCCCCTTCCGCGTAACTCGTTGGACCGGGGCCGGGTCAGCGGAGAGGGTGTCCGCCATGACTTCCCATGTACGCCACATCACGATCGACTGCGCAGACGCCTACGCCCTCGGCGGTTTCTGGGCCCAGGTGCTCGGCGCGCCGCTCTCCGACGAGGACGCCCCCGGCGACCCGGAGGCGCTGGTCGAGGCCCCTGGCACCGCGATCCTCTTCGTTCAGGTGGACGAGAGGAAACAGACTAAGAACCGCGTCCACCTGGACATCCAGCCGCAGGACCGCTCCCGGGACGAGGAGGTGGAGCGGCTGCTCGCGCTCGGCGCGACCATGGTGGGCGACCACCGCAGGCCGAACGGGCGCGGCTGGGCGACGCTCGCCGACCCCGAGGGCAACGAGTTCTGTGTGGAGTGCTCCGCCGCCGAGCGGGCGGCGCTGAGCGGGACCCGGCTGCCGGTGACCGCCGACGATGTGACCTCTGCGGTGCGTCTCGCGGTGGACGTGCTGGCCAAGGCCCCGGCGGACCGCTGGGACGCGCCCGCGGGGAGCCTCGACTGGACCTGCTGGGAGACGGTGGAGCACCTGAGCGACGATCTGTTCGCGTACGCCGTGCAGTTGGGGCCCCGGACGCCGCCGCTGGACCGCGACGTGCCCTACCGGTGGGCGCCCGAACGGCAGGGCGGGCCCCACAACGCGGTGTTCGCCGACCGTGAAGCCGGTCCCGCCGGGCTGCTGGCCACGCTGGAGGCGAGCGGGGCGCTGCTGGCCTCGATGGCGCGGACGACGCCGCCCGAGGTGCGCTCGTACCACGGGTACGGGATCTCCGACCCGGAGGGCTTCGCCGCGATGGGCGTGGTGGAGACCCTGGTGCACACGCATGATCTCGCCGAGGGCCTGGGGCTGGGCTGGTCGCCGTCCCCGGCGCTCTGCGACCGGGTGCTGGCGCGGCTCTTCCCGGACGCGCCGGCGGGCGGCGACCGGTGGGCCGTACTGCTGTGGGCCACCGGTCGCGCCGAGCTGCCGGGCCACCCGCGGCGCACCTCGTGGCGGTGGGACGGGCGGCCCGTGAGCGGTCAGACGGCGTCGAGCGCCGGGTAGTCGGTGTAGCCCTTGGCGTCGCCGCCGAAGAAGGTCGACGGGTCGGGGGTGTTGAACGGGCCGCCCGCCTCGAGCCGGGCGGGCAGGTCCGGGTTGGCGAGGAAGAGCGACCCGTAGGAGATCAGGTCGGCGATGCCGTCGTCGATCACCGTGTGGTCGTCGGGTCCGGTGGCGCCCTCGGTGTGCACGTTGATGACGAGGGTCCCGGAGAAGGCCTTGCGCAGCGTGAGCGTCAGCTCCCGGATCGGGGCGGCCTCCAGGATGTGCAGGTAGGCGAGGCCGAGCGGCTCGATCGCCTGCACCAGCGCGGTGTACGTGGCCTCCGGAGCGGGCTCGTCGATGTCGTTGTACGGGTTGCCGGGCGAGATGCGCAGGGCGGTGCGCTCCGGGCCGATCTCGGCGGCGACCGCCTTGACGACCTCGACGGCGAAGCGGATGCGGGCCTCGTCGGAGCCGCCCCACGCGTCGGTGCGCAGGTTGGTGTTGGGGGCCAGGAACTGCTGGATGAGGTAGCCGTTGGCGCCGTGCAGCTCGACCCCGTCGAAGCCGGCGTCCACGGCGTTGCGGGAGGCGGTGACGAAGTCGGCGACGGTCGCGTGGATCTCGGCGTCCGTCAGCTCGCGCGGCTCGACGAAGTCCTTCGGGCCGACGTGGGTGTAGACCTGACCCTCGGCCCTGACCGGGGAGGCGCTGACGGGGACGAGGCCGTCCGGCAGCAGGACCGGGTGGCCGATGCGGCCCGCGTGCATGATCTGGGCGAAGATCCGGCCGCCCTCGGCGTGCACGGCGTCGGTGACCTTGCGCCAGGAGGCGACCTGTTCGGCGCTGTGCAGACCGGGCGTCGTCGGGTAGCCCTGGCCCACCACGGAGGGCTGGATGCCCTCGGTGATCACGAGGCCGGCCGAGGCCCGCTGGGCGTAGTACGTGGCGGTGAGCTCGGTGGCGGTGCCGCCCTCACCGGCCCGGCTGCGGGTCATCGGGGCCAGCGCGATGCGGTTGGCCAGCTGGGTGCCGGACAGGTCGATCGGGTCGAAAGCGGTGGTCATGAGGGCTCCCAAGAAAGTATATGGTCGGCCAAATATCGGCGCCGACGGCAACTGTAACCCATTGATTGGTCGACCAAGGTAAAGTTGCGGGAAACCGTCGGGCATCATCGAGAGCCGCCCCCCGCAC
This sequence comes from Streptomyces sp. MGP-P1, assembly GCF_057766565.1. Lineage (NCBI taxonomy): Bacteria > Bacillati > Actinomycetota > Actinomycetes > Kitasatosporales > Streptomycetaceae > Streptomyces > Streptomyces sp. MGP-P1. The sequence continues at coordinate 1,701,758 of NZ_JBYMEM010000007.1, read as the reverse complement.
CCCCGAGGACCCCCAGGAGCCCGCCATGACCACCGGCCCCGCCACCCCCGCGGAAGACGCCTGTACGAACGCGCCGCCCATGGCGGCGCTCAGCGGGCCCGTCAGCCACGCCGTGTCCCGGGTGGCCCGGCTGCACCGGACGGCGGCGGGCAAGGCGCTGAAGGGGGTGGACCTCTATCCGGGGCAGGAGTTGCTGATGATGCACCTGTGGGACCGGGGCGCGGTCCGTCAGACGGAGCTGATCAGGGCCCTGGACCTGGACCCGTCCACGGTGACGAAGATGCTCCAGCGGCTGGAGCAGACCGGGCATGTGCGCCGCCGCCCCGACCCGGCCGACCGGCGGGCCGTGCTGGTCGAGGCGACGGACGAGAGCTGCGCGCTGCACACCGCGGTCCGGGACGCCTGGGGCAGCCTGGAGGAGCAGACACTCGCGGGCCTCGAACCTGCGGAGCGCACGGAGCTGATCCGGCTGCTGGCGAAGGTCGAGGAGAACCTCTGCCGGGAGACCGCCAACTGCCCGGACCGGTGCTGAGCCGCCCCCCATGGATCAGGCCAGGACCTCCAGCACCCGGTCCACGTCGGCCTCGGTGTTGTAGAGGTGGCAGGAGATCCGCAGATTCCCGGCCGGGGCGGAGACGGCGACGCCCGCCTCCACCAGCTCGGGCAGGCGGCTCTCGAGACCCGGCACGGAGACGATCGCCGACTCCCCCGGAACGGTCTCGTGCCCGATCTCCGCGAGACCCGCCCGCAGCCGGGCCGCGAGCCCGGTGGCGTGCGCGTACAGGGCGTCGGCCCCTACTTCGCCGAGCAGCTCCAGGGAGTGCTCGGCGCCGTGGTACGAGAGGAAGGCGGGCGGCTCGTCGAAGCCGCGGGCGGTGGGGGCGAGGCGCTCCAGCGGGCCGTAGTTGCTCGTCCAGGGAGCACCGGCGGAGACCCAGCCGGCGAAGAGGGGCGGCAGGGTGTCCTGCGCCTCCTCGGTGACGGTCAGGAACGACGTACCGCGCGGACAGAGCAGGAACTTGAAGCCGCCGGTCACGGTGTAGTCGTACGCCCCCGCCTCCAGCGGGAACCAGCCCGCGGCCTGGGTTCCGTCCAGCAGGGTCCGGGCGCCGTGCGCAGCGGCGGCCGCGCGGACGGCGGCGAGATCGGCCACCCGGCCGTCGGCCGACTGCACGGCGGAGAAGGCGACGAGGGCGGTCGAGGGGCGCACGGCCCCGGCGAGCCCGTCGAGCGGCGCGTACCGCACGCACAGATCGCCGCGGAGCGCGAACGGGCTGACCACGGAGGAGAACTCGCCCTCGGGGCAGAGGACTTCGACTCCCGGCGGCAGGGAAGCGGCGATCAGGCCGACGTGGACGGTGACGGAACTCCCGGTCGCGACCCGGTCCGGATGGACCCCGGCGAGCCGGGCGAAGCCGGCCCGGGCGGCCTCCACCGCGTCGAAGCTGCCCGCCCCCACCCGGCGCCCCGCGGCGTTCTCGTCGGCCAGGGCCTTGACGGCGGCGATCGTCCGGCGGGGCAGCAGGCCCCAGCTGGAGGTGTTGAGGTAGGTGACTTCGGGGGCGAATTCGACGGCTGCCGCTTGGATGGGCGCGAGGATCGTCATGCGTCCACCCTGAAGCCCCCTTGAATCAAAGTCAATCACGCAGATTCGAGGGGACATCAAAGGGATGCTTATGAAGGGCTTCCGGATGGCTCAGCTGCGCGGAACCTCGCAGGCCCCGTCCGTGTCACAGGCCGCCGCCTCCCCGCCGACGGCGGTGAGAGCGGTGACGGGGCGGTCCTTCCAGGCCTGCTCCAGCGCCTGGACGAAGACCTCCGACGGCTGGCCGCCGGAGATACCGTACCGACGGTCGAGGACGAAGAACGGCACGGCGTTGGCGCCCAGTTCGGCCGCCTCGCGCTCGTCGGTGCGGACGGCGTCCGCGTACGCCTCCGGGTCGGCGAGCACCGCACGGGCCTCGTCGGCGTCGAGTCCGGCCTCCACGGCGAGAGCCAGCAGCACCTCGTCGTCGAAGACGGACCGCTCCTCGGCGAAGTTCGCCCGGTAGGCGAGGGTCAGCAGCTCGTCCTGACGGCCGCGGACCTTGGCCAGGTGCAGCAGCCGGTGGAGGTCGAAGGTGGAGCCGTGGTCACGGCCCTCGGTGCGGTAGCCGAGCCCTTCCGCCTGCGCGTTGGCCGCGACGTTGGCCTCCATCGAGGCCGCTTCCTCGCGGCTGCGGCCGTACTTCTCGGCCAGCATGTCGATCACGAGCGCGGTGTCGCCCTTGGCCCGCGAGGGGTCGAGCTCGAAGGAGCGGTGCACCACCTCGACCTCGTCCCGGTGGGCGAACTCCGCGAGGCCCTTCTCGAAGCGGGCCTTGCCGATGTAGCACCACGGACAAGCGATGTCGCTCCAGATCTCGACGCGCATGACTCTTCTACTCTCCAGGGGTCGCGGCGGGCGCGGAGGGGTCCTCCGCACAGGGTCAGTGGGTCGAACGTGAATTCGTACCGGGTGATTCCCGGATCTTCCCGCCCGCCCCTCCTCCCCACGACCGCCGTGTCACCCCCGTCACCGCCGTCACCGCCTTCACGGCAACGTCGCCCCCGTCACCGCCGCGTCGCCCCCGTCACCGCCATGTCGCCCGTCACCGCCCGTCGCGCAGGTCCTCCACTCCCCCGGCCAGGAACGCGATCCGGTCGAAGACCGCGCCGCAGCCCTCACCGGTGGGCGACTGCACCAGGAAGCCGGCGCGGGCGGCCGCCCGTTCCTTCTCCGTACCCAGGGTGAAGAAGCGGACGAAGGTCCACCTCTCGCCGTCGGTGGAGGCGTGGAAGGCGTAGGCGCCGCCGGTGCGGCTGAGGCGGAGCCAGCAGACGCCCTCGTCCACGACGAAGGCATTGGCGTCGTCGGAGTGGCCCCGGGTGACGACGGCGCAGACGGTCGGGAGGCCCGCGGAGTGCTCCAGGCAGAGCTTGGCCCACTCGCGGTCCCCGACGTGGAGGTACAGCGCGCCCGCGTCGCCGAACGACCGCAGCCCCGGGCGCACCCGGGCCACCAGCCGGAAGTCGCCCTCCCCCACCGGTCCGAGCAGGCGCGGGGCGTCGGAGCCCGGGTCCAGGGAGTCGCCGGACGGGGAGACGAACAGGTCCTGGCCGGGTCCGGCCCGGCCCGTCAGCACGCTGTCGGCGTGGGTCCAGCGTCCGTCGGGGCCCTCCGCGTCCAGGGCGAAGGGAAGGGCGTCCAGGTTCAGGCTCATGCGCGGCGTCCGTCCACCCGGCGGGGCAGGCCCAGCGGGTTGTCCTCGCGCAGCTCCGCGGGGAGGAGCGCCTCGGGGGTGGACTGGTACGTGACGGGGCGCAGCCAGCGTTCGATCGCCGTCGCGCCGACGGAGGTGGAGGTGGAGGTGGAGGCCGGGTAGGGGCCGCCGTGGTGCTGGGCGGGGGCGACGGCGACGCCGGTCGGCCAGCCGTTGACGAGGACGCGCCCGGCGAGCGGGGCGAGCGCGGCCAGCAGGCGCGCCGCGTCGGGGTCGTCGGCCTCGGTGGCGGTCTGGAGGGTGGCGGTGAGGTTCCCGGGCAGCCGGGCGAGGACGGCGGCGATCTCGTCGACGGAGGCGTACCGGGCGATCACGGTGACCGGCCCGAAGCACTCCTCCAGCAGCGCGTCGTGCGGGCCCTCGGCGGTCAGCCGGGCGGCCGGGACGGTGAGGAATCCGGCGGAGACGGTGTGCTCGCCGCCCGCGCCGGGGGTGACGGGCGCTTGGACGTCCGGCAGCGCGGTCCGCTCCCGTACGCCGGCGACGAAGGCGTCCCGCATGCGGTGGTCCAGCAGGACGCCGGACCCGGTGGAGCTGACCGTCTCGGTGAGCGTCTTGAGGAGCTGGTCGCCGGTCGCGCCCTCGGGGACCAGGACGAAGCCGGGCTTGGTGCAGAACTGGCCCGCGCCCAGGGTCATCGAGCCGCCGAGCCCGGCGCCGATCTCCCCGGCGCGCTCGGCGGCGGCCGCCCCGGTGACGACGACCGGGTTGAGGGAGCCGAGTTCGCCGTGGAAGGGGATGGGGGCGGGGCGGGCGGCGGCCGCGTCGAACAGGGCGCGTCCGCCGCGTACCGAGCCGGTGAAGCCGGCCGCGCTCACCAGCGGGTGGCGGACCAGCTCGACGCCCGCGTCGAAGCCGTGCACCAGGGTCACGACGCCCTCGGGCAGTCCGGTGCGGGCGGCGGCGCGGCGGAGGACCGAGGCGCAGAGTTCGGAGGTGGCCGGGTGGTCGGGGTGCGCCTTGACCACGACCGGGCAGCCGGCGGCGAGCGCGCTGGCCGTGTCGCCGCCGGGGACGGAGAAGGCGAGCGGGAAGTTGCTGGCCGCGTAGACGGCGACGACCCCGAGCGGGATCTTGTAGCGGCGCAGGTCGGGCCAGGGCGGGGTCCGGGAGCCGTCCTGGTGGTCGATGTGGACGTCGAGGTAGGCGCCTTCGTCCACGACCGCCGCGAACGCCCTCAACTGGGCTGCGGTACGGGCCAGTTCACCGGTGAGCCGGGCCGGGCCGAGGGCGGTCTCCGCGTCGGCCGCCTCGATGATGTGCTCACCGGTCTCCTCCAGCAGTTCCGCCGCCGCCCGCAGGAACGCGGCGCGCGCCACGCGGTCGGCGAGGGCGTCGCGGACGGCGTGGGCCGCCCGGACCGCCCGGTCGACCTCCTCGGCGGTGGCCTCCACCGCGACCTGCTCGCGCGGGTTCCCGGTTCGGGGGTCGACACTCCAGACTGGTGCTGCGCTCACCCTGATTACCTCCCGTGGTGCGACCGTCCTCCGGCCGACTTCCGGCCGCCTTCGGCCGCGCATCGGCAAGTGTTCGGTATTCTGAACGGAGTTCCTGAACGTGAATGTCCTGGGACTCTATTTCGGGGCGTTCCGTGTTGGCAATCGTGTGGCGGCTTTTCGGACGCCGAGGCGGACGAGAAGTCGATGAGCTGGAGAAGGGGGCGTGGGCGATGTCGGTCGCCGAGTCCGGTGGGGCACAGGTCAAGTCCGCGGTACGGACCGTGGAACTCCTCGAGTACTTCGCGGGGCGGCCCGGCATGCACTCGCTGGCCGCCGTCCAGGAGGCCGTCGGCTATCCCAAGTCGAGCCTCTACATGCTGCTGCGCACCCTGGTGGAGCTGGGCTGGGTGGAGACGGACGCGACGGGCACCCGGTACGGGATCGGCGTCCGCGCCCTGCTGGTCGGCACGTCGTACATCGACGGCGACGAGGTCGTGGCCGCCGCCAGGCCCACCCTGGACAGGCTGTCCGACGACACCACGGAGACCATCCACCTGGCCCGGCTCGACGGGACGAACGTGGTCTACCTCGCCACCCGGCAGTCCCAGCACTATCTGCGCCCCTTCACCCGGGTCGGCCGCCGGCTGCCCGCGCACTCCACCTCGCTCGGCAAGGCGCTGCTGGCGACCCACAGCGACGAGCAGGTCCGCAAGATGCTGCCCGAGTCGCTGCCCGCGCTGACCGAGCACACCATCACGGACCGCGAGAAGCTCATCGAGGAGCTGCGGCTGGTCCGCGAGCAGGGTTACGCGGTGGACCGCGAGGAGAACACCGTCGGCCTGCGCTGCTTCGGCGTGGCGATCCCCTACCGGACGCCCGCGCGCGACGCGATCAGCTGTTCGGTGCCGGTCGCCCGGCTCACCCCGGGTCACGAACAGCTGGTGAAGGACGCCCTGTTCGACGCCCGGGACCGGCTCGCCCTCGCGACCCGGAGACTGTGATGGCCGCGATAGCGCTGCGCCCGGTCGAGGACGGGGACCTGCCGCTGTTCTTCGCCTGGATGAGCGACCCCGGGGCCACCCGCGTCGCCGCCTTCACCGCCGAGGACCCCACCGACCGGGCCGCGTTCGACGCCCACTGGGCGCGGATCCGGGCGGGGACCCGCGTGGTGATGCGCACGGTGGTGGCCGACGGTGCGGTGGTGGGCCATGTCGGGGAGTACGGGGACCCCGGGGACCGCCAGGTCACCTACTGGATCGGCCGCGCGCACTGGGGCCGGGGGCTGGCGACCGCCGCACTGCGGGCGTACCTCGACGAGACGCCCACCCGCCCGCTGCACGCGCGGGCGGCGGCCGACAACCTCGGCTCGCGCCGGGTGCTGGAGAAGTGCGGCTTCGTGGTCACCGGCAAGGATCGCGGATTCGCCCGCGCCCGGGGTGAGGAGATCGACGAGGTCCTGGTCACGCTGCACGGCTGAGCGGTTGTCGGGCGGCCTCGGCCCGGACGTGACCGGCTCTCCCCCGCGTGGCGGAGACGGATCGTCGCCGGGCAGGACGTGCGGGGCCGGTCGGCGCGGAAGCCTGGACGCCATGACAGCGAACCGGCCCCCCGAGGCACCCTCGCCCGCCCCGCCGCACCGTTCCGGGACGCCCGGGCCCCCTGGGACGCCACCGCACCGCGCCGAGGCCGCCTCGTACCGCGTCGCACCGCCCCCGTACCGCGTCGGCCGGGCGCGGTCCGTGCTCCGGGCGGTCGCCATGGTGGCCTGTCTGCCCTACATCGGGCTCAAGGTGGCCTGGATGGCGGGCAGTCGGCTCGGCATCCCGGAGGGCAGCGCGCTGCTGGACGGCGGCGCCCTGCTACGCGTCGCCAACGGGGCCACGGTCCTGATGGACGGCGCCGTCATCCTCCTCGCCCTGCTGCTGACCCGGCCCTGGGGCCTGCGGGTGCCCGCCTGGCTGCTGGTGCTGCCGATGTGGGTGGCGAGCGGCCTGCTGCTGCCGATCATGACGGCCTTCCCGGTCCAGCTGGCCGTCGGGTTCCTCGGCGGTGGCGACGGCCGGCCGGTCGGCGAGGGCAACTCCGAACCGTTCCTCGACCCCTGGGTCTTCGGCGTCGTCTACGGCGGCTTCATCGTCCAGGGCCTCGCCCTCGGCGCCCTCTTCGCGCTGTACGCCGGCAAGCGCTGGGGCAGGTTGACGCAGGGGCGGCTGCGGGACCTGCCGGCGGGTCCGACCACGCCCGCCCTCCGCGCGAGCGCCGTCGCCGCCGCTTCGGCGGCTCTCTTCCCCGGCGTCACGCACCTGTTGTGGGTCAGCGGTTCCACCGCCGGGCTCCACGCCGGCCGGGCGGCGGACCGCACCAGCGACTTCTACGTCCTGGAAGCCGTCAACCTGTTCTTCGTGGTGGTCACCGTCGTCGGGGTGCTCCTGCTCGCCTTCCGCCGCACCGGCCGCCTCTCCCTGCGTCTGCCGCTCGTCCTGGCCTGGGCCGGTTCGGCGGAGATGGCCTGCTGGGGCGGTTGGCTGAGTCTCGCGGGGCTGATCGGCGCGGGCGAGGCGGCGGACCGGCCGACGACGGCGACGGTGTTGACCTACGCTGTCCAGATGCTGGCAGGGGCGCTCGTCGTGACGCTGGGCGCCTACTTCTTCGCGGAGCGCGCGGCGGCTTCGGCGCTGCCCACCGACGTCGGCGCCGCCGACCCGGCCGGCGCCGGCCGGATGTCATGAAGCCGCTCGCCGTGGTGTTCGGACGCAGGACGCGGCTGCGCTGGCTGCATCTGATCATCGGTGGCGCGCTGCTGATGCCGTACTTCCTGGTCGGCACGGTCCTGGTCGGCATGGCGGGTGGCGGGGCAGCGCTGTTCACCTCCCTGCCCGCCCAGTTCGCCGCGTTCGCCATCGCCCTGCCGATCGCGGCGGCCACCGGCCTCTTCCCGCTCGTCCGGCCGCTGTCCGTGGCCGCCGTCCGCGCCCTGTGCGGGGTGCCGCCCGCCCTGCTGGCCGACGGCTCCGCCCGGACCCGGCAGGCCCGGGTGCGTACCGCCGGCTGGTACACCCTGCATCTGGCGCTCGGCGGGATCGTCAGCGGCAGCACCCTGGCACTGCCGCCGTTCGCGGTGGCAGTGGCCGCGCTGCCGTTCTCCCCCGGGCTGCGCTCCACCTGGCTGCTGGACGGCCCCCGGGTGTTCCGGGAGCCGTGGACCCTGGCTCTCGCCCCGATCGCCGGGCTCGCGATGCTGGTGGCGCTGGCGCTGGCCGCGGCCGCGGCCGGGGAGCTGCTGGCCCGGCGGGCCCCGGTGCTGCTGGGACCGACGCCGGAGGACCGGCTGGCCGCCGCCGAGCGGCGGGCGGCGGATCTGGCGGTGCGCAACCGGCTCGCCCGGGAGCTGCACGACTCGGTGGGGCACGCGTTGAGCGCGGTGACCCTTCAGGCGGGGGCGGCGCGCCGGGTCCTGGACCGCGATCCGGAGTTCGTCCGCGAGGCGCTGACCGCCATCGAGGAGACGACGCGGCGGACGGTCGGGGAGCTGGACTCGGTGCTGGGACTGCTGCGGCAGGACGGGGAGCCGGACGACGAGGGCAGGGCGTACGGGCCGGGACTCGACGCGCTCGACGGGCTGCTGGCGCACTGCGGGGTACGGGTGGCGTACGAGCGGCAGGGCGATCCGGACGGTCTGGACCCGGTGGTCTCGCGGGAGGCGTACCGGATCGTCCAGGAAGGGCTGAGCAACGCGTCGCGGCACGGCGGGGGCGCGTCCCCGGTACGGCTGCTGATCGCGGTACGGGAGAGGGAGTTGGAGATCGTGATGGAGAATCCACTGGGCGAGGGGCCCGCCGTGCTGCGTCCCGGCGGCGGTCGCGGACTGCGCGGCATCGCGGAGCGGGCCGTCCTGCTGGGCGGCCGGACCGAGGCGGGCGCGGACGACGGCGTCTGGCGGCTCACCGCCCTGCTGCCGCTGACGGCCCCGGGCCCGGCCGGGCGGAAGGGGGAAGGGCGATGAGCGGGGCTCCGGTGCGGGTGGTGCTGGCGGACGACGAGCGGATGGTGCGTACGGCGCTGCGCGTGATCCTGGACGCCGAGGAGGGCATCGAGGTCGTCGGGGAGGCCGCCACCGGTGCGGAGGCCGTCTCCGTGGTGCGGGCGCTGCGGCCCGACGTGGTGCTGATGGACGTGCGGATGCCGGAGATCGACGGCATCCGGGCCACGGAGCAGATCCTCGCCACGTTGGCGGACCCGCCGAGGATCGTCGTCGTGACGACCTTCGAGAACGACGCGTACGTGTACGAGGCCCTGCGCGCCGGGGCGGCCGGGTTCCTGCTGAAGCGGGCGGCCGCCGAGGAGCTGGTGCAGGCGGTGCGCCTGGTGGCGTACGGCGACTCGCTCCTCTATCCGGCGGCGGTGCGCACGCTGGCCACCGAGCACGCCGGGCGGCGGGCGGGCGGGGCTCCGGCGTGGGTGGCGAGGCTGACCGGCCGGGAGGCGGACGTACTGCGGCTGATGGCGGCGGGGCTGACCAACGCGGAGATCGCGGGGCGGCTCTCGGTGGGCCCTGCGACGGCGAAGACCCATGTGGCGGCGGTCCTCGCGAAGACCGGCGCCCGGGACCGTACCCAGGCGGTCATCGCGGCGTACGAGTCCGGTTTCATCACCCCGGGCTGAGCCGCGGGCTCTGCGCGCCGAGTGAGAAATCGGTGAGAAGCGGCACGATCGGGAACGGCCGGAACGCGCCCGCTCGTCCCTCCAGCGGGATGAACAAGACAATCAGGCGCGCTTCGGTCTTCTGTCTGCTCATGGTGCTCGCCCTGCTGGTGCGGGCGACGTGGGTGCAGGGCTACCAGGCCAAGGCGCTCGCAGACGACGAGCACAACCGGCGGAACACCATCGCGCAGTACGCGCAGCCGCTCGGGGACATCATCGTGGCCGGTTCGCCGGTCACCGGATCGAAGGGGACCAGTGGCGGCGACCTCCGGTACAAGCGCACGTACCCCCAGGGCGAGCTGTACGCGCCCGTTACCGGCTACAGCTCGCAGGCGTACGGGGCGAACCAGCTCGAAGGCATCTACAGCGACGTCCTGGACGGCACGGACGACCGGCTGAAGGACCCGAAGGACCTGCTCACCGGCGGGCAGGCCGACCCCGGCAACGTACTGACGACGATCGACCCGGACGTCCAGAAGGCGGCCTACGAGGCACTCGGCGACACCAAGGGCGCGGCGGTGGCCATCGACCCGGGGACCGGCCGGATCCTCGGCATGGTCTCCACCCCCTCCTACGACCCCTCGACGATCAGCGGGACGACGGACCAGGACGCCTGGCAGGCCCTGCTGGACGACCCGGACAAGCCGCTGGTCAACCGGGCGATGCGGCAGCCGCTGCCGCCGGGCTCCACGTTCAAGCTGGTGGTCGCGGCGGCCGCGCTGGAGAACGGGCTGTACGGCTCGGTCGACGAGCGCACCGACAGCCCCACCCCGTACACCCTGCCCGGCACCACCACCGTGCTCCCCAACGAGAACCCGTCCGCGCCCTGCGAGAACGCGACCCTGCGCACCGCGCTCCAGTACTCCTGCAACAACGTCTTCGCGAAGGCCGCCGTCGACCTCGGCCAGGACGAGGTCAAGGAGATGGCGGACGCCTTCGGGTTCGACACCGAGAAGCTGGACGTCCCCGTACGGGCGGCGAAGAGCGTCTACCCGACCGGTATGGACAAGGCCCAGACGGCGCTGACGGGGATCGGCCAGTTCGAGGTCACCGCGACCCCGCTCCAGATGGCGATGGTCACCTCGGCCCTCGCCAACGGCGGCGAGCTGGCCGCGCCGCACATGGTCTCCCGGGTGACCGACGGGGACGGCACGGTGCTGGAGGAGACCGCCGACGGCGACACCGAGCGGGTGGTGAAGGAGTCGACCGCCGAGCAGTTGCGGAGCGCGATGGTGACGGTCGTCGAGGAGGGCACCGGCACCAACGCCCGGATCCCCGGGGCCGAGGTGGGAGGCAAGACGGGCACCGCGCAGCACGGCGTGGAGAACAGCAGCACCCCGTACGCCTGGTTCACCTCGTACGCGAAGGACCGCGACAGCGGCAAGGAGGTCGCCGTCGCGGTGATCGTGGAGGACTCGGGGGCGGCGCGCTCCGAGATCAGCGGCAACGGGCTGGCCGCGCCGATCGCGCAGAAGACGATGCGGGCGGCGCTGGAGCGGTGACGCGAGGGACGGGCGCCGCCCTGGCCCACCTCCCGGGGGGACGCGCCTAGGCCCTGTCGTCGAACTCCCGTCGTCGCCCGGAGGGCGGCCCTGCGGGGTCAGGTGCGTGCTCTCGGCGTGCCGGGCTCACGTCCTCGTACTGGACGTACTCGGGCGTGGGCCCGGTGCGGCGAGAGTGCGTGCATGGCGCCGCGGGGCAGACGGGAGTTCGACGACAGGGCCTAGGGCATCCGCCCGATGCCGCCGCGCCGCCTTACTCCGCAGCATGAGCCGCACGGCCCGCGCGGACGGGTCGCGGAGCCACGAGGCGGAGGGCGGGGCGGCATGGGCGGTCCGGCGGTGGTGCGGGTCCTGCGGGACCCGACGGCGGGGCGGTATCTGGCGGGGGTGGTCGTCTCCGGGTTCGGTACGTCCGCGATGTGGCTCACGGCGGGGATCTGGGTCAAGTCGCTGACCGGGTCGAACAGTCTGGCGGCGCTGACGGTGGGCGCGATGTGGGCCCCGGTGCTGGCCGGGCCCGCGCTCGGCGCGCTCGCGGACCGGGTGGACCGGAAGAAGCTGCTGGTCCGGGTCAACCTGGCGATGGCCGCTCTGCTGGTCACGCTGGTGCTGGTGGACTCGGGCCGCACCGTCTGGCTGGTCTTCGTGGTGCTGGTCCTCTACGGGGCGAGCGGCGTCCTGCTCGACGCGGCGGAGTCGGCGCTCGTCGCGGGGACCGTGCACGCCTCGCTGCTCGCGGACTTCAACGGGCTGCGGACGACGGCCAACGAGGGCATGAAGCTGGTCGCCCCGCTGGCGGGCGCCGGGCTGTACGCGCGGTTCGGCGGACCGGCCGTGGCGCTGCTGGACGCGGCGACGTGCGCCCTGGCCGCCCTGATCTTCGCCCGGCTCCGGATACGGGAGGCTCCGAGGCCCCCGGTGGGTGCGTGGCGCGGTGAACTCCTCGCCGGGCTGCGGCGGATCCGCGGCTCGGCCGTGCTCCGCCCGCTGGTGGCGGCGGGGGCGGCGACGATGCTGCTGGCGGGGGTCAACGGGGCCGTCACGTTCGGTTACGTCGATGACGTGCTCGGCCGGACGCCGGAGTACGCGGGGGTCCTGTACGCGGTGCAGGGCGCCGGTTCCGTGGCGGTGGGGCTGCTGGTGGGGCCGCTGCTGCGCCGGCTGCCGGAGCGGGTCTTCGCGGCGGCCGGGATGGCGTTGTTCGGGCTGGCGGTGGGCGCGCGGACGCTGCCGCACGACGGGGTGGCCCTGGCGGCGAGCGCGGCGATCGGGTTCGGCCTGCCGTGCGTGCTGATCGCGACGATGACCGCGGTGCAGCGGGAGACGCCGGACGCGGTGCTGGGGCGGACGGCGGCGACGGCGGGCTCGCTGATGACTGCGCCCAACGCGGTGGCCCTGGCGGTGGGGGCGGGGCTCGTCGCGGTGGTGGACGTGCGGGTGCTGACGGCGACCGCCGGGGCGGCGGGGCTGCTGGCCGCGGCCCTGCTGGCGGCGGGGGCGGCACGGTGCCGCACCGCCTCCGCGTCGACATCCGGGCCCGCGCCGGAATCCGGCCCTGCGCCGGCGTCAGGCCCCGCAGGGGAGGCCGGCCCCGCCTCACCCCAGCCGTGAGAGCGCGGCGGCGACCGCCTCCAGGTCCGGGCCCGAGGCGAGTCCCGCGTGGTACAGGCGCAGTTGGTCGGCGCCGAGCGAGGCGGCGTGGGCCGCGTCGCGCTCCAGGGTGCGTGGGCTGCCGCCCATCCCGGTGACGATCCCGAAGTTGGCGGCGCGCACTCCGCCCCGGCCGGCGAACGGGCCGAGGACCGCGTCCCGGGCGCTGTCGGGTCCGGTGCAGGGCAGCACCACGCCGTCGGCCACGGCCAGGATGTGGTCCGCGTCGACGCCGACGTTGGCCCCGGTGCGGTACGGGACGGGGTCGGCGTGCAGCAGCACCTGGAAGCCGGGCGGGGCCACCTCCCGTACCGCCGCGACGGCCGCCTCCTGGAACGTGCGGGCGACCCGGCCGCGCCACCGCAGGGTGGCGTCCGCGAGCTCGGGTCCGAGCAGCTTCCCGATGCCGTCCCGGCCCGACTCCGGGGAGCCGCCGCCGGACCAGGCCGGTTCCAGGGCGCGGCGGACGGCGGCGGACAGGTCGCCGGGGTCGGCGCCCGCCTCCCTGTACCCCTGGCGGCACTCCGGGCAGAAGCACAGCGACATCAGGTACTGCGCGGCCTCGCCGAGGCCCACGCCGGCGACCTTGTCGTGGGCGTGCAGATGGGCGAAGCCGTACCAGCCGCAGGACTCCAGCTCGGTCCCGTGCGCGCCGGGCCGGGCGGCGGCCTCGGCCGCCAAGTCCACGAGGTACGCGCGCACCGCGGGGCGGGCGATGCAGGGGGCCCAGGGGTAGCGGTCCCCGTAGGCGTTGACCACCGAGGTGTCCGGGTGCTCCGCGCCGAGCCGCGAGCTGTGGGCGAGGACCACCCAGCTGTGCACCTCCAGACCTGCGGCGGCCAGCGCGCCCGCCGCCTCCCCGTACGGATCGTCGCCGGCCGTCCAGCTCTGGGGGTACGGGGCGAGAGTCCGCCCCGCCCAGCGGTCCGGGTCCGGCGGATAGAGGACGGCGGCGTGTTCGGCGGTGACGACGCGGTGGGCGGGGTGGCGGGGCGTCAGGGCCCGGGTGGAGTGGTAGGCGGAGGCCAGGGTGACCTGGCGGACGCCGAGATCCGCGATCCGGTCGGCGGCGCCCGGATCCCCGACGACGTCCCACGGGTAGAGGAACGCGCCCGCCTTCACGCCCTGCCCCCGATCCGGCCCGCCGGGGCGCCCTGTTCCTGCGACGCCCGCTCCTGGGACGCGCGTTCCTCCAGCAGGGCGCGGCCGCTCGCGATGATCTCGACGAGGTCCTTGACGTGTGCGGCGGACGGTTCGGTGAGCGGGGTGCGTACCTCGCCGACGTCCAGACCCTGGAGCCGGACTCCGGCCTTGACCAGGGAGACGGCGTACCCGCGGCCCTTGGCGCGCAGTTCGACGAGCGGCCGGTAGAAGTGGTCGAGCAGCCCGTTGACCAGGGCCTCGTCGCCGGAGTCCAGGGCCCGGTAGAAGGCGAGGGCGATGTCCGGGGCGAAGGCGAAGACAGCCGAGGAGTAGAGGGTGACGCCGATGCCCCGGTAGGCGGGGCCGGTGAGTTCGGCGGTGGGCAGTCCGTTGAAGTAGAGGAAGTCGCCGTCGGGCCGGTGGGTGCGGACCGCGCTGACGATGCGCTGCATGAGGTCGAGGTCGCCGTGGCCGTCCTTGAGCCCGATGATGCCGGGGGTGCGTGCCAGGGCGACGACCGTCTCGGGGGTGAAGATCGCGTTGTCGCGCTGGTAGACGATGGTCTCCAGGCCGGTGGCCGCGGCGAGTGCCGCATAGTGGTTCAGCAGCCCCTGCTGGTCGGCGACGACGAGGTAGGGCGGCATGGCGAGGAGCCCGTCCGCACCTACCTCCTCGGCGGCCCGCGCGTACTGGACGGCGAGCGCCGTGCCGTAGCCCACCCCTGCGAGGACGGGGAGCTGTCCGGCGCTCTCCTCGACGGCGGCGGCGACGGCGAGGCGGAACTCCTCGGGGGTCAGCGCGTGGAACTCGCCCGTACCGCAGCAGGCGAAGACCGCGGCGGCTCCGGCGTCGATCCCCGCACGCACATGGGCGCGGAAGACGGCGAGGTCGACGGTGCCGTCCGGCCCGAACGCGGTCACGGGGAAGAAGAGCGGCCCGGCGACTTCGCTGAGCCGGGCGGCGAGGGGGGCTGAGGTCACGGGCGCTCCCTGAGCAGATGCAGACGTGCACAATTCTGATCGGTGTCCATATTTATGAACATCGCAACGCTAAGACAGCCTCCGATGGCAGGTCAAGGAGTACGCGGGCTCTTGACGCACGTCGCCTCGCCTCCCTAGCTTGTCCACGCATGTGAATGTCAGCCAGGATTGCGCACAGCACCCCGCGTACGCCCCGAGGAGACCCCCGTATGACCGCTCCCCGTACCGTCCTGCTCACCGGCGCCGCAGGCGGCCTCGGCACCCTGATGCGAGGGCTGCTGCCCGCGTACGGATACGACCTGCGGCTGCTCGACCTGGTCCCGGTGGAGGGCGCGCCCGAGGCGATCACCGCCGACCTGAACGACCGGGAGGCGCTGCGCGAGGCCGTGCGCGGGGTGGACGCGGTCATCCACCTGGCGGGCATCTCGCTGGAGTCCACGTTCGACAAGATCCTCCGCGCCAACATCCAGGGCACGCACCATCTCTACGAGGCAGCCCGCGAGGAGGGCGTCCGGCGCATCGTGTCCGCCTCCTCCAACCACGTCATCGGTCACACCCCGCGCCCGGCTCCGGGCGATCCGCCCATCCCCCTGGACGCCCCGCGCCGCCCCGACACCTTCTACGGGCTCTCGAAGTGCTTCGGCGAGGACCTGGCCCAGCTCTACTGGGACCGGCACGGGCTGGAGACGGTCTCCGTGCGCATCGGGTCCTGCTTCCCCGAGCCCACGTCGGTACGGATGCTGTCGGTCTGGATGAGCCCCGGCGACGGCGCGCGGCTGTTCCACGCGGCCCTCACCGCCGAGGACGTGGGGCACACCGTCGTCTACGGCTCCTCCGCCAACACCCGCCTGTGGTGGGACCTGGAACCGGCGCGGGCGCTGGGCTACCGGCCGCAGGACGACTCGGAGCCGTACGCGGCGAAGCTCGTCGCCGAGCAGGGCGAGCTGGACCCGGACAACCCGGCGCACGCCCGCGTGGGCGGCCACTTCGCGACCGACCCGCCGATCTGGCCGCACTGAGCCGTCCGGGCGGGGCGGGGCGGCGCGGTGGGAAATCCGGGCGACGCGGGCGCGGCGGGGCAGGCAGGATGCGCCCCATGCCGAGACCTGACGGATTCCAGTACGAACAGCACGGCGACCAGGGCGTCACCATCACCCACCACGGCCGTCCCGCGGGCACCCTGCGCGGCGGACGCGCGGAGAAGTTCCTGGCCGAGGTGGGCTCGGGCGACGCCCAGTCGGTGATGGCGCGCTGGACCGGTGCGTACAAGCACGGCAACGAGCACACCGCCCGCGACCACCCGCGCAACCGCCGCTGAGCGCCCTTCGACGACCGTCCTCCGGACGGCCGAAGGTAAGGGAACGGCAAAGCCGGGTCGTTCGTTACCCCGTGCATGACCGCAATGACCCCCGGCTCGAACATCCCTCTCTCCGCCGCCCGCGTGGCGGTGGACGTCGCCGCTCCGGTGCGGCTCGACGTCTCGGGCCTGCTGCTCACCGCCGACGGCAAGGTGCGCTCCGACGACGACTTCATCTTCTACAACCAGCCCTCGGGCGCCGGCGTGACCTACCGCTCCGGCGGGGGCTCCGCGCCCGACGCGATCGTGGTGGACACCACGGCCGTCCCGCCGGGCATCGAGAAGATCGTCGTCACCGCGAGCCCCGACGCCGCGGGCCAGACCTTCCAGGGCGTCGAGCCCACCGCCACCGTGCGCAACGCGGACGACGGCAGCGCGCTCGCCACCTTCACCCCGCCGCAGCTGGGCGCGGAGACGGCGCTCGTGGTCATCGAGATCTACCTGCGCAACGGGGCCTGGAAGGCCCGCGCGGTCGGCCAGGGGTACGCGAACGGGCTGGCCGGGATCGCCACGGACTTCGGCGTCTCGGTCGAGGAGCCCGCGGCCCCGGTCGCCCCTCCGGCTCCGACGCCCCCCGCCCCGGTCGCCGCCGCCCCGGTCGCTCCGGTCGCCGCCCCCGTGGACCCGCGGATCGCCCCGCCCGCTCCGCCCGCTCCGGCCGCTCCGCCCGCTCCGGCTGCTCCGGCCGCTCCCCCGGCGGCCCCCGCCGCGCCCGCGGGCTCCGGGAAGATCAACCTGGACAAGGGCCGGGTCAACCTCCAGAAGAACCAGACCGTGTCCCTCGTCAAGGGCGGCGCCCCGCTGCTCTCGCGGGTCAGGATGGGCCTGGGCTGGGAGCCCGCGTTCCGCGGCAAGGACATCGACCTGGACGCGTCGGTGATCGCCTACGGCCCCAACCGCAACCACCTGGACAGCTGCTACTTCGGCAAGCTGACCATCCTGAACGGGTCGATCAAGCACTCCGGCGACAACCTCACCGGTGAGGGCGCGGGCGACGACGAGGTGATCATGGTGGACCTCGGCCGGATCCCCGCCGAGGCGACCGGCCTGGTCTTCACGGTGAACTCGTTCACCGGCCAGAAGTTCAACGAGGTGGCCAAGGCCTACTGCCGGCTGATCGACGACGCGTCCGGCGAGGAGCTGGTCCGCTTCGACCTCACCGGTGCCGAGCCGCAGACCGGCGTGATGATGGCCAAGCTCATCAAGCAGTTCACCGGAGAGTGGGAGATGACGGGGATGGGCGAGTTCGTGAAGTCGCGCACCGTACGGGGCATGGTGAAGCCCGCCGCCAAGTCCCTGTAGCCGCCGTGGGCCCTCTCCGGAGGGCCGCAACGGAGTCCGGGGCGCCTGAAGTGATTCAGGCGCCCCGGATCCGGAGAAGGCGGACGCTGCTCGTGCTCGTTCCGCGTCTCAGAGCTTGGTCAACTTGGAGTACGGGCTCAGGATCCTTCCCTGTCGCCCCGAGAAGTCGATGAGGACCGCATCGTTGTCGCCCTCGACAGCAAGAATCCTGCCGAGCCCGAACTGGTCGTGCGACACCCTGTCGCCCACATCGAAGCATTCGACCGGTGGGGCCTCCTGGGCCGGGCGGTTGAAGGGACTGGAAGGCAGGTGACGCCGGGCTGACTGTTTCATTAAGTCGAGTATGCGCCCTGCGGGGGCCCTACGCCATGCCCGTCGGTGCCCAAGGCCCCAGACGTGCCGGATTCGTAATCAGCGCTCACCACGGCCAGTCAGCGCTTCCTCCCGCCTCCAGCAGCGGAACCCTGCGGAACGCCGCGTCGGAAAGACCCCCGAACGTGTGGCGGTTTCCCTCGCCGGACGGGGCGTGGCCGAGCCGGTATCCGGCCAGATCCCAGGTGTGGACGGGCACCGTGTCCGGAACGCTGCGGGTCGCGTCGCCACGGGGCGTGTACGCGAACTGCTCGTCGGTGACGATGAGTATCCGGTCGTGGTCCCGGTGGTGCCGTCGCACCGCGGACCGGTCGACCAGCGGTCCCGGAGAGAGCGCGACGGGACCCGGGGACGCAACCGAACCGGAGCGCGCGGGCGTCGCACAGGAGGGGCCCGCGGTGATCGCCCCCGGCCCGACGGCACGAGGGGGGACGCCAGGCATGGAGCGGGTCGCGGGTTACCGGATCGTGGCGCTGCTCGGCGAGGGCGGCATGGGGCGGGTCCACCTGGCCCGGACGGCGTCGGGACGGCTCGCGGCGGTGAAGACCGTCCATGAACACCTCGCCGCCGACCCGCGGTTCCGGGAGAGGTTCCGGCGCGAGACGCTCGCCGCGCGGGCGGTCGCCGGTCCGTTCACCGCCGCGGTGCTGGACGCGGGCCCCGACGCCGTACGGCCGTGGTTGGCGACCGAGTTCTGTGCGGGGCCGACGCTCACCCAGGCCGCCGGGGCGCTCGGGCCGCTGGGCGCGGGGCCGCTGGCCGGGCTGGGGGCGGCGCTCGCGGAGGCGCTGGCGAGCATCCACCGGGTCGGGCTGGTCCACCGCGATCTGAAGCCGTCGAACGTGGTGCTGGCCCGGAGCGGCCCGAAGGTCCTGGACTTCGGCATCGCCAGGCGGGCGGCCGACGAGACCCTCACGGGCACCGGGGAGGTCGTCGGATCACCCGGGTTCATCGCCCCGGAGCTGCTGACGGCCGACGACGAGCCGTCCCCCGCGGCCGATGTGTTCGCCCTCGCGGCGCTGCTCGCCCGGATGGGGACGGGCCGACCGCCCTTCGGCTCCGGACCCGCGCACCAGGTGCTGTACCGGACGATGCGGGGCGAGGCCGATCTGGACGGGTCCCCGTCCGGCGAGTGGCGGGCGTTCCTCGCCTCCTGTCTGACGGGCGACCCGGCCGGGCGTCCCGCGGTGGCCGACGTGCTGGACTGGTGCGCGGATCGGTCCCCGGCCGGCGCGTGGTGGGAGCGGGACCCGGTGGCCGGCCTGGTCCGCGACCACGAGAACAGGGTCGCGGCGCTGGTGGCGGACGCCACGCACGGCAGCCGGGACGACGCGGGCATCCCGGCTGCCCCGGATGAGGCGGACGAGCCGGACGAGCCGGACGAGGCGGACGAGGCGGACGAGGCGGACGAGGCGGACGAGGCAGGCACTCCGGCAGGCACTCCGGACGCCGGTACCGCTCCGGCCGACGCCGTACCCGCGCCCTCCCCCACCGGCGCCACGCGCACCCCGGCGGACGCCGTCCCGTACCGGACCCGTCCCGTGGCCGAGCCGCGGGACGCCGTCCCGTACGACGGTGGGCCGGGCCGGGGTCCGGCCAGGCGGCGGCTGCTCGCGTTCGGCGGGGCGGCGCTCCTGACGGGAGGCGGTCTTCTCGGCGGCGCGGCTCTGCTCCGGCGCACCGAGAAGGACGGCCCGACCGGCGGACGGGGGGCCTCACGGGCGCCGCAGACCCGCTGGGCCCGGGGACGTCTGCTGTGGACCCGGACCGTCGGCGACCTGGGCCCGTCCGGCCGGGTGCTGCGCCACGGCGGCGCGCTCCTCGTCACGGACGCGGCGGCGGTGACCGCCCTCGACGCGGCCACCGGTGCGGTGCGCTGGCGGTATCCGGCACGGGACGTCACGGCCGTCCGGCCGCTCGGGGACCAGGTGCACCTGCTGCTCTCCGGGTTGCTCTTCGCACCGGAACTCCTCACCCTCGACGCCTGGACGGGCAACCGGCGCTGGTCGGCCCTGCCGTACCGGCCGGTCAACGCCCGGACGCGGACGTCCACCGCACCAGACGGCCAGTCGGCGTTCCTCGCCGTCGACGGCGGGACGACGGCCCTGGTCTCCTACGCCTCCGACGCCTCCCTGTGGGCGAAGCGCTCCCTGGGCGATCGCCCCTGGCGTGCGTACGGGTTCGACTCCCGTACGGGAGAGGCCCTCTGGTTCCACGAGGGGACGCGGGCCGCGGTGACCGGCATCGACGCGGCGGGCGGCCGGCTGGCCGTCGGGCTCCGCCTCCCGCCCCGCCCCGGGGCCTCCGCCGAGGAACCGTTGTCCGTGCTGCGGATCTCCGGCGCGGCACCGCGGCCGGAGCCGGAGATACCCGGCGGCGCCCCCTATCCGCACGCCCACCCCGGCGCCTCCGGCACCCGGTACTACGCGCGCGGCAGCCTGGTCCTCGCGGTCGATCTGGCGGCCCGGCGCACCGCCTGGCGCAGGACGCTCGAAGGGTCGCCCACGGTCACGCCCACCGCGACCCATGGTGTGGTGCACGCCGCGACGGCGGGCGGGGTCACCGCGCTCGACGCCCGGGACGGGCGGACCCTCTGGAACCGTACGGACGTCGGGCGGCTCGCCTCCGACGACGGTGGCGGCGGCGTCGACGACGGGCCGCCGCTGGTGGCGGACGGCACGCTGTACGCCACCGGACCGGAGCCGGGCCACGAAGCGAAGTTTGGGGAGGGTGCGTTCTGGGGGGTGCACGCCCTCGACGCCCTCCACGAGCGCCGCCTGTGGTCGGTCCCCGTCGAGGAGGACGGGCCCTTCCTCGCCGCCGCCGGCGGGGGTCTCCTCCACGTCTGTGCCGGCGGGACCGTGCAGACGTTCACCGGACCGGAGTCCGCGTGACCGGCCCCCTGCTCCCGGGCGATCCCGAACGGCTCGGCTCCGTCCGGCTGCTGGGCCGGCTCGGGGCGGGTGGCATGGGTACCGTCTATCTGGGCCGGACGCCCGGCGGGCTGACCGTCGCGGTGAAGACGGTGCACGAACACCTGGCGGCCGACCCGCACTTCCGTGAACGGTTCCGCCGCGAGGCCGCCGCCGCCCGCGCGGTGACCGGGGCGCACACGGCGGCGGTGCTCGACGCGGACCCGGAGTCGTCCCGGCCCTGGCTCGCCACCGCGTATCTGCCGGGCGTCACGCTGCGGCACGCGGTGGCGGCGACCGGACCGCTGGCGCCCTCCGCCGTACGGTCCCTGGGCGCGGCCCTCGCCGAGGCGCTGGAGGCCATCCACCGGGCGGGCCTCGTCCACCGCGACCTCAAGCCGTCGAACGTGCTGATCACCGCCGACGGGCCCCGGGTCATCGACTTCGGGATCGCCCGCGCGATCAGCGACCACGGGCTGACCGGTGCGGGTGACGTCGTCGGCACCCCGGGGTTCATCGCCCCGGAGCAGATCACCGGGGGCATCGTCACGGGGGACACGGACTCCCCGCAGGCGGCGGGCGGCGTGGCGGTGACCGGGGCGGCCGATGTGTTCGCGCTCGGGGCGGTGCTGGTCTTCGCCGCCACCGGAGGCAGCCCGTTCGGCTCGGCGACCCCGGCGGTGCTGCTCTACCGGGCCGTCCACGAGGAGCCGGATCTCACCGGCGTACCCGACGGGGTGCGGGAGGTGGTGACGGCCTGCCTGGAGAAGGACCCCGGCCTGCGTCCGACGGTGGACCAGGTCCTACGGGCCACCACGGATCCGCATCCGGCGCTGTGGTGGCGCACGGAGCCGCTGCGCACGCTGGTCCTGGGCAGGGCGGCCGAGCAGCCCGTCGAGGAGCCCGCCGCTCCGCCCGGCCCGCCGGGGGCGGCCCCGACCGCCCCGGCGCCGGCTCCGGCCCGCACCCGCCCGCTCTCCGTCCTGCCACCGCCGCCCGTGGTGAGGAGCCCGTCGGCCCGGCGCGGAGAGCTCACCCGGCGCGGTCTGCTGCTGGCCGGGGGCGGCGGGCTCGCCTCGCTCGTCACGTACGCGTTCAACCGGAGCGGGGCCGGCGGGCGGGAGGAGCGGGTCGAGGATCCCTTGAGGATCCGGCCGGGGAGCACCCGGCAGGGCGCCCTGCGCTGGACCCTGGCCCCCGCGTTCGAGGGCACCACCGTGGACGCGCTGCGGTCGGCCGGAAGTTCGCTGTTGGTGCACGGCGTCGCCGTACCCGATGTCGGGACCACCGGCAGCGGCGGCGGATACGTCACCGCGCGGCGGGTCCGCGACGCCGGGCGCCGGTGGCTGACCGGCGCCGAGGAGAACGCCCCCGCGCAGTGGGGGGTGTCCGGTTCGGTGCTGGCGGCGGCCGATGTGGGCCTGGCCGCCCTCGATCTGGCGACCGGCGAACCGCTCGGCACGCCCACGGAGCGCCCGGTCCCGCTGTGGTTCGCCGTCGCCTCGGGGGTGCTGGTCTCCGGTCTCGCGGCGGACGGCGGCGCGCCGACGCTGAACGCGGTGGACCTGCGCACCGGTGCGCGGCGCTGGACCGGGGGCACGGCGGAGGTCCGGCCGCCCGCCGTGCTGGGCCGGTCGGTGCTGCTGGCCGACGGGGACGGTGGGAACATCCGGTGCGTTGACGCGGTCAGCGGTGAACTCCTCTGGGCGTACGAGGAGTTCGAGGGTGAGGTGGCATCTCTGGCGGCGGTGCCGGGGGCGGGCTGTTTCGTCCTGCTCGGCCTCGGTGGCGCCCTGCACTTCCTCCGGGCGCGCGACGGCGGCCGCCTGGCCACCGGCACGCTGAAGGACGGGCCGAGTTCCGGCTCCAGCGCGCTGGCCGCCGCCGGCTCCACGGTGCTGCTGAGCACCGGGGGCCGGGTCCACGCCTACGCGCCCGCCACCGGCCGGTCGCTCTGGTCGGCGGGGACGGTGGGGCTGGACACCAGCTGGCCCGCGGGCACGGGCGGCGTCCGAGCGCCCGTGACGTCCGGTGGAGCGCTGCTCCACTGGGCGCGGGCAGGGGTCCTCCAGTGCCTCGACCTCCGCAGCGGCGAGGAACGCTGGGCGGCCACGCTCGGCGGGGTCGGCCAGGTGCCGCCGGTGGTGACCGGGGGCACGGTGTACGCGGCGACGGGCGAGCTGTGCCGGGCCCTGGACGTGAACCGGGGTGCGGTGCAGCGCGGTTGGGGGGTCACCGACGTCCGGGACCTCGCCGCGGACCCGTCCGGCTGGTACGCCCGCGTCGGCACGAAGGCGGTACGGGCGTACAACCACACGGCCGCGCCGGTGCGGGGCTCCTGAGGCCGCGAACCACTGACGGCTGCTTGGCAGGAGCAGAGCTCTTCAGCCGAACACTGCTCCGAACCCGGCGTTCAGCCCCTCAACCGCCCGCGCGCGAGCGGGCCTTGAACGCGGCCTTGCGGGCGTCCTTGGCGGCCTTCTTGTCGCTGTGCAGCCGGCCCATGGCCTCCAGCACGTCGGCGGTGGCCGGGTGGTCGACGCGCCAG
The DNA here is from genome assembly GCF_057766565.1 of Streptomyces sp. MGP-P1. Lineage (NCBI taxonomy): Bacteria > Bacillati > Actinomycetota > Actinomycetes > Kitasatosporales > Streptomycetaceae > Streptomyces > Streptomyces sp. MGP-P1. The sequence continues at coordinate 1,678,550 of NZ_JBYMEM010000007.1, read as the reverse complement.
ACCTCGTCGAAGAAGCCGCTGTGCTGCGCGGAGAGCCCCTCGACCAGGCCCTGGAGCTCGTCCAGCTCGCCGTCCGCGTCGAGTTGGGCGGCGATCGTGTCGATGGCCAGCCAGAAGATCATGTCCTCCGGCGGGGCGGGCACGTCGGCCGCACCGCGCTCCGCGAGCCAGACGCGGGCCAGGCCACCCAGCTCCGGGTCGCCGAGCACCGCGCGTACGGCGGGCTCCGCCCCGGGGCCGGCCAGGGCGAGGGCCTGCTGACAGTGGAGGCGGCGCAGCGGCGCGCCCTCGTCCGTGCCGCGCGCGGCGGCCAGCAGCTCGGCCGCCGCGGCCACCGCGCCCTCCGCGCCGTGGCCCGCGAGCCAGAGCTTGACCTCGGCGCGGGCGGCGGGCTCCGGGTAGTGGGCGATGCCGTCGAGGAGCACGTCGGCGCCCTTGCCCGCGAGGTCGCCGACGGCGGGGGCGTCCACCCCGGCCTCCAGCATCCGGGCCCGGATGCCGTACAGGCCGAGGGGGGTGAGCTTGACCATGCCGTAGCGGGTGACGTCCTCGTCGTCGGCCCCGGCGGCGGAGTCGTCCGCGGCTTCGCCCTCCTCGACCAGCAACGCCTCGTCGACCGGGCGGTATTCGACGATCCCGATGGGTTCGAGGAGCCTGAACTGGTCGTCGAGGCGCATCATCGCCTCGGACACCTGCTCCAGGATGTCGTCGGTGGGCTCGCCCATGTCGTCGGGGACGATCATCGACGCGGCGAGGGCGGGCAGCGGGACCGGTCCTTCGCCCGCGCCGTTGTCCGCGAGGGTGAGCAGGTAGAGGTTGCCGAGGACGCCGTCGAGGAACTCCGCCTCGGCCTCCGGGTCCCAGTCCAGGGCGTCGAAGTCGATCGAGCCGTCCTCGCCGACGAGGTCCGCGAAGTCGTCCAGGACGGGCGCGGTGGCGTCGGCGTGCACGGCGTCGAGACCGTCGAGCCAGATGGACAGGACGTCCTGCGGGGAGCCGCCGGTGAGCAGGGCCAGGTTCTCGCCGATGGTGACGGTGCCCTCGCCGTCCGCGCCCTCGTCGCCCTCGCCCTCCTCGGGGTCGGTGACGTCGAGGAGGCCGGTGTCCACGGCGAGCCGCCAGGCCTCGCCGGCGTACGCGGCGCCGTCCTCGTCCGCCGGGAGGGCGAGGTGCTCGGCGGCTGCGGGAAGCTGGTCCTCGACCAGTTCGCCGCCGGCCCCGACCCGGGTGTCCGGGCCCGCCCAGCGGGCGAGCTTGACGGCGCGGACGAACAGCGGAGCGGCGAGCGCGTCCCGTGCCAGTTCGGCCTCGGTGTTCAGCCGCACCGGCGGCAGGGAGGGACGCTCTGCGGACATCGGGGGTTCTCCTCGGTGCGTGCTCGGGGCATACGGAGTGCGTACGCGGTTCGGCCGCCCAAGCCTAGACGCTGTGCGCGGCGTACCGCCCACCGCTTCGCCACATACCGTCCGCCACGCCCTCATATACGCCCGCACCCGGCTCGACACTGAGCACCGGGGTGTAGCGGTGCACGCCGCCGCCGGTCATGCCCGGGTAGTTCTGGACACGTTCCCAGAGCGGGGACGAAGAGCCGATGCCCTCCCCGGGTGCCGCGAGGGCCGCGATGTGGTCTTCGGCGCTCTCCCACTCGGCGTAGTTGAGGACCCGGGTGCCGTCGGTGCTGACGTGGAAGTACGCGGCGATGCCGCCGGCGGGCAGTTCGGCCTCCTCGCCGAGCGCCTCGAACACCGTGTTCACCCAGTCGCGTTGACGGGCCGGGTCGGGCCCGTCGAACTCGACGTCCACGATGACGAGGCAGCCGGTCTCCCTGGTGTCGCCCAGGGCCCGGAGGCTGGAGCGGTACAGCTCGTAGGTGCGCGGTCCGTGGCGTTCGATGCCGGGGACGGCGGCGTCGATCTCGGCGTCGCGGGCGTCGCCGCTCTCCCGTACGAAGTCCTGGTAGGCCTGTTCGCCGGTCCACTGGGAGTAGTGCAGGAGGGTCGCGCCGTCCTCCCCCGCGTAGACGCTGTGGGAGAGCAGCCCGGGGTGCGGCCATTCCCGGCTCTCCCAGGCCCTCCGGATGGCGTCGACGGCCTCTCGCTGCCGCTGCGGTGTACCGACGTTCCAGGTGCTGGCCTTGGCGATCCGGGCGTCGGTGCGGGCCGGGTCGGGTCGGTCGGTGAGGTGCGTGGTCATGGCGGTGTTCCCTTCTTCACGCACGTCGGTCGGTGCGTCCTGACTACTACGGTGACACCTCAAGTCCGGTTGAGGTCAAATTGATCCGTCTTGCACCTCCCGTGTCCCGTTCGCCCAGGGCGTGAGCGGCCTCGGGTGCGGTCGAAGCCGGCCGGGGAAGGGTGGGGGCATGACCCTCTCGGTGGCGCACCTGAGCGATCCGCACCTCACGACCGGTCCGGGGGCGGCGGCCCCCGCCGCCGGGCTGCGGGCCGCCCTGCGCCGGGTGCTCGCCCTGGACCCGCTCCCGGGCTGCGTCGTGATCACCGGTGATCTCACCGAGCGCGGGGAGCCGGGTGAGTACGCGGCCCTGCGCGAGGAGGTCGACGCGTTCCCGCTGCCGCTGCATCTGGTGGCGGGCAACCACGACGTGCCGGAGGCCCTCGTAGGCGCGTTCGGTGGGACGCGCTTCCTGGGCGGGGGGACGTGGACGTCGTACGCGGTGGAGCACCCGGCGTTCACCGTCGTGGTCCTGGACTCGCGGGTCGCCGGCGCGCCGGGCGGCCGGCTGGGTCCCGCGCAGTTGTCCCGGCTGGACCGGGACCTCTCCCGGCACCCCGGCGTACCGGCCCTGGTCTGTGTGCACCATCCGCCGGTTCCGGTCGGCATTCCGTTCCTGGACGCGATGCGCCTGGCGGACGGCCCCGCGCTGGCGGAGGTGGTGGCCGCGCACCCCCGGGTCGTGCGGGTGCTGGCGGGCCATGTGCACCGCCCGGTCACGGTGGCCTTCGCGGGCAGCACGGTGGCGGTCGCGCCGAGTACGTACCGGCAGAGCGGGCTGGCGCTGCGGGAGGGCGCGCCCGGCTATCCCGACGAGCCGGCGGCCTTTCTGCTGCACGTCCTGCCGGAGGGACCGCCCGGCACGGGCTGGGTCACGCACACCGTGCCGGTGGGCGACGGCTGAAGGACCGGGCGGGCCCCGCCCCGGGAGCGGTCACTCGGGCAGCTCGGCCCGCCAGGCCGTGATGTTCAGCTCGTCCATGTACCGGATGTCGTGACCCTCCAGCGGGTAGACCCGCGCCCCCGCGTCGGGGGCGGCGGCCAGCTCCAGGGCGTCGGCCATGACGAGCTCGCCGCCCTCCTGGGTGGAGACCCAGGCGAGCATCGACCGCGCGGTGCCGCCCGGCTTCAGGGTGAGCGCCTCGGGGCCCCGGTCGCGGCCGAACTGCGAGCCGGCCGGGTTGACCTTCACGGGGAGGCGTTCGCCGTCCTCGCCGAGCGCCTGGACCGAGGGGTAACCGTCGACCCGGTAGGGCTTCGAGCCACAGTTGGTCAGGGTCAGGGCGACCGCGCGGCTCATCATCGCGGTCAGCACCTCCCCCATGGTCACCACGGCCCCGGAGGCGGGGCACTTCTCCGGCGGGGTCTCGGGCGGGGTGGAGGCCGGGCCGGTCCCCGCCGACTCGCCGTGGGCGGGGGTCGGGGGCAGCGGCTCGGGCGCGGACGGTGCCGGAGCGGGGCGCGGAGGCGGACGGAGCGGGCTCCGGTTCCTCGCCCTCGCCGGCCGGGACGAGAAAACCGGAGCAGCCGGTCAAGGCGGTCAGCGCCGCCGCCAGCAGCACGGCGGAGACCCGTCTCCGCACCCGCGCCCGCCCCCGTACGCCCATCCCCATGCCCCCTCGCCACGACCGCCGCCGCGCCCCGTCGTCCGTGCGTTCGATCATGTCAGAAGGGGGTCGAGCAGCCGCCACCCCTACGGACTCTTCAGCGTCCCTTGCCGGTCACCCCAAGAAGATCTAAGTGGACCTACAGGGTTCCGGGAGCCGACACTTCGGACATGACCGCAACCGCACCGCGCCCCTTCGGCCGCACGCTCTGCGCCATGATCACCCCCTTCGACGCCACCGGGGCCCTGGACCCGGACGCCGCCCGTGCGCACGCCGCGCGCCTGGTGGCGGAGGGCTGCGACGGGATCGTCCTCAGCGGCACCACGGGCGAGTCCCCCACCACGACGGACGCCGAGAAGTCCGCCCTGCTGCGGGCCGTCCGGGCGGAGGTCGGCGACGGGGTGCCGCTGCTCACCGGCGTCGGGGGCCCGGACACCGCGCACACCCTGCGCCTGGCGCGTCAGGCCGAGGAGGCGGGCGCGGACGGACTGCTGGTGGTCGGCCCGTACTACAGCCGCCCGCCGCAGGCCGCCGTCGAGGCGTACTTCCTGCGGGTCGCGGACTCCACCGGACTGCCGCTGATGCTGTACGACATCCCCGGCCGCACCGGCATCCGGATCGAGCCGGAGACCCTGCTGCGGCTTGCGGAGCACCCGCGCGTGGTGGCGGTGAAGGACTGCTCCTTGGACCTGCTCGGCTCGACGAAGGTGCTGGCCCGCACCTCGCTGGCGTACTACTCGGGCTGCGAGGAGCTGAACCTGCCGTTGTACGCGGTGGGCGGCGCGGGCTACGTCAGCACCGTCGCGAACGTGGCCCCGCGCCAGGTACGGGCGCCGCTGGACGCGTTCGACGCGGGCCGCACCGACGAGGCGGCCCGGCTCAACGGGCTCACGGCGCGCCTCACCGAACTGATGATGGCGAGCGGCCTCCCCGGAACGGTCACCGTGAAGGCGCTCCTGGACGCGGGACCGGTCCGGGAACCGCTGCAGCCCGCCGGGCGCGAGGCGACCGACGGGCTGCGGGCGGCGTACGAGGAGCTCCTCGCTCCCTGCTGAACGGGTCAGTTGTGGGCGTGCAGGACCTCGTTGAGGCCGCCCCACACCGCGTTGTTCGGGCGGGCCTCCACGGTGCCGGTGACCGAGTTGCGGCGGAAGAGGATGTTGGAGGCGCCGGACAGCTCGCGGGCCTTGACGACCTGGCCGTCCGGCAGCGTGACGCGGGTGCCGGCGGTGACGTACAGACCGGCCTCGACGACGCACTCGTCGCCGAGCGCGATCCCGACGCCCGCCTCCGCGCCGACCAGGCAGCGCTCGCCGATGACGATGCGGACGTTCCCGCCGCCGGAGAGGGTGCCCATGGTGGACGCGCCGCCGCCGATGTCCGAGCCGTCGCCGACGACGACGCCCGCGGAGATGCGGCCCTCGACCATGGAGGTGCCGAGCGTGCCCGCGTTGAAGTTGACGAAGCCCTCGTGCATGACGGTGGTCCCGGTGGCGAGGTGAGCGCCGAGCCGGACGCGGTCGGCGTCGGCGATGCGTACGCCCTTGGGGGCGACGTAGTCCGTCATCCGGGGGAACTTGTCGACCGAGGTGACCTGGAGGTGCAGGCCCTCGGCGCGGGCGTTGAGCCGGACGCGCTCCAGGTCGTCGACGGCGACCGGGCCGAGCGAGGTCCAGGCGACGTTGGCGAGCAGCCCGAACAGCCCGTCGAGGTTCTGGCCGTGCGGCCTGACCAGCCGGTGCGAGAGCAGGTGCAGGCGCAGATAGGCGTCGTGGGCGTCGAGCGGCTTGTCGTCGAGCGAGGAGATGACCGTGGACACGGCGACGACCTCCACGCCGCGCCGGGCGTCGACGCCGAGTGCCTTGGCGGCGCCCTCGCCGAGCCGGTTGACGGCCTCGTCCGGGCCGAGGCGCGTCGTACCGGCCGGGCCGGGGTCGGAGGTCAGCTCGGGGGCGGGGAACCAGGTGTCGAGGACGGTGCCGTCACCGGCGACGGTGGCGAGGCCGGCGGCGACGGCGCCGGTGGTGCGGGCAGAACCCTGGGAAGTCGTGTCGGTCATGGACGCAACCTAACGGGCCGGGGCCCGCTCGGGCGAACCGGTCTCGGCGTGGGGCCCTTTTCCCGCCACCCGCGCCCGCTCCCCCGGCGCGGGCAGCCCGCGGCGGTGGCGAGCGGGGCGCGGCGGTGGCGAGCGGGGCGCGGCGGGGGGTGGCCGGAGCGGGGCGCGGCGGGGGCTGGAGCGGTCCCGAACGGTCACCTCGCATCCATCACCGGTCTCACCTCAAGGACGGGAGGAACCGCCGGGACCACGGGGGTGTGTCGACGCAGGGGGCGTATCACCCTGCCGGTCAGCAGAGTGCGGGGGACATAGCCGAAGCGGCGGGAGTCGACGCTCACGGGTTGGTTGTCGCCCAGGACCAGGTAGTGACCGGGTGGCACGATCGAGCCAGGGGGGACGTCCAGCCGCCCGGCCATGAGCGCGGGGACCGGGTCGCCGGGTCCGGCGGCGATCCGTTTGATGATCAGGCCCTCACGCCTGAGCCCCTCGTCCCAAGCGCCGGAAGGCGGTTCAAGGACGACGACGTCTCCCCGGGCCACCCGGCGCGGGCGGCGGCGTACCAGGACGCGGTCCCCGTCACGGAGGGCGGGTTCCATGCTCGGGCCGGTGACGGTGACGGCCAGCAGGCGGTTCCGCAGCAGACGGCGGGCGAGGCGCACGATCACGCGGGGCCTCCGCTCCGGGAGGTTCCGGCCACCACTTCGGCGGGCAGCCGCGGCCCGGCATCGCCGGCCATGGCCGGCGGGATGGGTACGGAAGTCCCGGCGGCGTGCGCACCGGCGTCGGGCGCGTACCCGCTGGCTTGGAGGGTGAACAACCGGGCGTACACCCCGGAACGGCGCATCAGGTCGGCGTGCGGCCCCCGTTCGACGATCCGGCCGTCCTCCAGGACCACGATCACGTCCGCGTCGCGCAGGGTGTTGAGACGGTGGGAGATGAGCAGTCCCGTCCGGCCCGCCCGGTGGCGGCGCAGCCGGCGGTGGATCTCGTACTCCGCCTCGGGATCGAGACCGGAGCCGGGCTCGTCGAGGACGAGGAGGTCGGCGTCGTCCCGGATCAGGGAGCGGGCGAGGGCGAGCCGCTGCCACTGTCCGCCGGAGAGGACGACTCCGGTCGTGGCGTCGTCCTTGTCCCGCTCGCTGAAGAAGATCCGGCTCAGCAGGGTGTCGTAGCCGTGAGGCAGGCCGGTCAGCCGGTCGTGGATTCCCGCGACGCGGGCGGCCTCCTCCACCCGGTCGCGGTCCTGGAGTGCGGTGAGGTCGCCGAGGGCGATGTTCTCGCGGGCGGTCAGGTCGTACTCCATGAAGTCCTGGAAGGTGGCCCCCATCCGGCGGCGCAGTTCACGCGGGCACAGTTCGCGCAGGTCGACGCCGTCCCAGAGGATCTGTCCCCGGACGGGGTCGTAGAACCGGCACACCAGCTTCACCAGCGTGGACTTCCCGGCGCCGTTGAGACCGACGAGGCCCACGGCCTGTCCGGCGGGCAGGACCAGGTCGACGCCCCGGAGGACCCAGGGCTGGTCCTCCCCGTAGCGGAACCACACGTCGCGGAACTCCACCGAGTGGCGCAGCGGCGGGACGGAACGCGGCCGGGCGGGTACGGGCAGGTCGGGCCCGGCGTCGGTCACGGTGAGGAAGTGGCGGAACATCAGGAGGGCGTGGTGGCCCGTGGCGAGTTCGACGGCGAGTCCGGCCAGCGCCGCCTGGACCGCGGGCAGGGCGGTGACCAGGACGGTCACTCCGCCGACGGTGATCTGTCCCGAGCGGGCGGCCGAGACCGCCCACAGCAGTCCGGCCCCCGCGACCAGGGCGGAGAGCAGCGCGAGTCCCGCCTGGACGGCCAGCTCCTGACGGTCCATGCTTCGTTTCGCCGCATCCGAGGTGCGGCGCTCCTCGACCATCCGGTCACCGAGGAAGCGCCCCAGGCCGAAGAGCCGGATCTCCTTCGCGGCCCGCAGGTCGGTCAGCAGGGCGCTGTAGAACAGCTCCCGACGCTCCACCGGGCCCACCGACCAGACGAGGGCGGCCCGTCGGCGGCTGAGCGCGATCTCGGCGCCGAGGACGAGGACGCCGGAGGTCAGGACGGCCGCCGCCATCCAGGGGCCCAGCAGGGTGAGCGCGCCGAGGAATCCGGTGAGGGTCACCACCGCGCCGACGGTGCCGATGACGCTGCCGACCGCGTCGACCGGCGCGCTGCCGCCGTACTGACGGGCCATGCGCAGCCGGTCCAGGAAGCGCGGGTTCTCGTAGGGGCCGATGCCCGTGAACCGGTCGACCGCGGTGTGGAGTTCGATCTGGGCGCGCAACCCGACCGCCCGGCCGAGCTGGGTCCGCAGGTACTGGAGGAACTGGGGCACGACGGCGAGGGCGACACCGCATCCGACCAGCAGCAGAACCGGGCCGGTGAGGGAGCCGCCGGCGAAGGGGTCGGTGACCAGGCGGTCGATCACGGTCTTGAGGGTCCAGGCGGCGGTGACCGGGGCCGCGGACGCGGCCACCGTGAGCAGCAGCCAGCCCGTCAGGGTGGCGGGCGCGGCCCGGCGGGCCAGACGAACCGCGGCGACCAGGACGGTACGGAGCGGGGAGTGGCCGGGTTCGTCGTCGGGCCGGGCGGCGGGGGCGGGCCTGGTCATCGGGCGGCGACGGGGGTCCGGGGCCACCGGCCGACTTCCGTCACCACGAGACCGCCGTCGGCGCTGTGCCCCACCCGTACACAGCTGGGAAACGCCTTGGCGGCGAACGCCGTGGTCACCGGACCGTCATAGGGTTCCTGGACGGTCGGCACCACGGCGGCCAGGGCGGCGGCCATCGATCCGGCGTCCTCGCCCGAGGGGCCCGGCCCGTGCGGGTCCCCCGCCTCGTGTGAGCTGGAGGAGTCGTCGACGACGACGGCGAGCACCTGCCGGGCCTCCTCGGGCCGGTCCGCGTACCGGGCGACGAAGCCGGGCAGTCGGTCGCGACAGGGCTCGCAGGTGGGCGAGAAGAACGCGACGAGGGTTCCGTCGGTGAGATCCCGGTCGGTGACGGGGCTGTCGGACGGGCCGGCGGTGAAGGAGGGCACAGGGGTGCCGACGGCCGCGATCCCGGACATGCCTCCGGGCATGGCGGCGGCCGGTGCCGATGCCTGGCGCAGCAGGTCGGAGTGTTCTCGCAGCCGGCGGACGACGCCGACGGTGAGTACGAGGTCGACCAGGGCCAGGGCTCCGACGGCGAGGACGGCGGCGGCGAGCGGACTCACGGGGTGGTTTCCTTTCGGGGCAGGGGACGGAAGAGCGCGACGAGGTCGTCGAGGGCCGTGACGAGCAGGCCGAGGACCGCGCCCGCGAGGGAGGCGGTCAGCACCGCCACCGGGCCGCCCGCGTCCGGGCCGCCGGCGGCCACGGCTACGAGGCCGGTGACCGCCGCGGCCAGCAGGATGGAGTTGCGTACGGCGTGTACCGCGCCGAGCGGCGTCGCCGTACGGCCGAAGCAGCGGCAGGGCGTCCGACGGCCGCTACGGGCGGCGGCGACGGCCAGCGCGGTGAAAGCGGTGAGCAGCACGGCGGCGATGCCGAACCCGGCGACGAGTACGGTCGGCGGAGCGAGGAGGCCGGGCAGGGCGAAGGCGGGTACGAGGACGGCCTCAGCGGTCACCACCAGCGCGGCGAGGGGGCGGGCGGGCAACGGGACGGGGAGCCGCAGGGCTCGCACGGTCCCGGTGAACTCCGCGAAGGCGGCCGGGCTGTGGACCTTGCCGAGCACGGAGCGCGCGAACACCAGCAGCAGACAGCCACGGACCGCCCAGACGACGAGTTCCACGACGGTGTCCTTTCTGAGGGGGCGGCAGCGAGGGGAACCGACAGCGCGGCACGCACCCGGGGTGCTGCCCCCGAGAGGCCACCGTCAGGTCGCCTCCCAGGGGTGATGCCGTCAGCAGGTGGCGCAGCGCATATCCACGTACACCCGAGTTCCGTCGGAGCAGACCCGATAGGTGAAGATCGCCCTGAAACCGGTGCGGTGACACATCGGGACCATCACCGAACCGCACCTCTCCTCGGTCCAGCACTCGACGGCGGCAGCCGCCTGCGCTCGGGGAACCAGGTGGTCGACCAGCGAATCGGACAGGTTCCGGATCCAGTCGCGCATGGAGATCCTTTCGTCTTCGGTCGGGGAGAGGGGTGCCGGGGACAGGTCAGCCGTTGCAGCGGGCGCAGCGGACGCCCCGGAAGGTGCGGGTGCCGTCGGCGCACACCTGGTAGATGAAGTAGCCCCAGCGGCCGGTGGAGCCGCAGAGCTGGAGCGGCCCCTGCTGGCAGACCTCCTCGGTCCAGCACTGGGTGGCGGCGGCGGCCTCGGACTTGGGGACCAGGCGGTCGATCAGGGCATCGGAGAGGTTCTCGAACCAGGCGCGCATGGCAGATCCTTCGGTCAGTGGGTGAGCGGTCGGCCCGGGGCGGGCCGGCCGGTGCGGCGCTCGCAGCGGTGGCGCGGGGGAAGCCGACCGCGGCCCGCCCGGATGTGGCCGGACCACGGTCGTTCGAGGGCCTGTTCCGGCCCCGTCGCGGAGCCGGGTCGCCCGGTCGGCGAGCCTTCTCCTACCGGCGCCCGGTGGGGCCGACCGTCCGGGGTCCCCGGACGGTGGGGCCAAAGAGCCGGGCGGGTTCTGGAACCGCTGGTGCAGGGAGATCCTCTCGGTGGGTGAGGGACCCGCGGTGTGCTCCCGGCAGCTTGCGTGGGAGCGCCTTCGACCCCGTCAGCTTCCGTGGGCGCTCTTGCAGGAATCTTGATCGGATCTGAAATCGGCGGCGGCCGGTGGGGCGGCACTCGGCAGACGGGCGGAGCGCGTTGGCAATCTGGTACGGAGTCCTCGGGGAGATCGAGGCCCGGCGGGACGGGCGCCGGGTGGATCTGGGCCCGGCCCGGCAGCGGACCGTCCTGGCGGCACTGCTGATGGATGTGGACCGGGTGGTTCCGGTGGACGGACTGGCGGAGCGGGTCTGGGGCGACCGCCCGCCGCGCCGGGTCGCGGCGGCCGTGCACACCTATCTGTCACGGCTGAGGCGGGCGTTGGAGCGACCCGCGCCGGACGACGGCGTACCGGGCGGTGCTGGTACGGGGCGGCCCGTGATCGTGCGGCGGCCCGGCGGGTACGCGGTGCCGGCCGGTCCGGGCACGGTGGATGTGCATCTCTTCCGCGATCTGGTCGCCCGCGCGCGGTTGGCCGACGACGGCGGGGCGCTGGAACTGTACGACCGGGCGCTCGCGCTGTGGCGGGGCGAGCCGTTCGCGGCGGTGGACACCCCGTGGTTCAACGCGGCGCGGGTCGCGCTGTCGGAGCAACGGCACGCCTGCCGCCTGGACCGCAACGATGTGGCACTGCGGCTGGGGTGTCACGGCGCGCTGTTGCCGGACCTGGGCGCCTGCCACGACGAGCGCCCCTGGGACGAGCGGCTGACCGCCCAGTTGATGATCGCGCTGAGCCGCAGCGGACGGACGGCGGATGCGCTGCGCTGCTTCGAGCGGGTGCGGTGCGCGCTGGCGGAGGAGTTGGGCAGCGATCCGGGGCCGGAGCTGCGGCGGCTGCATCAACGGGTGCTGGCGGGCGATGCGGCGCTCGGGCCGGCCGGGCGGCCGGGCTCGTCGGCGCCGGGCTTCTTCACGGCGTCCGGAGCACCCACGGAAGCGGACTCCCGGCCGCTCCCCGGTGGGCCGCGGGCCGGCACGGTGCCGCGCGAGCTGCCCTCGGCGACACGGCACTTCACCGGGCGTGCCTCCGAGCTCGCCCTGCTGGACGAGGCGTTGGCCCGGTCGCCGGACGGGACGGCGGACGAGACGGCGCGCATGACGGCGGGCATGGCGGGATCCGGCGGCCCCGGCGCAGGGCCGGTGTGTGTCATCAGCGGCGGTGCGGGGGTGGGGAAGACCTCGGTGGCGCTGCACTGGGCGCACCGGAACCTCCGCCGTTTCCCCGACGGGCAGTTGTACGTGGATCTGCGCGGGTTCGCCCGCTCGGGCGGTCCGCTGACGCCCGCCGCGGCGCTCCGACTGCTGCTGTGCGGTCTCGGCGTGGACCCGGCGGCGGCACCGGCGGGCCGGCAGGCGCTCGCCGGGCTGTATCGGAGCCTGGTCGCGGACCGCCGGGTGCTGATCGTGCTGGACGACGCAGCCGACGCCGAACAGGTCGCGGCGCTGCTGCCGGGGAGCGCGGGGGCGGCCGTACTGGTCACCAGCCGCCGTCGACTGACGGGGCTCGCCGTCACCCAGGGGGCGCACGCGGTGTCGCTGTCCACCCTGTCCCGGGCTGACTCCCGGGAACTCCTCGGGCACCGGTTGGGCGAGGCGCGGCTGGCGGCCGAGCCGGAGTCGACGGCGGCCGTCCTGGAGCAGTGCGCGGGTCTGCCGCTGGCGCTCGGCGTGGTCGCGGCGCGGGCGGCGGCCCGGCCGTGCTTTCCGCTGGCGGACCTCGCCGAGGAGCTGCGGGACGCGACGGGCCGGCTGACCGCTCTGGGCACGGGTGATCCCTCGGCGGATGTCCGGACGGCGCTGCGTCTGTCGTACCGGGCGCTGAGCGGTGCCGCGGCCGGGGCGTTCCGGTTACTGTCGGCGGCGCCGGGGCCGGACATCGGGCTGGGCGCCGCAGGGAGTCTGCTGGGCTGTTCCCCGGTGTCGGCGCGGGTGGTGCTGCGGGAGCTGGAGGCGGTCCATCTGCTGGAGCAGCACTGGCCCGGCCGGTATCGGATGCACGGGCTGGTGCGGGTGTTCTCGGCCGAACTGCGGGAAGCGGGACCGTTCGAGCGGGCGCTGCGGCGGGTGCTGGACCACTACGCGCACACGGCGTGGGCGGCCCGCCGGCTGCTGGGCCCGTACGGGCACCGGCCGGTGTGGCTGGGGCCGCCGCTGCCGGGGGTGACCCCGCAACGGCCCGCCGACCGGCGTGCGGCGGGGGCGTGGTTCCACGCCGAATGGGCGTGTCTCACCGCCGCCCGACGGCTGGCGGAGCGGCGGGAGTGGGACTCGGTGGTGTGGGAGCTGGCCCTGGTACTGGACGGCCTGGTGCTGCGGCGGGGCCGGGTGTACGGGGCAGGGGGCAGGGCCGCAGGAGCGGGAAGGGGCGAGCTGTCCGGCGGGGGGCGCCGCCGGGCGGTCCTCGGCCGTCGCCCGGGGTACGCCGTGGTGGAGACCGGGGCGCGACAAGGCGGTGCGGACGGCGAGGGCGGTGGGGGCCGGGTACCGGCGGGGGCCGCGCCGACGTTGCCGTGCCTGGCGTGAGGGACCACGCCCCGGCAGAGCGCGGCGACTGCGCCCACGAACTCGCTGGTGAGGGAGACGGCGCGGGGCGGCCCCACGGTGAACTTCAGCGACTGCCGCCGCCGTCCGCGATCCGGGCCAGCATCTCGCGGGTGCAGGGCGCGTCGAACGTGCCGCCGGTGAGCAGCGCCTGAAGACAGACGCCGTCCATCAGCGCGACGAGCGCCCGCGCGGTCTCCGGGTCGGTGTGCCGGGACAGCAGCTCGACGGCCTCCTCGGTCCACTCGGCGGCGACGGGGCGCAGCACGGGGCGGCGCAGGGCCGCGAGGTAGAGCTCGTACTCCAGCTCGATCGCCCCGCGTTCGCCCGCGAACCACCGGCCCAGCAACCGCGTCAGCTCCTCCGCGAGATCGGCGGCCCCGACGGGTCCCGCCAGGGCCTCGCTGCCGCGCAGTTCCTGCACGAAGTTCTCGTTGCACCGGCGCAGGGCGGCGACCAGGAGCTCGTCGAGGGAGCCGAAGTGGTACGTGGTCGAGCCGAGCGGCACATCGGCCTCGGCGGCCACGGTCCGGTGGCTGAGGCCGGCCATGCCGTCGGCCGCTATCACCCGCAGCGCGGCGTCGATGATCCTCGTCCGCCGCCCGGGGTCGTACCGCCGGGCCATCAGTGCGCCCCGCCCAGGTTGAGGACGACGACCCCGGCCACGATCAGGGCGATGCCCGCGATCTTGGCCAGGCCGCTGGACTCCCCCAGGAACAGGATCCCGATGAGGGCGACGGCCGCGGTGCCGACGCCGGCCCAGATGGCGTAGGCGGTGCCCACGGAGAGCGTCTTGAGGGTCTGGGCGAGCAGGGTAAAGGCGATGAGGTAGCCCACCACGGTGCCGATCGAGGGCCAGAGCCGGGTGAAGCCCTCGCTGTACTTCATGGCCGTCGTCCCGGCCACCTCCGCCGCGATGGCGGCGGCCAGAAGTCCGTATGCGTATCCCATGTGTACGACTGTACACAACGTTGCGTACGACCGTACATATCATCGGCCCACGTGGGGGGCGCTACGGTGTGCCGACCGACCACACGGCCCGTGACGCGGGCCGACGACACGACGGAGAAGCAGTGGCGCAGGATGCAGGGTGGGGCGGCGGCCCGTACGGGGGCGCGCCCCACGGTGGGGGGCCCTTCCACGGGGGCGCGCAGGGACCGGGCGGGGGATGGAACGGCGGGTGGGCCGCACCGCCCAGGCCGGGGGTCATACCCCTGGCGCCGCTGAGGGTCTCGGACATGCTCAGCGGCGCCTTCTCGACGCTCGGGCGGTACTGGAAACCGCTGATCGGGATCGCGCTGACGCTGTTCGGTGCCGCGACGCTCGTCATGATCGCCGCACTGGTGGCCGCCGGCGCCGCCGTCGCGAGCCAGTGGGACGAGCTGACGGCCGGCTCCCCGGGGTCTCCGGACGCGGCGCAACTGGTCCCACTGGGCGTCGCGTTCGGCGTACTGATGGTCATCGGCATGATCGTCTACCTGCTGGCGTCCGCCGTGGTGCAGGCAGCGGTCCCGGTGGTCCTCCAGGAAGCCGTCCTGGGCCGCCCGATCGGCTTCGGGGAGGTCTGGCGGCGGGCGTGGTCGCGGGTCTGGTCGATCCTCGGCACGGTGTTCCTGACCGGGCTGATCATGGTCGTCCCGATGGCGCTCATGATGGGAGCCGTCGCCGGGCTGATGATCTACGCCGTGTCGCTGGGCGACGAGGACGGCGTCGTGCCGCTGATGGTGGCCGGCTTCCTCGGCGCCCTGCTCGTCGCACCGGTGGCGATGTGGCTCTACGTCCGCTTCTCCCTGGCCCCGACGGTCGTGGTCTTCGAGCACCAGCGTCCGGTCGCCGCCCTGCGCCGCTCGGTGCAGCTGGTGCGCGGCAGCTGGTGGCGGGTCTTCGGCGTCTGGCTGCTCGCCGTCGGACTCGCGGCCGCGATCGGCTACACGATCCAGCTGCCGCTCCAGATGGTCGGCCTGATCCCCGGCGTGTTCGACCCGGCGGACATGGACGCGGACCCGAGCGGCGGGCAGATCGTCGCGATGCTCGGCGGCGTGCTGCTGCTGTCGTTCATCAGCCAGATGATCGCCCAGCTGTTCACGGCGATCTTCCCCCCGCTGGTGGTCGGCCTGCTGTACGTCGACCTCCGGATGCGCACGGAGAACCTGGGCCCGGTCCTGGCCGAGGCGGCGGCAGCGACCCTGCCCGAGCAGTACGGCCCCCCGCCGCCTTCCCACGTCTGAGCACGCGGGGGCCGGGCCCCGGCTCAGTCGGTCAGGGTCCGCTTGGGGCGCAGCACACAGAACTCGTTGCCCTCCGGATCGGCCATCACCACGAAGGTGGCGTCCGGCCCCTGTCCGACGTCCACCCGCCGGGCGCCGAGTGCGAGGATCCGCTCGACCTCGGCGTCCTGGTCGTCCGGCGTCAGATCGAGGTGCAGCCGGTTCTTGACCGTCTTCCCCTCGGGCACGGGGAGGAAGCACATGCCCGGCAGCGCGGTCTCGTGCACGCCGATGATGATCTCCTCCTCGTGCTCGAAGAGCACCTGCCAGTCCAGCACCGCGCTCCAGAAGCGGGCCATGAGCGGCAGGTCGTGAACGTCGACGGCGATGTGGTAAATGGAGACGGCCATGCCCGCCAGTCTGCCTGGCGGGCATGGCCGTTCATCGCTTCTCGCGGAGCGTGTCAGACGTTGAACCCCAGCGCACGGAGCTGCTCGCGTCCGTCGTCGGTGATCTTGTCCGGGCCCCACGGCGGCATCCAGACCCAGTTGATCCGGAGCTCGTTGACGATGCCGTCCGTGGCGGACTTCGCCTGGTCCTCGATGACGTCGGTCAGCGGGCAGGCCGCGGACGTCAGGGTCATGTCGAGGGTGGCGATGTTGGCGTCGTCGACGTGGATGCCGTAGATCAGGCCCAGGTTGACGACGTCGATGCCCAGCTCGGGGTCGACGACGTCGTACAGCGCCTCGCGGACCTCCTCCTCGGAGGCCGGCTTCATGGTCGCGGTCTCGTTGTCGCTCATGCGGTCTTCCCTTCGGACAGCGCCTTGGCCGTCGCGTCCTTCCACGCCATCCAGCTCAGCAGCGCGCACTTGACCCGGGCGGGGTACTTGGAGACGCCGGCGAACGCGACGGCGTCCTCCAGCACCTCCTCCATCGCGTCGTCCGGCTCCAGCTGGCCCTTGGACTGCATCAGTTCCAGGAAGGTCTCCTGGATCTTCCGCGCCTGGGACAGCTCCTTGCCGACGAGCAGCTCGTTCAGCACGGAGGCGCTGGCCTGGCTGATGGAGCAGCCCTGGCCGTCGTAGCTCACGTCGGCGATGGTCTCGCCGTCGTACTTCACCCGGAGCGTGATCTCGTCGCCGCACGTCGGATTGGTGTGGTGCACCTCGGCGTCGCCGTCCCGCAGGCCGCGCCCGTGGGGGTGCTTGTAGTGGTCCAGGATCACTTCCTGGTACATGGATTCAAGCTTCACCAGTCAACCCTCAGCCGAAGAAGTTCCGGACGTGCTCCAGACCGTCCACCAGGGCGTCGACCTCGGCGGGCGTGGAGTACAGATAGAACGACGCTCGCGTCGTCGCGGGAATTCCGTACCGCAGGCAGACCGGGCGGGCGCAGTGGTGGCCGACCCGGACGGCGATGCCCAGCTCGTCGAGGACCTGGCCCACGTCGTGCGGGTGGATGTCGCCGAGCGTGAAGGAGATCGTGGCCCCGCGGTCCTCGGCCGTCGCCGGACCGATGATCCGCAGGTCCGGAACCTCCAGGAGGCGCTTCACCGCGTACTCGGTGATCGCCTTCTCGTGGTTGTGGATCTTCTCCATGCCGATCGCCGAGAGGTAGTCCACAGCCGCGCCGAGGCCGACGGCCTGGGCGATCGGGGGCGTACCGGCCTCGAACTTGTGCGGCGCGGGGGCGTACGTCGAGGAGTGCATCGACACGGTCTCGATCATCTCGCCGCCGCCGAGGAACGGAGGCAGGTCCTCCAGGAGCTCCTGCCGTCCCCACAGCACGCCGATGCCCGTCGGGCCGACCATCTTGTGGCCCGTGAAGGCCACGAAGTCGGCCTGGAGCGCCTGCACGTCCAGCACCATGTGCGGGGCCGCCTGCGAGGCGTCGATGCAGACCAGCGCGCCGACCTGCTGGGCGCGGCGGATGATCTGCTCGACCGGGTTGACGGTGCCCAGGATGTTGGAGACCAGCGTGAAGGAGACGATCTTCGTCTTCTCGGTGATGATCTCGTCGATGTTCGACAGGTCGAGCCTGCCGTCGTCGGTGATGCCGAACCACTTCAGCTTCGCCCCGGTGCGCTGCGAGAGCAGCTGCCACGGCACGATGTTGGAGTGGTGCTCCATCTCCGTGGTGACGATCTCCGTGTCGCTGTCCACCCGATAGGGCTCGTCCGCCCAGCCGAGCATGTTCGCCACGAGGTTGAGCGACTCCGAGGCGTTCTTGGTGAAGATCACCTCGTTGCGGCTCGGCGCGTTGATGAAGGCCGCGACCTTGTCACGGGCGCCCTCGTACAGCGCGGTGGCCTCCTCGGCGATCGTGTAGACGCCGCGGTGCACGTTCGCGTTGTGACGCTCGTAGTACGTGTTGAGCGCGTCGAGGACCTGGCGCGGCTTCTGCGAGGTCGCCGCGGAGTCCAGGTACACGATCTTCTTGCCGTCGTGGACCGTGCGGTCCAGGATCGGGAAGTCCTTGCGGATCGCCTCGGTGTCGAGGAGGCCGGTGAGCCCCTGTCGGGCGTCAGTCACGCGGAAGCGCCACCCTTCGTGTAGGCCTCGTAGCCCTCGTTCTCCAGCTGGTCGGCCAGCTCGGCGCCGCCGGAGGCCGCGATACGGCCGTTGGCGAAGACGTGCACGAAGTCGGGCTTGATGTACTTCAGGATGCGGGTGTAGTGCGTGATCAGCAGGGTGCCGACCTCGCCGGTCTCGCGGACCCGGTTGACACCCTCGGAGACGGTCTTGAGCGCGTCGACGTCCAGGCCGGAGTCGGTCTCGTCCAGGACGGCGATCTTCGGCTTGAGGAGCTCCAGCTGAAGGATCTCGTGGCGCTTCTTCTCACCGCCGGAGAAGCCCTCGTTGACGTTGCGCTCGGCGAAGGCGGGGTCCATCTGGAGTCCGGCCATCGTCTCCTTGACCTCCTTGACCCACGTACGCAGCTTGGGGGCCTCGCCGCGGATGGCGGTGGCGGAGGTGCGCAGGAAGTTGGAGACCGAGACACCGGGGATCTCGACCGGGTACTGCATGGCGAGGAACAGGCCGGCGCGGGCCCGCTCGTCGACGGACATCTCCAGGACGTCCTCGCCGTCCAGGGTGACCGTGCCGCCGGTGATCGTGTACTTGGGGTGACCCGCGAGCGAGTACGCGAGGGTGGACTTGCCGGACCCGTTGGGGCCCATGATGGCGTGGGTCTCGCCCTGCTTCACGGTCAGGTCGACGCCCTTGAGGATCTCCTTCGTGGCGTTGTCGGCCTCGACGGTGACGTGCAGGTCGCGGATTTCAAGCGTTGCCATGGGTGACTCAGGACTCCTGGGTGACGGAGACGAGCACATCGTCCCCTTCGATCTTTACGGGGTATACGGGGACGGGGCGCGTCGCGGGAAGGCCGGACGGCTTGCCGGTGCGGAGGTCGAACGACGATCCGTGCAGCCAGCACTCGATCGCGCAGTCCTCCACCTCGCCCTCCGAGAGCGACACGTTCGCGTGCGAGCAGATGTCGTTGATCGCGAACACCTCGCCCTCGGTGCGGACGAGCGAGACGGGTGTGCCGTCGAGCTCCACCCGCTTGGGGGTGTCGTCCTCCAGCTCACTCAGCGCACAGGCCTTGACGAAGGACATCAGACGGACGCCTTCAGCTCGGTCTCGATCTTCTCGAGGAGACGCGCTTCGACGTCCGGCAGACCGATCTGCTGGACCAGCTCGGCGAAGAAGCCGCGCACGACGAGACGGCGGGCCTCCTCGGCCGGGATACCGCGGGACTGGAGGTAGAAGAGCTGCTCGTCGTCGAAGCGGCCGGTCGCCGAGGCGTGGCCGGCGCCGACGATCTCGCCGGTCTCGATCTCCAGGTTGGGCACGGAGTCGACCCGGGCGCCGTCGGTGAGGACGAGGTTCCGGTTCATCTCGTAGGTGTCGGTACCCTCGGCCGCGGCCTGGATGAGGACGTCGCCGATCCAGACGGCGTGCGCGCCGTCGCCCTGGAGAGCGCCCTTGTACACCGCGTTGGACTTGCAGTGCGGGGTGTTGTGGTCGACCAGGAGGCGGTGCTCCTGGTGCTGGCCCTGGTCGGTGAAGTACAGGCCGAAGAGCTCCGCCTCGCCGCCGGGGGCCGCGTAGGCCACCCGGGGGTGCAGGCGGACGACGTCGCCGCCGAAGGTGACGACGATCGACTTGAACGAGGCGTCCCGGCCGACCAGCGCGTTGTGCTGGCCGACGTGGACGGCCGTGTCGTCCCAGTCCTGGACGGAGACGACGGTGAGCTTCGCGCCGTCGCCCAGCACGTAGTCGACGTTGGCTGCGAGCACCGCGTCACCGGTGTGGTCGATGACGACGACGGCCTCGGCGAAGGCGCCCAGCTCGATGAGCTGGTGGCCGTAGGCAACGCCGCCCTCGCCGTGCACGGTGATCCGGACCGGCTCGGAGAGCACGGCTTCCTTGGCGACCGTGACGACCGAGGCCTGCTCGAAGGAGCTGTACGCCTGGGCGGCGACCCGGTCCACCGGGGTGCCGGCCTTGCCGAGCCGCGAGTCGTCGCGGCCGACGGTCTCGACCGTGACGCCCTCGGGCGCCTCGATCGCGACCTTCACGCCGCCGCCGCTCGCGACCGCGGTGCCGTCGTGCAGACCGCGCAGCCGCTCCAGCGGCGTGAAGCGCCACTCCTCCTCGCGGCCGTGCGGGACGGGGAAGTCCGCGACGTCGAAGGACGGGGGTGCGCTCATGCGGGTGGCGACGGTCGACTCGGCGGCCACCGCGATGGAGCCGGCGGTGGTGGAGCCCACCGGAGTGTTCTGAGCCTCAGCCATGGCTGTCGTAGTGCTCGCTTTCTCAGTCAAGAAGGGGGGTGGTTCGGTGGGGTGCGGGGACGGCCGCGAACGGCCGTCCCGGTGGTCCTCGGACGAGGACCTAGCCGACCGAACCCTCCATCTGCAGCTCGATCAGCCGGTTGAGCTCCAGGGCGTACTCCATGGGCAGCTCCTTCGCGATCGGCTCGACGAAGCCGCGCACGATCATCGCCATGGCCTCGAACTCGGTGAGTCCGCGGCTCATGAGGTAGAAGAGCTGGTCCTCGGAGACCTTGGAGACGGTCGCCTCGTGGCCCATCGACACGTCGTCCTCGCGGACGTCGACGTAGGGGTAGGTGTCCGAGCGGGAGATCGTGTCGACGAGCAGAGCGTCGCAGAGCACGTTGGACTTCGCGCCCGGCGCGCCCTCGCCGATCTCGATCAGACCGCGGTAGGACGTACGGCCACCGCCTCGCGCCACCGACTTGGAGACGATGTTGGAGGAGGTGTTCGGGGCCATGTGGACCATCTTGGCGCCGGCGTCCTGGTGCTGGCCCTCGCCCGCGAAGGCGATGGACAGGGTCTCGCCCTTGGCGTGCTCGCCCATCAGGTAGATGGCCGGGTACTTCATGGTCACCTTGGAGCCGATGTTGCCGTCGACCCACTCCATGGTCGCGCCCTCGTAGGCCACGGCCCGCTTGGTGACCAGGTTGTAGACGTTGTTCGACCAGTTCTGGATGGTCGTGTAGCGGCAGCGGCCGCCCTTCTTCACGATGATCTCGACCACGGCGCTGTGCAGCGAGTCCGAGGAGTAGATCGGGGCGGTGCAGCCCTCGACGTAGTGGACGTAGGCGTCCTCGTCGACGATGATCAGCGTCCGCTCGAACTGGCCCATGTTCTCCGTGTTGATACGGAAGTAGGCCTGGAGCGGGATTTCCACGTGGACGCCCTTGGGCACGTAGATGAACGATCCGCCGGACCACACGGCCGAGTTCAGCGAGGCGAACTTGTTGTCACCGACGGGGATGACGGTGCCGAAGTACTCCTTGAAGAGCTCCGGGTGCTCCTTCAGCGCGGTGTCGGTGTCCATGAAGATGACACCCTGCGCCTCCAGCTCCTCGTTGATCTGGTGGTAGACGACCTCGGACTCGTACTGCGCGGCGACGCCGGCGACGAGGCGCTGCTTCTCCGCCTCGGGGATGCCGAGCTTGTCGTACGTGTTCTTGATGTCCTCGGGCAGTTCCTCCCAGGAGGCCGCCTGCTTCTCCGTGGACCGCACGAAGTACTTGATGTTGTCGAAGTCGATGCCCGACAGGTCGGAGCCCCAGTTCGGCATGGGCTTCTTGCCGAAGAGCTTGAGGCCCTTGAGCCGCAGCTTCAGCATCCACTCGGGCTCGTTCTTCTTCTCCGAGATGTCGCGGACGACAGCCTCGGAAAGGCCGCGCTTCGCCGCCGCGCCTGCCGCGTCGGAGTCGGCCCAGCCGAATTCGTACGTACCCAGACCCTCGAGCTCAGGGTGGGCAGTCTCCGTGGGGAGCGTCATGCGGGGTTCCTCCCGGCCGTGCTTGCAGATGCTGAATGGGTGGTCTGTGGGGGTGGAGCGTGGCCACTGCGCGGCACGTAGGTCGTGCACACGCCATCACCGTGGGCGAGGGTGGCCAGACGCTGCACATGGGTCCCGAGGAGGCTGGAGAAGAATTCCGTCTCCGCCTCGCACAGCTGTGGGAACTGCTCGGCGACATGCGCCACCGGGCAGTGGTGCTGGCACAGCTGCTCGCCCTGCTGCGGGCCCGGCGCGCTTCGCGCCATAGCAGCGTACCCGTCGGCCGACAGGGCCTTGGCGAGGGCCTCGGTGCGCCCTTCGGGCGCCGCGGCCTCGACCACGGCGCGGTACGCCTCGCCCACCGCGGCCATCCGGGCGCGGGCGAAGGCGAGGACCGCCTCGTCCCCCCCGGACTCGGCGATGAAGCGCAGGGCGTCGGCGGCCAGCTTGTCGTAGGACTGGTCGAAGGCGTCCCGGCCGCAGTCCGTCAGGGCGAACACCTTGGCGGGCCTGCCTCGGGTCCGCGCCCCGTAGACCCGCTGTTCGCGGGCTTCGACGACATCGTCGGAGACGAGGGCGTCCAGGTGGCGGCGGACGGCCGCCTGGGTGAGGCCGACGCGCTTGGCAAGGTCTGCGGCGGTGGAGGGGCCGTGGTCCAGGATGGAGCGCGCGACCCGGTTGCGCGTCGAGCGCTCACCGGTCGCGAGTTCCTCCTGTGGAGCCCGTCCGTCGTATTTCACAACACCATTGTTGCGTAATTCATTCGACTCTGACAACCACGGTCCGGAACGATCAACGGTGGGGTTCGTCACTTAGGGTTACCTAATCTGGCCCCGGGAACCCTCCGCCCCGGAGGGCTGCCTAGACTGGTGCGCCATGGAGAACGAGCCCGTCGTACAGGTCAAGGGCCTGGTGAAGCGGTACGGCACGAAGACCGCGGTGAACGGCCTCGATCTGGTGGTCGCCACCGGCGCGGTGACCGCCGTCCTCGGCCCGAACGGCGCCGGGAAGACCACCACGATCGAGACCTGCGAGGGCTACCGACGCCCCGACGCCGGCACCGTGCGGGTCCTCGGCCTCGATCCGGTCGCCGACGCGGAGCGGCTGCGCCCGCGGATCGGGGTGATGCTCCAGTCCGGCGGCGTCTACTCCGGTGCGCGCGCCGACGAGATGCTCCGCCACATGGCCAAGCTGCACGCCCACCCCCTCGACGTGGACGCCCTGATCGAGCGCCTCGGCCTCGGCGACTGCGGCCGCACCACCTACCGACGGCTCTCCGGCGGCCAGCAGCAGCGCCTCTCACTGGCCATGGCGGTCGTCGGCCGGCCCGAGCTGCTGTTCCTGGACGAGCCGACCGCCGGGCTCGACCCGGGGGCCCGCCGCTCCACCTGGGACCTGGTGCGCGAGCTGCGCGCCGACGGGGTGTCCGTGGTGCTCACGACCCACTTCATGGACGAGGCCGAGGCGCTCGCCGACGACGTCGCGATCATCGACGCGGGCCGGGTCATCGCCCGGGGCAGCCCGGACGCGCTCTGCCGGGGCGGCGCGGAGAACACCCTGCGCTTCACCGGACGCCCGGGCCTCGACCTCGGCTCGCTCCTCAAGGCGCTGCCCGACGGCTCCGGGGCCGCCGAGCCGCTGCCGGGGACGTACCGGATCACCGGGTCCATCGACCCGCAGCTGCTGGCCACGGTGACCTCCTGGTGCGCCCAGCACGGCGTGATGCCCGAGGGCATCTCCGTGGAGCGGCACACCCTGGAGGACGTCTTCCTCGAACTGACCGGCAAGAAGCTGACCGGCAAGGAGCTGCGCGCATGAGCGCCGGTACGTACACCCCGCGCCCCGGCGCCGCCCCGCTCCCCCGGATGATCGCCGCGCAGACCGCGCTGGAGACCCGGATGCTGCTGCGCAACGGCGAGCAGCTGCTGCTGACGGTGATCATCCCGACGCTGCTGCTGGTGCTGTTCAGCGCGGTCGACATCGTGGACACCGGCTCGGGCGCGTCGGTCGACTTCCTGGCCCCGGGCATCCTGGCGCTCGCCGTGATGTCCACCGCCTTCACCGGCCAGGCCATCGCCACCGGCTTCGAACGCCGTTACGGGGTCCTCAAGCGGCTGGGGGCCTCTCCGCTGCCCCGCTGGGCGCTGATGACCGCGAAGACGCTGTCGGTGCTGGTCACCGAGGTGCTCCAGATCGTGCTGCTGACGGCCATCGCCTTCGCCCTGGGCTGGTCGCCGCAGGGCAACCCGCTCTCGGTACTGCTGCTCCTGGTGCTGGGAACGGCCGCGTTCTCCGGGCTCGGGCTGCTGATGGCGGGAACGCTCAAGGCGGAGGCGACCCTCGCCGCCGCCAACCTGGTCTTCCTGCTGCTGCTGGTCGGCGGCGGGGTCATCGTGCCGCTGGAGAAGTTCCCGGACGCCGTGCGGTCGGTGCTGGGGCTGCTGCCCGTGTCGGCGCTCTCCGAGGGCCTGCGGGACGTCCTCCAGCACGGTGCGTCGATGCCGTGGGCCCAGGCCGGGATCCTGGCGGTGTGGGCGGTGCTGGGGCTCGGCGCGGCGGCGCGGTTCTTCCGCTGGGAGTAGCCCGCCGGGGCCGTACGACTGGACGTGTCCGGGCAACCGGGTACGAACCCACCCCCTCGTGAAATCATGCACAAGCCCCGTCCTACGATGGTCCGCGTGGAAACCCCCATCTCCCTCATCGCCAAGCGCTGGACGCCGTCCACCAGGGTGGTGAAGCGCGCCGCGCTCTCCGCCGTCATGATGAGCGTCTTCATCATCGTCACCGGCGGGGCCGTCCGGCTCACCGGTTCGGGCCTCGGCTGCGACACCTGGCCCAAGTGCACCGACGACAGCCTGTTCGCGACGCCCGAGCAGGGACTGCACGGCGCGATCGAGTTCGGCAACCGGATGCTGACCTACGTCCTGTCGGCCGCGGTCGGCTGGGCGATCATCGCCATCAGTTCGGTCAAGCCGCGCCGCCGCAAGCTCGCCCGGCTGGCCTGGCTGCAGTTCTGGATCGTGCTGGGCAACGCCGTCCTCGGTGGGATCACGGTCTGGGCGGGCCTCAACCCCTGGACGGTGGCCGGGCACTTCCTGCTGGCCAACGCGCTGCTCGCGGTCACCGTGATCACCTGGGTGCGGGTCGGCGAGGGCGACGGTCCGCCGCGCCCCCGGGCTCCGCTGCCGGTGCGGCGCCTCGCCTGGGCGATCGTGGCGACCACGGTGATCCTCATCGTGCTGGGCACCTCGGTGACCGGCTCCGGCAAGCACGCCGGTGACAGCAGCGACGTACCGCGCATGCCCTGGGACTGGTCGGCCGCCGCCCATGTGCACGCCGTCTCCGCCTGGGTCGTCTGCGCCCTGGCCATCGCGATGTGGCTGGCCCTGCGGGCGGTCGACGCGCCCGCCGACGCCCGGGCCCGCGCCCGCGACCTGCTGGTCGTGCTGCTCGCCCAGGGCGCGATCGGGTACGTCCAGTACTTCAGCGACGTCCCCGAGATCCTGGTCGGCGTCCACATGTTCGGCTCGGCCATCCTGTGGATCGCCGTGATCCGGCTCGTGCTGAGCATGCGCGAGCGCGGCGACGACGCTGCCGCCCCGCTGCCCGGCCCGTCCACCGCGCAGTCGGAGTCGACACCGGCCGCGGTCTGAGGGACGGACACGAGTGAGGGGCGGCGGGCCGGTGGCCCGCCGCCCCTCACGTATGCCGTGGTTCCCCACTCCGGCCCGTACCCAGCGCGCTTCGAGCCCGAGCTGGGCGGGCGCCAACGGCGCCGAGAGCGGCCCCGGCGCCTCAGCGGTCGGCTGTCGCCTCAGCGGTCGTTGGAGGGGCCGCCCACCTGGATGCCGGCCATCCGGGACCACTCGTACGGGCCGGTGCGGACCTTGAGCGCGAACTCGCCGTCGAACTCCTCGTGCATCGTGATCCCGGACTTCCGCGCCGCGTTCTCGGCCACCGCGTAGGTCGGGGCCACGAGGTCGCCCCAGGCGCCGTCCTCGCCGACCAGGACGATGCGGGCGCCCGCCTGGCCGAGGTAGGCGAGCTGTCCCTCAGCGCCGCCGTGCTCCTTGGCGAAGGCGCCGATCTGGTGGGCGATCTTCGCCGCCCTGCGCTCGGCGCGCGCCGCCTTCCTGGCGTCCGTGCGCGAGGTCTGTCCGGTGTCCGCTGCGTCTGCTGCCGTCTCTGCCATGAACAGGATGCTACCGACGGGTAGATGAACTGGCGACGGGCGGGTCGCGTGGCTTGTGCCACGCGACCCGCCCGTACCCGGAAAGAGGGTGCCTCAGCGGAGGAACGGGTCCACCGCGACCGCGAGGAAGAGGAGGGAGACGTAGGTGATCGACCAGTGGAACAGCCGCATCTCCTTGAGCTTGGCTCCGGTCACCCCGGACTTGGCCCGGTTCTGCAGACCGTGGGCCTCCCAGAGCCAGGCGCCGCCGGACAGCAGCGCCACCGCGGTGTAGAACCAGCCGGTGTAGCCGAGCGGGGTGAGCAGCAGCGAGACCGCGACCATCACCCAGCTGTAGAGGACGATCTGCTGGGCGACCACCCGGTTGGAGGCCACCACCGGAAGCATCGGGACGCCGACCCGGGCGTAGTCGTCCTTGACCTTCATCGACAGCGGCCAGTAGTGCGGCGGCGTCCAGAAGAAGATGACGGCGAAGAGGATGACGGCGGCCCAGGAGAGCTCGTTCGTCACGGCCGACCAGCCGATGAGGACCGGCATGCAGCCCGCGATGCCGCCCCAGACGATGTTCTGGGAGGTGCGGCGCTTCAGCAGCATCGTGTAGACGACGACGTAGAAGAGCAGCGCGCCGAGCGCGAGAGCGGCCGAGAGCCAGTTGACGAGCAGACCGAACCAGAGCGTGGAGACCACCGCGAGGGCGATGCCGAAGGCGAGGCATTCGCGGGGGCTGACCATGCCGGTGACCAGCGGGCGCTGGGACGTACGGTCCATCAGCGCGTCGATGTCCCGGTCGATGTACATGTTCAGCGCGTTGGCGCCACCGGCGGAGAGATATCCCCCGATGGTGGTAGTGAGAACGAGCCACAGGTCGGGTACACCCTGGGCAGCGAGGAACATCACCGGAACGGTGGTGATGAGCAACAGCTCGATGATCCGTGGCTTGGTAAGCGCCACGAAGGCCTTGACGCGGGCCCCGAACGGGCGATGGCCCCCCGGGCTGGGAGTCAAGGCGACCCCTGCGGGTCGGGACTCGACGGCCGTCACGCACACCCCTGACAGAGAAATCCCAGCAAGCTCCGGGCGGAGAGGCCCGGTGAAGACTTGCGCGAACCCGTTCACTCTAGACGTTGCGCATACGCCGCCCTTCGCGGGGGTGGGGTCGTGTTGGGGGTGACTGTTCACCGGTATGCGCATTCCGCCGGGAGGCGAACTCCACGGGCCGCCCACACCCTGGAAAGTACTCGGAAAGTGTGCGTGTCAACGGGGGTAGGCTCGACAGCGCCCGGTGCGGTAACAAGTCACCGGCCTACGACAGTGGAGAGGAGCCCTGACTCAGGGTGAGCATCAAGCCGACCACCACAGACCTTCAGTGGACCGATTTGGACCAGCGGGCCGTGGACACCGCCCGCGTTCTCGCCGCGGACGCCGTACAGAAAGTCGGAAACGGCCACCCGGGCACGGCGATGAGCCTGGCTCCCGCCGCGTACACCCTCTTCCAGAAGGTGATGCGGCACGACCCCGCGGACGCCGAGTGGACCGGTCGCGACCGGTTCGTCCTCTCCGCCGGCCACTCCAGCCTGACGCTCTACATCCAGCTCTACCTCGCCGGGTACGGCCTGGAGCTGGACGACCTCAAGGCCTTCCGCACCTGGGGCTCCAAGACCCCGGGCCACCCGGAGTACGGCCACACCACCGGTGTCGAGACGACGACCGGGCCGCTGGGCCAGGGTGTCGCCAACGCCGTGGGCATGGCGATGGCCGCCCGCTACGAGCGCGGCCTCTTCGACCCCGAGGCGGCCCCCGGCGCCTCCCCGTTCGACCACATGGTGTGGGTCGTCGCGGGTGACGGCTGCCTCCAGGAGGGCATCTCGGCCGAGGCGTCCTCGCTGGCCGGGCACCAGAAGCTGGGCAACCTGGTCCTGCTCTGGGACGACAACCACATCTCCATCGAGGGCGACACGGAGACCGCGGTCTCCGAGGACACCATCAAGCGGTACGAGGCGTACGGCTGGCACGTCCAGCGTGTCGACCAGCTCCCCAGCGGCGACCTGGACCCGGCGGGTCTGTACGCGGCGCTCCAGACGGCCAAGGCCGAGACCGAGCGCCCCTCGTTCATCGCGGCCCGCTCGATCATCGCCTGGCCCGCCCCGAACGCCCAGAACACCGAGGCCGCGCACGGCTCGGCCCTCGGCGACGACGAGATCGCGGCGACCAAGCGGGTCCTCGGCTTCGACCCGGAGCAGACCTTCGAGGTCGCAGGCGAGGTCATCGGCCACACCCGCGAGGCCCTGGACCGCGGCCGCGAGGCCCGCGCGGAGTGGGACAAGGCGTTCGCCGCGTGGCGCACGGCCAACCCGGAGCGCGCCGCCTCCTTCGACCGGATCGCCGCCGGCGAGCTGCCCGAGGGCTGGGAGGAGAAGCTCCCCGTCTTCGAGCCCGGCAAGGGCCTGGCCACCCGTGCCGCCTCCGGCAAGGTGCTCCAGGCGCTCGGCGAGATCGTGCCCGAGCTGTGGGGCGGCTCGGCCGACCTCGCGGGCTCGAACAACACCACGATCGACAAGA
Source organism: Streptomyces sp. MGP-P1 (assembly GCF_057766565.1). NCBI lineage: Bacteria > Bacillati > Actinomycetota > Actinomycetes > Kitasatosporales > Streptomycetaceae > Streptomyces > Streptomyces sp. MGP-P1. Next base: position 1,650,107 of record NZ_JBYMEM010000007.1, on the reverse strand, counting down.
CGTCCTCATTCCTCCCGGTGGGCAACCCGCTGCCGGAGGCCGACCCGTACGGCCGCACGATCCACTTCGGCATCCGCGAGCACGCCATGGCCGCCGCCATGAACGGCATCGCGCTGCACGGCAACACCCGCGTCTACGGCGGCACCTTCCTGGTGTTCTCCGACTACATGCGCAACGCGGTGCGGCTGTCCGCGCTGATGCACCTGCCGGTGACGTACGTGTGGACGCACGACTCGATCGGCCTCGGCGAGGACGGTCCCACCCACCAGCCGGTCGAGCACCTGGCCGCGCTGCGCGCCATCCCGGGCCTGAACGTCGTGCGCCCGGCCGACGCGAACGAGACCGCCATCGCCTGGCGCGAGATCCTGCGCCGCTACACCAAGGTGTTCGGCAAGGGCGCCCCGCACGGTCTGGCGCTAACCCGGCAGGGCGTGCCGACGTACGAGGCGAACGAGAACGCGGCCAAGGGCGGTTACGTCCTGTTCGAGGCCGAAGAGTCCTCCGGACAGACCACGGCGCCGCAGGTGCTGCTGATCGCGACCGGTTCCGAGGTCCACGTCGCCGTCGAGGCGCGCGAGCAGCTCCAGGCGGCCGGTGTGCCGACCCGGGTCGTCTCGATGCCGTCGGTCGAGTGGTTCGAGGAGCAGGACCAGGCGTACAAGGACAGCGTGCTGCCGCCGTCGGTGAAGGCGCGGGTCGCCGTCGAGGCGGGCATCGGCCTGACCTGGTACCGGTACGTGGGCGACGCGGGCCGCATCGTCTCGCTGGAGCACTTCGGGGCCTCGGCCGACGCGAAGGTGCTGTTCCAGGAGTTCGGCTTCACCGCCGACAACGTGGCTTCCGCCGCGCGGGAATCTCTCGAAGCCGCAACACGCTGACGCCGGTAGATACGACTAGTAGGAGATGCAACTCATGACAGACGCACTCAAGCGCCTCTCCGACGAGGGCGTGGCGATCTGGCTCGACGACCTGTCGCGCAAGCGGATCACGTCCGGCAACCTGGCCGAGCTGATCGACCAGAGCCATGTCGTCGGCGTCACCACCAACCCGTCCATCTTCCAGAAGGCGATCTCCTCGGGCGACGGTTACGAGCAGCAGCTCACCGACCTCGCCGCCCGCAAGGTCACCGTCGAGGAAGCCCTCCGCATGATCACCACGGCCGACGTCCGCGACGCCGCCGACATCCTGCGCCCGGTCTTCGACGCCACCGGCGGCCAGGACGGCCGGGTCTCCATCGAGGTCGACCCGCGCCTGGCGCACAACGCCACGGCCACCGTCGCCGAGGCCAAGCAGCTGGCGTGGCTGGTCGACCGGCCGAACACGCTCATCAAGATCCCGGCGACCAAGGCGGGCCTGCCGGCGATCACCGAGACGATCGGCCGGGGCATCAGCGTCAACGTGACGCTGATCTTCTCGCTGGAGCGCTACCGCGCGGTCATGGACGCCTACCTGGCGGGCCTGGAGAAGGCGAAGGCCGCGGGCCTGGACCTCTCCAAGATCCACTCGGTGGCCTCGTTCTTCGTGTCGCGGGTGGACACCGAGATCGACAAGCGGCTGGACGCCATCGGCTCGGACGAGGCGAAGGCGGCCAAGGGCAAGTCCGCCCTGGCCAACGCCCGTCTGGCCTACGAGGCGTACGAGGAGGTCTTCTCCTCCGACCGCTGGGCCCCCCTGGACAAGGCTCAGGCCAACAAGCAGCGTCCGCTGTGGGCCTCGACCGGCGTCAAGGACCCGTCCCTCAAGGACACGCTCTACGTCGACGACCTGGTGGCGCCGAACACGGTGAACACCATGCCGGAGGCGACGCTGGAGGCGGTGGCGGACCACGGCGAGATCACCGGCAACACCGTCGCCGGCGGCTACGACCAGGCGCGCGCCGACCTCGACGCGATCAAGAAGCTCGGCGTCTCGTACGACGAGGTCGTACAGGTGCTGGAGGACGAGGGCGTCGAGAAGTTCGAGGCGTCCTGGAACGACCTGCTCAAGTCGACCGAGGCGGAGCTCTCGCGCCTCGCCCCCTCGGAGGGCTGACCACTTTGTCTGCTGTTCCCGGAGCCAACCCGCTCCGTGACGCACAGGACCGACGGCTCCCGCGTATCGCGGGGCCGTCGGGCCTGGTCATCTTTGGCGTCACGGGCGATTTGTCCCGTAAAAAGCTGATGCCCGCCGTCTACGACCTGGCCAATCGCGGCCTGCTGCCGCCGGGCTTCTCGCTCATCGGCTTCGCGCGCCGCGACTGGGAGGACGAGGACTTCGCCCAGGTCGTCCACGACGCCGTCAAGGAGCACGCCCGTACGCCGTTCCGCGAGGAGGTCTGGCAGCAGCTCATCCAGGGGATGCGCTTCGTCCAGGGCAACTTCGACGACGACGAGGCGTTCGAGACGCTCAAGTCGACCATTCAGGAGCTCGACAAGGCGCAGGGGACGGGCGGCAACTTCGCCTTCTACCTCTCCGTGCCGCCGAAGTTCTTCCCCAAGGTCGTCCAGCAGCTGAAGAAGCACGGCCTGGCCGACCAGAGCGAGGGCTCCTGGCGGCGCGCCGTCATCGAGAAGCCGTTCGGCCACGACCTGGGCAGCGCGCAGGAGCTCAACCAGCTCGTGCACGACGTCTTCCCGCCCAACGAGGTCTTCCGGATCGACCACTACCTGGGGAAGGAGACGGTCCAGAACATCCTGGCGCTGCGGTTCGCCAACACGATGTGGGAGCCGATCTGGAACCGGTCCTACGTCGACCACGTGCAGATCACGATGGCCGAGGACATCGGCATCGGCGGCCGGGCCGGCTACTACGACGGCATCGGCGCCGCCCGTGACGTCATCCAGAACCACCTGCTCCAGCTGCTGGCGCTGACCGCGATGGAGGAGCCCGGCTCCTTCCACCCGAAGGCCTTGGTCGCCGAGAAGCTCAAGGTGCTCACCGCCGTCGAGCTGCCCGACGACCTCGGCAAGCACACCGTGCGCGCCCAGTACGAGCACGCGTGGCAGGGCGGCCAGGAGGTCCTCGGCTACTGCGAGGAGGAGGGCATCGACCCCAAGTCGACGACCGACACCTACGCGGCGATCAAGCTGACGATCAACAACCGCCGCTGGGCGGGCGTGCCGTTCTACCTCCGCACCGGAAAGCGGCTCGGCCGCCGGGTCACGGAGATCGCGGTCGTCTTCAAGCGCGCGCCCTACCTGCCGTTCGAGTCCGGCGCCACGGAGGAGCTGGGCGGCAACGCCCTGGTCATCCGGGTCCAGCCGGACGAGGGCGTCACCGTGCGCTTCGGCTCCAAGGTGCCCGGCACCTCGATGGAGGTCCGGGACGTCACGATGGACTTCGCGTACGGCGAGTCGTTCACGGAGTCCAGCCCGGAGGCGTACGAGCGGCTCCTCCTGGACGTCCTGCTCGGCGACGCCAACCTCTTCCCGCGCCACCAGGAGGTCGAGCTGTCCTGGAACATCCTCGACCCGATCGAGGAGTACTGGGACAGGCACGGCAAGCCCGCGAAGTACGCGGCCGGCACCTGGGGCCCGACCGAGGCCGACGAGATGCTCGCACGCGACGGACGGAGCTGGAGGCGGCCATGAAGATCGATCTCACGGAAACCACGTCCAGCAAGATCAACCAGGCGCTGGTGGCGGCCCGCCGGGCCATCGGCACCCCCGCCATCGGCATGGTGCTCACGCTGGTCATCGTCACCGACGAGGAGAACGCGTACGACGCGCTCAAGTCGGCCGGCGACGCCTCCCGCGAGCACCCCTCGCGGATCATCGCGGTGATCAAGCGGGTCAGCCGCTCACCGCGGGCCCGCCGGGACGCCCGGCTCGACGCCGAGGTCCGGGTCGGTTCCGACGCGGGCACCGGCGAGACCGTCGTCCTGCGCCTGCACGGCGAACTGGCCAACCACGCCCAGTCGGTGGTCCTTCCGCTGCTGCTGCCGGACGCCCCGGTCGTGGTGTGGTGGCCCGAGGGCGCGCCCTCCGACCCGGCGAAGGACCCGCTCGGGGCTCTCGCGCAGCGCCGGATCACCGATACCTACTCGGCCGAGCGCCCCATCGAGGCGCTGGCGGTGCGGGCGGCGACGTACAGCCCGGGCGACACCGACCTGGCGTGGACGCGGATCACTCCGTGGCGCTCCATGCTGGCCGCGTCGCTGGACCAGCAGCCCGCCGAGGTCATCGGCGCGACCGTCGAGGGCGAGAGCGACAACCCGAGCTGCGAGCTGCTCGCCATGTGGCTCGCGGACCGGCTCGGCGTCCCGGTGGAGCGCATGGTCTCCGAGGGCCCCGGCCTCACGGCGGTCCGGATGGAGACGAAGACCGGCGTCATCGTCCTCGACCGCGCCGACGGCACGCTGGCCACGCTCTCCATGCACAACCAGCCGGACCGCGGGGTGGCGCTCAAGCGGCGCGACACCGCCGAGCTGCTGGCCGAGGAGCTGCGGCGGCTCGACCCGGACAACACCTACGCCTCCGCGGTGAAGTTCGGCGTCGACCGGCTGCACGCGGGCGGCGAGGTCAGGGCCGCGCCGGCCGAGAGCGCCGAGGAGAAGGCGGACAAGGCCACCGAGGCCAAGGCTCCCGCCGCGAAGAAGGCCCCGGCCAAGAAGGCGGCGTCGAAGTGACCCCTCCCCAACTGGTCGTCCACCGCGACAAGGAGCTGATGGCGCAGGCCGCGGCGGCCCGGCTGATCACGAGGATCGTGGACGCCCAGGCCTCCCGGGGCCACGCCTCGGTGGTGCTGACCGGCGGGCGCAACGGCAACGGCCTGCTGGCCGCGCTCGCCGCCGCGCCCGCCCGGGACGCGATCGACTGGGCGCGCCTGGACCTGTGGTGGGGCGACGAGCGGTTCCTGCCCGACGGCGACCCGGAGCGCAATGTCACCCAGGCCCGCGAGGCGCTGCTCGACGCGGTGCCACTGGACCCGGCCCGGGTGCACGCGATGCCCGCGTCCGACGGCCCGTACGGCGACGACGCGGACGCGGCGGCGGCCGGTTACGCCGCCGAGCTGGCCGCCGCCGCGGGTCCCGAGGACCATGGGGCGGTGCCCGCGTTCGACGTGCTGATGCTGGGCGTCGGCCCGGACACGCATGTGGCCTCGCTCTTCCCGGAGCTTCCCGCGGTACGGGAGACCGAGCGCACCGTCGTCGGTGTGCGCGGGGCCCCCAAGCCGCCTCCGGTCCGCGTCTCGCTCACGCTGCCGGCGATCCGCGCGGCGCGCGAGGTGTGGCTGCTTGCGGCGGGCGAGGACAAGGCCGAGGCGGCGGCCATCGCGCTGTCCGGGGCCGGGGAGATCCAGGCCCCGGCGGCGGGCGCGTACGGGCGCGGCCGCACGCTCTGGCTGCTGGACGCCGCGGCGGCCTCGCAGCTGCCGCGCGCGCTGTATCCACAGGCGTCAGCCTGAGCGTTGTACGCCCCGAAGGCCCGGACCGCTTCCAACCGAGCGGTCCGGGCCTTCGGCTTGCATGCGCGCCGGTCGAGGAGCGGCGCGGATCATCATCCGTACAGGGGGCGCCTGTGCCGTCCGTCAGGTCCCGCTGTTCCCGGCGCGCTCCAGGAACGGCTCCAGCAGCCCCGGGACTGCCTCGGCGGCGAAGCCCAGGCCCTCGGCCGCGTCGGCGTCGTACACCGTGTAGGCGCCCCCACCGGCCGCGGTGGTGGCCGTGATGGTCACCAGCCCGGCCCGCCGCTGGAAGACCGACTGTCTGACCGTCCAGCCGATCACCCCGGCTCGCTCCAGGGCTGCGGTGGAGCGGCGGACCGTGCCGGAGCGGGTGACCAGGTAGCGCCCGGAGAGCCCGTGCCCGAGGCCCCGGTAGGCGTCCAGGGCGAGCGCCACCGCCACGGGTGCGAGAACCACCGTGCAGCCGAGCGCGATCCACAGCAGCACGGGCGTGAACAGCGCCCCGAGGGCGGTCAGGATCAGGACCGGGCTGAGGACCGCGGCGAGCGACCAGCGCAGTCGGCGGCCCCGGGCGGCGCGCGGGTGCGCGGTGAGCGCCGCGCCGGTCGGGGTGACCGCCTCGCGCAGCACGTCGGCTGCGACGGTGTCGGCCCGGGTCCGGGGCACGGTCGGGAGCAGGGTGTTGTGGTCGGCGTTCTTGGCCTCGTCGTCCTTGGCAAGGCCGGTGGTGATGGCGTCCAGCCGGGCCGCGCCGAGCAGCCGTACGCCCAGCGGCTGGACCAGGTCGACGCCGCGCAGCCGGGCCTCCTCGACGGAGATGGACCGGGAGGTGAACAGCCCGCGCCGCACGCGCAGCGTGCCGCCCGGCTCGCGCTCCAGGCGGTAGTTCCACCACATCTCGATCCAGAGGCCGAGCGCACCGACGACGCCGGCGACCAGGGCGGCGAGGACCAGGATGACGATCATCCAGAGCAGCGGAGTGTCACGGAAGAGGTCCCCGATCCACTCGATGACGTCGCCCCGGGCTCCGACCCAGTCGCTGACCTGCAGGACGGCCCCGGCGGCCGCCCCGCCGAGCATGGGGGCGACGAAGGAGACCGGTGCGTAGCGGATCCAGCGGGGGTCCAGGACGGCCAGTTCCCCTTCGCGGTGGACGCCGCCGGACGGTGCGGCGGTGGCGCGCTCCAGGAGGAGGCGGCGCAGCCGTTCTCCCTCGGCGCGGGTGACCGGGTCCAGTTCGAGGGTGGATTCGGAGCCCTGTTCGCCGGTGCCGATCCTGACGGTGACCAGGCCGAGGAGACGGAGCATCAGGTTGGCGGTGAGGTCGACCGTGCGGATGCGGCCGCGGGCCAGCGAGCGGCGCTTGACGATCAGGAGGCCGGTGTGGAGGTCGACGCGCTCCTCGCCGACGCGGTAGCGCGTGCGGTGCCAGCGGACCCGGTCGGCGCCCGCCGCGGCGCCGATGACCAGGACCGCGCCGGCGAGCACCTGGAGCACGGCGGCCGGGAGGCCGAACCAGCGGGTGAGCCCGAGCGTGACGGGGATGGCGGCGCCCGCGACGACCCCGGCCACGACGAGGGCGGTGACCAGGACCGTACGGGGGTCGAGGCGTCGCCAGTCGGCGGGCGGGGCAGCGGTGCTCATGTGGCGTCGCCGGGGGTGTCGCGGGTGATGCGGGTGAGCTGCTGGGCCAGGTCGGCGGCGACCTCGTGGTCCAGGCCCGCGATCCGTACCGCGCCCTTGGCGGAGGCGGTGGTGACCGTGACGGTGGCGAGCCGGAAGAGCTGCTCCAGTGGGCCCCGTACGGTGTCGACGGTCTGGATGCGGGACATCGGGGCGATCCGCCACTCCTGCCAGAAGAACCCCGTGCGGACGTACACCGCGTCTCCGGTGATCTCCCAGCGGTGCGTACGGAACCACCACAGGGGGAAGAGGACGGCGGCCGCCGTGCCCGCCGCGGCCAGGACCGCGGCGGGCAGCAGCAGCCAGAAGCGGGCCGGCTCGATCAGCGCGCCCAGGACCGCGAGCGGCACGACGGGCACGGCCGTCAGCAGCAGCCACTGGACCCGCCACCAGCCGACGGCGCGCCCGTCCAACGTGTTGCGCGGCGGCCGCAGCACTACCGCCGCCCCCTCCCCCTGCGGCATCGGCTCAGCGCCCGCGCAGCGTGCGGTAGGCGTCGATCAGGGCGGCGGTGGAGCTGTCCAGCTCCCCGGCGTCCGCTCCCCCGTCGCCGGTCAGCAGCGGTTCGATCTTCTTGGCGAGGACCTTGCCGAGCTCCACGCCCCACTGGTCGAAGGAGTCGATGTTCCAGATGGCGCCCTGGACGAAGACCTTGTGCTCGTACAGCGCGATGAGCTGGCCGAGGACCGAGGGGGTCAGCTTGTCGGCCAGGATCGTCGTCGTGGGGTGGTTGCCCCGGAACGTCTTGTGCGGGACCAGCTCCTCGGGCACCCCTTCGGCCCGGACCTCTTCGGGTGTCCTGCCGAAGGCGAGGGCCTGGGTCTGGGCGAAGAAGTTGGCCATCAGCAGGTCGTGCTGGGCGATCAGGCCGGGCAGCAGGTCGTGGACCGGGGCGGCGAAGCCGATGAAGTCCGCCGGGATCAGCTTGGTGCCCTGGTGGATCAACTGGTAGTACGCGTGCTGCCCGTTGGTGCCGGGCGTGCCCCAGACGACCGGTCCGGTCTCCCAGTCCACGGGGTTGCCGTCGCGGTCGACGGACTTGCCGTTGGACTCCATGTCGAGCTGCTGGAGGTACGCGGTGAACTTGGACAGGTAGTGGCTGTACGGCAGCACCGCGTGCGACTGGGCGTCGAAGAAGTTGCCGTACCAGACGCCGAGGAGGCCGAGGAGGAGCGGGGCGTTCTCCTCGGCGGGGGCGGTGCGGAAGTGCTCGTCGACGAGGTGGAAGCCGTCGAGCATCTCGCGGAAACGGTCCGGTCCGATGGCGACCATCAGCGAGAGGCCGATCGCCGAGTCGTAGCTGTAGCGGCCGCCGACCCAGTCCCAGAACTCGAACATGTTGGCCGTGTCGATGCCGAACTCCTCGACCTTCTCGGCATTGGTCGACAGGGCCACGAAGTGCTGGGCGACGGCGTCCTGACCGGCCTTCAGCCCGGTCAGCAGCCAGTCCCGGGCGGAGGTGGCGTTGGTGATGGTCTCGATCGTCGTGAACGTCTTCGAGGCGATGACGAACAGCGTTTCGGCCGGGTCGAGGTCGCGGACGGCCTCGTGCAGGTCGGCGCCGTCGACGTTGGAGACGAAGCGGAGGGTGAGCGCGCGGTCCGTGAAGGAGCGCAGCACCTCGTACGCCATGGCGGGGCCGAGGTCGGAGCCGCCGATCCCGATGTTGACGATGTTCTTGACGGGCTTGCCGGTGTGGCCGGTCCACTGCCCGGACCGGACCTTCTCGGCGAAGCCGGCCATCTTGTCCAGGACGGCGTGCACGGCGGGTACGACATTCTCGCCGTCGACCTCGATCACCGCGTCGCGGGGGGCGCGGAGCGCGGTGTGCAGGACCGCCCGGTCCTCGGTGGTGTTGATCCTCTCGCCGCGGAACATCGCGTCCCGCAGCTCCGCGACCCCGGTGGCGGCGGCGAGTTCGCGCAGCAGGCGCAGCGTCTCGTCGGTGACCAGGTGTTTGGAGTAGTCGAGGTGGAGGTCGCCGACCCGGAGGGTGTAGGCGGTGCCGCGGTCCGGCTGCCGCGCGAACAGCTCGCGCAGCTGGGGTGCGGCGAGCTCCTCACGGTGCTTGGCGAGAGCCGTCCACTCGGGCGTCTGGTTGAGCTTGGTTCGGCTTGCTGCGTTCATCCCGGATATCAGCCCACTTCTTCTCGTCACTCAGCATCCCCGCTGCCCCTCCAACCTAATTGATCGAGGAGGGCTGCGGAGTGGAGGAGGGCGGTGGCGCGGGAACGCACTACGGCCGGACACCCGTGGAGTGTCCGGCCGGTGAACGACTGGGGTTCCGTGGAGCCGCGTCGGAGGGAGCCTCAGATCTCGCCTCGGAGCTTGGCCAGCGCCTCGGCGAGGATCGCTTCGCCGTCCTCGTCGCTCCGCCGCTCGCGGACGTACGCCAGGTGTGTCTTGTACGGCTCGGTGCGGGGCGGGGCGGGCGGGCTGTCCTTGTCCTGGCCGGCCGGGAAGCCGCAGCGCGGGCAGTCCCAGGTGTCCGGCACCTGCGCGTCATGGGCGAAGCTCGGCTGCGTCTCGTGCCCGTTCGAGCACCAGAAGGAGATGCGGGCGCGGGGCGCGGACTCGCCACGCTCGGCCTCCCCCATCGGCCCCGCTCCGACCCGGCTTCCCCGGATCGCGTTGCCACTTGCCACGGTCGTAACTCCCTGCGTGATGGTGCTCGAGCGATGCCCCAGTCTACGTAAGGCCCGACGCGCGTCCAGTGGAAGGAGTCACACCGTCACCGGTATGCGCGGACGACGGGTCAGCTGTCCAGCTTGACGAGCAGACCGAGTACCACGACGCACGCGAACCAGGCCAGACCGACCACGACGGTGATCCGGTCGAGGTTACGCTCGGCGACCGAGGAGCCGCCGACGGAGGACTGCATTCCGCCACCGAACATGTCGGAGAGGCCGCCGCCCTTGCCCTTGTGCATGAGCACCAGCAGCATCAGCAGCAGGCTGAAGACGATCAGAGCGATCTGGAACGCCAAAACCACGGCTGGTCCCTACTTTCCGGAATTCTTGACTACTGCGTGTACGTGCACCGGGGGCCGAAGGGCGAGGCGCCCCTCCGGCCCCCGCAAGGGTACGACGGATCCGCGCTACCGCATACTCACTGGTCGCGGAAGCGGACGATCTTGACGAACTCGTCGGCGTCCAGTGCGGCGCCGCCGATGAGGGCGCCGTCCACGTCGGGCTGCGCCATGATGGCCGCGACGTTGCCGGACTTCACCGAGCCGCCGTACTGGATGCGGACGGCGTCGGCCAGCTCCTGGGAGTACAGCTCGGCCAGTCGGCCACGGATCGCACCGCAGACTTCCTGGGCGTCCTCGGGGGTGGCGACCTCGCCGGTGCCGATGGCCCAGACCGGCTCGTAGGCGATCACGATGGTCTCGGCCTGCTCGGCCGGGATGTCCTTCAGCGCGCCGTCGAGCTGCGCGAGCGTGTAGGAGACCTGGTCACCGGCCTTGCGGATGTCCAGGCCCTCGCCGACACAGAGGATCGGGGTCAGACCGTGCTTGTAGGCGGCCTTCACCTTGGCGTTGCAGATCTCGTCACTCTCGCCGTGGTACTGGCGGCGCTCGCTGTGACCGACGGCCACATAGGTGCAGCGCAGCTTGGCGAGCATGGGGCCCGAGATCTCACCGGTGTACGCGCCGGAGTCGTGCGCCGAGATGTCCTGGGCGCCGTACTTGATCTTCAGCTTGTCGCCGTCCACCAGGGTCTGCACGGAGCGCAGGTCGGTGAAGGGCGGCAGGACGGCGACCTCGACGGCCTCGTAGTCCTTGTCGGCCAGGGCGAAGGAGAGCTTCTGGACGTGGGCGATGGCCTCGAGGTGGTTGAGGTTCATCTTCCAGTTGCCCGCCATGAGCGGGGTGCGGGTGGTCATGAAAGGTCAGTCCTCCAGTGCGGCGAGGCCGGGAAGCGTCTTGCCCTCGAGGTATTCGAGACTCGCGCCGCCACCGGTCGAAATATGTCCGAAAGCATTCTCGTCGAAGCCCAGGATGCGAACGGCCGCGGCGGAGTCGCCACCGCCGACGACGCTGAAGGCCGACGAGTCGACGAGCGCCTGGGCGACCGCGCGGGTGCCGTCGGCGAAGTCGGGGTGTTCGAAGACGCCCATCGGGCCGTTCCAGAAGACGGTGGCCGCGTCGGCGAGCTTCGATGCGTAGAGCTTGTTGGTCTCGGGTCCGTTGTCCAGCCCCATCTGGCCGGCCGGCATGGCGTCGGCGGCGACGGTGGTGGGGTGGGCCGGGGCCTTGGTCTTGAGGTCCGGGAAGGACGGGGCGACCACGACGTCGACGGGGAGGACGAACTCCACGCCCTTCTCCTCGGCCCGTCGCAGGTACTCCTGGACGGCCGGGATCTGGTCCTCCTGGAGCAGCGAGCCGCCGACCTCGTGGCCCTGGGCCTTGAGGAAGGTGTACGCCATGCCGCCGCCGATGAGGATGCGGTCGGCCCGCTCCAGCAGGTGGTCGATCACGCCGAGCTTGTCGGAGACCTTGGCACCGCCGAGGACGACCGCGTACGGCCGCTTCACGTCGGTGGTGAGCTTCTTCAGGACGCCGACCTCGGTGGCGATGAGGTAGCCCGCGTAGTGCGGGAGCCGGGCCGGGAGGTCGAAGACCGAGGCGTGCTTGCGGTGCACGGCGCCGAAGCCGTCGCCCACGTAGAGGTCCGCGAGCTCGGCCAGCTGATCGGCGAAGGCGCCGCGCTCGGCGTCGTCCTTGGACGTCTCGCCGGCGTTGAAGCGGAGGTTCTCGACGACCGCGACCTGGCCGTCGGCCAGGCCGGCGACCGTGGCGCGGGCGGACTCGCCGACCGTGTCGGTGGCGAAGGCGACCTCGGATCCGAGGAGTTCGCCCAGGCGTGCGGCGGCGGGCGCCAGCGAGAAGGCCGGGTCCGGGGCGCCCTTGGGGCGGCCGAGGTGCGAGGCGACGACGACGCGCGCGCCGGCCTCGGCGAGCTTGGCGATCGTCGGGACGACGGCGCGGATACGGCCGTCGTCGGTGATCGTGGTGCCGTCCAGCGGCACGTTGAGGTCGGCACGGACGAATACCCGCTTGCCCGCGACCCCTTCGGCGAGAAGTTCGTCGATCGTCTTCATCTGTTCCGTTTACTCCTTGGAAGGACCGATGAGCATGCTAAGGGGCTCGACCGACGCGTCGTTGCGCCGGTCGAGCCCCTTGCTCACATCGTGGTGCCGCCGACCCCGAGGATCAGAGCTGCTCGCCGACGAAGACCGTGAGGTCGACGAGGCGGTTGGAGTAGCCCCACTCGTTGTCGTACCAGCCGAGGATCTTCACCGTGCTGCCCTCCTGGACCATGGTCAGGGAGGAGTCGAAGGTGCAGGACGACGGGTCGCCGACGATGTCCGAGGAGACGATCGGGTCCTCGGTGTACGTCAGGAAGCCCTTGAGGGCGCCGTCGTCGGACGCCTTCTTGAACGCGGCGTTGACCTCGTCCTTGGTGACCTCGCGCTGGAGGGTGACGACCAGGTCGGTGGCGGAGCCGGTCGGGACCGGGACGCGCATCGCGATGCCGTCGAGCTTGCCCTTGAGCTGCGGGAGGACCAGGGCGGTGGCCTTGGCGGCGCCGGTGGTGGTGGGGATGATGTTCTCGGCGGCGGCGCGGGCGCGACGCAGGTCCGAGTGCGGGAAGTCCAGGATCCGCTGGTCGTTGGTGTACGCGTGGACCGTCGTCATCAGGCCCTTGACGATGCCGAAGTTCTCGTCGAGGACCTTGGCCATCGGCGCCACACAGTTGGTGGTGCAGGAGGCGTTGGAGATGACGTGGTGGTTGGCCGCGTCGTACTTGTCCTGGTTGACGCCCATCACGATGGTGATGTCCTCGTCCTTGGCCGGAGCCGAGATGAGGACCTTCTTGGCGCCGCCCGCGATGTGCTTCTCGGCGTCGGCCTTCTTGGTGAAGATGCCGGTCGACTCGATGACGATGTCGACGCCCAGCTCACCCCAGGGGATGTCGGCCGGGTTGCGCTCGGAGAGCACCTTGATGGTGTGACCATCGACGGTGATGGTGTCGGCGGTGTGGCTGACCTCCGCCTTGAGACGACCCAGAATGGTGTCGTACTTCAGCAGGTGGGCCGTGGTCGCAGTGTCACCCAGGTCGTTGACAGCCACGATCTCGATGTCCGCACCCTGCTCCAGCAGAGCGCGGAAGTAGTTGCGGCCGATGCGGCCGAAGCCGTTGATGCCTACGCGGATCGTCACGAACCGATCTCCTCGTTAGGTACGCCGGTTTTCGACGCCGGCGAGTTGTATAGGGATGTCCCCGACCGCTTCCGACCCTACCTCTCCGAGGGCCCGGGGGTGACATCGAGAGGGCCTCCGCATGCCACCGGATACGACCGGAGATCCGTACTCGCGAGTAGGAGTACGGACCTCCGTTTCGCCCGCCGGGGCCAACGTCCCCTGACCGTCGCCGAGTCAGCCGACCAGGCCGTCGGCGAGCTCCTCGCTGAGGGTCGACTCGGTCCCCGGGATGCCCAGGTCCTGGGCCCGCTTGTCGGCCATCGCCAGCAGCCGCCGGATCCGGCCGGCGACCGCGTCCTTGGTCAGCGGCGGGTCGGCGAGCGCGCCCAGCTCCTCCAGGGAGGCCTGCTTGTGCTCCATGCGGAGCCGTCCCGCGGCGGCCAGGTGCTCGGGGACCTCCTCGGCGAGGATCTCCAGCGCGCGCCCCACCCGGGCCCCGGCGGCGACCGCGGCGCGGGCCGAGCGGCGCAGGTTCGCGTCGTCGAAGTTGGCGAGCCGGTTGGCCGTGGCGCGGACCTCGCGCCGCATCCGGCGCTCCTCCCAGGCGAGCACCGCGTCGTGCGCGCCGAGCCTGGTCAGCAGGGCGCCGATCGCGTCGCCGTCGCGGACGACCACGCGGTCCACGCCGCGCACCTCGCGGGCCTTGGCCGCGATGGAGAGCCTCCGCGCCGCCCCGACCAGGGCGAGGGCCGCCTCCGGCCCCGGGCAGGTGACCTCCAGCGAGGAGGAGCGGCCGGGCTCGGTGAGCGAGCCGTGGGCGAGGAACGCTCCGCGCCAGGCCGCCTCGGCGTCGCAGGTGGCCCCCGAGACCACCTGCGGGGGCAGCCCGCGGATCGGACGGCCGCGGCCGTCCACCAGACCGGTCTGGCGGGCCAGCTGGTCGCCGCCCGCCACCACCCGTACGACGAAGCGCGAGCCTCGGCGCAGTCCGCCGGGGGCCATCACGATCAGCTCCGAGCTGTGCCCGAAGATCTCCAGGATGTCGCGCTTGAGGCGGCGGGCGGCGTTGCCGGTGTCCAGTTCCGCCTCGATCACAATCCGCCCGCTCACCAGGTGCAGGCCGCCCGCGAACCGAAGAATCGCCGAGACCTCTGCTTTCCTGCAGCAGGTCCGGGTGACGGGAAGATGAGAGATTTCGTTCTTCACCGCTGGCGTCATCGCCATGGGCCGATCCTTCCATGCATCCGAAAAATACGGTCGTACGCGGCGGCCAACAGCTCCTGATCATGGACCGGAACGCCGTCGGGCGATGCCACCGGCGCCAGCTCGACCGCGGCTCCGAGCCGTAGTGCGGCATCGGCGAGTGACTCACGGTCGGGCACGGCGGCCTCATCGGCCAGCACCACGTCCAGGGCGAGTTTAGGGGCGTGTCGCCCCAAAACCTCCAAATGACGCTGCGGTGAGAAGCCTTCTGTTTCACCGGGCTGGGGTGCGAGGTTCAGCGAGAGGACCTTGCGGGCCTTCGTGGTGACCAGCGCGTCGAGCAGTTCCGGCACGAGCAGGTGCGGGATCACCGAGGAGAACCAGGAGCCGGGACCGAGCACCACCCAGTCGGCGTCCAGGACCGCTGCCACGGCTTCCGGGACGGCCGGCGGGTCGGGCGGCACCACGTGCACGGACTGCACCTCGCCGGGGGTGAGCGCCACCGTGGCCTGGCCGCGCACGGTGACGATCGCGTCGGGCAGGTCGGGGTCGTGGCCCTTGACCAGCGCCTGGAGCTCCAGCGGGACGGCCGACATCGGCAGCACCCGCCCGTGCGCGCCGAGCAGCTTGCCGACCAGGTCGAGCGCCTGTACGTGGTCGCCGAGCTGCTCCCAGAGGGCCACGATGAGCAGATTGCCGACCGCGTGCTCGTGGAGGTCGCCCTTGGACTCGAAGCGGTGCTGGATGACCCGGGACCAGGTGCGGCCCCAGTCGTCGTCGCCGCACAGCGCGGCGAGCGCCTTGCGGAGGTCGCCGGGGGGCAGCACGCCCAGCTCCTCGCGCAGCCGTCCGCTGGAGCCGCCGTCGTCCGCGACGGTGACCACGGCCGTGAGATCGCCGGTGATCCGGCGCAGCGCCGCCAGGGACGCCGAGAGGCCCATGCCGCCGCCGAGCGCTACGACCTTGGGCTGAGCACCGCGTTTGCGGCCGGAGAGCGCCGAGGTGGCGCGGCTCAGGCGTCGCATCCGCAGATTGCGTCCGGTCACTCTCGCCCCATGTCGCGGTGGACGAGGACGGTCTCGACGCCTTCGGCGGCGAGGCGGGCCGAGAGCTTCTCCGACATGGCGACGGAGCGGTGCTTGCCTCCGGTGCAGCCGACGGCGATGGTCACGTACCGCTTGCCCTCGCGGCGGTAGCCGGCGGCGATCAGCTGGAGCAGCTCGGTGTACTGGTTGAGGAACTCCTTGGCGCCCGGCTGGTCGAAGACGTAGTCGGACACCTCCTCGTTGACGCCGGTGAAGGGGCGCAGCTCGGGGACCCAGTGCGGGTTGGGCAGGAAGCGGCAGTCGACGACCAGGTCGGCGTCGACGGGCAGGCCGTACTTGTAGCCGAAGGACATCACCGTGGCGCGCAGCTCCGGCTCCGACTCGCCCGCGAACTGGGCGTCCATCTTGGCCCGCAGCTCGTGCACGTTGAGGCTGGAGGTGTCGATGACCAGGTCGGCGTCGCCGCGCAGCTCGCGCAGCAGGTCACGCTCGGCCGCGATGCCGTCGACGATGCGGCCGTCGCCCTGGAGGGGGTGCGGGCGGCGGACGGACTCGAAGCGGCGCACGAGGGCGTCGTCGGAGGATTCCAGGAAGACGATCCGCCGGGTGACGTGCTTGGACTCCAGGTCCGCGAGCGATTCGCGGAGGTTGTCGAAGAAGCGCCGGCCGCGTACGTCGACGACGACGGCGATCCGGGCCACGTTGCCCTGCGAGCGGGCGCCGAGCTCCACCATGGTGGGGATCAGCGCGGGCGGCAGGTTGTCGACGACGAACCAGCCGAGGTCCTCCAGACACTTGGCCGCGGTGCTGCGGCCGGCGCCCGACATCCCGGAGATGATCACCAGCTCGGGGATGGCCGCCTCACCCGTCTCGTTCGGGGTGTTCGTACTCACGTCTGCTGCTCCGTCTGCTCGGTCGGCGTCGATGTCGGTGTCCGCGGTGCTCTGTGCGTTCTCGTGGCTGTTCTCGGTCATGAGCTGCCCCCGTCGTCCTCTTCGATGATCTCTCCTGTGGCCGTGTTCACGGCAGGTGCCGCGGGAGTGGTCGAGGCGAGGGCGGCGGCCACCGATTCCGCCGTCCTTCGCCCTATCCCGGGGACCTCGCAGATCTCGTCGATTGTCGCTTGCCTGAGCTTCTTCACCGAGCCGAAATGCTTGATGAGGGCCTGCTTCCGGGTCTCGCCGAGGCCGGTCACGTCGTCGAGGGGGCTGCTGCGGATGCGCTTGGCGCGTTTGGCGCGCTGGTAGGCGATGGCGAAGCGGTGGGCCTCGTCCCGGATGCGCTGGAGGAGGTAGAGGCCCTCGCTGGAGCGGGGCAGGACGACGGGGTCGTCGTCGTCGGGGAGCCAGACCTCTTCCAGCCGCTTGGCGAGGCCGCAGACCACGATGTCGTCGATGCCCAGCTCGTCCAGGGCGCGCTTGGCGGCGGCCACCTGGGGCTGCCCGCCGTCGACGACGACGAGCTGCGGCGGGTAGGCGAACCGCTTGGGGCGGCCGTCGTCCTCCCGGGGCTCGGGCTCGTCGTCCGGGGAGGCGGCGGTGAGGTCCGGGGCGGGGACGGGGCCGGTGGCGGCGGGGACCGGGCCCGTGGCGGCGGGGACCGGAGCAGGGCCGAGGGCGACGGGGGCTGCTTCCGGCGTCTCCTCCCACTCCCCCGTGCGCTCCTTGTCCTGGAGGTAGCGCTTGAAGCGTCGGCCGATCACCTCGTGCATCGAGCGGACGTCGTCCTGGCCCTCGAAGCCCTTGATCTGGAAGCGGCGGTACTCGCTCTTGCGGGCGAGGCCGTCCTCGAAGACGACCATGGAGGCCACCACGTCGTCGCCCTGGAGGTGGGAGATGTCGTAGCACTCGATGCGCAGCGGCGCGGTGTCCAGGCCCAGCGCCTCGGCGATCTCCTCTAGGGCGCGGGAGCGGGTGGTCAGGTCGGAGGCGCGCTTGGTCTTGTGCAGCCCGAGCGCCTGCTGGGCGTTGCGCTGGACGGTGACCATGAGGTCCTTCTTGTCGCCGCGCTGCGGGATGCGCAGACTGACCTGGGAGCCCCGGCGCTCGGCGAGCCACTGGGAGACCGCTTCGGCGTCCTCGGGCAGGGCGGGGACCAGAACCTCCTTGGGGACGGCGTCGCCGCGCTCCTCCCCGTACAGCTGCTGGAGGGCGTGCTCGACGAGGCCGGAGGTGTCGACCGCCTCGACCTTGTCGGTGACCCAGCCGCGCTGGCCGCGCACCCGGCCGCCGCGCACGTGGAAGATCTGGAGGGCGGCCTCCAGCTCGTCCTCGGCTACGGCGATCAGGTCGGCGTCGGTGGCGTCGGCGAGGACGACGGCGCTCTTCTCCATGGCCCGCTTGAGGGCCTCGGCGTCGTCGCGGAGGCGGGCCGCCCGCTCGTACTCCATCTCCTCGGCCGCCTGCATCATGTCCTTCTCCAGGCGGCGGATGTACGTGCCCGTGCGACCGGCCATGAAGTCGCAGAAGTCCTCGGCCAGCTCCTGGTGTTCCTCGGGGGTCACCCGGCCGACGCAGGGGGCCGAGCACTTGCCGATGTACCCCAGCAGGCAGGGGCGGCCGGTGCGCGCGGCGTTCTTGAAGACCCCGGCGGAGCAGGTGCGGACGGGGAAGACGCGGAGCATCAGGTCGACCGTCTCGCGGATCGCCCAGGCGTGGCCGTACGGACCGAAGTAGCGCACGCCCTTCTTCTTGGCGCCGCGCATGACCTGGACGCGGGGGAACTCCTCGTTGAGCGTGACCGCGAGGTAGGGATAGCTCTTGTCGTCCCGGTACTTGACGTTGAACCGGGGGTCGAACTCCTTGATCCAGGAATACTCCAGCTGGAGCGCCTCGACCTCGGTGGAGACGACCGTCCACTCGACGGAGGCGGCGGTGGTGACCATCGTGCGCGTACGCGGATGGAGGCCCGCCAGGTCCTGGAAGTAGTTGGCCACGCGTTGGCGCAGGTTCTTGGCCTTCCCGACGTAGATCACCCGGCGGTGCTCGTCGCGGAATTTGTAGACCCCCGGGGAGTCGGGGATCTGTCCCGGCCTGGGGCGGTAGCTGGAGGGGTCTGCCATGTCTCACACCCTACTTGCGGGCAGTGACAGCGCGTCGTCCTCAGGTGTTGCCGGGGGCGGTACCGGGGGCGGTGCCGCGCTCCGGGGTGCCGTGGGTGTTCGCACCCCGGAGCGCGGGCCCGTGGGCCGGTGGAGCCGCCTCTCAGGCGTCCGTGGCCGGGGGTCGCCCGGCACGGCTGCGGCGGCGTACGGCGGCGGCCCCGCAGAGGGCCAGGGCGAGCAGCGCCCCGACCCCCGCGGTCGTGGACACGGCGGTCAGGGCCGTGTCCGGCGACCCGGACGCCGTGCCGGCGAGCGCGGGGCTCCCGGCGGTGTCCGGCGCCTGGTCCGCGGCCGGCCCGGAGACCGGGCCGGGGGCCGGTGCGGCCGCCGGGGCTCCCCCGGTGCCGGTGGCCGCCTCGGGTCCGTAGCCGCCCGCCTTGCCGGAGCGGGCGTATCCGGAGCCGGGCAGCTTGTCGCCGTACGCCTCCTGGACCCGGGTCCGGTAGGCGCTGAGCGCGGTGCCGCGTGCGCCCACGGCGGCCTTCGCGTCCTCGTCCAGCGGGAGTACCCGGGAGCCGTCGTGGACGTACCAGGCGTCGATCTGCGGTTCGCGGAACACGGTGCCGCCGGGGAGCGCGCGGGCCCCCTGTGCGGTGTAGCGGGCCTCGTCGTCGCCGGTGGCGATGTTCACCACCTGCCACCGGTCGCCCGCGTCGGTGCCGGGGACGGTCCACAGGGAGGCCTTCTGGCCTTCGGAGGAGACGGCGGTGCTGGCCAGGTAGTCCACGGTGCTCGGGGCGGCCCCGGGCTTTCCGGCGACGAAGGCGGCGGAGAGCGTGCGGACGGGCACGGTCCTCCCCTCGATCCTGGGCGCGCTCGCCGCCCTGCTGACCGCGCCCTCCCGGGCGAAGAACCGGGACAGGGTGTCCAGGGTCGCGGGCTCGGTGGCTGCTTCGCGGGCCGCTTCGAGGGTGGCGGCGGTCAGTTTCGGCGGGGCCGCCCGGCCGTCGTCGGCGAGGGCGGGAGCGGCGGCGGTGAACAGGGCGGCGCCGGTGAGGGCGGTGGCGACGGCGATGCGCCGGGTGGTGGAGTTCATGACCTCACGCCCCGATCCGGTAGAGCGAGTGGGTCCAGGAGAACTCGTTGTTGTTGACGTACCAGGCGTGCGAGGCCCAGTTGTAGCGGTCGCTGGAGGGCCACGGGTCGCCCCAGTAGACCCAGCTGTTGGCGTCGTCGTACCCGTAGATGACATGCATGTGGCCGCCGCCGGACGACCACTGGATGCGGGTCTCGATGGGGCGCTGGGCCGCTATCTCGGCCTGCACGGTCGGGTAGCGCAGCCAGCCGGTGACATAGCTGCCGGGCCTGACCCCGGCCCAGGACAGTCCGGTCTGGACGTTGCCGAGGGTGGCCTGCGAGTTGGGGCACTGGGAGTTCTGGCCGCGGTTGAAGGCGGCGTTACAGAACTGGTTCTGGGAGTAGTTGCGGCCGAACCAGGCGGCGATGGTGTTGCCGCCGGCCGCCCAGCACCAGTTGCTCTGCTGCTGCGCCTGCATGGTGATGTCGAGCCGCTGGGCGGCGGCGACGGTGGAGCCCGCCCCGTCCGGGGACTGGGCGGCGGTGGCGGTGACCGCGGGGACGGCGAGCAGGACGACGGCCAGGAGGGCGGTGAACGAGAACCTTCCGGGCCTGACTCTTCGGTTGCGCATGGCGTTCCTCCCAATGCGGGGGTGGGGATCGGAGGAGCGCGTCCGGACGCTGACGATGAGCATCCGGCGTTGTCCGGAGCAGGTCAACACGCTTCAATGCGAGGTGACATCGCGGTGTGAACGGCACGGCGTCCGTGTGAACGGCTCCGTCCCGGTCACCTGCTCCCCCGCGTCCCCCGGGGGCCGGTGTCGCCACTCCCCACGTGAACGTTCACCGGAGGCCCGCCATGCGGCAGACCGAGACCGAACTGACGCAGGTACTGCGGACCGGACCGTTCCATCTAGCGTTGCGCACCGCTCTGTCGGTGCGCGGGCTTCCGCTCCAGCGGGTGCAGCACCATCTGGCGCACCGGGGCGTCAAGCTCGGGGTGACCAGCCTCAGTTACTGGCAGCAGGGGGTGCGCCGGCCCCGGCGGGCCGAGTCGTTGCGGGCGGTTCGAGCGCTGGAGGAGGTCCTCGCGCTGCCGGACGACTCGCTGCTGCGGCTCCTGCGCGACGGTGACGCCCCGGCGGACGGGGACCGTCCGGCCGCCCGTTCGTACCGGTCGCTCATGGAGGCGTCGGGCTCGGTGGAGCGGCTCCTCGCGGCGATGGAGTCACCCGTGGACGGCGGCCTGCACACCGTGGGGCACCAGGAGCGGGTGCGGATGGGGGCGCGGCGCGAGCTGGCGGGCCGCACGTCGCAGCACGTGGTGCGCGCGCACCGGGACGGCGTGGACCGCTATCTCGCGGTCCACCGGGGCGACCCCGGCTGCGACCCGTCCCGGATCGCGGTGCGGGCCCTGGAGAACTGCCGGACGGGCCGGGTCCGCTGGGATCTGCACGCGGGGGTGCTGGTCGCGGAGCTGCTCTTCGACACCCGGTTGCGGTCCGGTGAGACGTACCTCTTCGGCTACGGCTTCGAGGACGGTACGGGCGGGGCCGGCGGGGAGTACGTACGCGGCTTCACCTTCGGGGGCGGGCAGTACGTGCTCCAGGTCGGCTTCGACGAGGCGGCGCTCCCGGTGCGGTGCCGCCGGTTCGCCCAGGCGTCGGCGGGGGCGGCGCGCGGAGCCCGCGAGGACCTCACGCTGACCGGCCGGCACCGGACCGTGCACCTGGTGGAGGAGAGCGTGCGGCCCGGTCTGATCGGGGTCGACTGGGACTGGGAGTGAGTCCTCGACGCGACGACGGGGCTTCGCCGACATCGGGCGTCGGGGCGCGGCTGCATGTCGGGGGTCGGGACGCGGTTACGTGTCCGGCGCCGGGGCGCGGTTACGCGTCAGGGCGCGATGACCCGTCGGGGTGCGCTGGCGCGGTTACGCGTCGGGGCGCTGTTCCACGTCAGGCGTCGGGGCCCGCGACGAGCTTTCCGCCCTCGGCGGTGACCGGGACGGCGGGCAGCGGCACGGTGGCCGGGCCCTTCACCGGCTTGCCGGTGGTCATGTCGAAGCGGCTGCCGTGGCAGGGGCAGTGGCCCTCGGTGCCCTCGACCTTGTCCAGGACACAGCCGCCGTGGGTGCACTGGGCGCTGAACGCCTTGTACTCGCCCTTCGCCGGGCAGACGACGACCACGCGCTGCTCGCGGTAGAGCTTGGCCCCGCCGACGGGCACCTCGGAGGCGGCCCCGAGGTCGACGGGGGCGGTGGGGGTGGGGTTCTTGGCGTGGCCGAGCTTGGACTCGGTGGAGCAGGCGGCTGCTCCCAGCCCGGCGGCGCCGGCGAGCGCGGCGCCCTTCAGCACGGTACGGCGGGCGGCGGGCAGGCCGGGCATGCGGACTCCACGGGGTTGTCGTTGGGGGTGGATCATGGCGGGGCTGGTTGTTCGGGGGTGGATCACGGCGGATCCGCGTCGCCGGACAGGCGGGGCGGCGACGGCGGCCCCGCGTGCCGGGTGACAGAACCGACGATACCGGCGGGGATCGGAAGCCCCGCGACCGGGCCGGAGCGCCTGTCCGGACGGGCGACGGCGGCCCCCTTCGTGCTGTGGGGGCCGCCGTCGCCGACGAGGGCCTGCCCGACCTTCCCCGTCAGGCCCGCAGGACTTCGCGAGCCAGGCGGGGAGGGGCGGACAACCCCGAGGAGCGAGCGGCTGCCGGGCCGGGCGACCGCTCGCGCCTCGCTCAGGCCTTGCGGGCGCGGGTGGCCTTCTTCGCCGCGGCCGTCCTGGGGGCGGCCTTGGCCGTACCCGCCTTGGCTCCCGTGGCGTTCGCCCTGGTCGCCGCGGCCTTCTTGGCCGCGGCGGCCGTCTTCTTCGCCGGGGCGGTCTTGCGGGCGGCCGCCTTACGGGTCGTCCCCCGCCCGGAGGGCACGGCGGCCTCGCTGACGCGGTCCGCGTCCAGGACGCCCTGGAGGAACTTCCCGGTGTGGCTGGCGGGGACCGAGGCGACCTGCTCCGGCGTCCCCTCGGCGACCACCAGACCACCGCCGTTGCCGCCCTCGGGTCCCATGTCGACGACCCAGTCGGCGGTCTTGATGACATCGAGGTTGTGCTCGATGACGATGACCGTGTTGCCCTTGTCCACCAGGCCGGAGAGCACGGTGATCAGCTTGCTGATGTCCTCGAAGTGCAGACCGGTCGTCGGCTCGTCCAGGACGTAGACCGTGCGGCCGGTCGAGCGCTTCTGGAGCTCGCTCGCCAGCTTGACGCGCTGCGCCTCACCGCCGGAGAGGGTCGGCGCGGACTGGCCGAGCCGCACATAGCCGAGGCCGACCTCGTTGAGCGTACGGAGGTGGCGGGCGATCGTGGGGACGGCCTCGAAGAAGTCCAGGCCCTCCTCGATCGGCATGTCCAGCACCTCGGCGATGGACTTGCCCTTGTAGTGGACCTCCAGGGTCTCCCGGTTGTAGCGCGCTCCGTGGCAGACCTCGCACGGGACGTACACGTCGGGCAGGAAGTTCATCTCGATCTTGATCGTGCCGTCGCCGGAGCAGTTCTCGCAGCGGCCGCCCTTGACGTTGAAGGAGAAGCGGCCCGGCAGATAGCCGCGCACCTTCGCCTCCATCGTCTCGGCGAAGAGCCGGCGGACGTGGTCGAAGACTCCGGTGTACGTCGCCGGGTTGGACCGGGGGGTCCGGCCGATGGGCGACTGGTCGACGTGCACCACCTTGTCGACGAGGTCGTCGCCGTCGACCCGGGTGTGGCGGCCGGGGACCGACTTGGCGCCGTTCAGCTCGCGGGCCAGGTGGGTGTAGAGGATGTCGTTGACCAGCGTCGACTTCCCGGACCCGGAGACGCCCGTGACGGCGGTGAGGACGCCGAGCGGGAAGGAGACGTCGATGTCGTGGAGGTTGTTCTCCCGGGCGCCGTGCACGGTGAGACGGCGGGCCGGGTCGACCGGGCGACGGATGTCGGGGGTCGTGATGGACCGCTTGCCGGACAGATACTGGCCGGTGATGGACTCCTTGTTGGCCAGGAGCTCCTTGAGCGAGCCGGAGTGGACGACCTTGCCGCCGTGCTCACCCGCGCCGGGGCCGATGTCGACGACCCAGTCGGCGACCTTGATGGTGTCCTCGTCGTGCTCGACGACGATGAGCGTGTTGCCCATGTCGCGGAGCCGGACCAGGGTCTCGATGAGCCGGTGGTTGTCGCGCTGGTGCAGGCCGATGGACGGCTCGTCCAGCACGTACAGCACGCCGACCAGGCCGGAGCCGATCTGGGTCGCCAGCCGGATGCGCTGGGCCTCGCCGCCGGACAGGGTGCCGGCCGCTCGGTTCAGCGACAGATAGTCCAGGCCGACGTCGACGAGGAACTTCAGCCGCTCGTTGACCTCCTTGAGCACCCGCTCGGCGATCTTCTTGTCGCGGGCGTTCAGCTTGAGGCGGCCGAGGAACTCGGCGCACTCGCTGATCGACATCGCGGCGACCTCCGCGATGGACTTCTCCATCACCGTCACCGCGAGCACGATCGGCTTCAGCCGGGTGCCCTCGCAGGTGGGGCAGGGCACCTCGCGCATGTAGCCCTCGAACCGCTCCCGGCTGGAGTCGCTCTCGGCCTCGGTGTGGCGCCTCTTGACGAACTGCACCGCGCCCTCGAAGGCGGGGGTGGTGTAGGCGCGCTCGCGCCCGTAGCGGTTGCGGTAGCGGACCTCGGTCTGGATCTTGTGGCCGAAGAGCAGGGCCTTCTTGGCCCGCTGCGGCAGCCCGGCCCAGGGGATGTCCGTACGGAAGCCGAGGGCTTCGGAGAGCGCGCCGATCAGGCGGCCGAAGTACTCCTTGGTGTGGCCGTGGGACCACGGGTGGATCGCGCCCTCGTCGAGGGACTTCTCCTCGTCCGGGATGATCAGCTCCGGGTCGACCTCCATGCGCGTGCCGATGCCGGTGCAGTCGGGGCAGGCGCCGAAGGGCGAGTTGAAGGAGAAGGAGCGCGGCTCCAGCTCCTCGAAGGAGAGGTCGTCGTACGGGCAGTAGAGGTGCTCGGAGAACATCCGCTCGCGCTCGGGGTCGTCCTCGGGGAGGTCGACGAAGTCGAGCACGACCATGCCGCCGGAGAGACCGAGCGCGGTCTCGACGGAGTCGGTCAGCCGCCGCTTGGCGCTGTCCTTGACGGTGAGACGGTCGATGACCACCTCGATGGTGTGCTTCTCCTGCTTCTTGAGCGTGGGCGGCTCGGCGAGCTGGATGGTGGCCCCGTCGACCCTGGCCCGGCTGTAGCCCTTGGTCTGGAGGTCGGCGAAGAGGTCGACGAACTCGCCCTTGCGCTCGCGCACCAGCGGCGAGAGGACCTGGAAGCGGCTGCCCTCCGGCAGGCCGAGGACCTTGTCGACGATGGCCTGCGGCGACTGCCGCGAGATGGGGCGGCGGCACTCGGGGCAGTGGGGCTTGCCGATCCTGGCGAAGAGCAGCCGGAGGTAGTCGTAGACCTCGGTGATGGTGCCGACCGTCGAGCGCGGATTGCGCGAGGTCGACTTCTGGTCGATGGAGACGGCCGGCGAGAGACCTTCGATGAAGTCGACGTCCGGCTTGTCCATCTGGCCGAGGAACTGCCGGGCGTACGAGGAGAGCGACTCGACGTAGCGGCGCTGCCCCTCGGCGAAGATCGTGTCGAACGCGAGGGACGACTTGCCCGACCCGGAGAGCCCGGTGAAGACGATGAGAGAGTCGCGGGGCAGGTCGAGCGAGACGTTCTTCAGGTTGTGCTCGCGCGCGCCACGGACGATGAGACGGTCGGCCACGCCGGTCCGCACCTTTCTAGAGAGAAGTGGGGGAACTGAGCCCCTCTCCCAGGGTATGGGGGGCGCCACAGCGGTGTAAGAAGCTTTCGATTCCGAGCGTATAGCACGCACATTCGATTTACGGCCACCCTCTGACTCCTTCACCCGAATGAGTGGCGGAGCTAGGCTCGCCCGCATGATGGATCATGCGCACGACCTGGGAGCTGTACGCGAAGCGACCGAACGACTGCTCGACGCAGTCGGCAAACTGGACAACGCCGCTGTCGCCGAGCCGTCACGGCTGCCCGGATGGAGCAGGGGCCATGTTCTGGCCCACCTGTCACGCAACGCCGACGCGATCGGAAATGTTCTCCGGGGACTCCCGATGTACGCGAGCAGCGAAACCCGGGACGCCGACATCGCCGACGGCGCCCCGCGCCCGGCGGCCGAGCAGCTGACCGACCTGCGGGAGAGCGCCGCCGGCTTCCTGGCGGCCGCCGCCGAACCCGCCGACTGGTCCCGTACGGTCACCCTGCGCAACGGGGTGACGGACTCCGTGGCCCGGGTGCCCTTCCGGCGCTGGGTCGAGGTGGAGCTGCACCACGTCGACCTGGACGTCGGCTACGAGCTGGAGGACCTGCCCGCGGAGTTCGTCGCGCGGGAGATCGCCTTCCTGACCGAGCGCTTCCTGGGCAACCAGGAGGTGCCCGCCACGGCGCTGACCGACTTGGACGGCCGCACCTGGAGCACCGGCGGCGGCCCGCCGAGCGCCCTGGTGACGGTGCAGGGGCCCGCCGCCGAGCTGCTGGGCTGGCTCTGCGGCCGCCGTGACGGCGCCGCCCTCACCGTGGCCGGGGGCCCCCTGCCCGCACTGCCCCCGCTATAGGCTGAGCCGCATGACGTACAGCGGAGCGGTGAAGGTCGGCGGACCGGCGAGCGTGCACGAACTGACGGATCTGATGATCTCCAAGGTCGCCGTGGGCGAGATGGACAACAACGCCTATCTGCTGCGCTGCCGGGCGACCGGCGAACAGCTGTTGATCGACGCGGCCGCCGAGCCGGAGACGCTGCTGGCGCTGATCGGTGACGACGGGATCGCCTCCGTCGTCACCACGCACCGGCACGGGGACCACTGGCAGGCCCTGGCCCAGGTGGCCGGGGCCACGGGCGCCCGGACGTACGCGGGCCGCTACGACGCCGAAGGGATCCCGGTCCCGACCGACGTCCTGGTCGAGGACGGCGACACGATCACCGTCGGCCGGGTCGAGCTGACCGCCCGCCATCTGGTCGGTCACACCCCGGGCTCCATCGCCCTGGTCTACGACGACCCGCACGGCGCTCCGCATCTGTTCACCGGGGACTGCCTCTTCCCCGGCGGGGTGGGGAACACGAACAAGGACCCCGAGGCGTTCGCGAGCCTTCTGCGCGACGTCGAGACGAAGCTGTTCGACCGGCTGCCCGACGAGACGTGGGTCTATCCGGGCCACGGGCACGACACGACGCTCGG
Organism: Streptomyces sp. MGP-P1; assembly: GCF_057766565.1. Taxonomy (NCBI): domain Bacteria; kingdom Bacillati; phylum Actinomycetota; class Actinomycetes; order Kitasatosporales; family Streptomycetaceae; genus Streptomyces; species Streptomyces sp. MGP-P1. Next base: position 1,623,192 of record NZ_JBYMEM010000007.1, on the reverse strand, counting down.
CGACGAGCGGCCCGGGCTGCCCGAGTGGCGCGCCCGCGGCTGGTAGGCCGCGCGCTCCTCTCCGGCGCGTATCCCCCGTACGCATACGCAGCAGCGGCCGGGGCGGACGGCTTTCGCCGTACCGCCCCGGCCGCTGCCGGTGTGTCCCTGTGCCGCTCGGGGCGGCCCCGGGTCAGCTGTTGATGCTCTTGCTCTCCTCGTCGGACGGACCGGCGGTCTCCGGGGTCCCGTCCTTCTCGGCCTTCTCCGCCTCGGCCGCCGCCATCTTCTTACTGGCGATGAGGCTGGTGATCGTGGTGACGATCAGGACACCACAGATAACGGCGAGCGAGAACGGGATGGACACCACGGGCACGTGCACACCGGACTCGTGCAGGGCGTGCAGCACCAGCTTGACGCCGATGAAGCCGAGGATCACCGACAGGCCGTAGCTGAGGTGGACCAGCTTCTTCAGCAGACCACCGATGAGGAAGTACAGCTGGCGCAGACCCATCAGGGCGAACGCGTTGGCCGTGAAGACGATGTACGGGTCCTGGGTCAGGCCGAAGATCGCCGGGATGGAGTCCACCGCGAACAGGACGTCGGTCATACCGATGGCGAGCATGACCACCATCAGCGGGGTCATGACGCGCTTGCCGTTCTCGCGGATGAACAGCTTCGTGCCGTGGTACTTGTCGGCGACCCCGAAGCGGTGCTCGATCGACTTGAGGAGACGGTTCTCCTCGAAGTCGTCCTCCTCCTCGTCGGCCCGCGCCTCCTGGATGAGCTTCCAGGCGGTGTAGATCAGGAACGCGCCGAAGATGTAGAACACCCACGAGAAGTTCGCGATCACGGCGGCGCCGGCGGCGATGAAGATCGCCCGGAGCACCAGGGCGATCAGCACACCGATCAGCAGCACGCGCTGCTGGAGCTGCGAGGGCACCGCGAACTTCGCCATGATCAGCACGAAGACGAAGAGGTTGTCGACGCTCAGCGACTTCTCGGTGATGAATCCGGCGAAGAACTCGCCGGAGGCCTTGCCCTCGCCGAGGACCGCGAGTCCGGCTCCGAAGAGCACGGCCAGCGCGATCCAGACGATCGTCCAGATTCCGGCTTCCTTGGTCGACACGTCATGGGGCTTGCGCCCGATGAAGAAGTCGACGGCGATCAGGGTTGACAGACCAACGATGGTCAGGACCCATACGGTCCATGAAACGTCCACTGCGCCTCCGGCAGTTCGCTACGGCTACTTATCAGCGTCGTCGCTGCCGGAGGTCTCTTCCACCCTTGCACGCGCTACGCGTGCCTGGACCGGCGCCCCGGGACCGATAACGGTCCGTATTGACGGGACGTCGCGTAAGGAGTACTCCCCTCCGTTCCCCAAACAGTACAGGCATCACCAAGTAAAGGTAAAGAAAAGGGTAAAGAAGTCGTCAAAATCCCAGGTCAGAGGTTGCCTGCCGATCAACGTCCGGCGGCTCGACGGGCGGCTGCCACCGCCGCGAGCACCTGTTCCAGAACGTGGCTGCCCGGCGGGACCGCCAACGGCTCGTACGTCCATGCATGCCCGACCCACGGATCGGCGAGGTGGCTGTCGGCTACCGGGGTGATCCGCAGGAGCGAACGCCACAGCGGGTCGAGCACCGGCCCGTACGCACTGGCCTCCGCCCTGTCCGCGACCATCAGGAGGTGCACGCCGACCGCGGGGCCCTCGTCGGCGAGATAGCGGAGCTGGGTGACGGCCCGGTCGTCGAAGCCGTGCGGGAAGTCGTTGACCACCAGGAGCTGCTCGCCGGTGTCCAGATCGGGCGGGAGGGCATCGGCCGCCCCGGCCCGCACCGCCATCTGCACCAGGTCCACCCGCCGAGTGAGATGGGCCAGGACTGAGGCCACTCCCCCGGGTCCGGCGGCGGGCGGTCCGGCGAGGACGCCCGCCTCGACCAGCGGCGCGAGCGGGCCGGCCGCGGCGCCCGCCGGGTCGATGACGTGCACCGAGAACTCACCGGGCGGATACACCGCGAGCAGCCGCGCCGCGTGGGCGACCGCGGTCTCCATGGCGAGCCGGCGCAGCCGGTCCGTGTCCATCAGGGCGGCCGCCTCGGACGCCGTCCGTCCGCTGTCCACCCAGATCCCGCGCTCCAGCGGCAGCCGGACGAGCAGCGGGATGCGCAGGTCGGTGCGCTCGGGCAGGTGGAGGTCGCCGACGCGCAGGGCCATCGGTATCTCCATCGGGACGCGGTGGGCGTGCCAGACGGGGTTGCCCCAGCCCGCGTACGCGGCCGGGAGCGCGGGCTCGACGACGGCCGCTTCGGCGGCCAACTGGGCCAGATCGCGGTCGAGCGCCTCCCGGGCCCGGGAGGTCAGCTCGTCGCGCTTGGCGCGGGCCCCCTCGCGGGCACGGTCGCCCGCTCCCCGATCCGATTGCGCGGGTCGGACAGGGACCGGTCGAGCTCCTGGTCCATACGGGACTCGGCGAAGTCCACGGCGCTGCGGTAGGCGGCGACGGTGCGGGCCAGATCCTCGAACATGCCCCAGATCTGGTTGTAGAGGCGCTCGTCCATCGACCAGCCGGTGGCGTCCCCGGCGACCGGCTGCGCGGTCTGTCCGGGCTGGGCCGGAGGCGGGGTGGGCGGGGGCGTCGGGGGCGCGGCGTGCCTGCGGCGCGGGTGCGCGTAGTTGATGGGGCCGTCGGCGGGTCCCGCGGCGGCCGGGCCCGGAGCGGTGTGCGGCTGGGGGGTGGTGGCCGGGTCGGCCAGCGGCTCGGTGGGCTCCGGGGCCGGGGACTGCGTGGGCGGGCGGTGGTCCTCGGGGCCCGTCGCGTGCCGTACGCGGTCGCCTTCCTGGGTCCGGGGCGGCGCCACCGAACGGGTTATGCCCCGGGTGACGGCCTCCTGAATGGATCCGGCCAGTCCGGTGGCCTCGGCCACGCCCTGGTCGGCGAGCAGCTCGGCGAGCCCGCCGGCGTATCCCTGTCCCACGGCGCGGACCTTCCAGGCGTCGTGGCGGCGGTAGAGCTCCAGGGCGCTGACCGCGGACTCGGCGTCCAGGCCGGTGAGCGTGAAGGTGGCGATCTCGGCGCCGTCGAGCCCGGTGACGGCGACGAAGGGGGCGGGAACGGCGCCGAACCGCGCCGGGCCGCCCGCTCCCACGGGAAGCGCGAGCAGCACGGTGACCCGGTGGGCGCCGGCGGGCAGGGCCTCCAGGTCGACGGCGAGGCGGTGATCGGCGGCCGCCTGCTGGGAGACCTCAAGACCGGGGAGCTGGGGCGAGCCGGGGTGGGCGATCCACTCGACGCCGCGCACCGTGCCCCGTTCGTCGCCGAGGGTGGCCCCGGCCACGACGGGCGCGCCCGCCGATACCCGGATCTCCAGACGGGTCTGGGGCAAGGTGTGGTTCTGCCCCCGGACCAGTTCGGCCGTCATTGCCCTGTCCCCCTCGACGACGGCCCGCGCGTCGAGGGGCGCGGTGCCGTGCGGTGCCGTGTTCTGCCGTTCCGTGTATGACCGTGTGCGTGCGTACCGTGCCCGGCCGTGTACGTGCGTGTCTGCCCTGCTGTCCGTGCCGTGCCGTCCGTGCCGTGCTGTCCGTGCGTGCCGCCGAGTGGGGCGGCTCCCGGCGGCGGGTGCCTCCGGGAGCCGCTCCTGGCCGCTCCGGTGCGGGCCGTGCCGGAACGGTGAGGGTCCTACAGGTGCGGGAGGATCGACGGCATCAGGTCCTGGAAGGTGCGGCCGTTGGCCGGGTTCCCGAGGGCCGTCATCTGCCATCCGCTGCCCGCGCGGTGCACCTTCGCCATGATCTGGGCGGTGTACTGGCCGCCGCCGTCGAGCGTGTACCGGGCGAGTTCCTGGCCGTTGGTCTCGTCGACGATGCGGCAGAAGGCGTGCCGGACCTCCTGGAACGTCTGCCCGGTGAAGGAGTTCACCGTGAAGACGATCTGGTCGATGTGGACCGGAACGCGCTGGAGGTCGACGAGGATCGCCTCGTCGTCGCCGCCGGAGCCGGCGCCGCCGACCAGGTTGTCACCGGTGTGCTTGACCGAGCCGTCATCGCTGACGAGGTGGCGGAAGAACACGACGTCGACCGGCTGCTTGTCGGCGAAGAGCACCGCCGAGGCGTCCAGGTCGACCTCGCGCGTGCGCGAACCGAACAGGCCACGGCGCGGAGCCGCCTGCCAGCCGAGCCCCATCCGTACCGCGGTCAGGGTCCCCCCGTCGCTCTTCTGCAGGCTGATGGCCTGACCCTTGGTCATGTTGACCGTCACGCGCTGTCCCCTCTCGGCATTGCCCCGCAACCATCCGTGTGCGGTTTCCCCGCACCCTACGCATTCCACCCCGGGCGACAGCAGGCTCGGCCCGTTTTCGTGTCGGTCTTGCAACACACCCGGCTCAGCCCGATCGGCGCGTCGAGAACAGCACCGGATTCGCACCGTGGACCGTGCCGAATTCCGCGCCGGATTCCGCCCCGGAACAGGCGCGGGACCGGCGCATCAGCGCCGGTCCCGGGCCGGTCGGGCCACCGGGATCAGGCGAGGCCCGCCTCCTTCATCTGGCGCAGTTCCTTCTTCAGCTCACCGACCTCGTCGCGCAGCCGGGCGGCCACCTCGAACTGAAGGTCCGCGGCCGCGGCCCGCATCCGCTCGGTCATCTCCTCGATGATCCCGGCCAGTTCGGTGGCGGGCCGGTCGCTGAGCACCGCGCCGGGCGAGGGCGCCCTGCCCTTCGCCCCGCCCTTGGCCGCCTTGGAGCCGAGCGCGGGCACCGGCGCCTTGGCCTCCTTGCCCTGCCGGTAGCCGGTGCCGAGCAGCTGCTCGGTGTCGACCTCCTCGCGGGCGATGGTCGCGACGATGTCGTTGATCTTCTTGCGCAGCGGCTGTGGGTCGATGCCGCGCTCGGTGTTGTACGCGACCTGCTTCTCGCGGCGGCGGTTCGTCTCGTCGATCGCCTGCGCCATGGCCGGGGTGATCTTGTCGGCGTACATGTGGACCTGGCCGGAGACGTTACGGGCGGCGCGGCCGATGGTCTGGATGAGCGAGGTGCCGGAGCGCAGGAAGCCCTGCTTGTCGGCGTCGAGGATGGCCACGAGGGACACCTCGGGAAGGTCGAGGCCCTCGCGCAGGAGGTTGATGCCGACCAGCACGTCGTACTCGCCGGAGCGCAGCTCGCGCAGCAGCTCGATGCGGCGCAGGGTGTCGACGTCGCTGTGCAGGTAGCGGACCTGGATGCCGAGCTCCAGGAAGTAGTCGGTGAGGTCCTCCGACATCTTCTTGGTGAGAGTGGTGACCAGGACCCGCTCGTCGCGCTCGACGCGCTTGCGGATCTCGTGGACCAGGTCGTCGATCTGGCCCTCGGTGGGCTTGACCACGACCTCGGGGTCGACGAGGCCGGTGGGGCGGATGATCTGCTCGACGAAACCGTCGCCGCGCGAGAGCTCGTACTTCCCCGGGGTGGCGGAGAGGTACACCGTCTGGTCGATCCGCTTCAGGAACTCCTCCCACTTCAGCGGCCGGTTGTCCATCGCGGACGGCAGCCGGAAGCCGTGGTCGACGAGGGTCCGCTTGCGGGAGGCGTCCCCCTCGTACATCGCGCCGATCTGCGGGACCGTGACGTGGGACTCGTCCAGGACGAGCAGGAAGTCGTCCGGGAAGTAGTCGAGGAGGGTGTTGGGGGCGGTGCCGGGCGCGCGGTCGTCGAAGTGCATCGAGTAGTTCTCGACGCCGGAGCAGGTGCCGATCTGGTGGAGCATCTCGATGTCGTACGTGGTGCGCATGCGCAGTCGCTGGGCCTCCAGCATCTTGCCCTGCTTCTCCAGCTCGGCCAGGCGCTGCTCCAGCTCCTGCTCGATGCCGCTGACGGCCTTCTGGAGACGCTCGGGCCCGGCGACGTAGTGGCTGGCGGGGAAGACGTGGACCATGGGGTCCTCGCTGATGATCTCGCCGGTCAGCGGGTGCAGCGTGGACAGGGCCTCGATCTCGTCGCCGAACATCTCGATCCGGACGGCGAGCTCCTCGTAGACCGGGAAGATCTCGATGGTGTCGCCCCGGACGCGGAAGGTGCCGCGGGTGAACGCCAGGTCGTTGCGGCTGTACTGCATCTCGACGAAACGGCGCAGCAGCTGATCGCGGTCGATCTCCTCGCCGACCTTGAGCCGGACCATGCGGTCCACGTACTCCTGGGGCGTGCCGAGGCCGTAGATGCAGGAGACGGAGGCGACCACGACGACGTCGCGCCGGGTGAGCAGCGAATTCGTCGCCGAGTGGCGCAGCCGCTCGACCTCCTCGTTGATGGAGGAGTCCTTCTCGATGTAGGTGTCCGACTGGGGGACGTACGCCTCGGGCTGGTAGTAGTCGTAGTAGGAGACGAAATACTCCACCGCGTTGTTCGGGAGGAGCTCGCGGAACTCGTTGGCCAGCTGGGCTGCGAGGGTCTTGTTCGGCGCCATCACCAGGGTGGGGCGCTGCAGCTTCTCGATCATCCAGGCGGTGGTCGCCGACTTGCCGGTGCCGGTCGCGCCGAGCAGGACGACGTCCTTCTCGTCCGCGCGGATGCGCCGCTCCAGCTCGGCGATGGCCGCCGGCTGGTCGCCGCTGGGCTGGTAGGGACTGACGACCTCGAAGGGCGCCACCGAACGTTCGATCTTGGAAACGGGCCGCATGCATCCACCGTACGGCCCACCACTGACAACGGCCTCGGATCAGCGGTACCGGGCGGTCCCTCCCGCCCCCTCCCGGGCGATGCTCCGCGGGCGCTGCCCACCGCGCGGGTCCGGACCGGGCTCCCCCGTCACGGCCTTGGGGTCGAACATGAGCACCACCGCGGCGAGGAGCAGGAAGCAGCCGGGTCCTGCCAGCATCGGGCCGATCATCTCGGCGGGCCGGTCGCCGGGCAGGACGTCGGCCAGGTCGGGCGGCAGGGTGGGCGGCAGGTGCAGGTGCACGTCGAGCGCCGCCATGCCGGTGTAGTGCATCCCGGTCACCGCGACGGCCATCAGGATGCTCGCGCCGAGGCCGGAGCGGGCTCCCCGGAGGGTGACGGCGGCCCACAGGGCGCCCGTGGCGGCGATTCCGGCGATCAGCACCGAGAGGACCACGAGGGGCGTGTCGTACGCGAACCGGGCGTCCATGCGTATGCCCGCCATGCCGAGGTAGTGCATCGAGGCGATGCCGAGGCCGGTGATGGTGCCCCCCGTGATCAACGCCATGCGGGTCGCGCCCCGGTAGCCGACAATGAAGATGCCGATGCCGACCATCACGACGGCGATGGCCAGGCCTGCGAAGGTGAGGGGTTTGTCGTAGGAGATCGGGGTCTCCTGGACGGTGAAGCCCGTCATCGCGACGAAGTGCATGGTCCATACCCCGGAGCCGATGGACAGCGAACCCAGCGCCAGCCAGCCGGCCCGCCAGGAGCGTGCCGCGTGAAAGGACCGGGTGGTGCAGCGGAGTCCGAGGGCGGCTCCCAGGGCAGCCATGATGAAGGCCGCGACCGGAGTCACCAGGCCGTAGGTGAATCCGTCGACTGTTCCTTGCATGCGCGCACGCCCTTCGAGAAAGCCCGGGGTCGAGGAGGGTCCTTAAGGGGCGAGTCCCGGCAGGCAGACAAAGAAAGCACATTTTATCGGCACGGCCGCGGGGCGTGCTCCGGCGGTGGCCCCGGGATCGAAGGTTCCGTTCATTTCGCGGCCATCGCCGCCCCGCCGGGTGTTGGCGGGCCGCTGTCACTCTCTGCGTGTCCGCACACTCCCGACGTGAGGAGTCCCCGTGTTCGTCCGCACCGCCACCGCCTCCACCACGGCCGCCGCCCTGCTCGGCGCCGGCGCCCTGCTGCTGCCCGCCGACCGGCCCGAGGCTCCGGAGCGGCAGGGGCAGGACGCCCCGGTCGTCGTGGCTCACCGGGGGGCGTCGGGCTACGCGCCGGAGAACACCCTCGCCGCCGTCGACGCCGCCGACGCGCTCGGCATCGAATGGGTCGAGAACGACGTCCACCGCACCCGCGACGGCGTGCTCGTCGTGCTGCACGACACCGACCTGAAGCGCACGACGGACGCCGAGCAGGTCTTCCCCGACCGGGCGCCGTGGGCGGTGAAGGACTTCACCGCTGCGGAGGTGGCGAAGCTGGACGCGGGCAGCTGGTTCGGAGCGAGGTTCACCGGGGCCCGTGTGCCGACGCTCACCCAGTTCCTGCACCGCATGGAGCGCAACCGGCAGAAGCTGCTGCTGGAGATCAAGAGCCCGGCGACCTACCCGGGCATCGAGCGGGACATCATCCGGGTCCTGGGCCGGTCGGGGTGGCTGGACCGCTCCCACGTACGGAGCCGGCTGGTCATCCAGAGCTTCGGCGCGGACAGCGTGAAGACCGTGCACAGCCTGCGCCCCGACATCACGACCGGCTTTCTGGGCACTCCGGCGGTGGCCGACCTGCCCTCGTACGCGGCGTTCACCGATCAGATCAACCCCTCGTACGCGACGATCGGCGCCGACTACGTGGCGGCCGTCCAGCGGCTCAAGGGCCCGCACGGCAAGCGTCTGCGGGTGAACACGTGGACGGTCAACAAGGCGGCGGACGCGGTGAAGGCCCGTGACCACGGGGTCGACGGCATCATCACCAACTTCCCCGACGTGGTGCGCGACGCGACGAGCTGACGCGGCAGGGGGGCGGGCCTGTCGGTTTCCGGCCGACGGGTCCGCCGCTGTCAGTGGCGGGTCGTACGGTGGTCGGCATGAACAGCTACGGGACCGCTGCCGAACCGGCCGTCGAGTGGGCCGTCGTGGTCAGCGGCATCGGCCCGCTGCTGCTCGCCGCGACCGGGTCCGGTCTGGTGAGTGTCTCCTTCCACGCCCGCCCGGCCGTGCGGGACGCGGTCCTCGACCGGTTGCGGACCCGTTTCGGCACGGAGCCGGTGGAGGCGCCCGGCTCCGCACGGCTCGCCGAGCCCATACGTGCTCTCGCCGCGTACTTCGCGGGCGAGCGGCAGGATCTCGACCTCGATCTGGACTGGTCGCTCACCTCCGGGTTCCACCGCGAGGTGCTCCGCGAGCTGGCCTCCGGGGTGCCCTACGGGACGGTCGTCGGATACGGGGAGCTGGCCGCGCGGGTCGGCCGGCCGGAGGGGGCGCAGGCGGTGGGCGCGGCCATGGGGGCCAACCCGCTGCCGGTGGTGGTGCCGTGTCACCGGGTGGTGGAGAACGGCGGAGGCCTGGGCGGGTTCAGCGGCGGTCTGGAGACCAAGCGGCAGCTGCTGGCGCTGGAGGGGGTTCTGCCGCAGCCGCTGTTCTGAGGGACGACCCTCGGGGTCCGTTCACCCGTCCGGGTGCACGGCGGCGGCCGGGCGGTGACACACTGCGCCGGTGACGCGACCCCTCTCCCCCTCCCAGGTCACGGCCGCCGGCATACCCGCTCTCCAGCGCCGGACGTCGGCCGTGCTCATCGTCAGCCAGATACTCGGCGGCCTCGGCGTGGCCGTCGGCATCGCCCTGGCTCCGATACTGGCCGCCGAGGTGAGCGGTTCGGAGGCGCTGTCCGGGCTGGCGCCGACCGCGTCCGTCGTCGGCACGGCGCTGCTGTCGCTGCCGCTGGCCGCCCTGATGACCACCCGGGGCCGCAGGTCCGGCCTGGCGCTCGCCTATCTGATCGGTGCGCTCGGCGGCGGACTGGTGGTCCTCGCCACGATGCTGCCCAGCTTCCCGCTGCTGCTGCTCGGCATGGCCGCGTTCGGCGCGGGATCCCTGGCCGGACTCCAGGCCCGGTTCGCGGCGGCCGACCTGGTGGGGCCGGAGCGGCGGGGGCGGGCGATCTCCGTCGTCGTCTGGGCCACCACGATCGGCTCGGTCGTGGGCCCCAACATCTCCGCCCCGGCGAGCCGGCTGTTCCGCGGTACGCCGGTGCCCGAGGCCGCCGGGCCGTATCTGTGCTCGGCCGTCGTGTTCCTGCTCGCCGGAGCGGTCGTGGCGCTGGCCCTGCGCCCGGATCCGCTCCTCACCGCCCGCGCCCTGGCCCCGGAGGGCCCGGCGGGGCCGCCGAAGCGTTCCCTGCGCGCCGGGATCGAGGCCGTGCGGGAGTCGCCGATGGCGCGGCTCGCCCTGCTGACGGTCACCGTGTCGCACACCGCCATGGTGTCGATCATGGTCATGACCCCGGTCGACCTGGGCCGGCACGGCGCCGGCCTCCAGTTGATCGGGCTCGTCATCAGCGGGCACATCGCGGGCATGTACGCGTTCTCACCGGTGATGGGCTGGCTGGCCGACCGGTTCGGCCGGCTCGCCGTGATCGGGCTGGCCGTCGGACTGCTGAGCTGCGCCGCGCTGCTCGCGGGCACCGCCGGGCCCCGGCACGGGCAGACCGCCGCGGGCCTGTTCCTGCTGGGCCTCGGCTGGTCGGCGGGGATGATCGCCGGTTCGGCGCTGCTCACCGACGCGGTGCCGCGGTCGGCCCACGCCGCGGTGCAGGGGCTGTCGGACCTGACCATGAACGCGGCGGCGGCGGTCGGAGGGGCGGCGGCCGGAGTGATCGTCGCCCAGTGGGGGTACGGCCCTCTCAACGCGATCGGCGCCGCGCTGCTGCTGCCGGTCGCCGCGCTCGTCCTGCACCGGAGCCTGCGGCGGCCGGGAGCGGTCAGCGGCTGACACACCACCGGACCGCGTCCACTGCCGCGACCGGCCGCGACCGCCACGACGACCGCAACCGCCGTCGGCGCGACCGTGGGCAGCAGCCACGGCCCTCAGAGGCTGATGTGGTACGCCTTGCGGAGCGTCTCGTGGACGGTCCAGGTCGTCCGGTCGCCCTCGCGCAGGACGCAGGCGTCTCCCGGGCCGATCTCCAGTGTCGCCCCGCCCTCGACCTCGACGGTCGCCCGGCCGCTGACGACCACGAACAGCTCGTTCGCCTCGGTGTCGGTGACCACACCGGGGGTGATCTGCCAGATCCCCCGGAGCTGCTTGCCGTCGGCCGACTCTCCCAGCACCTTGCCCGTCACCACGGGATCGCCCGAGACGATCTGCGCCGGATCGAGAGGTTCCGGTACGAGTTCGGCGTCCGGGATGTGTACGGCGAAGGAGGCGGGGACCTGGTCGTTTGTCGTCATGGCCGGTCACCTTAGCGACCGCTTCCGGCCAACCCGCGGCCAGGACCCGCCCCAGGAGGTCCGTCCGTGGTTTGCGCTCCCCCCGGCCGCGACAGGGATGGGGGCATGCCTCAGAACCCACCGGGCCGGCGTCCCGCTCCGCGCGAGAACCCCGGGTCGAACGCCTGCGAACCCGTGCTCTCGGCGGAGGTGCGGGCCGCTCTGAGCGCCGGTCTGCCCGTCGTGGCGCTGGAGTCGACGATCATCGCGCACGGCCTGCCGCGCCCCCGCAATCTGTCCGTGGCCCGGGAGCTGGAAGGGCTCGTCCGGTCCGCGGGCGCTGTTCCGGCCACCGTCGCCGTTCTGGACGGGCGGGCCCATGTCGGCCTGGGCGAGGACCAGTTGGAGTGGGTCGCCGGGGACCCGGCGGTACGCAAGCTCGGGCACCGCGATCTCGCCCCGGCGCTCGCGGCCGGGGCGAGCGGGGCGACGACGGTGTCCGCGACGGCGTTCCTGGCGGCGCGGGCGGGCCTCGGCGTCTTCGCGACGGGCGGGCTCGGCGGCGTACACCGGGAGTGGGCCGAGAACCAGGACGAGTCGGCCGATCTGCGGCTGCTCGCCCGCACCGGGATCACCGTGGTCTGCGCGGGGGTGAAGTCGATCCTCGACGTCCCAGCGACCCTCCAGCGCCTGGAGACCCTCGGCGTCCCCGTCGTCGGCTACGGCACCGGGCACTTCCCCGGCTTCTACCTGAGCAGCTCCGGCGAACCCGTCGACTGGACGGTGCACAGCCCGGAGGAGGTGGTGGAGGTGATCCGGGCGAAGGAGGCGCTGGGCGGCCCGCCGGCCGCGCTGATCGTAGCCAACCCCGTAGCGGAACAGGATCAGTTGGATCCGGAACTGCACGACCGGGTGCTGGCGGAGGCGCTGGACGCGTGCCGGGAGCGGGGCGTCTCGGGGCAGGGCGTCACCCCGTTCCTGCTGGACCAGTTGATGCGGCGCACCGGGGGCGCGTCACTGGAGGCGAACCTGGCGGCCGTCCGCGGAAACGTGACGCTCGCGGCGCGGATCGCCGTGGCGGCGGGCGCCCGGTGAACCGTCCGGCGGCGGGCGGTGGGTTGTTGGTGGTGGGGGACGTGGTCACGGACGTGGTGGCGCGGTACGGATCGGCGCTCGCCCACGGTACGGACACGGCGGCCCGGATCCGGACGCTGCCGGGCGGCGCGGGGGCCAACGTCGCCTGCTGGGCGGTGCGTTCGGGGTGCGCGGACGTGCGGCTGCTGGCCAGGGCGGGGGCGGAGTCGGCCGACTGGCACCGGGAGGAGCTGGAGCGGGTGGGGGTGCGGGCGTTCCTGGCGGTGGACGACGCGTTCCCGACGGCGACCGTCATCGCCCTGGTCGACGCGGCGGCGGAGCGCACGTTCCTGACCGACGGCGGGGCGGTGCTGCGGCTCGCCGTCGAGGACTTCGCGCCCACGATGCTCGACGGTGTCGGGCGGCTGCACCTCTCCGGCTACCTCCTGTTCGCCGCGGTGAGCCGGGCCGCCGCCCTCCTCGCCCTGCGCACCGCCGTGGAGCGGGGCATTCCGGTGAGCGTGGACCCGGCGTCGGCCGGGTTCCTCGGCGAGCTGGGGCCCCAGCGGTTCCTGGAGTTCGCGGAGGGTGCGGAGCTGCTGCTGCCGAACGCGGACGAGGCCCGCCTGCTCACCGGGCTGCCCGGACCGGAGGCCGCGGCGGCCGAGTTGAGCCGGTGGTTCCCGCGCGTCGTCGTCACCCTGGGCGCGCGCGGAGCCGTGGTGGCCGCCGGGGGCGAGGTCGTCGGCCGCGTCCCCGCCACGCCGGTGCGCGAGCCGGTCGACTCGACGGGAGCGGGTGACGCGTTCACCGGCGGGTTCCTCGCGGCGCTGCTGGCCGGGGCCGACGACTTGGCCGCGGCGGCCGAGGGCTGCGGGGCGGGGGCGGTGGCCGTGGCCACGGTGGGCGGCCGGCCGCCGGTCCGGAGCCCTCGGCCGCCGCCGGTCCAGTGACGGACAACGCCGGGGGGTGGCGGACGGTGACGGGCGGTGGCGGGGCGGGCCCCGTTCACCCGCTCCCGGGCAGCCCCGACCAGGCGGGGTGCGACGGGTCGTCCGCCCGGACCACCACGTCCGCGCGGTCCGAGGGCGCCACCTCGTCCTCGTACTGGGCGAACGCGGGCAGGGTCCAGCGCTCCGGCTCCGCCGTGCGTCGCAGCAGCGCCCCCGGGGACAGCCGCAGATGGACGCTGAGCGCGAACGGGAACCAGTGCCCCAGCAGGAACGGGCCGTGCACGAGGACCACACCGCCCTCGGGCAGGGAGTGGTACGGGCTACGGGTGGCCCGGTCGGTCACGGGGTCCCACAGGTCGGGCAGCACGCGGCCGGAGCCGCCCGCCTCCAGCGGCCCGAACACCTCGCGCCACAGCGCCCCGGTGTCGTACCAGCTGTCGACGTACGCGTCCGGGTCCCGCTTCCCGTACTCGAAGCGCAGGCTCGCCGGGCGCAGGAAGCCCTCGGTGGAGATGACGAGCACCGCACGGCCGAGCAGCCGCAGCTCCCGCGCGAGGAGCTCCGCGCTCTCGCCGGTGTGGGCGGCCGGCGCTCCGTCGATGCCGAGCGCGAGCCAGGGCCCGCCGTCGGCTGCGGACAGCCCGTCGCCGTAGCGGGCCAGCTCGCCGGCCAGCCGTTCCCAGGTGATCGCTTCGAGTCGCACGGACCCATCATCGCCGCAGTGGCGGAGGTCCGGCCGCCCGTGAGCGGGGTCCGGCCGCCCGCGCGGAAGGTCAGGCGCCCCGCAGTTCGGCGGCGAGCGGGCCTTCGCCGAGCACCTCGACGCGGCCGTCCTTCACCGCCTCCGCGAGGGTCGCCCCACCCCGCGCGAGCTCCAGACACACCTCGGCGTCGAGGACGATCCGGGCGTCGGGGCGGTCGGCGGGGCCGTAGCCGTACACCGCGGCGACCGCTTCGGCGGCCATGAGCGCGCTTCCCGCTCCCCCACCGACACGGAGATGGAACGCGCCCTCCTCCAGCCGGACTTCGAGGACGCCCTCCCGGGTGAGCCCGGCGAGGGCGCCGAGCAGGGGCAGGGCGAACCAGTGGGCCCGCACCGCGTCCGTGGGGCGGCGCTCGGCGAGGGCGGGCGCTCCCCACTCGGCGAGGGCCGCGAGGACGGGCAGCAGGCCGTGGCCGCGGGCGGTCAGCTCGTAGACCGACGCCGCCGACGGGGGCGGCAGCTTGCGGCGCAGGGCCAGTCCGGTCTGTTCCATGTCCTTGAGCCGGGAGGCCAGCACATCCGTGCTGACGCCGGGCAGGTCGGCGTGCAGGTCGGTGTACCGGCGCGGCCCGCCCAGCAGTTCGCGGACGATCAGCAGCGTCCACCGGTCGCCGACGGCGTCGAGGGCGCGGGCGGTGGCGTCGAACTGGTCGTAGCTCCGGCGACGGGCGGGGCGTGCTGCTGGCTGCTGCTGACGTGGCATACGACGCAGTCTAGACATGTTGTTGGACTTTCCAAGCTGAAGCTTGGTAAAACCAAGTATCGCAATTCGGCTCGGGAGGCAGCGCATGGAGTTCCGGCAGTCCAGCAAGCTCAACGAGGTCTGCTACGAGATCCGGGGCCCGGTCATCGAGCACGCCAACGCCCTGGAGGAGGCGGGCCACAGCGTGCTCCGGCTCAACACGGGCAACCCCGCGCTCTTCGGTTTCGAGGCCCCCGAGGAGATCGTCCAGGACATGATCCGGATGCTGCCGCAGGCGCACGGCTACACCGATTCGCGCGGCATCCTCTCGGCCCGCAGGGCGGTGGTCCAGCGCTACCAGGCCATGGGCCTGACCGAGGTCGGCGTGGACGACGTGTTCCTCGGAAACGGGGTCTCCGAGCTGATCTCCATGGCGGTGCAGGCGTTGCTGGAGGACGGCGACGAGGTGCTGATCCCGGCCCCGGACTTCCCGCTGTGGACGGCGGTGACCACGCTCGCGGGCGGCAAGGCCGTGCACTACGTCTGCGACGAGGAGTCCGACTGGAATCCGGATCTCGCCGACATGGCCGCGAAGATCACCGACCGGACCAGGGCCGTCGTGATCATCAACCCGAACAACCCCACCGGCGCGGTCTATCCGCGCGAGATCCTCGAAGGCATCCTCGATCTGGCCAGGCGGCACGGGCTGATGGTGTTCGCCGACGAGATCTACGACCAGATCCTGTACGACGGGGCCGAGCACCACAGCGCGGCGGTCCTCGCCCCCGACCTGGTCTGCCTCACCTTCAGCGGTCTGTCGAAGACGTACCGGGTGGCCGGCTTCCGGTCCGGCTGGATGGTGGTGTCCGGTCCGCGGCAGCACGCCCGCAACTACCTGGAAGGTCTCACCATGCTGGCCTCCATGCGCCTGTGCCCCAACGCCCCGGCCCAGTACGCCATTCAGGCCGCGCTCGGCGGACGGCAGTCGATCCGGGAGCTGGTCGCCCCGGGCGGGCGGCTGCACGAGCAGCGCGACCGGGCCTGGGAGCGGCTGAACGAGATCCCCGGCGTCTCGTGCGTGAAGCCGAAGGGCGCGCTGTACGCCTTCCCGCGCATCGATCCGAAGGTGCACCGCATCGTCGACGACGAGAAGTTCGTGCTGGACCTGCTGTTGCGGGAGAAGATCCAGGTGGTGCAGGGCACCGGCTTCAGCTGGCCGCGCCCGGACCACTTCCGCATCCTCACCCTCCCGTACGCCGACGACCTCGACGCGGCGATCAGCCGTATCGGCCGCTTCCTGAGCGGATACCGGCAGTGATCCGCGCGCACCTGGCGGCCGGGGTCGGCCGAGACGGCACCTGCCGACGTCAGGTCAGCTGAGGCCCGGTCCCGCCGGGGTCAGATGAGCCTGAACAGGTCCGCGGCGGCGTGGACGTCGGTGAGGTCCTCGATGGAGCGGAGGTTGTCGCACAGCGCGTCCAGGACCGAACCGGCCTCGGCGGCGCCCGGGGCGCCGACGGCGAGGCCGAAGACGCGGAAGCCCAGCACCCGCCTGGCAGCGTTCCAGCCGCGCATCCACTCCTCGGTGACACCGCACTCGTCGTCGGTGATCATCACGATGTCGCCGCGCGTGGTGGCGGCGTCGTCGAACTCCTCCTCCAGAAGTTCGCGGGCCGCGGTCAGGGGCGTCTGGTAGCTGGTGCCGCCGCCGAGGAAGGTCTCCGCGAAGTCGAGCACCCGCTCGATGCCGGCGGACCGTCCGGCCGGGAAGCGGAAGACCTGGATCCTGTCCTCGGCGGAGAACAGGATGCCGACGAAGTCGCGCCCGGCATGGCGGGCCTGGTCCAGCAGCGCCAGGGCGCACGCCTTGGACCACGCCTCCCGCGTGACCCCGCCGGGCCCCGCCGCGTACATCGAGTGGGAGGTGTCCACGCACGCGATGACGGCACCCCGCCCCGTCGGCTGCTCGCCCCGGCTGTCGTAGAGCATCAGCTCCCCGGCGGCGTACCGCGCGGCGAAGACGGCACGCAGTTCGGGCAGCCCGAGGTTGGCCAGCTCGGAGGGGATCAGGCGGGAGAGGTCGTCGCCGAGCGTGACGCCGACCAGCTCCCCGGAGGTGCTCTCCACCTTGCGGGCCCGCTCGCCGTCGGCCATCTGCCGGAAGCGGCCGATCAGTTCCGCCCACCGGGCGAGACGGCCGGCGCGCAGCCGCTCGGCGAGCCGGGCGCGACGCGCGTACGGCATCCTCTCCAGCTCGTCGGGGCCCACACCCCAGGCCCGCATCAGCACGGCCTCCTCCCGGACGGCATCGGCGGCCGTCGCCGCCGCGTGATGCGCGGCGGCGCGGAGGCCGGGGACGGCCGCGGCTCCCTGCTCGGCAGCCCGGGCGGCCAGCCGCGCGGCGGTTCCGGTCGCCTCGGCCGCCTCGATCGCCCGGTGGACGGCGTCGGCGGTCGAGGCCGGTACGCCGCCGTCCTCACCGGCCTCTTCGGCGGCGCGCTGGAGCGCCTCGGCCACGGCGGTCGCAGCGCTGTCGGCGTCCTGGAGGGCCTTCGCCGCCCGCTCGGCCCGCCCCTGGGCGTCCTGGGCGCGCTCCAGCATCCTGCGCAGAGCGCCGGACTGGGCGAGGACCGCCATGGCGGCGGCGTACGGGTCGCCGACGGTTTCCCGGCGCAGCGCGGCGAAGTCCGGCGACTCCACCAGGGCGGTGACGATCTGGTGGTTGACCAGGCGCGAGGGTTCCATCTCCGTACGCTCGCGCAGGCGCAGGCCGGCCTTGTAGGCGGCCAGGAACACATCGGCCAGGAGGTCGGCGGCGTGGTCGTGGCGCTCGCCCAGCTCCTGGGCCAGCTCGCGCAGCCCTTCGGACTGTTCGCGGGTGTCGCGCCAGGTGAACCGTTCGAACCGGTCCGCGACGACGGCCCCCGTGCTCCGCAGGGCCGTGGAGTGGCCCAGCCACGTCCGGGCCCGGCCCGCGAGTGCGTCGAGCGCGGCCGGCGCCCTGCCTGCGCCGCTGTTCCTCCCGGTGTTCAGAGCCGGTCCTGGACCATGCTCGCGTCCATGCCGAGCGCCTCGGTGAGGACGCGGGCGCGGACGGCGCGCTGACGGCCGGTGACCCGGTCGATGGCGGCGGTGGAGCGGCCGGCGCCCGCCGCCTCGGCACGCAGCTTCTCCAGCCGCTTGCCCGCCGTGGCGAGCTTGTTGTGGGCCTTCTTGATGACCCAGTCGCTGAGCGCCTCGCGGGACTGCCCCGCCATGGCGTCGAGCTGGGCCTCCAGCTCGTCGAGGGCGTCGGCCAGGTCGAGCGCCTCCTTGGCGTCGGGGTTGACCAGGTGCAGCACCTCCCGCTCGACGGTGGGGCGCTGGGCCGGGGAGTCCCACAGCACGTGGGTGAGCACCGTCAGGTCGGTCTCGGAGACCGTCGGGCGGCCGTCGAGGTACGCGGACGCCTGGAGCAGCCGCACCGCCTGCCGCCAGCGGCGGTCGGAGGCGATGAGCTCCTTGCGGCGCAGGGCCGCCCGCAGCGCGCACACGGCGTCCACGATGGCGTCGGGGACGTCCACGGCCGGGACGGATCCGGTCACCGCTTCCTGCAACGCGGTCAGTTCGACGGTGGTGCGGACGGGGGCCGCCGGGCGGCTGACGGCGGAGCGGACCAGCACGGCGAAGTTCGACGGGTCCGCCAGGTATCCGACCTCGATCCGCACCAGCAGCCGGTCGTAGATCGCGGCCGTGTCCTCCCCGGTCGGCAGTTCGTTGCTCGCCGTGATGGCGCCGATCAGCGGGCAGCGAATCGGTTCGCCGCCGCTCTCGGGGTGGTAGATCCGCTCGTTGAGGTAGCCCAGGGTCTCGTTCAGCGCCGCCGTGGAGCACTTGAAGATCTCGTCGATGAACGCGACGTGCGCGGTCGTGGCGCGGCCCTCGTACACCTGGCGGTACTCCCCGCGGGCGAGCGCGGCGACGTCGACGGGACCGAACATCCTCGTCGGCGCGGTGAACTTCGACAGGAGGATCTCCCAGTAGGCGGCCCCCTGGACCCTGCCGGTGAGCTCCCGGGCGATCTCGGACTTCGCCGTTCCGGGCGGGCCGAGCACCAGCGAGTGCTGCCCGGCCAGCAGCGCCACCACCAGCGTGCGCACCACGTCGGCCCGCTCGTAGAAGCGGTCCGACACCTCGTCACAGATCGCCCGCAGCCGGGCGGCTGTGGACTGCGCGTCCCCTGAGCCCTGCACGTCCCCTGCACCTTGCACGTCTGTACCTCGCACGTCCTGCATTGTGCCCTGCGGGTCCCGCGCCCCTGTGGTCGGCTCCGGGTCTCCCCCGCTGCCCGGGAACGGGAGCGGGCCCGGAGGCGTAGCCGGCCTCCGGGCCCTGAGTGTGCCGCCCATCGGGCACGCCGGCACGTTTAAGGATCCGGGTCAGTCTGATGTCGTCGCGTCCTGCCTTTGGACCACCGCAGATCGAAGCTCTGCGGGCCGGACTTGAACCGGCATTTCGACGCGCGCGGGCCCGGGCCCGTTCGATCCGGCGATCGGCGGCGAATGCTGAGTCTGGAGCAATAGTCTGAGATTGACGGCGGTCTGCCTCTGCCTGCTTGGGCTACTCCGGCCCGTGCCGGAGGGAGGAGTTGAACCTCCACTGGAACCGCGCCTTCACGACAAGCCTCAGTTTCAGCTTGCGCTCCTCGCGCACCCCGGCCGCCTTGAGCGGCGCCCGGGGAATCCATGGTCGGTCACCCGAAGAGGTAACCGAATACCGCATCACCCACCCGCTGGTCGGTGACGTCCGCGCCGTTGGCCTCCTCGCGGGCGAACTTCACGGCCTGCTGGAGCTTCTCGATCCGGTCCAGCAGTTCGTTGACGCGCCGCGCCGGGAGCGCTCCGGAGAACTTGACCGTCGTCCAGTACCCGATCGGGATGTCCTCGTAGTACACCTCGACCTGCGCCGGGTGCTTCTCGGTGGCCTCCGCCTTCACGTGGTTGCGGGGCACCTTCTTCGTGCGGACCGTGCGGACCGGCTCGGTCTTCCAGGAGTCGGTCGAGGGGTCCTGCACCCAGGCCTCGGCGGCGTCCAGCACGGGCAGCTTGCGGACGAAGGTGTTGAGGTCGGTCAACTGCTTCTCCAGGAAGAGCAGATACGACACCGGCATCTCGCTCACCAGCACCCGGCCGTCGACCGTCACATCGGCCCGGGCCGAGCAGTTCGCCCAGTCCTTCGTGGCGGTCACATCGAAGAGCCGGGTCAGGGTGACCGCGGTGTCCCGCAGCACGTCCTCGGCCTTGACCTGGACGAGCGTCGACTCGGGCGGAAGCTGTTCGCCCTCCTCGTCCTTGGGCTGGTAGGTCCGGGAGATCCCGGCCAGCAGTCCGGTCTTCTGGAGGCCGTGATGAGCCGCCGTCAGGTCCTGGTGTGCCTTGGACTTGACGCCCTTCTCCACTGCGATGATCTGATTGAGTTTCGCCACGTCGTGGACGCTAACAGGGGCGACTCTCCCCTGGCCAAGGGTTTTACCGTACGTACGACGGGTCGTCGGTGCCGGAGACGTCGGGGACGAAGTCGCCGGCCAGCAGGGCCTCCAGGGCGGCCACCGGGTCGGGGTCCGGGGCGGCGCGCGGCCACCAGTCGTCGGCGCCGGGATCGGATTCGTAGCCGTACCACCGGTGGTCGTGGCCGAAGCGGAGCTGGAGCGAACCGTCCGGGTGGGTGAGGTGGTTGCGCCAGGGTGTGAAGCGCGGGAAGTCGGCGGCGGCGAGCGCGGGCCTGGCCCGGTCGAAGGGGCCGGCCGGCGGGTCCCAGGGCGTCTCCAGGACCGCGAGGCCCTCGGCGTCGCCCTGCCGCCAGGCGGCGACGGCGCGGGCGAGATCGGTGGTGGTGCGGCCGGTGGCGTAGGCCAGCTCCCGGTAGAGCGCGCGGGTGGTGGCGGTGAGCCCGGCGGTCGGCCGGGCGGCGGCGAGGCGGACCGCGTCCTGCCACGGGGTGAGCCCGGCCAGCGGATCACGGCCCGTGGTCAGCAGGGCGTGGGCGCGGGCGGCGGCGTCGGTGGCGAGGTGGTCCAGGCCCAACGGGTCGCGGGCGCCGGGCAGATCGGGATACGACGGTGGCTGGCCGGGATGCGGGGGTACGGGCAAGGGGGCCGGGAGCGGGGGCAGGAAGCGGGCGGCGAAGGCCTCCGGGGCCCCGACCGTCGGGACGGCGGGAGCGGCGGGGCGCTCCCGGGCGGAGTGCTCGGCGTTGCGCCGGCCGAGCTCGTCCAGCAGCTCGCGCTCGCCCCGGCCCCGCATCAGCAGCAGGACGAACGGGTCGCCGTCGAGCAGCAGGGCCGTCTGGAAGCAGAGGGCGGCAACGTGCTTGCAGGGCCGCCCGTGGTCGGGGCAGGTGCAGCTGGGGTCGAGGTCGTCGGCGGCGGGCAGCAGCCGGACACCGGCCTCCTCGGCGGTGGGGGCCAGGGAGTGCGGCATCTCCTTGGCCAGCAGCGCGGCCAGGTGGCCGGGGTGGGCGGCGACCGCGTCGAGCAGGGTCTCCCAGCCGGGGTCGGTGAAGGTGCGCAGCCGCAGTTCGGCGCGGTAGGGGCGGGCCCGGCTGCCGTGCACATAGGCGACGACCCGCCCGGGGGTGACGGTGATCGCGGCGACCTGGCCGTCGTCGGCGTACGCGCGGCCGCGGGCGAGGCGGGCCTCGTCCATCGACAGCGACTCCACCGCGTCCACCCAGGCCCGGCCCCACCAGCTGCCCGCGAAGGGCTCGCCCTCGGCGGAGGTGCGGGCGGGCACCGCCTCGAAGGTGCGCCGCAGGTCGTCCGGGCCGGGCCGGGCGCGGGGGGCCGACCTCCGGGCGGCCGGGCCGGTGGTCGGGCGCGGGCTCATGCGGGCCTCCGCAGCGATACGAGGTCGGCGAGGTCACGGTCACTGAGCTCGGTCAGGGCGCTCTCGCCGCTGCCGAGCACCGCGTCGGCCAGGACCCGCTTGGACTCCAGCAGCTCGGCGATCCGGTCCTCCACCGTGCCCTCCGCGATGATCCGGTGCACCTGCACGGGCTGGGTCTGGCCGATCCGGTACGCCCGGTCGGTGGCCTGCTCCTCCACGGCGGGGTTCCACCAGCGGTCGAAGTGGACGACATGGGCGGCGCGGGTCAGATTCAGCCCGGTGCCGGCCGCCTTGAGGGAGAGCAGGAAGACGGGGACCTCGGCGGACTGGAAGCGGTCCACCATCCGCTCCCGCTCGTCCACCGGCGTACCGCCGTGGAGGAGCTGGGAGGGGATCGCGCGGGAGGCGAGGTGCGCGGAGAGGAGCTTCGCCATCGCCACGTACTGCGTGAAGATCAGGACCGAGCCGTCCTCGGACAGGATCGTGTCGAGCAGTTCGTCGAGGAGGGCGAGCTTGCCGGAGCGGCCCGTGAGCCGGGTCGGCTCCTCCTTCAGATACTGGGCGGGGTGGTTGCAGATCTGCTTGAGCGAGGTCAGCAGCTTCATGACGAGACCCCGGCGGGCGATGCCCTCCGCCGCCTCGATCTGCGCCATCGTCTCGCGGACGGCCGCCTCGTAGAGCGTGGCCTGCTCACGGGTGAGGGAGACGGGGTGGTCGGTCTCCGTCTTGGGCGGCAGCTCGGGGGCGATGCCGGGGTCGGACTTCTTGCGCCGCAGGAGGAAGGGCCGCACCAGCCGGGACAACCGCTCCACCGCCTCCTCGTTGCCCAGGCCCGCGGCGGTGCCGGTGTTCTCCACGATCCGGGCGTGCCGGGCCCGGAACGCCTTGAGCGGGCCGAGCAGTCCGGGCGTGGTCCAGTCGAGGAGCGCCCAGAGCTCGGAGAGGTTGTTCTCGACGGGCGTGCCGGTGAGGGCGACCCGGGCCGGTGCGGGGATGGTGCGCAGCGCCCTGGCCGTGGAGGAGTGCGGATTCTTGACGTGCTGCGCCTCGTCGGCGACGACCAGGCCCCAGCTCTGCTCGGCGAGCTGGGGGGCGCTGGAGCGCATGGTCCCGTAGGTGGTGAGGACGAAGCCGCCGTCCGGGTCGCTCAGGGTCCGGTCCGTGCCGTGGAAGCGGCGCACGGGGACTCCGGGGGCGAAGCGGTTGATCTCGCGGTGCCAGTTGCCGAGGAGGGAGGCGGGGCAGACCACCAGGGTGGGCGAGGGGTGCGCCCGGTGCAGATGGAGGGCGATGAGGGTGATCGTCTTGCCGAGGCCCATGTCGTCGGCGAGGCAGCCGCCAAGCCCGAGCGAGGTCATCCGGTCCAGCCAGGCCAGACCGCGCAGTTGGTAGTCGCGCAGCGTCGCGTCGAGGCCGGGCGGCGGCGCGATCGTGGTGTCCTGGGCGAGGATGCGCGTACGGAGGGCGGCCAGCGCCCCGGCGGGGACGGCGTCCACGCGCTCGCCGTCCACCTCCGCGCTGCCGGTGAGGGCGACGGCGAGCGCGTCCACCGGATCCAGGAGTCCCAGCTCCCGCTTGCGCGCCTTGCGTACGAGGGCGGGGTCGACGACCACCCACTGGTCGCGCAGCCGCACCACCGGGCGGTGGGCCTCGGCCAGGGTGTCCATCTCCGCCTCGGTGAGCCGCTCCTCCCCCAGGGACAGCTGCCAGTCGAAGGCGAAGAGGTGCTCGGCGTCGAAGAAGGACGTGCCGTCGGTGGCCGATCCGGGCGCGGGCCGCACGACGGCGCTCGCGGTGAGGGAACGGGCCAGCTCGCGCGGCCAGTGCACCTCGATCCCGGCGGCGGCCAGCCGGGATCCCGCGTCGCTCAGCAGCTCGTACAGCTCGTCCTCGGTGATCGCGAGCACATCGGGGGCGGGCTGCCCCAGCAGTCGTTCCAGCGGGGCCCAGACGCGGGCGGCGCGGCGCAGCGCCAGCACCGCGTCGACCCGGGCACGCGGCCCGAACGGCTCGCCCGCCGCGCCGTTCCACAGGGCGGCCGCGTCCACCACGTAGGTCGGGTCGGCGAGGCTGTGGACCTGGACGACGGCAGCGGCGGCGTGCCGGACCGCCGGGTCGTCCGGGTGCTCCGGCGGCGCGGATCCTCCGTCGGTCCCCGTCTCCTCGCGGGCGGCCGTGACCGCGTAGGTGTCGGCGGTGTCGAACAGCTCGTACGCGGAGAGGTCCAGGCGGAGCGAGACCCGCACGCCCGCGTCCAGGCCCGAGGCGACCTCCACGGCCCAGGCCGCGACATGGGGCAGATGCTGGGGTTCGCGGGCGGCGAACGGCGCGCCCATCGCGAACGCGGCGGCGGGGGTGCGCGGCAGGGTGTCGGCGACGGCGTCCAGGAACGCCCCGAGCAGTGCCTCGGGGTCGGGGAGCCGGGGCGGCCCGGAACCGGGGGCGGGCGCCGCGTGCCCCTCGGGCGGCAGGGCGGCGGCGACCGCCCGCAGGTGCGCGACGTCCTCGGCGTCCCTCGGGCCCGCCCGCCAGGCGTCGTGACCGTCCGCCGTGAGTCCGGGGAGGAGTCTGCCGCGGGCGACGAGCTGAAGGGCGTGCAGAGCAGCCGCCCCCCAGCAGCGGGTGGCGGGGTGGGCGGAGGCCTGATGGCGTGCCCGGACGAGCAGGGGGAGCGCGTCGGCGACGGACAGCAGCGCCGCGGGGACCGCGACGGCGCGCACGCTTCCGGGGCCCGCCGCCGGGTCCGGCCGGACGACCGTGAGCCGGGCGGTGGTGCACGGGACGGAGTCGGGACTGCCGGGGGGCTCCGCGTACCCGAAGGGCGTTCCGCTCCGCCCCCGCGCCCCGTCGTCGTGCCACGGGCCGGCGCTCGCGAGCGGGTCCCAGAAGGCGATGCGGCCGTCCCTGGGCACCGGGCCGGGCAGAAAGACCGCCGCGCAGCGCAGGAGGCGTCCGGCGTCGGCGGTCCGGGCCGTGTCCTCGGTCTCCCGCAGCTCGGTCTCCCGTTGCTCGCTCTCGCGGGTTCGTGCCGTCATGTCCGTCACCCCCTCCCACCTGATCCGCGGTCTCCGTCGGCACGGAATGTGCTGACTCCGCGAGTCTAGGCGGGAGGTCTGACACTGCGGACGCCCGCCGCATCACCCCAGGTCAGCGGCGGCGGAATCGACCGGGCGGGTTCCCCGCTCCGCGCGTGGTCCGCCACGCTCGGTGACGGGCGAACGGCTGTTGGGAATCCTGTCCGTCGCACCGCGGCTCGCCCGGTCGGCCGCGCACCGGGTGCCTGCCCGCCCCGGGGCGGGCAGGGTGGCCAGCGCCAGCACGTCTTCCCGACGTACCGAATCGCCGGACGAGCACCGGACGAGCAGACGAGGACCCGCCCATGTCCGTGACCGCCACCGTTCCCCGTCGCCGACGCCGCCTCCGGATCGCCGCCGGAGCCTCGCTCCTCGCCCTCGCCGTCTCGGGCTGCTCCGGGCTCGGCCGCACCGCGGTGGGCCCGGTGACGTACACGACGGAGCGCGAAGCGGTGCTCCAGGTGAACAGCCCGTCGGTACGCGGCTGCCACCGGATCGCCCCGGCGGGAGCCCGGGAGGTGGAGAACGGGACGCTGGTCGACGTCATCCTCTACCGCACACGGGACTGCACGGGCGGCAGGACGACGTACGTGCCGACCAGGTTCAGCGATGTGGCGCCGCCGGGCAGCGGGCCGTGGCGCAGCTACAGCTTCGTCCACTGAGCGACAGGGGGGACCGCGGCTGGAGGCCCGCCCGGTCGCGGCTCCTCAGAGCACGGGGCGGGCCAGCAGCCAGGTGCCGTCGTCGGTGAGGGTGCGGTCCACCGTGAGTCCGGCCGTCGCCAGATGCCGGGCGACGTCCTCGTCGGACAGCTCCCGCGACAGGAAGGTCTGCGTCCACCGCGCGTCGTCGAAGTGATACTCCGCGCGCACCGAGCGCACACCGTCGCCCACCGGATCCGCGGCGACGATCCGGATCAGACCGCCGGACGGGTCGGTCCGCTCCCACGGCAGCTCCGAGCGGTGGGCCGCCCCCTCACGCTGGACGAGGACGATCCCGTCGTCCCGCACATGGTCGCGGCAGACGCGCAGCATCCCGTCGCGCACCCGGTGCTCTCCCGCGTGGACCAGGAACGAGCCGAGCAGCACCACGTCGAACCGCTCGCCGTCCAGGTCCAGCGTTTCGATGGGGCTCCGCACCCTGCGCGCCCCGACGATCTCCTCCAGCATCTCCGGCGACTCGTCCACCGCCGTCACCCGGAATCCGCGCCGCACGAGCGGGTGGGTCACCCGGCCCGCCCCACAGCCCAGTTCGAGGATGCTCGCCCCGGCGGGGGCGACGCCCGCGATCACGTCCGGCTCGTCGCCGACGGACAGCCGGCGATACAGCTCCACCGCGCACCCGTCAGGCGTGATGGCTCCGGGACCGGTCCCCTCGTACCCCTCGCGTACCAGTGATTCGCTCATGCAGGACGAACGAGCCGTCGCCGGGCTCAGTTCCCCGGCCATCACGCGGGGTCAGCACCGGAGCCCGCAGCGTAGCGACCCTCCCCGGCCGGTGCTCCCGCTCCTCCCCCGTGCGCCGCGTTCCGTTCCGTACGCCGCCGGATGGGTCCATGCTGGTGGAGTGAGGTGATCGTCATGCGTACCGGCAGTGAACCCGCGACCGCCCGCAGTCCACTCCGGATGCGGCTCTGGCTCAGCCTGTGGGGAATGGCATGGGCGCTCTTCGGCCTGGTGGCCTTCGCCCTGAACGGACGGCCGGGCTGGGCGGCGGCCTGCGGGGTGGTGCTCCTGCTCGCCGTGGTGGACCTCTGCGTGATCGCGTACCGCATGCGCCAGGGCCCGCGCTACCAGCCGGGCCGCGACGTCCCGCCGTACGAGCCGGACCACGGCGACGGCCCTTCACGTCGGCCGGGGCCCGGCACGGACAGCGGCTGGAGGAACGAGGGACGCGCGGGCCCGTCCTCCGGGCGCCCCTAGGCCCTGTCGTCAAACTCCCGTCTGCCCCGCGGCGCCATGCACGCACTCTCGCCGCACCGGGCCCACGCCCGAGTACGTCCAGTACGAGGACGTGAGCCCGGCACGCCGAGAGCACGCACCTGACCCCGCAGGGCCGCCCTCCGGGCGACGACGGGAGTTCGACGACAGGGCCTAGGGATATCCGGAAGGCAGGCCCGCGCGGACGCCCCTGGGGCGTGTCCCCGCGCAGTCGGCCCGCCCCGTCAGGGCCGCTCGTCGAACTTCGCGGCCCGGAGGTACTCCGGCTTCGGGTCGAGCGCCGCAGCCAGGCGGAAGTGCCGGGTCGCCTGCTCGGGGCGGCCGGCCCGTTCGAAGGTGCGGGCCAGGGCGAAGTGGGCGAACGCGTTGTCCGGCTCGCGCTCCAGCACCAGCTCGAATTCCAGCTCGGCGGGGCGCAGTTGGGCGGCGGCGAAGAAGGCGCGGGCCCGGAGCAGCCGGGCGGCGGTGTTCTCCGGATGGGCGGCGATCACCGAGTCGAGGAGCTTGACGGCACCCCGGGGGTCCCGGGCGTCGAGCAGTTGCTCGGCCGCACGGAAGTCGATGACGTGGGTCTCCGGATTCCTCTCGGGCACGGTCGCATCCTTCCCTTCCCTCGCGGTTTTCCAACGTCCACCCCGGAGCCGGTATTCCGCTGCGCCCGGCCGGGGCGTCCCGCACGCGGACTCAGCGGACAGCGGCCCTGCGGACCAACTCGTCCCAGACCGTGCGCACCTGCGGTTCCAGCGCCTCCAACGGCCCGTCGTTGTCCACGATCAGGTCGGCGACGGCCCGGCGCTGGTCGCGGGTGGCCTGTGCGGCCATCCTGGCACGGGCGTCGGACTCCGTCATTCCGCGCAGCGTGACGAGCCGGTCGAGCTGGGTCTCGGCCGAGGCGTCGACGACCACGACCAGGTCGTAGAGAGGGGCGAGCCCGTTCTCCGTGAGGAGCGGGACGTCATGGACGACGACGGCGTCCTCGGGGGCCGCCCGCTCCCGTTCGGCCGCGCGGGCGCCGACCAGGGGGTGGACGATCGCGTTGAGCGCGGCCAGCCGCCCGGCGTCGGCGAAGACGAGCGCGCCGAGCGCCGGGCGGTCCAGAGCGCCTTCGGCGGTCAGCACGTCCGGCCCGAACTCCTCGACGACGGCGGCGAGTCCGGGCGTACCGGGCTCGACGACCTCACGGGCGATCCGGTCGGAGTCGATCAGGACGGCACCGTACTTCACGAGCAGCCGCGACACTTCGCTCTTGCCGGCTCCGATGCCGCCGGTCAGGCCCACTTTCAGCATGGGCCGCAGCCTACGGGCCGGGCGGGGGCGCTCAGCCCTCGCCCTCCCGCTCGGCGAGGAAGCGCTCGAACTCGCGGCCGATCTCGTCGGCGGACGGCAGGTCGACCGGTTCGGCGACGAGGTTGCCGCGCGTCTCGGAGCCGGCGACGGCGTCGTACTGGTGCTCCAGGCCCTCGACGAGCGAGACCAGCTCCTCGTCGCCCTGGCCGATCTGCCGGTCGATCTCGGTCTGGGTGCGGTGCGCCTCGGTGCGCAGGGAGTGGGCGAGCGCGGGCAGCACGAGACCCGTCGCCGCGGTGATCGCCTCCAGCGCGGTCAGCGCCGCGTCCGGGTAGGAGGACCTGGCGACGTAGTGCGGGACGTGGGTGGCGACCCCGAGGACGTCGTGGCCCGCCTCCATCAGTCGGTACTCGACGAGGGCTTCGGCCGAACCGGGCACCTGGGCCTCGTCGAAGGGGCTGCGGTGACCCGGCATCAGGTCGGTGCGGTTGCCGTGCGGGGTGATGCCGACGGGGCGGGTGTGCGGGACGCCCATCGGGATGCCGTGGAAGTTCACCGCGAGCCGGACGCCGAGGCGCTCGACGATCTGCTCGACGGCGGCGGCGAACCGCTCCCACTCCACGTCCGGCTCCGGGCCCGACAGCAGCAGGAAGGGCGCTCCGGTGGCGTCCTGCACCACCCGCACCTCCAGGGTCGGAGCCTCGAAGGACGTCCAGCGGTCGCGCCGGAAGGTGAGCAGGGGGCGCCGTGCGCGGTAGTCGACGAGCCGGTCGTGGTCGAAGCGCGCGACGACCTGGTGCGGCAGCGTTTCGAGCAGGCCGTCGACGATCTGCTCGCCGGTCTCGCCCGCGTCGATGTAGCCGTCGAAGTGGTAGAGCATGACCAGGCCGGCCGACTCCTGCGCCAAGGCCATGTCGACGACGGCCAGGCCCTTCGGCTCCCATTCGTACAAACTCTGCGGATCAGGCACGGTTACCGCTCCTCCTCGTGTTCCTAGAGAAGAACACGGAGGGCGGCACACGCATTCCCCGCGCCCGGACCTTTCCCCGGTGAGGACGGTTCACGGCGTGTCAGTTGCCGGTCCCGCAGGAGCGGTTCGGCCTGGTCGGCATCACCCGTCGATCCTGGTCCAGACCTTGACGCGCCCCGTCACCGTCCCTACCGTCACTGGGCAACACGTTCAGGGACTCGCCCCATGTTCATGTACGAGAACCCCTGGCCCTCTCCACGGGAAGGCACCCCCCATGCGCACCCGCTCCCCCCTCACCGCTCTGCTCGCCGCCGCCCTGGCCGCCGGCGGTCTCACCCTGGCCGGCGCCGGCCCCGCGAACGCCGCGGTCATCGACGTCAGCACCGCGGCCCAGCTCAAGTCGGCACTCGCCGCCGTCTCCCCGGGAGACACGATCCGGCTCGCCGACGGCACGTACACCGGGAACTTCAAGGCCACCCGACCCGGCGCCTCCGGGGCACGGATCACCCTCACGGGCTCCAGCAGGGCGGTCCTGACCGCCGGCGGCGGCTACGGGCTGCACCTGAACGGCGCCTCGTACTGGACCGTTCAGGGCGTCACGGTCAAGGGCGGCCAGAAGGGCATCATGGCCGACGCGGCGAACGGCGTCGT
This sequence comes from Streptomyces sp. MGP-P1, assembly GCF_057766565.1. Taxonomy (NCBI): domain Bacteria; kingdom Bacillati; phylum Actinomycetota; class Actinomycetes; order Kitasatosporales; family Streptomycetaceae; genus Streptomyces; species Streptomyces sp. MGP-P1. The sequence continues at coordinate 1,593,904 of NZ_JBYMEM010000007.1, read as the reverse complement.
CATCGACTCGGTGACCGTGCACGACCTCGACATGGAAGGCGTCCACTTCCGCAGGTCCAGCAAGGACGGCGTTCTGAAGAACTCCCGGATCCACGACACCGGGCAGAACGGACGCGGCATGGGCGAGGGCGTGTACGTCGGTTCGGCCGGCGACCTCTCCGATCGCAGCGACAACGCGCAGATCCTGAACAACACCATCGGCCCCGGTGTCGGCGGCGAGAGCATCGACATCAAGGAGGGCACGACCGGCGCGAGGATCATCGGCAACACCTTCGACGGCGACGGGCTGACCGGCGCCAACTACGACGACTCCTGGGTCGACGTGAAGGGCAACAACGTCCTGGTCGAGGACAACAAGGGCTCGCGCACCACCAACAACGGCTACGAGACCCACACCCAGCAGAGCGGCTGGGGCTGCGGCACCGTCTTCCGCGGCAACGCCTCGGACCTCTCCGGTGCCACCGGCGACAAGCGACTCGCCATCAACGTCACCAACAACAGCTCCGGTTGCCGCACCACGGTGTACGCGAGCAACACCGTCACCGGCGGCCAGGGGCTGACCAACATCACCGTCACCCCGTAACCGCCCCGCCCCGCCCCCTGAACGCGAGTGAGGCCCGCCCCCCGAAGGGAACGGGCCTCACTTACCGCTGTACAGCTACCGCAGCCGATGGGCCGCCGGGGTCAGAGCGTCAGCTCTGGCCGCCCGCGAGCTTCTCGCGCAGTGCGGCAAGGGCCTCGTCCGACGCCAGGGCGCCGGAGTTGTCCGCCGACTCCGAGGAGTAGGAGCCGCCGCCACCGCCGCCACCGCTGCCGCCGGAGGCGGCCGGAGCAGCGCCGGCCGGGGCAGCAGCGCCCTCGGCCGCAGCAGCCTCGTCGGCCTCGCGGGACTTGATGACCTGGGCCTGGTGCTGCTCGAAGCGCGTCTGCGCCTCGGCGTACTGGGTCTCCCAGACCTCGCGCTGCGCCTCGAAGCCCTCGAGCCAGTCGTTGGTCTCGGGGTCGAAGCCCTCGGGGTAGATGTAGTTGCCCTGGTCGTCGTACGACGCGGCCATGCCGTACAGCGTCGGGTCGAACTCGACCGAGGCCGGGTCGCCGCCGAAGGACTCGTTGGCCTGCTTCAGCGAGAGGCTGATGCGACGACGCTCGAGGTCGATGTCGATGACCTTGACGAAGATCTCGTCGTTGACCTGGACGACCTGCTCCGGGATCTCCACGTGGCGCTCGGCCAGCTCGGAGATGTGGACCAGGCCCTCGATGCCCTCGTCGACGCGGACGAACGCACCGAAGGGAACGAGCTTGGTGACCTTACCCGGGACGACCTGACCGATCTGGTGCGTCCGGGCGAACTGCTGCCACGGGTCTTCCTGCGTCGCCTTGAGCGACAGGGAGACGCGCTCGCGGTCCATGTCGACGTCGAGGACCTCGACGGTGACTTCCTGGCCGACCTCGACAACCTCGGAGGGGTGGTCGATGTGCTTCCAGGACAGCTCGGAGACGTGCACGAGACCGTCGACGCCACCCAGGTCCACGAAGGCACCGAAGTTGACGATCGAGGAGACGACGCCGGAGCGGACCTGACCCTTCTGCAGGGTCGTGAGGAACGTCTGGCGAACCTCGGACTGGGTCTGCTCGAGCCAGGCACGGCGGGACAGGACCACGTTGTTGCGGTTCTTGTCCAGCTCGATGATCTTGGCCTCGAGCTCCTTGCCCACGTAGGGCTGGAGGTCGCGGACGCGACGCATCTCGACGAGCGACGCCGGCAGGAAGCCACGGAGGCCGATGTCGAGGATGAGACCACCCTTGACCACCTCGATGACGGTACCGGTGACGATGCCGTCCTCTTCCTTGATCTTCTCGATGGTGCCCCAAGCACGCTCGTACTGAGCGCGCTTCTTCGAGAGGATCAGGCGGCCTTCCTTGTCCTCCTTCTGGAGAACCAGGGCCTCGATCTCGTCGCCGACCTTGACGACCTCGTTCGGGTCGACGTCGTGCTTGATCGAGAGCTCGCGGCTCGGGATGACACCTTCGGTCTTGTAACCGATGTCGAGGAGAACCTCGTCCCGGTCAACCTTGACGATGACGCCATCAACGATGTCGCCGTCGTTGAAGTACTTGATCGTCTCGTCGATCGCCGCGAGGAACGCGTCCGCGTCGCCGATGTCGTTGACCGCAACCTGCGGCGTGGTGGTGGTCTCGGTGCTGCTCGTCATGTGGGAAAGGGCTCCGGTACGGACAGAGAGTCGTAGGTACTGCTACGCCGAAAGCCCGTATCGCCTCTGCAGAAGCCGGACAGCCTGGAAAGCACGCAATCCGTTTCCGGAGAGACGCTCTCGACAACCGAGGGGACATGCAACAGACGCGAGCGCGGCCTGCTAGGTCTGAGGCGCGCAGGCTCGCAGCGCAACTTGTAGCATACGGGGGCAGCCGGACAGGGTCAATGCGCGAAGACGCACACCCGGGGCGCATCGCCCCAATTCCGGCACAACTCGTGTTCCCCGAGGCCGTATCGGCCCGAGGACACTCCGGCACGGCGCCGCGGACGCGCGTCCGTACCCCCGGGGCACGCCCCTTGGTACGTACCGCGCGCGGCGGGTGAAGGCAAACTACAACGACGGGCACGATGAGCCAAGAGATCCACGGGACCCGCTCCGCAGAACCCGCAGAGCCCCAGGAGCCCGAAGCCACCCGCCGGGCGGCGGACGAGACGGAGAGCAGCCGGGCCAGCCGCGGCTGGTGGGACCGGAACGCCGACGAGTACCAGAGCGACCACGGCGGCTTCCTGGGGGACGACCGCTTCGTCTGGGGTCCGGAGGGGCTGGACGAGGCGGACGCCGCCCTGCTGGGGCCCGCCGCCTCCCTGAAGGGCCTCGACGTCCTGGAGATCGGCGCCGGGGCCGCCCAGTGCTCGCGCTGGCTGGCCGGGCGGGGCGCCCGCCCGGTCGCGCTCGACCTCTCCCACCGCCAGCTCCAGCACGCCCTGCGGATCGGCGGGGACGTGCCCCTGGTCGAGGCCGACGCGGGCCGGCTCCCGTTCCGGGACGGGGCCTTCGACCTGGCCTGCTCCGCTTACGGGGCGGTGCCGTTCGTCGCCGACCCCGTGCGGGTCTTCCGCGAGGTCCACCGGGTGCTGCGGCCCGGAGGGCGCTGGGTGTTCTCCGTGACGCACCCGATCCGCTGGGCGTTCCCGGACGAGCCCGGGCCCGAGGGGCTGTCCGTCGCCGCCTCCTACTTCGACCGCGTCCCCTACGTGGAGCAGGACGAGGAAGGCGACGCCGTCTATGTGGAGCACCACCGCACGCTGGGCGACCGGGTCCGGGACGTGGTGGCGGGCGGCTTCCGGCTGGTCGACCTGGTCGAGCCGGAATGGCCCGCCTGGAACGACCAGGAGTGGGGCGGCTGGTCCCCGCTGCGCGGCAACCTGATCCCGGGCACGGCGATCTTCGTCTGCGAGCGCGGCTGAGCCGCTGACCGGCCGGGGTGCGCGGAACGCCCGGGGACGCTCCCGTACGACACTGGGGGCGTGATCCGCACCGAAGCCCTGGACCGACTGCCCGTCCGCACCGCCGTGCCCGCCCTGCGGCGCGCGCTCGACGACCGGGGCGTCGCCGTCCTGTGCGCCCCGCCCGGCACCGGCAAGACGACGCTCGTCCCCCTGGTGCTGGCCGGGCTGACCGGCGAGGGCCCGGAGCGCCGGGTCGTGGTCGCCGAGCCGCGCCGGATCGCCGCGCGGGCTGCGGCGCGGCGGATGGCCTGGCTGCTGGGCGAGCGGCCGGGCGAGCGGGTCGGCTTCACGGTGCGCGGCGAGCGCGTGGTGGGTCGGGACACGGTGGTGGAGGTCGTGACCACCGGGGTGCTGCTCCAGCGGCTCCAGCGGGACCAGGAGCTGGCCGGGGTGGACGTGGTGATCATCGACGAATGCCACGAGCGGCACCTGGACGCCGACACGGTCGCCGCGTTCCTCCTGGACGTGCGGGAGGCGATCCGGCCCGATCTGCGGCTGGTGGCGGCGTCCGCGACGACGGACGCGGAGGGCTGGGCGCGGCTGCTCGGCGACGCCCCGGTGATCGAGGCGCAGGGCGTCTCGCATCCGGTGGAGGTCCTCTGGGCGCCGCCCGCCCGTCCGGTGAAGCCGCCGCACGGGATGAGGGTGGACCCCGCCCTGCTGACGCATGTGGCGGCGACCGTGCGGCGGGCGCTCGCCGAGCGGGAGGGGGACGTGCTCTGCTTCCTGCCCGGCGTCGGGGAGATCGGGCGGGTGGCCGGGCAGCTCGCGGACGTGGACGCGGAGGTGCTCCAGGTGCACGGGCGGGCTCCGGCCGCCGTGCAGGACGCGGTGCTGGCCGGGTCCTCCGGGCGGCGGCGGGTGGTCCTGGCGACCTCGGTGGCGGAGTCGTCGCTGACGGTGCCGGGCGTGCGGGTCGTCGTCGACTCGGGTCTCGCCCGGGAACCCCGCACCGACCATGCCCGGGGGCTGGGCGCCCTGAGCACCGTACGGGCCTCCCGGGCGGCCGGGCGGCAGCGTGCCGGGCGGGCGGGGCGGGAGGCTCCGGGGGCGGTGTACCGGTGCTGGGACCAGGCCGAGGACGGGCGGCTCGCGCGCTTCCCCTCGCCCGAGATCAAGGTCGCCGACCTGGCCGCCTTCGCGCTCCAGGCGGCGTGCTGGGGCGATCCGGACGCCTCCTCGCTCGCGCTGCTGGACCCGCCGCCCGCCGGGGCGATGGGCGCCGCCCGGGAGGTGCTGGAGGCGATCGGCGCGGTGGACGGCGGGGGCCGGGTCACCGAGCGCGGCGCCCGGATGTCCCGGCTCGGACTGCACCCGCGGCTGGCGCGGGCCCTGCTGGACGGCGCGCGGGAGGCCGGGGCGCGGGAGGCCGGGGCGCGGCGGGCCGCGGAGGTGGTGGCGCTGCTGAGCGAGGAACCCCCCAGGGAGTACGGGGACGATCTCGCGGCGGCGCTGCGGACCGCCCGCCGGGGCCAGGACGGATACGCGGCGCGCTGGAAGCAGGAGGTGCGCCGGCTCTCGGGCCAGGTGGACGGCGCCGGCTCCGGCGGGGCCCGGGGCGACGACGCCGTCGTCGGCCTCGTCGCCGCGCTGGCGTTCCCGGAGCGGGTGGCGCGGGCCCGGGGCGACGGGGCCTTCCTGATGGCGTCGGGCACGGGCGCGGAGCTGCGGGACGCCTCGCGGCTGCGCAGCGCGTCCTGGCTGGCAGTGGCGGTCGCGGACCGGCCCTCCCACGCGGCGTCGGCGCGGGTGCGGCTGGCGGCGGTGGTCGACGAGCCCACCGCGTTGCTGGCCGCCGGTCATCTGCGGGTGCGGGGCGAGGAGGTCCGGTGGGTGGACGGCGAGGTGGTGGCGCGGTCGGTGGACCGGCTGGGCGCGGTGGAGCTGGCGGTCCGGCCGCTGCGGCAGCCCGATCCGGAGCTGGTGCGCGGGGCCCTGGTGGAGGGGCTGCGGCGAGAGGGGCTCGGGCTGCTGCGGTGGACCCGGGACAGTGAGCAGTTCCGGCTGCGCCTGGCGTTCCTGCACCGGGTGCTGGGCGCGCCGTGGCCGGACGTCTCGGACGAGGCGCTGCTCGCGGAGACCGGGGCGTGGCTGGAGCCGGAGCTGTCGCGGGCCCGGCGGCGCTCGGACCTGGGCCGGATCGACGCGGGCCAGGCGTTGCGGCGGCTGCTGCCCTGGGCGACCGGGGAGGCCGCCCGGCTGGACGAGCTGGCGCCGGAGCGGATCGAGGTGCCGAGCGGCTCCCGTATCAGGGTCGAGTACGGCGGCGAGCAGCCCGTCCTGGCGGTGAAGCTCCAGGAGTTGTTCGGGCTGGCCGAGACGCCCCGGGTGGCCGGGGTGCCGGTCCTGGTACACCTGCTGTCCCCCGCCGGGCGGCCCGCGGCCGTCACGGCGGACCTGGCGTCGTTCTGGCGGGAGGGCTACAAGGCGGTGCGGGCGGAGCTGCGCGGCCGCTACCCGAAGCATCCGTGGCCGGAGGACCCCGCGACCGTACCGGCGACGCGGTTCACCTCGGCGCGACTCAAGCGGTCGTAGGACTCTCCGCCCGCCGGGACCGCGCCTCCAGCCGGAGGGCGAGCGCGAGCAGTCCGATGCCGAGGCCGAGGAAGGCCGGCGCCCCACCCCTGACGCTCCATCAGGTCACCGGCGACCCATCAGGTCGTCGTCATCGGACCACCGCCCCGGGAGCAACCGGGGCGCGAGATGAGAACACAGCGGACAGCCCCTCGGCCGGATGACCGAGGGGCTGTGCGCGATGGCTGTGCGGTGCGGCGGGTGCCGTGGGGTCAGGCTTCGGGGGTTGCCGTCTCCTTCGGAGCGGCTTCCTCGGGGGCCGTCCCCTCCGGGGCGGTCTCCTCGGGGGCGGTCTCCTCGGGGGCCGTCTCCTCCGGGGCGGTCTCCTCCGGGGCGGTCTCCTCCGGGGCCCGGATGGTGAGTTCGACGACGACCGAGGCGCCGCCCCCGGTGGTGAGGCGCAGTTTGAAGGTGCCCTCGGTGTCGTCCGCGAAGATCTCCGGGAGCCGGAGCACACCCTCGGCGTCCGTCGTCAGGGTGGTCAGGGTCCGCACCGGCTTGCCGGCCGCGTCCTTGAAGTACGGGCCCTTGTCGTTGTCGAAGAGCCCCAGGGGGTCCTTGACCATGGTGGCGGTGACGGCCACTCCGGCCGCCGCGGCGTCCTTGTACGTGGCCTTGACGGTGACGGCGTCCGCGAACTTCTCGCCGGGTGCGGCGACGAGCGCCTTCTCGTCGGTCCGGGCGAGCGCGTCGGCCTGGCGGGCGGTGACGGTCGCCGCGTAGGTCAGGGTGCGCGGCCTGCCGGTGCCCGCGACGGCGGTCACCGTGAACTCCCCGGCCTTCTCGCCGGCCCTGAGCTGCGGCGCGGTGGCGGTGCCGTTCGCCCCGGTCCGCACCGTGACGGTCTTCTTGCCGCCGGCGAAGAGCGTGCCGGTGTTCCCGGTGACGGTGAACGTGACGGGCACCCTGCCGAGCGGTGCGCCGAGCGCGTTGCGGGCGAGGACGGTGACCCGCTCGTCGAACGCCTGGCCCGCTGTGGCGCGCAGCGGGCCGGTGCCCGCGTTCTCCAGGGAGCCGAAGGTCTCGGCCGGCGTCGGCTCGGAGGTGGGCGGCTTCGGCGGCTTCGGCGGCTTCGGCGTCGGGCTGGTGGAGCCGTCGCCGGGCTTCGAGGAGCCCGGACCCGGCTTCCCGCCCGGCTTGTCCGGGGAGGGATTCGGGCCCGGGGTGGCGCCCGGGCCCGGGGTCCCCGGGTTCGGGGTGGAGCCGGCGGGGATGCTCGGAGTGGTGGGCAGCGTTCCGGTGCCGTCGGGGATCTCGTGCGTACCGCGCTGGTAGTAGGAGAACCAGGAGCGGACCGTGCGCAGGTACTCGTTCGACCGGTTGTAGCTCAGCACGGCCTTGTCGAGGTCGGCGGCGATGGCCAGATCCCGGTCGTTGGCGCAGAGGTAGCGGCCGGCGGCGAGCGCCGCGTCGAAGATGTTGTTGGGGTCCTTGCGTCCGTCGCTGTTGGCGTCCTGGCCCCAGGAGGCCCAGGTCGACGGGATGAACTGCATCGGGCCGACGGCGCGGTCGTGGACCGCGTCGCTGTCGTACGCCCCGCCGTCGGTGTCCTTGATCAGGGCGAAGCCCTGGCCGTTGAGGGCCGGGCCGAGGATCGGGGGGCTGGCGGTGCCCTTGGCGTCGACGCGACCGCCGCGGGCCTGGCCGGACTCGACCTTGCCGATCGCCGCGAGGAGTTGCCAGGGCAGCCGGCAGGTGGGGTCGGTCGTCCGGACGGTCTGCTCGGCCTGCTTGTACGCGGCCAGGATCGACGCCGGAATGCCGGCTTCCGCGCTCCCGGTCACCGGCAGATTGCTGGAGGCTCCGGGCTTGTTGGGCGTGACCAGGGGCGGCAGGTCCGTGTAGTAGGGCGAGTTGCCGGTCGCGGCGCCGTCGTCCTCGGTGCTCGCGGTGTCCTCACCGGCCGCCTTGGGGTCACCGCCGCCGGCGGGTCCGTCGGCCAGGGTCGCTGCGGGCGCCTGCGAGGCCGCGAGTGCCGCCACGGCGGCCGCCGCCACCGCGGTGGTCGTGGCCCCCTTGCGCAGACGTCGGCGAATGTGCGCTGCCATACGTTCCGGTCCCTCCCCCTCGAAGGCTGCTCGCGCTCCCCAGCGCAAGGACTCCAGCGACCCTACGGCAACTTGTGTCGGCCGAGCACCGAGCCCTGACCGCTTCTTACTCTTTTTTCACGTTCGCAGGCGCATGTTGTCCTGGCGGCCACGGAAGGGTGCCCGAACGGTCCCGCATACTTGCCGCCATGCCGTTCACGCTCAGCCATGCCGCCGCCGTGCTCCCGGCGATCCGCCGGAACGGGACGGCCCGGTGGCCGCTGTTCCCCTCCGCTCTCGTCGCCGGTTCGTTCGCGCCCGACATCACCTACTTCGCGGACACGGTGGTCCCCGGGGCGATGGAGTTCGGGTCGTTCACGCACACCTTCCTCGGGGTCGTCACGGTGAACGTGGTCATCGCGGCGGCGCTGGTGACCGTGTGGGTCCTGCTGCGGGAGCCGTTGGTCGCGCTGTTGCCGGTACGCGTACGGGGCCGCGTCCACGCCTTCGTCCGGGGGCAGCGGTGGACGCGGGCCTCCTTCGGTCCTTCCGCCTGGTTGTGGTTCGCCGTCTCCGGTGCGCTGGGCGCGGCCACGCACGTGGTGTGGGACGCGTTCACGCACCACAGCCAGTGGGGGACGGAGCTGGTGCCGGTGCTCAGCCGCAGCGTCGGCGGCTTCCCGGTGTACCAGTTCGTCCAGTACGGCAGTTCGGCCCTGGCCCTCGTGGTCATCGGCTGGTTCGCCTTCACCGGGCTCCGGACGGCCCCGAAGGTCCCCGCGCCCGAGGAGGTGCCGGTGCTCGGCCGCCGGGAGAGGTGGGGCGCTCTCGGCCTGCTGGGCCTGTGCGTGCTGCTCGGCGCCGTCCACCGGTGCGTCCGCTGGTACGACCGCTTCGGCCGGGTGGAGAGCCCGCTGGACATCATCCCCACGGCCTGCTTCGGCGCGGGCGCCGGGCTGGCGGCCGGGCTGCTGCTGTACGGGGCGTGGATGCGGCTGCCGGGCAGGCGGCGGGGGACGCCGGGCCCGGAGCGGACGCGGGCAGCGGAGGGGACGCCGGGCCCGGAGGGGGCCCGTACGGGAGCGCCCGCCGGCCGGAGGTAGGGGGCCGGGCAGAAGGCCCGGGCCCGGAACCGTGACGCGGTCCGGGCCCGGCCCTCTGCCGGTGGCTCAGTGCGCGGCCGACTCCCAGTCCTTGCCGACGCCGACCGACACATCGAGCGGGGCGCGCAGCTCGACCGCGTGGGCCATCTCGTGGCGCAGGATCTCCTCCACGCGCTTCCGCTCGCCCTTCGCGATCTCCAGGACGATTTCGTCGTGTACCTGGAGCAGCATCCGCGAGGTCAGCTTCGCCTCGGTGAGCGCCCGGTCCACCCGCAGCATCGCGACCTTCACGATGTCCGCGGCGGTGCCCTGGATCGGGGCGTTGAGCGCCATCCGCTCGGCGGCCTCGCGGCGCTGGCGGTTGTCGCTGTTCAGGTCGGGGAGATAGCGGCGCCGACCGAGAATCGTCTCCGTGTACCCGGTGGCCCTGGCCTCCTCGACGACCCGGTGGAGATAGTCCCGTACCCCGCCGAACCGCTCGAAGTAGGTGTCCATCAGCACCCGGGCCTCGGCGGGGTCGATGTTCAGCTGCTGGGAGAGGCCGAACGCGGAGAGACCGTACGCCAGGCCGTAGGACATGGCCTTGATCTTGCGGCGCATCTCCGCGTCGACCGCGTCCTTCTCGACGCCGAAGACCTGCGAGGCGACCGTGGTGTGGAGGTCCTCGCCGGAGGTGAACGCCTCGATCAGACCGGCGTCCTCGGAGAGGTGCGCCATCACCCGCAGCTCGATCTGGCTGTAGTCCGCCGTCATCAGCGTCTCGAAGCCCTCGCCGACGACGAAGCCCCGGCGGATCGCCCGGCCCTCGTCCGTGCGGACGGGGATGTTCTGCAGATTGGGGTCGGTGGAGGAGAGCCGGCCGGTCGCCGCCACCGTCTGGTTGAACGTGGTATGGATCCGGCCGTCGGCGGCGATCGTCTTGACCAGACCCTCGACGGTGACCCGCAGCTTGGCCTGCTCACGGTGGCGCAGCATCAGGACCGGCAGCTCGTGCTCGGTCTGCGCGGCCAGCCAGGCCAGCGCGTCCGCGTCCGTGGTGTATCCCGTCTTGGTCTTCTTCGTCTTCGGCAGGCCCAGCTCACCGAAGAGGATCTCCTGGAGCTGCTTGGGCGATCCGAGGTTGAACTCCCGGCCCACCGCCGCGTGCGCCTCCTTCACCGCCTGCTGCACGGTCCCCGCGAACTGCTGCTCCATCCCCTCCAGATGGGCCCGGTCCGCGGCGATCCCGTGCCGCTCCAGACGGGCCAGGAGGATCGATGTCGGCAGCTCCATGTCGTGCAGCAGCTCCGCCGCGCCCACCTCCTTCAGACGGGTGGTGAACGCGTCGCCCAGGTCGAGCACGGCGCGGGCCTGCGCCATCAGGGCGTCCGCCTCGGCCCGGTCGTCCGCGCCGAAGGCCAGCTGCCCGTCGGAGGCGGTGGCCGGGGCCAGCTCCCGGCCGAGATACTCCACGGCCAGCGCGTCCAGGGCGAAGGAGCGCCGGCCCGGCTTCACCAGATACGCGGCGAGCGCGGTGTCCATCGCGACGCCTTCGAGCCGCCAGCCGTGCTCGGGCAGGACCCGCATCACGTTCTTCGCGTTGTGCAGGACCTTCGGACGGGCCGGGTCCGAGACCCAGGCGGCGAACGCCTGCTCGTCGGTCTCCTCCAGCTGCGTGGGGTCCAGCCAGGCGGCGGCCCCGTCGGCGGCGGCGAGCGCGATCTCCGTGACCGTGCCGGCGCCCAGCGACCAGGTGTCCACCGTCATGACGCCGAGCGGCTGCGCGCCGTGCGCCTCCAGCCAGGGGGCGACCTCGCCGGAGCCGAGCACGACCCCGTCCAGCTCGATCCCGGCGGCGGGCGCGGGCGGCTCGGCCTCCGCCGCGCCCGGGTCGACGGCGAGGAGGCGCTCGCGCAGGCTCGGGTTGCGGATCTCCAGTATGTCCAGGACACCGGTGACCGCCGTGCGGTCGTACGGCGCGCGCTCCAGCTCGGCCGGGGCCTTCGGCAGCTCCACGTCCCGGACCATCTCGGTCAGCACCCGGTTCATCTTCACCGCGTCCAGGTGGTCGCGGAAACTCTGCCCGGCCTTGCCCTTGACCTCCTCGGCCCGCTCGACCAGCTCGGCGAAGGAGCCGAACTGGTTGATCCACTTCGCGGCCGTCTTCTCCCCCACCCCGGGAATGCCGGGGAGGTTGTCCGACGGGTCGCCGCGCAGGGCGGCGAAGTCCGGATACTGCTGCGGGGTGAGCCCGTACTTCTCGACGACCTTCTCCGGGGTGAACCGGGTCAGCTCGGAGACCCCCTTGGTGGGGTACAGCACGGTCACGTTCTCCGTGATCAGCTGGAAGGAGTCCCGGTCGCCGGTGACGATCAGCACCTCGAACCCGGCCGCCTCGGCCTGCGTCGCCAACGTCGCGATGACGTCGTCCGCCTCGAAACCGTCCACCGCGAACCGGTCCGCGTGCATCGCGTCCAGCAGCTCGCCGATCAGCTCGACCTGCCCCTTGAACTCGTCGGGGGTCTTCGAGCGGTTCGCCTTGTACTCCGGGAACTCCTGCGCACGCCAGGTCTTGCGGGACACGTCGAACGCCACCGCGAAATGCGTGGGCGCCTCATCACGCAGGGTGTTCGCCAGCATCGACATGAAGCCGTACACGGCGTTCGTCGGCTGCCCCACCGCCGTCGTGAAATTCTCCGCGGGCAGGGCGAAGAACGCCCGGTACGCCAGGGAGTGCCCGTCCATGAGGAGCAGGCGCGGTCGGTTGTCTGCCGTCTTCTTCGATGCCGTCTCAGCCACGCCCCCGATCCTGCCACGGCCCACTGACAATCCGGACCGGCACGACATCCGGGGGCCGTGACAGGATCGACGGTGAGGACGTACCGAGGACGTACGGACAGGGAAGAAGCGCTCGAAGGGGAGCAGCATCATGGCCACCAAGCCGCCGACCGGTGACCCGGTCCAGGACGCCCCGCAGGTCGAGCCGGCCCCGCACGCCGCCGCGGGCCTGCCCGCCGTCGCCCACTCCCTGCGCATCGCCCAGCAGCAGATGGGCGTGCGCCGCACCGCGCAGACCCTCCTCAAGGTCAACCAGAAGGACGGCTTCGACTGCCCCGGCTGCGCCTGGCCCGAGGGCGACAAGCGGCACACCGCCGAATTCTGCGAGAACGGCGCCAAGGCCGTCGCCGAGGAGGCGACCCTGCGCCGCGTCACCCCCGCCTTCTTCGCCGCCCACCCGCTGGCCGACCTCGCCGAACGCAGCGGCTACTGGCTCGGCCAGCAGGGCAGGATCACCCAGCCGGTGTACCTCCCCGAGGGCGCCGACCGGTACGAGGCGGTCACCTGGGAGCGGGCCTTCGCGATCATCGCCGAGGAGCTGACCGCCCTCGGCTCCCCCGACGAGGCCCTCTTCTACACCTCGGGACGCACGAGCAACGAGGCCGCGTTCCTGCTCCAGCTCTTCGCCCGCGAGTTCGGCACCAACAACCTCCCCGACTGCTCCAACATGTGCCACGAGTCGTCCGGCTCGGCGCTCACCGAGACCATCGGCGTCGGCAAGGGCAGCGTCTCCCTGGAGGACCTGCACCAGGCCGACCTGATCATCGTCGCCGGACAGAACCCCGGCACGAACCACCCCCGGATGCTCTCCGCCCTGGAGAAGGCCAAGACCGCCGGAGCGAAGATCATCTCGGTGAACCCGCTGCCCGAAGCCGGCATGGAACGGTTCAAGAACCCCCAGACCCCGCAGGGCATGATCAAGGGCACCGCCCTCAACGACCTCTTCCTCCAGATCCGCATCGGCGGCGACCAGGCCCTCTTCCGCCTCCTCAACAAGCTGATCCTCGCCGCAGACGACGCCGTCGACACCGCGTTCGTCACCGAACACACCCACGGCTACGAGGAGTTCACCAAGGCCGCCGAAGCCGCCGACTGGGACGAGACCCTCACCGCGACCGGCCTCACCCGCACCGAGATCGAGCAGGCCCTCGCCCTCGTCCTCGCCTCGAAACGCACCATCGTCTGCTGGGCGATGGGCCTCACCCAGCACAAACACTCCGTGCCCACCATCCGCGAAGTCGTCAACTTCCTTCTCCTGCGCGGAAACATCGGCCGCCCCGGCGCCGGAGTCTGCCCGGTGCGCGGCCACTCCAACGTCCAGGGCGACCGCACCATGGGCATCTTCGAACGGCCCGCACCGGCCTTCCTCGACGCCCTCGACAAGGAGTTCGGCATCACCTCGCCGCGCCACCACGGCCTGGACGTGGTGCGCTCCATCCAAGCCCTGCGCGACGGCGAGGCGAAGGTCTTCTTCGCGATGGGCGGCAACTTCGTCGCGGCCACGCCCGACACCGCCGTCACCGAGGCCGCGATGCGCCGCGCCCGCCTCACCGTCCACGTCTCGACCAAGCTCAACCGCTCCCACGCCGTGACCGGGACCCGCGCCCTGATCCTGCCCACCCTCGGCCGGACCGACAAGGACGTCCAGGCGAGCGGCAAGCAGTTCGTCACCGTCGAGGACTCCATGGGCATGGTCCACGCCTCACGCGGCAACCTCGCCCCCGCCGGCCCCCACCTGCTCTCCGAGCCGGCCATCGTCGCCCGCCTCGCCCGCGCCGTCCTCGGCGCCGGCTCCCGTACGGACTGGGAGGCCTTCGAGCGCGACTACGCCACCATCCGCGACCGCATCTCCCGCGTCGTCCCCGGCTTCGAGGACTTCAACACCCGCGTCGCCCGCCCCGGCGGCTTCACCCTCCCCCACGCCCCCCGCGACGAGCGCCGCTTCCCCACCGCCACCGGCCGCGCCAACTTCACCGCCGCCCCCGTCGAGTACCCCGAACTCCCCGACGGCAGGCTCCTGTTGCAGACCCTGCGCTCCCACGACCAGTACAACACCACCATCTACGGCCTCGACGACCGCTACCGGGGCATCAAGGGCGGCCGCCGCATCGTCATGGTCAACCCCGAGGACGCCGCCGCCCTCGGCCTCGCCGACGGCGCGTACACCGACCTCGTCAGCGAGTGGAAGGACGGCGTCGAGCGCCGCGCGGCTGGCTTCCGCGTCGTCCACTACCCCACCGCCCGGGGCTGCGCCGCCGCCTACTACCCGGAGACCAACGTCCTGGTCCCCCTGGACTCCACGGCCGACACCAGCAACACCCCGGCCAGCAAATCGGTCGTCGTCCGCTTCGAGACCACCCGGACCGACGGAGAGACCGCCACCCCCTAAGCGCCCGCTCAGCCGTCTGATAAGAACAGTGCAGACAGCAACCAACGAGCACACCGAAACGGAGCCGGACCCATGGGCGAGCACACCACCCCCCTCTTCCCGCAGGAAGTCATCGACGAGTACGCGGCACTCGGCGTCGACCTGCCCGCCCTCTTCTCCGCCGGCCACCTCGGCGAGCGCATGGGCGTCACCATCGTCGAGGCCTCCGCCGACCGCGTCGTCGGCACCATGCCCGTCGAGGGCAACACCCAGCCCTACGGACTCCTCCACGGCGGCGCCTCCGCCGTCCTCGCCGAAACCCTCGGCTCCATCGGCTCCATGCTCCACGGCGGAGCCACCAAGCTCGCCGTCGGCGTCGACCTCAACTGCACCCACCACCGGGGCGCCCGCAACGGCCTCGTCACCGGCGTCGCCACCCCCGTACACCAGGGCCGCTCCACCGCCACGTACGAGATCGTCATCACCGACGAACAGGACAAGCGGGTCTGCACCGCACGCCTCACCTGCCTCCTCCGCGACGCCCCCCGCCCCGAAGCCGACTGACCCCCACCACCCGCCAACCCCCTCGCCCCGCACGGCGAACCCCACCTGCCCGGCCAGAACCGCACCCCGCGCAT
This sequence comes from Streptomyces sp. MGP-P1, assembly GCF_057766565.1. Lineage (NCBI taxonomy): Bacteria > Bacillati > Actinomycetota > Actinomycetes > Kitasatosporales > Streptomycetaceae > Streptomyces > Streptomyces sp. MGP-P1. Next base: position 1,578,872 of record NZ_JBYMEM010000007.1, on the reverse strand, counting down.
TCCGGCCGGGCAGTGCCATATCCCCACCAAAAAAGCACAGTTGGCCAACACACTCGGTCAACTTCCTTGACCACACGGCACGTTCCATGAGCCACTCAGCAGCCACATCAGCCCCCGCGACCCCGCCGACCAAGCACCGATGTAACACTGCGTAACGTGCAGGCAATGCGGAAACCAGCCGCGCACCCCGGCCACGGACACCCGGGGAACTTCGCCGCGCCCACCGCGACCACCGAACCGCGTCAGCACCAAGATCACCCCAAGCCCCTTAGCAGAGCTGCGCGTTCTCAGCATGTGGTCCTTCCGCACTCCAGGCGAAACCGCCACATGTCCTCACAGGAACCTCAAGCCTTGCTCAAGGGCATAACAAGAGAGTCACATCCGCCGCCGACCAGTCCCGGTGGCCCCCAGCTGCGCTTAGAGTCACCGCCAGTCACCGCGCCGCCGGGCGCGTCTGCTGCACGGCCCTGTACCAACCCAGTACGGCCCGGCGAACGTCACGGCACCTCAAGCAGAGGAGGCCGCGCCAGGGAAAGGACTTTTCGTGCGACACCGTTCTTTGCTCATACTCACCGCAGTGCTCACCACCGGAGCACTCACCCTCACCGCCTGCGGTTCGCGCGACGACAGCAAGAGCAGCGGCGGCGACGGAGGCAACCAGACGGTCGTCATCGGCCTCGACGCCCCGCTCACCGGCGACCTCTCCGCCCTCGGCCTCGGCATCAAGAACTCCGCCGACCTCGCGGTCAAGACAGCGAACAAGGAAAAGACCGTCCCCGGCATCACCTTCAAGCTGGAAGCGCTCGACGACCAGGCCCAGCCCTCCGTCGGCCAGCAGAACGCCGTCAAGCTCATCGGCACCAAAGAGGTCCTCGGCGTCGTCGGCCCGCTGAACTCCGGCGTCGCCCAGTCGATGCAGAAGCCCCTCAACGACGCCAAACTGACCCAGGTCTCCCCCGCCAACACCGGCACCGAGCTGACCCAGGGCAACGACTGGAAGACCGGCGACAAGAAGCGCCCCTTCGCCTCCTACTTCCGCACCGCCACCACGGACCAGATCCAGGGCGCCTTCGCGGCCAAGTACCTCTTCGAGACCGCGAAGATCAAGGACGTCTACCTCATCGACGACCAGAAGCCCTACGGCGCCGGTCTCGCCGCCTCCTTCAAGGCGACCTTCACCGAACTCGGCGGCAAGATCGTCGGCACCGACCACGTGAACCCCGAGGACCGCGACTTCAACTCCGTCGCCACCAAGGTCAAGAGCTCCAAGGCCAAGGCCGTCTACTACGGCGGCGAGTACCCCGCCGGCGCCCCGCTGAGCCAGCAGATCAAGGACAGCGTCAAGATCCCCTTCATGGGCGGCGACGGCATGTACAGCGCCGACTTCATCAAGCTCAACAAGAAGGCCGAAGGCGACATCGCCACCTCCGTCGGCAAGCCCGTCGAAGAGCTCGAGTCCGCCAAGAAGTTCATCGCCGACTACAAGACGGCCGGCTACAAGGACGCCTACGAGGCCTACGGCGGCGGCACCTACGACGCCACCTGGTCCATCATCGAGGCCGTCAAGATCGTCGCCGCCGAGAACGACGGCAAGATCCCCGCTGAAGACGGCCGCGCCAAGGTCCTCGCGGCCATGGACAAGGTCAAGTTCGAAGGCGTCACCGGCCCCGTCTCCTTCGACGAATACGGCGACACCACCAACACCCTGATGACCGCCTACCAGGTCACCGGCGGCAAGTGGGTCTCCAAGCTCAGCAGCACCGTCGAGTAACCACCGGCCGGGCCACCACCCCGCCACCCTCACACAAAGCAACCAGACCGCGCGGGAGCGCTACGAGCCCTCCCGCGCGGTGCCATATCCGAACCACTCCACGGAGGCCCTGCGGTGAACGAACTGCCGCAACAGCTGGCCAATGGACTCATCCTCGGCGCGATGTACGGTCTCATCGCGATCGGTTACACGATGGTCTACGGAATCATCCAGCTCATCAACTTCGCGCACGGCGAGATCTTCATGATCGGAGGCTTCGGAGCCCTCACGGTCTACCTCGGGCTTCCGTCCGGATTCTCCCTCATAGCCGCGATACCCCTCATGATCGTCGGCGGCGTCATAGCCGCCGTCGCCATCAGCATGGCCGCCGAACGCTTCGCCTACCGGCCCCTGCGCGGCGGACCACGCCTGGCACCACTCATCACCGCCATCGGGCTCTCCCTCGCCCTCCAACAAGCCGTATGGATGTGGTACCCCAACGCCACGAAGGACCGCTCCTTCCCCCAGTTCGAGGGCGAAGCCTTCGACATCCTCGGCGCCACCATCCAGCGCGGCGACATCTTCGTCCTCGTCGTCGCCCCCCTGTGCATGCTCGCCCTCGGCCTCTTCGTCTCCAAGACCCGGGCCGGCCGCGGCATGCAGGCCACCTCGCAGGACCCCGACACCGCCAAGCTCATGGGCATCAACACCGACCGCATCATCGTCATGGCCTTCGCCATCGGCGCCGCGTTCGCCGCCGTCGCAGCCGTCGCCTACGGGCTCAAGAACGGCCAGATCGGCTTCCGCATGGGCTTCATCATGGGCCTCAAGGCCTTCACCGCAGCCGTACTCGGCGGCATCGGCAACATCTACGGCGCCATGCTCGGCGGCATCGTCCTCGGCGTCGCCGAAGCCCTCGCCACCGGCTACATGAGCGAAGTCCCCGGCATGGAACTCTTCGGCGGCGGCGCCTGGAAGGACGTATGGGCCTTCGCGCTCCTCATCATCGTCCTCCTCGTACGCCCCCAGGGCCTGCTCGGCGAACGCGTCGCGGATCGGGCGTGATGACCATGACCACCAAGACCACACCCGCCGACAGCGCCCTCATCGCGCTGCCCGCAGCCCGCCACCTCACCACCGCCGGCGCGGCCATCGCCCTCATCGGCACCTTCCTCGCCTGGACCTGGACCGCCGAATTCCCCGGCGACCTCACCGTCACCGGCTACCCCGGCGGCCTCCAGGTCCTCACCCTCGTCAGCACCCTCCTCACCCTCCTGTTCGCCCTCTCCGGCTACGGGATCAAGGGACTTCGCTGGCTCACCCCGGGCGGCGCCAACAGCCCCGTCCGACTCGCCGCCCTCGGCGTCCTCGGCACCATCGGTTTCACCATCGGCGCCATCACCGTCAAACTCGGCGGCGTCGTCAACCTGGAACCCGGAGCCTGGGTCAGCCTCGCCGGCGCGATCATCGCCACCGTCGCCTCCCTCGGCCTCCCCGCCGACCAGGAACTCGACGACACCACCCGCCCCACCCCGCTCAACCGCTTCGTCAACAGCCTCCGGGCCCCCGCTCCCACGCGCGCCAAGGACCTCCCCAACTGGGCCGAGATCCTCATCATCGCCGGAGCCTTCGGCGTCGCCCTGCACGTCTTCACCTACGGCATCGACACCGAGTACGCCGAACTCTTCATCGGCTACATCATCAGCGTCGCGTTCGGCTTCACCGCCCTCACCCGGGCCGGGCTCATCGCCCGCATCACCCGGCTGACCACCAAGCACCGCAACGTCACCCTCGCCGCCGCACTCATCGCGGCGTTCTGCTTCCCCTTCACCCAGCAGAACGAGCAGTACGCCCTCATCGGCGCGAACATCCTCATCTTCGCGACCGTCGCACTCGGCCTCAACGTCGTCGTCGGCCTCGCCGGCCTCCTCGACCTCGGATACGTCGCCTTCCTCGGCGTCGGCGCCTACGCCGCCGCCCTGGTCTCCGGCTCCCCGCTCTCCCCCGTCGGCGTCCAGTTCCCCTTCTGGGCCGCCGTCCTCACCGGCGCCGCAGCCTCACTGATCTTCGGCGTCGTCATCGGCGCCCCGACCCTCCGACTGCGCGGCGACTACCTCGCCATCGTCACCCTCGGATTCGGCGAGATCTTCCGCCTCACCGTCAACGCCCTCAACGGCGTCAGCGGCCCCGACCTCACCAACGGCTCCCAGGGCATCCCCAGCATCCCCGACCTCAACCTCTTCGGCTTCGACTTCGGCATCAGCCACGACATCGCCGGATTCACCCTCGGCAGGTCCGCCAACTACTACCTGCTGATGCTCGTCTTCACCGCCGTCGTCGTCCTGGTCTTCCGACGCTCCGGAGAATCCCGCATCGGCCGCGCCTGGGTCGCCATCCGCGAGGACGAGACCGCCGCCACCGCCATGGGCATCAACGCCTTCCGGCTCAAGCTGCTCGCCTTCGCCCTCGGCGCCACCCTCGCCGGACTCGCCGGTACCGTCCAGGCCCACGTCTCCTACACCGTGACGCCCGAGCAGTACCAGTTCGCCGGCTCCGTGCCCCCGAACTCCGCCTTCCTCCTCGCCGCCGTCATCCTCGGCGGCATGGGAACCCTCAGCGGACCCCTCGTCGGCGCAGCACTGCTCTACCTCATCCCGGCCAAGCTGCAGTTCATGCAGGACTACCAGCTCTTCCTCTTCGGCATCGCACTCATCCTCCTGATGCGCTTCCGCCCCGAAGGGCTCGTCGCCGACCGCAGGAAGCAGCTCGAATTCCACGAGACCGGCCAACTCGACGTCCCACCCGACGTCCCACTCACCGACCAGGCCGCCGGCACCACGAAGGCGGGGGCGTGACCACATGACCACCACCACGACCACCCCGGCCAACCCGGCCACCACCGTCCTCGACGCCAGCGGCGTCACCATGCGCTTCGGCGGACTCACCGCCGTACGCGGCGTCGACCTCACCGTCAACAGCGGCGAGATCGTCGGCCTCATCGGCCCCAACGGCGCCGGCAAGACCACCTTCTTCAACTGCCTCACCGGCCTCTACATCCCCACCGAGGGCAAGGTCAGCTACAAGGGCACCGTCCTGCCGCCCAAACCCCACCTCGTCACCAAGGCCGGCATCGCCCGCACCTTCCAGAACATCCGGCTCTTCTCCAACATGACCGTCCTGGAGAACGTCCTCGTCGGACGCCACACCCGGACCAAGGAAGGCCTCTGGTCAGCCCTCCTGCGCCTCCCCGGCTACCACAAGGCAGAAGACGCCAGCCGCGAACGCTCCATGGAACTCCTGGAGTTCATCGGCCTCCAGGACAAGGCCGACCACCTCGCGCGCAACCTCCCCTACGGAGACCAGCGCAAGCTGGAAATCGCCCGCGCACTCGCCAGCGACCCCGGCCTCCTCCTCCTGGACGAGCCCACCGCCGGCATGAACCCCCAGGAAACCCGCGTCACCGAAGAACTCATCTTCGCCATCCGGGACCAGGGCATCGCCGTCCTCGTCATCGAGCACGACATGCGGTTCATCTTCAACCTCTGCGACCGCGTCGCCTGCCTCGTCCAGGGCGAGAAACTCGTCGAGGGCACCCCCGGCGACGTCCAGGCCGACGAACGCGTCGTCGCCGCCTACCTCGGCACCCCCTTCGAAGGCGCCCCGGCGCCGAAGAAGTCGCCGAGGTCGAAGCAGCCGAAGCCCACGCCGGAACCACCACGGGCACCACCACCGGCACCACCGCCCCGGCGAAGGACACCACGCCCAACACCAGCACCGATGAGGAGGGCACCCGATGACCGCACTGCTAGAGGTCGAAGACCTCCGGGTCGCCTACGGCAAGATCGAAGCGGTCAAGGGCATCTCCTTCACCGTCGACGCCGGCCAGGTCGTCACCCTCATCGGCACCAACGGCGCGGGCAAGACCACCACCCTGCGCACCCTCTCCGGACTGCTCAAGCCACTCGGCGGCCGCATCCTCTTCGAGGGCAAGCCGCTGGCCAACATCCCCGCCCACAAGATCGTCTCCCTGGGCATCGCCCACTCCCCCGAGGGACGCCACATCTTCCCCCGGCTGACGATCACCGAGAACCTCCTCCTCGGCGCCTACCTCCGCAACGACAAGGCAGGCATCGAGAAGGACGTCCAGCGCGCCTACGCCCTCTTCCCCATCCTCGGGGAACGCCGAAAGCAGGCCGCGGGCACCCTCTCGGGCGGAGAACAGCAGATGCTCGCCATGGGCCGCGCCATGATGTCCCAGCCCAAGCTGCTCATGCTCGACGAGCCCTCCATGGGCCTCTCCCCGATCATGATGCAGAAGATCATGGAGACCATCGTCGAGCTCAAGGCGTCGGGCACCACCATCCTGCTCGTCGAGCAGAACGCCCAGGCCGCCCTGTCCCTCGCGGACCAGGGTCACGTCATGGAGGTCGGCAAGATCGTCCTCTCCGGCGCGGGCTCGGACCTGCTCCACGACGAGTCGGTCCGCAAGGCCTACCTCGGCGAGGACTGACACCCCTGCCGTACTGCCGTACACGAGAGGCCCGCACCCGGTTCGTCCCGGGTGCGGGCCTCTCTCATACGTACGTATGCGTACGGGGCTACTCGGCCGACTTCTTCTTCTCCTCGGCGTCCTCGATCAGCGCCTCCGCCAGCTGCTGCATCGACATCCGGCGGTCCATCGACGTCTTCTGGATCCACCGGAACGCGGCCGGCTCGGAGAGCCCGTAATCCGTCTGCAGGATGCTCTTGGCCCGGTCCACCAGCTTCCGGGTCTCCAGCCGCTGGGACAGGTCCGCGATCTCGCTCTCCAGCGCCTTCAGCTCCGCGAACCGGGAGACGGCCATCTCGATGGCCGGCACCACGTCGCTCTTGCTGAACGGCTTCACCAGATACGCCATGGCCCCGGCGTCCCGGGCCCGCTCGACGAGGTCGCGCTGCGAGAAGGCGGTGAGCATCAGGACCGGGGCGATGGACTCCTCGGCGATCTTCTCTGCGGCGGAGATCCCGTCGAGGACCGGCATCTTCACGTCCAGGATGACCAGGTCCGGCCGGTGCTCCCGGGCCAGCTCGACGGCCTGCTGCCCGTCGCCCGCCTCACCGACGACGGAGTAACCCTCCTCCTCCAGCATCTCCTTGAGGTCGAGGCGGATGAGGGCCTCGTCCTCGGCGATGACGACGCGGGTCGTCAGCGGCGGGACGTGCGACTTGTCGTCGTCGACGGCGTCTACGGGCTGGGGCGACTCGGGGGTGGTCACGGGGCTCCTCGGTATGGGGCAGATACTGCTGCCACGAGCCTACCTAGCTCCTGTAAGGTAGTGACGCGCAGGGCAGCAATGACCCTTCCTTTCTAAGGCCCCAGTACTCCAACTGGTTAGAGAGGCCGCTCTCAAACAGCGGACAGTGTGGGTTCGAATCCCACCTGGGGCACTTTTCCTTGGATTCCAAGGCGCAAGGCGATTCAGTGAACTTCACTTGATCTGAGTACGCGCGCGCCATTTCGCGCCGGATCACCGCTTGCGCGACAAAACTCGTCAACATGTACGACGTGGATACCCGCGAGCGAGCTCTGGCTCTCGTCGCGCAAGGACGCAGCCTCAATTTTGTAAGCAAGCAGACCGGCATATCGCGCGCCGCGATTCGTTCCTGGCAGACACGCCTCGAACCGCTCGACCCGAATCGGGGCAAACCCTGCCCGAGGTGCTCCGCAGTGCCCGCGGCGATCGAGGACCCCTCCGCGTACGCCTACTTACTGGGGCTCTACCTCGGGGACGGCTGTATCAGCGCGGGCAAACGAGGCGTGTACTCCCTGCGTATCGCGTGCGCCGACGCATGGCCTGGGCTCATTGACGCCTGCGCCGAAGCAATACAGATCGCGCGACCGCACAACAAGGTCTGCCGGGTGGTCAGTGTGGGCTGCCAGTACGTCACTTCCTTCAGCAAGCACTGGCCTTGCCTCTTCCCTCAGCACGGTCCCGGCAAGAAACACAACCGCCGGATTGCCCTCGAACCATGGCAGCAGGAGATCGTAGACGCCTATCCCTGGGATCTCATCCGCGGCCTCATCCACTCCGACGGATGCCGGATCATCAACTGGACCACACGCCTCGTCCGCGGTGAACGCAAGCGTTACGAGTACCCCCGGTACTTCTTCAGCAACAAGTCCGACGACATCCGCAAGCTCTTCAGCGACACGCTCACCGCCGTAGGCGTCGAGTGGACGACCCTCGCGCGGGGTAGCGATCCCTTCAACATCTCCGTAGCCCGACGGGCATCCGTCGCCCTCATGGATGCGCACGTCGGGCCGAAATACTGAGCAGATCCGCAAGCCGCCTACTTCGGGCTGTCGTCCTCGCCGATGTGGTGGACGCGGACCAGGTTCGTGGAGCCGGCGACGCCGGGCGGGGAGCCGGCGGTGATGACCACGACGTCGCCCTTCTTGCAGCGGCCGATGCGCAGGAGCTCCTCGTCGACCTGGGCGACCATCGCGTCCGTGGAGTCGACGTGCGGGCCGAGGAAGGTCTCGACGCCCCAGGTGAGGTTGAGCTGGGCGCGGGTGGCCTCGTCGGGGGTGAAGGCGAGGAGCGGGATGGGTGAGCGGTAGCGGGAGAGGCGCTTGACGGTGTCGCCGCTCTGGGTGAAGGCGACGAGGAACTTCGCGCCGAGGAAGTCGCCCATCTCGGCGGCGGCCCTCGCGACGGCGCCGCCCTGGGTGCGGGGTTTGTTGCGCTCGGTGAGGGGTGGGAGGCCCTTGGCGAGGAGGTCTTCCTCGGCGGCCTCGACGATGCGGGACATGGTGCGGACGGTCTCGATGGCGTATTTGCCGACGCTGGTCTCGCCGGAGAGCATGACCGCGTCGGTGCCGTCGATGATGGCGTTGGCGACGTCGGAGGCTTCGGCGCGGGTGGGGCGGGAGTTGTCGATCATCGAGTCGAGCATCTGGGTGGCGACGATGACGGGTTTGGCGTTGCGCCGGGCGAGCTTGATGGCGCGTTTTTGGACGATGGGGACGTGTTCCAGGGGCATTTCGACGCCGAGGTCGCCGCGGGCGACCATGATGCCGTCGAAGGCGGCGACGATGTCGTCGATGTTGTCGACGGCCTGGGGTTTTTCGACCTTGGCGATGACGGGGAGGCGGCGGTTCTCCTCGTCCATGATGCGGTGGACGTCGTCGATGTCGTGTCCGGTGCGGACGAAGGACAGGGCGATGATGTCGGCGCCGGTGCGCAGGGCCCAGCGGAGGTCGTCGATGTCTTTTTCGGAGAGGGCGGGGACGGAGACGGCGACGCCGGGGAGGTTGAGTCCCTTGTTGTCGGAGACCATGCCGCCTTCGATGACGGTGGTGTGGACGCGGGGGCCTTCGACGCCGGTGACTTCGAGGGTGACGCGGCCGTCGTCGACGAGGATGCGTTCGCCGGTGGTGACGTCGGCGGCGAGTCCGTCGTAGGTGGTGCCGCAGATGTCGCCGGTGCCTTCGCCTTCGAGGGGTTCGACGGTGATGGTGAAGGTGTCGCCGCGTTCAAGGAGTACGGGGCCTTCGCGGAAGCGTCCGAGGCGGATCTTCGGGCCTTGAAGGTCGGCGAGGATGCCGACGTTGCGGCCGGTTTCCTCGGACGCTTTGCGGACGTGGTCGTAGCGCGCTTGGTGTTCGGCGTAGCTGCCGTGGCTGAGGTTGAGGCGGGCGATGTCCATTCCCGCTTCGACCAGGGCTTTGATCTGGTCGTATGTGTCGGTTGCGGGTCCCAGGGTACAAACGATTTTCGCTCGGCGCATGGTTCGAGACTAAACCTTACCTACGGGTAGGTATTTGGCTCTGCATGACACCTCAACAACCTTCTCATGAAGGGTTGTTGACAACTGTTGAATTGTGCGGCGGGGTGCTCTGATGAGCGTTTATCCGAGGTTCGGCGGGATGAGGGTGAAGGATGCTTCGACTTGGGCGTCGACGTTCTGGCGTACGGGTTCGAGGTCGAGGGGGGCCGCTTCGGCGGCGGTTTCCGCGCGGGCGGAGCGGAGGACTCCTGCGCCGCCGTAGGTCTCGGTGGTGAAGGTGGCTCCGCCGACGCTTCCGGTGTCGCTGAGTTCGAGGAGGGCGCCGAGTCGGGTGTCGAGGGCTTCGGCGTACTCGCGGGCGCGCTGGAGGGCCTCTTGGACGGCTTGGCGGCGGGCGGCCGCGTGGTGGGGGGATGCGGGGCGCAGTCCCCACCAGGGGCCGTCGATGCGGGTGAGGTCGTGGTCGGCGAGACGGGTGACGAGTTCTCCGAGAGCGGTGAAGTCGCCCAGCATGATGGTGAGTTGGATGTTGCCGTGGTAGGCGCGGATGCGTTCGGCGCGGCCGTGGCGGGTGAGTTCGGGGTTGATGGTGAGGGTGCCGGTCTCCAGTTTCTCGATGGCGTCGCCGTAGGTCTTGATGAGGTCGAGGGTGGTGCTGTTGCGGTGGGTGAGGCCGTCGAGGGTGGTGCGGCGGTCGGTGCCTCGGGCGGTGAGGGTGACGGTGATGCGGGCGATTTCGGGGTCGACTTCGAGGTGGGCTTCGCCTCGGACGGTGACGTGGGGGGTGGTGGGGGTGCCGTAGGGGTGGTGGGGCGTGGAGGCGGGTGTGGGGATTTCGGTCATGTGTTCACTGTGGCACGGGGGGTGGGGTGTCGTGGTGTGTGTCGCGTGGTCATCGGATCGAAACCTGCGTGGGGTGTTGTGCGTGGTGGGTGCTGGGCCAGAATCTACGCGCGTTGCCCTACTGAACGAGGAGTGAAGAGATGCCGTTGAACCGTAGGACGTTTCTGGGCCGTTCGGCTGCCGCCGGTGCGGGTGTGGCGATGGCGGGCGGTGCGGTGGCCGGCTCGGCCGGTGCGGCGGAGCCGAAGGGGCACGGGGGCGGCCATGGGCGTCCGGCGAAGCGGTACTCCTTCACGGTGATGGGCACGACCGATCTGCACGGGAACGTCTTCAACTGGGACTACTTCACGGACAGGGAGTACGACGACTCCGCGCACAACGATGTCGGTCTGGCGAAGATCTCGACGTTGGTGGAGCAGGTGCGCCGGGAGAAGGGCCGTCGGAACACGTTGTTGATCGATGCGGGTGACACGATCCAGGGCACGCAGTTGTCGTACTACTACGCGAAGGTCGATCCGATCACGGCGCGGCGTGGTCCGGTGCATCCGATGGCGCGGGCGATGAACGCGATCGGTTATGACGCGGCGGCGCTCGGGAACCACGAGTTCAATTACGGCATTCCGGTGCTGCGGAAATTCGAGGAGCAGTGCGACTTCCCGTTGCTCGGGGCGAATGCGCTGGATGCGAGGACGTTGCGGCCGGCGTTCGCCCCGTATGTCATCAAGCGGATGCGGACGCCGTACGGGCGTGATGTGCGGGTGGCGGTGCTGGGGCTGACGAATCCGGGTATCGCGATCTGGGACAAGGCGAATGTGGGTGGGAAGATGGTGTTCCCGGGTCTTCAGGAGCAGGCGGCGAAGTGGGTGCCGAAGCTGCGGTCGATGGGTGCGGACGTGGTGCTGGTCTCGGCGCATTCGGGCTCTTCGGGGACGTCGTCGTGGGGGGATCAGTTGCCGTACGTGGAGAACGCGGCGGCGCTGGTCGCGGAGCAGGTGCCGGGGATCGACGCGATTCTGGTGGGGCACGCGCATGTGGAGATCGCCGAGCACTTCGTGACGAACAAGGAGACCGGGAAGCGGGTCGTGCTCTCGGAGCCGGCGAAGTGGGGTCAGCGGCTGACGCTGTTCGATTTCGATCTGGTGTGGGAGAAGGGCCGCTGGGCGGTGGAGAGGGCCGGTTCGCGGGTGTTGAACTCCAACACGGTGCCGGAGGACCGGAAGGTGACGTCGATGCTGCGGTCGGAGCACCGCAAGGTGGTGGAGTACGTCAATCAGGTGATCGGTACGTCGGTGGTGGCGATGTCGACGGCGGACGCGCCGTGGAAGGACGAGCCGATCATCGATCTGATCAACCAGGTGCAGGCGGAGACGGTGAAGGCGGCGCTGGCGGGTGGGGAGTTCGCGGCGTTGCCGGTGTTGTCGCAGGCTTCGTGTTTCTCGCGTACGGCGGGGATTCCGGCCGGTGAGGTGACGATCAGGGACGCGGCGGGGTTGTATCCGTTCGAGAACACGCTGGAGGCTCGGCTGCTCACGGGTGCGCAGTTGAAGGAGTATCTGGAGTATTCGGCGCGGTATTTCGTGCGGACGCCCGCCGGTGGTCCGGTGGACACGGCGAAGTTGACGAACGCGGACGGGATTCCGGACTACAACTACGACGCGGTGTCGGGGGTGACGTATGACATCGACATCGCTCGGCCGGTGGGTTCGCGGATCGTGGGGCTGTCCTTCGAGGGGAAGGCGATCGATCCGGCGGCGCGGTTCGTGTTCGCTGTGAACAACTATCGGGCGAGTGGTGGGGGGAACTTCCCGCATGTGCCGGGTGCGCGGCAGGTGTGGGCGGATTCGGACGAGATCCGGAACACGATCATCGGGTGGGTGCGGGAGAAGGGGTCGGTGGATCCGGCCGCGTTCGCTTCGGTGGGGTGGCGGCTGACGCGTGATGGGGCGCCGGTGTTCCCGTAACGCCGGTGTCGCCGTGATGCCGGTGTTGGCGTAACGCCGTTGGTGCCGTGATCCCTTGGTGCCGGTGTTCCCGTATCGCTGGTTCTCGTAACGCTGGTGTTCCTTTGACGCCGGTGTTCCCGTGGGGCTGTGCGCGGTGGGTTGTTCGTTCGGCCCGGGTCTCCTTCGGTGGGGGCCCGGGCCGTTCGTTGTGCGGGGGGCTAGACGGATTGGCTCAGGGGGACGAGGGCGTGGGCCTGGGCGGGGATTCGCGGGGGTTGGGGGGCGAGGCCGAAGGTGGTGAAGGCGGTGCGGGCGGGGAGGGGGTAGGGGTTGGCGTCGGTGAGGTTGTTGAGGATGGTGGCGCTGCGCCAGGCGGCGAGGCCGAGGTCGGGGCGCCGACTCCGTGGGTGTGGCGTTCGGCGTTCTGTACGTAGACGTGTCCGGTGACGGCGGGGTCGAGGACCAGGCGGTACTGGTCGTCGATGCGGGGGCGGTGGGAGGCGTCGCGGCTGAGGTAGGGGCCGAGGCTGCCGAGGACGGCGTCGAGGGGGCGTTCGCGGTAGCCGGTGGCGAGGATGACGGCGTCGGTGGTGAGGCGGGAGCGGGTGCCCTGCTGGGTGTGTTCGAGGTGGAGTTCGACGCGGGTGTTGGCGACGCGTCCGGCGGTGCGGACGTGGACTCCGGGGGTGAGGGTGGCGTCGGGCCAGCCGCCGTGGAGGGTGCGGCGGTAGAGCTCGTCGTGGATGGCGGCGATGGTGTCGGCGTCGATGCCTTTGTGGAGTTGCCATTGGCGGGGGACGAGTTCGTCGCGGGCGGTTTCGGGGAGGGCGTGGAAGTAGCGGCTGTAGTCGGGGGTGAAGTGTTCGAGGCCGAGTTTGGAGTACTCCATGGGGGCGAAGGCCTGGGTGCGGGCGAGCCAGTGGATCTTCTCGGCGCCTTCGGGGCGGGCGCGCAGGAGGTCGAGGAAGATCTCGGCGCCGGACTGTCCTGATCCGATGACGGTGATGTGTTCGGCGGTGAGGAGCCGTTCGCGGTGGCAGAGGTAGTCGGCGGAGTGGAGTACGGGGACGGTTTCGGCTTCGGCGAGGGGTTTGAGGGGTTCGGGGACGAAGGGTTCGGTGCCGATGCCGAGGGCGATGTGGCGGGCGTAGGCGCGGCCGAGGGCTTCGGCTTCGCCGTCGCGGTCGAGTTGGGTGAAGTCGACTTCGAAGAGGGCGCGGTCGGTGTTCCAGCGGACGGCGTCGACCTGGTGGCCGAAGTGGAGGCCGGGGAGTTGTTCGCTGACCCAGCGGCAGTAGGCGTCGTATTCGGCTCGTTGGATGTGGAAGCGCTCGGCGAAGTAGAAGGGGAAGAGGCGGTCGCGGGTGCGGAGGTAGTTGAGGAAGCTCCAGGGGCTGGTGGGGTCGGCGAGGGTGACGAGGTCGGCGAGGAAGGGGACCTGGAGGCTGGCGCCGTCGAGGAGGAGGCCGGGGTGCCAGTGGAAGGCGGGGCGTTGTTCGTAGAAGGTCGCGGCGAGGGGGCGGGGGTCGTCGGTGCTCGCGGGGATGTTGTGGGCGAGTGCGGCGAGGGAGAGGTTGAAGGGGCCGATGCCGATGCCGACGAGGTCGTGTGGCTGGTCGGGGGCGGGGGCGGGCCGGGCGGTCATCGCGGGGTGTCGCTTTCCGTGGGGTGAGGGGTGGGGTGGGTCGCGGTGGGGGTGATGGGCGGGTGGGTGAGGTGTTCGGTGGCGGTGTCGGTGATGAGGTCGAGGAGTGCTTGGAGGTCCTGGGGGGTGGTGTGGGGGTTGAGGAGGGTGGCTTTGAGCCAGAGGCGGCCTTCGGCGAGGGCGCGGCCGAGGACGGCGTGGCCGCGTTGGAGGAGGGTGCGGCGGACGGTGGCGACGGTGTGGTCGTCGGCGTCGGTGGGGCGCAGGAGGACGGTGCTGATGGTGGGGCGGTCGTAGAGGTCGAGGGTGGGGTTCTTGGTGACGAGGTCGGCGAGGTGGTGGGCGGTGGCGAGGGTGCGGTCGATGAGGTCGGCGAGTCCGGTGCGGCCGAGTGCCTGGAGGGTGACGGCGATCTTGAGGGCGTCGGGGCGGCGGGTGGTGCGCAGGGAGCGGCCGAGGAGGTCGGGGAGGCCGGCTTCGGTGTCGTCGTCGGCGTTGAGGTAGGGGGCGTGGTGGTGGAGGGGGGTGAGGTGGTGGTGTTCGGGTACGGCGAGGAGGCCGGCACTGGCGGGTTGCCAGCCGAGTTTGTGCAGGTCGAGGGTGACGCTGTGGGCGCGGTCGAGGCCGTGGAGGAGGCTGCGGTGGGTGGGGCTGAAGAGGAGGGGTCCGCCGTAGGCGGCGTCGATGTGGAGTTCGGCGCCGTGGGTGGTGCAGAGGTCGGCGATGGCGTCGAGGGGGTCGATGTCGCCGGTGTCGGTGGTGCCGGCGGTGGCGACGACGAGGAGGGGGCGGTGGAGTTCGGTGAGGGCTTGGTCGAGGGCGGCGAGGTCGAGGGCGCCGGTGGGGGCGGGGACGATGACGGGTTCGGGGAGGCCGAGGAGCCAGGCGGCGCGGGTGACGCTGTGGTGGGCGTTGGCGCCGCAGATGGTCTGTACGGGGCCGTGGCGTTCGCGGGCGAGGAGCAGGGCGAGTTGGTTGGCCTCGGTGCCGCCGGTGGTGATGACGGCGTCGGGTGAGCGGGTGTGGGGGTAGATCTCGGCGGCGAGTGCGGTGGTGAGGTCGGCTTCGAGGGCGGAGGCGGCGGGGGCCTGGTCCCAGGAGTCCATGGAGGGGTTGAGGGCGCTGGCGGCGAGGTCGGCTGCTGCTGCCAGGGCGAGGGGCGGGGTGTGGAGGTGGGCGGCGCAGTGGGGGTGTGCGGGGTCCGCGGCGCCTGCGGCGAGGGCGGTGACGAGGCTGCGGAGGGCGTGGTGGGGTCCGGTGCCATGGTCGGGGATGAGGGGGTGGGTGGCGGTGCGGGTGCGGGGGGTGACGGTGTCGGGTCCGCCGGCGGGGAGGGGGCCGTCGCGGAGGGTCGCGCCGTCGTGGAGTGCGGTGAGGACGGTGTCGATGAGGGGGCGGAGGGCGGCGGGGCCCGCGGTGCCTCCGGCGAGGGGCGGGGTGGGCATGGGTGAGGTGGTCCTTCGGGTGCGCGGGGGTGGGCGTGCCGGCTTGTCCCGGGTTTCGGGTGGCGCGGCCGAAGAGCCCAACGATCTGAACTCGAAAGGGGTACTGCCGGTTGGTGTGGCCCGGTCGGGGAGGGTCGGGGTGGTAGGGGTGTGCGGTTGTGGGACGGGTGTGCGTGTCCGGGGGGAGGCTGGGGTGGGGGCAACGTGGGGGGCCGGGGCGGAGGGGCCGGGGTGGGGAAGGCCGAGGTAGTGGGGCGGCCGGGGTGGGGAAGGCCGAGACGGCGGGAAGGCCGAGGTGACGGGAAGGCCGAGGTGGGGAGTTGGCCGGGGTGGGCGGGGCGAGGCGGGTTCGGGGTGGGGTTCGGGGTGGGGTTCGGGGTGGGGTTCGGGGTGGGGTTCGGGGCGCGGCCCGGTCGGGGGCTGGGGCAGCGCCCTTCCTGATCCGATCCTTGCTCAATGAGTGAATTGCAGATTTCAGCAATTCACTACATGCTGTACGGGCCGTTCCGCCGTCGGCGCGCGGCCCCCGCGCGGCTCTCCGGCCCGCGGCGGTGGTTTCCTGGCCGGGGAGTCCGCCCGATGATCACGCCGCCCGACACGTTGCCGTACCGGCATGTGCTGACGCTGCCCGCGATGGGGGCGTCCGTGCGCATCGCCCGGGAGACCGCCGAGCAGGTGCTGGCGGAGTGGGGGGTGACGTCGGGCGACACGTGCCGGGATCCGGCGCTGCTGATCCTCAGCGAGCTGGTGGCCAACAGCGTGCGGCATGCGGCGGTGCTCTCGCCGAACGTGACGGTGGTGTTCGCGGGCGGGCCGGGCACGTTCGCGTTCGGCGTGCACGACCGTCACCCCTACCGGCCGGCTCTGTTCGCGTCCGCCGGTACGGCTCCGGGGCGGGGCCTGGCCACCGTGATGGAGCTGACCCACGGTCTGGGCGGCAGCGCGGTGGTGCGGGGCGATGTCGACGAGGGCGGCAAGAGCATCTGGATCACCCTCCCGCTGCGGCCCGGGGGCCGGTGAACGGACCGGCGGTTGGCTCCGGGGCTGTCGGGTGACTTCGCGGCGGGAGGCCGTCCCCGGGTTCATCCGTGGGGGGTGAAGGCGCGAGGATGAACCCATGGAGAAGAGTTCTGGTCAGCTGTGGTGCGACGGATTCCCGGCGTGCGGAACGGGGCCGCGCCGGTGAGCACACCGCTGTACCGATTGAAGGCGGAGTTCTTCAAGACGCTGGGGCACCCGGTCCGGATCAGGGTGCTCGAACTGCTCAGTGAACGCGAGCACGCGGTCTCGGAGATGCTGAACGAGGTGGGGGTCGAGGCCGCCCATCTCTCGCAGCAGCTGGCCGTGTTGCGCCGTGCCGGTCTCGTGACGGCCCGGCGGGAGGGCTCGGCCGTCCACTACACGCTGTCCGACCCGGGGGTGGCGGAGCTGCTGCGGGTGGCGCGGACGATCCTGACCGGGGTGCTGGCGGGCCAGGCGGAGCTGCTGGCCGATCTGCGGGCGACGGGCGGCTCCGGGGACGACGCCCCGGTCGGGGCTTCTCCGGACGACGTCGCGGACGGGAACGGAGAGGGCCCCGGCTGATCCTCCTTACCGTCCGGTGATCCCTCACGCGGCCGCGAGGCGGGAAGCGGTTCCCGTCCCGCGGCGGTGCGCGGCGGTCAGTCGGCGAGGGCGACGGCGACGGCCGACCGTACGGCGAGGGCGCGGCGCAGGTCGTCGAGCTGGTCGACGAGCTTGCGGCGCAGCGCGGGGGTGAGGGCCGGGTCGTCCAGGGCGCGGGTGCCGGTGCCGAGGCTCGTGGGGTCGACGGCGTACGCGGGGAAGGCGTAGCGTCCGGCGGCTTCGGCGATGGCGGGGCCCCGGCGCTCGGCGAGGGCGATGGCGTCCGGGTAGAAGCGGGGCACGTAGTCGTCGGTCAGCTCTTCCTGGCCGGGCTGCCAGAAGCCCTGGGCGGTGGCGGTGAAGAGGTAGTTGGACAGGGTGTCGTCGGTGAACAGGGCGTCCCAGGCGACGGCCTTGGCCTCGGCGGTGGGCAGCGCGGCACGGCAGCGGGCGGCGCCCTCGCGGCCGGTGGCGCTGGGGTCGGCTTCGAGCGCGGCCGCGATGGTGGTCTCGTCGGTGGCGCCGAGGACGGCGAGCCGGGTGAGGATGCGCCAGCGCAGCTCGGGGTCGAGCTCGGGTCCGCCGTGGACGGTGCCTTCGTCGAGCCAGCTCCGGAGCGTGTCGGGCTGGGTGGCGGCGTCGATGAAGTGGCGTACGGCGATGAGGCGGAGGCCCGGCTGTGAGCCGTCCTCGGTGCGGCGGATGAGGTCGCGGCAGAGGTCGGTGAGGGTGGCGCGGGCGGCGGGCAGGTCCTCGGGGATGGAGTAGCGGTCGACGACCTGGCCGGCGGCGAAGGACAGGACGCCCTGGACGAGCGCGAGGTCGGTCTCGTGCGGGAGGTGCGTGCGGACGGTCGCGAGGTAGGTGGCGGGAGGGAGCTGTGCGTCGCGGACCATG
This sequence comes from Streptomyces sp. MGP-P1, assembly GCF_057766565.1. NCBI lineage: Bacteria > Bacillati > Actinomycetota > Actinomycetes > Kitasatosporales > Streptomycetaceae > Streptomyces > Streptomyces sp. MGP-P1. Next base: position 1,560,974 of record NZ_JBYMEM010000007.1, on the reverse strand, counting down.
TCGCGGGCGGTGTTCCAGACGACGGCGCGGGTGAGGGCGTCGGGGATGCCGGAGAGGCTGGTCAGGACGGTGTCCCAGGAAGCGGTGTCCAGGCGGATCTTGGCGTAGGTGAGGTCGCCGTCGTTGAGGACGACGAGGGCGGGGCGGTGGCCGGGGCGGATCGTGGGCGTTCCGTCGCCGGGTACGTCGAGGTCGAAGCGGTCGCGCAGGGCGAGGTGGCCGAGGCCGGGCTGGGTGCCCAGGGCGTGGTCGTAGGCGCCGACGGTGACGCGGTGGGGGCGGGAGCCGTCGCGGGTGACGGTGAGGGCCCAGGACTGGCCGTTGCCGGTCGGCTCGATGGGGCCGGCGGGGGGCTCGGGGGCGTTGATCCCGGCGGTGAGGGTGTCGATGCCCGTGGTGCGCAGCCACTGTTCGGCCCAGGCGTGGACGTCGCGGTCGGTGGCGGAGGCCAGGTTGTCGATGAAGTCGGCGAGGGTGGCGTTGGCGAACTTGTGGCGGGCGAAGTGGGTGTTGATGCCGGCCAGGAAGTCCTTCTCGCCGAGCCAGGCGACGAGTTGGCGCAGTGCGGAGGCGCCCTTGGCGTAGCTGATGCCGTCGAAGTTGAGGAGGGCGGACGCGGTGTCGGGGACGGCGTCGGGGTCCGGGGCGACGGGGTGGGTGGAGGGGCGCTGGTCGGCGTCGTAGCCCCAGCCCTTGCGGGCGACGCCGAAGTCGACCCAGGTGTCGGGGAAGGGGGTCTCCCCTGCTCGCACGGAGTCGAGAGCGCGGGGCAGGGTGACCTCGGTGAGGGTCTGGTAGCCCATGTACTCGGCGAAGGACTCGTTGAGCCAGATGTCGTCCCACCAGGCCAGGGTGACGAGGTCGCCGAACCACATGTGGGCCATCTCGTGGGCGATGACCATGGCGCGGGTCTGCCGCTCGGTGTCGGTGACGGCGGAGCGGTAGACGAACTCGTCGCGGAAGGTGACGAGTCCGGGGTTCTCCATGGCGCCCGCGTTGAATTCGGGGACGAAGGCCTGGTCGTAGGAGTCGAACGGGTAGGGCTCGTCGAACTTCTCGTGGTAGCGGTCGTACAGGGCGCGGGTGATGTCGAGGATCTCGTCGGCGTCGGCGTCCAGGTAGGGCGCGAGGGAACGGCGGCAGTGGATACCGAAGGGGAGCCCGGCGTGCTCGGTGGTGACCGAGTGCCAGGGTCCCGCGGCGACCGCGACGAGGTAGGTGGAGACGAGGGGTGTGGGGGCGATGGTCCAGCGCCCCTCCCCCGTGTGTTCGGCGACGCCGTTGCCGAGGACGGTCCAGCCTTCGGGCGCGGTGACGTCGATGGCGAAGACGGACTTGAGGTCGGGCTGGTCGAAGGCGGCGAAGACGCGCTGGACGTCCTCCATGAACAGCTGGGTGTAGACGTAGGTCTCGCCGTCGGTGGGGTCGGTGAAGCGGTGCATGCCCTCGCCGGTGCGGGAGTAGTGCATCGCGGCGTCGACGCGCAGTTCGTGGGGGCCGGCGGTGATTCCGGTGAGGGGGTAGCGGTTGCCGTCGAGGAGGGCGGGGTCCAGGGGTTGTCCGTCGAGACTGATCGAGCGCAGGGTGGCGGGCTTGACCTCGACGAAGGTGTCTCCGGCCGCGCGGGCGGTGAACCGGATGGCGGTGGCGGAGTCGAAGGTCTCCTCGCCGGTGGTGAGGTCGAGGGCGATCGTGTACCGCTCCACGTCGAGGATCTGGGCTCGGGTCTGCGCTTCGTCGCGCGTCAGTACGGACATGTTCCCATGCTGCCGTACGGGGGACGGCGGGCGCAGCGGGGTTCTCGCTGGGCGGACGGGGCGGTCCGGGAGGGCGCGCGGGGCGGGTCTCGCGGGGCGCGTCCCCCGTGGCGGGCGGGCCTCGCCGGGTGGATCTCACCGGGCGGGCTTCGCGGTGCGCGTCCTCGGTCCGGACGGTCGGACTTCAGGGTGCGCGTGGCTGGGCCCGGGCGGTCGGATTTCGCGGTGCGCGTGGCTGGGCCAGGACGGTCGGGTTTCATGGTGCGCGTCGCTGGGCCCGGACGGGCGGGTTTCGCGGTGCGCGTGGCTGGGCCCCGGATGGTCAGGCTCCGGTGGTGGCGCCCCTCGTTTCTCCGGTGCGGGCGGCGTCGCCGTTCCCCGCTTCGTCGGCGATGCGCTCGTGGTGGCGGATCACCTCGGCGATGATGAAGTTCAGCAGCTTCTCGGCGAACGCCGGGTCCAGGTTGGCGCTCTGCGCGAGCTGCCTGAGCCGGGCGATCTGGCGGGTCTCGCGGGCGGGGTCGGCGGGTGGCAGCCTGTGGTCCGCCTTGAGGCGGCCGACCTGCTGGGTGGCCTTGAACCGCTCGGCCAGCATGTGGACGACGGCGGCGTCGATGTTGTCGATGCTCTCGCGCAGCCGGTTCAGCTCGGCCTGGACGGACGCGTCGATTTCGCTCGTACTCATGGTCAGCGAGCTTAGGGCCCCGCGCCGCCGCCCCCCAATCGTCGGTGGTCAGTGGGTGGTGGACGGCCGCGCTCAGGTGACGATCGTCGGCGGGTCGTCGGGGTCGGGCACCCGGTCGCTCCAGCCGCCGGGAACGCTGCGGCCCTGCTGTTCGCGGAAGCGGACGGGGGCCGTGCCGACCCGGCGGGCGAAGAGCCGGGAGAAGTAGGCGGGGTCGTCGTAGCCGACGCGGCGGGCCACGGCGGCGACCGGGAGGTCGGTGGCCGCGAGGAGTTCCTTGGCCCGGCCCAGGCGGATGCCCAGCAGGTAGTCCTTGGGGCTGCAGCCGGCGCCGCGCCGTACGGCGGTGCGCAGTTCGGCGGGGGTCATGCCGTGCCGGGCGGCGTGCTCGGCGACGGTGAGCGGCTGGTACGCGTCGCGGGCCAGCGCCTGGAGCACCGGGTCGCCGTCGGGGCCGATGTCGGCGCGGGCGCGGCGCAGGGTGACGAGCAGTTCGTGGACGGCGGCCCCGGTCTCCACCTCCAGGAGGGGGTTGCCGCGCCGGGCGGCGCGCACGATGCGTCCGACGGCCGCACGGGGGGCGGCGGTGTCGGAGAGGGGGACGAGGGGGCGGTCGGGCTCGATGTAGCCGAGTTCGGTGTACGTGGTGGTGGCGGGGCCGGTGAAGTCGACGAAGCTCTCGTCCCAGCCGGTACCGGGGTCGGCGCCGTAGTGGTGGCGGGTGCCGGGGGTCAGCCAGATGAGGCTGGGGCCGGTGACGGGGGTGCGGCGGCCGTCGGAGCCCTTGAACCAGCCGGTGCCGGAGTTGACGATCACGGCGACGTGGTGGTCGAGGGTGCGGGGTCCGACGGTGGGCAGCGCCCCGTGCTGGAGTCCGACGCCGAGGCAGACGAGGCCCAGGCGGTGGTGGAGCGGGCTCGGGGTGAAGAAGCGCATCCAGGTGTGGTACATCGCGGTCCTTCCTCTCCCTGCTGGTCCGGGTGGCGACCCGACTGGTCCGGGTGCCGACCCGGCAGACCCGTGGCGTCCGGTCCGGTCCCCGCTGGTCCATGGTGTCCGGCGCCCACAGGCCCGTTGTGTCCAATCAACAGCGATCTTTGTCCATGGACCGGGTGCGGCGCCAGAGGTGAAGGTGGTCGGACCCATCGACCCGAGGGCCGCCGGGTGCGGCCGAGCACAGGAGCGTACGAGCACCATGACCGACTTCACCGTGGGGGACGACTGCTTCCGGCTCGACGGGAAGCCCGTGCGACTGCTGTCGGGCGCCCTGCACTACTTCCGCGTGCACGAGGCGCAGTGGGAGCACCGGCTGGCGATGCTCGCCGCGATGGGGCTGAACTGCGTCGAGACGTACGTGCCGTGGAATCTGCACGAGCCCCGGGAGGGCGAGGTCCGGGATGTCGGGGCCCTCGGCCGGTTCCTGGACGCGGCGGGGCGGGCGGGGCTGTGGGCGATCGTGCGGCCGGGTCCGTACATCTGCGCCGAGTGGGAGAACGGCGGTCTTCCGGTGTGGGTGACGGGCCGGTTCGGGCGTCGGGTGCGCACCCGGGACGCGGCGTACCGGACGGTGGTGGAACGGTGGTTCCGGGAGCTGCTGCCGCAGGTGGTGCAGCGGCAGGTGTCCCGGGGCGGCCCGGTGATCCTCGTACAGGCGGAGAACGAGTACGGGAGTTACGGCAGCGACGCGGTGTATCTGGGGTGGCTGGCCGGGCTGTTGCGGCAGTGCGGGGTGACGGTTCCCCTGTTCACGTCGGACGGCCCGGAGGACCACATGCTGACCGGTGGTTCGGTGCCGGGGCTGCTCGCGACGGCCAACTTCGGTTCGGGGGCGCGGGAGGGTTTCGAGGTGCTGCGCCGGCATCAGGTGAGGGGCCCGCTGATGTGCATGGAGTTCTGGTGCGGCTGGTTCGACCACTGGGGGGCCGAGCCGGTGCGCCGGGATCCGGAACAGGCGGCCGGGGCGCTGCGGGAGATCCTGGAGTGGGGGGCGTCGGTGAACATCTACATGGCGCACGGGGGGACGAACTTCGGGGGCTGGGCGGGGGCGAACCGGTCGGGCCCCCATCAGGACGAGTCGTTCCGGCCGACGGTGACGTCGTACGACTACGACGCGCCGGTCGACGAGTACGGGCGGGCCACGGAGAAGTTCCGGCTGTTCCGGGAGGTCCTGGAGGCTTACGCCGAGGGGCCGTTGCCCGCGCTGCCGCCGGAGCCGGTCGGGCTCGCCGGGCCGGTGCGGGTGGAGCTGACGGAGTGGGCCGGGCTCGGGGATGTCCTGGAGGCGCTGGGCGATCCGGAGACGGAGTCGGGGGTGCCGCCGACGTTCGAGGAGCTGGGCGTGGACCGGGGTCTCGTGCGCTACCGGGTGGCGGTCCCGGGGCCGCGCCAGGCGTATCCGCTGAAGGTCTCGGGGCTGCGGGACCGGGCGGTGGTGTACGTGGACGGGGTCCGGGCCGGGGTGCTGACCGAGGAGTCCGGCACGCTGCCCGAGCCGGTGGCGGGCCCGGAGGAGGTCGAGCTGTGGGTGGAGTCGCTGGGCCGGGTCAACTACGGGCCGCGCCTCGGCGAGCCCAAGGGCGTGACGGGTGGGGTGCTGCACGAGCGGCAGTATCTGCACGGGGTACGGGCCCGGGGGCTGCGGCTCGACGCGTTCGAGGCGGCGGACGCAGGGGCCGCGGTCCCGTTCGGGCCGGTGGAGGCCGCCGCCGGCGCGGGTGACGCGGGGCGGACGGGCCTGTTCCGGGGGACGTTCACCATCGGGGGGACCGCGGGCGCTTCAGGCGCTTCAGCCGCCTCCAGCTCCGCCCCTTCCGCCGCTTCCGGTGCCTCCGGCACCTCGGGCGCTTCAGGTGTCGATCACGCGGGGCTCGAACTGCCGGGCTGGACGCGCGGGTTCGTCTGGGTGAACGGCTTCTGCCTCGGCCGGTACTGGTCGGTGGGCCCGCAGCGGACCCTGTACGTACCGGGCCCGGTGCTCCGCGAGGGCGCCAACGAGGTGTGGGTCCTGGAGCTGGAGGACGCGGGCGAGCCGTGTGTGGAGCTGGGTCCGGGGCGCCCGTACGGACGGGCACCCCCGGGGTGGTTCAGCCGTGATCACCCGCGAGGGTGCGGGCGGTCGGGAGCGTCAGAGACCGGCGGCCGCGGAGGCGATGGCGGAGGCGAAGGTCGAGACTTCGGTGTAGACGCCGGGGTAGTTGGGTCGGGCACAGCCCTGGCCGTAGCTGGTGATCCCGACCTGGACCCAGGCTCCGGCGTTGTCCCGGCGGAACATCGGGCCGCCGGAGTCACCCTGGCAGGTGTCGACGCCACCGGTGCTGAGGTAGCCGGCGCAGATTTCCTCCCCGGCGACGAATGAGCTGCCGTAGGCGGAGCGGCAGGCGGTGTCGGAGACGAACGGGACGTCGGCCTTGAGCAGGTAGCGCTGCTGGCTGCCGCCCTCGCGGTTGGCTCCCCAGCCGGCGACGGTGAAGGTGCCCTGGTTGTAGGCGGTGGTGGTGGCGATCTTCAGGGTGGGCAGATTGATGGGCTGGGCGAGCTTGATGAGCGCCCAGTCCTTGCCGGTGCCGTTGTAGCCGGGCGCCTGGAGGACCTTGGTGGAGCGGACCTTGATGGCGCTCGTCGACTGGAGGTCGGCGACGCCGGCGGTGGCGGTGATCGAGGTGTTGTTGCCCGATCCGTTCACGCAGTGGGCGGCGGTGAGGACGATGTCCTTGGTGTAGAGGGCGCCGCCGCAGCCCATGGAGAGCCGGACCATGAAGGGGAACTCGCCCTGGGCGGCGCGGGTTCCGCCGACGATGGGGTTGGGGGCGGCGGAAGCGGTGGCGGGCTGGAGGCCGACGACGGCTACGGCGACGGTGGCGACGACGACGGAACATCTCTTCAGCGCACGCAGAAGCTGCTTCACGGAGAGCCTTCTTTCGTGGGGGGTTGCTGTGGGAACCACGACGGGACGACCCCATGATTTGGCCATGAACCCGTCAAGTTCATCCGATTATCGGGAGGCGGTCACCGCTGCCACAAGGCGCACTTTTCGGCCAGGCTCGGCGCGGCGGATCCCCGCGCCCCTCGGGCGGCCCGGCCTACAGTGGAGACCGGCCGCGGGCGGGGCCTCGGCCGGAGCGGATGGGGGTACGGACGTGAGCAACGGCAGTCCGGGCGCACCGGTCGTCCACGGCTTTCCGCATCTGGACACGGTCCGGTCCGCGATCACCGCGCTGTACCGGCGGCTCTCACCGGACGGCGTCCACACCTACGGCACCAGCCTGGTCCCCGCCGACGCCGCCTTCTCCGACGCGGACGATCTCCACCTCGGCGCCCAGCGGGTGGCGCGCTCCCTGGTCCAGCACCTCCATCTGCCCGAGGCCCGCATGATCGTCGGCTTCCGGGCGATGGAGCACGCGGCGAGCGTGGAACTGACGGCCGGCCCCGAGTACTTCATCGAGCTCAACGACCGCTTCCGCACCCACCGCAGGGACATCGGGGCGGCGCTCGCGCACGAGGTCACCCATGTGCTGCTGCACCGGCTCGACCTGGAGTTCCCCGGCACCCGCGCCAACGAGATCCTGACCGACACGACGACGGCCTACCTCGGCACGGGCTGGCTGCTGCTGGACGCGTTCCGGGAGGACGCCACGTCCCGCCAGAAGCTCGGCTATCTCACCCCCGAGGAGTTCGGATACGTCCTGGCCAAGCGGGCGTTCGCCTTCGGTGAGGACCCCTCCCCGTGGTTCACCAGCCCCCAGGCGTACACCGCGTACACCAAGGGGCGGGAGCGGGCACTGCACGATCTGCGCAGGCCCCCGCTGACCGCCGCGGGCTGGGCGGGCCGCCGCCGCTACGCCAAGGACCGGCGGTACGCCCAGGACCACCCCGGCACGAGCCCGGACCCGAACGTCCCGTACGCCTTCGAGACCGGCGATCGGGGACTGCGCGTCTCGTTCCCCTGCCCCACCTGCCACCAGCGCATCCGGGTCCCCGTCCGGGGCCGGTTCACCGCGCGCTGCGGGCTGTGCCGGACGGCCCTGGAATGCGACACCTGAGCGTGGTTCCGGCCACCGTAGGATCGAAGCATGACGAACGAGCCGATCAGGGACGAACTACACCTGTTCGACGCGCTGTACGAGGACGAGAACGCGGTCGTACGGGCGCTGCGCTCGGGCGCGCCGGCCGAGTCGAGCGACGAGGAGGGCACGACGGCGCTCTATCTGGCGTCGGTGCAGGACCGGCTGGAGGCGGTGCGCCTGCTGCTCGCCGTCGGGGCGGACCCGAACCGGGCGAGCGGCCCGGAGGCGAGCGACCTGCCGCTGTGCGGCGCGGCGTGCGGCGGGCACACCCAGGTGGTGGAGGCGCTGCTGTCCGCCGGGGCCCGGCCGGACCTGCGCGAGGCGTTCGGTTTCACCGCGCTGCGGTGGGCGGTCGGTCTGGGACACGCCCCGACGGTGGAAGTGCTCCTGGCCCGGGGCGCGGACCCGCTGCTGCCGGGCCCGCAGGGCGAGGCGATGCTGGTGCTGGCGGCGCAGCGCGGATCCGCGCGGACGGTACGGGCGCTGCTCGCGCACGGTGCGGGGGCGGCGGGGCAGGAGTCCGCGGTCGCGTTCGCGCTGGCCGAGGCGCGGCGCGTCGCCGCCCTCGATCCGGAGCGGGAGTTGCGGCGGCGGCTGGAGGAGTCGTACGGCTCCGGCATCGAGACGGTGACGCTCCGCGACCTCAGGGACGGCGAGGAGACCATGGCGGTGGAGCTGCTCAGGGACGGGGTGCCTGCGGCCGGCACGGACCAGCACACGGGCCACGGGGAGATCGCGGCCCTGCTGGGCGGGCCGTCGTAGCCGCTACCGGACTCCCGGCCGGCCGCGCTCCCAGACCTCGCGGGTGAGTACGTACTCGACCTCGCCGTGCTCGGAGCCCTCGATGGCCTCCGGCCAGTCCTCGGTGTACGCCCGCAGGAACGTCAGCCCGGTCTTCTCCATCACGCGCCGGGATCCCGTGTTGACAGCCATGGTGTTGGCGGTGACCCGCTGGACCCCGAGGTCGGTGAACCCCTTGTCGACCAGGGCCCGCGCGCCCTCGGTGGCGTAACCGCGGCCCCAGGCGGCCCGGTTCAGCCGGTAGCCGAGTTCGGCGACGGCGGGGTCGTGGTCGTCCAGCGGCCGGAGTTCGAACCAGCCCAAAAAGGCTCCGGTGTCCTTCTCCCGCGCGGCCCAGAAGCCGCGGGTTCCGGTGCACGGGTGGTCGTGGAGGAGCCTCGGCAGGGTCCGGTCCCGGATGTCCTCGGCGCTCGTCGGCCGGCCGCCGTTGATGTACCGCATGACGGCGGGGTCGTTGTCGAGGGCGAGCAGGTCGGGGGCGTCGGCGTCGGTGACCGGGTCGAGGACGAGCCGGTCGGTCTCCAGGAAGGTGCGCATACGGCGATCCTCACCGCCGGCGGCCGGGCCACGCCACCCGATATGCGCGGGCGTCAACGGTCCGGGCCGGAGCCCTGGTCCCGGCCCTCGATCAGGAACGTCAGCCCTTCCGGGCTGCGCAGCCGCACGACGCGGCGGGCGCCTTCTCCGGCGAGGGTGACGAGGTCCGGCCCGTGCGTGCGGGCCCGGCGGATCACCGCGTCCGGATCGTCCACGGCGAGGGCCAGCTCCCACGGGGATGCGGAGTCGCCGGTGGTGTCCGCACCGGGGCCGGCCGTACCCGAACCGGCTTCCCGGAAGGACGCCCGGCCGAGAGGCGTGCCTGTCGTCCTGGCGTAGAACTCCCGGGCCCTCTCGGGGTCTTCGCAGGTCAGAATCGCGTGGTGGGGCGTGCCGTCGGCCGTGGCCGACACCGGCCACCCGGCGAACCCCCGTGGCCGCCAGAGGGAGACGGCGGCACCCACCGGATCGATCAGCGTGCAGATCCGGCCCTGGTCCCCCGCGTCGAACGGCGGGACGACGACCTGTGCCCCGTTCGCCACCGCCAGAGCCGTGCGGTGGTCCACGTCGTCGACCGCGAGGTAGTAGGCGATGTGCGGCGGCGTACCGGGCGGGTAGACCGGCTGGGCGAGATCGCTCAATCCGCCGATCCGGTCGGCCCCCGCGGAGATCTTGACGGCCCGCCGCCAGTCCTCCTGGTCCACGGCGAAGTCCCAGCCCAGCACCGAGGAGAAGAAGGCCGCGGTGCCGGACGGGTCGCGGGTCTTGAGGTCCATCCAGCAGAACTCGTTCATCGGGCCGTGCCGCGTCATCGTGTGCTCCTCCGGTGTCCCCTGCTGGATACCGGGCGCCCGTACGGCTGCGCAAGCGGGTTTCCCGCGCCGGGAGGCCGTATCCAGCCCGTCCGGCGCTTGAGGACACGACCCCGACCACACCGGCCCCTCGGCCTACACCAACGACCGGCAGGCCGTATCCAGCCCGTCCGGCGCTTGAGGACAAAGCCCGAGCCCGGACGACCGGACGTCACACCCAGGCCCTCGGGCGCTTGAGGACACAGACCCGGCCACACCCAGCCCGTCCGGCGCTTGAGGACACAGACCCGGCCACACCCCAGCCCGTCCGGCGCTTGAGGACAGAGCCCCGGTCCGGGGCTTTCGGGGCTCTGCCCCGGACCCCGGCCCTCAATCGCCGGACGGCTTGAGGTGACCCGGCCCTCAGCCACCGGACAGCTCGGGTGGCCCGGCCCTCAGCCACCGGACAGCTCGGGTGGCCCGGCCCTCAGCCGCCGGACGGCTCGGGCTTGCCCGGGTCCCAGCCCTACGCGGCCCGACGCCCCCGCGCAGGCGCGCCGGAGCGGCCGGCGCCACGGGACTCGCCGCCCGATCGCGCCCCGCCACCGGAGCGCGCAGCCCCGCCCGAGCGCGCCGCGCCGCCACCGGCGCCGCCGGTCCCGGTACCCGTACCGGCCCCGCGCCGCCCGCGACCCCGGCTCCCGGAGCGCACCGCGCCCCCGCCGGAGCCGGAGCCCGCCGCACCGCCCGACCGGGTCCGCTGCTTCGGCGGGGTCGGCTGCGGCACCTCGATGACGATCGCGACGCCCGAGGGCTCACGGGCCCCCGTGATCCGGCCCAGCTCCGCGTCGCTGGAGGTGACCCGCGTGGTGCGCGGCGCGATACCCGCGTCCTGCATCAGGCGGGTCATCTCCCGCTTCTCCTCGGGCAGCACCAGCGTGACAACGCTGCCGGACTCCCCGGCGCGCGCCGTGCGCCCGCCGCGGTGGAGGTAGTCCTTGTGGTCGGTCGGCGGGTCCACGTTGACGACCAGGTCGAGGTCGTCGACGTGGATGCCTCGGGCCGCGACGTTCGTCGCGACGAGCGCGGTGACCTGACCGTTCTTGAACTGGTCGAGCGTCCGGTTGCGCTGCGGCTGCGAGCGCCCGCCGTGCAGGGCGGCAGCCCGTACACCGCTGGCGAGCAGCCGCTTGGCGAAGCGGTCGGCGGCGCGCTTGGTGTCGACGAACATGATCACCCGGCCCTCGCGGGCGGCGATCTTCGTGGCGACGGCCTTCTTGTCGGTCTCGTCCAGGACGTGGAGCACGTGGTGCTCCATCGTGGTGACCGCGCCGGCGGACGGGTCGACGGAGTGCACGACCGGGTCGGTGAGGAACATCTTCACGAGCCGGTCGATGTTCTTGTCGAGGGTCGCGGAGAACAGCATCCGCTGTCCGCCCGTCTCGACCTGCTTGAGCAGGGCGACGACCTGCGGCATGAAGCCCATGTCGGCCATCTGGTCCGCCTCGTCGAGGACGGTGATGGAGACCTCGTCCAGGCGGCAGTCGCCGCGCTCGATGAGGTCCTTGAGCCGGCCCGGGGTGGCGACGAGCACTTCGGCGCCGCGCCGCAGGGTGGCGGACTGCTTGGTGATCGACATGCCGCCGACGACGGTGGCCATCCGCAGGTTCACGGCGGTCGCGTACGGGGTCAGCGCGTCGGTGACCTGCTGGGCCAGCTCGCGCGTCGGCACGAGGACCATGGCGAGCGGGGCGCGCGGCTCGCTGCGGCGTCCGGCGGTGCGGGCCAGCAGCGCCAGGCCGAAGGCGAGCGTCTTGCCGGATCCGGTGCGGCCGCGGCCGAGGATGTCGCGGCCGGCCAGCGAGTTCGGCAGGGTCGCGCCCTGGATCGGGAACGGCTCGGTGACGCCCTGCGCGGTGAGGGTCTTCAGCAGCCCTGCGGGCATGTCCAGGTCGGCGAAGGCGTCCACGGACGGCAGTGCGGGCGTCACCATCTCCGGCAGGGCGAACTCGCCCTGCGGCGGGGTGGCGCGGCGGCGGGCCGGGGGCTTGGAGCCGCCCTGGACCTTGGAGCGGGGCGCGCCGCCCCGGCCGTTCGCGGGTGCCTGGGTGCCGGCGCCCTGGCCGCGGCCTCGGCCACGGGCCGGTCGCGAGCGGGGGGTGCGGTCCTGGCGTTCGGAGCTGGTCATACGGAATTGCCCTCCTGGGGGATTCCTGGGCAACTGCCGAGTGGGTTTACTGCGATGTGCTGGCCCGACCGTCTGTGATGCGCCCCCAGGATGTGCGCACGAAACGGGTTTTTTCTCGGACAGCACAAACCGGGGCCCGCACCTTCACGGTGCGGGCCCCGGTCAGCGAGGTACGCGTCCGGCAATTAGGCCGGGACGATGTTCTCCGCCTGCGGGCCCTTCTGGCCCTGCGTGACGTCGAAGGAGACCTTCTGGCCCTCCTGGAGCTCACGGAAGCCCGAGGTGGCGATGTTGGAGTAGTGGGCGAAGACGTCGGCGCCGCCGCCGTCCTGCTCGATGAAGCCGAAGCCCTTTTCCGAGTTGAACCACTTCACGGTTCCAGTAGCCATGTCATTCTCCTAAAAGAGGTGCAGTGCCGAGAATCCGCACTTTACGGATTCCAAGTCGCCGCATTGAGCCCCACCCGGAGAAAGCCGGAAAACAATAAAGCGCCTGAGGAAGCATTCCCGTCAGGCGCACATAAAGTTCATGGGTACCAAAACTGCAACGGGAAACACCCTAGCACGTCCTCTCCTGCGGTGGTCGAGCGCGCCGCACCGCCGGAGGGAAAACTTTGCTGACCAGAGGGTGTACGGGCGGGGCCCCCGGGGTCCGCGGGCGGCCCCCGATGCTGGGGGGGGCGAGGCCCGGGGGCCCCGGTCGCGCCGAGCGGGTGGCCCAGCGCGATGGCTCCGCCGTCGACGTTGCCCCGCTCGGGGTCGGCACCGGTCTTTTTCAGCCAGGCGAGGACGACCGGCGCGAACGCCTCGTTGATCCCGACGAGGTCGATGGCGTCGAGGGTGAGGCCGGTCTTCTTCAGGGCGTACTCGGTGGCCGGGGTCGGGGGCGAGAGCATCCGGATCGGGTCCTCGCCCCGCACGGACAGGTGGTGGACCCGGGCCCGCGGGGTGAGCCCGTGTTCGGCGACGGCCCGCTCGGAGGCGATGAGCAGGGCGGCGGCCCCGTCGGAGACCGGGGAGGAGCAGGCCGCGGTGATGGTGCCGCCCTCCACGACGGGTCGCAGACCGGCCATTTTCTCCAGGGTGGTGTCGCGGCGCGGCCCCTCGTCCTGGGTGACGTCCCCGTAGGCGACGGTCTCGCGGGCGAAGCGGCCCTCGTCGATGGCGCGGATCGCCCGGTGGTGGGAGGTGAGGGCGAACTCCTCCATGTCCCGGCGGCTGATCTCCCACGTCTCGGCGATCAGCTGGGCGCCGGGGAACTGGTCGACGGGGCGTCCCCATAGCGGGCGCGCCAGCCCTCGCTGCCGGCGTAGGGGCCCTGGGTGAGGCCGAGGGGTTCGGCGGCCCGCCGGGCGGCGAAGGCGACGGTGATCCGGGTCATGTTCTGGGTGCCGCCCGCGACGACGAGGTCCTGAGTGCCGGAGACGACGCCCTGGGCCGCGAAGTGGAGGCCTGCTGGGAGGAGCCGCACTGCCGGTCGATGGTGACGCCGGGGACCTCCTCCGAGAGTCCGGCGGCGAGCCATGCCGTACGGGCGATGTCGCCGGCCTGGGGTCCGACGGTGGCGAGGCAGCCGAGGACGACGTCCTCGACGGCCGCCGGGTCGACTCCGGAGCGGGCGATCAGCTCCTTCAGCACATGCGCGCCGAGGTCGGCGGGGTGGACGGCCCCGAGGCCGCCCCGCGCCGCCCGATGGGGGTGCGTACCGCTTCGACGATGTAGGCCTCGGCCATGGCTGCTGCTCCTCGGTGCGCTCCGATGGACCGTTTCCGGTTACGTACGCAGGGCGATTCCGTCGAGCACCATCGAGAGGTACTGACGGGCGATCTCCTCGGGGCTGTGGTGTCCGCCGGGCCGGTACCAGGAGGCCGCGACCCAGACGGTGTCGCGGACGAAGCGGTAGGTGAGGCGGATGTCGAGGTCGTCGCGGAAGGCGCCTTCGGCGACGCCGCGTTCCAGGGTGCCGAGCCAGGCCTTCTCGAACTTCGTCTGCGAGTCGACGAGGTAGGCGAAGCGCGGCTGGGTGGCGAGGTGCTTGGACTCCTTCTGGTAGATCGCGACGGCGGGGCGGTGCCGGTCGATCTCCCGGAACGACTCGGTGACCAGGGCCTCGATGGTCTCGCCGGGGCCGAGGCCGGCTTCCAGGACCGTGTCGTAGCCCTGCCAGAGCTCGTCGAGGAAGGTGGAGAGGATCTCGTCGATCATCGATTCCTTGGAATCGAAGTGGTAGTAGAGGCTGCCCGCGAGCATCCCGGCCTCGTCCGCGATCCGGCGGACGGTGGTGGCGTTGTATCCCTGGGCGGCGAAGACCTCGGCGGCGGTGGCGAGCAGTTCACGGCGTCGCTCCGGCGTGGGGGTCACCTGAGGCTTCTTCTTGGTAGGCACCCGCCCATTGTCCGCCCGCGGCCTGTGTGTTCACGCGTGCTGGCCGCTCACGGGGACGACCTCACCGGTCATGTACGAGGAGTGGCCGCCGGCGAGGAAGACGATCACGTTGGCGACCTCCCAGGGTTCGGCGTACCGGCCGAAGGCCTCCTTCGCGGTGAGTTCGGCGAGGAGTTCGGTGGAGGTGACCTTGGCCAGGTGGGGGTGGATGGCGAGGCTGGGGGCGACGGCGTTGACGCGTACGCCGTAGTCGGCGGCCTCGACGGCGGCGCAGCGGGTGAGGGTCATGACGCCGGCTTTGGCGGCGGCGTAGTGGGCCTGGCCGCGCTGGGCGCGCCGGCCGAGGACGGAGCCCCTGTTCAGGACACGTCGGTGTTCAGGACACGTCGGTCGGCGGGGTGTCGTCGTTGGCGCGGCGCACGGTGCGCAGCGGCTGCCCGGGACGCCAGGACCGGATGACCAGCGCCTCGCCGTCGAGCCCGATGCGGACCACCTCGGTCAGCTCCGCCCGGAAGAGGTGGAAGGGCTCCGGCGGGGTCGCCTCCTCGATGAAGCGGGCGATCATCCGTGGGTCGGTGATCTCCACGGCCCGGCCGCTGACGCGGACGTCCCCGTCGTTCAGCTCGGCGTCGGGCCCGGGGTTGGCGTGGAGCGCGAAGCGCGGATCGCGTCGCAGGTCCAGGGCCTTGCGGGAGTTCGGCATCATGCCGAGCAGCAGCTCACCGAAGCGGAAGTCGGCCTCCAGACCGGTGACCCGGGGTGAGCCGTCCTTCCGCAGGGTGGCCAGGACGTGGTGCTTGTAGAGCCGGAAGCGGCGCTGCACGGTGTCGGCGAACTCGGGTTCGGCGGCGGCGAAGCCGTCCCAGGAGGCAGGCGCGTGCGAAGGCGTTGAAGACGTCATGGATGCCATGGAACACCGGATACCCGACAGCTCCTGTCGGTATTTGCGCGCGACATGCGGACGCGTTCCGGCGAACCGCCTCAGGCGTGGTTCTCCGGAGCCGGCCGGGTGAGCCTCAGCATGACCTCGTCGTACTCCTCGTCGACGCGGCGGCTCTCCTCCACGAAGCCCATCCGGGCGTAGAAGCTCCGGGCCCCCGTGTTCTTCTCGTACACCTCCAGGGTCAACGCCCCGTGCAGCGCCGCCGCGTGTTCGACCAGGCGTCGGCCCACCCCGGTGCCCTGTGCCTCCGGAGCCACGAAGAGGCCGCCGATCTCGGTGTCCAGGAGCCCCAGGAGAGCCACCACACGGCCGTCCGCCTCGGCGACCCAGTTCTCGGCGTGGACGAGATAGACCTCGCGCATCTTGCGGGCGCGCTCGCCCTCGCCCTCGCCGGGGATGAAGGGGTGGGCCAGGCTGCCGGCACGGGACCAGACGTCCACCGCCGCGTTCTCGTCCCCCGCGGCATAGCGGCGGATCACGGCGGTTTCGGATGCGTTTTCGGGCATGTGCGCGACCGTATCCCGCGGCG
Source organism: Streptomyces sp. MGP-P1 (assembly GCF_057766565.1). Lineage (NCBI taxonomy): Bacteria > Bacillati > Actinomycetota > Actinomycetes > Kitasatosporales > Streptomycetaceae > Streptomyces > Streptomyces sp. MGP-P1. The sequence continues at coordinate 1,545,296 of NZ_JBYMEM010000007.1, read as the reverse complement.
GGGCGATCGGCAGCCGGGTTTCCCGCCCACGAAAGGCCCTGGGGTCCGCCGGGGCAGGCCGGTCACGCGTCCGAGAAGGTGATCAGCACCGCCTGGCCCATCGTCCGCAGGACCCCGGGCGACGCCCCGGCCGCCAGCACCGCGTCGTAGCGGTCCAGCCGGACGCCCCCGCCCTCCAGCTCCGCGCCGTCGTCCAGGGAGACGGCCAGCACCGCGCCGCCCTCCGGTGGCAGCAGGCGGACCGTGTCGCAGACGACGGCGGTCTCCGCCCGCGTACGGGCCCTGCGGTACATGACGTTGAGATTGACGACGGGGCCGCCCAGCAGGAAGCCCTCGGTGGGCAGGTCGCCGGGGAAGCCGTGCGGCCACAGCGGCTCGTCGACGATGTGGTGCTCGCCGCCGACGACGAGGTCCATGCCCGCGCCCTCGACCACGGTCAGCACGCGCTCCACGCCCGGGAAGGCGGAGAACGGCCCGTCGGCGGTGACGTCCGCCAGGCTCACCCGCCAGTCGAAGGCGTCCGTCCCGGCGCCCTCGGGGCCGGTGGCGATCTCGCGGACGGTTCCGCCGCCGTTCTTCCACGGGGCGGCCGTACGGTCGGCGGCGCGCAGGATCCGTACCGTCATCGGACGATCCCCCGCTCCCGGGCGGCGGCCAGCCAGAGCGGGAACTCGGCGACGAGCCGGTCGTACAGCTCGGGGTCCGGGACCTTCCGGGGGTCCTCGCCGGCGTGGAAGTATCCGGCGTTGTCGACGGGCCGCTTCGCGGGGACGGCCAGCTCGTCGAGCTTGCGCAGGAAGTCGAACTGGCTGCTGCGGGTGTTGCCGAAGCCGACGAACTGCCAGAACAGGGGCAGTTTCGCGGCCTTGCAGAGGTAGCGCTCGGCGGCGAGTTTGTTGATCGGGCCGCCGTCCGTCTGGAAGACGACCAGGGCGGGCGCGGTGGAGCCGCTGTCGAGGTAGTGGTCGATGACCGCGTCCATCGCCAGGTGGTAGCTGGTCTTCCCCATGTGCCCGAGGCCCGACCGGATCTCGTCGATCCGGCCGCGGTGGTTGTCGAGGGCGATGTCGGTGACCGCGTCGACGTCGGTGGAGAAGAAGACGACGGGCACCGTGCCGTCGTCGTCGAGGTTGGCCGACAGGCCCAGCACCCGGTCGGCCAGTGCCTGGACACTGCCGTCGTTGTAGTACGGCTTCATCGAGCCGGAGTGGTCGAGGACGAGGTAGACGGCCGCGCGGTGACCGCCGAGGCCGTGCTTCTCCAGCGAGATCCCGGCGCTCGTGTAGTAGCTGACCAGGGCCGGAGCCGTCTCCCGGACCTTGGTGAGGCTGATGGCCGGGCCGGCGCCCACGGCCGTGTTCGCACCCTGCATGACGGCCCCCCGTTCTGTGCTCCGCGGACCTCGAGCGTAGGCCACCGGCGGGCCCCGGGCGCACGGCCCGCCCCACCGGTTCGCTATCTTGATCGCCGCCGCCCCCACCGGCCCCGTTGCACATCCCCAGTGAAGGAGCCGGCCATGGAGGCCGCCGCCACCGCGTGTTACCGCCATCCGTCCTACGAGACGTATGTCCGCTGCACCCGTTGCGACCGCTACATCTGCCCGGACTGCATGCGGGAGGCGGCCGTAGGGCACCACTGCGTGGAGTGCGTGAAGGAGGGGCAGCGCTCGGTGCGCCGGGCCCGCACGGTCTTCGGCGGTGCGGTGTCCCGGGCGACGACGCCGATCGTGACGTACGTCCTGATGGCGCTCAACGTCCTGGTCTACGTCGGCGAGGTGGTCAGGCCGGAGATCGTGGACCGGTTCGCGGTGCTCGGGGCGGCGCTGACCGGGCCGGACGGCGAGCAGTACTACTACCGGGGTGACACGTATCCCGGGTACGAGCTGACGGGCATCGCGGACGGGGAGTGGTACCGGCTGGTGACGGGGGCCTTCCTGCACCTTCCGCCGGACGCCTCGTTCGGGGTGATGCACCTGGTGTTCAACATGTTCGCGCTGTGGAACATCGGCCGTGCGGTGGAGGGCCAGCTCGGGCGGGCCCGTTACCTGGCGCTGTACCTGCTGTCGGCGGTGGGCGGTTCGGTCCTGGTGTACCTACTGGCCCCGGACACCTCGACGGTCGGCGCCTCCGGCGCGGTCTTCGGGCTGGCCGCCGCGTACTGGGTCATCCATCGGCGGCTCGGCCGCGACATGGCGGCCGTCAACCGTTTCATGGCCGGATTCCTGCTCTGGATGCTGATCTCGGCCGCGTTCACGTCGTGGCAGGGGCACCTGGGCGGGCTGCTGGCCGGGGCGCTGGTGACGTACGGGCTCGCCTTCGCACCGGCGAGGCTGCGCGTCTGGCCGGTCCAGCTCGCGGGCGGGCTGGTTCTGGCGGGCCTGTTCGCGGTGGCGGTGGCCCTGCGGACCTCGGCTCTGACGGGCGGCTGAGGCCGGACGGCGCTGAGGGCCGGGCGGCGCTGGGGCCGGGCGACGAGGGAGCTGGGCGGCGACGGGGCTGGGCGGCGACGGGGCTGGGCGGCGACGGGGCTGGGCGGCGTCGGGAGCCGGGCCCCGTGGCGGGAACCCGGCCCCGGACGCGCCACGGCGCCCGCTGGAGTCCGGTCGGGGACAGGCAGGCGCCGCGTTCAGTTCCGTACGCCGTTGTACGGGACGTCTTATGGGGGCTCCCCCGGGCCGCGTGGCCCAGGGGGAACCCGGGTGGTGCTCAGACCAGCAGGGACCGGTCCGTCGGGCGGATCGGCGCGTGCAGGGCGCTGGTCCCGGTCAGGAAGCGGTCCACGCCGCGAGCGGCGGAGCGGCCCTCGGCGATCGCCCAGACGATCAGCGACTGGCCGCGTCCCGCGTCACCGGCGACGAAGACGCCGTCGACATTGGTCGCGTAGTGCTCGTCGCGGGCGACGTTGCCGCGCTGGTCGAGCTCCAGGCCGAACTGCTGGACCAGACCGTTGGACTGGTCGGTTCCGGTGAAGCCCATGGCGAGGGTGACGAGCTGCGCGGGGATGCGCCGCTCCGTGCCGGGCTTCTGCTCCAGCTTACCGTCCTTGAACTCGACCTCCACCAGGTGGAGGGCCGCGACGTTTCCGTCCTCGTCGCCCTCGAAGTGGGTGGTGGAGACGGAGTAGACCCGCTCGCCGCCCTCCTCGTGCGCGGAGGTGACCTTGTAGAGCATCGGGAAGGTCGGCCACGGCTGGCCCGCGTTCCGGTCCTCGCCCGGCTTCGGCATGATCTCCAGCTGGGTGACGGAGGCCGCGCCCTGGCGGTGGGCGGTGCCCACGCAGTCGGCGCCGGTGTCGCCGCCGCCGATGACCACGACGTGCTTGCCGCCGGCGTGGATCGGGGCGACCGTCAGATCGCCCTCCTGCACCTTGTTGGCGAGCGGCAGGTACTCCATCGCGAAGTGGATGCCGCCCAGCTCACGGCCGGGGACGGGCAGGTCGCGGGAGACGGTGGCGCCGGCCGCGATGACGACCGCGTCGTAGCGGCGGCGGAGCTTCGCGGCGTCGATGTCCTTGCCGATCTCCACCTCGGTGCGGAACTTGGTGCCCTCCAGGCGCATCTGCTCGATGCGGCGGTTGATGTGCGACTTCTCCATCTTGAACTCGGGGATGCCGTAGCGCAGCAGGCCCCCGATGCGGTCCGCGCGCTCGTAGACGGCGACGGTGTGGCCGGCCCGGGTCAGCTGCTGGGCGGCGGCGAGTCCCGCCGGGCCCGAGCCGATGACCGCGACGGTCTTGCCGGAGAGCCGCTCGGGCGGCTGCGGGGTGACGTCGCCGCTGTCCCACGCCTTGTCGATGATGGAGACTTCGACGTTCTTGATGGTGACGGCGGGCTGGTTGATGCCGAGCACGCACGCCGACTCGCAGGGGGCCGGGCACAGCCGCCCGGTGAACTCCGGGAAGTTGTTCGTGGCGTGCAGCCGCTCGGAGGCCGCGGTCCAGTCCTCGCGGTAGGCGTAGTCGTTCCACTCGGGGATGAGGTTTCCGAGCGGGCAGCCGTTGTGGCAGAACGGGATGCCGCAGTCCATGCAGCGGCCGGCCTGCTTGCTGATGATCGGGAGCAGGGAGCCCGGAACGTAGACCTCGTTCCAGTCCTTGACGCGCTCGGCCACGGGGCGGGTCTGGGCGACCTCGCGTCCGGTGGTCAGGAAGCCCTTGGGGTCAGCCATGGGTCGCCGCCTCCATCATCTTCTCGGTGGTCTCCTGCTCCGAGAGACCGGCGAGCTCAGCGGCGTCCTTGGCGGCGAGCACTGCCTTGTACGTGGACGGGATGATCTTGCTGAAGCGGGTCACGGAGGTGTCCCACTCGGTGAGGAGCTTCTCGGCGACTGTGGAGCCGGTCTCCTCCTGGTGGCGGCGCACGACGTCGTGCAGCCACTGCCGGTCGGTGTCGTCCAGCTCCTCGACCGCGCCGAGGTTGCCGACGTTGACGTTGTCGCGGTTCAGGTCGATGACGTACGCGACGCCGCCCGACATGCCGGCGGCGAAGTTGCGGCCGGTCTCGCCGAGGACGACGGCCTGGCCGCCGGTCATGTACTCGCAACCGTGGTCGCCGACGCCCTCGGAGACGACGAGCGCACCGGAGTTGCGGACGCAGAAGCGTTCACCGGTGCGGCCGCGCAGGAAGACCTCGCCGCCGGTCGCGCCGTAGCCGATGGTGTTGCCGGCGATGGTGGAGTACTCGGCGAGGTGGTCGGCGCCCCGGTCGGGGCGGACGATCACCCGGCCGCCGGAGAGGCCCTTGCCGACGTAGTCGTTGGCGTCGCCCTCCAGGCGCAGGGTGACCCCGCTCGGCAGGAACGCGCCGAAGGACTGGCCGGCCGAGCCGGTGAAGGTGAGGTCGATGGTGTTCTCGGGCAGGCCGGAACCACCGAACTTCTTGGTCACCTCGTGGCCGAGCATGGTGCCGACGGTCCGGTTGATGTTGCGGATCGCGACCTGGGCGCGGACCGGCTGGGCGGCCTCGGGGGTCTCGGCCCCGAGGGCGTCGGCGGCCAGCTTGATCAGCTGGTTGTCGAGCGCCTTCGTCAGACCGTGGTCCTGCTCGACGATGCGGTGGCGGACCGCGCCCTCGGGCAGCTCGGGGACGTAGAAGAGCGGAGCCAGGTCCAGGCCCTGCGCCTTCCAGTGGGTGATCGCCCGGTCGGTGTCGAGGAGCTCGGCGTGGCCGACGGCCTCCTCGATGGTGCGGAAGCCCAGTTCGGCGAGAATCTCGCGGACCTCTTCGGCGATGAACTCGAAGAAGTTGACGATGTACTCGGCCTTGCCGGAGAACCGGTCCCGCAGCACCGGGTTCTGGGTGGCGATGCCGACGGGGCAGGTGTCCAGGTGGCAGACGCGCATCATGACGCAGCCGGAGACGACGAGCGGCGCGGTGGCGAAACCGAACTCCTCGGCGCCCAGCAGCGCGGCGATGACGACGTCTCGGCCGGTTTTGAGCTGGCCGTCGGTCTGCACGACGATGCGGTCGCGCAGGCCGTTGAGCAGCAGGGTCTGCTGGGTCTCGGCGAGGCCGAGCTCCCAGGGTCCGCCGGCGTGCTTGAGCGAGGTGAGCGGGGAGGCGCCCGTTCCGCCGTCGTGGCCGGAGATGAGGACGACGTCCGCGTGGGCCTTGGAGACACCGGCGGCGACCGTGCCGACGCCGACCTCGGAGACCAGCTTCACGTGGATCCGCGCCCGCGGGTTCGCGTTCTTCAGGTCATGGATCAGCTGGGCGAGGTCTTCGATGGAGTAGATGTCGTGGTGCGGCGGCGGCGAGATGAGGCCGACGCCGGGCGTCGAGTGCCGTGTCCTGGCCACCCACGGGTAGACCTTGTGGCCGGGCAGCTGGCCGCCCTCGCCGGGCTTGGCGCCCTGGGCCATCTTGATCTGGATGTCGTCCGCGTTGACCAGGTATTCGCTGGTCACACCGAAGCGGCCGGAGGCGACCTGCTTGATGGAGGAGCGGCGCGCCGGGTCGTACAGGCGGTCCGGGTCCTCACCGCCCTCGCCGGTGTTGGACTTGCCGCCGAGCTGGTTCATCGCGATGGCGAGCGTCTCGTGCGCCTCGCGGGAGATGGAGCCGTAGGACATGGCGCCGGTGGAGAAGCGCTTGACGATCTCGGAGGCGGGCTCGACCTCGTCGAGGGAGATCGGCTCGCGGCCGGAGTCGAAGCCGAAGAGGCCGCGGAGCGTCATGAGGCGCTCGGACTGCTCGTTCACCCGCTCGGTGTACTGCTTGAAGATGTCGTAGCGCCGGTTGCGGGTGGCGTGCTGGAGGCGGAAGACCGTCTCCGGGTCGAACAGGTGCGGTTCGCCCTCGCGCCGCCACTGGTACTCGCCGCCGATCTCCAGCGCGCGGTGCGAGGCCGCGATGCCGGAGGCGGGGTACGCCTTGGTGTGCCGGGCGGCGACCTCCTTGGCGACGACGTCCAGGTCGGCGCCGCCGATCTTGGTGGCGGTGCCGTTGAAGTACGTCGCGACGAAGGCCTCGTCGAGGCCGACGGCCTCGAAGACCTGGGCGCCGCGGTAGGAGGCGACGGTGGAGATGCCCATCTTGGACATGACCTTCAGGACGCCCTTGCCGAGCGCGTAGATCAGGTTCCGGATGGCCTGCTCGGCCTCGATGTTCTCGATGAAGGTGCCGGCGCGGACCAGGTCCTCGACGGACTCCATGGCGAGGTACGGGTTGACCGCGGCGGCGCCGTAGCCGATGAGCAGCGCGACGTGGTGGACCTCGCGTACGTCCCCGGCCTCGACCAGCAGGCCCACCTGGGTGCGCTGCTTGGTGCGGATGAGGTGGTGGTGGACGGCGGAGGTGAGCAGCAGCGAGGGGATCGGCGCGTGCTCGGCGTCGGAGTGCCGGTCGGAGAGGACGATCAGGCGGGCGCCGTCCTCTATGGCGGCGTCGACCTCGGTGCAGATCTGCTCGATCCGCGCGGCCAGCGCGTCGCCTCCGCCGCCGACCCGGTAGAGACCGGAGAGGGTGGCGGCCGTCATGCCCGGCATGTCGCCGTCGGCGTTGATGTGTATCAGCTTGGCGAGCTCGTCGTTGTCGATCACCGGGAAGGGCAGCGTGACGCTGCGGCACGCGGCGGCCGTCGGCTCCAGGATGTTGCCCTGGGGGCCCAGCGAGGAGCGCAGCGAGGTGACGAGCTCCTCGCGGATGGCGTCCAGCGGCGGGTTGGTGACCTGGGCGAAGAGCTGGGTGAAGTAGTCGAAGAGCAGCCGGGGGCGTTCGGAGAGCGCGGCGATCGGCGAGTCGGTGCCCATGGAGCCGAGCGGCTCGCCGGCGGTGCGGGCCATCGGCGCGAGGATGACGCGGAGCTCTTCCTCGGTGTAGCCGAAGGTCTGCTGGCGGCGGGTGACCGAGGCGTGGGTGTGCACGATGTGCTCACGCTCGGGCAGGTCGCTCAGCTCGATCTCGCCGGTCTCCAGCCACTCCTGGTAGGGCTGCTCGGCGGCGAGGGAGGCCTTGATCTCGTCGTCCTCGATGATGCGGTGCTCGGCGGTGTCGACGAGGAACATCTTGCCGGGCTGGAGGCGGCCCTTGCGGACGACCTTCGCGGGGTCGATGTCCAGGACGCCGACCTCGGAGGAGAGCACGACGAGGCCGTCGTCGGTGACCCAGTAGCGGCCGGGGCGCAGACCGTTGCGGTCGAGAACCGCGCCGACCTGGACGCCGTCGGTGAAGGTCACGCAGGCGGGGCCGTCCCAGGGCTCCATCATCGTGGCGTGGTACTGGTAGAACGCGCGTCGGGCCGGGTCCATCGAGTCGTGGTTCTCCCACGCCTCGGGGACCATCATCAGCACCGAGTGCGGCAGCGAGCGCCCGCCGAGGTGGAGCAGCTCCAGGACCTCGTCGAAGGAGGCGGAGTCGGAGGCGTCCGGGGTGCAGACGGGGAAGATGCGGTCGAGCTGCGCCTGGCCGAAGAGTTCGGAGGCGAGCTGGGACTCGCGGGCCTTCATCCAGTTGCGGTTGCCCTTGACCGTGTTGATCTCGCCGTTGTGCGCGACGAAGCGGTACGGGTGGGCCAGCGGCCAGCTGGGGAAGGTGTTGGTGGAGAAGCGGGAGTGGACCAGCGCGACCGTGGAGGCGAAGCGGCGGTCGGAGAGGTCCGGGAAGAACGGCTCCAGCTGCCCGGTGGTGAGCATGCCCTTGTAGACGATGGTGCGGGCGGAGAGCGAGGGGAAGTACACCCCGGCCTCACGTTCGGCACGCTTGCGCAGGACGAAGGCCTTGCGGTCCAGGACGATGCCGGTGGACTCGCCGTCGGCGACGAAGACCTGGCGGAAGGTGGGCATGGTGGCGCGGGCACCGTTGCCGAGAAGCGCGGGGGTGACCGGGACGTCGCGCCAGCCGAGGACCGTCAGGCCCTCCTGCGCGGCGATGTGCTCGATCGTCCGGACGGCTTCGGTGGAGTCGTCCGCGGGGAGGAAGGCGATGCCCACGGCATACGAGCCTGCCTCGGGGAGTTCGAAGGAGGTCTCGGCGCGGAGGAAGGCGTCCGGGACCTGGCAGAGAATGCCGGCGCCGTCGCCGGAGTCGGGCTCGGAGCCGGTGGCGCCGCGGTGTTCGAGGTTGCGCAGTACGGTCAGCGCCTGCTCGACCAGCTCATGGCTGGCCACACCGGTCAGAGTGGCCACGAACCCGACACCACAGGCGTCGTGTTCGTTACGGGGGTCGTACATCCCCTGCTGGGCGGGGCGACCGTCCATGGGCGACCAGGCGTCGATACGCATCGGCTCTCCCGTCGTCGTCGTGGCATTTGCGGTGCCGAGGGACGACGTTGGCCCTCTGCGAAATTTCGTGCAGGTTACATGATGGGGCGCTTCTCAAGAAGCGGAAGGCGTGTTCCAACATGCGGACACCGTGGTGACCGGAAGTGACTCGGTGACCAGTGGTGACCGGCTCGACCAGGGGGTGGGTCGCGGTCGGAACGATCGGCGCCCGGGGACCCGCAGAGAGCAGGCGTCGTTGCCTGCGGTGCCTACGGCTCATGCCCGGTGGCGAGGAGAACGAAACCACCGAGAAATGGCTACTTATGTGTAGCCCTGCATAGGGTCCCATTTTACGACCGTCGGGCCCGTCCCGCCCAGTGGGGTGCGCCAAGACGTACGTCACACGGGTTGCCGCGCCGTTGCGCCGTTCGGGCGGTCCGGTTACGCCGCTCGAACGCCGCAACGCGTCACCCGTGTCAGCCGACGGCGACACCGAACAGGGTGCCGAGTCCGTACGTCATCGCCGCCGCGGCACCACCCAGGGCGAGCTGGCGCAGCCCGCTGAACCACCAGCTGCGGGCGGTCACCCGGGCCACCACCGCACCGCAGGCGAACAGGCCGATCAGCGCGAGGAGCACCGCGGGCCACAGGGCGCTCGCGCCGAGGAGGTAGGGCAGGAGAGGTAGCAGGGCGCCGAGCGCGAACGCGCCGAACGACGAGACGGCGGCCACGAGCGGCGAGGGCAGGTCGCCGGGGTCGATGCCGAGCTCCTCGCGGGCGTGGATCTCCAGCGCTTGCTCCGGGTCGCGCGACAGCTGCCGGGCGACCTCGGCGGCCAGCGGGGCGTCCACGCCGCGGGACTCGTAGAGGGCGGCCAGCTCGGCCATCTCGTCCTTGGGGTGCTTGCGGAGCTCGCGGCGCTCGACGTCGAGCTCGGCCTCGACCAGCTCACGCTGGGAGGCGACGGAGGTGTACTCACCCGCCGCCATGGAGAAGGCCCCGGCCGCGAGCCCCGCCAGACCGGTGATCACGATGGTCTGCTGGGAGACCGCGCCGCCCGCGACCCCGGTCATCAGGGCGAGGTTGGAGACCAGACCGTCCATCGCGCCGAAGACGGCGGGGCGCAGCCAGCCGCCGTTCACATCCCGGTGGGTGTGGTTGTCCCGGTGCGCCTCGTGCAGGACGGCTTCGGTCTCGATGATGGCCACGGCGTGCTTCTCCCCTTCGCTCCGGCAGGCCGTCACCCCGCCGTTCCCCGCTGAATACAATTTTCGACAAAGTCCAAACTACGCCGTCCGGGCGACCTCCGCCAGCAAGCCAGGCCTGGCTAACCACCCCTCTGACCTGCAAAGAAAGGCCAGCCTTAGCTATCTGGGCCGTCATCCGCCTGGCCCCTTTCCTCGTGTTTCCCGCCTCCCTTCGCCCTCCGCGTGGCACAGATGCGGACAGGGCCCGGAAACGGAAGCGGATCCGGACCCGGATGCGGATGCACACCGCCGGACGAGCGAAGGGCGACGCGATGAACACGGCCGTCGGCAATGACCGGGCCAGGGGTGCGCTGCTGGGACTGGCGGTCGGGGACGCGCTCGGCGCCCCGGCGGAGAACCTGCGGCCCTCCGAGATCCGCCGCCGCTGGGGGCGGATCGAGGGTTTCGTGAGCGATGATCCGGCGGGCACCGACGACACGGAGTACGCGATCTTCTCCGGGCTGTTGCTGGCCCGGCACGGTTCGGCGCTCGACGTCTCCCATGTGGAGCGGGCCTGGCACCACTGGATCGCCGATCTGGACGAGGGCCCGTTCCGGGGGGCCGGGTTCAGCGAGCGCGGCACGCTGGAGAACCTGCGCCGGGGCCTGGCCGCGCCGATCTCGGCCCAGCACCGGCACGCCTGGAGCGACGGGCTCGCGATGCGTGCCGCCCCCTTCGGGGTCTTCGCGGCCGGCTGCCCCACCGAAGCGGCCCGGCTGGTCGCGGTGGACGGCCGGGTCAGCCACGAGGGCGAGGGGATCTACGGGGGCCAGGCGGTCGCGGCCGGGGTGGCGGCGGCCATGGTCGGCTCGGGCCTCGCCTCGGTGATCGCGGCCGCGCTCTCGGTGGTCCCGATGGACTCCTGGACGGCCCGGTCGCTGCGCCGGGCGGTGGCGGCGGCGCAGCGGCCCTACCCCGACCGGCTCACGATGGAGCGGGCGGTGCGCTCGGCGGTGGTGATCGCCGGCTACCCGTGGACGGACCTCGCGCCGGAGGCGGTGGGCCTGGCGTTCGGGGCGTTCACGGCGGCGCGCGGGGACTTTCGGACGGCGGTGCTCACGGCCGTCAACATGGGCCGCGACGCGGACACGACGGCGGCGGTGGCGGGCGCCCTGGCCGGGGCGCTGAACGGCGAGAGCGCCATCCCACCCGACTGGGCGGGCGCGATCGGCCCGGTCCGGGGCAGCTGCCTGCCCTCGATGCGCGGCTACCACGTGCTGGACATCGCGGAACTGCTGACCCCGGAGGACCCGGACGGGACGGGGGCCGCGGGGCCCCCACAGGAGCGGGGCTGCGGCGAGCCGTCGGCCGTACGGGGCCTGGCGTCTGTGGCGGCTCCCTTCGAGCCCGTACGACGGGACGTGGCGTCCGCAGCGGCCTCCTCCGAGCCGGTACGGGACACGGCTTCCGTGGCGGCCTCCCCCGAGCCCGCACGGGACATGGCTTCCGCAGCAGCCTTCTTCGAGCCCGCAGGGGACACGGCGTCCGCGACGGCCTCCCCCGAGCCCGCACGGAACACGGCTTCTGCACCGGCCTCCATCGAGCCCGTACGGAACATGGCGTCCGCACCAGCCTCCATCGAGCCGGTACGGGACACGGCTTCTGCGGCGGCCTTCTTCGACATCGCATGGGACACGGCTTCCGCGACGGCCTCCCCCGTGCCCGCACGGAACACGGCTTCCGCAGCAGCCTCCCCCGAGCCCGCACGGAACATGGCGTCCGCGACAGCCTCCCCCGTACCCGCCCACGAGGACCGGCGATGACCACGTCGGGCGGGGCGACCGGAGGCGGACCGGCCCTGACCACACCACGCGGAGGACCCGTGGGTGGCCCGGCGGAGACGGCACGCGACGCGGCCGGACCGACGGCCGTCCCCGGGGCCCCGGCCCCCTCCCGCCGCGCCCGGATCGAGGGGCTGTTGCTCGGGCTCGCGGCGGGCGACGCCGCCGGGTGGCCCGCCGCCCGGCACCGGGCGGCCCGGATGCCCGAGTGGACCCGGCGGCTCACCCGGGAGCTGGACACCTTCGCCGAGCAGAACGCCACCACCACGCTCCCGGTGCCCATCGCCCTGAACCAGCCTCCCGAGCCGCTGCGGCTCGGCCCGTCCGACGACGCCGAGTGGGCCGCGTTCGCCGCCCGTACGGTGCTGGCCGCGGCCGAGGACGCGGTGGGACTGGCCCCCGGCCGCCGGATGCGGGACGCGGTCGACCGGGCCTGGAACGCGCTGGCCGCCACCGTCGCCGCCGCCAGCGCCCGGGCCCCCGAGGTCGAGGCCGCGGTCCTCCCGCTGCGGGCCCGGATCTCGGTGCGGGCCGGGCTCGGCAACCTGGCCGCCGGGCTGCGGCCGCCCGCCACCGGGCACGACAACCCGCACTACTTCGACGACGCCGCCTGCGTACGGGCCGCCGTCCTCGCCGTGGTCCACCCGGGCGACCCCGAAGAGGCGGCGGCGCTCGCCGAGTTCGACGCCCGCTACACGCAGGACGGCGACGGGGTGCACGGGGCACGGGCCGTGGCCGCCGCGATCGCCGTGGCACTGGCCGGGGCGGACGTCGACACCGTGGTGAACGCGGCCCTCGCCCAGCTCCCCGAGGGCACCGAGATCGCCCGCAACGCCGCGCACGCCGTCCGCCTGGCCCGGGAGTTCGCGGACGAGCCCGCCGGGGCGTTCGCCCTGGTCCCGGTGGTGGAACACCAGATCGTGGACCACGTCTACAGCTACGGGATCGCGGCGGCGGAGACCGTGCCGGTCGCCCTGGCCCTCACCACGGCGGCCCGGGGCGAGATCGCCCAGGCGGTCCCGGCCGCCGCCTGCCTGTCCCGGGTCGCGGACTCCGCGCCCGCCCTGGCCGGGGCGCTGACCGGGGCGATCGGCTCGATCACCGCCGTCCCCGCGGGCTGGCGCGAGGCGTGCCGGACACTTGCGGGCTGTGCGCTGCCCCGGCTCGCGGGCACGGACCTGATCGAACTCGCCGGGCTGCTGGCAGCCACGGAACCGGCCACCCCGGGTAGACAATTCCGACATGACACCCACAACGGCCATGGAAGCCGCCCCCTCGGCCCCGCGCCCCTCCTTCCCCACCACGCCCGGACTCGATGAACGCATCCGCCGGGCCCTCGTCGGAGCCGCCGTCGGCGACGCCCTCGGCGGCCCGGTCGAGGGCTGGACCCCCGAGCAGATCGCCGAGCGCCACGGCGGCCGGGTGACCGGGATCGTCGGCCCCTGGTACGGCGAGGACTGGCGCACCGCGCGCCCCATCGCCCCGTACCACAAGGGCGACGGACACGTCACCGACGACACCCTGATGACCCACGCCCTGATCCGGGTCTACGACCGGGTGCGCGACCACCTCGACGCGTACGCCGTCGCGGACCACCTCGTCCCGGACCTGCTGTCGCCCCGCTGGATCCCGGAGCTGGAGGCGCAGGCCCTCCCGCTCCAGCGGATCTTCCTGGCGGAGAAGTGGATCGTGGCCCGGCTGCACTACGGGCACGTCGACCCGCGCGAGGCCGGTGCGGGCAACATCGTCAACTGCGGGGCGGCGATGTACATGGCGCCGGTCGGGCTGGTCAACGCCGGTCACCCGGAGGCCGCGTACGCCGAGGCGCTGGAGGTCGCGGCCCCCCACCAGTCCTCCTACGGCCGGGAGGCCGCCGGGGTCTTCGCCGCCGCCGTCGCCGCCGCCTGCCGCCCGGGCGCCACCCCCGGCACCGTGGTCGACGCGGTCCTCTCCACGGCCAGGGACGGAACCCGGTCCGCGATCGAGGCGGTCGCCGAAGTGGCCGTGCGCCACGAGGAGTTCGAGTCAGCGCTCGCCCCGCTGCGGGCGGCCGTGGAGCCGTTCGACACCGTCGGCCCCGACTACCGCAACCCCTCGCTCGGCGCACGCCGCCCCTCCCGGCTGCACGCCATCGAGGAGCTGCCCATCGCGCTCGGGATGCTGCTGGTGGGGGGCGGCGACTACCGGCGTACGGTGCTCGGTTCGGTGAACTACGGGCGGGACTGCGACTCCATCGCGACGATGAGCGGGGCGATCGTGGGCGCGCTGGGCGGCGAGGTCCCCGCCGACTGGGCCGCCGCGGTAGCGGAGGCGAGCCGGCTGGATCTGGACGCCCCGGCGGGGGTGCTGGCACAGGTGGCCCGGGAGGTCTTCGCCCGGGACCTGGAGCGCCGCCGGGCCCATGAGCAGGCCTTCGGCGCGCTGGCCGGCGAGCGGTGAACGTCCGCCTCACCTGGGTCCAGCCCGAGGACCTGGTCGGTCACGAGCTGCGGCAGGCCGCGCAGGACGGCCGGGACGCCCGGGAGATCGAGGAGCGGTGGTACGCGGCCGGGGCGCCCCGCCCCGGCCCGGGCAGGCGCGTCCGGGCCGCCCGCACCGCCGCGCCTGCGTGCGCTGGCCGAACGACTTCTCGACGAACTCGCCCTGCTGGATTCACCGTTGGCGGCCGACGAGCCGACCGGGCTGGACGAGATCGTGGCCGCCTGCCCGCACTGGCCGGGCCCGGTGGACAGGGTGCCCGCCGTCGGCCGGGACCGGCTGCACGCGGCGTGGCTCGGCCGGGCGGCGGGCTGCCTCCTCGGCAAACCCGTCGAGAAGCTGCCGCTGGAGGGCATCCGCGCCCTGGCCCGCGCCACCGGCAACTGGCCCCCGACCAGCTGGTTCACCGCACGCGGCGTACCGGCCGAACTGCTGGCCGCCCACCCCTGGAACCGCCGCTCGGCCCCCACGTCCCTGGCCGAGAACATCGACGGAATGCCGGAGGACGACGACCTCAACCACCCGCTGCTCACCCTGTTGTTGCTCCAGCGGCACGGCCGCTCCTTCACCACCGCCGACCTGGCCCGGCTCTGGCTGGACGAACTCCCGGCGGGCCGTACATTCACCGCCGAGCGCATCGCGTACGGCAACCTGCTCGCGGGCGTCGAGCCCCCGGAGACCGCCCGCCGCCGCAACCCGTTCCGGGAGTGGATCGGCGCGCAGATCCGGGCCGACGTGCACGGCTGGACCCACCCCGGCGACCCGGCCGGAGCCGCCGCCCAGGCCCACCGCGACGCGGTCCTCACCCACACCGGCAACGGGGTCTACGGCGCGATGTTCACGGCGGCGGCTCTCGCCGTCGCGGCCGGCGGCGAGAGCGATGTGCACGGCTGTCTCGCCGCCGGGCTGCGGGTGGTGCCGCCTCACTCGCGGTACGCCCGCGCGATTCGCCTCGGCATCGAAACGGCCCGTACGGAAGGGGAGTTCGACACCGTCGTGGACCGGCTGCACGCCGTCTACGGGGACACCCACCACTGGGTGCACGTGCTGCCCAACGCCGCGCTGCTGGCCGCCGCCCTCAGCCACGCCGACGGGGACTTCTCCCGGTCGATCGGCCTCGCCGTCTCCGGCGGCTGGGACACCGACTCCAACGGGGCGACCGCCGGATCGCTGGCCGGACTCCTGGCAGGCGGGCCGGACGCCCTGCCCGAGCACTGGACGGCTCCGCTCAAGAACCGGCTCGCCACCTCCGTACCCGGCTTCGACCGGACCGGGTTCGACACCCTCGCCGCACTGACCCAGCAGGAGGCTCTGCGCCCATGACCCGCATCGCGGTGCTCGGCAGCACCCATATGGACCTCGTCGCCTACACGGCACGCGCCCCCGGGCGCGGCGAGACCGTCACCGGCCGGGAGTTCCGGACGATCCCCGGCGGCAAGGGCGCCAACCAGGCCGTCGCCGCCGCCCGCGCGGGCGGTGAGGTGACGATGATCGGCGCGGTCGGCGACGACGCCTACGGCGCCCTGCTGCGCGACGGACTCGAACACGCGGGGGTGGACACCGACCTCCTGCACACCGCCGAGGGCCCCAGCGGCACCGCGCACATCGTGGTGGACGACACCGGGGCCAACGCGATCGTGGTGGTCCCCGGTGCGAACGGCGTGCTCACCGCGCTGGGGCCCGGGGAGATCGCCGCGATCGCCGCCGCCGATCTGCTGCTGATGCAGCTCGAACTCCCCCTGCCCGCCGTCGTCGAGGGAGCCCGCGCGGCCAGGGCCCAGGGCGTGCGGACAATCCTCACCCCCTCCCCCGCACAGCCCCTGCCCGATGAACTCCTCGACCACATCGACCTGTTGGTGCCCAACGAGCACGAGGCCGCCGAGCTGTCCGGGCAGGACGAACCGCACGCCGCCGCCCAGATCCTGCTCCGCCGGGTGCCCGAGGTCATCGTCACGCTCGGCGCGAAGGGCTGCCTGTACGCGGCCCGGGGCGGCGAGCCGGTGCTCTTCGCGGCGCCTTCGGTGAACACCGTCGACACGACCGGGGCCGGGGACACCTTCGTCGGGACGCTGGCCGTGGCGCTCGGCGAGGGGCGGCCGGTGGCCGAGGCCGTGGCGTTCGCCTCCTCTGCCGCCGCGCTCTGCGTCCAGAAGCCCGGCGCGTCCACGTCCATGCCCTACCGCAGCGAGATCGAGGGCTCATGAGCGCCACCGCAGCAGGACCCCTGACCGGGCTCAAGGTCATCGACCTGGCCACCCTCTTCGCCGGACCGCTCGCGGCCACCATGCTCGGGGACTTCGGCGCCGACGTGATCAAGGTCGAGCACCCCCGTAAACCGGACCCCTCGCGCGGGCACGGGCCCGCCAAGGATGGGATCGGCCTGTGGTGGAAGCTGCTCGGCCGCAACAAGCGCACCCTGACCCTCGACCTGTCCGCGCCCGGCGGCCGGGACGTGCTGTTGGAGCTGGCCGCCGGGACCGATGTGATCATCGAGAACTTCCGGCCCGGGACCCTGGAGCGCTGGGGCCTGGGACCCGAGGAGCTGCACGCCGTGAACCCGCGTCTGGTGCTGGCCCGGGTCACCGGCTTCGGCCAGTTCGGGCCGTACGCCCACCGCCCCGGCTTCGGCACGCTCGCCGAGGCGATGAGCGGCTTCGCGGCGATCACCGGGGAGCCGGACGGGCCGCCGACGCTGCCGCCGTTCGGGCTCGCGGACTCCATCGCGGCGCTGGCCACGGCGTACGCGGTGATGGCCGCGCTCGCCGGGCGGGACAAGACCGGCGAGGGGCAGGTGGTGGACCTGGCGATCATCGAGCCGATCCTCACCGTGCTGGGCCCGCAGCCGCTCTGGTACGACCAGCTCGGCTACGTCCAGCCGCGCACCGGCAACCGCTCGCGCAACAACGCCCCGCGCAACACCTACCGCACCGCCGACGGCCACTGGGTCGCGGTCTCCACCTCCGCCCAGTCCGTCGCCGAGCGGGTGATGCGGCTGGTCGGCCGCCCGGAGCTGATCGACGAGCCGTGGTTCGGGGCGGGCACCACCCGGGCCGAGCACACCGAGGAGCTGGACGCGGCGGTCGGGCACTGGATCTCCCGCCACGGCCGCGACGAGATCCTCGACCGCTTCGAGAAGGCGGAGGCGGCCGTCGCGCCGATCCACGACGTACGGGAGGTGATGGAGGACCCGCAGTACCGGGCGCTGGGGACCATCGCCGAGGTCGACGACCCGGAGCTGGGGCCGCTGCGGATGCAGAACGTCCTCTTCCGGCTCTCCGGGACCCCGGGCGGGATCCGGTGGGCGGGCCGCCCGCACGGCGCGGACACCGAGGAGATCCTGGCCGGCCTCGGCCTCTCGGAGACGCGGATCGCGGCGCTGCGGGACCAGGGGGCGCTGTGACCGGCCGCCCGATCCCCGCCCCTCCGCTGCCCGAGGGCCCGCCGCCACCCGTCGGACGGCCGCCGCTGACCTGGCTGTACGTGCCCGGGGACCGGCCGGAGGTGGTGGCCAAGGCGCTGGGCAGCGGGGCGGACGTGGTGATCGTCGATCTGGAGGACGCCGTCGCGCCGGCCCGTAAGGAGTACGCGCGCTCCGCCACCGCCGAACTCCTCGGCGACCAGGTCACGGCGGCCCCGGACGCGGTGCCGGTCCATGTCCGGGTGCACGGCGAGGACGACATCCGGACGCTGGCGGGGCTGCCTGGGCTGGCCGCGTTCCGGCTGCCGAAAATCACCCACGCGGTCTCGGTGCACCATGTGGCGGCCGTGGCCCCGGGCGTACCGCTGTATCCGCTGCTGGAGTCGGCGCTCGCGGTCGAGCACGCGTACTCGATCGCCTCGGCCCATCACGCCGTGGCCGGTATCGCCCTGGGCGAGGCGGACCTGCGGGCGGATCTGGGCGTACGGGAGGACGCCGGGCTCGACTGGCCGCGCAGCCGGGTCGTGGTGGCGGCCCGGGCGGCGGCCCTTCCCCCGCCCGCCCAGTCGGTGTTCCCGGACGTCCGGGACCTGGACGGACTGTGGACGTCGTGCGGGCGGGGGCGGGCGCTCGGGCTGCTGGGCCGGGCGGCGATCCACCCGCGGCAGCTGCCGGTGATCGAGCGGGCGTTCCGGCCGACGGCCGAGGAGATCGAGGCGGCCGAGGAGATCGTCGCGGCCTCGGCGGTGGAGGCGGGGGCGCTGGCGCTGCCGGACGGGAGGTTCGTGGACGCGGCGGTGGTGGCGTCCGCCCGCAGAACGATCGCGCTCGCCGGGCGGGCCTGAGAGAGCGGGCCCACCCGGCGAGCGGGAGGTGTGCGGGGATGCGGCCGGTCAGCTCTTCTCGGCTGCTCCGGTCGCTCCGGCGTTCTCCGCGGTGGCGGCCTTGCCGGGCTCGTCCTTCGTGAGCGGGTCCTTCTTCGCCCCGGCGTCCTTCTCGGCGGCGTCCGCCTTCGCGGGGCCGTCCTCGTCGGAGCCGTCCGCGTCGGCGGGGCCGTCCTTCTTCGCGGGGGCGGCGTCCCGGTCGGGCTCGACGATCTCCTCGCGGCCCGGACGGATCTTCGCGGAGATCACGATGTAGACGACGGCGAGGACGAAGACGATGATCGCGGTCCACACGTTCAGGCGGAGGCCGAGGATGTGGTGGGCCTCGTCGACCCGCATGTACTCGATCCAGCCGCGTCCCGCGCAGTAGGCGGCGACGTACAGCGCGAACGCCCGTCCGTGGCCGAGCCGGAAGCGGCGGTCGGCCCAGATGACCAGGAGCGCGACGCCGATGCACCACAGCGACTCGTACAGGAAGGTCGGGTGGTACGTCCCGGCGAGCCGGTTCGGGCCCTCGCTGATCTCCAGCGCCCAGGGGAGATCGGTGGGCTTGCCGTACAGCTCTTGGTTGAACCAGTTGCCCCAGCGGCCGATGGCCTGGGCGATGGCGAGGGCCGGGGCCAGTGCGTCGGCCCAGGCGGGCAGCGGGATGCCCCGGCGGCGGCAGGCGATCCAGGCGCCGACCGCGCCGAAGGCGATGGCGCCCCAGATGCCGAGGCCGCCCTCCCAGATCTTGAATGCGTCGACCCAGTCCTCACCGTCGCTGAAGTACAGCTGGTAGTCGGTGATCACGTGGTAGATCCGGCCGCCGACGAGGCCGAAGGGCACCGCCCAGACGGCGACGTCGGCCACCGTGCCGGCTTTGCCGCCCCGGGCTACCCAGCGCTTGTTGCCGAACCAGACGGCGACGAAGACACCGATGATGATGCAGAACGCGTAGCCGCGGAGCGGGATCGGGCCGAGCTCGATCACGCCGGTCGACGGACTGGGGATGAAGGCAAGATTCATGGCTAGGTCGACGCTACCTTGCCGGGCGGTGGGTACGGCAAGCTCCCCGGCAACTTCTGGGTAACGGGGACCGCCCTCACGGGCGGGCGTGGCGCGCTCAGGAAGCGGGTCCCGACGACGGGTCGGCCGGCTCGGCCGGGGTGGCCGTGCCCGGCTTCTTGCCCTTGTTGGCCGCGGCGACCCACTTCTTCAGATTCTCCGGGGAGATCTGCTCCCCGCCCTTGCTCGGGAAGACGGACTCCCCGTTGAGCAGCACCGTCGGCGTGCCCTGGAAGCCGCCCTCGCGGAACGCCGTGTCGGACTTCTTCACCCAGCTGTCGTGCTCGCCCTCCTCCACACAGCTGCGGAAGCCCGGTGTGTCGAGCCCCTCGACCTCGCCGGCCAGCTCGATCAGCCGGCTGTTCTTGCCGAAGGCGTCGTCCGGCTCCGGAGGCTGGTTGGCGAAGAGCACGTCGTGGTACGGCGCGAACTTGCCGGCGTCCTGGGCGCACGCGGCGGCATTGGCTGCGCGCAGCGAGCCGGTGCCGCCGAGATTGCCGTCGATGATCGTGGCCAGGTGGTACTCCACCTTGACCTGGCCGTCGTCCGCCAGCTCCGTGATGGTGTCCTTGAAGGCGGTCTCGAACTGGGCGCAGACGGGGCAGCGGAAGTCCTCCCAGATCGTGAGGGTGGACGGGGCGTCGGCGGCGCCGACCGGCACGGTCAGGGCGTCCTCGCCGATCGCGCCCGAAGGGGCGACCGCGGGGCCGGAGGCGGTGTCGCCGCCGTCGTCCTTGCCCGCGTTGGCCGCGATCAGGCCGACCACGGCGGCCAGGGCGAGCACCCCGACCACCGCCGAGGAGACGATCAGCGTCCGGCGGCGCTTCTCGCGCCCCTTCTCCCGCTCGCGCTGCTGGGCCAGGCGCTCGCGCGCGCTTCTGTTTCCCTCAGGGATCTTGTCGCTCACACCCGGGGAACGAACCGGGGAGGCACCTCCGCGCCTCCCCGGTCCACAATCCACCCATTCGGGTGATTCAAGGGCTCAGCGCTTTCGAACACCCTCGGCCAGTTCGCCCGCCAGGGAGCGGACGGCGGCGAGACCGGCGGCCTCGTCAGGGGCGTCCAGCATGGCCTTGACGAAGGCCGAGCCGACGATGACGCCGTCCGCGAACCCGGCGACCTCGGCGGCCTGCGCCGCGTTGGAGACGCCGAGGCCGACGCAGACCGGGAGATCGGTGGTGGCGCGGGTGCGTCCCACCAGGTCCTTGGCCTGGGCGCCGACGGAGGCGCGGGTGCCGGTGACGCCCATCAGGGACGCGGCGTAGACGAAGCCGCTCCCGGCCGCCGTGATGGTGGCGAGGCGGGCGTCCTGGCTGCTGGGGGCGACGACGAACACGGTCGCGAGGCCGTGCTTGTCGGCGTGCTCGCGCCACAGCGCGGACTCCTGGACCGGCAGGTCGGGCAGGATGCACCCGGCGCCGCCGGCCTCGGCCAGCTCGGCGGTGAAGCGCTCGACGCCGTACCGGTCGATGGGGTTCCAGTACGTCATGACCAGGATCGGGACGCCGGTGGCCTCGTGCGCCTCCCGGACCGTGCGCATCACGTCGGCGATCCGGACGCCGCCGCGCAGGGCGATGTCGTCGGCGGTCTGGATGACCGGCCCGTCCAGGACCGGGTCGCTGTGCGGGAGACCGATCTCGACGATGTCCGCGCCGCCCGCGATGACGGCCTTGACCGCCTCGATGCCGCCGTCGACGGTCGGGAAGCCCGCCGGGAGGTAGGCGATGAGCGCCGCCCTGTCCGCGGCCCTGGTGGCGGCCAGGGTGGTGTTCAACAGCTCGATGTTGCCGCTCACTTGGCGTCCCCCACGATCTCGGCACGGTCGCTGTCGGCGTCCGCCTCGACGGCGGCGTCGGTGTCGTAGAGCCCGAAGTAGCGGGCGGCGGTGTCCATGTCCTTGTCGCCCCGGCCGGACAGGTTGATGAGGATCAGCCCGTCCTTGCCGAGCTCCTTGCCGAGGTCCAGGGCGCCGGCGAGGGCGTGGGCGCTCTCGATGGCCGGGATGATCCCCTCGGTGCGGGACAGCAGGCGCAGGGCCTGCATGGCCGCGTCGTCGGTGACGGCGCGGTACTCGCCGCGTCCGACGTCCTTGAGGTACGCGTGCTCCGGGCCGATGCCGGGGTAGTCCAGTCCCGCCGAGATGGAGTACGGCTCGGTGATCTGGCCCTCGTCGTCCTGGAGGACGTAGGAGCGCGAACCGTGCAGGATGCCGGGCTCCCCCGCGGTGAGGGTCGCCGCGTGCTCGCCGGTCTCCACCCCGTGCCCGGCGGGCTCGCAGCCCACCAGGCGGACGTCGGCGTCGGGGATGAAGGCGTGGAAGAGGCCGATGGCGTTGGAGCCGCCGCCGACGCAGGCGACCGCCGCGTCGGGGAGGCGGCCGGCGCGCTCCAGAATCTGGCGGCGGGCCTCGACGCCGATGACGCGGTGGAAGTCGCGGACCATCGCCGGGAAGGGGTGCGGGCCCGCGACCGTACCGAAGAGGTAGTGCGTGCGGTCCACATTGGCGACCCAGTCGCGGAACGCCTCGTTGATGGCGTCCTTCAGCGTCCGCGAGCCGGACTTCACGGCGATGACCTCGGCGCCGAGCATCCGCATCCGGGCCACGTTCAGCGCCTGGCGCTCGGTGTCGATCTCACCCATGTAAATGGTGCATTCGAGGCCGAAGAGGGCGCAGGCGGTCGCGGTGGCGACGCCGTGCTGGCCCGCTCCGGTCTCGGCGATGACACGGGTCTTGCCCATGCGCTTGGTGAGGAGGGCCTGGCCCAGCACGTTGTTGATCTTGTGCGAGCCGGTGTGGTTCAGGTCCTCGCGCTTGAGGAAGATCCGGGCGCCGCCGGCGTGCTCGGCGAAGCGCGGGACCTCGGTCAGCGCGCTGGGCCTGCCCGTGTAGTCGACCATGAGCTCGTTGAGTTCCGCGGCGAAGGCGGGGTCGCTCTTGGCCTTGTCGTACTCGACGGCGACCTCGTCCACGGCGGCGACGAGCGCCTCCGGGATGAACTTGCCGCCGTACGCGCCGAAATAGCCCTCGGCGCTGGGGATCAGGCCCTCGGGGTCCGGAATGAAGAAGTCGGACGACATGCGACGTGCTCCTTGGCATGGCAACGGATGGATGCACCGTATGCGCGGAGCGGCGAGTGCCGCCGCGACCGGCGTGCGGTCACGGCGGTGCGGTCGTACGTACGAGAAGAGCGGTGTGTCGTGCGGTACGTCGGCCGGGGCTCGCCTACAGCGCGGACCCCACGCGCCATCGCATGCCGTTCACCTGGCCGGGCTCGTCGCCGATGACATACCGGACGCGTCGGCCGTGCACACGCCGGGCGGGGGCGCGGCAGCCACGGGGGCGGCAGCCGCGCGCCAGCGGGGCGTGCGGGTCCCGGGCGAAGGCCCCGGCGGGGCGGAGGCCCAGCCGGGTGCGGGGCACGGGACGGTCGGTCATGGTCGCTACGTCCCCGGTCAGCCGCGGCCGTGGCGGAGCGCCGGGTGGGCGCCCGCGGCGACGAGGTCGGCGACGGCGGTGCGCGGGTCGCGGCCGGTGACCAGGGACTCGCCGACCAGGACGGCGTCGGCGCCCGCGTTGGCGTACGCGATCAGGTCGTGCGGGCCCCGGACGCCGGACTCGGCGACCTTGACGATGTGGTCGGGGATCTCGGGGGCGACGCGCTCGAAGGTGGAGCGGTCGACCTTGAGGTCCTTCAGGTTGCGCGCGTTGACGCCGATGATCTTGGCTCCGGCGTCCACGGCGCGCTCCGCCTCCTCCTCGTCGTGCGCCTCGACGAGCGGGGTGAGCCCGATGGACTCGGCGCGCTCGATGAGGGAGACCAGGGCCTCCTGGTCGAGGGCGGCGACGATCAGCAGGGCGAGGTCGGCGCCGTAGGCACGGGCCTCCCACAGCTGGTACGAGGTGACGATGAAGTCCTTGCGCAGGATCGGGGTGTCGACCTTGGCACGGACGGCCTCCAGGTCGGCGAGCGAACCACCGAAGCGGCGCTCCTCGGTGAGCACCGAGATGACGGACGCGCCGCCCGCCTCGTAGTCCGCGGCGAGCGCGGCCGGGTCGGCGATGGCAGCGAGGGCTCCCTTGGAGGGGGACGAGCGCTTGACCTCGCAGATGACGGTCACGCCCTCGCCGCGCAGGGCGGCGACCCCGTCCTTGGCCTGGGGAGCGCGGGCCGCGCGCTCCTTCAGCTCGTCGAGGCTGACGCGCGCCTGCCGCTCCGCGAGGTCGGCGCGAACGCCGTCGATGATCTCGTCGAGCACACTCACGCGAGCGGCCCCCTTCCGAACGGTTGACGGTGGACTGGATCAGCCCTTCCGATGGTATCCGCAGGACGCCCCGGGGGTCGCATCCGGCCACGTCGCGTCCCACTTCCTGGTCACTCAGGGGGCCAGCGCCGAGCCGAACGGCAGATTCCGGACCACGGTGAAGAGCAGCAGGACGGCGCCCGCACCCCACCACCAGACGGGCGCGAGACCGATGCGCAGGGGCTGTCCGCGCCAGGCCCGGACCAGCCAGAGGGCCCAGACCGCGGCGAAGAGGAAGTAGCCGACGGTGGCGATCGCGTTGGCTTCGAGCGCCGCGCCGAGGTCTCCGTGGATGAAGGCGTGGGCGCTGCGCAGCCCGCCGCAGCCGGGGCAGAGGACGCCGGTCAGCTTGAGCAGTGGGCAGAGCGGGTAGTGGCCGGACTCGTTGGGGTCGACGGCGCCGACGTACGCGAAGGCGCCTGCGACGGCGGCGAGGATGCCGATGGGGGTGGCCAGGCGGCGCATCTTCTGGCCCGTCGGGCGGCCCGCCCGGCCCGTCCGGCGTTCCGGGGCACCCAACCAGCCCGTCCGGCGTTTGAGGACGGAACCGTGGCCTTGGGGGCCGGGCACCTGCGAGGGCCCTTCGCCCGAGGGGCCAGTGCGCTCCGGGCCCACCCCGGCGAGGGTTCCGTCCTCAAACGCCGGACGGGCTGGGTGCGGGCCCACCCCCGCGAGGGTTCCGTCCTCAAACGCCGGACGGGCTGGGTGCGGGCCCACCCCGGCGAGGGTTCCGTCCTCGAACGCCGGACGGGCTGGGTGCGGGCCCACCTCGGCGAGGGTTCCGTCCTCGATCGCCGGACGGGCTGGGTGCGGGCCCACCTCGGCGAGGGTTCCGTCCTCGAGTGCCGGGCCGGCTGGGGTGCGCCGGGCCATGTCCGGGGTCGGGCAGACCGTCAGAGGCATGTTCCAGGGGCCGACGCCCTGTGGTGCGGCTTCCGGGCGGGCGGGGCCGGGGCCCTGCTGAGGGGCCGATTCCGGGTCCGGCGGCTGGGCGGCTGAGGGGGTAGGCGAGGCGTCCACCCGCTGATTGTCCCCCGCCGACGCGAAAAGGCGCAGCCCCGGGTGAGGGCTGCGCCTGTCGGCGTGTCGGTCGCCGGGACGGGCCGGCGTCCGGGTCAGTGGGAGATCTGCGCCCGCCCGGCGCGCTCCCTGGCCTCGACCAGCTCGGCCGACTCCTTCGGCATGCCGAGGCCGGCCACCTTCATGGCGAGGCCCACGAGACCGCCGGCGAAGATGACGGCGATACCGGCCCAGAAGCCGAGCGGGTTGGCCGCGACCATGAAGACGCCTGCGACGCAGAAGCCGATGAAGGCGATGATGACACCGGTCCAGGCGGCCGGGGTGTGTCCGTGGCTCGTGCCCGCCATGAGTTGCTCCTCGTTGGTGTTGCGCCGTGGGTGGCGCTGTACGTGTGGCCGCCGCCCGGGGACGGCTCGGGTTCATTGTCCCGTACGGGACCGTGGGTGGTGAGCGTGGGGTCAGGCCTCGCGCGTCGGGTCCTCGCCGCGGTCCAGGGCCTTCCACAGGTCCTCGGACCGGTCCGGGTCGGGGGCGGTGCGGGGCGCCTTGCCGGGGCGGGGGGTGCCGTCGCGCTCGTACTTTCCGGACATGGCGGGCCAGCGGCTGCCGTAGCGCAGGGCGAGGAGCCCGGCCAGCAGGATCAGCAGACCGCCGGCGGCGGTGACGTAGGGCCAGGCGGTGTGACCGATCGCGTGGATGGTGGCCGCCGCGTCGCCGGTGGTCCTGGCGGCCTCCTCGTCGAGGGCCGTGCTGTCGGAGCCGCCGGCCCAGGCGCTGAGCGTCGCTCCGAGACCGCTGAGGGCGAGGAGGGCGGCGACGATCCGGCGGCCGGCGCCGCGTACGGCGAAGACGGCGACGAGGGCGGCGAGACCGACGACGGCGAGGGCGGCCGGGACGCCGGTGACGTCCTGGCCGTCGACGCTCAGCGGGAGGGCGCCGCCGCCGGTGGCCGCGTCGCCCTCGGCCCAGGTCTGCCCGGAGGCGAGGAGGACGACGGTCGCGCCGGCCGCGCCGAGGAGCAGACCGGCCGCGAGACTGCGCCGGCTCCCTGCGGAGTCGGGCGCGGCGCCGGACGCGGAGTCGGCGGTTCGGGCACGGGGCTGGGGTACGGGGACAGCACTCACGCCCTCCACTATCCCCTACCGCCCCGACGACCGTGGAGCCGGTCGGCCGTCAGCGGTTCAGCGGTCGTGGAGCCGGTTGGCCGTGTGGACGGCGCGGAGCACGGCCGCCGCCTTGTTGCGGCACTCGGTGTCCTCGGCGACCGGGTCGGAGTCGGCGACGACCCCGGCTCCGGCCTGGACGTACGCGGTGCCGTCGCGGAGCAGGGCGGTCCGGATGGCGATGGCGGTGTCGGAGTCCCCGGCGAAGTCGAGGTAGCCGACGCAGCCCCCGTACAGTCCGCGGCGGCTCGGTTCCAGCTCCTCGATGATCTGCATGGCGCGGGGCTTGGGGGCGCCGGAGAGGGTGCCGGCGGGGAAGCAGGCGGTGAGCACGTCGAAGGCGGTGCGGTCCTCGGTGACGCGGCCGGTGACGGTGGAGACGATGTGCATCACGTGGGAGTAGCGCTCGATCGACATGAAGTCGACGACCTCGACGCTGCCGGGTGCGCAGACGCGCCCCAGGTCGTTGCGGCCGAGGTCGACGAGCATCAGGTGCTCGGCGCGCTCCTTGGGGTCGGCGAGCAGTTCGTCGGCGAGCGCCTGGTCCTCCTGCGGGGTGGCGCCCCGGTGCCGGGTCCCGGCGATCGGGTGGACCATGGCCCGGCCGTCCTCGACCTTGACGAGGGCCTCGGGGCTGGAGCCGACGACGTCGAAACCGTCGAAGCGGAAGAGGTACATGTACGGGGACGGGTTGGTGGCCCGCAGCACCCGGTAGACGTCCAGGGCGCTCGCCGTGCACGGGGTCTCGAAGCGCTGGGAGGGGACGACCTGGAAGGCCTCGCCCGCCCTGATGCGCTCCTTGATGTCCACGACGGCGTCCCTGTAGGCCTCGCCGCCCCACAGTGCGGTGTACGGCGGCAGCTCGGACGGGGGCAGGACGGCGGGGGCGCTGGCGACCGGGCGGCGCAGGTCCCGCTCCATCACGTCGAGGCGGGCGACGGCGTCGGCGTGCGCCTCGTCGACGCCGGTGTCGAGGTCGTTGTGGTTGATGGCGTTGGCGATCAGCAGGACGGTGCCGTCCCGGTGGTCGAGGACGGCGAGGTCCGAGGTGAGGAGCATGGTCAGCTCGGGCAGCTTCAGATCGTCGCCGCCGTGCTCGCCGATCTTCTCCAGACGGCGTACGACGTCGTAGCCGAGGTAGCCGACCATGCCGCCGGTGAAGGGCGGAAGGCCCGCGTCGCTCACCAGGTCGCGGGGGGTGTGGAGGGTCTCGACGGTGGCGCGCAGGGCGTCCAGCGGGTCGCCGGCGACCGGAACGCCGACGGGCGGGGTGCCGAGCCAGTGGGCCTCGCCGTCGCGGGCGGTGAGGGTGGCGTCGCTGCGGACGCCGATGAAGGAGTAGCGCGACCAGGTCCGGCCGTTCTCGGCGGATTCCAGGAGGAAGGTGCCGGTGCGTTCGGCGGCGAGCTTGCGGTACAGGCCGACCGGGGTGTCGCCGTCCGCGAGGAGGCGGCGGCTGACGGGGACGACGCGCCGGTCGACGGCCAGTTTGCGGAAGGTGTCGAGATCCATGGCCGGACCTTAGCTGTCGAGGAGGGGCAGGGCGTCGGCGTCGAAGCAGGTGCGGTCGCCCGTGTGGCAGGCGGCGCCCGTCTGGTCGACCTTGACGAGGACGGTGTCGGCGTCGCAGTCCAGGGCGACGGACTTCACGTGCTGGACGTGACCGGAGGTGTCGCCCTTGACCCAGTACTCCTGACGGCTGCGCGACCAGTAGGTGCAGCGGCCCGTGGTGAGGGTGCGGTGCAGCGCCTCGTCGTCCATCCAGCCGAGCATCAGCACCTCGCCGGTGTCGTACTGCTGGGCGATGGCCGGGACCAGGCCGTCGGCGCCGCGCTTGAGGCGGGCGGCGATGGCCGGGTCGAGGCTGCTGGCGGGCGGCGTGGCGCCGGGCGTGCTCGTCATGGGCCCATTGTGCCGTGGCCGCGAGGGCTTTCCGGGCGGACGTCCACTGGGCGGACCAGGGGTGACGGTCGTACGCTGGCGGGCATGTCGACCCATGCGAAGCGTGAACGTCTTCTGCTCGCCGATCTGTTGGAAGCGGCCGGTCCCGAGGCCCTCACCCTGTGCGACGGCTGGAAGACCCGCGATCTGGCCGCCCATGTGGTGGTCCGCGAACGCCGCGCGGACGCGGCGGGCGGGCTGCTGGTGAGCGCGCTGAAGGCCCGGCTGGAGCGGGTGCAGGCGGAGTTCGCGGCGAAACCGTACGAGGAACTGATCCAGCTGATCCGCACCGGCCCTCCCCGGTTCTCCCCGATGTCCCTCAAGCAGATCGACGAGGCGGCGAACACCGTGGAGTTCTTCGTCCACGCGGAGGACGTGCGCCGGGCCCAGCCCGACTGGTCGCACCGCGAGCTGGACCCGGTCTTCTCCGACGTGCTGTGGTCCCGGACCGAGAAGACGGCCCGCCTGCTGGGCCGCAGGTCCCCGGTGGGGCTGGTGCTGCGCCGCCCGGACGGTCAGACGGCGGTGGCCCACAAGGGGACGCCGGTGGTGACGGTGACCGGGGAGCCCGCCGAGCTGCTGCTGTACGCGTTCGGCCGGCAGGACGCGGCGGACGTCGAGGTGGAGGGCGACCAGGCGGCGGTGGAGCGGCTGAGGGCGGCCGAGCTGGGCATGTAGGCCCGGCGCTCGGGGGGCGCGCCGGGGCTCCGGAGGTGCCGGGGGTACGGGGTCAGCGGGTCAGGGGTAGTTCGGCGCGGCGGAGTGCGGTGAAGGCGAGGCCCGCCGCGCCGCCGGTCGCACACACGGCCGCGCTGACGGCGTAGACCGGTCCGGTGCCCCAGAGGGCGATGGCAGCCCCCGTGACGGGGTAGCTCAGCGGGATGAGCGCGTAGGTGAAGAACGTCGATACGGAGGTGACCCGGCCCAGGTACGCCGGATCGGCGGTGGTCTGGACGAGGGCTCCGCACAGCGCGGCGGCCAGTCCGCCGAGGAGGCCGACGAACGCGGCGGCCGCGGCGGCGAGGGCCACCGAGGGGACCTGGGCCAGGGCGGCGATGCCCGTCGCGCCGACGAGGGCGGTCAGGCACATCACCAGCCCGGCGCGCGGCACCCGGCCCCGGACGGCGAGGAGGAGGGCGGATCCGGCCGCGCCGGAGGCGAATCCGGCGACGATCCAGCCCATGCCGGCCGCACCCCAGCCGCGCTGCTCGGAGAGCAGGATCATCCCGAGGTTGAGCGGCCCGACGAAGCCGAGCTCGCTGAGGCCTATGACGATCATGAGCGGGCCGAGCACGGGGTGGCGGCGGATGTACCGGAGCCCGTCGACGAGGTCCTGCCAGGCGTTCGGTGCCGCCTCGGTGTCCACGGGCGCCTCGTCGGACTCGGCCTTGGTCCGGCCGTCCTTGACCGGCCCGGGCAGCGGTCTGATCCGCAGGCTGAGGAGCAGCGGCAGGGACAGGGCGAACAGCACTCCGGCGGCGGCGAGGGCGAGCGAGGGGCCGCCGGTCGCCACGGCGACCCCGCCCAGCGGCGCGCCGACGATCGAGGCGCCACGTGCGGCGAGTCCGCGCAGTCCCTGGATCCGGGCGAGCTGGCCCGGGGTGCTGATCCGGGGCGGCAGGGCTCCGACGGCGGGCAGGAACAGGGCGTCGACCGCGCCGAAGAGCAGGGCGACGACCACCAGGACGCCCACCGTGGGCGCGGTGAGGACCAGGGTCGCGGCGAGCCCGAGGACGAGCAGCGCACGGGCGGCGTCGCTGCCGATGACGACGCGGCGGGGCCCGAGCCGGTCGGCGAGCACTCCCCCGCCGAGCATCAGGAGGGCCCGGGGCAGGGAGCCGGCGGCGAGGACGAGGCCGGTGCCGGAGGCGCTGCCGGTGCGGGCGGCGGCCCAGGCGAGGGCCATGAAGTAGATGCTGTCGCCGATCATCGACGCCGTGTACGCGCCGAGCCAGCGCAGGACGTTGGGGTCGCGGTGGGCGGGGCGTTCGGGGGCTTCCGCGGCGGTGACGGTCATGTCGTTCGTCCTTCCCGGCGAAGTGACGGGCTCAGGGGCGGAAGGGGAATCCGTACGTGTGCAGGGCGACGCTCTCGCGGCCCTCCGTGTCGCCCGCTTCCTCGCGGGCGCGGCCCGCTTCCTCGTAGCGGTCGATCAGCGCGCCCATCTCCCGGCCGAGGGCGGCCAGTTCCTCCGCGGTGAGGCGCAGGAGGTTCTCCGCGCTCCAGGAGGCGCCGCGCCATGGCGCGTCCCAGGTGTGCCGTGCGTCCTGGTGGGCCCGGTAGAGCTCGACGTGCTGGTCGAAGGAGATCCGGCCGGCGGCGGCGTAGACGGCCGCCTTGTCCGGTGCGTCGTCGAAGTCCGTGTCGCTGAAGGTCAGCCCTCGGGAGGACGGCTGCCACCAGCGCTCCCGGCCGTCGGTGCTGCGGCCCTCGGCCGGTTCGATCAGTCCGTGGTCGGCGAGCTTGCGCAGGTGGTAGCTGACGAGGGAGACCGCCTCGTCGACCTGGTCGGCGAGCTGGGAGGCGGTGGCGGTGCGCTTGATGTGCAGGGCGCGGTAGAGCTTCAGGCGCAGGGGGTGGCCGATCGCCTTGAGGGTGTCGAGGTCGGATACGCGGCGTCGCTCTTCACGGGGCATGACTCGACCGTAGATGGACAGGAAAAGTTGCGCAATATTTGTTGCGCAATATTTGTTGCGAAGTTCTCCAGGTGCCAGTTCTTCAGATGTCAGTCCTTCAGGCGTCCGCTCCTCAGGCCTCCGCTCCTCAGGTGCCGAGCAGCCGCCGCGCCGCCAGGGCGAGCGAGATCTCGACCGCGTCCCGGGGGCGGGACAGACAGCGGCCGGTGAGCTGCTCGAAGCGGCGGAGCCGGTTGAGGACGGTGTTGCGGTGGCAGTAGAGCTTCGCGCCCGCCCGCTGCGCCGAGCCGTCCGCGTCCAGCCAGGCGGTGAGGGTCTCCACGATGACGTCGCGGTCGGCGGGGTCCAGCCGGTCCAGCGGGCCCAGCACCCGGTCGGCGAGCGCCCCGGCGAGCGCCGGGGACGACACGACCAGGGCGTCCGGGAGGTGCTCGTCGAGCAGGACGGCGCCCCCGGTCGCGGGGCAGGCACGCAGCGCTGTCTCGGCCAGCCGTCGGGCGTCGCCGAGGGCGGCCAGGCCCTCGACCGCGGAGCCGATCCCGGCCCGGACGCCGGCCGGTACGTCCAGCGCGGCGGCCAGTGCCCCCAGCTCGCCGGGCGGGCCCGCCAGCGGCAGGATCGCGAACTCGGCTTCCGGGCCCGGGTGCCAGAGCGCCGGGGCTTCCGGGCCGCCGGGCAGCGTCAGCGGCGGGCGGGCGGCGGGCCCCGGACCGCGCGGGGCGGCGGCCACCGCGAGCACGGCGTAGCGGCCCTGCTCCGGCAGGCCCAGCATCGCGGCCGCCTCGGCGAGGTCCGCGATCCGGGCGGTCCCGTCCAGCAGCGCGGCGACCATGAGCCGCTGCCGGTTCTCGCGCCGCCAGGACAGCCGCCGCTCGGCCTGCCGGTAGGCGTCCGCGACGATCCCGCAGTGCTCATCGACGAAGTTCCACACGTCGGCTGCGACATGGACGAGCAGCCGCACGTCGTCGGGGTCGCGCCGGGCGGTCTCGTCCACGAGGTCCTGCCAGACCATCGCGCCGCCCATCCGGAAGGCGTGCAGGACGGCGTCGAGCGGCACGCCCTGCTCGGCGCGGATCTCACCGATCCAGCGGGAGGTGCGGTGGGCGGACTCCCGGAACTCCCGGGGCTGGATCAGGGAACCTACGTTGTGCCGCAGCGAGGCGTGGACCTCCTGCCAGACCTCGGCCCGACCGGAGTCGATGGCCGCCCGGTAGCCGGGCTCCTGGGCGTACAGGGCTTCGACGAGCCGGTCGGTGAGGGCCGGCAGCGCGGCGACGAGGGCCCGGGCGGCCCGATGCAGCACCTCGACGGCCTCGCGGTCGGCCAGGGACCGGAAACGGTGCGGCAACGGCGTTGCCGGGGACGGGCCGTGCGGCGCCCGATCCGCGAACGTACGACCTGTGGCATGGCGGCCTCCACCGGGAATCGACCGGCCGCGCGAGCGGCGGGCCCGGCACCCGGCCCGGGCGGGGCGCGAGCGCGGCGACACGATCCTGACGCCCGCAGAATGACATACCGCCCAGTCGGTACCTAGGGGTCTGCGCGGAACTCGTCATCACGGTCTCGCAACCGACCGCGTCCAGCTCCCCGTCACACCGGCGACCAGGTCCGATTCCTCCCCGACCGCTCTCATCCCTTCCGAGGGCTCCAGGTCCTCCCCGGCGGGTACACCCCTCATCCGCAGTGCGGAGACGGTCCGCCGCAGCGGACGAAGCGCGGCTGCCGTGCTCGGGACCAGCATGGACGTCATGACGCCGACGGCCCCATCCCTTCCCGCCTCCGCGCCCGTCTGGGCTCGCCGCGCCGCCCACGCGATCGCTCTGTGCGCCGTCCCGTCCGGCCTGTGGCGCATCGCCATGGCTTCCGGTGTCCCCGTGGGCTACAGCGACCAGGTGCTGCGCGACGTCTTCGACATCCCGGGTTGGGGCATCGCGTACGTCGTCGGCCTCTCCGTCCTCGCCGAGCTGGCCGCACTGTCTCCGCTGCTGCTCGTCAGCGACCGGTGGCGACCGCTCCCCCGAGGGCCCTCGCCCCGCTGGCCTGGACCGCCTCGGGCGCCCTGGTCCTGGTGGCGTTGTGGCAGCTCGTGGTCGCCGTGACCGTCGAGAGCCAGACGTACCTGTCGAGCGGTACGGCACAGACGGTCTGGGGCTTCGCCTTCGCTCCGCTGTTCGCCATCCCGGCCCTGATGACCGCGGTGACCTGGTCGTACGCCGAGCGGCACCGGCCACGGGGACAGGCGCGGCCGCTGCCTCGCCGTTGACGGCGACCCCACCCCGGCCGGCCGCGCGAACAACCCCGCGGGTCAGTGCACCGGCCCCAGCAGCCGGGCCAGTTCGGTGCGGGAGCGGATGCCGAGGGCGGCGAAGACGTTGCGGAGGTGGTGGTCGACCGTGCGGGGGCTGAGCGACAGCCGCAGCGCCACTTCCCTGTTGGTGGCCCCTTCGGCGACGCAGCGGGCGATGCGCAGCTGCTGGGGGGTGAGCGCCGCCAGCGGTCCGTCCGCCGCGCTCCGTGGGGCCCCGACCTGCTCCCCCGCCGCCCGCAGCTCCCCGGCCGCCCGGTCGGCCCAGGCACGGGCCGAGCAGCACTGGAAGGCGACCAGGGCGTCACGCAGCGGGCCGCGGGCCTCGCGGGTGCGCCGACGGCGGCGCAGCCACTGCCCGTACAGCAGCTGGGTGCGGGCCCGTTCGAAGTCGCCGCCCGCCCGGCCGTGGTGGGCCAGGGCCTCGGCGTAGCGGGCGTCGGCCTCGTCGGCAGGGGCCAGCAGGGCCCGGCAGCGGGCCAGTTGGGCGGGCGCCCCCGGGTCGGCGGTCCGGTCGGCCCAGGACGCGAACGCGTCGACGGCAGCGTGGAGTTCGCGGGACTCCTCGGGCTGTCGGCCGCCCAGCACGGCGGCCTCGACCCAGCAGGGCACGGCGAGCATCCGGGCGGCGAAGTGGCCTCGGCCGGGGCCGGTCCCGACGAGGGGGGCCAGCCGGGCGGCCGCCTCGCCGGGCCGTCCGGAGGCCAGGTCCGCGCGGGCCCGCGCCCAGGTGGCGAGGGTGACGGCCTGGGCCAGCCCGTGCGGCCCCGCCCCGGTCAGCGCGGCGTCGGCGTGCGCGGCGCATGCCTCGGCGGGCCCCGCCACTGAGGCCGCGAGGGCGAGCACGGCGTGCAGATGGGCGGAGCTGTTGGGCTGCCCCGTACGGCGGGCGGCGTGCAGCCCCTCCAGGGCGTGGGCCCGCGCACCGGCGTGGCGCCCGGCCCGCAGTTCGGCGTAGGCGAGGTGTTCGAGCGCCTGGGGCAGCAGCGCGTCGGGGCCCCTGGTCCGTACGGCGGCGAGCGCGCGGGCGCCCGCGCGGCAGGCGGCGGCGACGTCCCCGAGGACCAGCGCCGCGACCCCGGCCCGGAGCAGCGCGGCCGGGGCGCCGGGGTCCTGGGCGGGGTCGAGGCAGCGGCGGAGCAGGGCGTGGCCCTCGGCGGTGCGGCCTTCGAGCACGGCGCACATGCCGGCCCGGTAGTGCTCCAGGCCCGGTTCCAGCGGGGTGCGGGCGAGACGGTTCATGGCGTCCAGGTAGCCGAGCGCGTCCCCCGCCGCCCAGGCGGCCTCGGCCGCACCGAGGAGGGCGTCGAGGGTCCGGCGGGGATCGTGCGGGCCGAGCAGCGCGGCCGCGGCGAGCAGCGCTTCGTGGGCGTCCGCCGCCGGCCCGGAGCGCAGGGCCAGCATGCCGTGGACGTAGGGGGCGAGGCCCCGAGCGGGCTGGGGGGCCGGCCCCGCCGCGCCGGGCGTCCGGGGTCCGGTCCTGGCCAGCAGGGCCCGGGCCAGGGCCGGGTCGCCCGCGAGCCCCGCCTGCTCGGCCGCCGCGGCGAGGCGGGCCGCCCGCAGCGCCGGTTCGGTGGAGAGGAGAGCGGCGCGGACCAGGGCGGCGGAACGTTCGGCGTGCGGGATGGGGGCTCCGGCGGCCGCTTCGAGCCGGGCGGCCAGCGCGGCGTCCGGCCCGGACGCGGCACAGGCCCGCTGGACGAGGGCGGCCAGCGGGACGGGTGGGGGTGCGGTGGCGGCCGCGGCGTCCGGAGGAGGCGCGGAGGAGGCTCGCGGGAGGACCCGGTCGCCGGTCCCCGTCAGCAGGGCGGCGAGCAGTTCGTGGGCGGCGCGGCGGTGGGACCGGGGGGCGTGGTGGAGTACGGCGCGGGCGACGAGGCGGTGGGCGAAGTGGGCCCGGCTGCCCGCCCGTTGGAGGAGGCCGTCGGTGGCTGCGGCGCCGTACAGGGCCTGGTCCAGGAAGTCCCGGGGCAGTCCGCAGCGGGTGCCCGCGCACAGCAGGAGCAGGGCGTCCGCCCCGGCGCCCTCCGGCTCGTGCTCCTGGGCCGCGGCGGCGAGCAGGAGCAGGGTGCGGGTCCGGTCCGGGAGGCCGTCGAGCCGTTCGGCGTGGGCGGCGAGCACCGCCTCACCGCCGGGAAGGGGGAAGGGCAGCGGGGTGCGGCCGGCGAGCTGGTCCGGGGTGAGGCGTCCGGTGAGCCCGGCGAGCAGGCGCGGGTTTCCGGCCGCCTCACGGAGCAGCTCGGCCCGCACGACCGGGTCGATCCCCTCCGTGCCGGGGGCCGTGCCGGGGGCCGTGCCGGGGGCCATTCCGGGCGCCGCGCCGAAAGCCGCGCCAAGGGCCATGGCGGGAGCCGACCCGAAAGCCGTACCGGAGGCCGTACCCGGGACCATTCCGGGCGCCGCACCGGGAGTCGACCCGAGGGCCGCACGGGGGGCCGTTTTGGGGGTCGTACCAGGAGCCGCCCCGAGGGCCGTCGTCCCGCCGGTCAGCCGGTCCAGGAGCGCCGAGGCCGCCCCCTCGTCCAGGGGTGCGAGGTGGAGCGTGGGCAGCCCGGCGAAGGCGGTGCCGTCGGCGGCCGAGAGCAGGACGGCGGTCCGGCTGCCCGGGCCCAGCCCGCGGGCCGCGAGGGCGAGCGCGGACCTGGACGCCGGGTCCCAGGCGTGCGCGTCGTCGGCGCAGACCAACAGGGGGTGCCCGGTGCCCGGTTCCCGCAGCCGGCGGGCGAGCGCCTCGGGGGTGATGACCGGGTACGGGACAGCGGGCGACAGGCCGGCGGTGAGGGACGGGCCGAGCAGGGCGACCGGCCCGGCACCAGGGACGGGCCGTCCGGTGGAGGCGGCCGTGGCGTACAGCACGGGGCCTCGGTCCCGGTGTGCGTCGGCGGCGGCGCGCAGCAGCGCCGTACGGCCGAGACCGGGCGGCGCGGCCAGCACGAGCGCACCTCCCCCGCCCTGCCACAGCACCTCCAACATACTTGCCAGAGTGGCGAGTTCATCGTCCCGGCCGTACAGCCGGAGCGGACTGGGCGCGGTCGTCGATGGGGTCACACCGGCACCGTACGGTCGCGTCGGCGAGGGTGGAAGCGCCGCGTCCAGGTACCCGGTGGGGACGGCCCGGTGCGGTGCGCGCTCCCAGCCGGAGCCCTGCCGCGCTGTGCCGGAGCACAGCGCGGCAGGGCTGGAGGACGCCGGGATCACGCGGTGTGCGGGCAGTTGCCCCGGTACTCCGCGATGGTCAGGCTCGGCTGCGGGAGCGGGCAGAGGAACTGCTCGTAGCGGGTGTCGTCGTCGATGAATCGCTTCAGCCAGGAAACGCTGTACTTCGCGATCGTCGTGTTGGAGCTGTTCGGCGTGAAGTGCGAGGCGCCGCGCAGCTCCAGGTACGCCTTGTCCAGGGAGCCGGGAAGCGACTCGTAGAACGGCTCGGAGTGCGTGGCGACAGGGGCTACCGAGTCCCCGTCCGCACCCACCACGAGGGTGGGCGTACGCAGTTCGGGCCACGTCTTGTCGGTGTTCCAGCCGGTCAGCGGGATCGCCGCCTTCAGCGAGGTGCGGCTCTTGGCCGCCTCCAGGCTGCCGCCGCCCCCCATCGAGTGGCCCATCACCCCGAGCCGGGAGGCGTCGACCCGGGTCCGCACCGAGCTGCGCTGCGTCAGGTAGTCCAGGGCGGCGAGGAGTTGGCGGCCCCGGCTGTCGGGCTGGTCGAGCGTGGTGGTGGTGTCGATGGTGAAGACCACGAAGCCCTGGGACGCCAGGCGGGGGCCGAGCCAGGCGATGGAGGACTCGTAGGCGGTGAAGCCCGGCGAGATGACGACCGCGCCGAACGTGCCGTCGGCGGTGGAGGTCGGGTAGTGGATCGTGCCGCCGCCGAACCCGCTCACGGCGAGCGAGGAGACGGAGGTCTGCGAGGTGGCGTAGGAGCCGCGGCTCGCCTCGATGGAGGCGTTGGTGGGGGCGGGCCCGCGCTCGTAGGGGTTGGCGGCGGCCTGGGCGCCCGGGACCAGGGCGGTCATCAGGAGACCCGCGGTGGCCGCGGCGGCGGTCAGCAGACCCGCGAGCGCCCGGGGGCGGCTCGGGCGCGGGGGGTGCTGGTGCGAGGGGAGGAGGTGCTGCTGCACGAGGGGGATCCTCTCGGTGGTGGCGGAACCACGCCACGCGAGGCCCACGAAGCCCGTCGTCCGGGGGCTCGGGGTGCGCCGCGTGGCCGCCGACGTCGTCCGTCGGCGGTCGCCACTCTCACGCCGCGTCCCGTGAACGCGCATCGGCGGTATCACCGGCCTCGGGTGGGCCGGTGACACCGCCGGTTCTCGTCACGTGCTCAGCGGACCGGGTGGCCCGCTTCCCGCAGAGCGCTCTTGACCTCGGCGATCCGCAGGTCACCGAAGTGGAAGACGGACGCGGCGAGCACCGCGTCGGCCCCCGCCTCGATCGCCGGGGCGAAGTCGGCGAGCCGGCCCGCGCCGCCGGAGGCGACGACGGGGACGGTGACGTGCCCCCGTACCGCCTCGATCATCTCGGTGTCGTAGCCGTCCTTCGTGCCGTCGGCGTCCATCGAGTTGAGCAGGATCTCGCCCGCGCCCAGCTCGGCGGCGCGGTGGGCCCACTCGACGGCGTCGATGCCGGTGCCCTTGCGACCGCCGTGCGTGGTGACCTCGAACGTGCCCTCCGCGGTGCGGCGGGCGTCGACGGAGAGGACCAGGACCTGGCGTCCGAAGCGTTCGGCGATCTCACGGATGAGGTCGGGGCGGGCGATGGCGGCGGTGTTCACGCCGACCTTGTCCGCCCCGGCGCGCAGCAGCTTGTCGACGTCGTCGGGGGTGCGGACGCCGCCGCCGACGGTGAGCGGGATGAAGACCTGCTCGGCGGTGCGACGGACCACGTCGTACGTCGTCTCGCGGTCGCCGCTGGAGGCGGTGATGTCGAGGAAGGTCAGCTCGTCGGCGCCCTCGGCGTCGTACAGCTTGGCCATCTCGACGGGGTCGCCCGCGTCGCGCAGGTTCTGGAAGTTGACGCCCTTGACGACCCGGCCGTTGTCGACGTCCAGGCAGGGGATGACCCGTACGGCGAGGCTCACTTCGCGCCTCCCCGGTAGGCCTCGACCTCGACCTCGACGACCAGGCTCGGGTCCACGAAACCGGACACGATGATCATGGAGGCGGCGGGGCGCACGGCGTCGAACAGCTCCTTGTGGGCGCGGCCGATGTCCTCCACGTCCCGGGCGTGCGTGATGTACATCCGGGTGCGGACGACGTCCTCGCGGGAGAGGCCCACCTGCTCCAGCGCCGCGAAGGCGACGTCGAAGGAGGTGATGGCCTGCTCGTACGGGGAGCCCGCGGAGATCTGGCCGTTGACCACGGAGGTGCAGCCGGCGACCAGGACGAGGCCGTTGGGCAGTTCGACCGCACGCGAGTAGCCGAACTTCTCCTCCCAGGGGGCGCCGGTGGAGATCCGGCGTACGGAGGAAGCTTCGGTGGACCCAGGAGAATCGGTCATGCGGCGACCGCCTTGAGGGCCTCTTCCAGCGTGAACGCCTTCGCGTACAGCGCCTTGCCGACGATCGCGCCCTCGACGCCCTCGGGGACGAGGAGGGAGATCGCGCGGAGGTCGTCGAGCGAGGAGACCCCGCCGGAGGCGACGACCGGGCGGTCGGTGGCGGCGCAGACGTCCCGCAGCAGGCCCAGGTTGGGCCCCTCCAGGGTGCCGTCCTTGGCGATGTCGGTGACGACGTAGCGGGCGCAGCCCTCGGCGTCGAGGCGGGCGAGGGTCTCGTAGAGGTCGCCGCCGTCGCGGGTCCAGCCCCGGCCGCGCAGGGTGGTGCCGCGGACGTCGAGGCCGACCGCGATCTTGTCACCGTGCTCGGCGATGACCTTGGCGACCCACTGGGGGGTCTCCAGCGCGGCGGTGCCGAGGTTGACCCGGCGGCAGCCGGTGGCGAGGGCGGCGGCGAGCGAGGCGTCGTCGCGGATGCCGCCGGACAGCTCGACCTTGATGTCCATGGCCCCGGCGACCTCGGCGATCAGGGCGCGGTTGTCGCCGGTGCCGAAGGCGGCGTCCAGGTCGACGAGGTGCAGCCACTCGGCGCCGGCGCGCTGCCAGGCGAGGGCGGCCTCCAGCGGGGAGCCGTAGGAGGTCTCGGAGCCGGACTCGCCGTGCACGAGGCGGACGGCCTGGCCGTCACGGACGTCGACGGCGGGGAGCAGTTCAAGCTTCGGCATTACAGCGTCTCGATCCAGTTGGTCAGCAGCTGGGCGCCGGCATCGCCGGACTTCTCGGGGTGGAACTGGGTGGCCCACAGCGCACCGTTCTCCACGGCGGCCACGAACCGTTCGCCGTGCGTGGCCCAGGTGACCTTGGGTGCACGGATCTTGGCGTTGGTCACTTCGAGGGACCAGTCGTGCGCGGCGTAGGAGTGCACGAAGTAGTACCGCGCTTCGGCGTCCAGGCCCGCGAAGAGCCGGGAGTCCTCGGGGGCCTCGACGGTGTTCCACCCCATGTGCGGGACGACGTCGGCCTTCAGGGGGCCGACCGTGCCGGGCCATTCGTCCAGGCCCTCGGTCTCCACGCCGTGCTCGATGCCGCGCTCGAAGAGGATCTGCATCCCGACGCAGATGCCCATGACGGGGCGGCCGCCGGAGAGCCTGCGGCCGACGATCCAGTCGCCGCGGGCCCTCTTCAGCCCGTCCATGCAGGCGGAGAACGCGCCGACGCCGGGGACGAGGAGCCCGTCGGCGTTCATCGCGCGGTCGTAGTCGCGGGTGATCTCGACGTCCGCGCCGACGTGGGCGAGGGCCCGCTCGGCGGAACGGACGTTGCCGAAGCCGTAGTCGAAGACGACGACCTTCTTCGTGTCAGTCACAGCGTGCCCCTCAGTCCCACAGGCCCTGGATCCGCAGGATGCCCGCCACCAGGCACATCACGGAGCCGATCGACAGCAGCACGATGACGCCCTTGGGCATCCCCTGCTTCGCGAAGGAGTAGACGCCGCCGGCCA
This sequence comes from Streptomyces sp. MGP-P1, assembly GCF_057766565.1. Lineage (NCBI taxonomy): Bacteria > Bacillati > Actinomycetota > Actinomycetes > Kitasatosporales > Streptomycetaceae > Streptomyces > Streptomyces sp. MGP-P1. The sequence goes on along the minus strand of NZ_JBYMEM010000007.1, from coordinate 1,505,386 downwards.
GGAAGAGGCCGACGACGATCAGGATGGTGTTGAGGCCGGTCACAGGGCGCCCTTCGTGGAGGGCAGGATGCCGGCGGCGCGCGGGTCGTGCTCGCTGGCGTACCGCAGGGCGCGGGCGAGCGCCTTGAACTGGCACTCCACGATGTGGTGGGCGTTGCGTCCGTACGGCACGTGGACGTGCAGGGCGATCTGCGCCTGGGCGACGAAGGACTCCAGGATGTGCCGGGTCATCGTCGTGTCGTACTCGCCGATCATCGGCGCCATCTTCTCGGGCTCGGTGTGCACGAGGTAGGGGCGGCCGGAGAGGTCGACGGTGACCTGGGCGAGCGACTCGTCCAGCGGGACGGTGCAGTTGCCGAAGCGGTAGATGCCGACCTTGTCGCCGAGGGCCTGCTTGAAGGCGGCGCCGAGCGCGAGCGCGGTGTCCTCGATGGTGTGGTGGCTGTCGATGTGCAGGTCGCCCTCGGTCTTGACCGTGAGGTCGAAGAGGCCGTGGCGGCCGAGCTGGTCGAGCATGTGGTCGTAGAAGCCGACCCCGGTGGCGACATCGACCTTGCCGGTGCCGTCGAGGTTGATCTCGACCAGCACGGACGTTTCCTTCGTGGTGCGTTCCACGCGGCCTACGCGGGGGCTCATGCGTCGTGCTCCTTCTTGAGTTCGCGTACCGCATCGAGGAACGCGTCGTTCTCTGCCGGGGTGCCCGCGGTGACCCGCAGCCATCCCGGTACGCCGTTGTCCCGGACCAGGACGCCCCGGTCGAGGATCCGCTGCCAGACGGCGTGGCTGTCGTCGAAGCGGCCGAACTGGACGAAGTTGGCGTCCGAGTCGGTGACCTCGTAGCCGGTGGCGCGCAGCTCGGCCACCAGCCGGTCGCGCTCGCCCTTGAGCTGCGCGACGTACCCCAGCAGCGTATCGGTGTGCTCCAGGGCGGCGAGCGCGGTGGCCTGGGTGACGGAGGAGAGGTGGTACGGCAGCCGTACCAGCTGGACCGCGTCGACCACCGCCGGGTCGGCGGCGAGGTAGCCCAGGCGCAGCCCGGCGGCGCCGAACGCCTTGGACATGGTCCGGGAGACGATCAGGTTGCGGCGGCCCTCGATCAGCGGGAGCAGCGAGGGGTGGTGGCTGAACTCGCCGTACGCCTCGTCGACGACGACGATCGACGGCCCGGCGGCCTGTGCGGCGTCGTAGAGCGCGAGGACGGTGTCGGCGTCGACGGCGGTGCCGGTGGGGTTGTTGGGCGAGGTGATGAAGACGACCTCGGGGCGGTGCTCGGCGATGGCGGCGCGGGCGGCCTCGACGTCGATGGTGAAGTCGTCGTTGCGCGGCCCGGAGATCCAGCCGGTGCCGGTGCCCCGGGAGATCAGGGCGTGCATGGAGTACGAGGGTTCGAAGCCGATCGCGGTGCGGCCGGGCCCGCCGAAGGTCTGGAGCAGCTGCTGGAGGACCTCGTTGGAGCCGTTGGCGGCCCATACGTTGACCGTGCTCACCGGGTGTCCCGCCGTGCGGGACAGGTAGCGGGCCAGCTCGGTGCGGAGCTCGACGGCGTCCCGGTCGGGGTAGCGGTTGAGGCCGCGGGCGGCCTCGCGGACCCGCTCGGCGATCCGGTCGACCAGGGCTTCGGGGAGCGGGTAGGGATTCTCGTTGGTGTTGAGGCGTACGGGGACGTCGAGCTGGGGCGCGCCGTACGGGGACTGGCCGCGCAGCTCGTCGCGGATGGGGAGCTCGTCCCAGGGGTTGCCGGGCACGTGGTCGTCTCTCACTGCTGCGGGACCTTCCAGCCGAACCTTGCCTTGAGGGCGGCGCCGTGGGCGGGGAGGTCCTCCGCCTCGGCGAGGGTCACCACGTGGTGGGTGACCTCCGCGAGCGCGTCGCGGCTGTAGTCGACGATGTGGATGCCGCGCAGGAAGGACTGCACGGAGAGGCCCGAGGAGTGGCAGGCGCAGCCGCCGGTGGGCAGGACGTGGTTGGAGCCGGCGCAGTAGTCGCCGAGCGAGACGGGCGACCAGGGGCCGACGAAGATCGCTCCGGCGTTGCGGACCCGGTCGGCGACGGCGGCCGCGTCGGTGGTCTGGATCTCCAGGTGCTCGGCGCCGTACGCGTCGACGACCTTGAGGCCGTCCTCGATGGAGGAGACCAGGACGATGGCGGACTGGCGGCCGGCGAGGGCGGGCTCGACGCGGTCCTTGATGTGCTTGGTGGCGGCGACCTGGGGGGCCAGCTCGGCCTCGGTGGCGGCGGCCAGCTCCTCGGAGTCGGTGACCAGGACGGCGGCGGCCATCGGGTCGTGCTCGGCCTGGCTGATCAGGTCGGCGGCCACGTGCGCCGGGTCGGCGGTGGCGTCGGCGAGGATGGCGATCTCGGTGGGTCCGGCCTCGGCGTCGATGCCGATGCGGCCCTTGAGGAGGCGCTTGGCGGCGGCGACGTAGATGTTGCCGGGGCCGGTGACCAGGTTGACCGGGAGGCAGTCCTCGGTGCCGTACGCGAACATCGCGACGGCCTGGGAGCCGCCGGCGGCGTACACCTCGTCGACGCCGAGCAGGGCGCAGGCGGCGAGGATCGTGGGGTGCGGCAGCCCGCCGAAGTCCTTCTGCGGCGGGGAGGCGACGGCGACGCCCTCGACGCCGGCCTCCTGGGCGGGGACCACGTTCATCACGACGGAGGAGGGGTAGACCGAGCGGCCGCCGGGGACGTAGAGCCCGACGCGCTCGACGGGCACCCACTTCTCGGTGACGGTGCCGCCGGGGACGACCTGGGTGGTGTGCGTGGTGCGGCGCTGCTCGCGGTGGACGAGGCGGGCGCGGCGGATCGACTCCTCCAGGGCCGCCCGGACGGCCGGGTCCAGCTCCTGGAGAGCGCGGGAGATGGCGTCGACGGGCACCCGGATCGACTCGATCCGGACGCCGTCCAACTTCTCCCCCCAGTCGATCACTGCCGCGGAGCCACGATGGCGCACGTCCTCGCAGATGGGCCGCACCGTCTCCAGGGCGGCTTCCACGTCGAACTCGGCACGGGGCAGCAGGTCGCGCAGGGCGGCGCCCTCGGGGAGGGCGTCACCGCGCAGATCGATTCGAGAGATCACACGGCAATTCTCTCAGACCGCTCGGAGCGGCCGGTCGCCCGTATCAGTGGCTGATACCGGTCGCCCGTACCACTGGCCGATACGCGTCTCGGCCATGTCCGACTGTCACTGCTGACCGCTAGCTTTCACGGCGTTACACGGAGGGAAGAACAGCACTACAGCATGTGTGCACGGAGGGAGCGGCCGTGACCGAGCCGCACGAAGGCGATATCCCGGACGGCCTCAGCGCAGCGGAGCTGGGCATGTGGCAGTCCTTCCGCAACGGAACCACCTACGACTTACGCAGCTACGACCCGACCCACAACGACCCGTTCGCCCCGCAGGTGTGGGGGCCCGAGCGGAGCGTCGGCGCGCGCACGGTGGCGCGGCTGCTGCTGAGCGGCCCGCCGGCCCGACCCGGCCGGGTGGCGGCGCTGAAGCTCCGGGGGGTGCGGATCACCGGAAAGCTGGATCTGGCGGGCGGCCGGGTGGCTCCGTACGTGGAGCTGACCGGTTGCCGCTTCGAGCAGGAGGTGTCGTTCCCGGAGTGCCACTTCACGACCCTGCGGCTGGTGGGGTGCGCGCTGCCCCGGCTGGAGGCCGCGCGGCTGCGCACGGAGGGCGATCTGCATCTGCCGCGCTGCCGGGTCGACCGGGGCATCCGGCTGACCGACGCCCAGATCGGGACGGATCTGCTGATCAACCAGCTCAGCGTCGGCCCGGACCGGCACGGCCGGGCCATCGTCGGGGACGGCATGTCGGTCGCCCAGGACCTCCAGGCCGAGATGATCGAGACGCTCGGCGAGCTGAGCCTGCGCGGGGCGAAGGTGGGCGGTTCGCTGAGCCTGCGCGGCAGCCGGCTGCGCGCCGCGGAGGACCGTCGCGCGCTGAACGCCCCGCAGCTGACGGTGGAGCGCACGCTCTACATGACCGAGGCGTGGGTGAGCGTCGACACGGGGAACCAGGGCACCACTCCCCCGTACGGCGTGGTCTACGCCCCGACGCCGGCGCGCGGCACCCGCTCGCAGATCTTCGAGTGCCGGGGCGGGGTGCGCCTCGACGACGGGCGGTTCGGGGACGCGGTGGACCTGCACAAGGCCCGGTTCACCATGACCCGGCAGGAGGAGCTGTCGCTGCGCCGGATCGTGACGCCGGAGCTCCGGTTCAACGCGGAGCGCCCGGAGGAGGGCCGGGTCGTGCTGAACGGCGCGAAGGTGGTGACCCTGATCGACCTGTCGACGAGCTGGCCGGGCCCGGGCGGTCTGGCCATGGGCGGTTTCGTCTACGAGAACCTCGTCCCCTACGGCCACTTCCCGCTCTCGCGGCGGCTCGAATGGGTGCAGGCCGCGACGCCGGAGTACGTCCCCGAGCCGTACGAGCGGCTGGCCACGGTGATGCGCAGTTGCGGCGAGGACGCGGACGCGCGCGAGGTGTTGCTGGCCAAGCAGCGCCGCCGCCGCGAGACGCTGCCGCCCGCCGCGAAGGCGTGGGGCTACCTCCAGGACTGGACGGTGGCGTACGGCTACCGGCCGGGGCGGGCGGCGGTGTGGATGGCGGTGCTGTGGGCGGCGGGCACGGCGGCGTTCGCGCAGCACGTTCCGCCCTCCATCAAGGGCGAGGAGCATCCGCAGTGGAACCCCGCCCTGTACGCGCTGGATCTGCTGATCCCGGTGATCAACCTCGGGCAGGACGGCTACTGGCGGATGGAGGACGCCTGGCAGTGGGCCGCGGCCGGTCTGGTGCTGGTGGGGTGGGTTCTGGCCACCACCGTGGCGGCGGGGGCATCCCGGATGCTGCGCAGGGGCTGACCGCGGAGGGCTCTTCAGCAGGCTGTGGGGCGGTCGGGGCCAGGGGCCCGGCCGCCCGCGCCCCGCGGCCGGAGGGAGGGGCGAGCGTCACGGGAGGGTGCGATCAAGCCAGCGAAGGACATTTCCTTTGCCCTTTCTTGACCGGGTCCGATACAACCCATTCACTCGGCACAGAAGCTTCACAGCACACCCCTGGCGCGGCCCTCACCAGCGCTTTTCAATGGTCTGCACCATGGCCTTCCTTCGCGCTCTGCTCAGTACCGCGCGCATGATCCGGCACAGCCCTCCGCTGTCCGCCGGACTGTCCGCGGAAGACGCGGTGCTGCTCGACGCCCCGGACGAGCGGCTCTCTCCCGCGCTGGTCGCCGCTGCCCTGGGAGACTGGGAACCCGCCGCCGAGCTGCTCGCCACCACCCGGTCCGCCGCCGACTGGGAGAACCGGGACCGCTACCTCGGCCGGCTCGTCGCCTTCGCCCGCGGCCGGGACGGCTGGCTCGTCGACTGGCTGGCCGCCGCCCCGCGCGACCCGGACGCGCTGCTGGTCAAGGCGGAGCTGTCGGTCCGCCGGGCCTGGGAGTCGCCCGCCCGCGCGGAGCGGCTCCGCGAGGTCGGCCCGCTGATCACCGCCGCCGCCGACGCGGCCCCGCGCGACCCCGTGCCGTGGCGGCTCGCCCTGGACCACGCACGCGGCACCCACGCCACGCACACCGCCTTCGAAGCGCTGTGGGAGCAGGCCGTACGGCGCTCCGCGCACCACTACGGCTGCCATGTGGCGGCCCTGCGCTACCTCTCCGCCGCCTGGTACGGCTCGCACCGCGAATGCTTCGACTTCGCCGAGCAGGCCGCCGAGGACGCGCTGCCCGACTCCCTGGTGCAGGCGCTCCCCGCCCGGGCGGCCTTCGCGCTGCTCCTGGACACCCAGGCGGCGGGCCGCACCACCTCCGTACTGGAGGAGCGGATCGACGCGGCGGCCGACCTGGCGATCAGGCTCTCCGCCGCCTACCGGCCCGGCGATCCGTGGCCGGCCGAGGTCCGCAACCTCCTCGCGTACGTCCTGCTGGCCCGGGGGCGCTGGGCGGAGGCGCTGCACCAGTTCAACCTGATCGGCCTGCACGCGACGTCGTTCCCGTGGTCGTCGGTGTCCGAGGACGCGCTCGGCCGGTTCCTGGACGCGCGGGACGGCGCACGGCTCCAGGCGGCCTCCCTGACCCCGTTGCGCAACCGGGCCGACCACGGCCGCCCCCGGGGCCATTACGCTTGAGCGTTGTGACCACCGCCCGCCTTCCCCTTTTCCCGCTCAACGCGGTGCTGTTCCCCGGCCTGGTGCTGCCGCTCAACGTCTTCGAAGAGCGATATCGCGCCATGATGCGGGAACTGCTGAAGAGCGACGAGGACGAACCTCGCCGCTTCGTCGTGGTCGCGATCCGCGACGGCCGCGAGACCGCCCCGACGGCCACCGGCATGCCGGACACCGTCGCGGCCGCCCCTCCCCCCGAGCGCGCCCCGGCGGAGGGCTTCGGCCCCGACCCCATCCAGACCTTCCACCGAGTGGGCTGCGTCGCCGACGCGGCGACGATCCGCGAGCGCGCCGACGGCAGCTTCGAGGTCCTGGCCACCGGCACCACCCGGGTCAGGCTGCTGTCCGTCGAGGCGAGCGGCCCGTATCTGACCGCCGAGGTCGAGGAACTGACCGAGGAACCGCCGGGCGAGGACGAGGGGGACGAGGCGGGAGCGCTCGCCGAGGGCGTCCTGCGGGCCTTCCGCGCCTACCAGAAGCGGCTGGCCGGGGCGAGCGAACGGTCGCTGGCGACCGGTGCCGACCTCCCCGACGACCCGTCCGTGATCTCCTACCTGGTCGCGGCGGCGACGGTCCTGGACGTCCCCACCAAGCAACGGCTGCTCCAGGCCCCGGACACGGCGACCCGACTGCGCGAGGAGCTGACGCTGCTGCGCAAGGAGACCGCGGTCATCCGGTACCTGCCCTCGCTCCCCGCGACCGACCTGACCAGGGCCCCCACCCACCCCAACTGACGAGGACCGGCCCCCGGTGGCGAAGAAAACCAAGAAGCAGCAGTCGGGCGGCACCCCGGCCACGGTCGCCCTGACCGCGGCGGGCACCGCCTTCACGGTCCACGCCTACGACCACGACCCGGCCTCCCCCTCCTACGGGGAGGAGGCCGCCGAGGCCCTGGGCGTCTCCCCCGACCGGGTCTTCAAGACCCTGGTGGCGGACGTGGACGGCACCCTGACGGTCGCGGTGGTCCCGGTGGCCGGCTCCCTGGACCTCAAGGCCCTGGCCTCCGCAGTGGGCGGCAAACGCGCCACGATGGCGGACCCGGCCGCCGCGGAACGCACCACCGGCTACGTGCGCGGCGGCATCTCCCCCCTGGGCCAGCGCAAGCGCCTGCGCACGGTGCTGGACGCGTCGGCGCGCGCCCACGCCACCATCTGCGTGTCGGCGGGCCGCCGCGGCCTGGAGGTCGAACTGGCCGCGACGGATCTGGCGGAGCTGACGGGGGCGGTGTTCGCGGAGATCGCGCGGAGCGCCTGAGCACCGTCACGGGGGCGGAGCCCCACACTTCCAGCCCCTCCGGCGCTTGAGGAGCGGGGCCCGGGGCAGAGCCCCACACTTCCAGCCCCTCCGGCGCTTGAGGAGCGGGGCCCGGGGCAGCGCCCCACACTTCCAGCCCCTCCGGCGCTTGAGGAGCGGGGCCCGGGGCAGCGCCCCACACTTCCAGCCCCTCCGGCGCTTGAGGAGCGGGGCCCGGGGCAGCGCCCCGGTCTCGGGAAGGGGCGGGTAGGGGACAAGCCCGCCGCAGGCGCCCCCTAGACCGGCCCGCCCCCACCCGCGGAAGGCGTCCCCCCGCCCGAAGACCCGGAAGACGGCCCCGCCAGGGGCCCCTGCACGGGCCCGTCGTAGTACGACCCGTACCCCGAGTGCCCCGCCCACTCCGGCTCCACATCCCGCGGCCCGAACGCCGCCGTGAGCAGCAGATGGATCCCCATCGCCGCGAACGGCCACGCCAGCACCGCCACCCCCACCGAGTGCAGCTCCAGCGGCGCGTCGAACGCCACGCCCTGGCCGGCCTCCCGGGCCCGCGCCACCACGTCGGACGACGGTCCCAGCCAGATGCCGACGCGCCACGCCACCAGCGAGGCGAGCAGCGCGCCCACCGCCAGCCCCACGACCACGAGGACGCCCCCGCGACGCAGCCGCCAGAAGACGGCGGCGGCCGAGAGCGCGCCGAAGCCGAGGGCCAGCAGGACGAACGTTCCGTCCGCCCCGATCGCCTCCTCCCCCTCGCTGTTCTTGAGGAAGACGGCCGTGTCGTCGGAGACCAGCGGCACACGCGGCGCGAGCCACAGCCACAGCAGCCCGAGCACGATGCCCGCGAGCGCGACCAGAACGAGGACGACGGCGGCCTGACGGAGCTCCGTGGCCGTATCCGGGTGGTCCGGACCGCCCACCGAGGGCGCTGGGTGGGAGCCCGAGGGCGGGGCCTGCCACGGGTCATGGGGGCCGGGCTGGTGGGGCGGCGTCAGAGGTGCGGTCACCGTGCCATCGTGCCAGGCCACCCGGTGAGGCGCCTCACCGGATGCCGCACCCGGGCCTACCGTACAGCGGCCCGCCGGTACGCCCACGTCGCCACGGCCAGCGAGAGGACCCCCACCGCCGCGCAGATCGCCAGGAAGAACGCGATGAGCCCCCAGTCCGGGCGGGCGTCGAAGGACCGGGCCAGCGCCTCGACCCCGTACGTCGAGGGCAGCAGGTCACGCGCCCACCCCACCGGCTCCGGCAGCCGGTCGGCCGGCAGCACCCCGAGGAGCAGGGCGGCGGACATCCCCAGCTGGCCCAGCAGCGTCGCCAGCTCCGGGCGCGGGGCGAGCAGCCCGAGGGCGGCGCCGAGACCGGCCAGGGCCGCCCCGGAGAGCGGGACGACGGCCACCAGGACCCAGAGATGGGTCATCGGCAGCTGGAACAGCACGCTGCCGGTGATCGCCGTGAAGACCGTGCCGGGCACGGTGAAGGAGGCATAGGCGGCGGCCGCGCCGAGCACCACCGCGGCGGGCGGCACCGGCAGGGTGGCGTAGTGGTCGAGCCCGCCGCCCGCCCGCAGCTGCCCGAAGTACTGGGCGAGCAGGTTGAGCGCGACGAACGCGACGACCAGGACGCTGGATCCCGCGACCACCGCGCGGGCCTCCGCACCGCCGTCGACGACGCCCCGCATCAGGACCATGATCCCGACGGACTGGAAGGTCGCCACGAAGAGCAGCGGGATCCGGGCGACGCGCGCCCGGGAGAGCTGGGCGCGGTAGACGGCGGCCAGCGACGGCAGCAGCCGGGCGCGCGGCGCGAGGGGCGCGGCGACGGTACGGGCGGGGCCCGTACCGGTGGCGCCGGGCGCGGGCCGGACGCTCGGCGGTGCGGTCCTGGCCGGAATGATGCTCGTCACCTGCGGCTGCCCCCCTGAGACATGTCCGAACTGCCACCTGCGTACATCGCGTTCACGCTGCCCACGCCGTCTCTCGTGCCGATCACGCCGTTCACGCCTTGACCAGCCCCTTGGTCGCATTGGCCGCGTCTCCCCCGAGCGCGAGATAGACATCCTCCAGGCTGGGCGTGGCCAGGGTGAAATCGTCGAGCGCGGCGAAGGCCGCGCCGCCCGTCACCGCGGCGACCGCCGCCCGTGCCTCGTCCGGCCCGAGTCGCAGCACCCAGCGCCGCCCGGACTCCTGGGCGGACGGCCGCAGGGCCGCCACCTCGGGGACATCCAGCGGGGCCCGTTCGCGCCAGACCAGCTCGACGCGCACCTCCCCGGCGACCTGTTCCTTGAGCCCGGCGGGGGTGTCGCAGGCGATGACCCGGCCGCGTTCGAGGACGGCGACCCGGTCGAGGACGGTCTCGGCCTCGATCACGTTGTGGGTGACCAGCAGGACGGTGGCCCCGCGCTCCGCCCGGCGGCGGTCGACGGCGGCCCAGACGGCGCGGCGGGCGACCGGGTCCATTCCGGTGGTCGGTTCGTCGAGGACGAGGACGGGCCGGTCGCCGACCAGGGTGGCGGCGAAGCAGGCGAGCCGCCGCTGACCGCCGGAGAGCTTCTTCAGGGGCCGCCCGGCGATCGCGGTGAGGCCCAGCTCCTCCAGGACCGCGTCGCGCTCGGCGCGCGCGTCCCGGACGGCGAGACCGCGCAGCCGCCCGGTGGTCTCGGCGGCGAGCGAGACGGTCAGTTCGTCGAGGGCGGTGGACTCCTGCCCGAGGTAGCCGATCAGCCGGGAGGCCCGCTCGGGGTGGCGTACGAGGTCGTGGCCCAGCACCTCGACGCTGCCGGAGTCGGGCCGCATCAGCCCGGTGAGCTGGCGGACCAGGGTGGACTTGCCGGCGCCGTTGGGGCCGAGCAGTCCGAAGATCTCGCCGCGCTCGACGTCCAGACTGATGCTGTCGGTGGCGCGGATCTCGGGCGTCGCGGGGCGCCCCGGCGGCCTCGGACGGCGGGATAGGTCTTGACCAGATCACGCACCGCGCACACGGTGCCGGTGTCCCTCTGCGCCTGTGCAGTGCCCGTACTCACGAGGTATGAGGGTACGGGGTCACACGCCCCGGTTCACGTCCGGGGCCACCCCGCGTCGCCGGGCGGCACGGGACGGTGCGGGACGGCTACTCCCCCGCCGGTACGTGCTCGGCGGCGGCCCGCACGTCGATCTCCCGCCAGAAGCCGGCCCGGATCGCGTACCGGTCGTGCTCGTCGATCTGGTCGTCCTTGTGGGCGAGGAGCCCGAAGCGGGCCGCGTAACGCAGCAGTTCGCCGTCGATCCGGTGCGGGATGCGCGGGTACATGGTGGAGAGTTTCTGCAGGTGGACGGTTTCCGGCAGGCGCTCCATCCAGCGGCGGGCGAAGACCTGGCCCACCTCGAAGGGGTCGCCGCCGACGGTGGTGATGTCCTCCTCCCGGTCCGCCCAGCGCTGTTCGGCGCTGGTGACCTGGGCGAGGGTCGGCAGGGACGCGGTCTCCGCCGGCTCGCCGAGGGGCCCGCCGCGCTCCACCCAGCCCTTGTCGGAGGACCAGCGGAGCGTGGCGTTGGCGGGCTGGGGCGGGTGCTGGCGGTCCGGGTGGGTGGCGTGGGCGCGCAGCGCGGCCAGGTCCTTGGGCGTGGGAACGGTCTTGTGTCCGGGGGCGGAGGGGGTGTCGGACGACGAAGCGCCGGTGTTCTCCGCGGGAGCGGTGGCACCGCTGCGGGCGGCGGCGGCCTGGGCCTCGGAGGCGCGTTCGGCGGAGGCGGCGATGGCCGCCTCCGGCAGCGGTGCGGAGAGGATCGCGGCGATCTCGGGGCGCGGGACGGGCGGCGGGGCACAGGTGCCGCCGAGGTCCTTGGCGCGTACGGCCTTGGTGATCCAGGCCCGGTCCAGGACCCGCCGTTCGTCGGCCTCGGCGACGAGGTCCTCGGACTGGTTGTAGTCGCCGTCGGCGGCCTGCACGGCCCAGAGGTGGACGGCGACCCCGTGTTCCTTGGCGGACATCAGACCGGGCAGCAGATCACCGTCACCGGTCACCAGGACCACGTCCGAGCAGGCCCGGTTCCTGGCCAGTTCGGTCAGCTCGGCGTGCATCGCCGCGTCGACGCCCTTCTGCGCCCAGCGCCCGTCGCTGCGGGTCAGGGCGCCGAGCCGGACGGTCACGCGGGGCATCACGCGGAGCCGGCGGTGCTCGGGCTGGGGCACCCGGTCGGGGGCGCCGTCGAACCAGTAGATGCGCAGCAGGGGCTGTTGGGTGTCGGCCTCGGCGCGCTCGCGCAGCCCCTGGATGAGGGCCGCGTGGTCGACGGTGATGCGGGAACGGGCGGGCTCTCCGGCCAGCAGACTCGCGGCTGCGCCCAGCAAGTAGCCGGCGTCCACCAGGACGACGCAACGGTCCACGCGTTCCACCCTCTTCCGAATTCGGGAACGGTTCAGCGGCCCGCTCCTCGATGACCGGGTCCGCTTACCCAGGGTTTCCTTCGAGTCTGCCCGACCGCGCGGGGGTTAACGGCCGGAACTGGATCATCGGCGTGGCGGATCGGGAAGGGAAGAGGGGGGGAGGGGGAGAAGGGAAACAGGGACGCGTCGCGCGAGGCGCCGCGAAGACGCGGAAAGGCCGGGCGAGAGCGGCGGAACCGGGCACCACTGCGGAAACCACTACGCACGGTAATGATCCAACATGCGGCGTTTGCGGCGCTATGTGAATCTGACAGCGGTCCTGGCCCCCCAGGATTCCCCACAGGAGGCATTCACCATGGCCAAGAACAAGAACCGCAAGCAGGGCAGCCAGAACGACCGCGCGTCCGCGTCGGAGCGGAGCGCGGAGCAGGCCAAGTCGACGGCGTACGAGTCGCAGAACCAGCCGCAGGCGCAGGCCCAGGGCAGCCCGTCCGACGTGGCGCGCAAGCATCAGCGACGCTTCGGCCACAACTGACCCGTCGGCCGCTCGCGGTGGAGACAGGCGCTGAGGACAGCGAGAGGGGCGTCCCGCACGTGCGGGACGCCCCTCTGGCCGTTCGCGTCGCCGGTGGCGCGTCTGCTCAGCCGGCCAGGCAGGCCGGGCCGAGCAGCACCTTCAGGTCGCCGAAGAGGGCCGAGTCGGCCTTGACCCGGTGCCGGTCGAGCCGGAGCACCGTGGTCTTGCGGGGGCCCTGGAGCTTGATGCGCACCTCGGTGTCGCCCCGGTGGTGGCTGAGCACCTCGCCGAGCCGGGTGACCATGGGCGGGGTGATCTTCACGGTGGGGATGGTGAGGACGACGGGCGCGTTGGTCCCGGCGTTGGAGATGTCGGGGACCTGCATCTCCATGGCGACCAGCCGGGGCACGTCCTCGCGCTTGTCGAGGCGTCCCTTGACGAAGACGACGGTGTCCTCGACGAGCTGGGTGGAGACCAGCTGGTAGGTGGCGGGGAAGAACATGCACTCGATGGAGCCCGCCAGGTCCTCCACGGTGGCGATGGCCCAGGCGTTGCCCTGCTTGGTCATCTTGCGCTGGAGGCCGGAGATGATGCCGCCGACGGTGACGATCGAGCCGTCGCTGTAGTCGCCGCCCATGAGCTGGGAGATCGAGGCGTCGGCCTTGTCGGACAGCACGTGCTCCAGGCCGAACAGCGGGTGGTCGGAGACGTACAGGCCGAGCATCTCCCGTTCCTGGGCGAGCAGGTAGGCCTTCTCCCACTCGATGTCGGAGAACTCCACGTCGAGCCCGAATCCCGGCTCGCCGCTCTCCTCCTCGCCGCCCCCGAAGAGGTCGAACTGCCCCTCGGCCTCCTTGCGCTTGACCTGCACCACGTTGTCGATCATCGGTTCGTGGTGGGCGACGAGGCCCTTTCGGGTGTGACCCATCTCGTCGAACGCGCCGGCCTTGATGAGCGATTCCACGGTGCGCTTGTTGCAGACGACCGCCTCGACCTTGTCGAGGAAGTCGGGGAAGGTGCTGTACTTCCCCTTCGCCTTGCGGGACCGGATGATCGAGTCGACGACGTTCTGGCCGACGTTGCGGATGGCGGTCAGGCCGAAGAGGATCACGTCGTCGCCCTGGGCGGCGAAGTTGGACAGCGACTCGTTGACGTTGGGCGGGAGCACCTTGATGCCCATGCGGCGGCACTCGTTGAGGTAGACCGCGGACTTGTCCTTGTCGTCCTTGACCGAGGTCAGCAGGGCGGCCATGTACTCGGCGGGGTAGTTCGCCTTGAGGTATCCGGTCCAGTAGGTGACCAGCCCGTACGCGGAGGAGTGCGCCTTGTTGAAGGCGTACCCGGCGAACGGGACCAGTACGTCCCACAGCGCCTTGATCGCGGCGTCGGAGAAGCCGTTCTTCTTGGCTCCCGCCTCGAAGAGGACGAAGTTCTTCGCCAGTTCCTCGGGCTTCTTCTTGCCCATCACGCGGCGCAGGATGTCGGCCTCGCCCAGCGAGTACCCGGCGACGATCTGGGCGGCCTTCTGGACCTGCTCCTGGTAGACGATCAGGCCGTAGGTGAGGCCGAGGACCTCCTTGAGGGGCTCCTCCAGCTCCGGGTGGATCGGGGTGATCTCCTGGCGGCCGTTCTTGCGCTCCGCGTAGTTCGTGTGCGAGTTCATGCCCATCGGGCCCGGCCGGTAGAGGGCCGAGACGGCGGAGATGTCCTCGAAGTTGTCGGGCTGCATCTGGCGCAGCAGGGAGCGCATCGGCCCGCCGTCGAACTGGAAGACGCCGAGCGTGTCGCCGCGGCAGAGCAGTTCGTACGTCTTGGGGTCGTCCAGCGGGAGGGAGAGCATCTCCAGGTCGACGCCCTTGTTGGACTTCACCATCTTGATGGCGTCGTCCATGATCGTCAGGTTGCGCAGGCCCAGGAAGTCCATCTTGAGGAGGCCGAGCGACTCGCACTGCGGGTAGTCCCACTGCGTGATGGTGACGCCGTCGGTGTGCCGCGTCCAGAGCGGCGCGTGGTCGACGATCGGCTCGCTGGACATGATGACGCCGGCGGCGTGCACGCCCATCTGCCGGACCAGGCCCTCGACGCCCTTGGCGGTGTCGATGACCTTCTTGACGTCCGGTTCGCTCTCGTACATCCCCCGGATCTCGCCCGCCTCGCTGTAGCGCGGGTGCTTGGGGTCGGTGATGCCGTTGAGGTCGATGCCCTTGCCGAGGACGTCGGCGGGCATGGCCTTGGTGAGCCGGTCGCCCATCGCGTACGGGTAGCCCAGCACGCGGGCGGAGTCCTTGATGGCGTTCTTGGCCTTGATCTTGCCGTAGGTGCCGATCATGGCGACCTTGTCGGCGCCGTACTTCTCGGTGACGTAGCGGATCACCTCGACGCGCCGGCGCTCGTCGAAGTCGATGTCGACGTCGGGCATGGAGACGCGCTCGGGGTTGAGGAACCGCTCGAAGATCAGTCCGTGCTCGATCGGGTCGAGGTCGGTGATGCCCATCGCGTACGAGACGATCGATCCGGCGGCGGAACCACGGCCGGGGCCCACCGCGATGCCGTTGTTCTTGGCCCACATGATGAAGTCGGCGACGACCAGGAAGTACCCCGGGAACCCCATCTGGATGATGATGTCCATCTCGTACTCGACCTGCTTCTGCCGGTCGTCGGGGACGCCGTTGGGGAAGCGGCGGCCCATGCCGACCCGGACCTCCTCCTGGAACCAGGTGATCTCCGTGAAGCCGTCCGGGATCTCGAACTTCGGCATGAGGTTCTTCGCCTCGAACATGCCGGTGGTGTCGATCTGCTGGGCGACCAGGAGCGTGTTGGCGCACCCCTGCTGCCAGGCGTCGGAGGAGTCGACGGCGTACATCTCGTCCGTCGTCTTGAGGTAGTAGCCCGTGCCGTCGAAGCGGAAGCGGTCGGGGTCCGAGAGGTTCTTGCCGGTCTGGATGCAGAGCAGGGCGTCGTGGGCGGTGGCCTCGTGGGCGTACGTGTAGTGGGAGTCGTTCGTCACGAGCGGCGGGATGTCGAGCTTCTTGCCGATCTCCAGCAGCCCGTCGCGGACCCGGCGCTCGATCTCGATGCCGTGGTCCATCAGCTCCAGGAAGTACTTGTCCGCCCCGAAGATGTCCTTGTAGTCGGAGGCCGCCTGGACCGCCTCGTCGAACTGGCCGAGCCGCAGCCGGGTCTGCACCTCGCCGGAGGGGCAGCCGGTGGAGGCGATGAGGCCCTCGGACCACTGGGAGATGGTCTCCCTGTCCATCCGGGGCCACTTCTGGAGCCAGCCCTCGGCGTACGCGTCGGAGGAGAGCCGGAAGAGGTTGTGCAGTCCGGTCTTGTTGGACGCCCAGATCGTCTTGTGGGTGTAACCACCGGATCCGGACACATCGTCGCGCTTCTGGTGCGGCTGTCCCCACTGCACCTTGCGCTTGTGTTTGCGCGACTCCGGGGCGACATACGCCTCGATGCCGATGATCGGCGTGACGCCCGCCTTCGTCGCCGAGTGGAAGAAGTCGTAGGCCCCGTGGAGGTTGCCGTGGTCGGTCATCGCGATGTGCGACATGCCCATCTCGTTGCAGGCCTCGAACATGTCCTTGAGCCGCGCCGCACCGTCCAGCAGCGAGTACTGGGTGTGAACGTGCAGGTGCGTGAAGGGCGGCTTGGTCACGGCGTCGGGCCTCCGGGAAGTCGGGCGATGACGGACGGGGGGACAGCGTGGAAGTCTACGACGTGACGGAGTCGGACGACGGGCACTCCCGGCTTCCGCCGAGCGTTGGAGAAGGCGGGACACCTGTCCGTTTTGTCATGCACTCAGTCAGGACCCGATCGGGCGGACCCCCGGTCCGGCCGGACACGCCAGCTACAGCAGGAGGCAGCAAGAAATGTCGGAAACGCAGACCGGCGCAGCGCAGCGCGGGGAGCAGATTCTCGCCGTTTTCGACACCGCCTTCGGGGAGCTGCTGGCCGCCGATCCGGCCGCTTTCCGGGTCAAGTTCCGCAAGATGGCGGGCTCGGCCTTCGCCTTCTACCGGGGCACGGCCTGCCTGTTCTACGGCGATCTGGAGCGGGAGCGGCACGGCGGCCCCTTCCTCGACGAGCGCACCGGCCGGGTGTGGATCCACGGCGATCTCCACGCGGAGAACTTCGGCACCTACATGGACGCCAACGGCCGCCTCGTCTTCAACGTCAACGACTTCGACGAGGCGTACGTGGGCCCCTTCACCTGGGACCTGAAGCGCTTCGCCGCCTCCGTGGCGCTGATCGGTTACGCGAAGGCGCTGGCCGACGAGCAGATCGGCGAGCTGGTGACGATCTTCGCCATCGCCTACCGCGAGCGGATCCACGCGCTGGCGACGGGCGCGAAGAACGACGAGGTGCCGCCGTTCACGCTGGACACGGCGGACGGCCCGCTGCTGGGCGCGCTCCGCGCCGCCCGGTCGCGCACGCGTTTCTCGTTGCTGGACTCGATGACGGTGATCCGGGACTTCGAACGCCGGTTCGCGGACGGCGGCGGGTCGATCGACCTGGACGCCGCGACGCGCTACAAGGTGCTGGCCGCGTTCGACGGCTATCTGGAGACGCTCCCCGAGTCGAGCCTGACGCGCCCCGACTCCTACCGGGTCAAGGACGTGGTGGGCCGCCGGGGCATCGGCATAGGGTCCGCCGGGCTGCCCTCGTACAACATCCTCCTGGAGGGCAACAGCGACGCCCTGGAGAACGATGTGGTGATCTACCTCAAGCAGGCGCAGACCCCGGCGGTCTCCCGGCACATCACGGACGACGCCGTGCGGGAGTACTTCCAGCACGAGGGGCACCGCACGGTGATCTCGCAGCGCGCGCTCCAGGCACACGCGGACCCGTGGCTGGGCTGGACCGAGCTGGACGGCTCGGGCCAGCTGGTCGCCGAGGTCTCGCCGTACGCGGTCGACCTGGACTGGTCCGACATCGACGAGGCGGACGAGATCGCGGCGGTCGTCGCGGATCTGGGCCGGGCGACGGCCACGATGCACGCGGCCGCCGACGACGAGAGCGGGCACTCGCTGGTGCCGTTCTCCACCGAGCGGGCGATCGACGCCGCCATCGCGGCCGACGAGGAGAGCTTCGCGCCGATGCTGGTCGACTTCGCCCACAGCTACGGGGCGAGAGCCCGCGCGGACCACCAGATCTTCGTGGACCTCTTCCGCAACGGCCGGATCCCGGGCCTGTAGGGCGCCGGAGCCCCGGGGAGCCACCCCCGGGGACTCTCAGCCTCTTTTAAGGTCCGCCTACCTCGGCGCATGACACAATTTCCGGCGATGGACATCTCAGGGACGCAGCTCAGGGTCGCGCGCGCGGCGCTCTTCACCGCGCTCGTCGTCACCCTGTCCACGGCGTCCCATGTGCTGCTCTCCGGGGTCCCGCTGCCGCTGACCGCGGTCGCGCTGCTCGCCGGTGCCGTCTTCGCGGTGGCGTACGCACTGGCCGGCCGGGAGCGCGGCTTGGGGGCGATCGCGGGCCTGCTCGTCCCGCTGGAGTTGGCCGCCGACACCGTCTTCACCACAGGCCAGCACCTCTGTTACGGGGCGGCCGGCGGCCCGGTCGCGGGCACACTGCGCGCGGTGGGCTTCGACGTCCTGTGCGGCGGCGGCGAGGTCGGCGCGGGCGGGGCCCGGATCGCGGGCGTCGGCGCGGTGGGCACCCCGCTGGCCGACGTGGCCGGGGCGGGCGACCGTGCGGCGGCGCTGCTGGCGCAGCCGGGACCGGCCGTGCCCTGGTTGCTGCTCGTCGCCCATGTGGCGGTCGGGCTGCTCGCCGCGGCCTGGCTGCGGCGCGGCGAGGCGGCCCTGGCCGGGCTGCTGCGCGCGGCGGCCCTGCTGGCGTTCCGGCCGCTGCTGGTCGCGGTCGCCGTGGTGCGCGCGGGCGTCCGGGCCGCGGCCCGCCGCTCCCGGCCCGCCGGGCGTCCGCACCCGCCGCTCACCGCCCGCTTCCTCGTGCACTGTGTGGGACGCAGGGGCCCGCCGCTCGCGACGTACGCCGCTGCCTGAGGGCACGGCCGCACGACGACGGCAGCACCCCGCCCACCCCCACACACGTACTCACGGAGAACGATCATGAGCAAGCGCAACACCCAGGCGAACAAGGCAGCGGCCCGCGAGCGGCTGCGCGCCGAGCGCGAGGCCCAGGCCAAGAAGGCCAAGACCCGCAAGCAGCTCGTCGTGGCGGTCTCGGTCGTCGCTGCCCTCGCCGTGGTCGGCGGCATCAGCTACGGCGTGATGCAGCTGAACAAGCCGGACGCCTGGGAGACCGCCGCCGACGCGAAGAACGTCACCGCGCCGAAGAACACCTCGGGCGACGACGGCACCACCGTGGTGATCGGCGAGCCGGGCGCGAAGAAGACCCTGGAGCTGTACGAGGACTCGCGCTGCCCCGTCTGCGCCACGTTCGAGCAGGGCGTCGGCGAGACGGTCTCGAAGGACGTCGCGGCCGGCAAGTACAAGGTCAAGTTCGTCGGCGCGACCTTCATCGACAACACGGACAACGGCGAGGGCTCCAAGAACGCCCTGAGCGCGCTCGGTGCGGCGTTGGACGTGAGCCCCGAGGCGTTCATGGAGTACAAGGCCGCGCTGTACTCGGCGAAGTTCCACCCCGAGGAGAGCGACGACAAGTTCGCCAAGGACAGCTACCTCGTCGAGGTCGCGGACTCGGTCGAAGCGCTGAAGGGGAACAAGGACTTCCGGAAGGACGTCGAGGACGGCACGTACGACGCCTGGGCCGTGAAGATGTCCAAGGCGTTCGACAAGAGCGGTGTGCAGGGCACGCCGACGCTGAAGATGGACGACAAGAAGATCACGGCCGAGGGCAGCGAGAACGCCCCGATGACGGCCGACGAGTTCACGAAGGCCATCGACAAGGCGCTCAAGGCGTAACGGCCGCCGCCTTCCGCGACACCCGGCGCACCGGGCGGGCCGACCGCCCGGACGCGCCAGGTGTCGCGCGTTTCCACGGAGTGACCGGGTCTACGGAGTCACCAGGTCCACAGGGTCGCCGGGTCCACAGGGTCACCGGGCGGGACGGCGTCGCCGGGTCTACAGGGTCGCCAGGAAGCCGAGCGCGACCTTCCAGGTCTGCTCGGCCGCCGCCTGGTCGTAATCGTGCAGGTCGGGGTCGGTGAACAGGTGCCCGGCCCCGGGATAGCGGTAGACCTCGACGTCCGCGCCGGTGCGCTGCATCTGGAGGTACCAGCTGTTCAACCAGTCGTGGGACTCGAAGGGGTCCGGGTCCGCGACGTGCAGCTGCACGGGGAGCTCGTCCACCGAGGCGTTCTCGGCGAGGTCCGAGGTGCCGTGGAACAGCAGCAGCCCGCGGGCCTTCGCGTCGCCGAGCGCCAGGGTCTGCGCGGTCGCCGCCCCGAGGGAGAAGCCGGCGTAGACGAGACCCTGGTCGGAGTAGGGCGCGGCGGCCAGCACGGCGCGCTTCAGCAGCTCCTCCTTGCCGATCTCGTCCTTGTACGCCATGCCCTCTTCCACCGTGTCAAAGGTGTGCCCCTCGAACAGATCGGGCACGCGCACCTCGTGGCCGGCGTCCCTGAGGCGCGCGGCCGCGGCGTGCACGGCGGGCCTGAGCCCGTACGTCGAGTGGAAAAGCATGATGTTCATGAGGCCCATGGTGCCATTTGTGCCCTGGGGCCCGCCCTACAGCTTGGAGGACGAGGGAATGGAGAGCGTGCTGCGCCCGCTGATCGTCATCGGCGGTTCCGTGGTGATCACCCTGCTGGTCGGCTGGCTGGTCGACCGACTGTTGCGGCGGGCCGACAGCCGTCACCACGAGACCCCGCTGTGGGGGCTGCTGCGGCGCTGCCGGCCTCCGCTCCAGGTGGTGATCATCACGGCGCTGCTCCGCGGCAGCTATCGCCAGATGGGGATCTCCTGGGTGTGGGAGCACCGGGCCGGGATCGGCCAGGTGCTGACCCTGGTGCTGATCGGCGCGTCCGCCTGGCTGGTGGTGCGGGTCGCGGCGACGGTCGTGGAGGCCAGCTACGCCCGGTACGCGACGGCCGGCCGCGACCCGGCCCGGGTCCGCCGGGTCCGTACGCAGGTCACGCTGATCCAGCGGGTGGTCATCGCGGTGGTGATGGTGGTCGCCGTCGCGGCGATGCTGCTGACGTTCCCGCCGATGCGGGCGGTCGGCACGTCGATGCTCGCCTCGGCCGGTCTGCTCGGCATCGTCGCGGGGGTCGCCGCCCAGTCGACGCTCGGGAATCTCTTCGCCGGATTCCAGATCGCGTTCGGCGACATGGTGCGGCTCGGCGACACCGTGGTGGTGGACGGCGAGTGGGGCACGATCGACGAGATCACCCTGACGTTCCTGGCGGTACGGACCTGGGACGAGCGGCGGATCACGATGCCGGTCTCGTACTTCACCAGCCAGCCGTTCGAGAACTGGTCGCGCGGCGGGGTGCAGATGACCGGCACGGTCTACTTCCACCTCGACCACTCCGCTCCCATCGCGGCGATGCGGACGAAGCTGCGGGACCTCCTCGGGGACATCGCCGCCTGGGACGGCCGGGACTGGTCGCTGGCGGTCACCGACACCACGCCGACCACGATCGAGGTGCGCGCGGTGGTCACGGCGAAGGACGCGGACGACATCTGGACGGCGCGCTGCGCGGTGCGCGAGCAGCTGATCGGCTGGCTGCGCGACCACCACCCGTACGCGCTGCCGCGGGTCGCCACCTCGCCCGCCGTACTGCCGCCGGGCGAACAGTGGGCGGAGCTGACGGGTGCGGGGGGCCGGGTGGGCCTCGACAAGGCGGCGCCCACCGACGGGGTCGACGCCAGGGCCCCGCGCACGGGCCGCGGCTGAGGCAGCCCCCGTGACGGCTCCTCAGCGCAGCGAGCGGAAGTCCAGATACCGCAGCACCCGGTCCACGACCTCCGGGTCGGAGCCGGGCTCGCTGCGCGCGGAGAGCACCTCGTGTCGGGCGGCCGACATCATCTCGCGCTGGACACGGCTGATCGCCTTGAAGCGTTCCGCGCGCTGGGCGTAGGCCTCGCGCCGTTCCTCGTCGACCATGTCCGGGCTGATCCGGGCTCCGATGTCGTACGCGGCGCGCTGGAGCCGCTCCATGACCTCCTCGGGGAACTCCTCGATCTCCTGGATCTCCTTGAGGCGGTACTTGGCGGCCTTGGCGGCCCGGACGGCGAGGTCCCGCTCCAGCGCCTCTTCGGCGTCGGTGTCGGCCCGGACCCTCAGCTTGCGCACCAGCCAGGGCAGGGTGAGCCCCTGGAAGACCAGTGTGGCCATGATCACGGCGAACGCGATGAAGATGATCTCGTCGCGGCCGGGGAAGGGCTGCCCGTCGTCGGTCTCCAGCGGGATCGCCAGCGCCAGGGCGACCGAGGCCACCCCGCGCATCCCGGCCCACCACATCACGACGGTCTCCCGCCAGCTGGTGGGGATCTCCTCGCTGACGTCACGGCGGGTGTGGAGCCGCTTGGCCAGCCAGGTCGCCGGCAGCAGGTACAGCAGCCGTACGCCGACGACGACCGCGACGATCGCGAGCCCCCAGCCGACCATCTCCAGGGCGTGCCCGTCGGCGGTGCCGAACACGCTGTGCAGCTCCAGGCCGATCAGCCCGAAGGCCACGCCGGTCACCAGGGTGTCGACGATGTCCCAGAAGGTACGTCCGGTGAGCCGACCCAGCACGTCGTCGGCGTCGGCGGTGTGCTCGGCGAGGAACAGCGCGACGGTCAGGACGGCCAGCACACCGGAGCCCATCAGCTCCTCGGCGAGGACGTAGGCGACGAACGGCACCAGCAGGGTCAGCCCGACCTGGAGGGTGGCGTCGCCCAGCAGGTTCATCAGCTTGATGGTGAGCCAGCCGAGGGCGAGGCCGACGGCGACCGCGACGACGGCGGAGAGGACCAGCAGCCCGAAGGCCTCGGGGAGCGAGAAGGTGCCGCTGACGGCGGCGGCGATGGCCACGTGGTAGAGCACGATGGCGGTCACGTCGTTGAAGAGCCCCTCGCCCTCCAGGATCGACACCAGTCGGCGCGGCAGTCCCACGGAGCCCGCCACGGCCGTCGCCGCGACCGGGTCGGGCGGGGCGACGAGAGCTCCGAGGGCGACGGCGGCGGCGATGGGCAGCCCCGGCACGATCGAGTTCGCGACCGCGGCGACGGCGGCCGTGGTGACGAAGACGAGGGCCACGGCCAGCAGGAAGATCGGTCGTCTGTTGGCGGCGAACTGCCGCCACGAGGTGCGCTGCACGGAGGCGTAGAGCAGCGGCGGAAGCAGCGCGGGGAGAATGATCTCCGGTGGGATGTCGACGTTCGGCACGAACGGCATGAAGGCCATCGCGACGCCGATGAGGGTCATCAGCACCGGCGCGGGCAGCCCCAGCCGGTCGCCGAGCGGCACCGTGACCACGGCTCCGAGCAGCAGCAGGAGCAGCAGGGACATCTGTTCCACGAGGTGCCTTCCGGAGCGCGCGGGTCCGGCACACCACGAGCTGCCGAACAGGGCTCCCACCCTGCCACGCGGGGTGCGCGATTCGGCCGATACCCCCCGCTACCAGGACTCAGGCCGGGCGGATCTCCCGCCGCATGGCCCGGTGCGGCATGCCCGCGTCGGGGAACTCGGGGCCGTACGCGACATATCCCAGCCGCTCGTAGAAGCCGAGGGCGTGCGTCTGGGCGTGCAGGTCGACGGCGGCCAGGCCCAGCGCCCGCGCCTCGTCCTCGATGGCCCGTACGAGGGCGGCGCCGACCCCGAGGCCACGGGCCTCCCGGCTGACGGCGAGCCGGCCCAGCGAGCCGACGGCCGGGTCGCCGCCGGTCTTCCCGGCCGCGTCCGCGCCGTGCAGCAGCCGGCCCGTGCCGAGCGCGGTGCCGTCCGCCGCGACGGCCAGGACATGCGCCGCGGTCGCGTCGTAGACGTCGTACTCCAGCTCCTCGGGCACGTTCTGCTCGCCGACGAAGACCTCCTTGCGGACCTGGAAGCAGGCCTGGAGGTCGCTCTCCTCGACGGCCCTGCGGGTGCTGTACGGGGCGGGGACCGCGGTCACTGACTCTCCGCCGAGATCGTGTCGAGGGCGTGCTGGAGGTCGGCCGGGTAGGTGCTGGAGAACTCCACCCAACTGCCGTCGCTCGGGTGCTCGAAGCCCAGGCGCACGGCGTGCAGCCACTGGCGGGTCAGCCCGAGGCGCTTGGCCAGGGTCGGGTCCGCGCCGTAGGTGAGGTCGCCGACGCAGGGGTGGCGGTGGGCGGACATGTGGACCCGGATCTGGTGGGTGCGGCCGGTCTCCAGCTTGATGTCGAGGAGGCTGGCGGCGCGGTAGGCCTCGATCAGGTCGTAGTGGGTCACCGAAGGCTTGCCCTCGGCGGTGACCGCCCACTTGTAGTCGTGGTTGGGGTGGCGCCCGATGGGGGCGTCGATGGTGCCGCTCATGGGGTCCGGGTGGCCCTGGACGAGCGCGTGGTACTTCTTGTCGACGACCCGGTCGCGGAACTGGGCCTTGAGCAGGGTGTAGGCGCGCTCGGACTTGGCGACGACCATCAGGCCGGAGGTGCCGACGTCGAGGCGGTGGACGACGCCCTGGCGCTCGGCGGCGCCGGACGTCGAGATCCGGTAGCCGGCGGCGGCGAGGCCGCCGATGACGGTGGTGCCGGTCCAGCCGGGGCTGGGGTGGGCGGCGACGCCGACCGGCTTCATGATGACGACGATGTCGTCGTCGTCATGGACGATCTCCATGCCCTCGACGGGCTCGGCGACGATCTGGACGGGAGCGGGTGCCCCCGGCATCTCCACTTCCAGCCAGGCGCCCCGTGGACCCGCTCGGACTTCCCGGCCACCGAACCGTCCACCTGGACCTTCCCGGCTGCGGCCAGCTCGGCGGCCTTGGTGCGGGAGAAACCGAACATCCGGGAGATGGCGGCGTCGACGCGCTCGCCTTCCAGGCCGTCCGGTACGGGCAGGGTGCGGATCTCGGGGTGCGTACTCACCTGTCGAGTATGCCTTGCGCCCGCAGGTCCCCGCGCCGGACGGTCAGTCCTTGTGCACGGTCCCGTCGGGGTCCAGGCCCTTGAAGGAGAGGATCACGATGAGGATGCCGCCGCAGACGATGGCGGAGTCGGCGAGGTTGAAGACGGCGAAGTGCTTGGGGGCGATGAAGTCCACCACCGCGCCCTCGAACGCGCCGGGCGCCCGGAAGATCCGGTCGGTGAGGTTGCCGAGCGCACCACCCAGGAGGAGGCCCAGGGCGATGGCCCACGGCAGGCTGTAGAGCTTGCGGGCCAGCCGGATGATCACCACGATCACCCCGGAGGCGATGATGGTGAAGATCACCGTGAACGCCTCGCCGATCCCGAACGCGGCGCCCGCGTTCCGGATCGCCCGGAACTGGAGCCAGTCGCCGATGATGTCGATCGGCGGCTGGTGCTCCAGCTTCGCGACCACGATCATCTTGGTGACCAGATCCAGCAGATAGGCCACGACGGCCACGCTCAGGAGAACGAGGACCTTCCGCTTGCCCCTGCCCGCGTTCACGGCCGCGTCGGCGGCCGTGCCGCCGCCTTCGTCCGTGCCCTCGGCCTCGGGATCGTCCGGCGTACCGATGATGCGCTCCGCCTCTGCCACGTGAGTCCCTCAACCTAGGTGCCTGCCTGAGGATGAGGGTACGACACACCTGTGCGGATCAGCCGCGCCGCTCCTGCTTCTGCTTGTCCTCGACGCACAGGGTGGCCCGGGGGAAGGCCTGCATCCGCGCCTTGCCGATCGGTTTGCCGCAGACCTCGCAGAGCCCGTACGTCCCCGCCTCCAGCCTGGCGAGCGCCCGCTCGGTCTGCTCCAGCGTCTCCTGGGCGTGGGCGGCCAGCGACAGCTCGTGCTCGCGGGTGATGTTCTTGGTGCCGGTGTCGGCCTCGTCGTCGCCCGCACCGTCGCCGGAGTCCCGCATCAGCCCGGCGAGCGCCGCACCGGAGGCCTCCAGCTCGCTGCGGAGCCGCAGCGTCTCGCTCGTCAGCAGGGTGCGCGCCTCGGTGACCTCCTCCGGCGTCCAGGGGTCCTCCCCGGGCCGGACGGCCAGCTCGTCGGGGGCGGCGGCGCGGGCCGGCGGCACGGGGGCCGTGGCCTGTGCGCCTGCTGCGGGACGACTCGCGCTCTTCTTGGCTACCACCGTGTGGGCTCCCGTCTGCTCGGCGGCCCGTGCCGCCTCCGTGGCCTTCTCCGAGGCCTTCTTGGCCGCGCTCTTCTTGGCGGTGCTCTTCTCGGCGGCGGTTTTCCTCGCCGTCGTCTTCTTCGCGGACGCCTTCTTGGCGGCGGCCTTCTTCGCCGTGCTCCTCGCGGGCGCGGGCGCCCGCTCGGCCGGCGACTCGTGGCTGCCGTCGTGCTCGGCCGCGGTCTCTTCCGCCGTCTTCTTCGCCACCATGGCCGCGGCCCCTTCACATATTGTGATCTTGCTCGCGAGTCGTGCTGGGACGATAAATCGACTCCAGCCCCGCGGCAACGGGGCACGCCGCCTTCTCGCCCCTCCCCGTGTCCGGTCGTGGCGCGCCTGCCTCCGTTGTTCCCAGCTCCCCGTCCGGTAATCCGGCCCTCGGGCCCCGCCGGGAAGTCCTTGTACCCCGTCCCGCCACCCGGGTCACGCCCTTGAGCCGTGGATAACCGGTCGGCCGTCGCCCGTACGGGCCCGTACACTGGCCCCAGCGAGAGGCTTGGATGGGACGAGTAGCGTCGTACGCAGCCAGAAGCGACCCGGGGACGGTGGGAGCCCGGGGGCGAGCGCGCCGTGAAGATCACCCCGGAGCCGCCGGAAGAACGCCTTGACCGATGGGCCCCGCCCACCGACGCAAGGCCACTAGACCCGGCGTCGCGACCCCAATGAGGGGGCCACGGGCCTGCGCCCGGGGCCAAGGAGGGTGGTACCGCGGGAGCCGAGACGCTCTCGTCCCTCCGACGGAAGTGGAAGACGTCCGCCGGAGGAAGCCGCACATGACATCGCCGCAGTACCGCCAGGTACCCGCCCAGGTCGACCTGCCCGCGCTCGAACACGCCGTGCTCGACTTCTGGCGCGAGAGCAAGGTCTTCGCCAAGAGCCTGGAGCAGTCCGAGGGCCGCCCCGAGTGGGTCTTCTACGAGGGTCCGCCCACCGCCAACGGCATGCCGGGCGCCCACCACATCGAGGCCCGCGTCTTCAAGGACGTCTTCCCCCGCTTCCGCACCATGCAGGGCTACCACGTCGGCCGCAAGGCCGGCTGGGACTGCCACGGCCTGCCGGTCGAGCTCGCGGTCGAGAAGGAACTGGGCTTCAACGGCAAGAAGGACATCGAGGCGTTCGGCATCGCCGAGTTCAACGCCAAGTGCCGTGAGTCGGTGACCCGGCACACCGACGCGTTCGCCGAGCTGACGACCCGCATGGGCTACTGGGTCGACCTGGACGACGCGTACCGCACGATGGACCCGGAGTACGTGGACTCCGTGTGGTGGTCGCTCAAGGAGATCTTCAACAAGGACCTGCTGGTCCAGGACCACCGCGTCGCCCCCTGGTGCCCGCGCTGCGGCACCGGCCTGTCCGACCACGAGCTGGCCCAGGGTTACGAGACGGTCGTCGACCCCTCGGTATTCGTCCGCTTCCCCCTCACCTCGGGCCCGCTGGCCGGTGAGGCGGCCCTCCTGGTCTGGACGACCACCCCCTGGACCCTGGTCTCCAACACGGCGGTCGCCGCCCACCCCGAGGTCCGCTACGTCGTCGCGACGGACGGCGAGGAGAAGCTCGTCGTCGCCGAGCCGCTCCTGGAGAAGGCCCTCGGCGAGGGCTGGGAGGTGACGGGCCAGTCGTTCACCGGTGCGGAGATGGAGCGCTGGAGCTACGAGCGCCCCTTCACCCTGGTCGACTTCCCCGCGGAAGCCCACTACGTCGTGAACGCCGAGTACGTCACGACCGAGGACGGTACGGGTCTGGTCCACCAGTCCCCCGCGTTCGGCGCCGACGACCTCGCGGTCTGCCGTGCGTACGGCCTGCCGGTGGTCAACCCGGTCCGACCGGACGGCACGTTCGAGGAAGACCTCCCCCTGGTAGGCGGCGTCTTCTTCAAGAAGGCCGACGAGGCGCTCACCGCGGACCTGGACGCGCGCGGCAAGCTCTTCCGCCACGTCCCGTACGAGCACAGCTACCCGCACTGCTGGCGCTGCCACACGGCGCTGCTCTACTACGCGCAGCCGTCCTGGTACATCAGGACGACGGCGATCAAGGACCGGCTCCTCGAGGAGAACGAGAAGACCAACTGGTTCCCGGACTCGGTCAAGAACGGCCGCTTCGGCGACTGGCTGAACAACAACGTCGACTGGGCGCTCTCCCGCAACCGCTACTGGGGCACGCCGCTGCCGATCTGGCGCTGCGAGGACGACCACCTCACCTGCGTGGGCTCACGCGCCGAACTGACGGAACTCACGGGCACCGACCAGTCAGCCCTCGACCCGCACCGCCCGTTCATCGACGAGATCACCTTCACCTGCACGCAGGAGAACTGCCAACTGGAGGCCTACCGCGTCCCGGAGGTCATCGACGCCTGGTACGACTCGGGTTCGATGCCGTTCGCGCAGTGGGGCTACCCGTACAAGAACAAGGAAGTCTTCGAGAGCCGCTACCCGGCGCAGTTCATCTCGGAGGCCATCGACCAGACCCGCGGCTGGTTCTACACGCTGATGGCGGTCGGCACCCTGGTCTTCGACAAGTCGAGTTACGAGAACGTCGTCTGCCTGGGCCACATCCTCGCCGAGGACGGCCGCAAGATGTCCAAGCACCTGGGCAACATCCTCCAGCCGATCCCGCTGATGGACCAGCACGGGGCGGACGCGGTGCGGTGGTTCATGGCGGCGGGCGGCTCCCCGTGGGCGGCACGGCGCGTGGGCCACGGCACGATCCAGGAGGTCGTGCGCAAGACGCTCCTCACCTACTGGAACACGGTCGCCTTCCAGGCCCTGTACGCGCGCACGTCGGGCTGGGCCCCCTCGGAGGCCGACCCGGCCCCGGCGGACCGCACGGTCCTGGACCGCTGGCTGCTGAGCGAACTGAACGCGCTGGTCGACCAGATGACCCTCGCGATGGACGGCTACGACACCCAGCGCGCCGGCAAGCTGCTCTCGGCGTTCGTGGACGACCTCTCCAACTGGTACGTACGCCGCTCGCGCCGCCGCTTCTGGCAGGGCGACAAGGCGGCGCTGCGCACGCTGCACGAGGTCGTCGAGACGGTGACCCGGCTGATGGCCCCGCTGACCCCGTTCATCACCGAGCGGGTCTGGCAGGACCTGGTGGCGCCGGTCACTCCCGACGCCCCGGAGTCGGTCCACCTGTCCTCCTGGCCGAAGGCCGACCTCTCTTCGATCGACCCGACGCTCTCCACGCAGATGGCGCTGGTGCGCCGCCTGGTGGAGCTGGGCCGGGCCACGCGCGCCGAGTCGGGCGTGAAGACCCGTCAGCCGCTGTCGCGTGCGCTGGTGGCGGCGACGGGCTTCCCGGGCCTCTCCCCCGAACTGCGCGCGCAGATCACGGAGGAGCTGAACGTCACATCGCTGGCCTCGCTCTCGGAGGTGGGCGGCTCCCTGGTCGACACGACGGCGAAGGCCAACTTCCGCGCCCTGGGCAAGCGGTTCGGCAAGGGCGTCCAGGCGGTGGCCAAGGCGGTGGCGAACACGGACGCGGCCGCGCTGTCCATGGCCCTGCGCGAGGGCACGGCATCGGTGGAGGTCGAGGGCGAGCGGATCACCCTCTCCCCCGACGAGGTCATCATCACGGAGACCCCGCGTGAGGGCTGGTCGGTCGCCTCGGACTCGGGCGCGACGGTCGCCCTGGACCTGGAGATCACCCCGGAACTGCGCCGCGCGGGCCTGGCCCGTGACGCGATCCGCCTGATCCAGGAGGCCCGCAAGAACAGCGGCCTGGACGTCGCGGACCGCATCGCCGTCCGCTGGACCTCGACGTCCCCGGCAACGGTGGAGGCGCTCACCGAGCACACCCCGCTGATCTCCGAGGAGGTGCTCGCCCTGGACTACGCGGAGGGCGAGGCGGACGAGAGTTACGGCGAGGTGTTCGAGGACGAGAGCCTGGAGCTCACGTTCCGCCTGCGCAAGCGGTAGCGGTAGCCCGCAGCACCAGAGGGGCCCGCCGGAACGGATTCCGGCGGGCCCTTCCGCGTACCCCCTCAGGAGCTCCGCCCCCGAACCCCCGCGCCTCAAGCGCCGGCGAGGCTGCAAGATGTCCTCAATCGCCGGACGGGCTGGGTCGATCAGCCCCTCCGGCGGTTGAGGAGCGGGGTCCGGGGCAGCGCCCCGAATTCCAGCCCGCCCGGCGCTTGAGGGCAGAGGGGCCCGGGGCAGCGCCCCGCTCTCCAGCCCCTCCGGCGATTGAGGAGCGGGGTCCGGGGCAGCGCCCCGAATTGCAGCCCGCCCGGCGCTTGAGGGCAGAGAAGCCCGAGGCAGCGCCCCGAGTTCCAGCCCGCCCGGCGCTTGAGGGCAGAGGGGTCCGGGGCAGCGCCCCGGTTTCGGGAAGGGGCGGGGCGGGGAACAGGCCCGCCGCAGGCGCCCCACCCGCACCCGGCAGACGCGGCCCCGGCAGACGCGGCCGGGCCCACGCCAAAGGGCCGGGCCCCGGGGATTCCCCGGGGCCCGGCCCTCTGCCTGCCGACGGCTACGCGCTCAGCGAGCGCGAACCGCTCAGTTGTCGTCCTCGTCGATCAGGAACCCGCGCATCGGCGAAGGCGCCTGCTGCATCGGCTGCGGCGCCTGCGGCCGCACCGGCGCCATCGGCTGCGTCATCGCGGGCGACATCTGCTGCTGGCCACCGTAGGACGGCGCGCCGCCCATCGTGGACGGGCCGCCACCCATCTGCTGGCCGCCGTGGCCACCGTGGTTGGAGCCGCCCATGGAGTGACCCATCGCACCCGCACCGGCCGGGGCCAGCGAGGGGGACGGCGGCAGCGAAGCGGCTGCCGGAGTCCGTGCCGGGGCGAGCGAGTCGTCCGCCTGGGTCTCCAACTGACGCAGCTGGCTCTCCAGGTAGGACTTCAGCCGCGTGCGGTACTCGCGCTCGAAGCCACGCAGGTCCTCGACCTTGCGCTCCAGCGTCGCGCGGGCCGACTCCAGCGAGCCCATCGCCACGCGGTGCTTCTCCTGCGCGTCCCGCTCCAGAGCGTCGGCCTTGGCACGCGCGTCGCGCTCCAGACCCTCGGCGCGGCTGCGCGCCTCGCCGACGATCTTGTTGGCCTCGGAACGGGCCTCCGCGATCGCCTGGTCGGCGGTCTGCTGGGCGAGCGAGAGGACACGCGCGGCGCTGTCGCCACCGGGGCCCTGCCCCTGCTGCTGCATCTGCGGCGGCTGCATCTGCTGCATCTGCTGCTGCTGGGGGTGCTGACCCATGGGGCCACCCTGCATCGGGCCGCCCATGGGACCGCCCTGCATCGGGCCGGGGCCGTGCGGGCCCTGCGGACCGGGACCATGGCCGCCCTGGGGGCCGTGGCCACTGGGACCTGCGGGCAGCTGCGGCGCGCCGCCGGGCAGTTGGGGCGGACCCATCTGCGGGGGCTGCTGCTGCTGCGGCGGTCCTGATATGGCGGCGGGAACGGGCGCACCCGGGCGATCCTGCTGCTCCGGAGGCTTGCGCATACCCTGCTGCTGCTGTTGCTGCTGGTTCTGCGCGGCGGCACGCGTCGCGGCGGCCAGCTTGGCGCGCAGGTCCTCGTTCTCGCGGAGCAGACGGGTCAGCTCCGATTCGACCTCGTCGAGAAAGGCATCGACCTCGTCCTCGTCATAGCCTTCTCGGAGGCGGACGGTCGTGAACTGCTTGTTCCGCACGTCCTCGGGGGTCAACGGCATCTCTTCTTCACCTCTACGTAGTCGTCGGCAGTCGGCAAGACCGTATCGCTCACAACCTGACCACAACGCTGATCAGGATGTAGACGATGATCATCAGAACGAAGAAGGACAGGTCGAGTGCCACGCCCCCGAGACGCAGCGGCGGAATGAACCGCCGCAGAAGCTTGAGCGGTGGATCGGTGACAGTGTAGGTGGCCTCAAGTACGACCACCATCGCCTTGCCGGGTTGCCATGAACGTGCGAACTGGAAGACATAGTCCATGACCAGCCGGAAGATCAGCACGATGAGGAAACACATCAGCGCGATATAGACCACATCCAGTGCGACGCCCATGTCCCGCGGTTCCCTCTCCCTGGCTCTCGTCAGCTCCGGCCTCGTGGCCGGCACCGGCCTCTCGGCCGGGTTGTTCCCGGTGTCGTGTTCTCAGCTCTGGTTGAAGAATCCGCCCTCTGCGATGCGGGCCTTGTCCTCCGCCGTGACATCGACGTTAGCAGGCGACAACAGGAACACCTTCTGCGTCACGCGTTCAATGCTGCCATGGAGACCGAAGACGAGTCCCGCGGCAAAGTCGACAAGTCGCTTCGCGTCCGTGTCGTCCATCTCCGTGAGATTCATGATCACCGGAGTGCCCTCACGGAAGTGTTCCCCGATGGTACGGGCCTCGTTGTAGGTCCTGGGGTGCAGCGTGGTGATGCGGTACGGCTCCCGCTCGGACACGACCTTGGGCATGATCACCGGTGCGTTCTTCTCCATGTTCGGGCGTTCAGGTGTGATGGATGCCACGGGCGCGATCCGGGCGGGTCGCACGCTTTCCGCGGGGAGCTGAACCGGCTCGCGCTGGGCGGGCGGTTGCACTACTCGTACCGGTTCGTCCCTTTCGCGCTCGCGTTCCCGCTCCACCTGGTGGGGGGGCTGATGCCGCCGCCGATCACGCTCGGGCTCCGGCTCAGGTTCGAATTCGTCATCGGGGTCGAACCCCGGACCGTCGTACCCATCGTCCTCCACGAGGCCGAGGTAGACCGCCATCTTGCGCATCGCGCCGGCCATGCTCCGAGTCCTCCGCTCTGTGGTGGATCGGCATTCGTCACCAAGTGCCCGCGATCCACTGTGGTCTGCCCGCTGTGAGCGGTAATGACCATATTTTCTGCTGTGGTCCGACTTGCTTCGCGACGTTACCCGAGCCGGGGTCGGACTCCGAGTACCGCCGTACCGACGCGTACATGTGTCGCTCCGGCCGCCACCGCGTCCTCCAGGTCCCCGCTCATACCTGCGGAGACCATGTTCGCAGTCGGATGACCTGCGCGCAGGCGGGATGAGATTTCCAACAGCCGGTCGAACGCGGCTCGTCGCCGGCCGGCGTACTCCCCGGCGAGCGGCGCCACGGTCATCAGCCCGTCGAGCCGGAGTCCGTCGGCCGCGCCGATCGCGGCCGCCAACTCCTCGATCCCGTCCGGCGCGACGCCACCGCGCTCTCCGCGCTCACCGCTCTCCGCGTCCAGGGCGACCTGGATCAGGCAGCCGAGCTCACGCTCCCCACGCACCGCGGCGGCGGAGAGGGCGGTGACCAGCTTGGCGCGGTCCACCGACTGCACGATATCGGCATAACTGGTCACAGAACGAACCTTGTTCGTCTGCAATTGCCCGACAAAGTGCCATGTCAGCGAAAGATCCGCGCAAGCGGCGGCTTTGGGGGCGGCGTCCTGGTCACGATTCTCCGCGACATGGCGTACACCGAGTTCATGCAGGATCCGCACATCGCTCGCGGGGTAGGTCTTGGTGACCACGATCAGGGTCACTTCCTCGCGCTTGCGGCCGGCCGCGGCGCAGGAGGAGACGATCCTTTCCTCCACCTGTGCCAGATTCGCCGCGAGTTCAGTCTTACGATCCGTCATGCCCTATCAGTCCAACCAGACATATCCGGCGAGCCGCCCGGTGGTGCGGTCGCGGCGGTACGAGAAGTGGTCGCCCGATTCCAGGGTGCAGTACGGCGAGGAGTGCCGGTCCGTCACCCCGAGGGCGGTGAGCTGGGCGTGGACTCCGCCGGTGACGTCGACCGCCGGGGTTCCCCAGCTGGTCTCGGACCAGGTGCCGGGTACGGCCTCGGCGACCTCGGCCCGCATCGCCTCCGGCACTTCGTAGCACCGTCCGCAGACGGCCGGTCCGGTGTGCGCGGTGATCCGGGAAGGGTGTGCGCCGAGCGCGACCATGGCCTCGACCGCCGCCGGAACGACTCCGGCGACCAGTCCCGGCCGCCCGGCGTGCGCCGCCCCGACGACCCCGGCGACCGGGTCGGCGAGAAGAACGGGAGTGCAGTCGGCGGTGAGGACCGCGAGCGCCAGGCCGCGCCGGGCGGTCACCACCGCGTCCACGGCCGGAATCTCCGCGTCCGCACCCCAGGGCCCGTCCACCACCGCGACGTCCCGGCCGTGCACCTGGTTCATCCAGACGACGTGGGCCGGGTCGAGACCGAGGCGCCTGGCCGCGCGCTCCCGGTTCGCGCCGACGGCGGCGGGGTCGTCGCCGACCGCGCCGCCGAGGTTGAGCTCACCGTACGGAGCTGCGCTCACTCCGCCCCACCGGTCGGTGAAGGCAAAATGAGCGCTGCCCGTGACGGGTGCCGCCCGGTGCTGGGTTATCACTTCAAGAAGTCCGGAACATCCAGCTCTTCGGCCTGGGTGTCCTGGTAGGGACGGGCCGGCGGGACGTGCGGCGGCGAGACCGGCCCGAGCGCGCTCTCGCTCGAAGCCGACGCGGGGGCGGGCTCGGCCGGAGCCGGGCTCTCCTCGCGCGGAGGTACGGACCCGAGTCCGCCCGTCGGGCGCGTGGACTCGGCGGAGGACCTGGCCGGGGCGGCCGGCTCCTCGCGCTTGTTGCTGTTCGCGCCGAGGACGTTCTCCCGGCGGGCCGGCGGCTGTCCGCCGTCGAAGCCCGCCGCGATCACGGTGACCCGCACCTCGTCGCCCAGGGCGTCGTCGATGACGGCGCCGAAGATGATGTTGGCCTCGGGGTGCGCGGCCTCGCTCACCAGTTGGGCGGCCTCGTTGATCTCGAAGAGACCGAGGTCGCTGCCGCCGGAGATGGAGAGGAGGACACCGCGGGCACCGTCGATGGAGGCTTCCAGGAGCGGCGAGGAGATCGCCATCTCCGCGGCCGCCACCGCGCGGTCGTCGCCGCGCGCCGAGCCGATGCCCATGAGCGCCGATCCGGCCTCGGACATGACCGACTTGACGTCGGCGAAGTCGAGGTTGATCAGACCCGGGGTGGTGATGAGGTCGGTGATGCCCTGGACGCCCGAGAGCAGCACCTGGTCGGCCGACTTGAACGCGTCGAGCACGCTGACCTGGCGGTCCGAGATGGACAGCAGACGGTCGTTGGGAATGACGATGAGGGTGTCGACCTCTTCGCGGAGCTCGGCGATGCCGTCCTCCGCCTGGTTCGCGCGTCGCCGGCCCTCGAAGGTGAACGGGCGGGTGACCACGCCGATCGTCAGGGCGCCGAGCGAGCGCGCGATGTTGGCGACGACGGGTGCGCCGCCGGTGCCGGTGCCGCCGCCTTCTCCGGCGGTGACGAAGACCATGTCGGCCCCCTTGAGGACCTCCTCGATCTCCTCACGGTGGTCCTCTGCCGCCTTACGACCGACGGCCGGGTTCGCCCCGGCGCCGAGGCCCCGGGTGAGTTCGCGGCCGACGTCGAGCTTGACGTCGGCGTCGCTCATCAACAGGGCTTGTGCGTCCGTGTTGATCGCGATGAACTCGACGCCCTTGAGACCGACCTCGATCATTCGGTTGATGGCATTGACACCACCGCCGCCGACACCGATGACCTTGATGACTGCGAGGTAGTTCTGCGGTGCTGCCACGTCGAAGGCCTCTCGCCTCGAGTTACGTGTCGTCGCTCTGCGGTAGCTCCGCGGCGACGACTGATGTCGATGGGGACGGTCCGAACGCCGACCCAAACCCTAACGTTGAAGTTTAGGGTTACCAGTGTGTCTGCTTCCTGGACTCTTCCGAACAGGACACTAAGTCGACAAGTGGCGCACGTTCAACGAACACGCCGAACCTCCCGTTTTTCTTTTCACCCTATGTGATCACCCGTAGCGCTGACCAACCAGGGTGCTGGCCAGCGCAAATACCCGTCAACTCGTTGATACCGCCGGGGCGGTGGGAGCGCTTACGTCGAACTGTCCCGCTTTGGGTGCCGCTTTCATGAGTGCGATGAGGACGCGCGCCTTCACCACCCCGTCTTCACCACTCCCCCAGGTCACCACACGGTCCCGGGTGAGCAGCAAGGAGATCGCATCGTACGAGGTGACCCGTACGACCTCGGTGTCCTCGGCCACACCTGCCGGAAGGTCGCCGGCGACCCGGACCGCTTCCCGCAACAGACCGTCACCGCCGAAGCGGCGAAGGCTCGGGGACGGTTCGGGAGTCAGCTCCAGCAGGGGCACGCCCTTCGGCGCCTTGTCCACGGTGGCGAAGCGCACGCCCTCGGCGTCCACTTCCACGAACGCGCCGCCCTTCTCGACCAGCAGGACCGGCTTCCGTTCGGTCACCTTAAGGCCGATGCCGTCCGGCCAGGACCGAACGACATCAACTGTGTCGATACGAGGCAACTTCTGGCGCAACCGGCGCTCCATGGCGCCGATGTCCACGGAGACCAGCGGGGCGCCGATCGGGGTGGCGGCAACCGCTTCCACTTCTTCGCGGGTCAGTACCTCGACGCCGCTCGTGCTGACCTTCTCGACACGGAGCCAGGAGGAGCCGTAGAGCACCCAGATCACGAACGCGGCGAGCAGGGCGACCGCGACGCCGATCAGGATCAGCAGGGTGCGGCGGCCGATCCGGGGCCCCTCCGGGTCGCTGTGCGGCGGACCGGCGGGGGTGTCCGCCCGCCCGGGTGCGCCGCGCTGGGCGGTCGTCGGTCCGGCCACGCTCGCTCCTTCGACGGACCCGGGCGCCCGCCCCGGGTCCGCACCGCATCGCGCCGGGCGCCTAGCGGCGCGCGGCAATCGCTTCGTACACCATGCCGACGAGCAGGTCGTCGGCGTCGCGCCGGCCGAACTCGGCTGCGGCGCGGGACATTTCGTACAGCCGGTGGGGGTCCGACAGTACCGGCAGGACGTTGCCCTGCACCCACTCCGGGGTGAGGGCCGCGTCGTCCACCAGGAGGCCGCCGCCGGCGTTGACCACCGGCTGGGCGTTGAGCCGCTGTTCGCCGTTGCCGATGGGCAGCGGGACGTAGGCGGCGGGGAGCCCGACGGCGGAGAGCTCGGCGACGGTCATCGCGCCCGCGCGGCAGAGCATCATGTCGGCCGCGGCGTACGCGAGGTCCATCCGGTCCACGTACGGTACCGGGATGTAGGGCGGCATCCCGGGCATGTTGTCGATGCGCGGCAATTCGTTCTTCGGGCCGACCACATGGAGGATCTGGATCCCGGAGCGCTGGAGCAGCGGCGCGACCCGCTGGACCACCTCGTTGAGGTGGCGCGCGCCCTGCGAGCCGCCGGAGACCAGCAGCGTGGGCAGGTTGGGGTCGAGTCCGAAGGAGGCGCGGGCCTCCGGGCGGACCCGGGCGCGATCCAGGGTGGCGATGGTGCGGCGCAGCGGGATGCCGATGTAGCGGGCGCCCCGCAGCTTGCTGTCGGGGGTGGAGACGGCGACCCCGTGGGCGTACCGCGAGCCGATCTTGTTGGCCAGGCCCGGGCGGGCGTTGGCCTCGTGGACCACGATCGGCACACCGGCCCGCTTGGCCGCCAGGTAGCCGGGCAGCGCGACGTAGCCGCCGAAGCCGACCACGCAGTCCGCCTTGGTGCGCTCCAGGATCTGCTCGGCGGCCTTGATGGTGCCGCGCAGCCGGCCCGGGACGGTGATCAGTTCGGGTGTGGGCTTACGGGGCAGCGGCACGGCGGGAATGAGCGCCAGCTCGTACCCCCGCTCGGGCACGAGCCTGGTCTCCAGTCCGCGTTCCGTGCCGAGGGCAGTGATTCCCACGGTCGGGTCCTGCCTGCGCAGGGCGTCTGCGAGGGCAAGCGCGGGCTCGATGTGTCCGGCGGTCCCCCCGCCGGCGAGTACGACATGCACCGAAATTCACCGCTCTCCGGACGGACGCTTCTTGACGCGCCGTCTCATCGTCTTCCATCTCACCCCGGGCTTCCGCATGGCCAGGGCCGCCTTGGCGGCGGGGTCCTCCCGTGCGAAGGCGATCATCAGCCCGACCGCGAACATCGTCGGCAGCAGGGCCGACCCCCCGTAGGAGAACAGCGGGAGCGGCACCCCGGCGATCGGCAACAGGCCGAGCACCGCACCGATGTTGATCACGGCCTGGGCCGTGATCCACGTGGTCACGCCTCCCGCGGCAAACCTCACGAAGGGGTCCTCCGTGCGTCCGGCCACGCGGATACCCGCATAGCCTAGGGCCGCGAACAGGGCGAGCACGGACAGCGTCCCCGCCAGACCCAGTTCCTCACCGGTGATGGCGAAGATGAAGTCGGTGTGAGGTTCCGGGAGTTGACCCCATTTTTCCACACTCGCACCCAGTCCGGAACCGAACCATCCGCCGGACGCCAGAGCATAGATCCCGTGTGCGGCCTGCCAGCAGCCGCCCTCCGGATCGGGCTCGCTCACGCCCATGCAGGCGAGCCGGGACATCCGGTTCGGGCTCATCCTGATCAGCAGGAACGCGATGACGGCGGCGAAGCCGAGCACCCCGGCGAACAGCCGGGTGGGAGCGCCCGCCAGCCAGAGCAGACCGAACAGGATCGCCGTGAGAATGATCGCGGTTCCCATGTCGCCGCCGAGCATGATCAGTCCGAGCAGCATGAAGGCGACCGGCACGAGCGGCACGAGCATGTGCTTCCACTGCGCCAGCAACCGCTTGTCCTGCTTGCGGGCCAGCAGGTCCGCCCCCCACAGGATGAGGGCCAGCTTGCCGAACTCGCTGGGCTGGAGCTGGAACGGGCCGCCCAGGTAGAGCCAGTTCTGGTTGCCGTTGACCGACATCCCTATCCCCGGCACCTGGACCAGGACCATCAGGAAGACGGTGACCATCAGCATCGGGTAGGCCAGCGCCCGGTGGAGCTTCACCGGCATCCGGGCGGCGATCAGCATCAGCGTGCCACCGATGACGGCGGCGAGGAACTGCTTGCCGAAGAAGTAGGTCGCGGGCTTGCTGATGTCCAGCGCCTTGATCATCGAGGCGGAGTAGACCATCACCAGGCCCAGCACCGTGATCAGGAGGCTGGAGCCCAGGATCACGTAGTAGGCGGTCAGGGGCCGGTCCCAGGCCCTTCGCGCCCGCTCGTAGGCGCGGCGGGGCCCACCGCCGCGCCCGGTGCGCGGGGGGCGGGGTCCCGAGCCGCCGCGTCCGGAGCCGCGGGGCTTCTCGGGGCGCCGCGCTCCGGTGGCGAGACGCCCTCGCAGGGCGAGTCCGTCGGACAGGGGTACTCCGGAGGGGGCGGGGGTCGCGGTGAGGGGGCGGGGAACCGAGGCCCGCGCGCGGTCCCGCCGTACGGCGAATCTCTCGTCGGCCGGCATTGTCGCTGTCCCCTCCACTGCTCGTGCCCGGGGGCCGTGAACCCCGGGCGCGGAGGCCCGGTCGGTCAGGCGCTCTCGTCGGCGCGTGCGCGGACCGCGTCCGCGAACGCCTCGCCCCGCTTGTTGTAGTTGGTGAACATGTCCATCGAGGCGCAGGCCGGGGCCAGCAGTACCGTATCGCCCGGCCGGGCGAGCTCGGCCGCCCGCGCGACCGCTTCGGACATCGCCCCAGTGTCGGTCCGGTCGAGGTCGACCACCGGGACTTCGGGGGCGTGTCGCGTCAGGGCTTCGTGGATCAGCGCCCGGTCGGCGCCGATCAGCACGACCCCGCGCAGCCGCTTCGCCGCGCCGGTGACCAGCTCGTCGAACGTGGCGCCCTTCGCCAGTCCGCCCGCGATCCAGACGATCGAGTCGTAGGCGGCGAGGGAGGCCTCGGTGGCATGGGTGTTGGTGGCCTTCGAGTCGTCCACGTAGGCGACTTCGCCGATGTCCGCGACGTGTTCGATGCGGTGGGCGTCCGGCCGGAAGGCGCGCAGTCCGTCGCGGACCGCCGCCGGTTCCACGCCGAAGGCGCGGGCGAGGGCGGCGGCGGCGAGTGCGTTGGCGATGTTGTGCGGGGCCGGCGGGTTGACGTCGGTGACCTCGGCCAGTTCCTGGGCCTGCTTCTGGCGGTTGGCGACGAACGCCCGGTCGACGAGGATGCCGTCGACCACGCCGAGCTGCGAGGGGCCGGGGGCGCCGAGGGTGAAGCCGATGGCCCGGCAGCCCTCTTCGACGTCCGCCTCGCGCACCAGGTCCTCGGTGGCCGGGTCGGCCGCGTTGTAGACGCAGGCGACCGTGTTGCCCTCGTAGACGCGGCCCTTGTCGGCGGCGTACGCCTCCATCGAGCCGTGCCAGTCGAGGTGGTCCGGGGCCAGGTTGAGGACGGCTGCGGAGTGGGCGCGCAGGGAGGGCGCCCAGTGCAGCTGGTAGCTGGAGAGTTCGACGGCGAGGACGTCGTACTCGGTCTCACCGAGCACCGCGTCCAGCAGCGATACGCCGATGTTGCCGACGGCCGCGGTGCGCAGGCCCGCGGCCTGAAGGATCGAGGCCAGCATCCGTACGGTGGTGGTCTTGCCGTTGGTGCCGGTGACCGCGAGCCAGGGGGCGGCCTCGCGGCCGTTGGTCCCGCGCAGTCGCCAGGCCAGTTCGACGTCGCCCCAGACCGGGACGCCCGCCTCGGCGGCAGCCAGGAAGAGCGGCTTGTCCGGCTGCCAGCCGGGGGCGGTGACGACGAGTTCCGTGGACGGCGGCAGGGTCGCGCCGTCGCCGAGGCGCACGGTGACGCCGAGCGCCTCCAGTTCGGCCGCCTGCGCGCGGGCGCGCTCGTCGTCGCCGTCGTTGACGACGGTGACGAGCGCGCCGCGCTCGTGCAGGGCGCGGGCCGCGGGGATCCCGCTGACGCCGAGCCCGGCGACGGTGACGCGCTTGCCCTGCCAGTCCACGGTGCTGCTCACTTCTTGGCTGCCCATCCCGCGTAGAAGAGGCCGAGGCCGACGATCACGCACATGCCCTGGATGATCCAGAAGCGGACCACGACAAGGACCTCGGACCACCCCTTGAGTTCGAAGTGGTGCTGGAGCGGCGCCATCCGGAAGACCCGCTTGCCGGTCATCTTGAACGAACCGACCTGGATGACCACGGACATGGTGATCATCACGAAGAGGCCGCCGAGGATGGCGAGGAGGAACTCCGTGCGGGACAGGATCGCGAGACCCGCGAGGGCGCCGCCGAGGGCGAGCGAGCCG
Source organism: Streptomyces sp. MGP-P1 (assembly GCF_057766565.1). Taxonomy (NCBI): domain Bacteria; kingdom Bacillati; phylum Actinomycetota; class Actinomycetes; order Kitasatosporales; family Streptomycetaceae; genus Streptomyces; species Streptomyces sp. MGP-P1. The sequence goes on along the minus strand of NZ_JBYMEM010000007.1, from coordinate 1,464,930 downwards.
GTGTCGCCCATGAAGATCTTGGCGGGCGAAGTGTTCCACCAGAGGAAGCCGAAGCAGGCGCCCATCAGGGCGGCGGCGACGACGGCGAGGTCGAGCGGGTCGCGTACCTCGAAACAGGCGCTCGGGTTGGTCAGCTTGTCCGCGTTGGCGCAGGACTCCTGGAACTGCCAGAGGCCGATGAAGGTGTAGGCGCCGAAGACCATGACGGAGGCGCCGGTGGCCAGACCGTCGAGGCCGTCGGTGAGGTTCACGCCGTTGGACATGGCGAGGATCATGAACAGCGCCCAGACGCAGAAGAGCACCGGTCCGATCGACCAGCCGAAGTCCTCCACGAAGGAGAGCCGGTCGGAGGCCGGGGTGTTGCCCGCGGAGTTGGGGAACTGGAGCGAGAGCACCGCGAAGGCGATGCCGACGATCAGCTGTCCCGCCATCTTCGCCTTGGCCCGCAGACCGAGCGAACGCTGCTTGACGATCTTGATGTAGTCGTCGAGGAACCCGACGAGGCCCATGCCCGCCATGAGGAACAGCACGAGGACGCCGGAGTAGCGGATGTCCTCACCCGTGATGACCTTCGCGAGGAGGTACGCGATGATCGTCGCCGTGATGAAGGCGATGCCGCCCATCGTGGGCGTGCCCTGCTTGCTGCCGTGCGTGCGCGGGCCGTCGTCCCGGATGAACTGCCCGTATCCCTTGCGGGCCAGCAGCTTGATCAGCAGCGGAGTACCGACCAGGGTCAGGAAGAGCCCGATGGCCCCCGCGAAGAGGATCTGCCTCATCGGCCGGCGACCTCGCCCTCGGTCGAGTTCTCCAGCAGTGCCTGGGCGACCTTCTCCAGGCCGACCGACCGGGACGCCTTCACCAGCACGACGTCTCCCGGGCGCAGTTCACTGCGCAACAGGTCGACGGCCGCCTGTGCGTCGGACACGTGCACCGACTCCTCACCCCACGAACCCTCGTTATATGCGCCCAGTTGCAGCCAGGAGGCTTCTCTCCCCCCGACAGCGACGAGCTTGCTGACGTTGAGCCGGACGGCGAGCCGTCCGACCGCGTCGTGCTCGGCGAGCGACGCGTCACCGAGCTCGGCCATCTGACCGAGCACCGCCCAGGTGCGTCCCCCGTCGGCCCCTCGGGCCTGGCCCATGGCAGCCAGCGCACGCAGTGCGGCTCTCATGGATTCGGGGTTCGCGTTGTAGGCGTCGTTGACGACCGTCACACCGTCCCCGCGCTCGGTGACCTCCATGCGCCAGCGGGAGAGGGTGCCCGCCTCCGAGAGCGCCTCGGCGATCTCGGTCACGGACATGCCCAACTCATGGGCGACGGCGGCCGCGGCGAGCGCGTTCGACACGTGGTGCTCACCGTACAGGCGCATGGTCACGTCGCTGCACCCGGTGGGTGTGTGGAGCTCGAAGGCGGGCCGCCCGTCGGCGGTCATCCTGACCTTCTCGCCCCGTACGTCCGCTTCCGGGGCTTCTCCGAAGAGCAGGACGCGGGCCTTGGTGCGCGAGGCCATGGCGCGGACGAGCGGGTCGTCCGCGTTGAGCACGGCGCAGCCGTCCTCGGGCAGGACCTCGACCAGCTCGCCCTTGGCCTGGGCGATCGCCTCCCGGCTGCCGAACTCGCCGAGGTGCGCGGAGCCGACGTTCAGGACTAGGCCGATGCGGGGCGGGGTGAGGTTGGCCAGGTAGTGGATGTGGCCGACGCCGCGGGCCCCCATCTCCAGGACCAGGTGCTCGGTCTCGGCGGTGGCGGTCAGCGCCGTGACCGGCAGGCCGATCTCGTTGTTGAGGGAGCCGGGCGTCCAGACGGTCGGGCCCTTGCGCTGGAGGAGCTGCGCGATCAGGTCCTTGGTGGACGTCTTGCCGGCGGATCCGGTGAGTCCGACGACGGTGGTGCCGAGGCGTTCGACCACGGCACGGGCGAGGGCTCCGAGCGCGCCGACGACGTCGTCCACGACGATCGCCGGAACACCGACGGGGCGGGCCGCCAGGACGGCCGCGGCGCCCGCCTCGACGGCGCGCCGGGCGTAGTCGTGGCCGTCGACCCGTTCGCCGGCGAACGCGGCGAACAGGCTGCCTGGCGCGACCTCGCGGGAGTCGATGACGACGGGTCCGGTCACGGTGACTGCCGGATCCGGTATGTCGCACGACTGCCCGCCGACGATTTCGGCGATCTCGGCGAGGGAAAGGGTGATCACTTGGTCATCCCTGACTGTTGTTCTCGAGGTGAGGGGCGCGGTCCGGGGCGCCGGGGCGCGTCAGGGACCGCTCGATGGCTGCGTGCAGGATCTTGCGGTCGTCGAAGGCGCGTACCACCCCGTGGATGTCCTGGCCCTGTTCGTGCCCCTTGCCCGCGACGAGGACGGTGTCGCCCGCCTCCGCGCGGGCGACGGCGGCGGCGATGGCCGAGGCGCGGTCGGCGTCGACCAGGACGTCGCCGCGCTCGTGGACGGGCACTTCGGCGGCGCCGGAGAGCATCGCGGCGAGGATCGAGAGGGGGTCCTCGGAGCGGGGGTTGTCGGAGGTCAGCACGGCGGTGTCGGCGAGCCGGGCGGCTGCCGCGCCCATCGGGCCGCGCTTGGTGGTGTCGCGGTCGCCGCCGCAGCCGAGGACGATGTGCACCTTGCCCTCGGTGACCTTGCGCAGGGAGCGCAGTACGGACTCGACGGCGTCGGTCTTGTGCGCGTAGTCGACGACGGCGAGGTAGGGCTGCCCCGCGTCCACCCGCTCCAGCCGGCCGGGGACCCCGGGGACGGCCGCGATGCCGTCGGCGGCGGTCTGCGGGTCGACGCCCGCGACGGCCAGCGTGACGATGGCGGCAAGGGTGTTCGCGACGTTGAACGGGCCGGGCAGCGGGGCGCGGGCGGTGATCCGCTCGCCCTTCGGGCCGACGGCGGTGAAGGTACTGTCCTGCGGTCCGACCTCGACGTCCTCGGCGTGCCAGTCGGCGTCCGGGTGGCCCTCGGCGGAGAAGCTGGTGACCGGCACCCCGGACTCGGTCAGGAGCCTGCGGCCGTACTCGTCGTCGAAGTTGACGACGCCGCGGTGGCTGCGTTCGGGGGTGAACAGCTGGGCCTTGGCCTGGAAGTAGTCCTCCATGCCGGAGTGGAACTCCATGTGCTCCGGGCTGAGGTTGTTGAAGACGGCGACGTCGAAGACGCAGCCGTCGACCCGGCCGAGCACCAGGGCGTGGCTGGAGACCTCCATCGCGACGGCCTCGACGCCGCGTTCGCGCATGACGGCGAACAGGGCCTGGAGGTCGGTGGCTTCGGGGGTGGTGCGCTCGGACTTGATGCGCTCGTCGCCGATCCGCATCTCGACGGTGCCGATCAGCCCGGTGGGGCGTCCGGCGGCGCGCAGTCCGCCCTCGACGAGGTACGCGGTGGTGGTCTTGCCGGAGGTGCCGGTGATGCCGAGCTGGAGCAGGCCGATGCCGGGCCGCCCGTAGATGTCGGCGGCCAGCTCGCCCATGACGGCGCGCGGGTCCTCGGTGACCAGCACCGGCAGGCCGGTGGCCGCGGCGCGTTCGGCGCCGGCGGGGTCGGTGAGGACGGCGACGGCGCCGAGGCCGGCGGCCTGGGCCGCGAAGTCGGCGCCGTGGAAGCGGGCGCCGGGCAGGGCCGCGTACACATCGCCGGGTCGCACGGCCCGCGAGTCGTGGGTGATGCCGGTGACCTCACCGGTCCCGGCCGTTTCTACGCCGAGCCGGTCTGCCAGCTCGCCGAGAGGGGTGGGCCGGAGCCGGTCCGGTCGGGGCGCTCCCGGGTAGGTCACAGGCGCGTCCTTCTGAGAGGTTTGGGACTGATCAGCGTGGGGCACGGCGGTGAGCGTACCGGGCCGGTGCGGCGTCTCGCGAAGCGAGGGACCTTGGTTCCGGCGGTTCTCGTTCCGGTTCCCTGGATCGGGGGTGATGGTTGTCACTGAGGGTTCCCTTGGAGGAGATGCTCGCGCACCCCCGTGTTCACTCGCCGGGTGTGAAGGACACCGGCAGCCGGGGCGGCTCGCTGCCGGACGGTGGGGTCTGGAGCGTCTTGAGCGCGAACTCCATGACCTGCTTGTAGATCGGGCCGCAGATCTGGCCGCCGAAGTAGCTGCCCTTGGTGGGGTTCTGGATCGCGCAGTAGACGGTGACCTGTGGGTTGTCGGCAGGGGCGAAACCCGCGAAGGAGGCGGTGTAGCCCTTGTAGACGCCGCGGACGGGGTCGACGCGGTTGGCAGTGCCGGTCTTGCCCGCGACCCGGTAGCCGGGGATGGCGGCCTTGGTGCCGGTCCCTTCCCGGTCGTCGACGACGGACTCCAGCATCGTCGCCAGGGTCTTGGCGGTCTTCTCGCTGACCACCCGGTTCTCCTCGGGTGCCTCGGCGGCCGTGAAGCGCCCGTCGGAGCCCTTGGCGCCGCGTACGAGGGTGGGGGCGATCCGTACGCCGCCGTTGGCGATGGTGGAGTAGACCGAGGCGGCCTGGACGGCGTTGAGCGAGAGGCCCTGGCCGAAGGGGATCGTGTACTGCTGCGAGGTCGACCAGTCCTTGGGGTGGGCCAGCAGTCCCGGCGACTCCCCGGGGTAGCCGAGCCCGGTCTTGGAGCCGAGGCCGAACTTGCGCAGGTAGGAGTAGAGGACCTGGTTGGACTCCGCCTGGGTCCTGCCGAGCTGACCCGTCGCCAGGATGGTGCCGATGTTGCTGGATTTGGCGAGGACCCCGTTGAGCGTGAGGTACCAGGTGGGGTGGTCCACGTCGTCCTTGAAGAGCCGGTCGCCGCGGTGCAACCGGTTGGGGACGGTGACGTGGGTGCCGGGTGTGGCGGCCTTCTCCTCCAGTACGGCGGCCATGGACATGACCTTGCTGGTGGAGCCGGGCTCGTACACGTCCTGGAGGGCGGCGTTGCCGAGAGAGGCGGAGGTCGCCTGGGAGAGGTCGTTGGGGTCGTAGCCGGGGGCGTTGGCCATGGCCAACAGCTCGCCGGTCCGCGTGTTCTGCACGATGACGTAGCCGCGGTCGGCCTTGGACTTCTCGACCTGGTCGCTGATGGCCTTCTGGGCGGCCCACTGGATGTCGCGGTCGATGGTCAGCTCGATGTCGGAGCCGGGCACGGCCGGGATCTCGCTGCTGCCCGCGGTGGGGACCCGACGGCCGCCGGCCTGGGCGTAGCGGATCATGCCGTCCTCGCCCGCGAGTTCCTTGTCGAGCTGCGATTCGAGGCCGCCGCCGCCCTTGCCGTCGGCGCTGACGAATCCCAGTATCCCGGCGGCGAGATCCCCGTTGGGGTAGACGCGCTTGGTGGTGGGCACCTGGAGGACGCCGGCCAGGACGTCGGCTCCCGGACCACCCTTCAGCTTGTTCTCGTACGCCTTCTCGGCGAAGACGGACTTGAGGTCCTTGATCTGCTTCCAGACCTGGGGGGTCTGCCGGTAGGCGAGGACGGTGTAGCGGGACTTGGGCGCCGACAGCTTCTTGACGAGCTCGTCGACGTCCTTGCCGAGGATCGGGGCGAGCAGGGCCGCCGCCTGCTGGGGCGCGTCGGGGGCCTTGCTGTCCTCGGGCGTGAACATCTTCGGGTCGGCCGTGATGTTGTGCGCGTCCACGCTGGTGGCGAGCGCGACGCCCTTGCGGTCGGTGATCTCGCCGCGCTCGGCGGCGACCGTGTACTCCAGGTAGCGGTTCTTCTCCGCCTTGGCCGCGTACGCGCTGGCGTCGACGGCCTGGACCTGGAGCAGGCGGGCCACGAAGGCCAGCATGACCAGCGTCAGCCCGAGGCTGACGAGCCGCAGCCGGGGGCGGGGGCTGCCGAGGCGCAGGGAGCGCTGTGCGCCTGCGCGCGCGGTGGTGCGCCCCGGGGCGGAACGGGGTCGGCGGGCCGGTGGGCGCGCGCCGGAGCGGCCGGATCCTGATCCCCCGCTACGGGGGCGGGCCGGGCCGGGTACGCGCCGGCGCGGCGGTTCCTTGGGCGGCACTGCGTCACCTGCCGGGGCTCGTCGGGGGCGGGGTGCTCTCCGCCGCGGGGGCGGTTGCGGGGTAGGGCTCGGTCGCGGGGGCGGATCCGGAGGTTGAAGCGAAGCCGGAGGGCACGGCCGGGGCTCCGGCGGCGGGGGTCCCGGCGTCGGCCGGGACGCTGGGGCTCGGCGTGGGGCCGGGGCTCGGCGACGGCGGGGCGGTGGCCTCGGTGGGGTTGCCGCGGACCGTGCCGTCGGGGTTCAGGAAGGCGGGGCTGCCGCCGGGGACCATGCCCAGCTCCCGGGCCCGGCGTTCCAGGGCGTCGGGCTGGGAACGGCTGTCGACGTCACGCTGGAGCGCCTGCTGCTCGTCGGTGAGCTCGGTGGTGTCCCGCTTCAGCTCGCTGAGCCTGAACGATCCTTCGTTGAGCGCGGAGTTCAGCAGGAGCAGGGTGATGAGCCCGCTGCCCAGGAGCAGGACGACCAGCAGCACGAAGGGGGTGCGGGCCGCGGTGTTGGGCCCGGTGGACGGCATCAGCCGGGCGAGCCGCGCGGCCCGCCCCTTCAGCGGTGCGGCCGGTTTGCTCACCGCACGGCTCCCCTGCCGCCCGGCGCCGGGCGGCCGCTTCGCGTCGGGCGCCGCCGGGTGCTCATCGCTCCTCCGCGCGGATGCGCTGGGCGCCGCGCAGCCGGGCGGGGGCGGCGCGCCGGTTCTCGGCGACCTCCTCCTCGCCTGGCAGCTCGGCGCCCCGGGTGAGCTGCTTCAGCCGGGGCTGGTAGCGCTCGGGGACGACGGGCAGGCCGGGGGGCGCGGTGTTGGCGGCGCCCGCCGCGAAGACCTGCTTGACCAGCCGGTCCTCCAGCGAGTGGTAGGACAGCACGGCGATGCGGCCGCCGACGTCGAGGCACTGGACGGCGGCCGGAATGGCCCGCTCCAGGACGCTCAGCTCACCGTTGACCTCGATGCGCAGGGCCTGGAAGGTCCGCTTCGCGGGGTTGCCGCCGGTGCGCTTGGCGGCCTGCGGCAGCGCGTCGCGGATCAGCTCGACGAGCCGGGCGCTGTTGCTGAACGGCTCCTTCTCGCGCTCGCGGACGACGGCGGAGACGATCCGCTTGGCCTGCTTCTCCTCGCCGTACGCGCGCAGGATCCGGACCAGTTCGCCGGGCGGATAGGTGTTGAGCACCTCGGCGGCGCCCATGCCGGTGCTCTGGTCCATCCGCATGTCCAGCGGGGCGTCCTGGGCGTACGCGAACCCGCGGTCGGCCTCGTCCAGTTGCATGGAGGAGACGCCGAGGTCGAACAGCACGCCCTGGACCTTGGGGATCCCGAGCCGCGCGAGGACCTCGGGGAGTTCGTCGTAGACCGCGTGGACGAGGGTGGCGCGGTCGCCGTAGGGGGCGAGCCGTTCACCGGAGAGGCGGAGCGCCTCCTTGTCGCGGTCCAGGGCGATCAGCCGGGCGGTGGGGAAGGAGGCGAGCAGCGCCTCGCTGTGACCGCCGAGGCCGAGGGTGCAGTCGACGACCACGGGTTCCGGGTGGGCCGGGTCCTGGAGAGCCGGGGCCAACAGGTCCAGACACCTCTGGAGCATCACGGGGACGTGTCGGGTCTGGCTCAAGGCGCCCTCTCAGGCTCTGTCCCGCGCGGCCGGCACGTACGTCCTGGTCCCCGCCCGCTCTGAAGGGGAGGTCAGCCGGCGCCGGGGAAGGGGCGTCGACCGACCGAGAGCGGGAGAGGGCCGGGTCGCACGTACGCCGCACATCTCGGGGGAAATACGGAATATGCAGGAGGTGCAGGGGGTGCGATGGGGCAGTGGGTACGGCGGTGGTCGGTGACTTCGCGTTACTTTAGTCCACCCTGCCATTCGATCGATTCACGATCAACGAACCGGGCAGCGAGTCGCGCCACCCGTCCGGATGCGGCGAACCCACCCGAACGGGTGCACCCCCGCGAGTCCTGTGGGTTAGCTCACAACAAGCCGAGTTGACGTTTTTTGTCCGCCCTCACAGCACGCCCGGGCCAGACGGGAAGGCTAACGTCGTATCCATGTCGACTTCTGCTCACTCCCCCGCCGAGTCCGTGACGTCCACCGCTGCGGCGGTCCGCGAGGGGGGCCAGGTCACCGACCGGCTCGTCGCACTGAACGCCGGGTACGCGAAGGACTTCCGCGATCCGGGCATGGACGCGCGCCCCGTCCTCCAGGTGGCCGTGGTCGCCTGCATGGACGCCCGTCTCGACCTGCACGCGGCGCTCGGTCTGGAGCTCGGCGACTGCCACACCATCCGTAACGCGGGCGGCGTGGTCACCGACGACGTGATCCGCTCACTGACCATCAGCCAGCGGGCGCTCGGCACCCGCAGCGTGGTCCTCATCCACCACACCAACTGCGGCCTGGAGTCCCTCACCGAGGACTTCCGGCAGGAGCTGGAGCGCGAGGTGGGCCAGCGTCCGGTCTGGGCGGTGGAGGCCTACACGGACGCCGACCAGGACGTGCGCCAGTCGATGCAGCGGGTGCGCACCTCGCCGTTCCTGCTCCACACCGACGACGTGCGCGGGTTCGTCTTCGACGTGACCACCGGCCTGCTGCGCGAGATCCACTCCGTTTCCTGAACGCGCTCACCTCGCTCTCCCGGCCCTCCGCCGCAGCTCACGCACTCACTCACTGCGGCTCGCGGTGCCGAAATCACGACAGACGCTGACATTTCACACCCACTTATCCACAGGCGAGTGACACGAAGCGGTAACGGCAACAAGAATGCGGGTGTGACATCCCCGGGCCTTCCGGCGGAGTGTCCGATTTTTTCGGGGTGGGCCGCGCGGGTACGCGCGACGGCCCCTGCGCAAAAGGGCCGAGGAGGGCCGGGTGACGACCTATGACGATCGAGCGAGCCTCGCGGATCTGACCACCACAGCAGAGCGGGTACGCAGGTCGGTGGAGGGTGTGATCGAGGGCAAGCCCGAGGTCGTACGGCTATCGCTGACGGTGCTCCTCGCCGAGGGGCACCTCCTCATCGAGGACGTCCCCGGTGTCGGCAAGACCATGCTGGCCAAGGCGCTGGCGCGGTCCATCGACTGTTCGGTGCGACGGATCCAGTTCACCCCGGACCTGCTGCCCTCGGACATCACCGGTGTGTCGATCTTCGACCAGCAGCGGCGGGAGTTCGAGTTCAAGCCGGGCGCGATCTTCGCCCAGATCGTGATCGGCGACGAGATCAACCGCGCCTCGCCGAAGACGCAGTCGGCGCTGCTGGAGTCGATGGAGGAGCGCCAGGTCACCATCGACGGGCACTCCTACGAGCTGCCCGATCCCTTCATGGTGGTGGCCACCCAGAACCCGGTCGAGATGGAGGGCACCTACCCGCTGCCCGAGGCCCAGCGCGACCGCTTCATGGCCCGGGTCTCCATCGGCTACCCGAGCCCGGAGGCCGAGCTCCAGATGCTCGACGTGCACGGGGGCGTCTCCCCGCTGGACGACCTCCAGCCGGTGGCCCACGCCCACGACATCGTGAAGCTGATCGACGCCGTCCGTACGGTGCATGTCGCCGACGCCGTGCGGCGCTACGCCGTGGAGCTCGTCGGGGCCACCCGGAGCCATCCCGATCTCAGACTCGGCGCCTCCCCGCGCGCGACGCTGCACCTGCTGCGCGCCGCGAAGGCGTCCGCCGCGCTCAGCGGGCGCGACTACGCCCTGCCGGACGACGTGCAGGCACTGGCCACGCCGGTGCTCGCGCACCGGCTGCTGCCCACCGCCCAGGCCCAGCTGAACCGCCGCACGGCGGAGCAGGTGGTCCTGGAGATCATCCAGCGCATCCCCGTGCCGACCTCGGCCGGCGGCACCGCGCCGCCCGCGCCCGTCGGGCAGGAGCCGGGCCGCCCGCTGTACCACCAGCAGCAGCCCGGGGCACGGCGGCTGTGATGGCGGCCGGCGAGCCCGGCGCCGTGGAGGACGGCGACCGGAAGGGCGGCCTCCGTGCGGCCCTGGGCGGACTGACCACCCGGGGACGCTCGTTCCTGGCCGCCGGTCTCGCCGCCGCCGTCTGCGCGTACGTCCTGGGCCAGGGCGATCTGCTGCGGGTCGGGCTGCTGCTGGCCGTGCTGCCCCTGGTCTGCGTGACCGTGCTCTACCGCACCCGCTACCGGGTGACGGGCACCCGGCGGCTCTCACCGTCGCGCGTGCCCGCGGGCGCGGAGGCCCGGGTACACCTGCGGATGGAGAACGTCTCCCGGCTGCCCACCGGACTGCTGATGCTCCAGGACCGTGTTCCGTACGTCCTCGGCCCGCGCCCCCGCTTCGTCCTGGACCGGGTGGAGGCGGGCGGTCGGCGCGAGGTGTCCTACCGGGTCCGCTCCGACCTGCGCGGACGCTATCCGCTGGGCCCGTTGCAGCTGCGGCTCAGCGACCCGTTCGGGATGTGCGAGCTGACCCGCTCCTTCAGCGCGTACGACACCCTCGTCGTCATCCCGCGCACGGTGCCGCTGCCCGTACTGCGGCTGGCGGGCGAGGCCTCCGGATACGGCGACGGGCGGCAGCGGTCCCTCGCGCTGGCCGGTGAGGACGACATCATTCCGCGCGGCTACCGGCACGGCGACGATCTGCGCCGGGTCCACTGGCGCCTCACCGCCCGCCACGGCGAGCTGATGGTGCGCCGTGAGGAACAGCCGCAGCGGGCCAGGTGCACGGTCCTGCTGGACACCCGGGGGATCGGCTACCAGGGCGCCGGGCCCGACTCCGCCTTCGAATGGGCGGTCTCCGGGGCGGCCTCGGCGCTCGTGCACATGCTGGAGCGCGGCTTCGCCGTACGGCTGCTCACGGACGACGGGAACGCGGTGCCCGGCGAGGGGTCCGGCGGTTACGCGGGCTCGACCCAGGAGTCCGCGGACTCGGCGGGCCTGATGCTCGACACGCTCGCGGTGGTCGGCCACTCCGACGGCGGGGGCCTCTCGCGCGCCCATGACGTGCTGCGCGGCGGCAACGAGGGACTGCTCATCGCCTTCTTCGGCGATCTGGACGAGGAACAGGCCGCGGTCGCGGCCCGGATGCGGCAGCGGGCCGGGGCGGGGGTCGCCTTCGTCCTCGACAGCGCCGCCTGGGCCGGCGACGAGGACGGCGTGGGACGGGCCGAGGAGCGGCTGCGGCGGCTGCGCGAGTCGGGCTGGACAGCGGTGCCCGTGGAGCCGGGGGCCGAACTACCCGCGCTGTGGCAGCTGGCGGGCGGGATGCGCACGGATTCGCCGTCGGCCACGAGCGGCGGCGCGACAGGTTTCACGGGGAGATGGTCATGAGCGGGCGGGCCAGGCTGGCGCTGTGCGCCTATGCGGCGACTCTGCTGGCGGCGGGGGCGCTGATCCCGCTCGTGGAGGGGGTCGGCTGGCTGGTGCAGGCGGCGGTGCTGCTCGGCGTCCAGAGCGGGGTGGGCGCCCTCGCGCGCCGGGCGCCGCTGGCGAGGACGCTGACCATCGGCGTCCAGACGCTGGTCACCCTGCTGCTGCTGACGCTGGTGTTCGTCCGGGACCACGCCCTGTTCGGGGTGGTGCCGGGGCCGGGGGCCCTCATGCGCCTCGGTGAGCTGCTCGTGGCGGGCGGAGAGGACGTCGGCACGTACGCCATCCCGGCCCCGATGACCGACGGCATCAAGCTGATGGTGGTCGGCGGGGTGCTCCTGATCGGTCTCGCCGTGGACGCCCTGGCGGTGACCTTCCGCAGCGCGGCCCCCGCCGGACTGCCCCTCCTCGCCCTGTATTCGGTCGCGGCCGGTCTCTCCGACGGCGAGGCGAGCTGGCTGTGGTTCCTGCTGGCCGCCTCCGGCTATCTGCTGCTCCTGCTGGCGGAGGGCCGGGACCGGCTCTCCCAGTGGGGCCGCGTCTTCGGTGGCGCCACCCGGAGTTCGGGCGGTCTGGCCGACGGGCTGGCCGGGGTGAGCGGCGGCTCCTCCCCCGTCCGGACCGGGCGGCGGATCGGCGTGTTCGCGCTCGGCATCGCCCTGGCGGCCCCCCTGGCCCTGCCCGCCCTGGACAGCGGCCTGCTGGGCGGCGACGGACCGGGGAACGGCAGGGGCAGCGGCGGCGGCACCATCTCCGCGGTGAATCCGCTGGTCTCGCTGCAGAACAACCTCAACCAGCCGGACAACCGGGAGGTGATGACGTACCGCAGCAACATCGAGGACCCGCAGAGTCTCTACCTCCGGATCCTGGCCCTGGACGAGTTCAACGGCAGCGAGTGGCGTTCCTCCACCCGCCGGCTGACGGACGTTCCCGACCGCCTCCCGCAGCCCACCGGTCTCGGCAGGGACGTCTCCGTCACCGAGGTCCGGACGAACATCTCCGCATCGCGCTCCTACCAGCAGACCTATCTGCCGCTCCCCTACCCGGCCAGCGAGGTCCGCGTCGGCGGTCGCTGGCGGTACGAGCCCGAGGGCCGCACCCTGGTGGGCGACGACGGGCAGACCACGCGCGGCGCGAATTACGAGGTCGGCAGTCTGGTCGTCGAACCCACGGCGGACCAGCTCGCGGCCGCGGGCTCCCCGCCCCCGGAGCTGGTCCGCGAGTACACCCAGGTTCCCGGCTCCCTGCCGAAGGTGGTCGCCGAGACCGCCGAGCAGGTCACCGAAGGCGCGTCCAACGCCTACGAGCAGGCCGTGGGACTCCAGGACTGGTTCGCGTCCGACGGCGGCTTCACGTACGACACGACGGTCACCTCGGGGACGGGTTCGTCCGCCATCGCCCGGTTCCTCCGCGACAAGGAGGGCTTCTGCGTCCACTTCTCCTTCTCGATGGCCGCGATGGCGCGGACGCTGGGTATCCCGGCCCGGGTGGCGGTGGGCTTCACCCCGGGGACCGTGCAGGGGGACGGGGCGATGTCGGTCGGGCTGCGCGACGCGCACGCCTGGCCCGAGCTGTATTTCGAGGGAGTCGGGTGGACCCGGTTCGAGCCCACCCCGAGCCGGGGCAGCACGCCCTCGTGGACCCGCCCCGAGGTCCCCACGGACCGTGCGAGCGACGCCGCCGAGCCCTCGGCGGACACCTCCGACGAGCCGTCCTCGGCGCCCTCCGCCGAGGACAGCTGCCCGCCGCAGTTGCGTCAGGAAGGCGGGTGCGGTCCCTCGCAGGAGCCGGGAGCCGCGCTGCCGACCGACCGGGGCACTCCGCTCTGGAAGGTGCTGCTGGTGGTCCACGCGGCGGTCCTGCTGGTGGCGGCGCTGATGTTGTCGCCGCTGCTGTGGCGGATCCGGACGCGGAATCGCCGGCTGGGCTCCGGGGGCCGCACGCCCGCGGACGCCGCCGCGCGCACGCTGGCTGTCTGGCGGGAGCTCACCGATGTGGCCTGGGACCACGGCATCGCGCCGGACGGGTCGCTGACGCCCCGGAAGGCGGCGGCCAGGATCGTGCGGCTGGGCCGCCTCGACACCACCGCGGCCGAGGCGGTGCACCGGATCGCGGGCTCGGTGGAGCAGGTGCTGTACGCCGCCGAACCGCGCCCCGCGTCGGGGCTGACCGAGGACGCGCAGGCGGTACGGGCGGCTCTGCGGGCATCGGCCGACCGCTCCACCCGGCTGCGGGCGACGCTCCTGCCCCGATCGTCCGTCCGGGTGGTGTGGGCCCTCACCGAGCGCCGGTCGGCCCTCGCGGAGCGATGGGCGGGGCGCCCGGGAGCCGGTCGCTGGACGGCCCGGCTGCGCCGCCTCACACGTCAGCACGGCTGAGGCGGTAGGGGGCGCGGCACGACGGAGCCTCCGGTCCCGGCCCTGGCAGGGTCCGGGACCGGAGGCTCGGCGCCGTCGGGTGGGCAGCGGCGCCCCTGCCGGCGGTGCGGTCGGGCAAGGGGCACCGTGGGCATGGGCTCACGTGGCGCGCTGTCGGGCAACGGCCGAGGGGCGGCCGTAGAGAATGCGGCCGCCCCTCACCCATCGGTGTCACACGCCTTCGCCCGGTCCTGTGGAGAAGAGCAGGACCGGGGCGTCTACTGGCCCTGTTCGTCGCGGCGGCGCTGCCACCGCTGCTCGATGCGGTTCATCATCGACCGGCGTTGTCTCGGTCGGCGGCTTGCGCCGCTGTCCCCGCTGCCCGCGGCAGCCGGCTGTTGCTCACCGGGCTTGGGCGCCTTGCGCCATCCGGTGACCGCGAGCACGGCACAGCCGAGCATGACGAGGAACCCCACCACGCTGATCCAGATCTGCTGGGCGACCATTCCGGCCATGAGGAGCGCGATACCCACCAGGAAGCCAGCGACCGCCTGATAGACCCTTTTCCGGGTGTACGTACGCAGTCCGCTTCCCTCGAGCGCTGTCGCGAACTTGGGATCTTCGGCGTACAGCGCTCGCTCCATCTGCTCGAGCATGCGCTGCTCGTGCTCCGAGAGCGGCACGGGATCCTCCTCGTCGTCGGCCGCGGGGGCGACCGGTATGCGGCCCTTCCAGGATAGGCAGGGATTCGCCCCCGTGAAACCCGCCCTCTAGCGCTCAGCCAGTCCGGACCGCTGTGTCGGCTCGGCTGTTGAGGCGTAGATTCCCCGACGACCGATCCGTCATGCCGGATGGTGTCACCCGATCATACGGGGCGTACGCCCGGTACGGGGGTCCTGAGTCCCACTCCGTCCGCGCTTGCGTTGCTGATCAGCGGCGCTTCTCGCCCAGAACGTGGAGCTGGGTGGCGACGGAGTGGAACGCGGGCTGCTCGGCGACCGCCGCTTCGAGCTTGAGGAGCGCCTCCATGGCGCCGGGCTCGGTGTCCACCAGGACGCCCGGCACGAGGTCGGCGAAGACCCGGACCCCGTGCACCGCGGCGATCTCCAGACCGGCCGATGAGACCAGGTCGGAGAGCTGCTCGGCGGTGAACCTGCGGGGCACCGGGTCCCCCTCGCCCCAACGGCCCGCCGGGTCGGTGAGCGCCTGGCGGGCCTCCGTGAAATGACCGGCGAGCGCGCGGGCCAGGACGGCTCCGCCCAGGCCGGCGGCCAGCAGGCTGAGCGCACCGGAGGGCCGCAGCGCCTCGACCGCGTTGCGCACGCCCTCGGCGGGCTCGTCGACGTACTCCAGGACGCCGTGGCAGAGCACCGCGTCGAAGCCGTCGCGCTCCACGACGTCGAACAGCCCGAGGATGTCGCCCTGGACTCCCCGGACCCGGTCGGCGACCCCGGCCTCGGCCGCGCGGCGCTCCAGCGCGAAGAGCGCGTTGGGACTGGGGTCGACGACGGTGACCCGGTGGCCGAGCCGGGCCGCGGGCACGGCGAAGTTGCCGGTGCCGCCGCCGGTGTCCAGAACATCCAGGGCGTCCCTGCCGGTCGCCTTGACCTGTCGGTCCAGAGCGTCCTTGAGGACCTCCCAGACCACGGCGGTACGGAGGGAGGCGCGGGGGCGCGGCTGGTCCGACACGGCAGATGACTCCTCGGCAACGTGCCGCCGGGGACGGCGGAGCGTGAACAGTGCGGGTGGTGCGGTGAGCGGTCACCACCCTATTGCCTCGCCTCGGGTCACCCGCCGCCCGGCCGCTCCGGGCGTGGTTGCGGGAGCACCGGCTGAAGGACCAGGAGCCGTTCCACCAGGCGCAGGAACATGGCCGCGTCGCGCAGCAGGTCGTCGGCGTCGCGCCCGGTGGCGGCTCCCGGCATGCCGGCCTCCGCACGGGCCCGGCGCAGGGCTCCCGAGGCGAAGAGGGCGCTCCATTCGGTCAGTTCCGGTGCTATCTCCGGGAGGACCTCCCAGGCGCTGCGGATGCGTTCGCGGCGGCGCTTGTTCGTCTCGGGGCGGCCTCGGGCGGCCAGCACGGCCGCCGCGGTGCGCAGGGCGGCGAGGTGCGCGGTGGCGTACCGCTCGTTCGGCTCGTGGAGCACGGCGGCCTCGTCGAGGCCGGAGCGGGCCTTGGCGAGCAGTTCGAGAGCGGCGGGCGGCGCCGTGCTGCGGCGCAGCACGGGGTGGACATCGCCGGCCGGGCCGGTCAGTGAGGGGGCAGGGCTGCCTGCGCGGCGCCGCGGGGCGGCGGCTGCGGACGAGCTGGCCATGACGAACCTCCTGTCGTCGTGTGACGGCTTCGTGGCCGTCTGTGTCCATGGTGACGGGCCCCACTGACAATCGACCTCGGTACGCCCCTGACCTGCCGTTTTGCTTCGAGCGCACGTTCGGGCTACTTTTTTGCACTGACCGGTCAGTTTAAAAGGGGAGGGTCTGTGGAGAGCCCGCACGGCGCGGCTGTCGCCGCCGAGGACTTCGGACTGGAAGGACCGCGCGGCCGGGTCTTCCGGAACGTGACGTTCAGTGCCGAGCCAGGAACGCTGGTGGCCATCGAGGGACCGTCGGGATCGGGCCGCACCTGCCTGCTGCTCGCCCTGACCGGCCGGATGCGCCCCACGGGGGGCCGCGCCGAGACCGGCGGACTGCGACTGCCCGAGCAGGCCGCCGCCGTCCGCCGGATCGCCGCCCTGGGGCCCGTCCCGGGCGTCAGCGAGCTGGACCCCGCCTTCACCGTCGCCGAGCACCTGGGCGAGCGCGCCCTCCTCCAGGGCCGCTACGGCGCCTCCCTGCGCACCCTGCTGCGCCCGCGCGCCGAACGCCGGGCAGCGGCCCGGGCCCGGGTCGACGCGGCACTCGGGGCCGCGGGCCTCGACCTCGCCACGCTGCCCAAGGCGGGGCGCACCTCCGTACGGGATCTGGAGCGTCTTGAGGCGCTGCGGCTGTCCATAGCACTGGCGCTGATCGGCGAGCCGCGGCTGCTCGCCGTCGATGACACCGATCTCAAGCTCTCGGACGCCGAACGCGACCGGGCCTGGGAGCTGTTGCGCGCCGTGGCCGACGCCGGGACGACCGTGCTCGCCGTGTGCAGCGAGGCCCCCGAGAACACCCAGGTCGTGCGTACCGGGCCCGTCGCCGAGGAACCCACCACCGATGAGGAGACGGCCGATGCGATCGCCGAAGCTGGCCGCGCTTGAGTTGAAGCGGTTCGGGCGGGGGAGGCTGCCGGCCGCCGCGCTGGTGGCCCTGCTGCTCCTGCCCCTGCTCTACGGCGCCCTGTACCTGTACTCCTTCTGGGACCCGTACGGGAAACTCGACAAGCTGCCCGTCGCCCTGGTCAACGACGACAAGGGGGCCACCAGTGACGGGAAGCGCATCGCGGCCGGGGACGAGATCAGCGGGAAGCTGCTCGACTCCAAGGTGTTCGACTGGCAGGAGGTAAGCCCCGCCGAGGCCGAGAAGGGCGTCGAGGACGGTACGTACTACCTCTCGCTGACGATGCCGTCGGACTTCAGCGAGAAGATCGCGTCCAGCGGCGGGGACTCCCCCGAGACCGGCGCGCTCCAGGTGCGGACGAACGACGCGAACAACTACATCGTCGGGCAGATCTCCAGGACGGTCTTCGGAGAGGTGCGCGACGCCGCATCCACGAACGCCTCCCGGTCCTTCCTCGACCGCATCTTCATCAACTTCTCCGATCTGCACGACAAGACCGCCGAGGCGGCCAAGGGCGCCGACGACCTCAAGGGCGGCATCTCGAAGGCGAAGCAGGGTTCCAAGGACCTCGCGGACGGTCTCAAGGACTCCAAGGCGGGCAGCAAGAAGCTCTCCGACGGCCTCGTCAAGCTGAACCAGGGCTCGCGGGATCTCACCACGGGCTCCGCCCAGGTCGCCGGAGGCACCCAGGTCCTGGCCGACAAGGTCAACGGGATCGCCGATGACGTGCGCCCCTTCTTCCGGGACAACGGGAAGTCCATCCGCGACACGGCCCGGCTGGTCGCCGACACCTCCGGGGCCGTACGGCACAACCTGGACCTGCTGGTGAAGAGCGCGCCCACCGCCGCCGCCGGCGCCGAGGAGGCGGCCGGCGAGCTGACCGAGATCCACCGCACCCGTTGCGAGGAGGCCGAGGAGCCCGACACCGCGGTCTGCCCGCCGCTGGAGCGCGCGAAGGTCGCGGCCGTCGACGTCGCCAAGATGGCCACCGACGTGAACACCCTGGTCGCGAACCAGAACGGTGACCTGAAGAAGCTGAGCACCCAGCTGACCGCCTTCCAGAGGCAGGCCGACGACCTCGCGAAGCGCGCGCCGACGCTGGACGACGACCTGGCGTCGGCCGTGGCCAAGGTCAATGAGCTGAACACCGGCGCCCGGAAGGTCGCCAAGGGCGCGCAGTCGCTGCACACCGGGCTCGGCGGCGCGCGGACCGGCTCCAGCGATCTGGACACCGGCGTCGGCAGGCTGAAGACCGGCGCGGAGAACCTGGACGGCGGGCTCTTCCGGCTCGGCGACGGCTCGACCGAGCTGGCCCGGGGCCTCAACGACGGCGTCGACAGGATCCCGGACTACGACAAGAAGGACCGCGACGCGCGGACCGACGTCATGGCCGACCCCGTCCAGCTGGCCTCCAAGTCGCTGCACGAGGCACCCAATTACGGCACCGGCTTCGCCCCGTACTTCATCCCGCTGTCCCTGTGGGTCGGCGCGATGGTGGCGTACATGCTGATCCAGCCGCTCAACAAGCGGGCGCTCGCCGCCGGGGCCTCCTCGTGGCGGATCGCGCTCGCCGGCTGGCTCCCGGTCGCCGCCATCGGCACGCTCCAGGTCGGCGCCCTGATGGCCGTCCTGCACTGGGGCCTCGGCCTCCAGATGGCCCACGCCGCGGGAACGATCGGCTTCCTGGCTCTGGTGACCTGCTGCTTCGCCGCGATCGTGCAGTGGCTGAACGCCTGCTTCGGGGCGGCCGGGCGGATCCTGGTGCTGGTGGTGCTGATGCTCCAGCTGACCTCGGCCGGGGGCACGTACCCCGTCCAGACCAGCCCCGGCTTCTTCGGCGCGATCCACCCGTACCTCCCCATGACGTACGTCGTCGAGGGGCTGCGCAGGCTGATCACGGGCGGCCCTCTCGGCCCGGTGTGGCTGGCCTGCGCCGTGCTGGGGGCCTTCACCGTCGGCGCGCTGGCCCTGACCGCCTTCACCGCCCGCCGCAAGCAGGTGTGGAGCCTGAGCCGGCTGCACCCGGAGCTGAGCCTGTGAGCGCGCCAGGAGCAGCGCCCGCGAGCGCGGCGGGGCCTGAAAGAATCGGCGTCATGGAAAGCAGTGGCACCACGCGCCGCCAGGCCACCCGGCAGAGGCTCTACGAGGCGGCGGTGACGCTCATCGCCGAGAAGGGGTTCTCGGCGACCACCGTCGACGAGATCGCCGAGCGGGCCGGGGTCGCCAAGGGCACGGTCTATTACAACTTCAAGAGCAAGACCGAGCTGTTCGAGGAGCTGCTCCGGCACGGCGTGGGGCTGCTGACGGCCTCGCTGCGGGCCGCCGCCGAGGAGTCCGAGGAGCGCGGCGGCACCCGGGTCGAGGCGCTGGACGCGATGATCCGGGCCGGGCTCGCCTTCATCGACCGCTACCCGGCCTTCACCCAGCTGTACGTGGCCGAGCTCTGGCGCACCAACCGCGCCTGGCAGTCCACGCTGCTGGTGGTACGTCAGGAGGCCGTCGCGGTCGTCGAGGACGTGCTGCGGGAGGCGGTGAGCAGCGGTGAGCTGAGCGAGGAGATCGACATCCCGCTGACGGCCGCCGCGCTGGTCGGAATGGTGCTGGTGGCCGCGCTGGACTGGCAGGCGTTCCAGCCGGAGCGCTCGATCGACGAGGTCCACTCGGCGCTGTCCCTGCTGCTGCACGGGCGGGTCAGCGGGCACTGAGGCCGGCCGGGCACACCGGGTCCTGGGCGTTTCGGCCGTCCGGGTCCGGGTCCGGGTCCGGGTCCGGGTCCGGGTCCGGGTCCGGGTCCGGGTCCGGGTCCGGGTCCGGGTCCGGGTCCGGGTCCGGGTCCGGGTCCGGGTCCGGGTCCGGGTCCGGAAACGTACCGGGAAAGACGAAGACGCCGGCCGCTGACGTTCGCATCCCCCGCGAACCTCACCGGACCGGCGTCTTCCGTGCCTCCGGAAACCCGTTCCCCGTGACCCCGTATGTCCCCCGTGGTCCCCGGATCCCCGTCGTGCACCCCCGTTGCGTCGGGGGAACCGCACCGTTCCGCCGCCCCGTGCCGGCGGTCCTGGCGCAGCGCCCCTTCCGTGGTCATCACTCTGCCGTCCCCGCAGGTGGGGGCCTATCCGCGTAGCTACTCATCTCCGCCCCTGAGTACGGATACTCAGGGCCCCCCGCCGAGCCCCAGCCGGGTCCCGCGCGGGGTCGTCACGATCGCCCGCGTGGCGGTCGTCCCCCTGGTGTTCACCAGCGGCTGAGCCCAGGGCCGCGAGGAGAAGAGCCTGGCCGGCGCGGGCGGACCCCGGCCTCCCGGCTGAGCTGTCGACGCCGGTCGATAAAGTCACCGGCATGGCACGAATTGCGGTGATCGGCGCCGGGACGGGCGCGATGGCGGCGGCCGCCCGGCTCGCCGTGGCGGGCGAGACGGTGACGGTCTACGAGCGGTCCGCGAGTTACGGCGGCTCGGTCGGTCGCCATGAGCACGAGGGCTTCGTCTTCGACACCGGGCCCGGGCTGCTGCATCTCCCCGCCGTCCAGCGGGACCTCTTCGTGAAGACCGGCAAGGAGTCGCTGGAGCGGTCCGTGACCCTGACGCAGGTCGATCCGGCGAGCCGCCATCTCTTCGCGGACGGCACGGCCGTGTCCCTGCCCAACGCCTCCCGGGCCGGGGTGGCCACCGCTCTCGACGACGCCCTCGGTACGGGTGCCGGGGCACGCTGGAGCGACTTCATGGACCGGGCCCGGGACGCCTGGGACCGGTCGCGGCGGCCGCTCCTGGAGGAGCCCCTGCGGGCGGACCACCAGGTGCTGGGACGCGATCCCTATCCGGCGGTGCGGCAGCGCCGCCTGCTGCGCGGTTCCCGGCAGGCGGCCACGGTCGCGGAGATCGGCGCGTGGGAGCTGGCGGACGCCCGGCTCGCCGCCCTGCTCGACGGGTACGCGCTGTCCCACGGCCTCGACCCGCGCACCGCCCCCGCGAGCGCCGCGCTGCTGCCCTACATGGAGCAGACCTTCGGCAGCTGGTACGTGATGGGCGGGATGCGCGAGCTGGCGCGGGCGGTGTACGAGCGGTGCGTGGCCCGCAGGGTGCGGTTCGTCTTCGGGGCCGAGGTGGTCCGGGTCGTCGAGAAGGACGGCCGGGCGGCGGGTGTGGAGCTGGCGGGCGGTGAGGTGGCCGAGGCGGACCGGGTGGTGCTCGGGGTGCGGCCGCGCCCGGGTCTGGTGCCGGGTCAGCAGACCCGGGGCGGAGGCGATGTGACGGTCCGGCCGGGCTCCGGCGCGGGCGCGGCGGGCCGGTTCACGGTGCTGCTGTCGCTGCGCGGGGCCCGGGAGGCGGACGCGGTGCACCGGACCGTGGTGCACAGCGCCGGCGGGGCGGCGGAGCAGGAGGCCGTGTTCGGGGGGCGGGTCGCGGGGAGCCCCACGGTGACGGTGCTGCGCCCCGACGATCCGGCGACCCGTCCGGACGCGGAGCACGAGGCGGTGACGCTCACCGCGACGGTGGCTCCGCAGGGGCCGGTCGACTGGCGGGACGCCGGGGTGCGGCAGCGGTTCGCCGAGGTCCTGGTGGAACGGGCGGCGGCGGCCGTTCCCGGGCTGCGGGAGCGGATCCTGCACACCGAGGTCCGCACGCCCGCGGAGACCGAGGACGGGACGGGGGCCGAGGGCGGTGCGGTGCCGCCGCCCGCGCTGGCCGGGGCCGGTGGCGCGTATCTGCACCCGGGCAACCTCACGCGGCTGCCGGGGCTGTATCTCGTCGGCGGCTGGTCGCACCCGGGCGGCGGGCCGGCCCACGCCGGGATGTCGGGGGCGCTGGTGGCCGGGCTGGTAGTGGAGGGCGACGACTTCCGCGGCTCACGCTGAGCGGGAGGGCGCCGCGCGTGTGCCGCTGCCGATGGGTCCTTCACCCGGCAGCGGCACGGCCTCAGTAGCGGTGCTGCTCGTTCTGGCCGGTGTCGTAGCCGTTGACGTACGGAGCGGGCGTCGCGGGCTGCTCCGGCGGCATCGGGGGGTACTGCTCGGTGTCGCGCTGCTGCGGGACCCAGACGCCGCCGGGCGGGGTGTCGGCGACGTAGCCCTGGGCGTAGGGGTCGGGGTGGCTCTGCTGCCCGCCCTGGCTGTCGTAACCGTCGCCGCCCTGGCCGTAGGCGTCGTGATCGCCGTAGGAGGGGGATCCGTTGGTGGTGCCGATGTACGGGTCGGAGTAGGCGGCGTAGCTCTGCGGGTCGGTGCCGTAGTCGTAGGTCCCGGCGTAGGGGTCCTGGGCCGGGGGCTGTTCGTAGCCGGTGTACGGGTCGTAGGCGGCGTACTGCGGCTGGGCCGAGGGGTCGGCCTCGTGGCCGTGGTCCTGGCGGGCGCTGCCGTTCGCGTCGTAGCCCGTGTTCCCGTACACGCCGTACTGGCCGGTGTCGTCGGGCAGGGGCTGCGGTTCGTAGACGGACCGGGCGGGCGGGCCGGCCGGGGGCTGGTCGTACCCGGGTCCCGTGACCTCCAGGTCCGAGACCTCCAGCGTGGGCTCCTTCACGGCGGCGCCCTCGCCGCCGCCCCTGCGGCGACGGCTCTCCCCCGGAGTGCCGCCTATGGCCCAGCCGGTGGAGAAGCCGCGCCGGAAGGACAGCGTCACGAAGGTCTGGCCGGTGGCGAAGGCCAGTGTCCCGACGACGATGACCGGAACGGAGGCCAGCAGCACGCCGACCACCACGCCGAGGAAGCCGCCGAAGGCGAGGAGCCGCCAGCGCAGTCGTGCCTTGTACTGCAACAGCACCTCGCCGAGCAGCCACAGGGCCACCAGACCGAAAGCGATGTAGAGGACCGTCCAGCCCACGCCCGCCCCCTCCTTCGGCCGTAGCCGCGTCGGCGGCGGGTACGACCGGTCACGACTGCTTGTGCAGTCCGAGTTTTTCGTAGATTTCGAGCGTAGCCGTCGAGTTGTTGAGCGTGATGAAGTGCAGTCCGGGCACACCCTCGGACAGCAGCTTCGCGCAGAACTCCGTTGCGAACTCGATGCCAATGGAGCGTACAGCGGCTGGATCGTCCTTGGCTGCGAGGATGCGCTCTTTCAACGACGCGGGCACGGTCGCGTTGCTGAGCTGGGAGAACTTTTCCAGTTGCTTCACGCTGGTGAGCGGCATGACCTCGGGGATCACCGGTGTCTCGCAACCCGCGGCGACCACACGGTCACGCATCCGGAGATAGTCCTCCGGGCGGAAGAACATCTGGGTGATCGCATAATCCGCGCCCGCCCGGCACTTGTCCACGAAATGGCCGATGTCCGTCTCCCAGTCGGACGACCGGGGGTGCATCTCGGGAAATGCCGCCACGCCGACGCAGAAGTCGCCCGACTCCTTGATGAGACGGACCAGGTCAGCGGCGTACTTCACCCCCTGCGGATGCTCGACCCACTCGCCCATCGGGTCGCCCGGCGGGTCGCCTCGGACCGCGAGAATGTTCCTGATGCCCGCGTCGGCGTACTGCCCGACCATGTTGCGCAGCTCGGCGACGGAGTGGTTCACCGCGGTGAGGTGGGCGACCGGGGTGAGGGTGGAGTCGGCGGCGATCTGCTGGGTGGCCCGGACCGTCCCGGCGCGGGTGGAACCGCCGGCGCCGTACGTCACGGAGACGAAGCTGGGACGGACCGCCTCGACGCGCCGCAGCGCGTTCCAGAGGTTCCGCTCGCCCTTCTCCGTCTTGGGCGCCCAGAACTCGAAGGAGTACGACGTCTTGCCGGTCGCCAGCAGGTCACGCACGGTGAGTGCGTGATCCGTCCTGGTGGAGGGTGTGCCAAGGGCCATAGGGGGAGGTTAACCAGGGGGCGGGTGCTCCCCCAACCGGAGCAACCGACTTTGTCTCGTTTTGCCGGACTGTTGTCCATCCCTCGGACACATGCCCGAGATGATCCGCATCGGCGCGCAAGCCGACAGATGAGCCGGTACGCCGGCCGCCGACGCGCGGGTCGGCGCGACGATCGGCGCGCAGGTCGGCGCGCTGATCGGCGCGCTGATCGGCGCGCTGATCGGCCGATGGTCGGCGCGCAGAGGATCAGAGCGCGCGGTCCCTGACGCGTCGCGCCAGCTCGGCGGTGGCGGCGGCGGGATCGTCGGCCTCGGTGATGGCCCGGACGACGACGACACGGCGGGCTCCGGCGTCCAGCACCTGGTCCAGATTGCCCGCGTCGATCCCGCCGATCGCGAACCAGGGACGTGACCCGCCGAGGGAGGCGGTGTAGCGCACGAGGTCGAGGCCGGGGGCGTGGCGGCCGGGCTTGGTGGGGGTGGGCCAGCAGGGGCCGGTGCAGAAGTAGTCCACAGCGTCCTGGGCGAGCGCCGCGTCGACCTCGGTCTCGGCGTGCGTGGAGCGGCCGATCAGGCGGTCGGCGCCGATGACCGCCCGGGCGGCGGGGACCGGGAGGTCGCCCTGGCCGAGGTGGAGCACGTCGGCGCCGATGGCGTGGGCGACGTCGGCGCGGTCGTTCACCGCGAGGAGCTTGCCGTGCCGGTGGCAGGCGTCGGCGAACACGGCGAGGTGCTCCAGCTCCTCGGCGGCCTCCATGCCCTTGTCCCGGAGCTGGACGATGTCGACGCCGGCGGCGAGCACCGCGTCCAGGAAGGCGGGGAGGTCACCCTGGCGCTTGCGGGCGTCCGTGCACAGGTAGAGCCGGGCGTCGGACAGCTGCTCGCGAGGCGTGGGCATGGGTGGGCTCCCCCGTGGTCGTGACGGTGCACGGGCCGCGCCGGGCGGCCCGTGCTCCGCTTCCTGTCGTGTCGGTCAGACGGCGAGCGCCTGGGCGCGGCGCTTCACCTCCGTACCGCGATTCTCGCTCAGCGCCTGCGCGGGGGTGCCGGGCAGGGTCGGGTCGGGAGTGAAGAGCCACTCCAGCATCTCTTGGTCGGAATAGCCGTCGTCCCTCAGGAGGGTCAGGGTGCCGGAGAGGCCCTTGACCACCTTGTCGCCGTCGATGAAGGCGGCGGGCACCTGGAGCGCCCGGTTCTCACCACGGCGTACGGCGATGAGCTGGCCATCCCTGACCAGCTGCCGTACGCGCGTCACCTGGACATCGAGCATTTCCGCGATGTCGGGAAGGTGGAGCCAGGCGGGGACGAGAGCA
Organism: Streptomyces sp. MGP-P1; assembly: GCF_057766565.1. Lineage (NCBI taxonomy): Bacteria > Bacillati > Actinomycetota > Actinomycetes > Kitasatosporales > Streptomycetaceae > Streptomyces > Streptomyces sp. MGP-P1. The sequence continues at coordinate 1,439,975 of NZ_JBYMEM010000007.1, read as the reverse complement.
TCGGTCTTTGCGTCAATCTCGGTCACAGGGACAAGCGTGCCATCCCGGACTGACAGCCGGTAGCCGGGCCGACCGTACGGGGGCGGCCCGGCTGCTCACCGGCCTGTCACAGGGCGGCGGACTTCAGCGGTACGGCGGGGTCGGCCACCTTCTCCGGGTCGAGGGCGGCCCCCGACTCGATGAGCCTGCGGCCCTGGGCGAGGTCGCGCGGGCGGCCCACGGCGAGCACGGCCACCAGCGCGCCGTCGCGCAGCCAGCACACCGACCAGGCCGCGTCCGCCCCGTCGCCGCGCCACACCAGGGTGTCGGCGTCCGCGTGGTGGCCGGCGTACTGGACGAAGCGGCCGAACTGCTCGGACCAGAAGTACGGGACGGGGTCGTAGACGGGGAGCGGTTCCCCGTCCTGTACGGCCATGATCGCGGCGGCCGCGGTGCGTGGGCCCTGGAGGGCGTTGTCCCAGTGGTGGACCAGCAGACGTGTCCCGTAGCGGGCCGAGGGGAAGGAGGCGCAGTCCCCGACCGCGTACACATCGGGCACCGAGGTGCGCAGCGCGCTGTCGGCGGTGACCGAGCCGTCCGGGCCGAGCGCGACCCCGGAGCCGGCGAGCCAGCGGGTGGCGGGGCGCGCGCCGATGCCGACGACCACGGCCCCGGCGGGCAGGACCCGGCCGTCGTCGAGGGCGACGGCCCCCTCCTCGACGCGGTCGACCCGGGTCCCGGTGAGGAGTTCGGCGCCGCTGTCGGCGTACCAGGCGGTCATCGGGGCGGCCACCTCGGCGGGCAGGGTGCCCGCGAGCGGGCGGGCGGCGGCCTCGACGACGGTGACGGCGCAGCCCGCGGCGCGGGCCGCGGTGGCGAACTCCGCGCCGATCCAGCCCGCCCCGACGACGACCACGTCGTGCTGCCGGTCCAGGACGGGCCGCAGCCGGGCGGCGTCGTCGAGGGTACGCAGCAGGTGGACGCCGGGCACGCCCTCGGCGCCGGGCAGGGTCATGGGCTCCGCGCCGGTCGCGAGGACCAGGGCGTCGTAGGAGACGGGCCCGTCGGCGGTGTCCAGCACATGGTCGGCGGCGCGCAGGGCGGTGACGTCCAGGCCGAGGCGCAGGGTGATGTCCAACGCCTCGAAGTCGACGTCGAAGGCGGAGTCCTCGGCCTTGCCCAGCAGGACGGCCTTGGACAACGGCGGCCGGTCGTAGGGCTGGTGGGGTTCGGCGCCGATCAGGGTGACGGGCCCGGTGAAGCCCGCCTCGCGCAGGGCCACGGCGCTCTGGACGCCCGCCATGCCCGCCCCGACGATCACGACGTGCTGTGCCTGCCGCGCCGCTCGTTGTTCCGTCTGCTCGCTCACCCGTCCACCTTAATCACCTGACGGTCCGTCAGTCAGAGGGGTGCCGGGGAGGAACCCAGGAAGGAGCTCAGAAAGGAAGCTGTTCCACCACGCTGGCGCCGCTGCCCTCCTGGGACTCCCAGGCCCACCGCTCCTCCAGCCGCACCCGGCCGTCGGCGAGGTCGACGACGGTGGAGAGGCAGTGCCCGGACGAGGTCGTTCCGTCCTGCTTGAGCTGCACGTAACGGAAGTCCAGCGCGTCCCCGTCGCGGGTGCCGACGAGATGACCGCGGACCACGTCGCCGCCCGCGTACTCGGCCCAGATCCGGCCGTCCAGCTCGTGGTACGTGAAGCGGGTGCGGGTGCCGACCTGGCCCGGGGCCTGGTCGGCGACGGGTGACAGGACGAGTCCGTCGAGCGAACGGGCCATGGCGGGCGCTCCTCTACTGGCCGGGGGCGGCGGGGTTTAGGGTGGCCAAGGTAGAACACTCGCGGGAGCCCGGACGCACCGGGCTGAGAGGGAGGCTGGCCGGCCTCCGACCGTACGAACCTGCTCCGGGTCATGCCGGCGAAGGGAGGGGCTGGACACCCATGCGCGTCTCGGAGAGAAGCTCCGGATCCGATGACCTCGTCAAGAGGAGCTCCGGATCCGACGTCCTCGTCATCGGGGGCGGAATCATCGGGCTGGTCACGGCGTGGCGGGCCGCCCAGCGGGGGCTGCGCGTCACGGTCGCGGACCCGGAACCGGGCGAGGGCGCCGCACAGGTCGCGGCGGGCATGCTGGCCGCCGTCACCGAACTGCACTACGGCGAGCAGATGCTGCTCGGGCTCAACCTCGCCTCCGCCGCCCGCTATCCCTCGTTCGTCGCCGAGCTGGAGGAGGCGAGCGGCCGGGACACCGGCTTCCGGACCTGCGGCACGCTCGCCGTCGCACTGGACTCCGACGACCGGGCGCATCTGCGCGAACTGCACGCCCTCCAGGAGCGTTCGGGGCTGGAGTCGGTCTGGCTGAGCGGCCGTGAGTGCCGCCGCCTGGAGCCGATGCTGGCCCCCGGCGTCCGGGGCGGGCTCCGGGTCGACGGCGACCACCAGGTGGATCCGCGCCGCCTCGCCGCGGCGCTGCTGACCGCGTGCGAACGGGCCGGGGTCGCGTTCCGCCGGACGACCGCCGAGCGGCTCACCGTCGCCCGGGACCGGGCCGCCGGGGCGCTGCTCGGCGACGGTACGGAGTTCGCGGCCGATCAGGTCGTGCTCGCCGCGGGCAGTCTCAGCGGCCGGCTCGCCGGGCTCCCGCCGGAGCTCGTGCCGCCGGTCCGCCCGGTCAAGGGCCAGGTGCTCCGGCTCACCGTGCCCCGGGCGTACGCCCCCTTCCTCAGCCGCACCGTGCGCGCCGTGGTCCGCGGCGGTCACGTCTACCTCGTGCCGCGCGAGAACGGCGAGCTGGTCGTCGGCGCCACCAGCGAGGAGATGGGCTGGGACACCACGGTCACCGCCGGCGGGGTGTACGAGCTGCTGCGCGACGCCCACGAGCTGGTGCCGGGCATCACCGAGCTGCCGCTCACCGAGACCCGGGCCGGTCTGCGTCCCGCCTCGCCCGACAACGCCCCACTGCTCGGCCCGACCGCCCTGCCCGGTCTGCTGCTCGCCACCGGTCACCACCGCAACGGCGTCCTGCTGACACCCGTCACCGGGGACGCGATGGCCGACGTCCTGACCACCGGCGAGCTGCCGGAGACGGTCCGCCCCTTCGCCCCCGGCCGTTTCGAGAACGCCGCCCCCGTACTCCAGGAGCAGCCCGTATGACCCAGCAGCACGCCGTACCGGAATCCGCCGCCACCGTCTCCGTCCCGGTGTCCGCCGCCACCGTCTCCGTCTCGGTGAACGGGGAAGTCCGCGCCGTTCCGACCGGGACGGATCTGGACGCCCTCGTCGCCACGCTGACCCCGGCCCGCTCCGGGGTCGCCGCCGCCGTCAACGAGAGCGTCGTCCCGCGCGGCCAGTGGGCCGCGACGAGGCTCGGCGAGGGCGACCGCGTCGAGGTCCTGACCGCCGTACAGGGAGGCTGAGCATGTCCGACGACGTCTTCACGCTGGGGCCCGCCACGTATCGCTCCCGGCTGATCATGGGCACCGGCGGGGCCCCGAGCCTGGAGGTGCTGGAGCGCTCGCTGATCGCGTCCGGCACCGAGCTGACCACGGTCGCCATGCGCCGGCTGGACCCGACCGTGCGTGGTTCCGTGCTCTCGGTGCTGGAGCGGCTCTCCATCCAGGTCCTGCCGAACACCGCCGGCTGCTTCACCGCGGGCGAGGCGGTGCTGACCGCCCGGCTGGCCAGGGAAGCGCTCGGCACCGACTGGGTGAAGCTGGAGGTGGTGGCCGACGAGCGGACCCTCCTGCCCGATCCGATCGAGCTGCTGGACGCGGCCGAGGTCCTGGTCGACGACGGGTTCACCGTGCTGCCCTACACCAACGACGATCCGGTCCTGGCCCGGAAGCTGGAGGACGTGGGGTGTGCGGCGATCATGCCGCTCGGCTCCCCCATCGGCTCCGGGCTGGGCATCCGCAACCCGCACAACTTCGAGCTGATCGTCGAGCGGGCCGGGGTGCCGGTGATCCTCGACGCGGGGGCCGGGACCGCCTCGGACGCGGCGCAGGCGATGGAGCTGGGGTGCGCCGCTGTGATGCTCGCCTCGGCGGTGACCCGGGCCCAGGAGCCGGAGCTGATGGCGGGTGCGATGCGTCACGCGGTGGAAGGCGGGCGGCTCGCGTACCGGGCGGGCCGGATTCCGCGCCGCCACTTCGCCGAGGCGTCCTCGCCGGTGGACGGGCGGGCGGCGCTGGACCCGGAGCGCCCGGCGTTCTGAGCGCCGGTACGTGGTCGGGGGCGCCGCCCCCGAACCCCGCTCCTCAGTCGCCGGGGGCTTGAATGGCAGAACGGCCCCGGGAGCGCCCTCGCCAGTCCGGGGTGTCGGCGGCGGCTCGTAGACTCTCGGGGTGGACACGACCCTCCAGGACCCTCTCGTCGGGCAGCTGCTCGACGGCCGGTATCGCATTGAGGCGCGCATCGCCGTCGGCGGGATGGCCACGGTCTACCGGGCCGTGGACACCCGCCTGGACCGGGTGCTCGCCCTCAAGGTGATGCACCCGGCGCTCGCCACCGACGTCTCGTTCGTCGAGCGCTTCATCCGTGAGGCCAAGTCGGTGGCCCGCCTGGCGCACCCCAATGTCGTCGCGGTCTTCGACCAGGGCGCCGAGGGCGCGTACGTCTACCTCGCGATGGAGTACGTGGCGGGCTGCACCCTGCGCGACGTGCTGCGCGAGCGCGGGGCCCTCCAGCCCCGGGCGGCGCTGGACATCCTGGAGCCGGTCCTCGCCGCGCTCGGCGCCGCGCACCGGGCCGGGTTCGTGCACCGCGACATGAAGCCGGAGAACGTCCTGATCGGGGACGACGGCCGGGTGAAGGTCGCCGACTTCGGCCTGGTCAGGGCGGTCGGCACGGCCACCGACACGACCGGTTCCCTGCTGGGCACGGTGTCCTACCTGGCCCCCGAGCAGATCGAGCACGGCGGCGCCGACACCCGCAGCGACGTGTACGCCTGCGGGGTCGTGCTCTACGAGATGCTGACCGGCGTCAAGCCGCACACCGGCGAGAACGCCGCCCAGGTCATCTACCGGCACCTCAACTCCGACGTCCCGGCCCCGTCCGCCGTCGTGCCGGGGCTCCCGGTCGCGCTGGACAGCCTGGTGGCGAGCGCGACCGCCCGCAATCCCGAGGTGCGCCCGCACGACGCGGTGCTGCTGCTGGCCGAGGCGCGTGAGGCCCGTGCCACGCTGACCGACGCCGAGCTGGACGCCGTACCGCCGGGGGCCCTGTCGGACGCCCATGACGGCGCGGACGACCGTACGAGCGTGATCCCGCGGGCCCTCCCCGCGGACGGCGACGGCGTGCACCGCACCAGCCGACTGGAGATGCCGCCCGCGGGACCCGCCGCGCCCCGGCGCGGGACCGGCCGTCGCGGCCCCTTCGGCGGGCCGCACCGCAAGCTGATCACGGTGCTCACCGCCGTACTGCTGACGCTGGGCATCGGGACGGGCGTCTGGTACATCAACTCCGGGCAGTTCACCCGGGTCCCCTCGCTGCTGGGCCAGACCCAGCAGACCGCCGAGAAGCGGCTCTCCGACGAGGGGCTCGGGCTCAAGGGCGTGCAGCGGGTCTTCAGCGACACCGTCGAACGGGGCTCGGTCGTGAGCAGCGACCCCGCCTCGGGCGACCGGATCCGGGGCAACGGCTCGGTGAAGCTCGTCGTCTCGCGGGGTCCGGAGATCGTGCGGGTGCCCGATGTGGTGGGCCGCTCGCTCGCGGACGCCCGGCGCTCCCTGAAGAAGGTGGGCCTGGCCCCCGGGATGGTGACCAGGGAGTTCAGCGAGGACGTGGCCCGTGGCGAGGTGGTCCGCACGGATCCCCGCGCGGGCACCGACCGCACCCCGGACACGGCCGTGGCGCTCGTCGTCAGCAAGGGCGCCCCGATCGACGTCCCGGACGTCACCGGGCTCTCCGCCGACGAGGCCACTTCCGAGCTGGCGGCCGAGGGGCTGAAGGCCGAGGTGCTGCCGGGCCGGGTCCACTCCGCCGAGGCCGAGGGCGATGTGGCCGAGCAGTCCCCCGGCGGAGGGACCGAGGCCGCCGAGGGCGACACGGTCGAGCTGACCGTGTCCAAGGGCCCCCGGTTGCTGGACGTCCCGGACGTCACCGGCCGGGACGTCGCCGAGGCGCGGAGCACCCTGGAGGAGGCGGGCTTCGACGTGAAGGTCGACCGGCCGTTCCTCTCCTTCAGCGACACGGTCGCGAGCCAGTCCGTGGACGGCGGCGAACAGGCCCCCGAGGGGTCCACGATCACGATCAAGACCAAGGGGTTCTAGAACCAGATGCACGTTCTGCGCAATCCGGTGGGTGGACACGTCCCGGTGGCCGGCGGTCTGGCCAAGGTCGGCCTGGAGTACGCCCGGGAGCTGGCGGCGGAGACCGTGCAGGTCTTCGTGGCCAATCCGCGCGGCTGGGCCACGCCCGCCGGGAACCCGGCGCAGGACGAGCTGTTCCGGGCCGCGTGTGCGGCGGAATCGATCCCGGCGTACGTCCACGCCCCGTATCTGATCAACTTCGGCTCGCACACCGAGGCGACGGTCGAGAAGTCCGTGGAGTCCCTGCGCCACTCACTGCGGCGGGCCCGCGAGATCGGCGCGCTGGGCGTGGTGGTGCACACCGGTTCGGCGACCGGCGGACGGCCGCGCGCCGAGGCGCTGGCCCAGGTGCGCGAGCACATGCGCCCCCTGCTGGACGAGCTGACCCACGACGACTCCCCGGATCTGCTGCTGGAGTCGACTGCAGGCCAGGGCTTCTCGCTCTGCTCGCGGACCTGGGACTTCGGTCCGTACTTCGAGGCGCTGGACTCCCACCCGAAGCTGGGCATCTGCCTGGACACCTGCCACATCTACGCCGCCGGGCACGATCTGGCCGGCCCCTCGGGGATGCGGCAGACGCTCGACCTGCTGGTGGAAACGGTCGGCGAGGGGCGGCTCAAGCTGATCCACGCCAACGACTCCAAGGACGTCGTGGGCGCTCACAAGGACCGGCACGAGAACATCGGCGCCGGTCACATCGGGGTGGAGCCCTTCCGGGAGCTGCTCGCGCATCCGGCGACCGAAGGCGTGCCGCTGATCATCGAGACGCCCGGCGGCAAGGACGGGCACGCGGCGGACGTGGCCCGGCTGAAGGGGCTACGGGAGACGGGTCAGAGCTCGGGGCCGTCCCCGGGCTCCTCCTGATAGGAGTAGCGCTGCTCACCCCAGGGGTCGCCGATGTTGTGGTAGCCCCGCTCCTCCCAGAATCCGCGCCGGTCCGCCGTCATGTACTCGATGCCCCGGACCCATTTGGGGCCTTTCCAGGCATACAGATGCGGGACGACGAGGCGGAGCGGGAAGCCGTGCTCGGCGGTGAGGAGTTCGCCGTCCTTGTGGGTGGCGAACAGGGTGTGCTCGGAGGCGAAGTCGTCGAGGCGCAGGTTCGATGAGAAGCCGTACTCCGCCCAGACCATGACATGGGTGGCGTCGGGGGCGGGCGGTGCCAGTTCGAGGACCGTACGGGCGGGGATCCCGCCCCATTCGGCGCCGATCATGCTGAACTTCGTCACGCAGTGCAGATCGGCGACGACCGAGGAGAACGGCAACGCCGCGAACTCCTGGTGGTTCCAGCAGCGCTTGTCACCGTCGGCGGTGGCCCCGAAGACCCGGAACTCCCAGCGGTCGGGCTTGAACTTGGGAACGGGCCCGTAGTGGGTGACCGGCCATCCGCGTTGAAGTCGCTGTCCCGGCGGAAGCTCGGACTGCTCTGTCCCGCGGTTTTCCCGGCTTTCCGGCTGACCCATGCCTCCATGGTGACAGACAGGCAGGGGTGGTCATGACCAGGGGAGCATCCCATCCGGGCAACTCGTACTAAGCATGCACTTACTGGACGACCGCCGGGCGCGGTGCGAGGATCTCGCCAACTCGCAGAATCGATCACCGGTTGGAAGGAGCCTTTGCCATGCAGGGCGACCCCGAGGTCCTTGAGTTTCTCAATGAGCAGCTGACCGCCGAATTGACTGCCATCAATCAGTACTTCCTGCACGCCAAGATGCAGGACAACTTCGGGTGGACGAAGCTCGCCAAATACACCCGGGCCGAGTCCTTCGACGAGATGAAGCACGCCGAGATCCTCACCGACCGGATCCTGTTCCTCGAAGGGCTGCCGAACTACCAGCGGCTCTTCCATGTGCGGGTGGGCCAGACGGTCACCGAGATGTTCCAGGCGGACCGCCAGGTCGAGGTGGAGGCGATCGACCGCCTCAAGCGCGGTATCGAGGTGATGCGCGGCAAGGGCGACATCACGTCGGCGAACATCTTCGAGTCGATCCTGGCGGACGAGGAGCACCACATCGACTATCTCGACACCCAGCTGGAGCTGGTCGAGAAGCTCGGTGAGCCGCTCTACATCGCCCAGCTGATCGAGCAGCCGGAGAGCTGACCGGGGCCGCACCCGGGTCGGAGGCTGTTCGCGGGGCGTGCGGGGCGGTCAGGCGGCGTCGGAGAGCGTCACGTCCCGGATCGCGCCGATGGCGGCCGCCGCGGCGGCCGATGCCGCGACGGTCGCGGCGACCGGGTGCGCGAGGGAGGCGGTCGCGGGTTCCTGTCGCTGGTCGAGCAGCTCACGGCGGGGGCAGTCGCCCCGGCCCAGCAGCGCCTGGATGCGGCGTACACATCCGCCGCAGTCCGTCCCGGCCTTGCAGGCCGAGGCGATCTGCCGGGGTGTGCAGGCTCCGGCGTCCGCATGCTTCTTGACCTGTGCTTCCGTGATGCCGAAGCAGGAACAGACGTACATGCGGTTCACCTCCCTGCGGGTCGGTCACGGGCGCCGCTCCGATTTCCACGGTGAGGCTAACCTAACCTTACCCGTCGCTCAACCGGCGTAAAAGCCCGGAGTACGACTGTGGGGCACGGATCACATGGATCCGTGCCCCACAGTTGCGACTGCCGGGAGCCCTCCCGGCCCGCCGGACTACTGGTCGCGGTACATCTCGGCGACGAGGAAGGCCAAGTCGAGGGACTGGCTGCGGTTGAGCCGGGGGTCGCAGGCCGTCTCGTAGCGCTGGTGCAGGTCGTCCACGAAGATCTCGTGGCCGCCGCCCACGCACTCGGTGACGTCGTCGCCGGTCAGCTCCACGTGGATGCCGCCCGGGTGGGTGCCGAGGCCCTTGTGGACCTCGAAGAAGCCCTTGACCTCGTCCAGGACGTCGTCGAAGCGGCGCGTCTTGTGACCGGAGGCGGCCTCGAAGGTGTTGCCGTGCATCGGGTCGGTCACCCAGGCGACGGTCGCGCCGGAGGCGGTGACCTTCTCGACCAGCTCGGGGAGCTTGTCGCGGACCTTGTCGGCGCCCATGCGGACGACGAAGGTCAGCCGGCCCGGCTCGCGCTCGGGGTCGAGGCGGTCGACGTAGCCGAGCGCCTCGTCGACGGTGGTCGTCGGGCCGAGCTTGATGCCGATCGGGTTGCGGATCCGGGCGGCGAACTCGATGTGCGCGCCGTCCATCTGGCGGGTGCGCTCTCCGATCCAGACCATGTGGGCGGAGGTGTCGTACAGCTCGCCGGTGCGCGAGTCCGTACGGGTCAGCGCCGACTCGTAGTCCAGCAGCAGCGCCTCGTGCGAGGCGTAGAACTCGACCGCCTTGAACTCGGCCGGGTCGGTGCCGCACGCCTTCATGAAGTTCAGCGCGTTGTCGATCTCGCGGGCCAGTGCCTCGTAGCGCTGGCCGGCGGGGGACGACTTCACGAAGTCCTGGTTCCAGGCGTGGACCTGGCGCAGGTCGGCGTAACCGCCGGTGGTGAAGGCGCGCACCAGGTTCAGCGTGGAGGAGGACGCGTGGTACATCTGCTTCAGCCGCGCGGGGTCCGGGATCCGGGCCTCCTCGGTGAAGGCGAAGCCGTTCACCGAGTCGCCGCGGTAGGTCGGCAGGGTCACGCCGTCGCGGGTCTCGGTCGACTTGGAGCGCGGCTTGGAGTACTGGCCCGCGATGCGGCCGACCTTCACCACGGGCACGGAGGCCGCGTAGGTCAGGACGGCGCTCATCTGGAGCACCGTCTTCAGCTTGGCGCGGATGTGTTCGGCGGACACGGCGTCGAAGGCCTCGGCGCAGTCGCCGCCCTGCAGCAGGAACGCCTCGCCCTTGGCGACGGCTCCCAGGCGGGCGCGCAGCTGGTCGCACTCGCCGGCGAAGACGAGCGGCGGATACGACGCGAGGTCCGCGAGTACATCGCGCAGGGCCTCGGAGTCGGGGTACTCGGGCTGCTGCGCCGCGGGAAGGTCTCGCCAGGTGTTGCCACCGGCGACGGAGGTATTGGCGTTCACGGTCACGAGCACAACATTACGGGGTCGGAAGAGGCGTCCAGCCGTGCGCTCAACAGATGAGACACGCGCTCCGATGCCGGGACCGGTCCGCTAGGGTCGGGGCATGTCGACGCGACTGATCGAGATCTCGATCCAGAACTGGTGGTGGACCGCTCATCCGGCGGCCCGCTGATTCATCGCGCTGACACTTCGCGAAGGCCGCCCGAGGGGCGGCCTTTCTGCGTTGCGGAGCCGTTCCTCCCCCTGTGAATCCCGTACGCGATGCCGTACGGGCCGTCCGGAAGGAACCTGCTCCCATGTCGCAGACCGCATCCCGCTCCGCCTCCGGTCTCGTCCGCCGACTACTGGCCGACGACGCCCCGCCGTTCGCCCTGCTGCGCCGGCGCACGCCCGGCCGTGACCACGATCACGTCGAACTGTTGATCGGCGGGGTGCGGGAGGTCGACCGGCTGGCCGACCTGCCGGTGGGCGCGGCGCCCGCACTGGCCCTGGTGCCGTTCCGGCAGATCGCCGAGCGCGGCTTCGACGTGCGCGACGACGGCACCCCGCTGAGCGTGCTGGTCGCCGACGAGACGCACGAACTGGAGCTCGCGGAGCTGCTGGCGGCGCTGCCCGACCATCACGTGCGGGTGGAGGACCGGGGCTTCGACGTGGAGGACGCGGAGTACGCGGACATCGTGCGGCGGGTCATCCAGGACGAGATCGGGCAGGGCGAGGGCGCGAACTTCGTGATCCGGCGGACGTTCCGGGGCGCGATCCCCGGGTTCGGGCGGGCGGACGCGCTGGCGCTGTTCCGGCGGTTGCTGGCGGGCGAGCGGGGCGCGTACTGGACGTTCGTGGTGCACACGGGAGGCAGCGAGCCCGAAGGGATCTCCGTATCGGGGCGGCGGCGGGCGACGGGTGGGCGGACCTTGGTCGGGGCGAGCCCCGAGGTGCACGTGCGGATGTCCGGCGGGACGGTCGTGATGAACCCGATCAGCGGGACGTACCGCTACCCGGCCGATGGGCCCACCGCCGAGAGCCTGCTGGCGTTCCTGGGGGACCGCAAGGAGAGCGAGGAGCTGTCCATGGTGGTCGACGAGGAGCTGAAGATGATGTGCACGGTGGGCGACATGGGCGGGGTGGTGGTCGGGCCCCGGCTCAAGGAGATGGCGCACCTCGCGCACACCGAGTACGAGCTGCGCGGGAAGTCCTCGCTGGATGTGCGGGACGTGCTGCGCGAGACGATGTTCGCGGCGACCGTCACCGGCTCCCCGGTGCAGAACGCGTGCCGGGTCATCGAGCGGTACGAGTCCGGGGGCCGCGGCTACTACGCGGGCGCGCTGGCCCTGCTGGGCACGGACGCGAGCGGGGCGCAGACCCTGGACTCGCCGATCCTGATCCGCACGGCCGACATCGCCCCGGACGGCTCGCTGAGGGTGCCGGTGGGGGCCACCCTCGTACGCCACTCGGACCCGGAGAGCGAGGTCGCCGAGACGCATGCCAAGGCGGCCGGGGTGCTGGCCGCGCTGGGGGTGCGGCCGGGCCGGCCCGGGGCGGAGGCGGACCGCCCGCGGCTGGCATCCGACCCCCGGGTGCAGGCGGCGCTGGACGACCGGCGCGGAGGGCTCGCGCCGTTCTGGCTGCGGATGCAGGAGCGGACCCGGGATCTTTCGGGGCACGCGCTGGTGGTGGACGGCGAGGACACGTTCACCGCGATGCTGGCCCATCTGCTGCGGGCCTCCGGTCTGGACGTCTCGGTGCGCCGCTACGACGAGCCGGGACTGCGCGAGGTGGTCCGGGCACACGAAGGACCCGTGGTGCTGGGTCCGGGGCCGGGCGATCCGGGCGATCTCACCGACCCGAAGATGCGGCTGCTGCGGGAGATCACCGCGGAGCTGGTGCGGGAGAACCGGCACGGGCTGCTGGGGGTCTGCCTCGGGCACGAGCTGATCGCGGCGGAGCTGGGTCTGGAGATCGTGCGCAAGGCCGTGCCGTACCAGGGGGCGCAGACCCGGATCGAGCTGTTCGGCCGGCCGGAGACGGTGGGCTTCTACAACAGCTTCACCGGGCGGTGCGACGGTCCGGCCGCCGTCGAGCTGGCCGCGCACGGGATCGAGGTGAGCCGCGACGAGGCGAGCGGTGAGCTGCACGCGCTGCGCGGTCCCGGTTTCGCCTCGGTGCAGTTCCACCCGGAGTCGGTGCTGACGGTGCGGGGCTCGGTGATCGTGACGGAACTGCTGGCGGGGCTGCCGGTGGTGCCGAGCTGACGGGCTTCACGCCCTCGGCACGAGGACGTTCTCGCTGTGGCGGCGGGCCAGGTAGTCGGTGACGTTCTTGACGGTCGCGTCGATGATCTGGCCCACCGCGTCCTCGGTGTAGTACGCCTGGTGGGAGGTGACGACGACGTTGGGAAAGGTCACCAGACGGGCGAGGGTGTCGTCGTCGATGCCCTCCAGGGACTTGTCGAGGAAGAACAGCCCGGCCTCCGCCTCGTACACGTCGAGTCCTACGCCGAGGAAGCGGCCCGCGCGCAACTCGGTGACCAGGGCGGCGGTGTCGATGAGGCCGCCGCGGCTGGAGTTGACGAGGATCGCGTCGTCCTTCATCGCCTTGAGAGCGGCCGCGTCCAGGAGGTGGTGGGTGCTGGGCAGCAGCGGCACATGGAGGCTGATCAGGTCGGCCTCGGCGAACAGCCGGTCCTTGTCGACGTACTCCATGCCCAGCTCGACGCAGGCCGGGTTCTGGGCCACGTCCCAGCCGAGCAGTTTCATGCCGAAGCCGTGGGCGATCCGGGTGAACGCCTCGCCGATCTTCCCGGTGCCGAGCACCCCGACGGTCCGGCCGCGCATGTCCCGGCCGAGCAGCCCGTCCAGGCGGAAGTCGAAGTCCCGGGTGCGGCTCGCGGCGCGGATGATGCGCCGGTTGACGGCCATGGCGAGCGTCCAGGCGAATTCGGCGACCGAGTACGGCGAGTAGTACGAGACCCGGGCGACACGCAGGGCGAGGCGCTCGGCGACCTCCAGGTCGATGTTGTTGAAGCCGGTGGAGCGCTGGGCGATCATCTGCGTGCCGCCCGCGGCGAGCGTCTGGAGCACCTGGGAGCCGAGGTCGGCGTTGACGCTGGTGGAGACGATCTCGTAGCCGGCCGCGATGGGGGCGGTGTCCCGGTTCAGGAAGACGTCCAGGCAGCGGACCTCGTGCAGCCCCTCGAAGGCCTTCTCGATCAGGGGCTTCTCGTCGGACTGCACACCGAAGGCCAGGATTTCCACCGGTACTCCATCTGTTTCCGCGGGCGGGGCCGCACATCGCGAACATCCGGACATCGCGAAGGGGGCCGGACATCGCGAATATACGGCTCCGCCCCCGGCCCCGCCGGTCAGACGTCGTCGAGGCCGCGCTCGATGGCGTACCGCACGAGCTCCACGCGGTTGTGCAGCTGGAGCTTGCCGAGGGTGTTCTGCACATGGTTCTGCACGGTGCGGTGCGAGATGACCAGGCGTTCGGCGATCTGTTTGTACGAGAGTCCCTTGGCGACCAGGCGCAGCACCTCGGTCTCCCGGTCGGTGAGCTGCGGGGCCTTGGGCTCGTTCGACGCCACGGGGGCGGGGTCGGAGGCGAGTCGGCGGTACTCGCCGAGGACCAGGCCCGCCAGGCCCGGGGTGAAGACCGGGTCGCCGGCCGCGGTGGAGCGGACCGCGTCGGTCAGCTCCTGCGTGGAGGCGGACTTCAGCAGATAGCCGGTGGCCCCGGACTTCACCGCCTCCAGGACGTCGGCGTGCTCGCCGCTCGCGGAGAGGACCAGGACCCGCAGGCCCGGGTGGGAGCCGACGAGCTCCTTGCAGACCTGGACGCCGGGCATGCCGGGGAGGTTCAGGTCCAGGACCAGGACGTCCGGGCTCACGGCCTTGGCCCGGCGGACCGCCTGCGGGCCGTCCCCGGCGGTCGCGACGACGTCGAAGCCGGACTCGGCCAGATCGCGGGCGACCGCGTCGCGCCACATGGGGTGGTCGTCGACGACCATGACCCTGATGGGCCGGTCCGCGCCCCCCTGCTCGCCCTGTGCCGCGTTTGCTGCGTTTGCTGCGTTCTGTGTACTCATCGGGCCGATCCTGCCTTCCCCCGGGAGACCTTCGGTGCTTTGGGAACCTTCAACTCGACCTCGCAGCCCTGTCCGGGCACCGAGATCAGCTCTGCCGTGCCGCCCAGGTCGCGCAGCCGGCCCCGGATGGACAGCGCGACGCCGAGCCGCCCCTCCCCCTCCGCCTGGGCGAGCCGCCCCTCCGGGATGCCGGGGCCGTCGTCCCGGACGGTGACGATCACCTCGTCCGGCTCGTCCTCGACCAGGATCCACGCCTGGGCGTCCGGACCGGCGTGCACGGTCACGTTGTCCAGGGCGGCGCTGACGGCGGCTGCCAGCTCACGGGCCGACTCGGCGGGGAGCAGCACCGGGGCGCCCGGCTCCGCGAAGCTCGTGCGGGATCCCGCGTGCGGGGCGAGCAGGGCGCGCAGGTCGCAGGCGGCCCCGGCGCCTTCGTCGTCGTCCACGTCGACCGTGCGGACCACGGCCCCCTCGGCGGCGTCCTCGGAGACCCGGGTCGGTGGGACCAGGCCGCTGGAGACCAGGGTGCGCAGGGCGACCTCCTGCTCCCCGGCCATCCGGCCCAGCTCGGCCGCCTCGCCGCCGATGGCGGTGCCCCGGCGCTGGACCATGGCGAGGACCTGGAGCACGCTGTCGTGGATGTCGCGGGCGAGCCGTTCGCGTTCGCGGGTGGTGGCCTCGATCTCCAGGGCGCGGGCCAGGGTGCGTTCACTGGCGCGGGCGACCTCGACGACGTACCCGATGGCGATGGAGGCGACCCAGACCAGCAGGACGTTGTGGTAGGTGTCCCGGCTGGGCTCGCCGCGCTGGATGATGTTGGCGGCGGCGACGAACGTGGAGGCGAAGGCCGCCCACCGCCAGCCGCCCTTGATCGCGAAGGCGAGGACCGCGCCGGCCGTCCAGATCGACGGCAGCGTCGGACCGTCGAACGACTGGGAGTCGAAGTCGGCGAGCGGGGTGAGCAGGATGCCGGTCAGCGCGACGACCAGGTCCGCGACGAGGAAGCGTTTGGTGCAGCTCGCGGCCGAGCGGACCTTCGGCAGCGTGGCGAGCGTCCAGACGAGGAGGAACGCCAGATACGCGACGGCCACCCAGGGGCGTTCGAACCTCTGCTGGCCGAAGTTGTCCTTCCCGAAGATCGCGAGCAGCACCGCGTAGAGCATCGTCAGGACGCGGTAGCCCGTCAGCGCGCGCCAGAGCGGCAGCTCGACCGACATCCGTACGACCCGCTCACGCTTGGCCATGGCCCCCCACCCCCCGGACGGTGAACGACGCGGTTACGCGCCGGACCGTTCCGTTCCGTTCTCGTTGTCCGCGGCGGCCTGCTTCTGGGCGCGCTTGGCCTCTTCGGCCCTGGCCTTCGCCTCCTGGGCCCGGGCCTTCGCCTCGTCCGCGATCTGGCGCTTGGCGGCGGTGGCGTAGACGTCCACGTACTCCTGGCCGGAGAGCTTCATGATCTCGTACATGACCTCGTCGGTCACCGAGCGCAGGATGAAGCGGTCGCCGTCCATGCCCTGGTAGCGGCTGAAGTCCAGCGGCTTGCCGATCCGGATGCCGGGGCGCATCAGCTTGGGCATCACCTGGCCGGGCGGCTGGATCTTCTCGGTGTCGATCATGGCGACCGGGATCACGGGCGCTCCGGTGGCCAGCGCGACCCGGGCCAGACCGCCGGGCTTGCCCCGGTAGAGGCGGCCGTCGGGCGAGCGGGTGCCCTCGGGGTAGATACCGAAGAGGCCGCCGCTCTCGACGACCTGGATGCCGGCCTTGATCGCCGCCTCGCCCGCGCCGCGCGCTCCGGAGCGGTCGACGGGGAGCTGGCCGACGCCCTTGAAGAAGGCGGCGGTGAGCTTGCCCTTGACCCCGGGGGCGGTGAAGTACTCGGCCTTGGCGATGAAGGTGACCTTGCGGTCCAGCACAGCCGGGAGGAAGAACGAGTCGGAGAACGACAGGTGGTTGCTCGCGAGGATCGCCGGACCGCGCTCGGGGATGTTCTCCAGGCCCTCCACCCACGGCCGGAAGGCGAGCTTCAGGGAGCCGCCGATGGAGAACTTCATTGCGCCGTAGATCAACTCTTGTGCCTCCTGTGTGCTGTCGTGGAGACCTTAGCCTGTGAGGTCGTCGCGGCCGGTGCCCGGCATCGGCGGACCGGCTGCCCGCGCGGTCCGTGCGGGGCGGCCCCCGGGGGGCGTGACGGCCCTGGTCGGTGTCGGTCCGGTCGCGTACGGTGAAGTCATCCGTCAAGCACTCCCCCAGGTGCCCGCCCGCCCCGTCCCACGAACAGGAGACCCTGGTGCCGGTCCTCCCTGGAGCCGAGCCGTTCCGCCACGAGGGCGGAGAGGTCGGCGTCCTCCTCTGTCATGGCTTCACCGGATCGCCGCAGTCGCTGCGCCCCTGGGCAAACCATCTCGCCGAGCGCGGGCTGACGGTCTCGCTGCCGCTGCTGCCGGGCCACGGCACCCGCTGGGAGGACATGGCGGTCACCGGCTGGCAGGACTGGTACGCGGAGGTGGACCGGGAGCTGCGGGTCCTCGAGGAGAAGTGCGAGCGGGTCTTCGTCTTCGGTCTGTCCATGGGCGGCGCGCTGAGCCTGCGGCTCGCGGCCAAGCACGGGGACGCGATCAGCGGTCTGGTGCTGGTCAACCCGGCCAACAAGGTGCACGGCCTCTCGGCGTACGCGCTGCCGGTGGCCCGTCATCTGGTGCGGACGACCAAGGGCCTGACCGACGACATCGCGCTGCCGGGCTCGCACGAGGTGGGCTACGACAAGGTGCCGCTGCACGCCGCGCACTCGGTGCGGAAGTTCTTCCGGCTGGTCGACGGGGAGCTGCCCCAGGTGACCCAGCCGGTGGTCCTGCTGCACAGCCCGCAGGACCATGTCGTGCCGCCCGCGGACAGCGCGCGGATCCTGAGCCGGATCTCCTCCACGGACGTCTCGGAGATCCTGTTGGAACAGAGCTACCACGTGGCGACGTTGGACCATGATGCGGAGCGGATCTTCGATGAGAGCTACCGGTTCATCGGCCGTCTCGCACCGAGCGTCGGGATGAAGGGGAGCACGTCCGGTGGCTGAGCACGACGCGGAACGCACAGGCAGCGACGAGGAGCGCGAACCGCGCCCCACGGAGCCCGC